>NZ_JACSQS010000003.1:109090-288092 GCF_014836545.1 Stenotrophomonas lacuserhaii
GGTTTTGGCCGCCCCCCCACCCCCCCCCCCCGCCCGGCCCCACCCCAGCTGTAGCTCTGAACGAGCCACCCGCGAGGAGGTCTCTTTCCGTCCCGCCTCCGGGATTTACTCGACGGTCACGCTCTTGGCCAGGTTGCGTGGCTTGTCCACGTCGGTGCCGCGCGCCAGGGCGGTGTGGTAAGCGAGCAGCTGCACCGGAATGGTGTGCACGATCGGGCTCAGTACACCGGCATGGCGCGGCGTGCGGATAACGTGCACGCCTTCGGATTCGACGAAGTGGCTGTCCTGGTCGGCGAACACGAACAGCTCGCCACCCCGCGCGCGCACTTCCTGCATGTTGGATTTCACCTTCTCCAGCAGGCTGTCGTTGGGCGCGATCACCACCACCGGCATGTCTTCGTCCACCAGCGCCAGCGGGCCGTGCTTGAGTTCGCCGGCCGGGTAGGCCTCGGCGTGGATATAGGTGATTTCCTTCAGCTTGAGCGCGCCTTCCAGCGCGATCGGGTAATGCAGGCCGCGCCCCAGGAACAGCGCGCTGCTCTTGCGTGCGAAGCGCTCGGCCCACGCGGCGATCTGCGGCTCCATGTTCAGCGCATGCTGCACGCTGCCCGGCAGGAAACGCAGCTGCTCCAGGTAGTCCGCTTCCTGTGCGGCATCGATGCGACCCTGCAGCTTGCCCAGCACCACGGTCAGCTGGAACAGCGCCGCCAGCTGGGTGGTGAACGCCTTGGTCGAGGCCACGCCGATTTCGGCACCGGCGCGGGTGTAGCAGACCAGCTCGCTGGCACGCGGGATCGCGCTTTGCGGCACGTTGCAGATCGACAGCGTGTGCAGGTGTCCCAGTGACTTGGCGTACTTGAGCGCTTCCATCGTATCCAGCGTTTCGCCGGACTGGGACAGGGTGACCACCAGATGCTTCGGATCCGCGTACGCAGCGCGGTAGCGGTATTCGCTGGCGATCTCCACGTTGCACGGCAGGCCGGCGATCGATTCGATCCAGTAACGCGCGGTCATGCCGGCGTAGTAGCTGGTGCCACAGGCCAGGATCTGCACTCCGGTGATGCCCGACAGCACCGCTTCGGCGTTCTTGCCGAACAGTTCGGCCGGGAATCCACCCGCGTCGATCGCCGCTTCGATGGTATCGCCCAGCGCGCGCGGCTGCTCATGCACTTCCTTCTGCATGAAATGGCGATACGGACCGAGTTCCAGCGAGGCCAGCGAGACATCGGACAGGTGCTCGCCACGATCGATCGGCTGGTCATGCGCGTCATACACCTGCACGCCATCGCGGCGCACGTCGGCGGTGTCGCCCTCTTCAAGGAAGATCACCCGGCGCGTGGAGGAAATGATCGCCGATACATCGGAGGCGACGAAATTCTCGCCTTCGCCCAGGCCAACCAGCAGCGGGCAGCCCATGCGGGCGCAGACGAAGTGCTCCGGCTCGGCCCGGCTCATCACCGCCAGCGCATAGGCGCCGGTCAGTTCCTTTACCGTGCGCTGCAGCGCGGACAACAGGCTTCCGCCGTCCTTGAGGTGATGGTGCATCAGGTGGGCGATGACTTCGGTATCGGTCTGCGATTCGAACACGTAGCCCAGCGCGCGCAGTTTCTCGCGCTGCGCTTCGTGGTTTTCAATGATGCCGTTGTGCACCAGCGCCACGCCATCGCTGATGTGCGGGTGGGCGTTGGCCTCGGTGACGCCGCCATGGGTTGCCCAGCGCGTATGCCCGATGCCGAGCACGCTGTTGAAGCCTTCGGCACCGGCGGCAGAGGCCATCTCCGAGACGCGGCCGGTGCGGCGTACGCGGCGGATCTCCGCTTGCTCTCCAGGCTCAAGCACGGCGATGCCCGACGAATCGTAGCCGCGGTACTCCAGCCGCTTCAGGCCTTCGATGAGCACCGGCACCACATCGCGATCAGCGATCGCACCCACGATTCCGCACATAGTCCCGCATCCCTTGGTGTTGATCCGTACATTCTAGCGTGGCTGTCCGCCCTGGCCGCCTGGCCGCTTAACGAAAGTGTCCGTGCGCCTGTCCGCGGACACACGGACACCCGCGCGAAGATCGCAACTGCTTGATCGTAAAGGGGTGAAAAGTTGGCACGCTCCCTGCTTCCGTACAGGCAGTCCGACCACCCAGGCCCTTCGATGATCCGTGACACTTCCGCCCAGGACCAGATCGTTTCCACCGCCACGCCCGGTTCGGCCGCCAGCACCTGGCGCCGTTACCGCTGGCCGGCGCTCGCCGCGCTGCTGGTGCTGGCTGGCATTGCCTTTGCCGTGCATGGCTGGCTCAACGCCAGCCGCTCGTTCGACAGCAGCCGGGTGCGCATCGCGCAGGTGGAACGCGGCGACCTGGTGCGCGACATCGCCGCCGACGGCCGGGTGATCGCGGCCAACAGCCCGGTGCTGTACGCGATCTCCGCCGGCACGGTCACGCTGAAGGTGGTGGCCGGTGACGTGGTCAAGAAGGGCCAGGAACTGGCCTTGATCGACAGTCCGGAACTGCGCAGCAAGCTGGCACAGGAAGAGGCCACCCTGGCCGGGCTGGAAGCCGAATCCAGCCGTGCCGCACTGGATGCCACCCTGACCCGCGCTAAATCGCGCAAGGACACCGACCAGGCCGGCATCGAGAAAGTCGCCGCCGAGCGCGACCTGCAGCGCTACCAGCGTGGTTTCGACGGCGGCGCGGTGCCGCAGATCGACCTGGCACGCGCGCAGGACGCCTTGAAGAAAGCCGACATCAACCTGGTGAACGCCCAGGCCGACACCCGTCTGCAGGGCCAGGGCGCCGACCTGGACGCGCGCAACAAGCGCCTGCTGGCCGACCGCCAGCGCGCGGTGGTGGCCGAGGTCAAGCGCCAGGTGGACGCGCTGACCCTGCGCGCCCCGTTCGACGGCCAGGTCGGCCAGGTGCAGGCGGTGCAGCACACCAACCTGGTCGCCAATGCGCCGGTGCTGGGCGTGGTCGACCTGTCCAATTTTGAAATCGAGATCAAGGTGCCGGAAAGCTTCGCCCGCGACCTGGCGATCGGCATGCCGGCGCAGCTGACCAGCGGCAGCGGCCAGCCGTTCGCCGGAGAGATCAGCGCGGTGTCGCCGGAGGTGGTCAACGGCGAGGTCAATGCCCGCGTGCGCTTCGCCGACAAGCAGCCGGCCGGCCTGCGCCAGAGCCAGCGCATGTCCGTGCGCGTGCTGCTGGATACGCGCAAGGACGTGCTGAAGGTGGAGCGTGGCCCGTTCGTCGAACAGGGCACCGGCAATGCTTACGTCATGGACGGCAGCACCGCCGTGCGCCGCCCCGTGCAGCTGGGCGTGAGCAGCCTGGGTGAAGTGGAGATCCTGTCCGGCGTGCAGCCGGGAGATCGCATCGTGGTCGCCGGCAGCGACCTGTTCAAGGACGCCGAGCGCGTTTCCATCAACTGACACCACCCCTTACCGAATCTGGAGAGAACCATGCTTGAGATGCGCGCTGTCGCCAAAGTGTTCCGCACCGAACAGGTGGAAACCCATGCCCTGCGTTCGCTTGACCTGCTGGTCAACGAGGGCGAGTTCGTTGCCGTGACCGGTCCGTCCGGCTCGGGCAAGACCACGTTCCTCAACATCGCCGGCCTTCTGGAAACCTTCACCAGCGGCACCTACCTGCTCGATGGCCAGGATGTCAGCAAGCTCGGCGACGATGCGCGCAGCCGCCTGCGCAACCAGAAGATCGGCTTCATCTTCCAGGGCTTCAACCTGATCCCCGACCTCAACCTGTTCGACAACGTCGATGTGCCACTGCGCTACCGCGGCATGTCCGCGGCCGAACGCCGCGAGCGCATTGAAAAGGCGTTGAGCCAGGTCGGCCTGGGCTCGCGCATGAAGCACTATCCCAGTGAGCTGTCCGGCGGCCAGCAGCAGCGCGCGGCGATCGCCCGCGCACTGGCCGGCAGCCCGCGCCTGCTGCTGGCCGATGAGCCGACCGGCAACCTGGACAGCACCATGGCGCGCGGGGTGATGGAGCTGCTGGAGGAAATCAATGCCGCCGGCACCACGATCGTGATGGTCACCCACGATCCGGAACTGGCCGCGCGTGCGCAGCGCAACGTGCACATCGTCGATGGCCAGGTGACCGACCTGCTGCGCGAGCCGGTGCTGGCAACCGCGCGGCGCATCGCCGCCGTCAACGAGTGAGGTCCGCCATGTTCGCTTACTACGTCCGCCTGGCCGTGCGCAGCTTCCGCCGCAACAAGGTACTGACCGCGTTGATGGTGGTGGCCATCGCACTGGGCATCGGCGCCTCGATGACCACCCTGACGGTCTTCCACGTACTGTCCGGCGATCCGATCCCGGGCAAGAGCGACCGCCTGTTCTACGTGCAGCTGGATCCGCGCCCGAAGTCAGGGTACGTCCCCGGTGAAGAACCCGAAGAGCAGATGACCCGCTTCGATGCGGAAACGCTGCTGCGTGACAAACGCGCGCAGCGCCAGGCCGTGATGACCGCCGGCGGCGCCACGATCGTGCCGGAGAGCAGCACGCTGAAGCCGTTCTCGGTGGATTCGCGCTACACCTCGGCCGACTTCTTCCCGATGTTCGAGGTGCCGTTCCAGTACGGCAATCCCTGGACCGCCGCCGACGACGAGGGACGCGGTCGGGTGGTGGTGCTGTCCAAGGCGCTCAACGACAAGGTGTTCAACGGTGCCAACAGCGTGGGCCGCAACCTGACCGTCAGTGGCCATTCGCTGCGCGTGGTCGGCGTGCTGAAGGCCTGGCAGCCCCAGCCGCGCTTCTTCGACCTGTCCTTCAGCGCCTACGGCCAGGAGGAAGACGTGCTGATGCCGTTTTCCACGTCGATCGACCTGAAGATGGGCAGCTCGGGCAATATGAACTGCTTCGGCGACGGCTCCCCGGACGGCTCCAGCTACGACCTCAACGCCCCCTGCACCTGGTTGCAGTACTGGGTCGAACTGGATCCGGCCAAGGCCGATGACTTCCGCCAGTACCTGGTCAATTATTCGGACCAGCAGCGGGCAGCGGGTCGATTCCAGCGCCCGGCCAACACCCGTCTTTCCAGCGTGATGGAATGGCTGGACTACAAGAAGGCCGTTCCCAGTGACGTGCGCCTGCAGGTCTGGCTGGCCCTCGGCTTCCTGGTGGTATGCCTGATCAACACCGTCGGCCTGCTGCTGGCCAAGTTCCTGCGCCGCAGCGGCGAGATCGGCGTGCGCCGCGCCCTCGGTGCCAGCCGTGGCCAGATCTTCCTGCAGTGCGTGGTGGAAGCGGGCGCGGTCGGCGTGGCCGGCGGATTGCTGGGTATCGGACTGGCGTTGATCGGCCTGTATGCCGTGCGCCAGCAGCCGGTGGAATACGCAAAGCTCGCCCATCTGGACGGCAGCATGCTGGTGCTGGCCATCGGCCTGACCCTGTTTGCCAGCCTGGCCGCCGGCATGCTGCCTGCGTGGCGCGCCATGCAGGTCACCCCGGCCATCCAGCTCAAGTCGCAGTAAGCACGTCAACGAGGAATCACCATGGACATCCGCCCCATCCTCAGCACGCTGCGCCGGCACAAGACCGCCGCCTCGCTGATCGTGCTTGAAGTCGCACTGACCTGCGCCATCGTCTGCAACGCGCTGTTCCTGGTCAGCCAGCGCATCGAGAAAATCAGCCAGCCCAGCGGCCTGGCCGAAAAAGAACTGGTGGTGGTGCGGGTCAGTGGCATCGGCAAGCAGACCGATGCCATGGCGCGCACCCGCGAAGACCTGGCATCGCTGCGCGCGATCCCCGGGGTCACCAGCGTGACCCGGGCCAGCCAGCTGCCGTTCCGCACCAGTTCGTCCAACAGCGGTATCTCGCTCACGCCCGAACAGGAAAAGCCGACCATCCATTCCACCATGTACTACGTCAACGAGAACGCGCTGCCTACGCTGGGGTTGAACCTGGTGGCCGGACGTGACTTCCAGCCCGGCGAATTCGTCGATCGCGAAGAAGCCATGAAGGCCTTCCCGAACGACAAGGCCGTGGCGGGCATCTTCAGCAAGGCCGCTGCCGACCGGCTCTCGCCGGGCACGTCCGCTGTCGGCAAGACCTTCTACATCGGCACCCAGCCGGTGCATGTGGTGGGCGTGGTGGAGTATCTGGCGACGCCTACCGGTTGGGACGACAACACCGACATGTCCTTGCTGCTGCCGATGCGTACCACGTTCACTGAGGGGCTGTACCTGCTGCGTACCGATCCGCAGCGCCGGCAGGAAGTGCTGACCGCTGCGTTGGCGGCGCTGGAACGCAACGATCCGAACCGGCTGGTGCGCGAGAAGCTCACCTACGAGGAGCAGCGCGACAGCTACTTCAAGAATGACCGGGCGATGGTCGGCCTGCTGATCACCGTGTGCGTGGCCCTGCTGGTGGTGACCGCGCTGGGCATCGTCGGGCTGGCCAGCTTCTGGGTGCAGCAGCGCAGCAAGCAGATCGGCATCCGCCGCGCACTGGGTGCGACGCGGGGACAGATCCTGCGCTACTTCCAGACCGAGAACTTCCTGCTGGCCACGGTGGGTATCGTGCTGGGCATGCTGGCCGCCTACGCGATCAACCTGGCGCTGATGAACACCTACGAGCTGCCGCGCATGCCGCTGGTCTACCTGCCGGTGGGCGCGGTGCTGCTGTGGCTGCTGGGCCAGGTGGCGGTGTTCGGGCCGGCCCGGCGCGCCGCCGCAGTACCGCCGGCGGTGGCCACCCGCGGCAGCTGAGGCATACCCGCCCCGGCTTGTATATCCTGCTGCCATGATGTCCGTAGCGCCGTGCCCTGCCCGGCGCCTGCATTCGGCCGAGCACGGCTCGGCGCCAACTGAAGCTGCCGCATGCCCGCGATCCTGATCATCGACGACAACACCAGCGTGGCCACCGCGCTGGACGTGCTGTTCTCGCTGCACGACATCGATACCCTGCAGGCGACGTCGCCGGAACAGGGGCTCGCGCTGCTGCGCGAACATCCGGTGGACCTGGTGATCCAGGACATGAACTTCACCGAGGACACCACCTCCGGCGAAGAAGGTGAGGCATTGTTCGCCCGCATCCGCCAAGCCCACCCGGACCTGCCGGTGATCCTGCTGACCGCGTGGACCCACCTCGGCACGGCGGTGGAGCTGGTGAAGGCCGGCGCGGCCGACTACCTGCCCAAGCCGTGGGATGACCGCAAGCTGCTGACCACGGTCAACAACCTGCTGGAGCTCTCCGAGGCGCGCAGCGAGCTGGATCGTCGGCGTCAACGCGAGCAGCGCCAGCGCAGCGCACTGGAGCAACGCTACGATCTGTGCGGTGCGGTGTTCGCCGATCCTGCCAGCGAGCGCGTGATCGCGCTGGCCTGCCAGGTCGCGCGGTCGGCGCTGCCCGTGCTCATCACCGGCCCGAACGGCGCCGGCAAGGAAAAGATCGCGCAGATCATCCAGGCCAACTCCGCGGCGGCGAAGGGCCCGTTCGTGACGGTCAACTGTGGCGCATTGCCGGCCGAGCTGATCGAAGCGGAACTGTTCGGTGCCGAGGCAGGTGCCTACACCGGAGCCAACAAGGCACGCGAGGGAAAATTCGAGGCCGCCGACGGTGGCACGCTGTTCCTGGACGAGATCGGCAACCTGCCGCTGGGCGGCCAGATGAAGCTGCTGCGCGTTCTGGAAACCGGCCGCTTCGAACGGCTCGGCTCCAACCGCGAACGCCAGGTCAAGGTGCGCGTGGTCAGCGCCACCAATGCCGACCTGGGCGCGATGATCCGCGAGGGCAGCTTCCGCGAAGACCTGTATTACCGGCTCAACACGGTCGAGCTGACGCTGCCTCCACTGGCCGAGCGGCCCGGCGATATCGTGCCGCTGGCCGAGCACTTCCTGGCAGCTGACAAACCACTGTCCGCCGCCGCGCGCACGGCATTGCAGCGCCACCCCTGGCCAGGCAACGTACGCGAACTGCGCAACGTGATCCAGCGCGCCGAACTGCTGGCCATCGGCAACCGCATCGAAGTGGCCGACCTCAACCTGCCGCGCGCGCCCGCCGCCCCGCGTGGCGCCGGCGCGATGATCGACCCCGACCGCCAGCGCATCGAAGGCGCGTTGGCCAGCAACCACGGCATCATCGCCCAGGCCGCTGCCGAGCTGGGGCTGAGCCGGCAGGCCCTGTACCGGCGCATGGACCGCTTCGGCATTCCGCGCGAATGAAGCAACGCTCCTTCACCTTCCAGCTGTTCCTGCGCCTGCTGCCGGTATTGGGCCTTGCGGCCGCACTGCCGTGGCTGCTGGCGTACTGGATGGACCACGGTTGGGGCGTGGCGATCCTGTCGGGAATCGTGCTGCTGGCGCTGATGTGGTTCAGCCTGAACCGCGCCATCGCACCGGTCCGCTCGCTGATGCGCGCGCTGTCCGGCGTGGTCAGCAGCTACAAGGACGGCGAGTTCAACTTCAGCGTGCACTGGTCGGGGCAGGACGAGCTGGGCCACCTGGTGGAGGCGCACCGCGAACTGGGTGACGTGCTGCGCGAGCAGCGGCAATCGCTGGTGCAGCGCGAACTGCTGCTGGACACGATGGTGCAGAACACCCCGGTGGCGATGCTGCTGCTGGCCGCCGGTGGCGATGGCCTGCAGCGCGTGGTGTTCTCCAACCTGGCCGCGCGCAAGCTGCTGCACGGCGGGTTCAAGCTCGAAGGACAGCGTTTGGCCGAACTGCTGGAACAGATGCCCATCGCCCTGCGCGATGCCATCTCGCGCGGCGGCGACAGCCTGTTCGCGGTGCGCGAAGAGGACAGCGAGGACGAGGAAGACGAGCAGATCTACCATCTCTCGCGCCGCGCCTTCCATCTGAATGGACGACCGCACGACCTGCTGCTGATCCGCCTGCTCACCGCCGAACTGCGCCGGCAGGAAGTACAGACCTGGAAAAAAGTCATCCGCGTGATCAGCCACGAGCTCAATAATTCATTGGCTCCCATTGCGTCCCTGGCGCACTCCGGCGGTGAACTGGTCAAGCGTGAACGCTTCGACCGCCTGCCGGAGATCTTCTCTACCATCGAAGACCGTGCTCGCCATCTGGAGGGCTTCATCCGCGGCTACGCGCGGTTTGCCAAGTTGCCGCAGCCGCAGCTGCAGACGGTGCACTGGGCACCTTTCCTGGCCAGCCTGCAGCAGCAGATTCCGTTCCAGATGGACGCGCTGGATGAAGACCTGCACAGCCGGGTCGACATCGCCCAGCTGGGCCAGGCGCTGCTGAACCTGGTCAAGAATGCGCACGAAGCCTGCGCCGACGCCGACCCGCCCAACGACGACGTGCGGGTCAAGGTCACCCGCCTGCCGCAGTGGCTGCGGCTGGATGTACTGGATCGCGGCAAGGGCATGAACGAGGCCGTGCTGCAGAACGCACTGACGCCCTTCTATTCCACCAAGCGCAACGGCACCGGCCTGGGGCTGGCGTTGACCCGCGAGATCGTGGAAGCGCACGGCGGTCGCATCGCGCTGCAGAACCGCACCGAAGGCGGCCTGTGCGTGTCGTTGTTGTTGCCGCAGAACTGACCCGCGACGCCGAGCATGGCCCGGCGTTGCCGGGCGTGCCGGGAACCGCTCAGGATTTCTTCTGCGGCCGCTGCCAGCCTTCAACCACCTGCTGGCGTGCCCGCGCCACGGTCAGCTGGCCATCCGGCGCGGTGCGGGTGATCACCGATCCGGCGGCGATGGTCGCGCCCTCGCCCACCAGCACCGGTGCCACCAACGAACTGTTGGAGCCGATGAAGGCGTTGTCGCCGATCGTGGTCTGCGACTTGTTCACGCCGTCGTAGTTGCAGGTGATGGTGCCGGCGCCGATGTTGACCTTGCTGCCGATGACCGCATCGCCCAGGTAGCTCAGATGGTTGGCCTTGCTGCCCACGCCCATGCGGATCTTCTTGGTTTCCACGAAGTTGCCCACGTGCACGCCGTCGGCCAGCACGGTGCCAGGGCGCAGCCGCGCGAACGGCCCGACGTGCGCGGCGCCTTCAGACACCACGCCCTCCACGTCGCAGTGGGCCAGCACCGTGGTGCCCGGGCCCAGGGTGACGTCCTTGAGCCGCGTGAAGGGCCCGATGCTGACCCCGTCGCCCAGTTCCACGCGACCTTCCAGGATCACGTTGACATCGATCTGCACGTCGCGGCCGACGATCACCTCGCCCCGGATATCAACCCGGGCGGGGTCCAGCACGCGCGCGCCCTGCACGCACAGCGCACGCACCGCGCGCTGTTGCCAGGCCCGTTCCAGCTGCGCCAGCTGCCACGGATCATTGGCCCCTTCGGCGTCCTGCGGATCGGCGACCAGGGTCATGTCCGCAGCGGTGTACTCGTTGGCGGCAAAGGCGAACACATCGGTCAGGTAGTACTCGCCCTGCGCGTTGGCATTGGACAGCTGCGACAGCCAGCGACGCAGCGCGGTGGACTCGGCGGTGATGATGCCGGTATTGATGGTGCGGATCCGGCGCTGTTCCTCGCTGGCGTCCTTCTGCTCCACGATCGAGCCGACCTTGCCCTCGGCATCGCGCACGATGCGTCCGTAGCCGGTCGGGTTGTCCATTTCCGCCGCCAGCACCGCCAGCCGGCCCGGCTGGTCCAGCAGCTCGCGCAGGGTCTGCGCACGGATCAGCGGCACATCGCCGTACAGCACCAGCACCTGCGCGGCGTCCGGCACCTCCGGCATCGCCTGCGCCACGGCATGTCCGGTGCCCAGCTGCTGCGACTGCTCGGCCCACAGCAGGTCGGGCTGGCTGGAAAAATGCGCGCGCACGGCATCACCGCCATGGCCGTACACGATGTGGATCGCATCCGGCTTCAGCTCGCGTGCGGTGGCGATCACGTGGGCCAGCATGGGTTGTCCAGCCACCGGCTGCAGCACCTTCGGCAATACGGACTTCATGCGCTTGCCGGCGCCAGCGGCGAGGATGATGACGTGCAGGGCTTGGGTCATGGAAAAAGGGGTCCGCGATGGTTTCGCGACATTCTAGAACGGCCGCCGTTAACATGACTCACGCATCCTGCATCTTCCGTCCATGACCCTGCTCCGCCAAGGTGGCTCCTACCTCATCGTCGGCCTGCTCCAGCTGCTGCTGGACTGGTGCGTATTCGTCGCCGTGACCGCGTTGGGCGTGCCGGTGGTGCCGGGCAACGTGATCGCACGCGCCTGCGGGATGCTGTTGGGCTTCTGGCTCAACGGACGCTACACCTTTGCCGATGCCGGCAAGCAACGGCTGGGATGGAAGCGCTTTGGCCGTTTCATCGCACTGTGGGCCGTGCTCACCGTGCTCAGCACCGTACTGGTCAATGCAGCAGATCAAGCATTGGGGCTGAAGTACGCATGGCTGGCCAAGCCGCTGGTGGAAGGTGGGCTGGCCGGGCTGTCGTTCCTGCTGATGCGGCGCCTGGTGTTCCGCTGACCTGCCCCGCCCGCTGCGCTCGCCGACCATGGGTCGGCGCTACCACTCCGTTACAGGGTCTCGCCCCGGTAGCGCCGATCCATGGTCGGCGGCATCGGTCAGGCGACGCTCAGCGGCCGAGGCGCTGCCCCAGTCCATCGCGCCATAACTGCAGCGGACTGAAACGGAACGCCACCTGGTGGCGACCGGCCGGTACGCAGACCGCACGGAACAGCCCGTTGGCGCGCATCAGCGGGATTACCGCCCCATCCACGCTGGCCTGCCAGCCCGGAGCGGACACCTCATTGACCACCAGCCACGCCGGCGCGGCCGCATCCACCTGCACGCTCAGCCCGCTGGCCCGGTAGACCGTCGCGCCCACCTGCAGCGTGCCCGCACCGGCATCGGCACACGCCGCCTGCGTAGCGCCGGGCAGCCAGACCGTGCTGTTGAAGTCGGTCCGGTTGAAGGCCGCGGCAGGCGGCAGGTCTTCATCATGACGATGCACTGCCGTGGGATTGAGCATCCGCGGCAGCACGCTGTCACGCTGCATTACCTGCAGTTCGGCGTCGTAGGCATGCGAACCCGGGAACGCGGTCGGTGCCAGCACCCAGCGCACGCCGATCAGATCGTAGAGCGGTGCATCGAAGTCGGGCGTCCATGGCGTTTCCGGTTTCTGCTGCACGCTGTCGAGCGGATCGCCGGGCATGCCGAGCATCTGCAGGGCACGGCGGTCGAGCAGCGGATTGTAGCCATTGGCCAATGCCAGCCCATGCACGGCCGCGCCATTGGTCAACGGCCCGACGCCGAAGGCCAGTGCGCGTTCCGGCGGGCCTTCGCTGCGCTGGGCGGACAACAGCTGGTACGCACTCTGCGCCGGGCCGGGCCGCGTTGCGGTCAGCACCGGACGGGTGGCGCTGCGCGCGTTGAACGACGTGCTGACGTTGAAGATCAGCAGGTCCAGCAGCATCAATCCCAGCAGCCAGCGCGAGGGCGACCGGTGGCGTATCAACTGACGCACCGCGACCGCCCCGATGGCGACGCTGATTGCCAGCCACGCCGCCCCCTGCAGGCGTCCACTGCCCAGGACCAGCCACGCACCGGCGATGGCCAGCACGGCCACCACCAGCAGCGAGGGCAGGTGCGGGCGCAACGGATCGCGCTGCAGGGCCGACTGCAGCGCATGCGCGGACAGCCATGCCGCCGCCGGGACGGCGAGGAACAATCCATCCGACGGGCGACGGAACAGGTCCAGCCCCGGCAGCCAGCCGAACAGCCACGGGAACAGGGGCGTGGCACCGCCCAGCGCGAACAGCACAGCCAGCACGAAGACCGCCAGCGCGATGCGCGCCCCGCGCGGATCGCTGCGCACCACCGCGCCACCCCATGCAAGCCACACCGCCAACGGCACCGCGCCCATGTACAGATAGTCGGTTGTGATATCCCCGAAGGCCCAGCTGTCGCCGCGCCCTTGTTCGAACACGTTGCCGGACAGCAGCGTGACCAGGGATTGCCAGTGGATGGCGCCCGGCAGGGCGGCCTGCAGTGACACCCCATCACGGTTGGTATGGGCCAGCCACGCGAACGTGGACAGCCATTGCGGGGCACTGATCGCCGCGGCAATCGCGCCTACCGCCGCAAGCTGCAGGCACAGTCGGGTGCGCCGTGCGCGCGCCATCGCGATAGCCGCCATCGTATACACCGCACACGCCAGCACGATCAGGTAGGTGACCTGGGTCAGCTGCAGCGCACTCAGTCCGCCGACAACGCCGGCCAGCACGGCATGGCGCCAGTGCAGATGACGGCGCAGCTGGTCCAGCGCCAGCCACAGCCAAGGCAGCAGGCAGTAACTGACGATCATCGGGGTGTGCTGCAGGCGCGCCGCCGCGACCCCGCCGAACAGGAACACCAGTGCGAACATCAGCTGCGGCAACCGCTGCAGGCCTTGGGTTGCCGCAAGTTTCAACGCCCCCATCCCCGCCACCAGCACATGCAGCAGGATCACCACCGTGAACCAGTGCAGCGAGGCCGGCGCCAGCAGCATCGGCAGCACCACGGTCGGCTGCAGTGTCATCATCTGCGGGTCAGCCAGCTGCGGATAGCCGCCATGCAGGTAGGGATTCCACCAGGGGACGTCCCCCAGCAGCAGCTGCTGGGCAGTGAAGCTCACCGCAGGGAAAAACTGCTGGACCGCATCGAAGGGAATCGTCCAGACGCCGAGCAGCCACGGCAGGCACAGCACCAGCCACAGGACGCACCAGGCGAAACCCGGCTTGGCGGTTGCACGGGTCCAGCGGTCGTTGACCGAAACCGCGCCGATAGTCTGCTGCACCCTGCTCTCCTTGCTTATCAGCGCCTGCCGCCAGCCTCGGGGCGGCAAAGATCAATCATAGCCCGCACCAGCGCGACATGCCCGACCGCCTCCTGCGTGCTGTGATCCACCGCCTCGGCGACCGTCTTCGTACAGCCCGGCCGGCCGCGCTGCGGGGCGATGCCGGGCCAAAGCGCGAGCAGCTTTTCGTCTACCACGTCGATCATGCCGCGCAGTTCCTCCAGCGAAGGCGCCGGCGCCGGCACCTCGCCTGCCGCATAGCGATGGAACACCACATGCTGGATCAGCTTGTTGGCCTCGATCAGCTGGCGGTAGAAGTCCACGACCGCCTCCGCGTCCAGGCCGAGCTGAGTCGCCCGGACACGCTTGTCCTGAAGCACCTGTGCTTCGCGGACGGGATCTTCCACCGGGCGCGCGGCCGGGTACTTGAACGCCGCCACCTGATGCGCGATGGCATTGCGCTCGGCGGCCACAGCAACGAAGCGATCCATCGGGGTGGCCTGCACGGCGGCAGGCAGCAACGTGGCGAGAAGCATTGCGCGGCAGTAGTTGAGAACAGGCATGGCGCAGCTTCCGGAAGAAAGAAGCACACAGGGTGAACACCTTGGGTCGCCAGCACGAGGAACCGGCGCACAGTTCGGCCGGCATCATGGGCAATGCGCGGAAAATACAAACGCCGGCACAGGGCCGGCGTCGGAACAACCAACGGAGATGGAGCGTGACGACCAACGGTCGTCACCCACCGGACCCATCCAAGGGTTCAGTGCTTCAGGTTCTTGCGCAGGCGCTCCAGCGCCTGCAGCTGGGCAGTCACTTCGGCCAGCTTCTGCTGGGCCTCGGCGATCTCCATGCCTTCACCGCGGTTGGCCAGCATGCGCTCGGCTTCTTCCTTGGCCTTGCGCACCGATGCTTCATCGATATCCTGCGCGCGGATCGCGGTGTCAGCCAGCACGGTAACCACCTGCGGCTGCACTTCCAGGATGCCGCCGGAGATGAAGAAGTCCAGCTGCTCGCCATTGGCCTGGGTCACCACGATCTTGCCCGGCTTGAGGCGGGTGATCAGCGGTGCGTGCTTGGGCGCGATGCCCAGTTCGCCCAGCTCACCGGTGGCCACGACCAGGGTCGCTTCACCCCGGAAGATTTCCTGCTCGGCGCTGACGATGTCGCAACGGATCGTGCTCATGCAAATCTCTTCACTGTTCGCGGCGGCACGATGCCACCGGGGAGGAGCCACGGCGCGGACGGGTGTCCAGCGCCGGTGTCAGCTCGGGCAGGATCGCTCCCGCCCGATCCGGATCAGGCCTTTTCGGCCATCTTCTTGGCCTTTTCGACCGCTTCTTCGATGCCGCCGACCATGTAGAACGCCTGCTCCGGCAGGTGATCGTACTCACCATCGACGATGGCCTTGAAGCCACGGATGGTGTCCTTCAGCGACACGTACTTGCCCGGCGAGCCGGTGAACACTTCGGCCACGTGGAACGGCTGGCTGAAGAAGCGCTCGATCTTGCGGGCGCGGGTCACGGCCTGCTTGTCTTCTTCGGACAGTTCGTCCATGCCCAGGATCGCGATGATGTCCTTCAGTTCCTTGTACTTCTGCAAGGTCTGCTGGACGCGCTGGGCGGTGTCGTAATGCTCGTGGCCGATGACCAGCGGGTCCATCTGGCGGCTGGTGGAATCCAGCGGATCCACCGCCGGGTAGATACCCAGCGAGGCGATCGAACGCGACAGGGTCACGGTCGAATCCAGATGGGCGAAGGTGGTCGCCGGCGACGGATCGGTCAAGTCATCGGCCGGCACGTAGACGGCCTGGATCGAGGTGATCGAGCCGTTCTTGGTGGAGGTGATGCGCTCCTGCAGGACGCCCATTTCCTCGGCCAGGGTGGGCTGGTAGCCCACGGCCGACGGCATGCGGCCCAGCAGTGCCGACACTTCGGTACCGGCCAGCGTGTAGCGGTAGATGTTGTCGACGAACAGCAGCACGTCCTTGCCCTTGCCCGACGCGTCCTTCTCGTCGCGGAAGTACTCGGCCATGGTCAGGCCGGTCAGCGCGACGCGCAGACGGTTGCCCGGCGGCTCGTTCATCTGGCCGTACACCATCGCGACCTTGTCCAGGACGTTGGAATCCTTCATCTCGTGGTAGAAGTCGTTGCCCTCACGGGTACGCTCACCCACGCCGGCGAACACGGACAGACCGCTGTGCGCCTTGGCGATGTTGTTGATCAGTTCCATCATGTTGACGGTCTTGCCGACGCCGGCGCCGCCGAACAGGCCGACCTTGCCGCCCTTGGCGAACGGGCACATGAGGTCGATGACCTTGATGCCGGTTTCCAGCAGCTCGGTGGCCGGGGACTGGTCTTCGTACGACGGTGCGGCACGGTGGATTTCCCACGTGTCGCTGGCGGCAACCGGGCCGGCTTCGTCGATCGGGCGACCCAGCACGTCCATGATGCGACCCAGGGTGCCCGGGCCGACCGGCACGGAAATGCCGCGCTCGGTGTTGGTGGCGACCAGGTTGCGCTTCAGGCCATCGGTGGAACCGAGGGCGATGCAGCGGACCACGCCGTCGCCCAGCTGCTGCTGGACTTCGAGGGTGATTTCGGTGTTGTCGACCTTCAGTGCGTCATACACCTTCGGAACCGACTCACGGGGGAACTCGACGTCGACGACCGCGCCGATGATCTGAACGATCTTGCCCTGACTCATTGCTGCATCCTCTAGATTTGTGCTTTGGACGTGCGCGTCAAACTGCTGCTGCGCCGCCGACGATTTCGGAGATTTCCTGGGTGATCGCTGCCTGGCGGGCCTTGTTGTAGACCAGCTGCAGGGTTCCGATCAGCTTGTTCGCGTTGTCGCTGGCCGCCTTCATCGCCACCATGCGTGCCGCATGCTCGGAGGCCACGTTTTCCAGCACGGCCTGGTACACCAGTGACTCGATGTAACGCGTCATCACGTGCTCCAGCACGGTCGCGGCATCGGGTTCGTACAGGTAGTCCCAGTCGTGGTGCGCGACCTGCTTCTCAGCGGCCGGCAACGGCAGCAGCTGGTCGAAGCTGGCGGTCTGGGTCATGGTGTTGACGAAGCGGTTGTACACCAGGTACACGCGGTCGACCTTGCCCTCGGTGAACGCATCGAGCATCACCTTGATCACGCCGATCAGCGATTCCAGGCGCGGCACGTCACCCAGGTGGGTCACGCTGCCGACCATGTTGACCTTGATGCGACGGAAGAAGGTCGATGCCTTCTGGCCGATCGTCACCATGTCCACTTCGGCACCCTTTTCCTGCCAGGCACGGGCTTCGCCCAGCGTCTTGCGGAACAGGTTGTTGTTCAGGCCGCCGGCCAGGCCGCGATCCGACGAGATCACGATGTAGCCCACGCGCTTGACCTGTTCACGCTCGACCAGGAACGCATGCTGGTAATCGGTGCTGGCCTGGGCCAGGTGGCCGATCACCTGCTTCATCGCCTGCGCGTACGGACGCGATGTCTTCATCCGCTCCTGCGCCTTGCGGATCTTGGAGGCCGAGACCATCTCGAGCGCGCGCGTCACCTTGCGGGTGTTCTGCACGCTCTTGATCTTGGTTTTGATTTCGCGTCCGCTTGCCATCTCTTATTCCCGTATGTTCAACGGTAGAGCGGGGACCTGCCCCGCTCCACGTGCGCTGTTACCAGCTGCCGGTGGTCTTGAACTCGGTGATGCCCTTCTTGAAGGCACCTTCGATGTCATTGTCCCAACCGCCGGTGGCGTTGACCTTGCCGATCAGCTCGCCCTGGGTGTTGGCGAAGTGCGCGTGCAGGCCTTCTTCGAACGCCAGCAGCTTGTTGACCGGCACGTCGTCGAGGTAACCCTCGTTGACGGCGTAGATCGACAGCGCCTGGTTGGCGATCGACATCGGGGCGTACTGCTTCTGCTTCATCAGTTCGGTGACGCGCTGGCCACGCTCGAGCTGCTTGCGGGTCGCTTCGTCCAGGTCCGAGGCAAACTGCGCGAACGCAGCCAGCTCGCGGTACTGCGCCAGCGAGATACGGATGCCGCCGGAGAGCTTCTTGATGATCTTGGTCTGGGCCGAACCACCCACGCGCGACACCGAGATACCGGCGTTGACGGCCGGACGGATACCGGCGTTGAACAGATCGGTTTCCAGGAAGATCTGGCCGTCGGTGATCGAGATCACGTTGGTCGGCACGAACGCGGACACGTCGCCGGCCTGCGTTTCGATGATCGGCAGCGCGGTCAGCGAGCCGGTCTTGCCGGTCACCGCACCGTTGGTGAACTTCTCCACATACTCTTCGGACACGCGGGCAGCGCGCTCGAGCAGGCGGGAGTGCAGGTAGAACACGTCACCCGGGTAGGCTTCACGGCCCGGCGGGCGCTTCAGCAGCAGCGAGATCTGGCGGTAGGCAACAGCCTGCTTGGACAGATCGTCGTACACGATCAGCGCGTCTTCGCCGCGGTCCATGAAGTACTCACCCATGGTGCAGCCGGAGTAGGCGCTGATGTACTGCATCGCGGCCGATTCGGACGCGGTGGCGGCCACGACCACGGTGTGGGCCAGGGCGCCGTTTTCTTCCAGCTTGCGCACGATGTTGGCCACGGTCGATGCCTTCTGGCCGATCGCGACGTACACGCACTTGATGCCGGTGTCCTTCTGGTTGATCACCGCATCGATGGCCAGAGCGGTCTTGCCGGTCTGGCGGTCACCGATGACCAGCTCGCGCTGGCCGCGGCCGATCGGGATCATCGAGTCGACCGACTTGTAACCGGTCTGCACCGGCTGGTCGACGGACTTGCGCCAGATCACGCCCGGGGCCACACGCTCCACCGGAGCGGTCAGCTGGGTGCCCAGCGGGCCCTTGCCGTCGATCGGCTCGCCCAGCGCGTTCACCACGCGGCCAAGCAGTTCCGGACCGACCGGCACTTCCAGGATGCGGCCGGTGGTCTTGGCCACGTCGCCTTCGCGCAGGTTCTGGTACTCGCCCAGCACCACGGCGCCGACCGAATCGCGCTCCAGGTTCAGGGCCAGGGCGAAGGTGTTGTTCGGCAGTTCGATCATTTCGCCCTGCATCACGTCGGCCAGGCCGAAGATGCGCACGATGCCGTCGGACACGCTGGTCACGGTGCCTTCGTTGCGCGATTCCGCGGCCAGCTTGACCTTCTCGATGCGGTTCTTGATCAGTTCGCTGATTTCGGAGGGGTTGAGCGTGGTTGCCATCGTCGAGTCCTAGTGCCGGCGTTGAGGCCGGACGGTAATTGAATTCAGTTAGCGAGCGCGGTCTGCAGGCGGGCAAGCTTGCCCTTCAGCGAACCGTCGATGACCACGTCACCGGCGTCGATCACGGCGCCGCCGATCAGCGAGGCATCCACCGCGGTGGACACTTCCACATCGCGGCCGAAGCGCTTGCGCAGGGCAGCCTTGATCGCATCCAGTTCAGCGGCGGCCAGTTCGTTGGCCGAGGTCACGGTGGCCTTGACCACGTGTTCGGCTTCGGCACGCAGCTGGTCGTACATCCCAGCGATTTCCGGCAGCAGCGGCAGGCGGTGGGCATCGGCCAGGATGGACAGGAAACGCGAGAAGGTCTCGCTGCGCTGTTCCGGTGCCAGCAGGGCGACGGCATCGTCGCGACCCAGCTCCGGGTTGGCGAGCAGGGCCGACACGCGCGGGTCGGCAGCGACGTGGGCGGAGAACGCAAGCGCGTCCGACCACGGCGCGAACGCACCTTCGTCGCGCGCGGTCGCAAAAGCGGCGCGGGCGTAGGGACGGGCAAGCGTGAGGGCCTGGCTCATGTCAGATCTCCGAAGCCAGCTCGTCGAGCAGCGCCTTGTGGGCGTTGGCATCGATTTCGCGCTTGAGCAGCTTCTCTGCGCCGCTTACGGCCAGCGCGGAAACCTGCTTGCGCAGCTCTTCGCGGGCACGGTTGGCAGCCAGGTCAATCTCAGCCTGGGCCAGTTCTTTCTGGCGGTTGGCTTCGGTGATCGCTTCATTCTTGGCGGCTTCAACGATCTGGTTGGCGCGCGCGTGGGCCTGGTCAATGATTTCATTGGCCTTGCCGCGGGCTTCCTTCAGCGCCTCGTTGACCTTGTCCTGTGCCTGGGCGAGGTCCTTCTGGCTGCGATCGGCAGCGGCGAGACCTTCAGCGATCTTCTGCTGGCGCTCTTCGATCGCGTTCATCAGGGGCGGCCAGATCTTGGTCGCGATGATCCAGATCAGGGCAGCAAAGGCCAGGGCCTGGGCGATGAGGGTAAAACCGATATCCATTGTTTTCGCTCAGTCAGTGGTGACGGGGTGGACGTGCCGCCTTGCCGGCGGCACCTCCGAACCTTCATCCGCAACCAGGCGCCGAAGCGCCCGGTCGTTTCACTTGGGGCTGGATCAGCCAGCCACTGCCGGCAGGCGGGCGACGAACTCGCCGACCATCGGGTTGGCGAAGGCGAACAGCAGGCCCACGGCGACCGAGATGATGAACGCGGCGTCGATCAGGCCGGCGGTGATGAACATGCGGACCTGCAGAACCGGGATCAGTTCCGGCTGGCGCGCGGCCGATTCCAGGAACTTACCAGCCATGATGGCCAGACCCAGGCCTGCGCCCAGCGCGGCCAGGCCGATCATGATGCCGACGGCGAGGACGGTGGAGCTCTGGACCTGGGCGAGATTGGTCAGGACGGCGAAGTACATGGTTTTCTCCGGGAACGTGATTGCTAAGGGATTTGGAAACTAACGGATGAAGGGTGCAGCGAAACTCAGTGAGCGTCTTCCGACAGGCTCAGGTACACGATGGACAGCATCATGAAGATGAAAGCCTGCAGCGGGATCACCAGCAGGTGGAACAGCATCCAGCCGAAGCCGGCGAACGCGCCTGCGAAGATGCCGGCGATACCTGCACCGCCCAGCACCCAGATCAGCAGGAACACGATTTCACCGCCGAACATGTTGCCGAACAGTCGCATCGCCAGCGAAATCGGCTTGCTCAGCCACTCCACGATGTTCAGGATCAGGTTGAACGGCAGCATCCACTTGCCGAACGGGGCGGTCAGGAATTCCTTGGTGAAGCCGCCGATGCCCTTGGCGCGCAGCGCGAAGAACAGCATCAGGAAGAACACGCTGATCGACATGCCGAGGGTGGCGTTGACGTCGGCGGTCGGCACCGGCTTCCAGTACGGCACGCCCAGCAGTTCGAGCGGGATGGCGATGAAGTCGGCCGGGATCATCTTGATGAGGTTCATCAGGAGGATCCAGAAGAAGATCGTGATCGCGATCGGGGTCACCAGCTTGCTGGTGCCGTGGTAGGTGTCCTTGGCCTGGCGGTCAACGAACTCCAGGCAGATCTCCACGAAGGCCTGCCACTTGCCCGGCACGCCGGCCGTGGCATTGCGGGTCGCCATCCAGAAGGCGAAAACCATCACCAGACCCATCAGGACCGACGTGGCGATGGTATCCAGGTGCAGCGCCCACGGGCTGCCATGCCCAACGGTGAGGTTGTGCAGGTGATGCTGGATATAGGAGGTGGGTGTCAGCGCCTCGCCTGCCATGTGTCCGGAACCTTAGTTATTAAGAAATTCGATCAACGCCTGGCCAGAGCCAGGACCTGGAACATCAAGCCGACCGCGATACCGGCCAGCAGTGCCACCGCCGGCAGCCTGAACACCAGGATGCCTGCGATCAACACGCCAAATACCACGGCCCACTTGGCAACGACGGCGATGATCAGCCTTGCCATTGCCGAGCCAGCTGCCTGTACCCCACCGCCCAGTGCCATCCGTGCCGCCACCCAGCCACCGGCCGAAACCGCGAGCCCGGAAAGCAGTGCGCCAAGCGCATGTTTCGGACTCACCAGCAGGAAGCCAAGGGCCAGGACAATCACCGCGGCCAGCGGGTAGACCGCGGCGCGCAGCATCAGTCGCCGACCCGGATCAACGGAATTCAGCACAGAGACGTCCCGCACATTTGGAGTGATAGGCATGAGGCAGCTGCGTGGTGCCTCGTCGAGCCGCCAAATTATAGCAATGGGACAATTTGCGAGACAACCGCCGCGTGTTCATCCCGGATCGATGCAAGTTGCGGGATGACCGGGATTTTTCCGGCCGGGGGCGGGACAATCAGGCCCAGCGGGGCTCCCGCCCCTGCGGCGATGCAGCATTGAACTTTCGTCGCGGCGGTGTGTCCAACCCCTCGACCTGCGCTCTCTCATCCTCGTCGGCGCAGTTGCGCAGGTCTGCACGGGGTCCCGCCGCTGCCCGGCGGGACTTTTTTTTGTGCCGCTGCGCTCGCCGAGCGTGCCTCGGCACTACCGCGCTGTGGTGGGTGACGACCGTGCTGCGGTGGGTGACGACCGTTGGTCGTCACACTTGATAGCGACCTGTGAAGACGCCGCCTACACAATACGCTCACGAATGGTGGACGCGGAGATAGCGATAGTGGCGCAACTTTCGTTGAACCACTGCAAGGATTCCTGCCGATGCGCCCCGTTACCACCCTGCTTGCTCTTTCGCTGGCCGCCGTCGGCGCCGGCTTTGCCTCCAACGCGCATGCTGCCGAAGGCGATGACCGCTTCACGCTGCGCTTGGGTGCGATGAACATCGATACCGACAACACGATCCGCGGCAGCACCACCGTTGCCGGCCAGGACGTGAATCTCAATGAAGATTTCAGCATGGGCGGCAAGGAATGGGAGCCGCGCGTGGATGGCGTGTTCCGCTTCAGCGACCGCCAGCGCCTGATCTTCGATTACTTCAAGTGGGACAAGGACCGCCGTGAGACGCTGAACGACGGCATCGCCTTCGGCGAGATCAACGTTCCGGAAGGCAGCTTCGTCAAGGCCGAGCTGAAGTACCAGGTCGCTACCCTGGTCTATGACTACTCGGTCGTGGACACCGACCGCTTCGACCTCGGCCTGCAGATCGGTGCCGAATGGGCGCAGATCAGCGCCAAGGGCTATGCCGACCTCGGCAACGTCTACAACGGCCGCTTCCTGGATGAGAAGGAAAACGGCGTGGCGCCGGTGGTCGGTGCACGCTTGACCTTCAACCCGGCTGATCGCTGGATGATCAACCTGCAGGGCCAGTACCTCAACACCAGCTGGGGCAGCTTCGATGACTACGAAGGCGACCTGAGCCGCGCCAACGCGATCGTCGAGTACCGCCTGACCGACAACTTCGGCCTCTTCGCCGGCTACGACTGGTTCAAGCTGGACGTCGACCAGAAGGGCAGCGACGGCGTGATCGGCCTGAAGCAGGAGTTCAAGGGTCCGGTGGCCGGCGTCAGCCTGTCGTTCTGATCCCCACTGCGCAGACGAAAAACCCCAGGCATGCCTGGGGTTTTTTTGTGCCGGGAAACATCACCCGGGCTGCGCGCGGCGCCTGGCGGCTTACTTCTTCTTCGGCATGTACAGGTCGGTGATCGTGCCGTCGTAGATTTCCGATGCCATCGCCACCGATTCGCTCAGCGTTGGATGGGCATGGATGGTGTGGCCGATATCCTCGGCTTCGGCGCCCATCTCGATGGCCAGGCCGATTTCCGCGAGCAGGTCGCCGGCGTGCACACCGACGATGGCGCCACCGATGATGCGATGGGTCTCTTCGTCGAAGATCAGCTTGGTGAAGCCTTCGGTACGGCCGATGCCGATGGCACGGCCACTGGCCGCCCACGGGAACTTGGCCACGCCGACCTTCAGGCCCTTGGCCTTCGCTTCGGTTTCGGTCACGCCGACCCAGGCGATTTCCGGATTGGTGTAGGCCACCGACGGAATCACCCGTGCGACCCATTCCTTCTTGTGCCCGGCAGCCACTTCGGCAGCCAGCTTGCCTTCATGGGTCGCCTTGTGCGCCAGCATCGGGTTGCCGACGATGTCACCGATGGCGAAGATGTGCGGCACGTTGGTGCGCATCTGGCGGTCCACCGGGATGAAGCCGCGATCGGACACCTGCACGCCGGCATTTTCCGCACCGATCTTGCCACCGTTCGGCGAGCGGCCCACGGCCACCAGTACGCGGTCGAAGGTGCCCTGCTGCAACGCGGGCGTCTCGCCTTCTGCGGCGGCTTCGAAGGTGACCGTCACGCCCTTGGCCTCGGCACTGACGCCGGATGCCTTGGTCTTCAGGTGCACTTCGACGCCCTGCTTTTTCAGGCGGTCGGCCAGCGGCTTGACCAGGTCCTTGTCGGCACCCGGCATCAGCTGGTCCATGAACTCCACCACGGTGACCTTGCTGCCCAGTGCGGCATACACGGTGGCCATTTCCAGGCCGATGATGCCGCCACCGACCACCAGCAGCGAACCCGGCACATCGGCCAGTTCCAGCGCATCGGTGGAGTCCATCACGCGCGGGTCGTCCCACGGGAAGTTCGGCAACTTCACCGCCTGCGAACCCGCTGCGATGATGCACTGCTGGAAGCGCAGCAGCTGGGTACTGCCGTCTTCAGCGGTGATTTCAAGCTCATTGGCCGATACGAAGCGGCCCACGCCCTGCACGCTGCGCACCTTGCGCTGCTTGGCCATGCCGGCCAGGCCCTTGGTCAGCTGGCCGACCACCTTTTCCTTGTACTGGCGCAGCTTGCCCAGGGTGATCTTCGGCGCACCGAAATCCACGCCGAAATCGCCGGCATGGGCGACTTCATCGATCACCGCCGCGGCATGCAGCAGGGCCTTGGACGGAATGCAGCCGACGTTGAGGCAGACGCCGCCCAGGCTCGCGTAACGTTCCACGATGACGGTATCCAGGCCGACGTCGGCGGCACGGAACGCGGCGGTGTAGCCGCCCGGCCCGGAGCCCAGCACGACCATCGCGCATTCGATGTCGGCGGCCTTGCCCGAAGACAGCGCAGGCTTCGGCGCGACCGGCTCGGCCGGGGCGCGGTGCGACGGGGTCACCGGCGGCTTGCTGTTGGGGGCGGCAGCCGCCGAGGGTGCGGCCGCCTTGGCCGGCGCGGTCGGTGCGGCGCCCTCGCCTTCGGCTTCCAGCAGCACCACGACAGCGCCTTCGGACAGCGTGTCGCCGAGCTTGACCTTCAGCTCCTTGACCACGCCGGCGGCCGAGGACGGCACTTCCAGCGTTGCCTTGTCCGATTCCAGGGTCAGCAGACCCTGGTCTTTCTTCACCGTGTCGCCGACGGCGACCAGTATTTCAATCACCGGCACATCGCTGTAATCACCGATGTCGGGAACCTTGACTTCAATCGTGGCCATGGTGGTTTCCTTCATGCCCGCGCGGGATGGCCGGCGGGCGTCTGCTGCAGTTCGTCACGCGGCCGCGCGCAGGGCGGCGGCCACACGGAGGGGGCTTGCCGGCTCGATCAGAGCAGTACGCGGCGCATGTCCGCCAGTACCTGCGACAGGTAGGTGGTGAAGCGTGCGGCCAGTGCACCGTCGATGACGCGGTGGTCGTAGCTCAGCGACAGCGGCAGCATCAGCTTCGGCGCGAACTCCTTGCCATTCCAGACCGGCTGGATGGATGACTTGGACACACCGAGGATCGCCACCTCCGGCGCGTTGACGATCGGGGTGAACGCGGTGCCACCGATGCCGCCCAGCGAGCTGATCGAGAAGCAGCCACCGCTCATGTCGGCCGGACCCAGCTTGCCGTCACGTGCCTTCCTGGCCAGCTCGCCACTTTCCTGCGCGATCTGCACCACGCCCTTCTTGTCGACATCGCGCACCACCGGAACGACCAGGCCGTTCGGGGTGTCGGCGGCGAAGCCGATGTTGAAGTACTTCTTCAGGGTCAGGTTCTCGCCGCTGGCATCCAGGGAGGCGTTGAATTCGGGGAACTTCTTCAGCGCCGCGGCACTGGCCTTGACCAGGAAGGCGAGCATGGTCAGCTTGATGCCGGCCTTCTCGTTCTCCTTGTTCAGCGCCACGCGCAGGGCTTCCAGCTCAGTGATGTCGGCCTGTTCGAACTGGGTGACGTGCGGGATCATGGCCCAGTTGCGCGCCAGGTTCGCACCGGAAATCTTCTTGATGCGCGACAGCGGCTGGACCTCGACCTCACCGAACTTGCTGAAGTCGACCTTCGGCCACGGCAGCAGGTTCAGGCCACCGCCGGCAGCAGCCGGTGCGGACGTGCCAGCAGCGCCGCCGCCGGTGAGTGCGGCCTTGACGAACTTCTGCACGTCGCCCTTGGTGATGCGGCCGCCCTTTTCCGTACCGCTGATCTGCAGCAGGTCCACGCCCAGTTCGCGGGCGAACACGCGCACCGCCGGGGTCGCATAGGGCACCTTGGCCGGCAGCACGCTGTCGGCATTGAACTGCACCGGCGGGCTGCTCGGCGCCCCAGCGGACGGGGCGCTGGCGATCTCACGGGCAGCCAGCTTGTCCGGCTGTGCCGGCACGGCGACCGGCTCGACCTTGGTGGCGGTTTCGGCTGCTTCGTTGGCCGCGGCATTGGCCTTGGTCGGCGCCGGAGCGGCATTGGCCGCGCCTTCGGCTTCGATGATCGCCACGACCTTGCCCTGCGACAGGGTGTCACCGACCTTGACCTTGATTTCCTTGACCACGCCGGCAACCGACGAGGGTACTTCCATCGTGGCCTTGTCGCTTTCCAGCGTGACCAGGCCCTGGTCCTTCTTCACCGTGTCGCCCACGGCGACCAGGATCTCGATGACCGGGATATCCGAGTAATCGCCGATGTCCGGAACCAGCGCTTCCACCGCGCCACCACCGGCGGCGGGCGCCGGGGCGGCAGCGGCCGGGGCGCTCTGCTGGGCGGCCGGCGCCGGGGCAGCGGCAGCCTTGGCCGGCGCAGGTGCGGCAGCGGCGGCGGCCGGCTTGGCGGCCGGTGCGTCACCTTCAGCGACCTCGATCAGCGCCACGACCTTGCCTTCAGACAGGTTGTCGCCGACCTTTACCTTGATCTCCTTGACCACGCCTGCGACCGACGACGGTACTTCCATCGTCGCCTTGTCGCTTTCCAGCGTGACCAGCCCCTGGTCCTTCTTGACCGTGTCGCCGACGGCGACCAGCACCTCGATTACCGGGATATCGCTGTAGTCACCGATATCGGGGACGAGGGCTTCCTTGATTTCGGCCATGGGGATAACTCCGGCAATCTGGTGTAGGGAATCCTCTATTGTGCGGCCAGCATGGCCCCCTCGCCAACCGTTGATGGCGTTTTCAGTCCGCACTGTCCCGGGACACGCTGTTGTAGCAGCGCGCTTGCGCTGCGAGGGCATGGCGCCAGCCGCTTCCAGTCGGTGGCGTATTGTCCCTTCATTACAGGCGCGCCAGTGACTCACCGACCGCCCGCCAGGCGTGCTGCAGCGCCGGCAGCGAGGCGGCCGCATTGGCAGGACTGGTCGAGGGCAGTGCCAGAACCGGCACCTCCAGCGGCCGCTGCAGGCCGGGAACGATGAAGCGCTGGAACGCGCGGTGTGCGGCGGCACCATTGCACGCCACCAACTGCAGTGCCGGCAGCGTCGCCAGTACCGCCGCGATCGGATTGGGCACCTCGCTGCCGCGCACGATGTCCGCATCCAGGCTGCCGCGCCGGCGGCATCGCCCGATCACATCCCAAAGGCCGATACCGGCGTCGTTCAGCGCAGCCACCCGCGCCGCGTACGGCAGTCCCGCATCAATCCCCGCCAACAGGGACATCAACGGCCAGAAGCGGTTGCATGGATGGGCGTAGTAACGGGCCTCGCGCAGCGACGCCACACCCGGCATCGAACCCAGCACCAGCACCCGCGCCTGCGCACCGAGCTGCGCAGGCAACCCGATGCATATGTCGTTTCCAGTCACATCCTGACGATCTGCATGAACATCTTTCATTGACGCAACTCTACATCGCAGTAGGCATTTCCCGCGTTTTGCTGAACACATCCAACTAATTTTTAACGCGCGTCGGACTCGATTCATGTTCACGGGAATACGTTGGCTGCGCCCCGACAGGGGACCCATAACAAGAACCCCGAGGAGATTCCCCCATGCGCTCCATCCGTATCCTGAGCCTTTCCCTGCTGACCGCCGCCGCGTTTGCTCCGAGCGCCTTCGCGCAGGACTATTCGGCCACTGACAGCAGCACCGACACGGCTTCGGGCAAGCACTTCGCCGTCGTCGGCGGTGTGGCCCTGCTGCAGCCGAAGAACGATCCGGTTGAAGGCATCCGCAAGTTCGATGGCGGCCCGGCACCGACCCTGAGCCTGAGCTACTACATCAACGACAACTGGGCCGTTGAACTGTGGGGCGCAGCCGACAAGTTCAACCACCGCGTGCGCGGCGTCGGTAACGAGCGCCTGGGCACGGTGGAACAGCAGCCGATCGCACTGAGCGGCCAGTACCACTTCGGTCAGGCGGACAATGTGTTCCGTCCGTTCGTCGGCGTCGGTTACTACGAGTCGAACTTCAGCAATGAAGACCTGACCGCTCCGGGCGTCACCGAGCACATCGGCCTGGAAACCGCCAAGGGCGCCATCGGCACCGTCGGCGTGGACATGAACATCAACTCCACCTGGTTCGCCCGCGCCGATGCGCGCTACATGCACGCACGTCCGGAAGTGAAGGTCGGCGGCGACGGCACCGGCGCAGACGCCAAGCTGGATCCGTGGACTGTCGGCTTCGGTATCGGCGCGCGCTTCTAAGCACGTCGCAAGCAACATCGTTTCACTGCAGCGGGCCCTTCGGGGCCCGTTGTCATTTCACCGCGCACGCGCAACCGTGCGCATGCCACATTTCCGCCAGCCGCAGTGCGCTAGGCTCGGGCCCATACATGGCAGATGCCTGCCGGAGGGCGACCGCAGATGCTCGACATGCTGGTGGTGGGCGGTGGGATCAACGGAACCGGGATCGCCCGCGACGCGGCGGGACGCGGGCTGGAGGTCGCCCTGTGCGAACAACACGACCTGGCTTCGCACACGTCCAGCGCGAGCTCCAAGCTCATCCATGGCGGGCTGCGCTACCTGGAACACCGCCAGTTCGGCATGGTCCGCAAGTCGTTGAAAGAACGCGACGTCCTGCTGCGGATCGCGCCGCACCTGGTGCAGCCGCTGCCCTTCGTGCTGCCGCATGAGCCCCACCTTCGGCCCGCGTGGCTGATCGGCCTGGGGTTGTGGCTTTACGACCACCTGGGTGGACGATCGTCGCCGCTGCCTCGATCGCGTTCGCTGCGGCTGTCCAATCATCCGCTTGGCGCACCGCTGCACGATGGCCTGCGCCGTGGATTCACCTACACCGACGCGCAGGCGCCGGACGCCCGGCTGGTGGTGGCCAATGCCATCGATGCCGCCGAGCGTGGTGCCCGCATATGGACGCGCACACGCTGCGAGCAGGCGTGGCGGGAGGCGGATGGCTGGTCGGTCGACCTGCGCGATCCGGATGGCAGCCAGCGCAGCGTGCGCACGCGGATGCTGGTCAATGCCACCGGTCCGTGGGCGCCCGGATTCGTCGACGACATCAGCCTGACCCGGCGCGTCCCGCTGCGCCTGGTACAGGGCAGCCACATCGTGGTGCCGGCGCTGTACGCGCATGACCATGCCTACCTGCTGCAGCAACCCGATGGCCGCATCGTGTTCGCCATTCCCTTCGAAGACCACTACACCCTCATCGGCACGACCGACGTGGACTTCGATGGCGATCCCGGCGCTGCGCGCGTGGACGATGCCCAGCGCGACTATCTGTGCGCGGCGGCCAATCGCAGTTTCCGCCAGCAGACCAGCCCGCGCGACATCGTGTGGGAGTTCAGCGGGGTGCGCGCGTTGCTGGATGACGCGGACGCGGAGGCCAGCACGGTGAGCCGTGATTACCGGCTGGAGCTGGATGCCGAGGGCGCGCCGCTGCTGAACGTACTCGGGGGCAAACTGACCACGTATCGGCGCCTGGCCGAAGAGGCGGTTGACCTGCTGGCGCGCCATGGCGGCAATGCAGCGCCTGCATGGACAGCCACCGGCGCGCTGCTGCCCGGGGCCGAACGCGGTACGCCGGCGCAGGGCGCGGCCTGGCTGGCAACGCAGTGGCCATGGCTGCCGCCGGCGCTTGGGGCGCGCTGGGCCCGCACCTATGGCGCGCGGGCCGCGTTGATCCTCGGCCAGGCCGATTCGATGGACGCGCTCGGCACGCACTTCGGCGCCGATCTGTATGAAGCCGAGGTGCGCTACCTGTGTGCGCACGAATGGGTTCGCCAGGCAGATGACGTCCTGTGGCGACGGACCCGACTCGGCCTGGCGCTGGACGCTGCGCAGCAGGATCGGCTGGCCCGCTGGCTGGACACCCACGCACCCACCGGCCGACGTGCCGTGGGCTCTCCCTGATTGCACGATGAGGAACACCGCATGTCACGACGGCAGCTTGCAGGCGAACTGATTTCCGAGGCGGTCGCGGTGGCGATCATCATCAGCATCGGCTGCTCTGCAGCCGCCATGTACCTGCTGTACGACCCCAGTCCCTACCAGCATGCCTACTGGGGGTTGTGCATCACCTGGGGACTGGCGGTCACCGTTGCGATATACGCCACGGCGTCGGTATCGGGCACCCACGCCAATCCGGCGGTGACCCTGGCCCTTGCGCTGTATCGCGGTTTTCCGTGGCCGCGCGTGCTGCCGTACTGGACCGCGCAGGTGCTGGGTGGTTTCGTCGGCGCGGCGATCGTGCTGCTGCTGTATGGCCCCGTCCTCGACCATTACAACGACCTGCACGGGATGACCCGCGCTGAAGGGGGGGCGGCCGGGGTGTTCTTCACTGCGCCGGGACTGGCGGTCACGCCGCTGCATGCGCTGCGCAATGAGGTCATCCTGACCGCGTTCCTGGTGTTCGGCATCTTCGCCATCACCGAGCGTTACAACGAAGCCGCACCGGGGGCGAACGGCGGCGCGCTGATGATCGGCCTGCTGGTGGCCTGCATCGGCGCATCGATGGGCTATCTGGAGGGCTGGGCGATCAATCCCGCCCGCGATTTCGGTCCGCGCGTGTTCGCCTGGCTCGCCGGCTGGGACCGCGCCGCGTTGCCGGCCGAACACCATTACTGGTGGATCCCCATCGTCGGCCCGCTGATCGGCGGCGCGCTCGGCGGGGCCGCCTACCGCTGGCTCATCCTGCCGTTCCTTCCGGCGCGCCAGCGTGCGCTGGCAGATTCCACGGTCGTTGCGAGCGACTGCGGCGCACAATGAACTCCCTGCCGCGCGCGTCGCTGCCGCAGCGCCCCACGAACCGACCAGGACACCTTCATGGAACCTGATTTCATCCTTGCCATCGACCAGGGCACCACCAGTTCCCGCGCCATCCTGTTCGACCGTGATGGTCGTATCGCGGGCAGCGCGCAACGTGAGTTCGCCCAGCTGTTCCCGCAGCCCGGCTGGGTGGAACATGATCCGCGCGAAATCCTGACCAGCGTCTATACCACCCTGACCGAACTGCTCAACCAGCAGCAGGTCGATCCGCGCCGCATCGCCGGCATCGGCATCACCAACCAGCGCGAAACCACGGTCGTCTGGGACAAGGCGACCGGCCAGCCGATCCACAACGCCATCGTCTGGCAGTCGCGCCAGAGCCAGGCGATCTGTGAGCAGCTGAAGGCCGATGGCCATGAGGCGCTGATCCGCAGCCGGACCGGGCTGGTGGTGGATGCCTACTTCTCCGCCACCAAGATCCGCTGGATCCTGGACCATGTGGACGGCGCGCAGGCGCGGGCCGAACGCGGCGAGCTGCTGTTCGGTACCATCGACAGCTGGCTGATCTGGAACCTCACCGGCGGCGCGGTGCACGTGACCGACATGACCAACGCCGCGCGCACGCTGCTGTTCAACATCCACACACTGGCCTGGGACGAGGAGCTGCTGGCGCTGCTGGACATACCGCGCGCGATGCTGCCGGACGTGCGAAGCAGCAGCGAGGTGTACGGCCATACGCGGCCGCAGTTCTTTTTCGATCGACGGATTCCCATTGCCGGCATCGCCGGTGACCAGCAGGCGGCGCTGTTCGGGCAGGCCTGTTTCGAACCTGGCATGGCCAAGAACACCTATGGCACCGGCTGCTTCATGCTGATGAACACCGGCCGCCAGGCGGTCACTTCAGCCAATGGCCTGCTGACCACCATCGCGTGGAATGTCGACGGCCAGGTGGAATATGCGCTGGAAGGTTCGATCTTCGTCGCCGGATCGGTGGTGCAGTGGCTGCGCGACGGGCTGCGCATGTTCGGCAAGTCCAGCGACTGCCAGGCCTATGCCGAACGCGTGCCCGATACCGGCGGCGTGTACCTGGTTCCCGCCTTCGTCGGGCTGGGCGCGCCGTACTGGCGCAGCGACGCGCGCGGCGCGATGTTCGGGGTCACCCGCGGCACCACCAAAGAACACTTCATCCGCGCGGCGGTGGAATCCATTGCCTACCAGACCCGCGACGTGCTGGCCGCCATGCAGGCCGACGCAGGCATCGAACTGAAGGAACTGCGCGCCGACGGCGGGGCGATCGCCAATGACTTCATGGGGCAGTTCCAGAGTGACCTGCTGGGCGTTCCGGTGCTGCGACCGCAGGTGGCGGAAACCACCGCGCTGGGCGCGGCCTACCTGGCCGGGCTGGCGACCGGCTTCTGGGAAAGTCGTGCGCAGATCGCGGCCCAGTGGGGCGTGGACCGGCGCTTCGAGCCGACGATGTCCGCGGCCCAGCGCGAGGCGCTGTATGCGGGCTGGCAACGGGCCGTCAATGCGGCCCTCGCCTGGTGATGCGGGGTTCTGTCAGCGCCGGGTCATGCCCGACGGACCGATGGATCAGAACGCCGGCAGCACCGCGCCCTTGTACTTCTGCGCGATGAATTCCTTCACCTGCGGGCTGGTCAACGCCTTGGCCAGCTTCTGCACGCGCGGGTCGTCCTTGTTGTCCGGACGCGCCACCAGGAAGTTCACGTAGGGCGAATCCTTGCTCTCGATCGCCAGCGCATCCTGGGTGGGATTGAGGCCGGCATCCAGCGCGTAGTTGGTGTTGATCAGTGCAAGGTCGACCTGGTCCAGCACGCGCGGCAGCATGGCCGAGTCCAGCTCGCGGAACTTCAGGTTCTTCGGGTTGGCGATGATGTCACGCTGGGTGGCCAGGGCGTTCTTCGGGTCCTGCAGCTGGATGACCCCGGCGTTGTGCAGCAGGATCAGCGCGCGGCTGTTGTTGCTGGGATCGTTGGGGATCACCACGTCGGCGCCTTCGCGCAGTTCATCCAGCGACTTGACCTTGCGCGAATACGCACCGAAGGGCTCGATGTGCACGCCGGCCACGGTCACCAGCCCGGACTTGCGATCCCGGTTGTACGCGTCCAGGTAGGGCTCGGTCTGGAAGTAATTGACGTCCACCTGCTTCTGCACCAGCTGGTCGTTGGGCTGCACGTAGTCGTTGAACACGCGCACATCCAGGTCCACACCCTGCTCCTTCAGCATCGGCTTGACCACCTCGAGGATCTCCGCGTGTGGCACCGCCGTGGCGGCCACGATCAGCTTCTGCGAGGGTTCGCCGGATTTGCCACAGGCGGCCAGGGCCACGGCAGCGAACAGGGACAACAACAGGGACTTCTTCATCATGGGAGGGTCTCGGGGGAGAGGGTCATTCGTAATTGCTGAGGGCCAGGGCGAGCAGGCTCTTGGCCTGTTCGCGCAGCATCACCGGTTCGATGATCTCGGCATCGGAACCGTAATGCAGCACATCCATCAGCAATTCGCGGGAAACACTGTAGGGCACCTTCAGTTCATAGCGCCCATCGGCCAGGTAGCGGCCCTGCTGGTTGGCGTGCCAGTGCTCGTCGGCCACCCATCGGGCGGCCTTGGCGCTGAACAGGATCGTCGCCCAGCCTTTCGGGGCGCCGGAGAAGATGCCATAGCTGGCACCCAGCTGGGCGTCCAGCACGGTGTCATCGACATCGGTGGCCGGCGCATCGATCACCCGTGCCTTGTTGATGCGGTCCACGGCGAAACTGCGCAGGGCATCGCGGTCGTGGTCCCAGGCATCCAGGTACCAGTTGTCGCGGTAGTGGGTCAGGCGCTGGGGGGATACCGTGCGGCGGGTGGCCTCGTCGGTGGAACGCGCGCGATATTCGAACGCCAGTTGGCGCCGTTCCAGCACCGCCGACGCCACGCTGCGGAAGCTGCCTTCGTCGAACTTGCGTACCCGGTGCGGAATCACCCGGACCCGGTCCACCGGCCAGCTGGAAACGCCGGCCTGGGCCGCCAACAGCCCTTCGATGCGCTGCTGCAGCGGGGCCAGCACCGAGGACAGCACCCCACCACCGGTGCGTGCGAGCAGATGCTGGGAGGCCAGCAACGCGTGCAGTTCCTCCGAACTCAGCCACAGCCCGGGCAGCTCGAAGCGGTCGCTTTCATCGGCCATGTAGCGGAAGCCCGCCTCGCCGTCGCCTTCGATCGGTGCCATCAGCGCATCCCGCAGGAAGGCCAGGTCGCGGTAGACCGTGGCACGGGAACAGCCAAGCTTGTCCTGCAGCGTCGCCACCGTGACCGGATAGCGGGCAGACTTGAGCAGACGATGCAGGGCAGTGATGCGTTCGTATCGGTCCATGACCCCGATTATGTCCGACTCGCGGCCATTGTGGCGGCCATGATCGGCTATCGTGTCGATCCCCACGCCTCGGCCTGCCCCGCATGCGCCTGCTTCCCCTGTGTTCCCTGATCCTGGCGACCGCGTTGCTGGCGGGTTGCGAACAACCCACCCCACCGCCGGCCAACGTGCCATTGGCTGATGCCGCGCACCCGGCGGCACCGCCGGCGGCGGACCCGGCGTCGGCCGTGCTGGAGGCCAGCCGACGTTTCGCCAGCCTGCGCAGCTTCCATGCCGAGATGACACTGCATGGTGCACAGGCAGGCCAGGTGGTCCGCAGCGGGATGGACTTCGTGGCCCCGGACCGCTATCGGCTGGAGACACCGGCCGGCGTGCAGACGATCATCGGCGACACCTTCTTCCTGCAGGCGGCGGGCCGCATGCAGCAGGTGCCGCTGCCGGCTGGCACCCTGGAACAATGGCGCAGCCCGCTGCCCTCTGAAGCGCGCCTGCAGGACCTGCGGGTGGAAGACGGTGGGCCGGCCGACATCGATGGCACGGCCACGCGCGTGTACCGGATCGACGGCCCGGCCGGCAGTGGCGAAACGCTGCAGTACTGGATCGGCGGCGACGGTCTTCCGCGGCAGATCCAGCGCGATGGCTTCAACAAGCAGCAGCCCTACCGGATCACCCTGCGCTATTCCCGCTTGAATGATCCAACGCTGCAGGTCCCGCCGCCCGGAGATGCAGCTTCGCCTGTCCTGAATGGGGATTTGTAGAAACGCCGACTGAAGCGCGGCGTCGTCTGCGGTCGAGGCAGCGAGGGGTTAACGCTATCATCACGCACTGCGTTCGATCCCCGCCCCCGGAGAATTCCTGATGTCCCTGCGTGTTTCCCTGCTGGTTCCGTTGTTGCTGGCCGCTCCTGCGGCATTCGCCCAGGACCCCGCCGAACTGGCGGCGATGACCTCTCCCTGGAGCGGCAGCGGCGGTGAACTTGGCTTCGCTTCGGCACGCGGCAACAGCACCACCGAGAGCGCCAACGGTCGCCTGCGCCTGCGCTACACCGATGACGACTGGGTGCACAGCATGGACCTGTTCGGCCTGCGTTCGCGTTCGGAATCGATCCAGACCAACGACGACGGCACCGAAAGCAAGGTCAGCAACACCACCGCCAACCGCTACACCGGCAGTGCCGGCAGCGCGTTGCAGCTGGGCGAGCACCGCCAGATCACCGCCACGGTCCGTTACGAGCGCGACGATTTCGCCACCTATGATCGGCAGAGCTCGTTCGGTCTGGGTTACGGCACCCGGTTGTGGGGCAATGACCGCTTCTCGCTGGACGCCCAGGTCGGCCCCGGTGTGCGCCGCACCCACAGCACCGAAGACGATCAGACCCGCACCGGGCTGATCGGTCGTGGCTTCTTCGACATCAAGTATTCGCTGACCCCCAACACCGACCTGGTCAACACGCTGCTGGTCGAATCCGGTTCGTACAACACCTTCGCGCAGAACGATTTCGGCGTGTCGGTGAGCATGAACGAACATCTCGCGCTGAAGGCCGCCTGGCAGGCGCGCCACAACAGCGACGTGGCCGACGACAAGCAGAAGACCGACACGCTGACCACCATGAACGTGGTCTACAAGTTCAAGTAAGGCGACGTCGTGCCGACCTTGGTCGGCAGCGTGATGCTTCTGTAGTGCCGACCTTGGTCGGCACCAACAATCTCCGGTAGTGCCGACTTCAGTCGGCAGCGTGATGCACGCCGGCCCAGCCTCACACCGCCAGCAGTTCGCCTGCCCCGCCATCCAGCAGCAACTGCGCCACGGTCCTGCCCAGCGCCTCGGGGTCATTGCCGGGGCCCACGGCTTCGGCACGCACCGCAGTGCCATCGGCCACGCCACCGACCAGCCCCTGCAGGTGCAGGTCCTCGCCCTGCCACAGCGCGATCGCCGCCACCGGCACATGGCAGCTGCCATGCAACGTGCGATTCATTGCGCGCTCGGCCTCCACGCAGCTGCGGGTGCGTGCGTCGTCCAGCGCCGCGAACAAGCGCAGCAGCTCGGCATTGCCGCCATCGCATTCCACGGCCACCGCCCCCTGCGCCGGTGCCGGCAGCCAGTGCGGCGGCTGCAGGCGTGCCACGATACGCTGCCCCAGTCCCAGCCGCTCCAGTCCCGCCACGGCCAGTACGATGGCGTCGTAGCCGCCGTTGTCCAGCTTGGCCAGGCGGGTATTGACGTTGCCGCGCAGGTCCAGCAGTTCCAGGTCCGGGCGCAGCGCGCGCAGCTGGGCCTGCCGACGCAGCGAGGAGGTGCCCACGCGCGCGCCCAGCGGCAGCGCATCCAGCGAGGCATACAGATTGGAAACGAAGCCGTCGGCCGGGTCATGCCGCGGCAGGATCGCCGGCAACACGAACGGCGCGTCGAGTTCCATCGGCACGTCCTTCAGCGAATGCACCGCGCAGTCCGCTTCGTCACGCAGCATCGCCAGCTCCAGCTCCTTCAGGAACAGGCCCTTGCCGCCGATGGCAGCCAGTGAGCGGTCCAGCACTTCGTCGCCGCGGGTGCTCATCGGGATCAGTTCGACATGCAGGCCGGGGTGGGCGTGGCGAAGCCGGTCAGCGACGTATTCGCTCTGCCAGAGGGCGAGCGGGCTCTTGCGGGTGGCGATGCGCAGGGTATCCATGCGGTCATTATCGCGCATCGGAATGGGTGGCGAACGGGTGGAACCCCCTCGTGGCGGGCGGCTGTTTCAAGCTGCAGCTGGGGTTGGGCCGGTCGGGTGGGGCTGGTCGGGGGACGGCAAAAACTGCCCCTCCGGGGTCCGGCCCAGCCGCTGGGCGGCTGTGCGTTCGGGCGCTTGCGAAGCGGTGCTTCGCAAGCAAAGCGCCCTCACCCATGCGGGCCTCGTTTCGCGCCATCCATGGCGCTCAACGCCCCCGCCCAGCCCCACCACCCGGCACCGTGACAGGTTGCGGTAGCCGCCGGCCACGTAATGAAAGAAGGAAAAGCGGTAGCGCCGAGCCATGCTCGGCGGCCCTTTATCCGTTCACGTGACACATTCCGCCGACCATGGGTCGGCGCGACCAGGGCCGCATGTCCAAGGCCGCCATGGACCTGTCGAAGGTGGGGCGGGGTGGCTGTGCAGGACCGTCTTTTCGCATGGATGCGAAAAGCGAGCCTACAGGGACGTACTTGCGGCGTGTCCTGCACAGCTACCCCGCCCCGCCAACACACAGCCCTGCAGCTTTTGACGTTGACGTTGACGTTCTTAAAGGTGACGCAGATCCTGCCGCAGCGTCGCCACGCAGCGGCGACTTACCTCCAACGGCTGCTTGCCGTGCCGCAGTACCGCCTGCACCTGCCCGGCCGTGCCGCGGCGCAGTTCGATCAGCTCGTGCCGCGCCACCAGGCAATTGCGGTGGATGCGCACGAAACGCGCAGCGAACTCTTCTTCCAGCGACTTCAGCGATTCCTCGATCAGGTCTTCGCCGCGTGCATGGTGTACCACCACGTACTTTTCCTCGGCCTGCAGATAGTGGATGTCTTCCACCGGAATCAGACGCAGGCCGCCGCGCAGGCGCGCGCACAACACGGTGCGTGCACGGCCGTCGCCATTGCCCTGCGCGTCGCCGCGCCCGGCCAGGAAAACGCGTGCGCGCTCGATCGCTGCCGCCAGTCGTTCCGGCCGCACCGGCTTCATCAGGTAGTCGATCGCCGCCGCTTCAAAGGCCGACAACGCATGCGCATCGTAGGCGGTGCAGAACACCACCGCCGGGCGCGGTTCGAAGGTCGCAAGATGCCGCGCGGTCTCCAGCCCATCCAGCCCGGGCATGGCGATATCCAGCAGCACCAGGTCCGGCTGCAGCTCCGCACAGGCGTGCAGCGCCTGCTCGCCATTGGCCGCTTCAGCCACCACGGAAACATCGGGAAGATCGGCCAGCAGCGACTGCAGGCGCTCACGCGCCAGCGGTTCGTCATCTGCGATCACTACCCTCACGGCGCGCTCCCCTCATCGAACCGGTATGGCGATGCGGCATTCATAGTAGCCCCCGCTCCAGCCTGCCGTCATCCGCGCGGCCGGACCGAAGCGCCAGGCCAGCCGGTGGGCGATGTTGTGCAGGGCGTGTCCGGTGCCGCGTGACAGCGACAAGGCCGGTGCGCTGGGGTCCGGTGCCGGATTGCGGATCAGGATCTGCAGCACGGCATCCACGCAGGCCAGCTCCAGTTCGATCAGGCCCCCTTCGGGCAATCGCGATATGCCGTGCAGCACCGCGTTTTCGACCAGCGGCTGCAACACCAGGCGCGGCATCGGCTGCTGCCAGGGCAGTTCGGCAGGTCGCTGCCAGCGCACCTGCAGACGTTCGCCCAGTCGCAGCGATTCGATGGACAGGTAGCGCTCGGCCAGTTCGCATTCTTCATGCAACGTCGAATCGCCCTCGCCCGCACCCAACGCGGCGCGGAACAGGTCGGACAGGTCGAGCACCGCGCGTTCGGCCACCACGGCATCGCGCCGTACCAGGCTGGCGATGAGGTTCATGCTGTTGAACAGGAAATGCGGGCGGATGCGTGCCTGCAGCGCATCGGCCTCGGCACGGGCCTGCGCCTGCACCTGCGCCGCCCAGCGGTCACTGACGTAGAAGTAGCGCAGCGCCACCGCGCTGATCAGTGCGGTGGTGGCCGCACTGCCCAGGGTGAACCGCCAGAAGCCGATGCCGTTGGCGAAGTCATCACCGAGTGCCGCATACAGGGCATGGATGATGCCCGCGCCGATGACCGCGATCACCGCCGTCAGCGCGATGGCTGCCACCGATCCCGGTAGCGCAGGCAGGGTCGAAAGCAGCTTGCGCAGTCCACACAGTGCCACGGTGACCGCCAGCGCCAGCCACAGCGCAAAACCACTCGCCGACAGCAGCCGGCCCACGCTCCAGTGGCGCCCATCGTCCGGCGCCAGCGCCAGCACCACCACCACCAGCAATGCCAGCCCGCACATCGCGGCAAGCCGCGGCAGGCGGCACAGTTCGGGCATCCAGGGCGTGGCGGCAGGCGTGCTCATGGGTCAGCCAGCCTGCAGGCGGGTATGCAGCCAGTCAGCGAGTGCGCTGATCTCTTCGCCACACACCTGGTGGGCCATCGGATAGGACTGCCACTGCACCTCCAAGCCCAGCGTGCGCAGCGTGGCGGCGGTGTGTTCGGCCACCTGCAGCGGAATCACCGGATCCTGCGTGCCGTGCGCCATGAACACCGGCACCTGCACCGCGCCATCGATGCGCGCGGCGGTCTCGGCTTCGGGCAGGTAGGTGGACAGGGCGATCAGCCCGGCCAGCGGTGCGGTACGTTGCAGGGCAGCGGTCAGGATCACCGCCCCGCCCTGCGAGAAGCCCGCCAGGAAGATGCGCTCGGCCGCAATGCCACGGTCGATCTCGCGCTGGATCAGCGCATCCAGCTCAACCACCGAGGCACGCACGCCGTCCATGTCCGCACGCGAACGGAAGTCCATGCCGACGATGTCGTACCAGCCGCGCATCGGCACGCCGTTGTTGATGGTGATCGGACGTACCGGCGCATGCGGGAACACGAAGCGCAGCGCCGGCCAGCCCGGACGCACCAGCTCGGGCACGATCGGGGCGAAGTCGTTGCCGTCCGCACCCAGTCCATGCAGCCAGATGACTGCCCATTGCGGCGATGCGCCGGTTTCCTGTTCCACCGTCTGCAGCATGTTGCGGCTCCTCTGTATCGAAGCCGCATTATGCGCGACTCAGTACAGCGGCGGCTTCGACAGCGCTTCGCGGCGCAGCTGCGCGGCACGCACCAGCACGTCCGGCGGGTCGCGTTCTTCCGGGATGTCCATCAGCTTCAACCGGCGCAGCCAGCTGCCCGGACCGCGCGAAGAGGTCAGCGCCACCACCGGGATGGACAGCATCATGCCGATCACCACCGGGGCCATCCAGGCCGCCAGCGCGGGCGAAACCGCCCAGGCCAGCACGCCCATGAAGGCGCCGAACAGGCTCAGCCCACCGTAGGCCTTGACCAGTGCGAACCAGTCCACGCGGCCATCGTCGCGCTGCTGGGCATCCCAGCCCGAATCCTTGCCCGCCAGCACTTCGGCCACGCCACGCGACTGCACGTACATCACCACCGGGGCCATCAGCGCGGCCAGCACGGTTTCCAGCAGCATGGCGATGAACATCCGCACCGCCCCGCCACAGCCGCGACGGCAGGCCGGTTCCAGCAGGGTGGCCAGGTAGCCGAGGATCTTCGGCATCAGCAGCACGCCCATGGTCACCGCGAACAGCCGCACCACGTGGGTTTCGTCCTGGGTGCGCCAGTAGACGCTGGGCGAAAGGTGCAGCACGCCGTTGAGATCGATACCCTCCTGGAACAGCGGGATGGCGATGCCGATCAGCATCAGCATGGCCCACATCGGGGCGGTGAAATAGTGGCCGATGCCGATCAGCATGTGCACCCGGCTGATCCAGTGCAGGCCGCGGCTGCCGACGATCTTGCCGTGCTGCAGGTTGCCCTGGCACCAGCGGCGGTCGCGTACCATCATGTCGGTCAGCGTCGGCGGGCCTTCTTCGTAGCTGCCTTTCAGGTAGGGCACCATGTGCGCGGCCCAGCCACCGCGACGCATCAGCGCCGCTTCCACGAAGTCGTGGCTGAGCACGTGGCCACCGAACGGCTCATGCCCGGGCAGCGCGGGCAGGCCGGCGTTCTCGGCGAAGGCCACGGTGCGGATGATCGCGTTGTGGCCCCAGTAATTGCTCTCCGCGCCGTGCCACCAGGCCACGCCGCGGGCGATCACCGGGCCGTACACGCGGCCGCCGAACTGCTGCATGCGCGAGAACAGCGTGCGGCCGCCGACCACCACCGGCAGAGTCTGGATGATGCCCACGTCCGGATTGTGTTCCATGCCCGCGGCGAGGCGGACGATGGTGTCGCCGGTCATCAGGCTGTCGGCGTCCAGGATCAGCATCTGCGGATAGTCGCCACCGAAACGGCGCACCCAGTCGGCGATGTTGCCGGCCTTGCGCCCGCCGTTGTCGGCGCGCCGGCGATAGAACAGATGGTCGTGCGCATCCAGCGTTTCGCGCAGTTCGGCGAATACCTGCTCTTCGGCATGCGAGATGTCTTCGCGGCGCGTATCGCTGAGCACGTAGAAATCAAAGTTGGCCAGCTGGCCGGTGGCCGCCACCGATTCGTAGATCGCCTGCAGGCCGGCCAGCAGCCGCCGCGGGTCTTCGTTGTAGGTGGGCATCAGCAACGCGGTACGCGTATGCAGCTGTGGCAGCGGCTCGTCCGGGTCGATGCCCAGCCGGTAGCCGCGATCGAACACCGCGGTCAGGAAGCCGGCCACGGCACTGGCGAAGGCCAGCGCGATCCAGCCGAACAGGCCCACGAACAGCACCAGCAGGCAGGCCTCCAGCACGCTGACCCCGTTCGGCGACAGCACCCTCCACATCATCACGGTGGCCGCAGCGGTCATCAGTGCGGTGCCGCCGAACAGGTAGGCACGGCGCAGCCCGATCAGGCGCGGCGAGGTACGGTGGCGGCGGATCTTCAGCTCGCCCCGGTGCAGTTCCTGTTCGGGCATGGGCAGCGGCGAGCCGCCATCGGGCAGCATCGCCAAGCCTGCATCAAGCCGGACGCGGGTGGGGGTCTCAGTCATCCAGGTTACCTCGCGTCAACGCGCAGGCCTGCCGTGCTGCCTGCGCAACACGATCCATCCCACGCTTCCCCGTTCCGCACATCGCGCTTCAGGGCCCGCAACCGATCTCTCTCATTACAGGAGCCCACGAATCGCTCACCCGGTAGATTCAAAAAATTGCGCCTCAGTCTAGGTCGCTGTGTGTAAGCCGAGCGCGAAAGGGTCTCGCCGGGGTTTTCCCCCATTCAGGATAAACCGCGACAGGCGACGACGCACTCCCCCGAAGATGGATGATAATGATAACAGTTACCATTTGAGAGAGTGGGGCAGGCCGTGCCATGGCGGCCACGGCATGACGACTCGATCAGAGGGTGACGACCGTTGCCGTCATCGCCTCCATCACGCGCAGGTCAGCGCGACAGTACGGCCTGGCGTTCGGCGATATCGGCGTCGGCCGCGCGCCGGGCGCGCTCCATCGCCACCGCGATCTGCTGGCGGGCGAGCAGGTGCTGCGCCTGCTGTACTTCCGGGGTCGGCAGCAGCACCGGACCGGGGGTGGTTTCCACTGAAGCGGACTTGCTCATGCATCCTCCAAGGACAATCCGGCGGGCCCGGGCAGCGGGGCGCAGGGCCGACGGATTGCGCACCCTACCCTAAAACCGTGACTGTTGCGTGTAGGGTGCAACCCCGCCCGGTAGTGACGGCCGCTGGCCGTCAACCGCCTTGCTGACGGCCAGCGGCCGTCACTACCGGAAGTCGCGCGATGGGGCGTTCAGGCCGGCCAGCAGGTGGCTGTAGTCGTGCAGATCGCCGGCGATCAGGTGGCGCACCCCGTCCACGCACTCCCAGCGCCCGCGTACTCCCAGCAGCCGCGACCCCAGCAGCGCCTTGCGCCGGCGCAGCGCCAGGTGCGACCAGACCACCACGTTGACCATGCCGTGCTCGTCTTCCAGGGTGACGAACACTGCGCCGTTGGCCGTGCCGGGCTTCTGCCGCTGGGTCACCAGCCCGATGGTGTGCACGCCGCGCCCATGCGCGGTGGCGCGCAGCTGGCGCGAATCCAGCGCGCGCTCCTGCTGCAGCCGCGTGCGCAACAGCGCCAGTGGATGCTCACCCAGGGTCAGCCCGCTGGCACGGTAGTCGGACAGCATTTCCTCGGCCACGTTGGGCGCCGGCAGCACGATGTCCTGCTCGTCCGGACTGTCCTGCAGCAGCGGCATCGCGCGTTCGATGCCGGCCACCGCCCAGCGCGCGGCATTGCGGTTGCCGGCCAGCGCGGCCAGTGCCCCGCCATCGGCCAGTACCTGGCGGGCCTTTGCATCCAGCCGCGCACGGCGGCACAGGTCGGCCACATCGGCGAAGGGAGCCTGCGCACGGGCCGCCATCACCGCCCGCGCGGCCGCTTCGCTGCAGCCGGCCAGCTGCCGCAGCCCCAGCCGTATGGCCGGCTGGGTGCGGGCATCGCCGCCTTCCAGGGTATTGTCCCAATCACTGATGCATACATCCACCGGCAGCACGGCCACGCCGCCCCGCTCGGCGCTGCCACGGCGCGCGTCCTGCACGATCTGGCTGGCCGAATAGAAGCCCATCGGCTGCGCATTGAGCAGCGCGCAGGCAAACGCGGCCGGCTCATGCCGCTTCAGGAAACAGCTGATGTACACCAGCTTGGCGAACGAGGCGGCATGGCTCTGCGGGAAACCATAGGCACCAAAGCCCTTGATCTGTTCGAAGATCTGATCGATGAACTCCGAGCTGTAGTTCTTTTTCTCCATCAATCCGCGGATGCGCTCGCGATGCGGGTTCATGTCACCCCCGCTGCGCCAAGCCGCCATCGAGCGGCGCAGGTGGTCGGCCTCGTGCGGCTCGTAACCGGCATGGATCACCAGCTCCATCACCTGCTCCTGGAACAACGGAATGCCCAAGGTACTTCCGAGGATGTCCTGGATGCCCTCGGACGGGTACGTCACCGCTTCATGGCCCTGGCGGCGGCGCAGGAACGGATGCACCATGCCGCCCTGGATCGGCCCGGGCCGCACGATCGCCACCTGGATCACAAGATCGTAGAACGTGGTGGGCTTCAGGCGCGGGAGCATGCTCATCTGCGCACGCGATTCAATCTGGAACACGCCGACGGTGTCGGCCGCCCGGATCATCGCGAAGGTGGGGGGATCATCGATCGGCAGGCGAGCCAGGTCGATGCGATGGCCGCGATGCTTTTCTATCAGCGCCACTGCCTTGCGGATGCAGGTCAACATGCCCAGCGCCAGGCAATCGACCTTGAGCATCTTCATGGTTTCCAGATCGTCCTTGTCCCACTGGATGATGGTGCGGTCGGCCATCGCGGCGTTCTCCACCGGCACCAACGTGCTCAACGGTGCATCGTTGATCACGAAGCCGCCCACATGCTGGGACAGATGCCGCGGATGATCGCGCAACTGCTCGGTCACCGCCATCACCTGCTGCAGCAGTGGATTTTCCGCATCGAAACCGGCCTCGGCCAGTCGCTGCTGCATCGGGGTTTCGCCGTTGCCCCAACCGAAGCATTCGGCCAGCAGCGCCACCTGGTCCGACGGCAGCCCGAACGCCTTGGCCACGTCGCGCACTGCACTTTTCCCCCGGTAACGGATCACCGTGGCGGCCAGCGCCGCGCGTTCGCGCCCGTATTTTCCATACACGTACTGCAGCACTTCCTCGCGTCGTTCGTGTTCGAAGTCCACGTCGATGTCCGGCGGCTCGTCGCGTTCCTTGGACAGGAAGCGCGCCATCAACAAGCGGCTTTCGGCCGGGTTGACCACGGTGATGCCCAATGCGAAGCACACCGCCGAGTTCGCCGATGACCCCCGTCCCTGGCACAGGATGTCGCGCGAACGCGCGAAGCGCACGATGTCTTCCACGGTGAGGAAGAAGGCTTCGTACTTCATGTCGGCGATCAGCGCCAGCTCACTGTCGATCTGCATGGCCACCGCGTCCGGCACGCCTTCCGGCCAGCGCTCGCGCATGCCGCGCAGGGTCAGCTCGCGCAGCCAGCTACTGGGCGTATGTCCATCGGGCACCAGCTCGGCCGGATACTGGTAGCGCACTTCGTCAAGCCGGAACCGGCAGCGTCGGGCAAGCACCACGGCGGTGTGCAGCAGCGCATGCGGATGGATGTTGCCCAGTGCACGCCGGGTGCGCAGGTGATGTTCGCCATTGCGGAACAGGAACGCGCCGCATTCTGCCAGCGGCAGCCCGTGGCGGATCGCGGTCATGGTGTCCTGCAGGACGCGGCGGCGGCGCACGTCCATGTGTACGTCGCCGCAGGCCAGTGCGTCGATGCCCAGCTGCGTGGCCAGCGCCAGCAGCTGGGCCAGGCGTGCGGCATCGTCGCGTTCGCGGTGCAGGTGCACGGCCAGCCAGGTGCGCTGCACGAATACCTGCTGCATCCAGACTGCCTGCGAGGCATCAGGCTGTGCACCCGGCACCCACAGCGCAAACAGGCCAAGCCCCTCACCGGATGCATCGCCCAGCACCCGTTCCACGTCCTGCCGGGCCAGCCGGTAACTGCCCTTGCCTGCCGCACGCCGCCCGGTGGTGATCAGTTCGCACAGGCGCACGTAGCCGCTTTGGTTCTCCACCAGCAGCACCAGCTTCAGCCCGCACTCCAGCACGAACTCGCTGCCGACGATCAGCGGCACCCCGGTGGCCCGCGAGGCTTCCAGCGCGCGCACGATCCCGGCCAGCGAGCACTCATCGGTGATCGCCAGGGCTTCGTAGCCGCACTGGTGCGCACGTGTGAACAGTTCCTCGGCACTGGCCGCGCCGCGCAGGAACGAGAAATCAGACAGGCAGTGCAACTCGGCATACGCCGGCAGCGTGTCTTCATGCTGTACATCGTCGTTGGCCGCGGCCAGTCGCTCGCGGGTTTCCCACGCACGCGGCATGCGCTTGCACGGGGCATCATCACGTTCTTCGATACGACTCATGCGAACCAGCCGTGGAGCATCCAGTCGCCCTGCTGGCCCGGCATGGCGAAGGCCCAGGCCTGCTGGCCCTGCGAAGTCTCCAGGACGTAATAGTCACGGCGCGCTTCCTGGCCATCCCACCAACCGCTTTCCAGCCGCTCCGGACCGGACACGATGCGCGCGCGCGGATCGCGCAACGGCACCGGCGTGGGCAGCAGCCAACACGGACGCGGCGGACGCAGCGGGGCTTCGGCAATGGCCATGCCATCGCCTTCCACGCGCTGCCACGCACGCTCCGGGCGCGGGTCGCCGGCCGGCCCCACGCGATAGACCGAGCCATCACCGAGCCGCGCACGCAGCCGTTCGCGCAGCTGCGGCCAGGGCAGCTGCTGCTGGTTGCGGGTATCGAACAGATCGCGACTGGCCGGCACGAAGGTCGGCAGTTCGCGTGCCAGCAGGCGCACGGCGACCACCGGCTGGTCGATGCTGGCGCGCTCCAACCGGTTGCGGGTGAGCTCGAACAGCAGCGTGGCATCGCGTTCGGCGGCCAGCAGGCCCACCTCCACGTCGGTATGGCCTTCTTCGTGTTCCAACCGCAGCACGAAGCGCTGCACGCCGCCATCGCGGATCGACAGGCAGGTACACAGATCGCCGATCAGACGGCGCAACGGGAACAGCAGGGCCATGTGGTTTTCCACCTCATAGCCCAGCTCCACCCGCGAATCGAAATGGTCCGGCGGCGCGTACCAGGCCAACGGCTCATCGGCCTGGCCGTACAGCCGGTCCAGGTGTTCCAGCAGCGGCAATCCGAAGCGCCGGCGCAGGCCATCGCGCGGCAGCGCACGCAGCGCCTGCAGGCTGCCGATGCCCATCTGCTGCAGCCGCGTGCCGCCGTCATCGGGCAGCCGCGCACGGCGCACCGGAACGCGGTCCAGCAGCGCCTGCATCGCCGCGATGTCCTGCACATCCAGGCCATCGCGGATGCCGGCCAGCACCATCGCCGCACGCGGCGTCGGCGCCAGCGCGATGCGGTGCTGGAAACCCAGTGCCTGCAGTTCCTCGCGCAGGCGTGCCTGCAGCACCGGCCACGGGCCCAGCAGCTGGAAGCTGGCGCGCACTTCCAGCACGATGCAGCCCGGCCACTGCGCGCTCACCAGCGAGCTGTGCCGGTATGCCCAGGCAGCCAGGAAGCGCTGCCAGCGCGCATCGGACTGGGCATCGTGTTCCACCATCTGGAAGTCCGGCAGCAGTGCCAGCGCAGCCGTCAGCCGCATGCCGGCCTGCAGCCCCGCCTGCGCGGCGGCGGCATTCACCGCATGCAGGGTGCGCAGCTGCACCGCCCCGCCGACCAACGCCAGCGGCGTATCCGGATCAGGGTGGCGGCGAAGGACGGCATCCAGCGCCAGCTGCGGCAGCAGTACACAGGCCCAGAGCATCGGCGTATCTCACCCTGCCCTCAACGCGAATGCCTGCGACGGCGCAGGGCCGCCACGGCACTTGCGCACCTGCCACTGGGTGGCCTGGCCGTTACGCACCGCCTCCAGGCGCAGCGCAGCCGGCGATGGATTGGCCGCATGCTTGCGGTCACGCAGGGCAAAGCCGAGGCACTGGCCGGTATCTGCGGCCACCTGCAGCCGGCGCAGCGCCTGGGCATCGGCCTGTTTCGGCCAGCCCAGCACTGCCGCGCAGGCCCCACTGCGCAGGCACTGTTCGAACGCCCACAGCGCATCGCGCGGGGCCGCGTCGATCAACTGCAGATGCTGCAGCGACACCCCGGCCGCCTGCCACGCCGGCGCATACGGCAGGTAGGGCGGGGCGATCACCGCCACCGCCGCACCGGCCTGGCTGAGCCGCGCCAGCGTGGGCAGCAGCAGCTGCAGTTCGCCCACGCCATCGGCCGGCAGCAGCAGCTCGGTCAGCGCGCGACGCGGCCAGCCGCGCTGCGGCAGCAATCCATCCAGTGCCGGATGCCCGGTGGACTGACCTTCCACGCCCTCCTTCGCACTGCCCCGCCCCGCATGCCAGAGCGTCTGGGCGGACAGCAGCTGCTGCAGTTCGGGCGCGGTGTTCATCTCAGCCCTGCCGGACCAGGCCGCAGTAAACGCCTTCCACGGCGAAGTCCTGGCCGGCCTCGACCACGATCGGCGCATGCGCCGGATTGCGCGGCAGCAGGCGCACGCCATCGGTGGTCTGCTGCAGGCGTTTGATGGTGAGCTCGCCATCGATGCGCGCCACCACGGTCTGGCCGTCGCGGGCGCTGGGGGTACGGTGCACGCCGACCAGGTCACCATCGAGGATGCCGTCGTCGATCATCGAATCGCCCTGCACTTTCAGCAGGTAATCCGGGCGCGGGGAGAACATCCGCCGGTCCAGCCACAGCTGCTGGTCCAGGCCGATATCCGCACCGATCGGCTGGCCGGCCGCCACCCGGCCCAGCACCGCCAGCGGCAGCAGCTCGGTCGGGCCACCGGGCAGGGCCAGCCCGCGCTTGCGGCCCGGCGCCTGGTCCAGCAGGCCGGCTTCGACCAGCGCCTGCACGTGTTTCTGCGCGGCATTGCGCGAGGCAAAGCCGAAGGCTTCGGCGATGTCGGCCAGGCTGGGCGACTGGCCCGAAGCCAGTGACTGGCGCAGCCAGGCCAGCACGGCCGCACGTTGGGGAGGGAGGTCGATGGGATCCATGGTGTACATTTGTACACCCCCGCTTTCAGAAAAGCGACATCGGCCATGTTCAGCGAGAACGGCTTTTTACCGCCTCACCCACAGCGCCAGTGCACTGGTCGCGCAGGCCAGCAGCACCACCGCATGCCAGCCACCCTGGGCCAGCGCCATGGCGCCCAAGCCACCGCCTGCGGCCATGCCCACGAACACGCCGGTGAACAGCAGGGCATTCAGGCGGCTGCGCGCCTCCGGCTGCAAGCCATAGACCAAGGTCTGGTGGGACACCAGCGCGGCCTGGAAACCGAAGTCGAAGATCACCGCACTCACCGCCAGCAGTACCAGCTGCAGCGACACCGGCAGCAGGCCATCCAGCAGCAGGCTGGCAAAGCCCAGCAGGGCGATGCCAATGGCCAGCCGGGCCACCCGCTGGGTACCGATGCGGTCGGAAAAACGCCCGGCCAGCGGTGCGGCCAGTGCACCGGCCGCGCCGGCGATTCCGAACGCCCCGGCGCCCGCACTGCCGATGCCGAAGCGGGCATGCAGCATCAACGCCAGCGTCGACCAGAACGCACTGAAGCCCATTGCCAGCAGTGCCTGGGCCAGTACCGCACGGCGCAGCGGCGGCAACTGCATCCACAACCCGCCCATTGAACGCAGCAGCGCGCCATAGCCCAGCGTGGTGGTGGGCGCAAAGCGCGGCAGCGTGGCACGCAGCAGCAGCCCCATCAGCACCACCGATACCGCGGCGGCGATGAACATCGCGCGCCAGCCGAACTGTTCGGCCACCACGCCACTGACCACGCGTGACAGCAGGATGCCCAGCAGCAGGCCGGTCATTACCTTGCCAACCAGCGCACCGCGGTGTTCCGGCGGTGCCAGGGTGGCGGCGGCGGGCACCACGTCCTGCGCCACGGTGGCCATCAGGCCGACCAGCAGGCTGGCCAGCAGCACCCCGGGCAGGTGCCCAGCCAGGCCGGCGGCCAGCAGCGCTGCGCCCAGCAGCAAGGATTTGACCAGGATGATGCGCCGGCGTTCGAAGCGGTCACCGAGCGGGGCCAGCAACGCAATGCCCGCCGCATAGCCGAGCTGGGTCAGGGTCGGCACCAGGCCGATGGACGCGTCGCTGGCCCCCAGCGAAGCCCCCATCGCGCCCAGCATCGGCTGGGCGTAGTACAGCGAGGCCACGCTGAAGCCAGCGCCGGCGGCCATGACCGGAACCAACAGGCCGGGCAAGGCGGGCGGCGGTAGTGGCAGGGTTGCGTCATGCGCAGTAGACATGGGATGAGCCTTGTTGGTGTGATGGCGCGCAGTTTCCTCCTGCCAGGATGGCCGGTGTAGTAGGCTCGGCCGCATCAGCCCCATACGCACTACGCATGAGCCATTCTTCCGCCCCCGCCAATGCCGACCGCATCGACCTGCTGCGCACCTTCGTGCGCATCGTGGATGCCGGCAGCCTGTCTGCCGCAGCCGTACAACTGGGCACCACCCAGCCGACCATCAGCCGCCGCCTGCAGTCATTGGAAAAGCATTTCGGCCTGCGCCTGCTGCAGCGCTCCACCCATGGCATGCAGCTCACCCACGATGGCGAACGCTGCCTGCAGCATGCGCGTGAGCTGCTGGACAGCTGGGAAGGCATCGAACAGGACCTGCGCGGTGCCGCCCAGCAGCCCAGTGGACGCCTGCGCGTGCTGGTGCCGCATGCCTTCGGGCAAGGCCAGCTGATGGCGCCGATGCTGGCCTTCCTGCGCCGCTACCCGCAGATCAGCCTGGAATGGCGCCTGCACGATGGCCTGTCCGACCTGGTCGCCGAAGGCATCGACTGCGCCATCCGCGTAGGCCCGCTGGAACAGCAGGACGTGGTGGCCGTGCAGGTAGCCGAGGTGCCCCGGATCGTGGTGTGCGCCGCGTCGAGCGCGCCCGATCCGCTGCCCACCACGCCCGCCGCGCTGGCAACGCTGCCGTGGGTGTCCCTGACCAATTTCTATCGTGAAAGCGTACAACTGCAGCGCTGCCAGGGCGCCGGCATCGGCAAGACGCAGGAGCGCATCGCGATCCAGCCCCGCCTGCTCACCGACAACCTGTTCGTGCTGCACCAGGCGGTCTGCAATGGAATCGGCGTGGGCATCGGATCGGCCTGGATGATGACCGAAGAGCTGCGCAGCGGTCGGCTGGTGCAGCTGCTGCCCGGCTGGGAAGCCGCGCCATTGCCGGTACACCTGGTGTTCCCGGCCGGACGCCACCGGCCCGCACGCCTGCAGCTGTTCCTGGATGCGATACGCGAAAGCATCCCGGGCATTGAAGGGATGCGGGTGCGCTGACTTGTTCAACGTGTGAACCCGGCCTCGACCGCGAAGTGCGGCATGGGCTCCCGGTAACCCCGCGCCATGCTCGGCGGAACCTCAGCTCTCCAGCAGACCGCGCATCTTCTTCACTGCCTGCTCAAGCTGATGCGCCTCGCCGTCCTCTTCAACGTTGTGCCACAACAACGCAGGAAAATCGGCAAACGTGCATTGCATTCCCGTCAGGCAGATGTCATCCAGCATCGCCGATCCTTCGCCGCACGCCAGACCGCGCTGGCAGGCAATCATCTGCATCGCGTAGAAATCGAATACGTCGAATGCCATCCCTTCATATCCCGGCAATGACTGCCCGCCCCTGCCCACCTGGAACAACAGCGCACCCATCTCGGCGATCGCCTGCGTATCGCCACTGACAATGACGCGGTCCAACAGTTCTGTCACAACCTGTGGATCGCGTTGCGCGTCATACAGCGTGTTGCGGATGATCGCCGTCAGATCTCCCGCCTCCGTGGCACGATCACGCCAGAGTCGCGCGAAGGCACGCAGGCCACTGCTCCAGGTGCCCAGTACTTCACACTGCACTTCCAGCCTCTGCCCAGCGCTGCGATACGCTGCCGCTGCTTCGGGGCTGTGCATTTCCAGATTGGCCGATGCTCCATCCAGAGTCTGCTGGATCCCCTGCCTGCCGTGTCCCATGCCCGCGCAGCGTGCACTGGTGAAGGCTATCTCGCGCATGGCGGCGGCATCCCCGCCATTGGCAGCGGATTTCACCGCCCATAGGCGTTGGACTTCCGACAGCCCGCAGGTCACCTGCGGCGGCTGCGTTCCAGGCAGCGCGGCACGTTGCCCGGCAGAACCGGGAGTTGCAGATATCCCGGCGAAATCCTGTATCGGTGCGGCCTCATCACCGCTACGTGACAACGACCCTCCAACTGTTGCCAGCAGCGCCACCGCAGCGACAAGCGCCGCCCTTGATCGTGATCCTGCCCCGCGTTCCACCACGCCTGCGCGCCTCCCTGCGTCCTCTTAGGTGACCGATGCTAGCATCGGTGCACCATCATCAAGGCAGAACCAAATGGGAAGCTTCAGCATCTGGCACTGGTTGATCCTGCTGGTCCTTTTCTGCATACCGGCAGGCATCGCGCTGCTGGTGTGGCTGATCGTGCGTTACTCACAGAAGCGCGCATCTGCCAGGCAGCTGCCACCACACGATCAGCAACCATGATCCCCGGTAGCGCCGAGCCACGCTCGGCGGCTTGACCCACGCAGTTCAGCGCGCGCGATCCACTTCATCAAGCATCGTGCGCATCCATTGCATGCGTGCCTGGACCTCCTCCGTCCTGCCCTCGGCAGCAGCGGCGTTCAACACCACTGTATCGAGATCCTCCGTGCACATTGCACTGGCAATGCACAGATCATCGCCGAATTCAGAGCTCGCGCTACAGTCCAGGCCGCGCTCGCAAGCCACCAGGACCAAGGCAGCGCCATCGCTGCGGGTGGTACGCATGCCGGCCTTGGCCAGCAGTTCCGGTGACGTGTTATGCAGGCTAGCCAGCTCGAACAGCGCGCGCGGATCGCTGGACATCAAGGCTTCGTCGATCAGCGCATCGGCATCATCCGGCAACCCCGCCTTGGCCTGCTGGGTAAACGCACGGGTGCGCTGGCGCAGCCGTGCCAACAGGTCGCCTTTGCCCGCGGCATCCTGCAACAGCTGCCGCTGCTGCTGAACCTGCTCGTCAAAGGTGCCCGGGATGGTTTCGCACAGCGCCTGCCGCCGCGCCGCAGCGGCACGCAGCAGGTGCACCTGGTCAGGCCTCATCTGCGCCGCCATCTCGTCCACATGTTTTTCGAACAGCGGGCCGTGCAGCTTGCCGAATCCGCAGCGCTGCATCACATCGGCGAGATCGCGCATCGCCGCCGGGATCCCGGCGGCGGCGTCCCGGCGCAGCGCCAGCATGCGTGCCTGCGCGGATTGACCCACCGCAGGTGGCGTGTCGGACGGGGTGGCGGCGGCTGGCGGCGGCTCGTTCGGTGGCACCGCGTCGAAGCTGGCCGCGCCAGCTGCTTCAGGCGCATGCGGACGCTCAGGCCACAGCAGCGCGGCGATGGCCGCAAGTACCACCACGATGGCCCCGATCAGCAGGCGACGGGCGTTCCGGGGCGTTGTGCGGTCCATGGCCAACCTGCTTCCTCGAGGGGTTCCCTGTGATGGACTGTACAGACAAAGACAATCACGACCAATGGCCATCACCTGCCCGACGCGCGTCGCTGTACTAGAGTTGAGGCCACGCTCATTCCAAGGCTCTCACATGCGCGCACGCAACTGCCTGGCCACTCTGCTGCTGGTCCCGATGGTGTGGAGTACGGCGCTACACGCCGCAGGCCCCACGCCACCGGACCAACTCCTGCAGCCGCTGTTCCAGCAGGTGCAGGGTGCGCACCTGTTCGCGGACCAGAAGACCTTCGTCGATGCGCTACCACGCCGCGCACCCGAGGCGATCGTGCAGGCCTGGCAGCGCGAGCACACCCAGTCCGGTTTTTCGCTGCACGCCTTCGTCAATGACAACTTCGATATCCCCAGCGACTCAGTCCCCTACGTGCCACCCGCCGGTGAAACCCTGCGCGCGCATATCGAAAGCCTGTGGCCGGTACTGACCCGCCAGACCGGCACGGTTGATCCGAAGGGTTCCCTGCTGCCGCTGCCGAAACCCTACGTGGTGCCCGGCGGGCGCTTCCGCGAAGTGTATTACTGGGACAGTTACTTCACCCTGCTGGGGCTGGCGGCCAGCGACCAGTGGCAGCGGGTGCGCGACATGGTGGACAACTTCGCCTACCAGATCGACACCCACGGCCACATTCCCAATGGCAACCGCAGCTATTACCTGAGCCGTTCGCAGCCGCCGTTCTTCAGCCTGATGGTGGACCTGCTGGCCACCCACGAAGGCGATGAGGCGTATCGGCGCTACCTGCCCCAGCTGCGCGCGGAACATGCATTCTGGATGAGCGGCGCCGACGGGCTGGCGCCGGGGCAGGCGCATGCACGCGTGGTGCGGCTGGCCGATGGCAGCGTGCTGAACCGCTATTACGATGCCCGCGCAGTGCCACGCACCGAATCCTGGACCGATGACCTGGCCACGGCGGCGCAGGCACCGCAGCGCGCACCGTCGCAGGTTTACCGCGACCTGCGTGCGGGCGCGGAGTCCGGCTGGGATTTCAGCTCGCGCTGGCTGGATGACCCGGCCGCGCTGTCCAGCATCCGCACCACCGACATCCTGCCGGTGGATCTGAACAGCCTGCTGTTCCACCTGGAACGCACGCTTGCCCACGCCAGCGACGTGGCCAGGGACACGCAGGCACGCCGTGACTTCAAGCGGCGGGCACAGGCACGCCAACGCGCCATCAATACCCATCTGTGGGACCAGGCGCAGGGCTGGTACGTGGACCGCGACCTGCAGACCGGCCACACCCGCCCTGCCCTCACCGCCGCCGCACTGTTCCCGCTGTGGCTGGACATCGCCAGCAAGCCGCAGGCACGACGCACCGCCGATGCCGTGGAAACTCAATTGGTAAAAGAAGGCGGCTTGCTGACCACCACGCTCCGTACCGGCCAGCAGTGGGACGCGCCCAACGGTTGGGCACCGCTGCAGTGGGTGGCAGTGGATGGCCTGCAGCGCTACGGCCAGGACAGGCTGGCACGGCAGGTGGGCACACGCTTCCTGCGCACCGTGCAATCGGTGTATGACCGCGAGCAGAAGCTGGTGGAGAAGTACGTGGTGGATGGATCGGCCGGCGGTGGCGGCGGTGGCGAGTACCCGCTGCAGGATGGCTTCGGCTGGAGCAACGGGGTCACGCTGGCGCTGTTGGATCGGCTGTGTGCGCCGAAGAAGCAGAAATGCGAAAGCGCGTCAGACGTCGAGGCGGATGACTGAAGCGCCCGATCTCGGATCGCTTCAGCCCGGAGTGCGCATCTGCTGCCGGTGCCGGGCCACGATACCGTCCAGATGGTCGACCGCTGTGGGCCGTACCGCGGTTCCCCGGCGTACGAAGCTGTTCCAGTCGGCCGTCGCCACCTTCCCCAGGTCCCGCCGCTCCGTGTCCACCCGCGTCATGGACCAGAAGGGGCATAGCCGGGTCCCGACGAGCCCCCGCGCGAGCTGCAGGATGTCGACATGGCTCGATGCAGCGAGCACCCGCCCGTAGGCTGCATGCACGCCCTGCTCCGGGCCCTCCAGGTACTGCAGAAAGCGCTCACCATCGAACAGCAGCAGCCCGGTCACTCCTGCCAACTGATTGAACCTCGCCGCATCCTGGACGAGCCCTTCGAGTCGTCCGGCCGGAAGGTCGGCGGCCATCTGGCTTGCATAGACAAGAGCATGGAGCGGCACGGCGTTCTCCGGAGGCGGAGACTGAGCTTAGCCCGGAGGCGAATAAAGAATCGTGATGATGGCGTCGACACGCGCATGCTGCCCCGGCCCTGCTGGTGGATGCTTCACAGGATGCGGGCTGTTCAAGGGCGATGATGCGCGTCAGCGCGCTGGCGTGCGTCGACTCGACTGGATCAATTTCACCGTGCTTCAGAAGCTTCTCCATTTCGCCCCCCTGATAACCGCAGCCATGACCTGCGTGACGGCGTTGATCTGGGTCGTCTACCTGAGTTTCTTCCTGCGCAGCTATCGTCGCCAGCAGCGCCCTTCCATCCTGATCACGTCCGGCGCCGGGAAGGACCTGGATGCGCACTGCTTCGTGACCAACCTGGGGCTGGAACCGGTCTACCTGCTCGATGTGGTCATCGACCTGATCGAGCCCACTGGCAGGGTCGTCCGTGCTGTCATTCCCGAACGCACGGAGCGCTGGCGCCAGGCTGCTCCCGGCGATGACGATGACGTACGCCGCGCAACCACCGTGGGGGCGCTCATCAGCGGCGGCGAACGCGACCTGGGACGATTCCGCACGCTTATCGAGCGCGCCAGCCTGGAGAATCCGGACATCGCCACCGAGGCAGCTTTCTCCAGCCTGGAGGTCACGGTGATCCTGGTCACCGCCAGCCAGGCCGAGTTGTGTGGGGCATCGCGGTGCTACCGGGTGGAGCATCGGCCGGACGCCCACCCCCGGCTGAAAGCGATGACCATCAAGGCACGCCAGCTGCAGGGCTACTTTGCCCGCCGCAACCTGACCCGCCTGCTGACCGCGCAGATCAGGTCAAGCAGCGCAGGGTGACTGAATGACATCGGCGTCCACATGACCGTTATTGGCGTCGGCTATTCTCATTGCCTCGACCCGAGCACGGATTCAACCGCATGCCCCCCACCGATCTGCGCGCTGGATGCAGCCTATGCCGCGATGCGGATCCGCTGCAGTTCGACTTCAGTTACGCATTTCAGCCGATCGTCGATGTGCAGGCTCGCCGGGTGTTCGCCCACGAAGCGCTGGTGCGTGGTCCTGCTGGCGAGCCGGCAAGCTCGGTACTGTCACGTGTCACGGCGGACAACCGCTACTCGTTCGACCAGGCCTGCCGCGAGAAAGCCATCCGGATCGCGGCGTCGTTGAATCTGGAGTCACACCTTTCAATCAACTTCCTGCCCAACGCGATCTACCGGCCGGAGGTATGCATACGCTCTACGCTCCAGGCCGCGGCCCGGCATGGCTTTCCGGTCGAACGGATCATCTTTGAAACCGTCGAGGGCGAGCAGGTCAGCGATGGCAAGTGGCTGGCCGAGATCCTGAGCGAGTACAAACGAATCGGCTTCAAGACGGCAATCGATGATTTCGGTGCCGGGTTTGCGGGGTTGAACCTGTTGGCCGACTTCCAGCCGGACATGGTCAAGCTGGACATGGCGCTGATCCGGGGGATCGACCACAGCCCTGCACGACGCGCGATCGTGGCGGGCGTGGTATCCATGTGCGGGCAGTTGGCTATTGAGGTCATTGCCGAAGGCATAGAAACCCGCGATGAGGCGCAGTGTCTGTCGGATCTCGGCATCCGCCTGATGCAGGGCTATTGGTTCGGTCGGCCGCAGTTCGAGCGCGCCGTGCGCGAGGCCGACATTGCCCTGCCAGACATGGGTCGATAACCCCAACGAAGAACTGGCGATCACACCCGCCAAGAGCGCGTGTTTGCATGGCCGCACCTGACAGTGATGCCAGTTCACTTTCCTCTGCACGCCCATCACCTGCTTGGCGGCTGCATGAACTCGATTGTGATGTGATCGGGGCCGGAGACGTAGGCCGCTAGTGTCCCCTTGCGTGGACCGCCTGGAATGGGTTGTGGACTGCCCTTCGCCTTCCATCCCGCAGCCTCTACACGGGCGATGGCGGAGTGAATATCCTCCACGGTCAAAGCCAGGTGTGCAGCTCCGATCGCACCGGCACTTTCCGGCGCGGCTCCATGCTGGCGACCTCCAGAGTACTGCAGCAGCTCAACCATGAACCCATTCGGCGCCGAGACGATTGCCGTGCGCACGTTCGGATCATCAACGCCTGTAACCTGATACAGGAAATCGCCTCCCATCTCCGATTGGCGTTGCAGTTCGAAACCCAGCGCCTGGGTCCAAAAGTGGATGGATTCGTCCAAGGAGGAAACCGTAAAGCCGGCGTGATCAACGCCAACGAGGTGCGTCGTCTTGGTCATGGCTGCATGATCATAGGGGCCGACTCGGCATGTTGGCCGTCTTTGGGGTCACGGCGTGATAGTGGGTTTCATCAGGAAATCTAGGTGGCGCGGCTTGTTCGGTCAAGCGAATGCGCACGGTGGCCTCTGCACCTTCACCATCATCACCGGCGGCAGCAGCGGCGTGTCAGCCGATATCCACGACAGGATGCCGGTGTGGCTGCAGCCTGGTCAGGTCGATAACTGGATGGCCGCCGAGCGGCGACATGGGGCATGACCTCCTTTGGTTCTCAACGGTGGCAAGCCCAGCCCGGCACCGGGATCACGGCATCGAGCTGCCGGCGTGCCCGGTCACCAACTCTCCATCTTCCTTTCGGAACGGTCCGGGCAGCGGCGGCAGGATGTCCAGCACCACTTCCGAAGGCCGGCACAGACGAGTACCCCTGTCGGTTTGTACGAAAGGACGATTGATGAGTATCGGGTGCGCCAGCATCGCATCAAGCAGCGCGTCGTCGCTCAGTGCTGCGTCGCCCAGCCCGAGTTCGTCATACGGGGTTCCCTTCTGCCGGATGGCATCGCGCACGCTCAACCCCGCCGCCGTAATGAGCGCGACCAGGCGCGCACGGCTGGGCGGGTGTGCCAGGTAGTCGATCACTTCCGGTTCGATCCCGGCGAAGCGGATCAGCGCGAGTGTATTGCGCGAGGTGCCACACTTGGGGTTGTGATAGATGACAGCGTTCACGCACTTTCCTCCTGATTCAAAACGGTCTCGACCACGTCTGCAGCGGCCGCCAGCGCCGCCGCTTCAACGGCGCCCTTGCGCTCGCTGTAGCGGTCGATCAGGTAGTCACTGCGCCCGCGCACCAGCAGGGTGAACTTGACCAGTTCCTCCATCACGTCCACCACGCGATCGTAGTACGCCGAAGGCTTCATTCGACCTTCGTCGTCAAACTCCTGCCACGCTTTGGCGACCGACGACTGGTTGGGGATCGTCACCATCCGCATCCATCGGCCGAGCACGCGCAGCGCGTTGACCACGTTGAACGACTGCGAGCCGCCGCAGACCTGCATCACGGCCAGCGTACGGCCCTGGGTGGGGCGCACGCTGCCCTCTTCGAGCGGCAGCCAATCGATCTGGTTCTTGAATACCGCGGTAAGGGTGCCGTGGCGTTCCGGGCTGACCCATACGTGGCCCTCCGACCACAGCGAGGCCTGCCGAAGCTCCTGCACCTTGGGGTGGGTAGCCGGCACCGAGTCAAGCATTGGCAGCTCGTGTGGATCGAACAGGCGGGTTTCCGCCCCGAGCTGTTCCAACAGCCGCTGAGCCTCCAGCGCCAGCTTGCGGCTGAACGACTGAGGTCGCAGCGAGCCGTACAGGATAAGGATGCGCGGGCGATGGGGCTGCGCAGCGGGGTCGTTGAGCTTGGCGGCCGTGGGGATGTCCAAGGCACTTGGGACCACGTTGGGGATCTGCTGCACGGGGTTGTCCTGCGATATCTATTCCATTATTCTAGAATCATGGAACATACAAACGCAACCCACGCCTTGGCAGCCCTGGGTCATGCTACCCGCCTGTCGATCTTCCGCCTTCTGGTTCAGGCTGGCAGTGTCGGCAAGCTGGCCGGCGACATTGCCCAGGCGCTCTGCTTGCCTGGCGCCACACTCTCCTTCCACCTGAAGGAACTGCTGAGTGCGGGACTGATCAGCGCCGAGCAGCGTGGCCGGACCATCTGCTACCGGGCCGAGTTCGTGGTGATGAACGAGCTGGTGGCCTACCTGACTGAAAACTGCTGCGCCGACGAACAGGCCTGTGAACGGCCGGCAGGCTGCTGACTCCTTACCCCAGAGAGCGCCAGAATGATCCGTCGTGTTCTGCTTGCCCGGTGGTGTTTGGCGATTTCGTGCAGATGCACTGGGGCCTGTTCGATCCGACCGGTGTGGAAGGCTCGGATGCAAAAAAGGCTGAAACATTCGACCGGGCACATCAGATCATCCTCAAGGCCCAGCTCGATCCGATTGCGCAGATCCACTGACCGTCCTCCCGGAAAATTCCATGACCACTGACACCTCCCGCTTGTCCTTTCTGGACCGGTACCTGACGCTGTGGATCTTCGCCGCCATGGCGCTCGGCGTCGGCCTGGGCGCTTTGTTCGAGGGCGTGCCCAGCGCGCTCAACAGCCTGTCAATTGGATCAACGAACATCCCGATTGCGATCGGTTTGATTCTGATGATGTACCCGCCGCTGGCGAAGGTGAAGTACGAGGAACTGCCCGCGGTCTTCGCGGACAAGCGGGTGCTGATGCTCTCGTTGCTGCAGAACTGGATCGTCGGTCCGTTCCTGATGTTCGGCCTGGCCGTGCTGTTCCTGCGCGACTACCCCGAGTACATGACCGGCCTGATCCTGATCGGGCTGGCGCGCTGCATTGCCATGGTCCTGGTGTGGAACCAGCTGGCACGCGGCGACAGCCAGTACGTGGCCGGCCTGGTGGCATTCAACTCGATCTTCCAGATCGCGCTGTTCAGCGTCTGCGCGTGGTTCTTCCTGTCCTGGTTGCCGCCCGTGTTCGGCCTGCAGGGCAGCGTGATCGACGTCAGCTTCTGGACCATTGCCGAGGCGGTGCTGATCTACCTGGGCATTCCGTTCCTGGCCGGCTTCCTCACCAGCCGCTGGCTCAAGGCGCGTAATGGGTTGCGCTGGTATGAAGAGAAATTCCTGCCTGCAATCAGTCCGATCACCCTGGCTGCGCTGCTGTTCACCATCGTAGCGATGTTCAGCTTGAAGGGCGGCGACGTGCTGCGGATTCCGATGGACGCGGTACGCATCGCGATCCCGCTGACCCTGTACTTCATCATCCAGTTCGTCATCAGCTTCTTCATGGGCAAGCTGATCGCCAAAGACTATCCCCGCACCACCGCGATCGCGTTCACCGCAGCAGGCAACAACTTCGAACTGGCAATCGCCGTGGCCATCGCGGCGTTCGGGCTGGCTTCCCCGGTAGCCTTCGCGGCAGTGATCGGCCCGCTGGTGGAAGTACCGGTGCTGATCCTGCTGGTCCACGTCGCCTTGCGGCTGGGCAAACGCTACTTTCCTGCCGATGCAGGGAGCCGCTGAGCCTGGGTGACGGCCGGACAGGAAGCGAGCACCCTCCGGTGCCCGCTTCGCTCATGCGTTCAATGAGCCGACGACAACGCGGCGCCTGACCTACGGTGCTTTCCATCTTGAATGGTCTGAAGCACCGAGGTGTTACGGATACCGTTGGCAACCGTGGCGACAAGCAGGATGCAGCGGGTCATCAGTCGCCGACCACGCCAGGGCGCTACGACCATGCTCTGCCCGTCGTGAAACCTCCACGACGCCGCTGATTTTTCCGGCAATTGTTCCGTTAGCTCTTATCAGGCACTTCGGGGAAACCTGAGTGCCTGATCTATCTGGTGGGCCCACCAGGATTCGAACCTGGAACCAAAGGATTATGAGTCCTCTGCTCTAACCGTTGAGCTATAGGCCCGCTTGCGGCCGCCCAGTCTAATGCAAGCCCGTGGCCGTACTCCAGACACCGGTGCGTCATCGCGCAATACCCACAACGTGCCGACCTGTGACGGTCGGCACCTCACCCCCCATTACGCCACCGCGAAGGGCCCCTGCCGCTCGAAGTAACGTCGCAGGCGGGTACAGGCCGGGGCGAGCACGGCCTCCAGCTCATCGCTGGGGTCCGGCTGCCACGTCACGTTGACCACACCCGGCAGGTCTTCCACGCCGGCATGTTCACCACGTGCCTCAAGCAGCACGGTACGGTCGCAGCCGAGCACGCCCAGCAGCACGCCGGTCTCCAGCAGCAGCGCGTCCCGCGTGGCCGGCCATGCATCGGCCGTTGCCGGTGCGTTGTCGTCACCGGAGATCACCACCGCGAAATCAACGCCCGCCGCCAGCTCCTGCAGACGCTGCACGGACAGCCCTCCACTGCGGGCCAGGCCATCCTGCCACTGGCGCACGGTGAAGCCTTCGCAGGCCAACGTTTCCTGCACCACCTGCGCCGCCGCAGCCGCCTGCGGCGACGCCAGCACCAGCACCTTGGTGCGGTCGCGGGCACTGCCGATGTGGTCGTTGCGCTGGTACAGCCTGCGCGCCAGTTCCTGCGCCACGTAGCGGTGGATCTGCGGGAACTGCTCGGCAAGGTCCTCCAGGCGGGCCGCACTGACACGTGCGACGACACTGGGTTCGGCAGCTACCACGGTCGCCGAGCGGATCTGCGTCGGCTGCACGGCGGCCATCTCGCCCACATGCTCGCCGGCTTGGCGTCGTGCGACGCGCTTGCCATTGACGAACACGTCGAAGGATCCGGTCACGATGAAGTAGACGTCATTGTCCACTCCACCCTGGTGAATGACGGCGGCACCGGTCTGTGCCTCCAACAAGGTCACGCTGCTGGCGAGTGCTTCGGCGAGCGCCTTGTCGCCGCGTACCAGTTTCTGCTCGGACAGCGTGTACAGCAGATTGCGGCGACCTTCGTCACCGGTAAAGCGAGCCAACATTGAAGTCCCCCTGTGGACTGCATCCGTCATGGATGGCATGTGCAGATTAACCCCTGATCTGTGACGTAGAGCACACGTTTTTGGCAAATTAATGTGGAGCAGCTGAACAACCTGAATACGGTCATACACATCAAGGATCCGCTGGAACCCAGGGGCCTGATACGGCAGTCCATGTTACGGAACATGTTACGAAAAATTCGAAATTGTTTCGGATGATTCTTTTAAAAACAGTGCCTTATCAACGTTACTGTTACGTAAAAAACTTCTTCATGACCAACGAAAAACCCCGCCGGAGCGGGGTTCTTCAAAAACACTTCAGGCACCGACAGGGATCAGTCGATATCCAGGAAGCTGCGCAGCTGCTCGGAACGGCTCGGGTGACGCAGCTTGCGCAGCGCCTTCGCTTCGATCTGGCGGATGCGCTCGCGGGTGACGTCGAACTGCTTGCCGACTTCTTCCAGCGTGTGATCGGTGTTCATGTCGATGCCGAAGCGCATGCGCAGCACCTTGGCTTCCCTCGGGGTGAGGCCGGCCAGCACGTCGCGCACGGTTTCAGACAGGTTGATGTTGGTGGTGTTCTCGATCGGGGACTCCACGTTGGTGTCCTCGATGAAGTCGCCCAGATGCGAATCCTCGTCGTCGCCGATCGGGGTTTCCATCGAGATCGGCTCCTTGGCGATCTTCATCACCTTGCGGATCTTGTCTTCCGGCATGTCCATTTCCTTGGCCAGCTCCTCCGGCGTGGCCTCGCGGCCGTACTGCTGGAGCATCTGGCGGGAAATGCGGTTCAACTTGTTGATCGTTTCGATCATGTGCACCGGAATACGGATGGTGCGCGCCTGGTCGGCGATCGAACGGGTGATGGCCTGGCGGATCCACCAGGTCGCATAGGTGGAGAACTTGTAGCCGCGACGGTATTCGAACTTGTCCACGGCCTTCATCAGGCCGATGTTGCCTTCCTGGATCAGGTCGAGGAACTGCAGGCCGCGGTTGGTGTACTTCTTGGCGATGGAGATGACCAGGCGCAGGTTGGCCTCGACCATTTCCTTCTTGGCCTTGCGCGCACGGGCTTCGCCGTAAGCCATCGCACGGCTGATTTCCTTCAGGTCATCCAGGCTCAGCAGGGTGCCCTTCTCGATATCGATCGTGGCCTGCTGTTCGGAGATGATCTGGTCCTTGACGTCACGCAGGGCCGAGGACCACTTCTGCTTGCGCTTCAGTGCGTCTTCCACCCACTCAAGGTTGGTCTGGTTGCCTTCCCACGAACGGATGAAGTCCTTGCGCGGCATGCGCGCGGTGACCGTGGCCAGGTTCAGCACGCGACGCTCATGCGACTTGATGCCAGCCATGGTGTCGCGCAGCTGCTTGGTCAGCACGTCGGTCAGCGGCAGCGGCAGCTTCAGCGTGACGAACACCGCCGACATCTCCTCGCGGAGCTTCAGCAGGTTCTTGCCATCGCCCTTGGCGGCCGCCTTCTTGAAGGCATTGAAGGCATCAGCCAGCGCCTGCATGCGCGCGGCGACTTCTTCCGGATCCGGACCGGTCGGGCCGGCTTCTTCCTCGGCGTCGTCGCCGTCTTCTTCCTCGTCGTCGTCCTCGTCGGCATCAGCGTCGTCGCTGGTGTCCTCGACAACGGCCGGGGCCGGCACTTCTTCGGACAGGTCGTTGAAGCCGACGATCACTTCGGCCAGGCGCTTCTTGCCTTCCTTGTGCGCTTCGTAATCGGACAGCAGCGATTCGACCGACACCGGGAACAGGCCGAGTGCGGCCTGGACCTGGCCCAGGCCTTCTTCGATGCGCTTGGCGATGGCGATTTCGCCTTCGCGGGTCAGCAGCTCGACCGTACCCATTTCGCGCATGTACATGCGCACCGGGTCGGTGGTGCGGCCACCTTCGGTGTCGAGTGCGGTCAGTGCGGCAGCGGCTTCTTCAGCGGCGGTGTCATCCACCTCGCGATTGCCGGTGTTGCCGTCATTGAGCAGCAGGGTTTCCGCATCAGGGGCCACTTCATGGACATCAATGCCCATGCCGTTGATCATGCCGATGATGTCTTCGATCTGCTCCGGATCGACCATGTCGTCGGGCAGGTGATCGTTGACTTCGGCATAGGTCAGGTAGCCCTGTTCCAGGCCCTTGCTGATCAGTTGCTTGATTTCGGATTGGGCAGGACGTTCGTTGGCCATGGATGCTCGCGCCACCGGCTGGAGTAGGAAAAGGGAACGTAGCATTATACCAGCCCCTCGCCCGGCCTGCCCGGGCGGTGGTCCCGGGGGGTCAGGGCCTGAGCAGGAAGGTCACGGGACCGTCGTTGACCAGGCTGACGACCATATGGGCGCCAAAGCGTCCCGTTTCCACCCCGAAGGCATGCTTTTCACGACATATCTCCGCAAAACGGTTGAACCCGCGTTCAGCCTCGGCCGGCGGCGCCGCCGTGGTGAAGCTGGGACGCATGCCGGAGGCGGTGTCTGCGACCAGCGTGAACTGGCTGACCAACAGCAACCCGCCGCCGGTGTCGCGAAGAGACCGGTTCATTTTTCCCGCCTCGTCAGCAAACACACGGTAGCCGAGCAACCGATCGGCCATCCGCTGCAGCTGGGCCTCCGAATCGCCAGGCTCCATGCCCACCAGGGCCAGCAGGCCCGGGCCGATCTGCCCCACGGCCAGATCATCGACGTGGACGGCGGCCTGGCTGACGCGCTGGATCAGGACGAGCATGGGGACCTCGAAGCAGGGGCAGCCCGCCACCTTAGCAGCGGCCACGCTAAACTTGGGCGGATGAATCCGGAACGCAAAGCCCGGCTGGCCTACCGGGCCGCCACCCTGTTCACCCACCTGCCGTGGCCGGTCCTGCGCGGCTTCGCCCACGCTCTCGCCTGGGCGTGGATCCGCGGCAACGCACGGGAAAGCCGGGTGACCCGACGCAACCTGGAACTGGCCTACCCGGAACTGGACGGCGTACAGCGCGCGCGGATGCACCGCGACGTATTGCGCTCCACTGCCCTGCAGGCGGTGGAGACACTCTGGCTGTGGACCCGCCCAGCGGCGAGCAACCTGCGCGATAACCTGAAGGAACGCCACGGCGAGGCGCTGTACGACGACGCGCTGGCGTCCGGCAAGGGCGTGATCGTGGCCGCTCCGCACTTCGGCAACTGGGAGCTGTTGAACCAGTGGCTGGCCTCTCGCGGGCAGATCGCCATCGTCTACAAGGCGCCGGAGGATCCGGCCGGCGATGCCTTCCTGCAGATCGTGCGCGGCGGCCACAATGTGCAGCAGGTGCGTGCCGAAGGCCCCGCGGTGCGCCAGTTGTTCAAGGTGCTCAAGGACGGCGGCGCTACCGGAATCCTGCCCGACCAGCAGCCCAAGGCCGGCGACGGCGTGTTCGTGCCCTTCTTCGGCATGCCCGCCCTGACCATGACCCTGGTCAACCGGCTGGCCGAGCGCACGGGCGCTACCGTGCTGTATGGCTGGTGCGAACGCAGTGGCCCGGACATGCAGTTCGCCCTGCACCTGGAAGCCGCCGATGCGGCAGTCGCCGACCCGGACCTGCACGTGGCCGCCGCCGCACTGAACGCCGGCATCGAGCGCATTGCACGGCGTGACCCGGCGCAGTACCAGTGGACCTACAAGCGCTATACCCTGCGCCCAGACGACCAGGAGCCCAACCCCTACGCCACCGCCAGGCATCCACACTGACGGTTGATTCCGTCGTCGTGGCCCCCATTTATCGCTTGCTTACTCCCTGCCCCGGTCCTGCCATGCCTGCTGCTGCCCCCTCCCTGTTTGGTGACCCGGCGGCGATCCGTTGCGAACGCGCGGTCGCCGAACTGCGATCCGGACGCCCGGTGGTGATCACCGGCGATGCGCAGCAGCGGATGGCGGTGATCGCGCTGGACAGCGCCACCCGGCGCAGCTTCGATGCCTTCGCCGGACTGGCCGCCGGCCGCCATTACCTGTTCCTGACCGAGACCCGTGCCCGCGTGCTGGGCATGGAAGCGCCGCAAGGTGTGCGCCTGCCACTGCAGGGGATCGACTTCGATGCCCTGCCCTCGCTGGGCTACCTGCGCGAGCCCGGCCCGATGCCGGCAGAGGCAAGCGCTGGCGATGCGCTGGATGCCGGTGCGGTGGAGCTGGCACGGCTGGGGCTGCTGCTGCCGGCAATGGTCGGCCTGCCGCTGGACCCGGCGGATTCGCGCTTTGAAGCGGCCGCCCAGGTCGCCCTGTGCGACCTGGCCGAGGGCGCCGCGCATGCGGCCCATGATTACGAACTGGTGGCACGCTCACCGGTGCCGCTGCGCGACATCGGCATGACCACCTTCGCGGTGTTCCGCGGCGGCGTGGCGCAGCGCGACCAGGTCGCGATCATCGTCGGCCAGCCCGACCTTGCCGCCGTGGTGCCGGTGCGCGTGCATTCGTCCTGCCTGACCGGCGATCTGTTCGGCTCGTTGAAGTGCGATTGCGGCGACCAGCTGCGGCGCGGCCTGCACAAGCTGAAGGAACTCGGCGGCGGTGTGCTGCTGTACCTGGACCAGGAAGGCCGTGGCACCGGCATCGCCGCCAAGATGCGCGCCTACGGTTACCAGCACGACGGACTGGACACCATCGACGCCGATGCGCAGCTGGGCTTCGGCGCCGACGAGCGCCGCTACGGCAGCGCGGTGGCGATGCTGCGGGGCTTGGGCATCGCGCGGATCGCACTGCTCAGCAACAACCCGACCAAGGCGCAGCGCCTGCGCAATGCGGGCATGGACGTGGTCGAGTGCATTCCGGTGACCGGTGACATCACCACCGAGAACGAGCACTACCTGCGCACCAAGGCCGAGCGCGCCGGCCATCTGCTGGACGTGGACGCACTGATCCAGGCCGCCCAGTAGCATGGCGCAGGCCCGGCCCTGCTAACGTTGTCGCCATTGCCTGCACCCGGAGCCTGCGTGACCTCACCTTCAACCTCCACTGACATGCCCGACGGCTGGCAGCTGCTGCCGCTGCGCGCGGCACGCCTGGCCGCACTCGGCGGACTGCCGGCCGGCGCGGTATTCCCCGGGCTGCCCGCCGCCGCGGCCTGGTGGCTGCTGGACCTGCCGGGCGGTATCGCAGCGGCCGTCGCGTGGCTGCTGGCCGGGGCGCTGCTGGGGGCACGGATCGGCTGGCGCAGGATGCGCCGCACCTGGTGGAGGCTGGATGGCACCGGGCTGGGCCTGCGCCGGGACCTGTGGTGGCAGCGCGATACCCGCGTGCCGACCTCGCGCGTGCAGCACCTGGACGTCCGTCGCGGCCCGCTGCAGCGCCGCGCGCGGCTGGCCACGCTGGTGGTCCACACCGCCGGCAGCCGCTTCAGTGCGGTGGTGCTGGACGGCCTGGACGAGGCCGATGCCGAGCACCTGCGCGACACCCTCGCGCGCCAGCTGGACCAGGACGCCGACGCCCTGTGAGCACCGCGCCTCCGCCCCTGCCGAGCGCCGACCAGGAGCGCCGGTTGCATCCGTGGTCCTGGCTGTTCGTGCTGATCCTGCAGCTGCGCCAGTACCTGCTGCCGCTGGTCGCGCTGCTGGTGTTCGGCCAGCGCGGCGACCGCGACCCGCTATGGGCCCAGTTGGGCCCGCTGATCGTCATCGTGGTGCTGGTGCTGGCTTCGGTGCTGCAGTACCTGAGCTACCGTTACCGCATCGGCGAGGAAGGCATCAGCATCCGCAGCGGCGTGTTTTCCCGCAACCGGCGAGAGATCCCGTTCGCGCGCATCCACAACGTGGTGGTGCACCAGAACCTGCTGCACCGGTTGTTCGGGGTGGCCGAACTGCGACTGGAATCGGCCGGTGGCAACCGCCCTGAAGCCGAGATGCGCGTGCTGCGGCTGGATGAGGCGTTGGCGCTGGAGCAGCGCGTACGCCACCGCGGCCCGGCGCCGCAGCTGGACGCCGGCCGTGCCGACGACGGCACGCCGCCGCCGCTGCCGGAGGCCGACGAGCGCCACCTCCTGCTGCGCATGACCCACGGCGAAGTCGTGAAACTGGGCCTGCTGTCCAACCGCGGCTGGGTGATGGTGGCCGCAGCGCTGGCGGCGTTGGTGCAGGTGGTGCCCCGGCGCAGCATGGATGCCTTCGTCGAGCAGGGAGGCCGCCAGGCCTTCGGCTATGCCAGCGGCCTGCAGCCCGGGATCAGTGGCCTGCTGCTGATCGCAGCGGGGCTGCTGATCGCCGGCTGGCTGACCCTGCGCGCACTGTCGGTGCTGCTGGCCCTGTTGCGCTATTACGGCTTCGAGCTGAGCGAACAGCAGCGGCGGCTGACCGTCAGCAGTGGCTTGCTGAGCAAGGTGCGCAGCAGCGTGGCACTGCGCCGCATCCAGGCCTGGACACTCAGTGAAACGCTGCTGCAGCGGTGGGCCGGCCGGCGCCAGCTGCGCATCGACAGTGCCGCCAGCCAGGGCACTGAAGACCACCAGCAGCGCGGACTGCGCGAGCTGGCTCCACTGGCCACCCCACAGGCCTGCGATGCGTTGGTGAGCCACCTGTTGCCACAGGTGCAATGGCCGCCTGCGCAGTGGCAGCCGGTGCCGCTGCGCGGAAGCTGGCGCCTGTGCCTTACCAGCCTGTGGCTGACCCCGGTGCTGGCGGCAGGATTGACCTGGCGCTGGGGCTACCCGGGCCTGCTGGTGCTGGCCTGGGTACCGGTGGCGCTGTGGACGGCACGCCTGCAGATGGCGCGCATCGGCTGGCACCTGGACGACCAGCATGTGGCGCTTCGGGGTGGCTGGTGGCGCCGCTGGTGGCGCTGGGCGGAACTGGACAAGCTGCAGGCGCTGCGCCTTTCACGCTCGCCGCTGGACCGTCTGCTGGGCACCAGCAGCGTCTGGCTGGATACCGCTGGTGCACGCGGAGACGTCGCGCTGTGCCTGCGCTATCTGCCGCAGGCGCAGGCCGCGGAGGTGCTGGAAACACTCGGTGCGGCGCTCGCCCGGCGCAAGCTGCGCTGGTGATCCAGCGCTGCACGCAGTGTCAGCGGGTGCGCGCTGGACCCCAGTAGCCGATGCGCCGGCGCAGTTTGATCTTGCGCCAGAAGTTCAGCGGCTTGGGCTTGCGGTTGCGCCCCCCTTTGGCGACGAAGTCATCGATCGCCTGCAGGATCCGCTCGCTGGAACGCCCGTCGCGATAGGGATGCAACGTATCGGCGAACTCGCGGATGGCTGCCATCAGCTCCGGCGGCCGGGCGAGTGCACGCCGGATCGCGCCTTCGAATTCGGCCGGGTCATCGATGTCGATGAGCTGCGGGCCGGGGCGACGGTTCTTGAAGGTAACCACCGGCTTGTAGGTCAGCAGGAACTCGTTCAATGCCGAAGACGTGTCCGAACACATCAGGTCGACCTGCGGGAACAGCTCCAGGATGTTGTCGTTGTCTGCAAACCGCAGGTACTCGTTTTCCAGCGCGCGGTAGCGCGCCACGATCTCCGGATCCATCTTCGGATGGAAGGTGACGATCCAGCGCCATTCGCCGGTGCGCGACAGCCGCGCGATCTCGTCATGCAACACACCGGCCGCGCTCCAGGACGGTGAGAACGTCGAGTGGTACAGCACCACCGGCGGTTCACGCACCGGTTCGGGCTGTGCCGGCAGCTGGCTCATGAACGGGTCGATCTTCGGGAATCCGGTCTCCACCACCGCGAAATGGCCCTGCGCCTCGGCCAACGCCGAGAACGCGGCCGTGTCACGCGGACCGGTGGTGCAGTACAGATCGAAGAAACCGCGCACGTAGATGTGCCGCGGCTTGCCCGCATCGAAGCCATGGAAGGTTTCCACCTTCACGCCGGGAAAAAAGTGCGGCACCGCATTGGACGAGGTGATCACCGCATAGGGGTCCCAGGCGCGCACCTGCTCCACCGTCAGCAGGGTTTCATCCGCGGCGAGGTCTTCCGCGCCGGGACCGTCGAAGAACCAGGCCGTCTCGTCGCCGCGCGCCCGGATCGCCGCCTGCACGGGCCGCAGGATGGCCAGCGCGTAACGTTCCGATCCGTACAACAGGTAGTGGCGTGGCACGTCGGTCTGCTCCTCTTCGATGGCCGGCGGCTAGTATCGCATCGCCAATCGGCGGTGTCGCTGCTAGGCTCTGCCACGAACACGCCCAAGGCCCGGTTGCATGACCTCTACCCGACCCGAACCGCGCGCGCCCTTGTCGGCCTGCATCATCACCTTCAACGAGGCCGACCGACTGGCCGACTGCCTGGCCTCGCTGTCCTTCTGCGAGGACATCGTAGTGGTGGATTCTTTTTCCACCGACGCCACCGTGGAGGTCGCCCGTGCCGCCGGTGCCCGCGTGCTGCAGCGCCCCTTCGATGGCTTCCGCAGCCAGAAGGACTTCTGCGTGCAGCAGGCCGCGCATGACTGGGTGCTGTGCCTGGACGCCGACGAGCGCGTGTCCGCACCGCTGCGCCAGAGCATCGAAGCGGCGCGCGCGGCCGGCTTTGGCAGCGTCGCCGGCTATCGCTTCGCGCGCTGCTCGGAATACTACGGACGCTTCCTCAAGCACGGCACCGCCTACCCGGACCGCGTACTGCGGCTGTTCGACCGTCGTCGTGGCGGCTGGCGCGGCGACCGCGAAATCCACGAAGCGGTATCACTGGACGGACCGGCCGGCCTGCTGCCAGGCGACCTGCTGCACCACCCGTTCCGCAACTTCATGCAGCTGCTGGACAAGAAGCAGAAGTACGCGCGGATGATGGCCGAACACGAGTTCGCGCGTGGCCGCAGGGCCACCCTGGCCAAGCTGGTGCTGGCCCCGGCATGGCGGTTCTTCCGCGGCTACGTGCTGCGCGGTGGGATGCTGGATGGCTGGCCGGGGCTGATTGAATCCTTCGTCAGCGCCAACTACGTGCGGCAGAAGACGATCATGCTGTGGCTGCTGCAGAACGGGCAGCCGGTCGGTGGAAAGTAACCCCGCTCAGGCCGCGTCGGGCGCCGCAGCGGCGGACAGCCGACGCTGGTGGCGCAGGGCTTCCAGGCGCGACAGCCCGGCCAGCGCGCCGACGATGGAAGCGTAGAAGCTGGCGGTGATCTGGTGGGCGAACATCGACTGGGTCAGCCCGCACAGAATGTAGCTGACCACGATCATCACCCCGGCGGCCGCCGGCCCGCGGAAGGTGGAACGGCCACTGCGCCGGTGCAGCCACAGGAACAGCCACAGCGGCACGCCGTACACGGCCAGCAGCAGCAGGGCGCCCGGCGCGCCCTGGGTGGCGCCCCATTCGGCGAGGTCGTTGTGCGCATGGCCCAGGTGGCAACGCGGTTCCATCGGGTCGTCGCGGCACTCCGGCAAGCGCTGCATGGCGGTGTCGAAATGGCCCACGCCCACACCGGTCAACGGATGGTCCACGAAGGTGTCCCAGGCAACCTGGAGGCGCTCCACGCGCGCACCTGCCGATGAATCGGTATCGCCGTGTTCGAGCCGCCGCACGTCGTTCTGCAGCTCGGTCAGCCGCACCTGCTGGCGCAGCTCCGGTACGGCGACAAGCGCCACGCCGGCCACGCCAAGCATCGCCGCCAGGATCAGCAGCCGTAGGCGCAGGGTGCGCCAGCGCAGGCTCAGTGCCATCACCAGGAACACCGCCAGCAGCGCCAGCAACGCACCGCGGCTGCCGGTCAGCACCAGCGCCGCGCACCCCAGGGCCAGCGCCGGCAGGCCCCAGGCCCAACCGCGTACACCGTGGGGCCGGCAGAACAATGCGAGCACCAGCAGCATCACCACGATGTCCGCCAGCACGATGGCATTGGTGAACAGCTCCGCACGCGGCGCGCCTCCCAGCACCTGTCGCAACGACAGCACGAAGACCAGCACCAGTCCCACCAGGGCGCCACGCCACAGCCAGCGCAGCCGAAGGTCCAGCGCGCACACCCACAGCGCGATCCACGGCATGACGAAGAATCGCGAGCGGTTGTCCACGTCGCGGAAGCCATGCTCGAACAGCAGCATCGACACCACCCCGCCCGCCAGGACCGCCAGCATCAGCAGCGCCAGCACCTTCACCGTCGGCCCCGCGTCGCGGCGGGCATCCCACAGCAGCCCGGGCACCAGCAGGGTACTGGCCAGAAGGAGCAGCCCGAACGGCAGCAGGTTGACCGGCGTGGAAACCACCAGCGCCGGCATCAGCAGCAGCCCAAGCTGACCCATGCCGCGGGCAATGCGCGCACGCATGCCTTGCGGCGCCCCGGATCGGTGCAGGTCGTTGGCGTAGCCGTAGGGAGGCAGACTCACTGGAGGGTCATCACGTCAGGTCGGCAAGGGACAGCGATTCTGGCCAGCCGACACAGAACGCGCGCTGTCCGCTGGAACGCTGCAGGCAGCTGGCTGCACGCGGTCATTCTTCGAACTGCCGCGCCTGCAGCGCACGCTCGCGCTCGCGCGCATCGGCAGGCAGCTCGCAGGCACCGTGGACAGCGGCGGCCGGCACCAGCCACCAACGACGGCGGTTGGAGATTCCGGCCAACTCGGCGCGGCTGCGGTCCACGCAGGGCAACAGGGCGTCCTGCTGCACCAGCAGCCAGCGCGTGGCCGGCGCCTGTGCCTGCCAGGCAACGCCATCGCGGAGCTGTGCATCCCAGTCCTTCTGGAAGCCGAAGGTCGCCGCCGGGCGGTCGGCCATCAGCAGGTTCTGCTCTTTCCACGCCACCAGCCCCAGTTCGGCATCGGGCCCGATGCGCTGGCCAACGGCGTGCATCAGCCCACTGGCCGAACTGGCGCTGTTCAACAACGGATAGCCGACCAGGCTGTACAGCAACCAGACCCCGGTCAGCGTGGATACCACGCCCAGATGCGCGCGGCGATGCCCCCAGGCCAGCAGGCTGACCACGCCCCAGCAGCCCATCGCCACGGCGGCCCAGGCCAGTGAGGCGATCGCGGCCTGGTCGATGCCGCGCGAGCCCATCAACCTCGCCTCCAGGCCCCCTTGGCCGGTCAACAGCGCGCCGCCCGCGCCGAGCGTGAACAGTGCCAGCCCTGCAGTGAAGGCCGCCAGCAGCCACTGGAACGCGCGCTTGCGCAGCAGGCCGGGCAGCAGCGGCGCCAGCGCCAGGCAGAACATCGGCAGCGAAGGCAGGATGTAGACATCACGCTTGCCATCGGGGATGGAGAAGAACAGCACGATCAACGCCCACCAGCCCAGCAGGACCAGATAGCGCGGGTCACGCCGACGCAGCCTTCGCCACCACGCCGGGATCGCCCAGGGAACGGCCAGGAACGCCGGGATCCACATCGACGGCATGGTGGCGAGGAAGTACCACCACGGCTGGTGGTGGTCCCAGGACTGCGCATAGCGGCCAGCGGTCTGGCGGAACAGGATGTCGTCCATGTAGGCGCGGTACTCGACCGACCCCGTGGACAGCGCGACGACCACCATCGGCACCAGCCACAGCGCGATCGCCAGCAGGAACAGCAGCGGCGCCACCCAGAACCGCCAGTGGCGGACACTCAGCCCCACCCCACGCCAACCCCATACCGACGCCAGCGCGGCCGGGATGATCATCAGCAGCGCGACCACGCCCACGCCCTTGGTGATCACCCCCAGCCCGGCGGCGAACCAGCCGAACCACCACCAGCCCCACGCCGGCCCCAGCAGCAGATGCCGGATCAACCCATAGTTGGCCAGGGTGATGAAGAACACGATCAGCGGATCGATCTGCGCCTTCTTCGACTGGAAGGTGAAATGCAGTGCGAACAGCAGCAGCCAGGCCGCGTACAGCCCCACCCGCCGCGTCCACAGCCGCCGCCCCAGGTCATGCACGCACCACAGTGTGCCCAGCGCAGCCAGCATCGACGGCAACAGGAAGGCGATGCGCCAGTTGCCGATGACCGAATACAGCGTGGCCTGCAGCCACATCAGCATTGGCGGCTTGTCCGAATACAGCTCCAGCCCGCGGTGTGGGAACAGCCAGTCGCCGCTGGTCACCATCTGCTTGGCGACCAGCGCGAAACGCGGCTCGTCCGACGGCCAGGGATCGCGCAGCCCCAGGCCTGCGCCCAGCACCAGCAGGGCCATCAGCACCAGCAGCGAGGTCTCACGGGAAGCGCGTGTGGTCAGCATGGGCACCGCAGGCTCGGAAAAGGTATCAGGCGCTTTTTAGCAGACGCGCATAGAAAAAGCCGTCGCCGCCATCATCACCCGGCAGTCGCTGGCGTGCCACTCCCGCACAATCAATGCCGAATCCGTCATCCAGCGCGTCGGCAGAGGCATCCGGATGCCACTTCAGGAACGCCTGCACCTGGTCTATGTTCTCCGCGCGCAGTATCGAGCAGGTGGCGTACAGCAGCACGCCACCTGGACGCAGCATCGACCAGCACGCTTCAAGCAACCGCGCCTGCACGCCCACCAGCGCGTCGACGTCCTCGGCGCGACGATGGAACATCACATCGGGCTGGCGACGGATGATGCCGGTCGCCGAACACGGAGCATCGAGCAGGATCGCGTCGAACGGCACCCCGTCCCACCACGAACCGGGATCACTCGCATCAGCTGCCTTGACCTGCGCATCGGCACCAACGCCAGTGCGGGAGAAGGTGTCCTTGACCCGCGCCAGCCGGCGCGCATCGATGTCCAGCGCCAGCAGGCGCAGCGACGGATCACGTTCCAGCAGGTGCGCGGACTTGCCCCCAGGGGCGGCGCAGGCGTCGAGCACGCGCGCACCCGTCGGCGGCGCCAGCGCATCGGCGGCGCACTGCGCGGACAGGTCCTGCACCGACAGCGCGCCCTCGTTGAAGCCGGGCAGCTGGTTGACCGCCGCCGAGGACGCCAGGCGGATCGCATCCGCGCTCACCGGACCGGCCTCGGCACTGATGCCGGCGGCCTCCAGCGCGGCCAGCGACGCTGCACGATCACCCTGCTGGCGGTTGACGCGCAGCCACAACGGCGCCGGCTGCAGGCTGGCGGCGAAGATCGCCTCGGCCTGGACCGGCCAGTCGCGCTCGATGCTTTCGGCCAGCCAGGCCGGGAACGCATCACGCGGCGGCTGTACCGGGAATCCTTCGCGCTGCGCACGGCGCAGGATCGCGTTGACCAGGCCCGCCTGGCGCTCACGCCCCAGCGCGCGGGCGGCGTCGACCGTGGCCGACAGCGCGGCATGGGCCGGCAGTTCCAGCACGTCCAGCTGCGCGAAGCCGACCATCAGCAACGTGCGCAGGTCGGCATCGCGCGCCGACAACGGCTTCTGCATCCAGCTGGCCAGCGCCGCGTCGTAGGTACTACGCCGGCGCAGCACCGCAAAGCACAGCGCTTCCAGCAGCGCGCGGTCGCGGGTGTCGGCCAGCTTGGGCAGCGCCCAGGCCAGCTCGGCCTTCAGCGAACGCCCACGGGTGAACACCTGCGCCAGCACGCGCGCGGCCAGCATGCGCGTGGCGGCACCCGGCGCGGCGTGGGAAATCTTGAGGTCATCCTGCTTGCTCACCGGCTCAGGCTCCCACGCGCAGGTCGCGGCGCGCGTTGAGGTAGTCGGCGGCAGTGATCGCCTTGCCACCTTCGCGCTGCAGCACGCGCAGGCGCAACGCGCCTTGCCCGCAGGCGATGTCGATGCCTTCGCGGGCAGCGCCGATCACCGTGCCCGGCGCATGGCCGCCGTTGTCATCCAGCGCCACCGCGCCATGGATGCGCACCCGTTCGCCGGCCAGTTGTGCTTCGGCGATCGGCCACGGATTGAACGCCAGCACGGTGCGCGCCAGCGACGCGGCATCCATGCTCCAGTCCAGCCTTGCTTCGGCCTTGTCCAACTTGTGCGCATAGGTCACCCCTTCGACCGGCTGCGGCTGCACGACCGGCTTCAGGCCGGCGCGCAGCAGGCCCAGACCATCGGCCAGCACCTGCGCACCCAGTTCGGCCAGCTTGTCGTGCAGCTGTCCGCCGGTGTCCGTCGGCAGGATCGGCAGCGCCTGCTGCAGCAGCACCGGGCCGGTATCCAGGCCGGCTTCCATCTGCATCAGGCACACGCCGGTCTGCGTATCCCCGGCCTGGATGGCACGCTGGATCGGAGCGGCACCGCGCCAGCGCGGCAACAGCGAGGCGTGCACGTTCCAGCAGCCGTGGGTGGGGATGCCCAGCACCGCGCGCGGCAGGATCAGGCCATAGGCCACCACCACCATCAGGTCCGGCTGCAGCTCGCGCAGCTGCTGCTGGGCAGCCTCATCCTTCAGGTTTTCCGGCTGCAGGACCGGGATGCCGCGGGCCACCGCTTCCAGCTTCACCGGCGACGGCGCAAGGCCCCGTCCGCGCCCGGCCGGACGATCCGGCTGGGTATAGACGGCCACCACTTCGTGATGGCGCGCAGCCGCGCGCAGCGACGACACCGCGAACTCCGGCGTACCGGCAAAGACAATCCTCATGGTCACCCCATTGCGCAGGCCAGCGACCTGCAGGTCAGAAAACGGCACCGCGCTCCGGTGCCGCAGGGTCCGCGCAGGCGCGGACGGTCGGCACGGCAGCGGCCGTGCCCGGTGATGGATCAGGCGACGTGCTTGCGCGCCTTGGCCAGCTTCTTGCGCACCATCTCGCGCTTCAGCGGCGACAGGTAATCGATGAACAGCTTGCCGTCCAGGTGGTCCATTTCATGCTGCACGCAGACCGCCAGCAGGCCGTCGGTGGCCAGCTCCTGCGCCTGGCCCTGGCGGTCCAGGTAGCGCACGGTGATCTGGTCGGCGCGGGTGACGTCGGCAAAGATGCCCGGCACCGAAAGGCAACCTTCCTGGTAGACCTGGCCACCGTCCTGCTGGACGATCTCCGGGTTGATGAAGACCATCGGCTGGTTCTTTTCTTCGCTCACGTCGATGACCATGAAGCGCTTGTGCACGTCCACCTGGCTGGCCGCCAGGCCGATGCCGGGTGCGTCGTACATGGTCTCGAACATGTCCGTCAGCAGGGTCTGGAAGGCCGGCGTGGTGACCTCGGCGGCGTCGACCGACACGGCCTTGGTGCGCAGGCGCGGATCGGGAAACTCGAGAATTGGGAGCAGTGCCATGGCAGTAATCATCTGGGTGGGGGCCGGTCAACGCCGGCCTGCGTTGTAATTCTATCGCCAACGCTTGCCCTGCGCCCCGGTTTCTGGACTATAGTGCGCCAACCTGTTGGGGAACCGGGCTGACCACTCCTATGTTGCTACGAATCCGCACGGTCGTCGCCGCGGCGATGTTGACCGTTGCCGCCTATGCTACCGCCGTCGAAATGAACGGGCACCCGACCACCTATGTCGTCCAGAAGGGCGACACACTGTGGGATATCTCTGCGCGATTCCTGAAAAAGCCTTGGCTTTGGCCGGAAATCTGGCAGGCGAATCCCCAGGTGGCGAACCCGCACCTGATCTACCCGGGCGATGTGCTGAGCCTGGCCTACCTGGACCGCGTCGTGGCGCGTCAGGAGCCCGGACCGCGCCAGGAAGCGCCGATCACCGGCATTCCGCTGTCCGAAGTCGAGCCTTTCCTGAAAGAACTGAGCGTGGTCGATCGCATCGATCACCTGCCCTATGTGGCCGGGCTGGAAGACAACCGCCTGCGCGCCACCTCGGGCCAGCTGGCTTACGTGCACGGGCTGGACGGCGCCGCCGTGGGCCAGCGCTACGCCGTGGTCCGGCCGACGGTGCGCTATGCACTGCCCAAGCCCACCGAGGACCTGGACGCCAGCGGCCGCACGACGCCGGGCAGCGGCAACCTGTGGAAGGACTTCACCGTCCCGAACAAGCGTCCGCACCAGCAGCTGGGCTATGAACTGGCCAAGGTCAACGTCGGCACCATCACACGCGTGCCCTCGGGCAACGTGGATGTCGCCACGCTGGCGCTGCAGGGCACCGGCGATGGCCGCGAGGTGCGCGCCGGTGACCGCCTGGTCCCGGTGGAAGCCACGCCGTACGACCTGCAGTTCTTCCCGCATGTCCCGGCGCCGGGCACCGACGGGCTGGATGTCCGGGTACTGGCGGTAGCGGACATGCTGCTGTCCGGCGGCGCACGTGATGTCATTGCCCTTTCCGCAGGCAGCGCGCAGGGCGTGGACAACGGCACGGTGTTCTCGCTGTGGCGGCAGGGCAGCCACGTCAAGCACGTGATGAAGGCCCCGAATTCGTCGCAGATGGACGATTCGCGCGTCGATGGCAACAACCGCCTGACCATGCCGGATGAATATGCCGCCCATGCCATGGTGTTCCGTACGTTCGACAACGTCAGCTATGCGCTGGTGATGGAAGGCATCAAGCCGGTGCTGGTGGGCTACAACGCCCGCCACCCCGACGCGACGGAGTAAGTGGACTGACGGCCGACGGCCGTCTCCCACTGACAGCACACCGCAACGGCGCCCTAGGGCGCCGTTGCCGTATACGCGGCAGGCTGGGCCATGGATGAGGAAACCCGAGCCCTGTTGACCCTGGTCCTTGCCGGTGGCGGACTGCCGGCGCGGCGCGCGCTGGCCTGCGCTCGCCCCAGCGTGGCCGCCGCGCTGGACGCCGGGCCGGTCGCCTGGCGGCAGGCCGGCTGCTCGCCCGGCCAGCTGCGCCGCCTCGCCGCGCCGGATCCGGCTGCACTGGAGGCCGCCCTGCGCTGGCTGAAGCAAGACGGCCACCACCTGCTGCCGCTTGGCGATCGACGCTTCCCGGCCTTGCTGCGCACGATCCCGGAGCCTCCCCTGGCGCTGTTCGTGCACGGAAACCCCGCCCCGCTGGGGCATCCGTCCATCGCCGTGGTGGGCAGCCGTTCGCCCACACCGAGCGGGCGCGCACTGGCTGCCGAGTTCAGCACCGCATTCTGCAATGCCGGCCTGGCCGTGATCAGCGGACTGGCTGCCGGCGTCGACGCGTCGGCCCATCGTGCCGCGCTGGTGGCAGGCGGCATCACCCTTGCGGTGATCGGCTGCGGGCCGGACACGGTGTTCCCATCGCATCACGTCGCATTGCAACGCGAGATCGCCGACCACGGCGTGGTCGTCAGCGAATATCCTCCCGGCACGCCGGCCCGGGCAGCGCATTTCCCCGCCCGCAACCGGCTGGTAGCTGGGCTGGCGCTGGCAACGGTGGTGATCGAAGCCGCCAACCGCTCGGGCGCACTGATCACCGCACGATTGGCCGCCGAAGCCGGACGCGAGGTCTGCGCCCTGCCTGGCTCGGTCCGCAATCCGCGGGCCGCTGGTTGCCACCGCTTGATCCGCGACGGTGCCGCATTGGTGGAAACCCCCGGCGAGGTGATGGCCCTGATTGCCCCGCAGGTGGCCACCGCCCTGCCCGACTTGCAAAGTCGCCTTCAGGCCCCCACTGAACAGGGACGGCGAGCCCATCTTCCTGCACACATGGCGTCCGAACCGGACTACCAGACCTTGTGGAAAGCGCTCGACCACGACCCAATCCCTATGGATTCATTGATCACGCACTGTGGATTGACGGCCGCCCGGCTGTCCTCCATGCTGCTGGCCATGGAACTGGCGGGTATCGTGGTGTGCGAACACGGCCGCTACTGTCGAAACCCTGGTTTCCCAACCTCCACAGCGTCCAGATGACGCAGGCCGAGGGGCAATGAAAGAGAGCATTCTCGATGTGCTGCTGTACCTGTTTGAACACTATTTCAGCGAAGACGCTGATCTCATCCGCGACCGCGACTCCCTCCAGAACGGCCTGATCCAGGCGGGCTTCAGCCCGGCCGAGACCGCCAAAGCGTTCGATTGGCTGGACGCACTGGCCGCCCAGCGTCCTACCGTGTCGCAGGCCCGGGTCGACGGCCCGGTACGCGTCTACCACGGTCCGGAGCTGGACAAGCTGGACGTGGAATGCCGCGGTTTCATCCTGTACCTGGAGCAGCACGGCATCCTGGATGCCGACCAGCGCGAGCTGGTGCTGGACCGTGCCATGGCGCTGGACCAGGACGAACTGGACCTGGACGACCTCAAGTGGGTGGTCCTGATGGTGCTGTTCAACCAGCCCGGCTCGGAAGCCGCGTATGCCTGGATGGAAACGCAGATGTTCATGGACGAGCCAGAACCCCTTCACTGACCGTACACTGCATGCCTTGCGCATACAGGGGGCGTTCACGTGAGCGAGTGGTTCCATGCCGAGGGCAGCCGCCAGGTTGGTCCGGTTTCGGCTGAAGACATGGGGGAGCTGTTCCGGGGCAACCGGATCGGACTGGATACACTGGTATGGCGCGAGGGCCTGCCGGCATGGCAGCCGCTGCGCACCGTGGTGGAAGAGCTGGGGCTGACCGCGGTCCCAGCTGCCACTGCTGCGGCCAACGTCCCCCCGTTGCCACCAGTGCCACCGGGCAGTCCTCCTGCCCCTCCCTCGTCCGCTGCGCCCTATGCCGGTGCGCGCGCGCTGCCGATGCAGGCCCAGAAGAAGCCACTGTCCGGCTGTGCGATGACCGCCGTCATCGGCGGTGCGGCGTTGCTGGTGCTGGTGCCGGTGTGCGCCATCCTGGCGGCCATCGCACTGCCGGCCTACAACGACTACACGATCCGCGCCAAGGTGGCGCACTCGGTGGCGGCGCTGCAGCCACTGCAGGTGCAGGTGGCGGAATTCGTCAACCGTGAAGGCCGTTGCCCGACCCGCGCCGACCCCGATTTCCCGGCCCACGACCACTACACTGGGCAGGGCCTGTCGAGCGTGCAGTTCGGTCAGTTCGAGAACGATCACTGCGGCATCGAAGCGACGTTGGCGGTAGGCGAGTCAAAGGTCGACGGCGACCTGCTCTGGCAGGAGTACGATCCCCAGGCGTCGCGCTGGGAATGCAGCAGTGACGGCGCCGATAAATACCTGCCCGTGAACTGCCGCGACTGAGCCGGCAGGCGGGCACGGACCGATTTCCAAGGAAGACCCACAGGGGATGATGATGAGTGAGTGGTATTACGCCGAAGGCCAGCAGCGCCAGGGCCCGGTAGCCGAGCAGGAAATCCGCCAGCTGTTCCAGCGCAGCCAGATCACGCTGGATACGCTGGTTTGGCGCGAGGGAATGGGACAATGGGCCGCACTGCGCACGGTGGTCGATGAGCTGCAGCTGCAGACCCTGGCTTCGGTTGCCGCCGAGCCGAGCACCGGTTTCGACCTGCGCGGCGACTACGCGGCGATCGACAACGGCACCGCGCCGCTGCCGGGCAGTGGCCCGCTGAGCGCGTCGCCGTATGGCGCATCGGCCGCATCGGTGGGCTACGGCAATGCCGTGCCGGTACACGGTGCCGAGGTGCTGTACGCCGGCTTCTGGAAGCGGTTCGCCGCCTACATGATCGACTACGTCATCCTGACCGCGAGCTCGATGATCATCGGGGCCATCGTCGGACTGGGCATCGGTGGCGCGGCCAGCCTGGCCGGTGGGGGTTCGACCACCGCAGGCGTGCTCAGCCAGCTGCTCGGCGCGCTGATCGGCTTCGGCATCAGCCTGGCCTATTACGGCTGGTTCCACGCCTCGATCGGCGGGGCGACCCCGGGCAAGATGGCGCTGGGCATCAAAGTGGTGCGCAGCGATGGCGACCGGATCTCCGGCGCGCGCTCGATCGGCCGCTACTTCGCCACCCTCCTGAGCAGCCTGACCCTGCTGGTCGGCTACATCATGGCCGCCTTCACCGAGCGCAAGCAGGCCCTGCACGACATGATCTGCGACACCGTCGTGGTCGATAAGTGGGCCTTCACCGACCAGCCGCACCTGCAGCGTCCGCAACTGGGCGCAGTCGGCGTGGTGGTGCTGGTACTGACCGGTATCCTGTTCATCGGCCTGATCATCGCGATGGTCGTGGCGGTCGGCGCGATCGCCAGGATGGCCGGCTGAATACAGGCGGATGCGGGCGGCGCGCTTGACAGAGCGCTCACGACGTGATTCCTCTAATAAGGTAAAAGCTGAACGCCCGGCTCATCCCCGGGCGTTCAGTTTATGGAAATCGACCCGGCCGCTTCACTAATGCGGCCATTTGCTCCACCCTAGCGGCCCTTCCCGGCCGTGCGCACACAAAAGCGACCCCATGCCCAAGCACCTGCTCATCGTCGAATCGCCCGCCAAGGCCAAGACGATCAACAAATACCTCGGCAAGGACTACACCGTCCTGGCCTCGTATGGGCATGTGCGCGACCTGATACCCAAGGAAGGCGCGGTCGACCCGGACAACAACTTCGCGATGCGTTACGACGTCATCGACAAGAACGAAAAGCACGTCGATGCCATTGCCAAAGCCGCAAAGGGCGCCGACGACATCTTCCTGGCGACCGATCCGGATCGCGAGGGTGAAGCGATCAGCTGGCATATCGCCGAGATCCTGAAGGAACGTGGCCTGGTCGGCGACAAGCCGATGCAGCGGGTGGTGTTCACCGAAATCACCCCGCGGGCCATCAAGGAGGCCATGAACCAGCCGCGCGCCATTGCCGCCGACCTGGTCGATGCGCAGCAGGCCCGCCGCGCGCTGGACTACCTGGTCGGCTTCAACCTGTCCCCGGTGCTGTGGCGCAAGGTGCAGCGCGGCCTGTCCGCCGGCCGCGTGCAAAGCCCGGCGCTGCGCATGATCGTGGAGCGCGAGGAAGAGATCGAAGCCTTCATCGCCCGCGAGTACTGGTCCATCGCCGCGGCCTGCGCGCATCCTTCGCAGCCGTTCAACGCCAAGCTGATCAAGCTGGACGGGCAGAAGTTCGAACAGTTCACCGTCACCGACGGCGACACCGCAGAAGCCGCACGCCTGCGCATCCAGCAGGCCGCCCAGGGCAGCCTGCATGTCACCGACGTGGCCAGCAAGGAACGCAAGCGCCGCCCGGCACCGCCGTTCACCACCTCCACCCTGCAGCAGGAAGCTTCGCGCAAGCTGGGCTTCACCACGCGCAAGACCATGCAGGTCGCGCAGAAGCTGTACGAAGGCGTGGCGATCGGCGAGGAAGGCACGGTTGGCCTGATTTCGTACATGCGTACCGACTCGGTCAACCTGTCGCAGGACGCGCTGGCTGAAATCCGCGACGTGATCGCCCGTGACTACGGCATCGCCTCGCTGCCGGACCAGCCCAACACCTACCAGACCAAGTCCAAGAACGCGCAGGAAGCCCACGAAGCGGTGCGTCCAACCTCCGCGCTGCGGACCCCGGCGCAGGTATCGCGCTTCCTGACCGACGACGAGCGCAAGCTGTACGAGCTGATCTGGAAGCGGTCGGTGGCCTGCCAGATGATCCCGGCCACGCTCAATACCGTCAGCGTGGACCTATCGGCCGGCAGCGAGCATGTGTTCCGCGCCAGCGGCACCACCGTGGTGGTCGCCGGTTTCCTGGCCGTGTACGAAGAAGGCAAGGACACCAAGAGCGCCGATGACGAAGACGAAGGCCGCAAGCTGCCGCTGATGAAGCCCGGCGACCGCGTGCCGCTGGACCGCATCGTCGCTGACCAGCACTTCACCCAGCCGCCGCCGCGCTTCACCGAAGCGGCGCTGGTGAAGGCGCTGGAAGAATATGGCATCGGCCGTCCGTCAACCTACGCCTCGATCATCCAGACCCTGCAGTTCCGCAAGTACGTGGAAATGGAAGGCCGCAGCTTCCGCCCGTCCGACGTGGGTCGCGCGGTCTCCAAGTTCCTGTCCAGCCATTTCACCCAGTACGTGGATTACGACTTCACCGCCAAGCTCGAAGACGAGCTGGATGCGGTGTCGCGTGGCGAAGAGGACTGGATTCCGTTGATGGCCCGCTTCTGGGAGCCGTTCAACAAGCTGGTGGTGGAGAAGAACGAATCGGTCGACCGCGCCGAAGCCAGTGGCGCGCGCGAGCTCGGCACCGATCCCAAGACCGGCAAGCCGGTCAGCGTGCGGCTCGGCCGCTTCGGGCCGTATGCGGCGATCGGCAGCACCGCCGAAGATGCCGAAGACAAGCCGAAGTTCGCCTCGCTGCGCCCCGGCCAGAGCATGCACACCATCAGCCTGGAAGATGCGCTGGAGCTGTTCCTGATGCCGCGCGCGCTGGGCCAGGACAAGGGCGAGGACGTCAGCGTCGGCATCGGTCGCTTTGGTCCGTTCGCCAAGCGTGGCAGCACCTATGCCTCGCTGAAGAAGGAAGATGACCCATACACGATCGACCTGGACCGTGCGGTCTTCCTGATCGAGGAAAAGGAAGAGATCGCGCGCAACCGGATCATCAAGGAATTCGACGGCAGCGAGATCCAGGTACTGAACGGTCGCTTCGGCCCGTACCTGAGCGACGGCAAGATGAACGGCAAGATCCCCAAGGATCGCGAGCCGGCCTCGCTGACCCTGGCCGAAGCGCAGCAGTTCATGGAAGAAACCGGCAAGCCGGTGCGCAAGGGCTTCGGCAAGAAGGCTGCCAAGAAGACCGTGAAGAAGGAGGCCGCGCCGAAGAAGGTCGCCGCCAAAAAGATCGCGGTCAAGAAGGCCACCAAGAAAGCGACCAAGAAGACCGCCAAGAAAGCGGTGAAGAAGGTCGCCAAGAAGGCCGTGGCGAAGAAGACCGCCGGCTGATCCGGCAGGTTCTGGTAGCGCCGGGCCAAGCCCGGTCTCCTGGTAGCGCCGAGCCATGCTCGGCGGAGAACCGGAAGCGTGACGACCAACGGTCGTCACCCACCAGGCGCTACCGGTTTGCGCGTTGCAGGCGGATACTGGCGGCATGAAAGAACTCAACCTGATCAGTGCGGTGGCCAGCCTGCGCGCCGGCGGGGTCATCGCCTATCCCACCGAAGCGGTGTGGGGCCTGGGCTGCGACCCCGGCCATCAGATGGCGGTGCATGCCCTGCTCAAGCTCAAGCAGCGGCCGGTGGAGAAAGGCATGATCCTGGTCGCCGCCGAACTGCAGCAGCTGCAGGGCTGGGCGGTGCTGGACGCCTTGCCGGACGAACGACAGCGCGAAGTGCTGGCCAGCTGGCCTGGCGCCAACACCTGGATCCTGCCCGCCGGCCCCCGCGCCCCGAAGTGGGTCACCGGGGAGCACAGCGGGCTTGCCGTGCGCATCAGCGCGCACCCGCTGGTGGCAGCGCTGTGCCGGGCATGGGGCGGGCCGCTGGTGTCCACCAGCGCCAACCTGGCCGGCGAGCCGCCTGCACGCACCCGTGCCGAGTTGGACCCGCGCCTGCTGTCGCTGCTCGACGGCCTGCTGGATGGCGATACCGGCGGCCTGGCCCAGCCCACGCCGATCCGCGATGGCCTGAGCGGCAACGTACTGCGCTTCTGAGCCGCTGGCGCGGCCGCGCCGGATACCGCACGATGGGCCATGCGCGCATCCCCTGCCCTGCTGATCGTCCTGCTGCCGGCGCTAGCCATGGCGGCCCCGGCGCCGCCTGCCGCTGACAGCGTGCGGATCTACCGCTGCGTCGGCAGCGATGGTGCGGTCACATTGCAGGACAGCCCCTGCAGCAGCGGGCGACAGGAAGTGCGACAGATGCAGCGGCCGCAGGATCCCCCGCCGCGCCGTGCCAGCACCGACGATGTCGCCACGCCTGCCGCCAGCAGCGCGCAGGTGCAGCGCGAAATCCGCCATGTCTACGTGCGGCCGCCGCAGCCGATGTTCGAATGCGTGACCGAAGAGGGCCGGCGGTACCTGAGCGATAGCAACGAGGGCAATCCGCGTTGGGTGCCGCTGTGGACCAGCGCGTGGGTCGGCGGCGGGCACCGTCCGTGGCACGGCCCGGGCCAGCCCGGACTGCCGCCGATCCGCGCCGAAGGCCGCGGCAACGCAGGGCCCGGACAGCGGCCGCCGCATGGCATCGGCCACGGCATCAGTTTCCCGGCGGGCAACATCCTGGTGCGCGATACGTGCAACGCATTGCCCCCACAAGAGGTCTGTGCCCGCCTGCGTGACCAGCGCTGGGAGCTGGACCGACGCTACAACAGCGCCCTGCAGGGCGAGCGCCAGGCGATCACCCGCGAGCAGCGCGGCATCGACGCGCGCCTGGACCAGGACTGCGGCGGACGCTGATCGCGCGCCCGCGCCGCTACAATCAGCGGATGAAGACCTGGATCTGCCTGGCCGCGCTGGCGCTGCTGACCGCCCTGCCGGTGTCCGCCAACGAGGACATCGTGTTCCGCTGCACCGATGCCAATGCCAAGGTGACCGTGCAGGATGCGCCGTGTCCGTCCGGCACGGCGCAGATCATCCAGCGGCGTGGCGCGTCGAGCGCGTCCACGGCCTCCACCGCGCTGGGTGATTCGCCCGTACCCGCCGCGGCAGCAGTGCTGGACAGCGACCAGCTCGACGCGCCGGCAACCGGCGCCGCAGCCGGCAGCGGCGAGGCGATTCTGGACAGCGACGTGCTGCGCGCACGCGCCGTCGCCGATGCCAGCGCCGTGCCGGACCGGCCTCCACCGCCGGTGATTTTCCGTTGTACTTCCAGCGGCGGCGGCCAGTACTTCCACGAATACGAGGCCGCGCCGTCGCGCTGCACGGTGTTGCCGATCGCCGGCCTGGGCGGCGGCATCGCCCCCTACAACGCGGCCAGCTGCGAAGTCGTGCGCGATGCCTGCAGCGAAGTGGAGCTGGCGCAGCGCTGCGGTGCCTGGCAGCAACGAATGCGCGATGCACGCGGCCGCGAAAGCTTTGCAACCGCCGACGCCCAGCCAATGGCACGCGAGGAGCGCCTGCGCGTGCAGGCAGTGCTGGAAGCCAGCAGCTGCGCGGTGCCCTGACCCGGGTCAGAACCCGTAGCGCAGGAAGCCGCCGTCCACCGCGATGCACTCACCGGTGACATAGCTGGCGGCAGGCAGGCACAGGAAACCCACTGCGGAGGCGACCTCTTCCGGCTCACCGATGCGGCGCATCGGCGTGCGGTCGATCACCTGCTCGTAGTAATACGGGTCGGCCAGCGGCCCGGACGTGCGTCGGGTACGGATGTACCACGGCGCCACGGCATTCACCCGGATCCCGTCTTCGGCCCATTCGACGGCCAGATTGCGGGTCATCTGGTGCATGGCGGCCTTGGTCATGCCGTAGACCGCCCCGCTGCGCACGTGGGTCAGGCCGGACACGCTGCCGACGTTGACGATGGCCGAAGCGGCATGCCGTGCCAGCAGCGGATGCGCGTAGCGCGAGAGTTCGAAGGCCGAGAACAGGTTGGTCTCGAAGATGTTGCGCCATTCGTCTTCGGTGTAATCGATGGCTGGCCGGGTGATGTTGCCACCGGCATTGTTGACCAGGATATGCAGCCCGTCGGCATGGTCTTCGACCCAGTCCAGGATCTCACGCCGGTCTTCATCATCGGACACGTCGGCGGCCAGGGCATGGATCGCCTGTGCGGGGAACTCATCGGCGAGGTCGTCGCGGGCACTCTCCAGCATGTCGATATCGCGGCCCACGATCATCACGTCGGCACCGAAGCCGAGCAGTTCACGTGCGATCGCCAGGCCGATGCCGGCACTGGCTCCGGTGATGAGGGCGGTCTGTCCATCCAGCCGCCAGCGCTGCGCAGTCACGATCTTGAACTCCCATCCGGGCACTGCCCGTGTAACGATGCGGCAAGCATAGCGCCGTCGCCGGGAGATCTTCGATGCACCAGCTGAAAACCTTCGCCCTGATCATCACAGTGGCCTCGCTGGCCGCCTGCCAGCGCCCCGCGGTCCCGCCGCAGGACAAACCACCCGAGCCCCAGGCGCTGGCGCGCAACGTGCAGGCGCCACTGGAAAAAGCGCGCGGCGTGCAGCAGACGCTGGAGGATGCCGAACAGAAACGGCGCGCCCAGGAAGAGCGCGCCGAGAAGGAATGATCAGTGCCAGGTAGAGCCGACCGAGGTCGGCTGCTACCGTCTGAAGACGGTCAGAAACCGCAGAAGCAATAGGCAAGCGCTTTGACCGGGGTGCCCTTGCCCTGCTCGCGCGCGGCGTTCTGCACGAAGCGCAGCTGGGTATCCACTTCCGGCATCGTCCGCGCCAGCACCATCCGGCCAACGCCGGATTCGGCCAGCATCCAGGCACCGGCGTGGCTGCCGGCGAAACCGCCCAGGAACTGTGCGAACGGGGTAGCGGGTTTTTCGATGTAACGCACGCGGTACTTGTCATCGGCACCGAGCTTGGCCCGGCCCGCAGCGTCGGCCACGGCGTCCTTCAGGCCGCCGAAGGCATCGACCAGGCCGCGCTCCTTGGCCTGGGCACCGGACCAGACGCGGCCACGGGCCACTTCGTCCACGGCCTCGACCGGCTTCTTGCGCGCATCGGCCACGCGACCGGTGAAGTCCGCATAACCCTTGTCGATCACCGACTGGATCACCTGGCCCACGGCCGGGTCCAGCGGCTTGGTCATGTCGAACGCGCCGGCGAAACGGGTGGTGCCCACGCCGTCGGTATGCACGCCGATCTTGTCCAGCGCGCGCGCCACGTTCGGCACCATGCCGAAGATGCCGATCGAACCGGTGATGGTCGAGGCATCGGCATAGATGCGGTCGGCATTCATGCTGATCCAGTAGCCACCGGAGGCGGCCAGGTCACCCATCGACACCACCACCGGCTTGCCGGCGGCCTGCAGGGCCACCACTTCGCGGCGGATCTGCTCGGAGGCGAACACTTCGCCACCCGGCGAATCCACCCGCAGCACCACGGCCTTCACGTCATCGTCGTCGCGGGCTTCGCGCAGCAGCGCGGAGGTCGACTCGCCGCCGATGCGACCGGCCGGCAGGTCACCGCCGCTGATCTCGCCCGACGCCACCACCACGGCCACCTGCGGACGCGAATCCACCGGGCTGCGACGTGCATCGACCTGGCCCAGGTAGGCGCCCAGGTTGATGCTGCGGAAACCACCTTCGGCATCGCCGTCGGCCACGCCGCGTTCAACCATCAGGTCTTCGAACTCTTCGCGGGTCTTCAGCGCGGTGACCAGCTTCTGCTGCAGGGCGAACTTGGCCAGGTCACCGCCGGCGGCGGCCACGCCTTCCGGCAACGTATCGATGCCGGCGGCCAGCTGTGCCGGATCCAGCCGACGTGCCTTGGCGATGTCACCGAGGTAGCGCTGCCAGACATCGTTCATCCAGTACAGGTCCGCTTCCTTGGCCTGCGGCGATGCGGCGTCCAGCACGTACGGTTCGGCGGCGGACTTGTACTCGCCCACCTTGAACAGGTGCACGTCCACGCCCAGTTTGTCCTGCAGGCCGGTGCGGAAGTACTGGCGATAGCGGCCGAGGCCTTCCAGCAGCACCGCGCCCATCGGGTCCAGGTAGACCTCGTCGGCCTGTGCGGCCAGCAGGTACTGCGACTGGCCCATGCTTTCGCTGTAGGCCACCAGCTGCTTGCCGGACGCACGCAGCTGCTGCAGGGAAGCGGCGACTTCGCGCAGCGAGGCGAAGCCGGACGGCTGCAGCTTGTCCAGTTCCAGCACCACCCGCTCGATCTTCTTGTCCTCGCGCGCGGCGTCGATCGCCCGGATCAGATCGCGCAGCTGGATCTCTTCGGCACTGGTATCTCCCATCGCCTTGGCGAAAGCGCGGCTGACCGGATCAGCGCTGAACTGCTCCACCAGGCGGCCTTCCGGGGCGATCACCAGGGTGGTGCGGTCCTGCAGCGACTTGCTTGCGCCCGCACCCATGCCGGCCGCCACGACCAGCGCGACCAGGATGAAGAACAACAGGCCGAAGAACAGCACGTTGAGGATCAGCCGCCGCGTGAAGTTCATCACGTCCCACAGCCCGATGAAGAATGCCGCGATGGGATTGCGTCGCGCGGGGGGCAGCGGTGGCACGGTTTGGTTCATGGATTGCTCCGGTTGGCGTCTTGCCGTGGAAATTGCGGGATCAGCATAACGGGTGTGGTTGCCCGCAGCATCGGACACAAGTAAGGGTGCCGCCGTGAAGCGCGGCCGACGCTGCTGTCATTCAGGACAGCGCTGACTGGCCCACGCGCGCGCCACTGCGATGCAGGCGCCAGCCCATCAGGATGGCGGCGGCGGTCAGCCCGACGATCAGGCCGATCCACATGCCCTGCGGCCCCATGCCCAGCCCCAGGCCAAGTCCGGCACCGAGCGGCATGCCCAGCCCCCAGTACGCGAACATGGCGATGAACATCGGCACGCGGGTGTCTTTCAGCCCGCGCAGCGCGCCGGCCGACAGCACCTGGATGCCGTCGGGGAACTGGAAGGCAGCCGCGTACAACAGCAGCGTGGAGGCCAGCCCGGCAACCGCCAGGTCGTTGGTGTACACCCCGACGATGGCGTCGTGGCCCAACAACAGCGCCAGCGCCGACACTGTCTGCGTGCCCATGATGATCGCGTAGCCGGCCCACGCCGCGCGGCGCACGCCATGGCCATCGCCGCGCCCGACCGAATGGCCCACGCGCACGGTGGTGGCCTCGGCCACGCCCATCGGGATCATGAAGCACAGCTGGGCCACGTTGATCGCGATCTGGTGCGCGGCGGCCTCGTTGGCACCCAGCCGCCCGATCAGCAACGCGGTGACGATGAACAATCCCCCTTCCATCAGCACGGTGATGCCGATCGGCAGGCCGGTGCGCAGCAGGTCCCAGATGGCACGCCAGCGCGGGCCTTCGAAATGGCTGAACAACTGCAGGTGTTCAAAGCGCCGTGTCTTCCACAGATAAGCGCCGAAGCACAGCGCCTGCAGCCACATCATGACCGCCGAGGCGATGCCCAGGCCTTCGGCGCCCAGCTCCGGGAAACCCAGTCTGCCATTGGCCAGTACGTAGCCCATCGGCGCCAGCACCAGCAGCCCACCGAAGCCGATCAGCATGGTCGGCAGGGTCCAGTGCATGCCCTCGCTGAGATAACGCATGCAGAAGTACAGGGTCAGCGCCGGGCCGCCCCAGCGCACCGCATGCAGGAACGCGGTGGCGCCCGGCACGATATCCGGCGCGATGCCGAAGGCAGGCAACAGCGGCGGCACCACGCTGAGGAAGGTGAACATGATCAGGCCCAGGCCCAGCGCCAGCCACAGGGCCTGGCGGAACAACGGCCCGATTTCGCGCTCGCGGCCGGCGCCGTGCAGCTGCGATACCGACGCGGTGAGCGAGATAAGCGTCCCGATCGGGATCAGCATCGGCAGCCACAGCAGCGCGGTGCCGATGGTCACCGCCGCAAGCGTGTGGGTGCCGTGGTGGCCGGCAATCACGTTGTCGACGAAGGAGATCAGGCCGGTGGAGACATGGCCCAGGACGAGCGGCAGGGCAAGGATGCCGGTGGCGCGCACTTCTCGGCTGAAGCGCGGGGCAGGGGATGCGATGGACATGGTGCTGCAGAGGGTCGGCGACTACGGCTGCGCGCGAAGGGCACAGACACCGGGTTGCGGGGCGCCATCTTACCCGTTCCGGGGACATCGTGGCCGGCCCGGGGGGGCGACGACCGCTGCCCTGGTGGGTGACGACCGTTGGTCGTCACGCTTCTCCCGCCGGACCCGGGCAGCCTGACGCTAGCGCCCGACCTGCCGGGCCAGCCAGGCATCCCGCTGGGCCGGCGCCACGGACAGGAATTCGGTCCGCACCGCATCGCGCTCCTGCGGCGGCGTGCGCTGCGCGACCAGCGTCAGTTGCGACACCTGCGCCGGAGTCAGCTGCCGCAGCGTCGCCAGGGTGGCGTCGCGTTGGTTTTCCGGCACATAACCGAACATCCCCTGCAGCCGGCTGAAATGCTCGCCCAGCAGCGGCCCCAGGCGCCAGCCATCCCGGAATGCCTGGTCCTGCGCAGTGAACTGGTCACGCAGCTCCTGCTGCCTGGCGGGCGGCAGGGCCGCGAAACGCCCCGCGGCCTCGCGCACGCGCGCCCGCTCGGACTCGCTCATGGCCCGCCACGCCGCGTACTGGCTGCGGCGCTCGCGCTTCTGTTCCGCGCTGAGCTGCTGCCACGGCATGGCCACCGGGGCGGCGGGACTGCCGATGGCGCCCGGGCTTGCGGGCCCGGAGAGCGGCAGCGCGGTGCGGTCAGGGGCGCCGTGTGCCAGCCCGGCGGCGCCCAGCAACACCAGCGCGCATAGACGCTTATTCATCAGCCGCCGCCGTTTCCAGCGCGGCCGCCACCGGCTCCGGTCGGGTCGGTCTGGCCTGGGACTCATCGACGGGCAGCGGACCACCCGCGGCCGACCAGGCATGCAGGTCTGCGTCGGCGAGCAGCGGGAAATCCCGGTCTGCCAGCATGGCCGCATCTTCTGTCGCCATCGGATCGGCGGCGGCGGCGGCGACCTTCGGCGCATCGCCTTCCAAGGCTTCCACGGTGACCGGACCGGCCTCGCCCACCGCGCCTTCCGGGACGACGGCAGGTGCATCGGGTACCCGCCCCTGCCAGGCGCGCCATCCGAGCCCGGCCAGCAGCAGTACCAGCACGGTGCCGAGCAGGATCGCCGGCCCACGCCAACGACGTTGCTGCGAGGACCGACGGCGTGGCGGTGCCGAGGGCGTGTGCTGTTCGGCTGCGGGGGCGCGCCAGGTCTTGGGCGCATCGTCCTTCCTGCCCGCCGCCACCGGTTGCTGCAGTTCCTTCAGTCGCTGCGCGGGCAGTTCCCGTATCTGCTGCTGGACCTGCTCGGCCAGCCCCCGCCAGGCCTGGGCGTCGGGATTGCCTTGCCGGTCGCGTGGGCAGGCAGCGGCCAGTGCCTCCTGGTAACCGTCTACATCGGTATCCAGCAGGCGCGCGGCGGTGTCTTCATCCAGCCCGGCACCGATCCGCAGCAGCAGCGCCAGGCGGATCAGCGGCTCCAGGTTGCCCAGATGGGCCAACGGCCCCTCCCAGCGGCCGGTGGGGGTGTCGCGCAGTGCCTGCCGGGCCGCCAGCAGCGCCCAGAAGCGGGGTGGCCACTGGGCCATCGGCAGATCACTGGCCACTGCGGCGAACGCGCGCATGACCGCAACCAACGCCTGTTCTGCCCGCGCTCCGTCACCGGTCTGCAGCTCGGCGACCACCAGGGCACGGCGCTCGACGCCACGTAGAAATGCCGACAACGCACCGGCCGCAGTGGGGGATAAAGAGGCGGACGCTGCCGTCATCGGGGACTCCAGGAATTCACGCGGAATGATAGCCGCTACCAACCAGAGACGCCGAGGGCTTGCTACCGACAAGCGTTCGTGCTGCACGTTGTGCACAGCGTCAAGAAAACCTGGCCGCACTCATGCCCAAACCCCTCCCCCTTCATGTTTCAGCGGTATTTCACACCTAAGCAATTGATTTTAAATATAAATATTATGTGGCTATTTTTTGACCACGAGAACATCAAGGCTGTCGGCATCGGCACTTGCCGTGTTCCACCCTCGCTAACACACAGACTTATCCACAAAAGATGTGGATAACCCTGAATCTCCAATGCAGTCCGATATTTACCTCTTGTTTAGACTGTCTTCACTGAGGATCGACGCCCCTGAATGCGCGCTGCGGTGGTCCCGGACGGATCGGTACACTGCGCACCATGGAAGCTCCCCTGCCCACCCTGCGCATCGCCCTGCCGGTCCCGTTGCCGCAGTTGTTCGACTATCTGCCGCCAGACGGTGCTGCACCGGAAGCGGTCGTTGGCTGCCGGGTCCGGGTGCCGTTCGGCCCGCGCGAGCTGGTCGGGCTGGTGGTGGAACAGGGCAGCGCGGATCCGGCGTCCAGCCTGCGCCAAGCGCTTGCCTGGCTGGATTGCGCACCACTGCTGCAGGGCGAACTGTGGCAGAGCCTGCAATGGCTGGCACGCTACACCCACGCGCCACTGGGCGAAGTGCTGTCCACCGCCCTGCCCGGGCCGCTGCGGCACGGTGAGCCGCTTCCGGAAACCCACCACTGGGGCTGGCAGCTCACCGCCGCAGGGCACGAACAGCGGGGCAGCCTGCGCGCCGGCAGCCGACCACGGCAGCTGGCCGAACTGCTGGCCGAAGCGGTGGTCGACGAAGACGTGATCGCCGCGCGGATGGACGACTGGCGCGCGCCCGCGCGCAGCCTAGCCAAGCGGGGCCTGGCCGAGCGCGTGGCGCTGGCAGTGGCACCGCTGCAGGCCAGTCCACTGGGCGGCCCCACCCTGAACCCGGAGCAGGCCACCGCAGTGCAGGCGATCACCGCCGCGCAGGGTTTCGCCCCGCTCCTGCTGGACGGGGTAACCGGCAGTGGCAAGACCGAGGTCTATCTGCAGGCCATCATCCAGTGCCTGGCCCAGGGGCGGCAGGCCCTGGTGCTGGTGCCGGAAATCGGCCTCACCCCGCAGACCCTGGCGCGCTTCCGCGGCCGCTTGGGGATTGCCGTGCACGCCTTCCACTCCGGCCTCAACGACAACGAACGCGCGCGGGTCTGGGCGGCGGCATCGCGCGGCGAAGCGCGGGTGGTCGTCGGCACCCGCTCGGCGATCTTCATGCCGCTGCCGGAAGCCGGCCTGCTGATCGTCGATGAGGAACACGACAACAGCTACAAGCAGCAGGACGGCATCCGCTACCACGCGCGCGATTTCGCCCTGGTGCGGGCCAAGGCGCTGGGCATTCCGGTGGTGCTGGGCAGCGCCACTCCGGCCATGGAGACCCTGCACAATGCGCATGCCGGCCGCTTCGCCCACCTGCGCCTGAAGGTACGTGCCGGTGATGCGATGCCACCGCGCGTGCGCATCCTGGATGTACGCAAGCGACCGCTTCGTGACGGCCTGTCGCCGCAGGTACTGGAAGGCATCGCCGAGCACCTGCGCAACGGACAGCAGGTGCTGGTCTTCAAGAACCGCCGTGGCTATGCACCGGTACTGCTGTGCCACGACTGCGGTTGGACTGCGCCTTGCCAGCGCTGCGATGCGCCGATGACCGTGCATGGCGCGGGCCGCCGCCTGCAGTGCCACCACTGCGGCGCGCGGCAGGCCGCCCCGCTGGCCTGCCCGGCCTGCGCCAGCCTGGCGCTGCAGCCGCAGGGGATCGGCACGGAGCGGCTGGAGGAACACTTGGTACAGGCGTTCCCGGACGTGCCGGTGCTGCGCATCGACCGCAGCACCACTTCGCGCCGCGATGCGCTGGAACAACAGCTGGCCCGGCTCGGCGACCAGCCCGGCATCCTGGTCGGCACGCAGATCCTGGCCAAGGGCCACGACCTGCCCAAGCTGACCCTGGTGGTGGTGGTGGGCATCGACGAAGGATTGTTCTCTTCGGATTTCCGCGCGACCGAGAAACTGGCCCAGCAGTTGATCCAGGTGGCCGGCCGCGCCGGGCGCGCGCGCGATCCCGGCGAGGTCTGGCTGCAGACCCACCATCCTGGCCACCCGCTGCTGGAAACCCTGGTCAACGGCGGTTACCACCCGTTCGCCGCGGCCGAACTCAACCAGCGCCAGGCCGCCGGCTTCCCGCCGTTCGCGCATCTGGCGCTGCTGCGCGCCGAAGCGCAGCAGGTCGAACATGCCAATGCGTTCCTGCTCGCCGTGCGTGCGCTGGTGGGCGAACAGCCGCACCTGGAAGCGTTCGGGCCGATGCCCGCGCCGATGCCACGGCGGGCGGGCTACCAGCGTACCCAGCTGCTGCTGTCCAGCGCGCAGCGCCCCGCGCTGCATGCCGTGCTGGATCATGTGGCGCCCTTGCTGCAGGGCTTGCCGGAGGCCCGCAGGGTGCGCTGGTCGCTGGATGTGGATCCGGTGGATCTGTACTGACCGGGCACCGGTAGTGACGGCCGCTGGCCGTCAATCCCCACGCCGCTGCGCTCGCCGAGCATGGCTCGGCGCTACCCCGCCATCGTTGATGACGGTCCTCCTTTGGGAGCGACGGCCGCTGGCCGTCGATCCCGCCTGCGAACCTCAGCTCATCCCGGTCATCACGCCGCGCTGGTATGCCGGGCGTTCGCGCAGGCGCGCATACCAGTCCGCCAGGTAGGGGAGGTCCGGGCGCTGGATCGGCATCTCGAACCAGGCATACACCAGCGCACCCAACGGAATATCCCCCATCGCGAAGCGGTCGCCGGACAACCACGGCTGTTTCGACAGCTCGGTATCGGCCATCGCCAGCAGATCGCCGGCCTTGACCAACGCGGCATTGATGCGGACCTCATCGCGATCCGCCGGTGCGGTACGCATCACGCCCCAGATCAGCTCGCTGTACAGCGGCGCCATCCGCGAGGTGGTCCAGTCCATCCACTTTTCACCGCGCGCGCGCTCGGCCGCATCTTCCGGGTACAGCGTGCCCAGCGCATAACGCGCGGACAGATAGCGCACGATCGCATTGGATTCCCACAGCGGCAGGCCGTTGTCTTCGATCGCCGGTACCAGCCCGTTGGGATTCATCGCCTGGTAGTCGGCGGCCTGGGTGCCGCCGAAGCTGCCGCCGACTTCGATCGACTCATACGCCAGTCCGATTTCTTCAGCACACCAAAGCACCTTGCGCACGTTGCTGGAATTGCGGCGGCCCCAGATCTTCAGCATGTGGTTTTCCTTGCAGGCAAACGTGCGCCGGCGTGGCGCGGGACCGCTACGATACGCCGGTCAGCCTACCGTGGTGTTGCCGGTCTTGGCGGCCCTTTTGGTTGCCTGCTTGGCCACCGGCTTCTTCGCCAGCGCCCGCACGTACGACGATTTGCCGTCCTTTTTCATCTCGAACAGGCCGATGGCCGCCAGCAGGTCGCTGAGCTTGCCGTAGCCATAGTTGCGCGGATCGAACGAGGCCTGGTTGCCGATCTGGCTGCCCACCGGCCCCAGGTGCGACCAGCCGTCCTCGCCTTCGGCCGAGGCCACCGCACGACGCAGCAGGTTGACCAGCTTGGTATCGCTGCGCATTTCCGCACCGGTCTTGCGCGGCCGTGCTTCGCTGCCCGCCTCGCCGGTCTCACCCGTGCTCGCGCCTTCGGGATGGGCATCCGGCGCACTGGCGTGGGCCTGCCCCAATGCTTCCAGGTAGGTGAATTTCGAGCACGCGTTGACGAACGGATCCGGTGTCTTCTTCTCGCCGAAGCCATACACCTTGACCCCGTCGGTGAGCAGGCGCATCACCAGCGGAGTGAAGTCGGCATCGCTGGACACGATGGCGAACCCATCCAGGTTGCGCGCGTACAGCAGGTCCATCGCATCGATCACCATCGCCATGTCCGATGCATTCTTGCCGCGGCTGTAGGCGAACTGCTGGATCGGACGGATCGCATACTCGTGCAGCACCGCTTCCCAGCCCTTCAGGCTGGGACTTTTCCAGTTGCCGTAGGCGCGACGGACGTTGGCCACGCCGTGCCGGGCCACTTCGGCCAGCACCTCTTCGATCTTCGACGCGGGCGCGTTGTCGGCGTCGATCAACAGGGCAATGCGCTTTTCCGGCTCGGACATACCTGCTCCAGGCTGACGATGGTGTGCGGACAGTATGTTCCACACCGGCAGCAGCCCGTGTGACATGCGATCATCCCAACGCCCCCCTACTGGAGCCACGCGAATGACGCGCGAGCGCACCCCCCACCTGGTCATCGTCGGCGGTGGTTTCGCCGGCCTCTGGGCGACCCGCGCCCTGGCCAGCGAGCGCATCCGTATCACCCTGGTCGATCGCCGCAACCATCATCTGTTCCAGCCGCTGCTGTACCAGGTCGCCACTGCGGGCCTGTCCGCCCCGGACATCGCCGCCCCGCTGCGGCATATCCTCGGCCACCAGCGCAACGTGGAAGTACGGCTGGGCGAAGTCACCCGCATCGACAAGCAGGCGCGCAGCGTGCAATTGGTCGATGGCACATCACTGGAGTACGACACCCTGCTGCTGGCCAGCGGCGCCACCCATGCCTATTTCGGCCACGACGAATGGGCCAAGGATGCGCCCGGCCTGAAAACGCTGGATGACGCCATTGCCTTGCGCCGCAAGCTGCTGCTGGCGTTCGAGCGCGCCGAGGCCGAGCCGGACCCGGAAAAGAAAGCCGCGTGGCTGAGTTTCGCGGTGGTCGGCGGGGGTCCCACCGGCGTGGAACTGGCCGGAACCCTGGCCGAGATCGCCCGGCATACGCTGCGCAACGAGTTCCGCCACATCGACCCGGCGTCGGCCAGGGTGCGGCTGGTGGAAGCCGGGCCGCGGGTGCTGTCCACCTTCCCCGACGTGCTTTCGCTGAAGGCGCGCCGGCAGCTGGAAAAGCTGGGCGTGGAAGTACTGACCGGCACGCCGGTGACCTCCATCGACAGCCTGGGCTTCCAGCTGGGCGAACAGTTCGTCCCCGCGCGCACCGTGGTCTGGGCCGCGGGCGTGGCCGCATCGCCGCTCGGCGCCACGCTGGATGTCGCGCTCGACCGCGCCGGACGCGTGCTGGTACAGCCCGACCTGACCCTGCCCGGCCACCCGGAGCTGTTCGTGGCCGGCGATCTTGCCGCCCTGACCCAGGCCGATGGTCGGCCGGTGCCCGGCGTGGCACCGGCCGCCAAGCAGATGGGCAAGCACGTGGCAGACACCCTCCGTGCGCGCCTGCACGGCAAGCCGGTGCCGGGTCCGTTCAAGTACGCCGACTACGGCAACCTGGCCACCATCGGGCGCATGGCCGCGATCGTGCACCTGGGCAAACTGCAGCTGTCCGGCGTGCTCGCCTGGTGGTTCTGGCTGGCCGCCCACGTGTTCTTCCTGATCGGCTTCCGCAACCGGATGGTCGTGCTGCTGAACTGGGCGGTGGCGTACTGGAGCTACCAGCGCAGCGCGCGGATCATCTTCGGCGACGTGAAACCGCCGAAGGACCCAACGCGCGGGTGACCGCACACACCCGCTGCGCTCGCCGAGGCGGCGTTACAGCGCTTCGCTCAACCACGCCAGCTTGCGCGCACGTGGCTGCTTTTTAAGCTGCCACTCCGCGCGCGAGGCTTCGGCGCGGTCCGGGTACTGGCGCACCGCAAGGATCTGCAGCGGTGGGCGGGCACGGGTATAGCGCGCGCCCTTGCCGGCCTGGTGGGCGGCAAAGCGCGCCTGCACATCGGTGCTGATGCCTGCGTAATAGCTGCCGTCCCGGCATTCGAGCAGGTACAGGAACCAGGGCGTGTCGGGGCGGGCCATGCCCTGATTATCGCCCAACCGCCGCCAGCGGCTACACTACGTGCCGGATGCAGGAGAGTGGTGCCACGCTGGCACCCGCCGAAGGCGCAGGCTCCCATGATCGCTCAGGCCGGTGGAATGGCATTCCACCAACCATGTATCCGAATCGCCGAGCTGGAGAGAGATCCGCAGGGATCCGCCGAAGGGGCACGCGGGCACGCCCGCTGAACTCTCAGGCAAAAGGACAGCGGGAGCGGCACCGGTCACCTTCGTACGGCGATGCACCTGCATCGGCGCTGCGTGCTGCGTGGCCGGCCCCACCGCATCCGGAGCCTGCCCATGTTGTTGTCCATCATCTACCTGATCGCCATTTCCGCCGAAGCCATGACCGGCGCGCTGTCTGCCGGCCGCCGCCGCATGGACCTGTTCGGCGTGGTGATGATCGCCTGCGTCACCGCCCTTGGCGGCGGATCGCTGCGCGACATCATCCTCGGCCACTATCCGCTGGCCTGGGTGAAGCATCCCGAGTACCTCGGCTTCACCGTGTGTGCCGCGCTGATCGCCACCTGGGTGGCGCGCTGGATGCATCATTTCCGCCGCACCTTCCTGGTGCTGGACGGGCTGGGCCTGATCGCCTTCACCCTGATCGGCTGCGCGATCGCCCGCGATGGCGGCCATGCCACGCCGATCGTGCTGATCGCCGGCATGCTGACCGGCGCCTTCGGTGGCGTGCTGCGCGACATCCTGTGCAACGAAGTACCACTGATTTTCCAGAAGGAGCTGTACGCGATCATTTCGCTGCTGACCGGCGCGGCCTACCTGCTGCTGCTGCACTGGAACGTGGCCGACACCACCGCCATCCTGTGCTGCCTGGCTGGCGGCTTCGCACTGCGTCTGCTGGCGATCCATTACCGCTGGGAAATGCCGAAGTTCGTGTATCACGACGAAGTGCATTGAGAACGGGTAGTGACGGCGGGCTGATGGTGAGCCAGCTGTTGACCCTGTACACCACGCCGGCCAGCCTGGCCCGAACGACCTACACCGCGTACGTCGCCTCATCCCACTTGGGCGCCCGCACCGCCTCGTCGTCCCAGCGGATGATCTCCAGCTGCAGCAACCGGCCGTCTTCATCGGCGAACAGGATGATGCTCAGCGCCTCGCCATCGGCGTCGGGCACCTCGATGTCCACCGGATAGGGATGATCGCCGGGCGGCGTTGGACGCGCGTGGCCGGCCAGCACGAAGCCCACCAGCAACGTGCTTTCATCCACCGCCATCGCAACGCCCGCATCCGCGCGCAGCTGCGCTGCCGGGTCGGCGGGCAACACAGCGGCGACGGCCTCGATCAACAGGCGTTCGTGCGCATGCAGGGTGCGTAATGGACTGGCGATGTCATGGGATTGCATGCCCTGCAGGATACGCGTGTTGGTGTGCAGCGCACTTGCCTCGGCAGCGCCGCGCCATGCTCGGCGTCACCTGCTGACAACCGTTGAATCCCAGGAAGAAATCCGCCCCCCGCTCAGGCGGCTTCGGTTTCCACTTCCTCGGCGAGCGCCGCGATTGCTTCACGGCGTGCGCGCACGGCAGCGGCCAGTCGTTCCAGCACCACCTCAGTGGTCGCCCAGTCGATGCAGCCATCGGTGATGCTCTGGCCATGCACCAGCGGCTGGCCTTCCACCAGTTCCTGGCGTCCGCCGACCAGGTTGCTTTCGATCATCACTCCGACGATGCGCTGTTCGCCGCCGGCCATCTGCACGGCGATGTCCTCGATCACCTTCGGCTGGTTGTCCGGGTTCTTCAGGCTGTTGGCATGGCTGGCATCGACCATCAGGCGCGTCGGCAGCTTGGCCTTGGCCAGTACCTGGCAGGCATCGGCGATGCTGGCCGCATCGTAGTTCGGCTGCTTGCCGCCGCGCAGGATCACATGGCAGTCCGGGTTGCCGGCGGTGGCCACGATGGCGGTATCGCCCTGCTTGGTCACCGACAGGAAATGATGCGGATTGGTCGCCGCGCCCACCGCGTCGGCGGCGATCTTGATATTGCCGTCGGTGCCGTTCTTGAAGCCCACCGGGCACGACAGGCCCGAGGCCAGTTCGCGATGCACCTGGCTTTCGGTGGTACGTGCACCAATCGCGCCCCAGGCCACCAGGTCGGCGATGTACTGCGGCGAGATCACGTCCAGGAACTCAACGCCGGCCGGCAGGCCGAGCTTGTTGATGTCGCGCAGCAGGCCACGCGCGATGCGCAGGCCCTTGTTGATGTTGAAGCTGCCATCCAGGTCCGGATCGTTGATCAGGCCCTTCCAGCCCACCGTGGTGCGCGGCTTTTCAAAGTACACGCGCATGACGATTTCCAGTTCGCCGGCCAGCGCATCGCGCAGGGGCTTGAGCTTCTGGGCGTACTCGATGGCCGCGGCCGGGTCGTGGATCGAACACGGCCCGACCACCACCGCCAGGCGGTCATCGGTTCCGTGCAGGATGGCGTGCAGCGCCGCGCGCGAGGCACTGACCGTATCGGATGCTTCATCGTCGCAGGGCAGCATCGCCAGCAGCTGCGCCGGCGGGGTCAGGGGTTCGATCTTGCGGATGCGGAGGTCGTCGGTATGGGGGGGCATGGCGGGGGTCTCTCGAACGTGTGGGGGTCCCCAGCGTGGCGGCAACAAAAAAGCCGCCAGGGTCGCTGGCGGCTTTCGGGAATGCGGCTGAAGGGCTTCTTCAGGGTGAACGCAGTCCTTCCTCCGCCGGTGGCTTCGGAAAGTAATACCAAAAGTACGAGTTGGCGTGACGTGCGTTCATTGGGGAGTATTGATAACACAGGGTCTCAGGGCTGCCAACTGTTACATCGGCAACTGCGGAAAAGGTTCAGCAACCTATTTCACCACGACATGGCGCCGCACCGGAGGCGTCGATGGCTTTGCAGCTTTCCTGATGGCCCCGCTCATGGGAAATACGCATCCTGTCCCTGCGGACGACAAGGCCCGCCGGGATTGGCATCCCGATTTGAGTAACCCCCCCGCACTCTGCCCATGCTTGGCGTAAGGACAGAGAATGCACCGTACTGCTACCCGGTTCATGGTGGACGGTGCGCGGGGATCATTGATCCGCCGGTCAATCTGGGGGGTGCTCAGCCGGTATGCCAACCCGCACCGTCTGCCACCTTGCTCCGGCACAGGTGGCTCCTCGGCGTGGTCGGCAGCAACCCGAACGACGGCCACATGCTCGCAAAGTCTCCTACGGCGCGCAGGGGCTCTCACGCCGCCTCTTCATGGACTGTATCGATGCCACATTGCGTTGTCTGCGCCATCGCCTCCGGCCAGCTGGAGGCACATGTCGTTTTCGAGAATCAGCACATCGTTTGTTTCCTGGATCACATGCCGATCAACGAGGGCCACGTCCTCCTTTGTCCGCGTGAGCATCATGCTGATCTGACCGACCTGCCCGACGGACTTCTAGCCGAACTCATGCTTGCGGCCAAAGCACTGGCAAACAAGCTGCAGGGTTGCCTGAAGTGCGATGGCGTGTCACTGCTGCAGAACAACGGCCGGTTCAATGAATTGGGCCACTTCCACCTGCATCTGTTTCCCCGGTTCCAGGGCGATGGATTTTCCTGGGTGTCTCGCGGCAGCCGCCTTGCAAGCCGCGAAGCGCTGGCGCGAGTGCATGACCTTCTGCGGAACGCAGGCGAGTGAGGGGCGAAAGGCAGCATCGCAATGCCTGAACGGAGAGCCGCCGAGCATGGCTCGGCGCTACCGGATCACGTGGCGCCGCCGTTGGTAGCGCCGAGCCATGCTCGGCGAGCGCGAAGCGCGGCGGGTTTCCGGCATCGCGATGCCGGAACGGAGAGTCAACAGCGTGACGACCAACGGTCGTCACCCACCACGAGCAGCGGTCGTCACCCCCCACGACCAACGGTCATCACCCACCGCAGCGTGCCCACAAAAAACCCCGCCGTTTCCGGCGGGGTTCTTGATGATGCAGGTGCTACGGGAAGCGTTGGACTTAGAAGTCCATGCCGCCCATGCCACCCATGCCGCCCATGCCACCACCGGCGCCGCCGGCAGCTTCTTCCTTGCGCGGGGCTTCGGCCACCATGGCTTCGGTGGTGATCATCAGGCCAGCGATGGAAGCGGCGTTCTGCAGGGCCGAACGGGTCACCTTGGTCGGATCCAGGATGCCGAACTCGACCATGTCGCCGAACTCGCCGTTGCCGGCGTTGTAGCCGTAGTTGCCGGTACCTTCCTTCACCTTGTTCAGGATGACCGACGGCTCTTCACCGGCGTTGGCCACGATCTCGCGCAGCGGGGCTTCCATGGCGCGCAGGGCGATCTGGATGCCGTGGGTCTGGTCTTCGTTGGCACCCTTCAGATCGCCGACGGCGACCAGCGCACGCACCAGGGCCACGCCGCCGCCCGGGACCACGCCTTCTTCGACGGCTGCGCGGGTTGCGTGCAGGGCGTCTTCAACGCGGGCCTTCTTTTCCTTCATTTCGATTTCGGTCGATGCGCCGACCTTGATCACTGCAACGCCGCCGGCCAGCTTGGCAACGCGTTCCTGCAGCTTCTCACGGTCGTAATCGGACGAGGTGTCTTCGATCTGGGTCTTGATCTGGGTGACGCGCGCCTGGATGCCTGCAGCGTCGCCGGCACCGTCGATGATGATGGTGTTTTCCTTGGAAACCTGCACCTTCTTGGCGCGGCCCAGGTCGGTGATGGTAGCCTTCTCCAGCGACAGGCCCACTTCCTCGGAAATCACGGTGCCGCCGGTCAGCACGGCCATGTCTTCCAGCATCGCCTTGCGACGGTCGCCGAAGCCCGGAGCCTTCACGGCCACGACCTTGACGATGCCGCGGATGGTGTTGACGACCAGGGTCGCCAGCGCTTCGCCTTCGACTTCTTCAGCCACGATCAGCAGCGGCTTGCCCGACTTGGCGACGCCTTCCAGCACCGGCAGCAGGTCGCGCACGTTGGAGATCTTTTTGTCGTGCAGCAGGATGAACGGGTCATCCAGGTCAGCGGTCTGGCCCTGCTGGTTGTTGACGAAGTACGGGGACAGGTAGCCGCGGTCGAACTGCATGCCTTCGACGACGTCCAGCTCGTTGTCCAGGCCCGAGCCTTCTTCAACGGTGATCACGCCTTCCTTGCCAACCTTCTTCATCGCTTCGGCGATGATGTTGCCGATCGACTCGTCCGAGTTGGCCGAGATCGTGCCGACCTGGGCAATCGCCTTGTCGTCAGCGGTCGGCTGGGAGATCTTCTTCAGCTCGGCGACGGCGGCGATCACGGCCTTGTCGATACCGCGCTTGAGGTCCATCGGGTTCATGCCGGCAGCAACGGCCTTGGCGCCTTCGCGGATCAGGGCCTGGGCCAGCACGGTGGCGGTGGTGGTGCCGTCGCCTGCGTCGTCATTGGTGCGCGAAGCAACTTCCTTCACCATCTGCGCGCCCATGTTCTCGAACTTGTCAGCCAGTTCGATTTCCTTGGCAACGGACACGCCGTCCTTGGTGATGGTCGGGGCGCCGAAGCTCTTTTCGAGCACGACGTTGCGGCCCTTCGGGCCCAGGGTTGCCTTCACGGCATTGGCGAGCACGTTGACACCACGCACCATGCGGGCGCGGGCGTCTTCACCGAAACGAATATCTTTGGCAGCCATTGAATTCACCTGTTATGTAGCGCCGGGACAAGCCCGGCAACATTGATATGAAAGGGGTCTACGGGGTAACGGATCGCGCGACAGCAGCTCAGCCGATGATGGCGAGCACGTCGTCTTCGCGCAGGACCTTGTATTCCACGCCAGCTTCCTTGTAGCTGCTGCCGGCGTACTGGCCGTAGATGACCTTGTCGCCGACCTTCAGGGACGGGGCGCGCACGCTGCCATTGTCCAGCGCCTTGCCCGGACCCACGGCAACCACTTCACCCTTGGTCGACTTTTCCTTGGCCGAGTCCGGGATCAGGATGCCGCCGGCGGAGATTTCGTCGGCTTCGATCGGCTTGACTACGACGCGGTCGTGAAGCGGCTTCAAGTTGCTCATGTGAGACCTCTCAAGTTGTTGATTGTACGGAAGTATTCCGGCGACTTTAGCACTCACCCCAGGTGACTGCCAGAACCGCGCGAGAAAAAAGCCCGGCAGACCGGGACACAGCAGAGATGGAGCCCGGACCTGCCCTTTCAAGGGCCTCGGAAAGAATTTTTTTGGTGACCACCGTCACGGCATTGGGCTCAACCATGCCGAATACGACAGAAGTGTCACGCAATCGGCTTAGATTCCCCCTTCAGGGGATCCGCTCACAAGGAGTAGTCGATGCGAATGCTGTCACCACTTGCCGCTGGCTGCCTGCTGGCGCTGGCGATCTCGCCCGCCCGGGCCGATGTCTTCATCAACGAACTGCACTACGACGACAGCACCCCGGCCGGGGACGTCGGCGAGGCGATTGAAGTGGTCGCCACGGCCGGCGAGGACCTGTCCGGTTACCGCCTGTACCTGTACAACGGCAGCACCCCGTCGGCAGCCAGCGTGTATGCCAACAACCCGGTCCCGGCCGGCACCACAGCCGCCTGTGGCAGCGCCCGTATCGCGGTAGTCAGCTACCCGACCAATGGCCTGCAGAACGGGTCCAACGATGGCATCGCGCTGGTCGATGCCAGCGGTGCGGTGGTCCAGTTCCTCAGCTACGAGGGCACCATCACCGCCGCCAGCGGGCCGGCCGCCGGCCTGACCAGCCAGAACATCCCGGTCGCCGAAAGCAACAGCACCGCAGCCGGCACCTCCCTGCAGCTCACCGGCAGCGGCAGCCAGTACACCCATTTCACCTGGGCCGAGTCCGCCGCCCAGACCTTCGGCGCCTGCAATGCCGGCCAGACCTTCAGCGGCAGCCCCGGCACCCCGGGCCCGAATACGCCGCCGTCGGTGTCCACCACCACGCCGGCCCAGGGCAGCAGCAGCTTCCCCGCCGCCGGTGATCTGGAAGTGGTGTTCAGCGAGAATGTCACGCTGGCCAGCGGCGCCTTCGCGCTGAGCTGCGGCCAGTCCGGCAGCGTGCCGCTGAGCCACCCCTCCAGTGGCCGCACGCTGAAGATTTCCACCAACACCGCGCTGGTGGCCGGCGAGGCCTGCCGCTTCGACATCCGGGCCAGCCGCATCAGCGACAGCCAGGGCGCCCGGCCCGCCGCTGATTCGCGCATCGGCTTCACCGTGGCCAGCAGCACCGGCAACCCGGACCCGGGCAACCCGGGCAATCCCGGCGCGTACTACTCGCGGGTGAATACCTCCAGTCCGAGCCAGTTGCGCTGTTCGCTGCATGAAACCATCAAGGGCCACACCGCGTATCCGTACAGCGGCTCGGGCACCAGCACCTGGACCATCCTGGAGATCGCCGACGAAGATCCCAACAACGCCGGCAACGTGCTCGATGCCTACCGCAACCGCAGCTACGTCAAGGGCAGCGGCCGCGCAGGCACCGGCAGCGGGTTGACCTACAACCGCGAGCACACCTGGCCCAATTCGCTGGGCTTTGCCAGCACCACCGGCGACAAGGGCCTGCCGTATGCGCCCTACACCGACACCCACATGCTGTACCTGACCGATGCGCAGTGGAATGCCGACCGGGGCAACAAGCCCTTCGCCAAGTGCGACAGCAACTGCGGCGAGCGCGCCACCGAGTCCAACAATGGCCAGGGCGGCGGCAGCGGTGCCTATCCGGGCAACTCCAACTGGGTGCGCACCCCCGATGGCAACCAGGGCACGTTCGAAGTGTGGGGCAAGCGCAAGGGCGACATGGCGCGCGCGGTGATGTACATGGCCATCCGGTATGAAGGCGGCAAGGATGCCGCAACCGGCCAGTCCGAACCGGATCTGGAGCTGACCGATGACCGCAGCAGGATCATCAAGACCAGCAGTTCGCCGGCCTACATGGGCCTGCTGTCCACCTTGATGGACTGGCACCTCGCCGACCCGCCGACCGACGCGGAGCGGGCCCGCAACGAGGTGATCTACAGCTTCCAGGGCAACCGCAATCCGTTCATCGACCACCCCGAATGGGCCACCCCGGCCCTGTTCACCTCGGCCAAGCCCAGCAGCTGCCAGCTGGCCAACTGATCATTTTCCGATTTGCCTCATGCCCCGGTCCGGCCTTCTGCCCGGACCGGGGCCCTATACTCGGCGGCGATGTCGACCGCCGATCCCGTCCTGCTGCTGTTCACCACCTGCCCTGACCTGGCCAGCGCCGAGCGCATCGCGCATGCGCTGGTCGACGAGCGGCTGGCGGCCTGCGTCACCCGTCAGGAGGGTGCGCGCTCCACCTATCGCTGGCAGGGCGAAGTGACCACAGACAGCGAACTGCAGCTGCTGGTCAAGACCACCGCCAGCCGGCTCGATGCCGCGATGGCGCGGCTGGTCGAACTGCATCCGTATGAACTCCCCGAGTGCATCGCGGTCGAAGCACGCGCCGGCTTGCCGGCCTATCTGGATTGGATCCGGGCACAGACCCGGGAGGAACACAGTTGATGAAGGCAGCTTTCATGAATTCAGGTTGGATGGCGTCGCTGCGTCGTAGCGCTGCGGTGTGCGCGTTGCTGGCGCTTGCCCTGCCCGCGTGGGCACTGAGCGAAAAGGACCTGCTGCCGGTGGACGAAGCGTTCGCGCTGAGCGCCACGGCGACCCAGCGCGACCAGATCCAGCTGCAGTGGAAGATCGCCCCGGGCTACTACCTGTATCGCCATCGCACCAGCGTCAAGGCCGATCCTTCGTTCAATGCCGGCGCGTTGAAAATGCCGGCGGGCGAGCGCCACCATGATGATTTCTTCGGCGAAGTAGAGACCTATCGCGAGCGTCTGGCCGCGACGTTGCCCGGCCAGCCGGCGCCCGACGCCGGCACCGTCAGCGTGGAAGTGCGCTTCCAGGGCTGCGCCGATGCGGGCGTGTGCTATCCGCCGCAGAAGCGCGTGATCCAGGTCGCGCTGCCCGGCGGCGGTGCAGGTGCCGGCATCGCTTCTACAGGCATTGCCGCAGCAACCGGTGCTTCGCCGTTGGGCACCCCGCTGGGTGGCAACAGTAGCGGCCTGCGCCTGCCCGGCACCGCCGCGGCCGTGCAGGGCCTGCCGCTGCCTTCGGAGAAGGCCTTCGGCTTCGAAGCCATCGTCGACGATGGCAACACCCTGCTGCTGCGCTTCACCCCGGCCAAGGGGTATTACCTGTACCGCGACCGCACTTCGCTGAAGCTGGAAGGGGCCAACGGCATCCGCGTGGAGGCGCTGCGCTGGCCGCAGGCGAAGTCGCATCGCGATGAACATTTCGGCGACGTGGCGGTGTTCTTCGACCAGACCGACGCCACCCTGCCACTGCACCGCAGCCGCGCCGAGGCACTGGACGCCACCCTGGTGGTGACTTTCCAGGGTTGCCAGACCGATGGCATCTGCTACCCGCCGATGACCCGCCGGGTGCGGCTGGATATTCCCGCCGGCAAGGTCGACGCGACGGCGGCGACCACCGCGGCCGGCAATGAACTGCCAGCCGCATTGCCGCGCGAGGCACAGCGCACCGACGGCACGGGCGGCGAAAAGACCGACAACCGGCGCGTGGTGCCGATCATCCCCGACAGCATTCCCGCTGACGCTGCGGGTCTGGATGCGGCCACCGCGGGTGCCACGGCACCCAGCCCGGATGCCAGCGCGGACAACGCACAGCGCACGCGCCCACCGGAACCGACCAGCGCCAAGGGCCTGCTGGTGGTGCTGCTGCTGGCACTGGCCGGCGGCCTGGTGCTGAACCTGATGCCGTGCGTGCTGCCGATCCTGTCGCTGAAGGTGCTGGGCCTGGCGCAGAGCGGTGAGAGCCGCCAGCGTGCACGCGCGCATGCGCTCTGGTACACCGCCGGCGTGCTGGTGGCGTTCGCGGTGATCGGCGGGCTGGTGCTGGCCCTGCGCGCAGCTGGCCAGGCCGCAGGCTGGGGCTTCCAGTTGCAGCATCCGTGGTTCATCGCCGCGCTGGTGTACCTGATGTTCGCCGTCGGCCTGAGCCTGTCCGGGGTGTTCACCCTGGGCGGCAACGTGGGCGGCATCGGCCAGTCACTGGCCTCGCGCAGCGGTCCGGTCGGTGATTTCTTCACCGGGGTATTGGCCTGCGTGGTGGCCAGCCCGTGCGTGGCGCCGTTCATGGGCCCGGCGTTGGCCTATGCATTCGCGGCCCCCGCGCTGCAGTCGATGCTGGTGTTCCTGGCGCTGGGCCTGGGCCTGGCGCTGCCGTTCCTGCTGGTCGGTTTCGTGCCCACGCTGGCGCGTCGCCTGCCGCGTCCTGGCGCGTGGATGGAAACGCTGAAACATGTGCTGGCGTTCCCGATGTACGCCACCGCGCTGTGGCTGCTGTGGGTGCTGGGCAAGCAGCGCGGCGTGGATGCGATGGCGCTGGTGCTGGGTGGGCTGGTCCTGCTGGCGCTGGGGCTGTGGTGGTTCGAGCGCAGCCGCTGGCGCAGCCAGCGGATCGGTGCGCTGCTGGCCGGCGTGGTGATCCTGGCTGCGCTGGTGCCGGTGTGGGGCGTTGCCCGGCTGGCCCCGCCGGCAACGGCAGCGCAGGCTGCCGGCGAGAACGTGGTGGCCTATTCGCCGGAAATGCTGGACCGTCTGCGCGCGGACAACCGCGTGGTGTTCGTCAACATGACCGCCGACTGGTGCGTGACCTGCAAGGCCAACGAACGCGCGGTGCTGTCGCGGCCTGATTTCCAGGACCTGCTGCGGCGGACCAACGCGGTGTACATGCGCGGCGATTACACCAACGTGGACCCGCAGATCACCGCCTTCCTGGATGAACACAAGGCCGTGGGCGTGCCGCTGTACGTGGTGTACGGCCCCGGCGCGCCGCCGATCGTGCTGCCCAGCGTGCTGACCCAGGCGCTGGCCGAAGAAGCGCTGCTGCGTACCGCGCGATGAAGCTGAGGCCGGCACTGCTGTGGACAGCGGTGCTGGCCGGTGGATTGGGCCTGTGGGCCGGGCAGCAGCTGGATACGTCTTCGGAGAAGGGGTCAGGTTCTTTTCCCGGCGTGGAAAAGGAACCTGACCCCACCCGTAAAGCGGCCGCGGCGGGCATCGGCGATCCGCTCCCGCCCATCGTGCTGCCGGATCTTTCCGGCGCGCCGGTGGACCTGCAACGGTTCCATGGCCGGCCGCTGCTGATCAACGTATGGGCCAGCTGGTGCGCCCCCTGCGTGGAAGAAATGCCGGAGCTGGCCCACTTCGCCGCCGCCCAGCGCGACCAGGGCGTGCAGGTGCTGGGCCTGGCGCTGGATACCGCCGAAGGCGTGCAGGACTTCCTGCGCCGGGTGCCGGTGGACTACCCCATCGTGCTGGAAAGCCCTGGCCCAGCCGACGCCAGCGTGCGCTTGGGCAACACGCAGGGCCTGCTGCCCTACACGGTGCTGGTGGACGCGCAGGGCCGCATCGTGCGGCAGAAGCTGGGACCGTTCGCCAAGGGCGAGATCGAAGGCTGGGCAAGCGGCGGCTGAGCGCGCTTGACCCGGCGACCGCCGACCGGAACAGGCGTTGCCGGCTTCGTCCTCCCCCGATTTTCAAGGCCGTTTTCTTCCAAACGCTGCCTGGCGGTCGCGCGACGTCAGCAACCGGATGTACGTGCAGGATCTGCTGCGCGAAACCCTCGGCGAGGAGGCGCTGGAGGCGCTGAGTGCCGAGGGCCGCTACCGGCGCGACGTGTACTGAGTAGTGTCGAGCCTGCTCGACACCGCCCAGCTGTCGAGCAAGCTCGACACTACAGGGGCAGCAGGTGCGGTTGCAGCAGCGCGGCGACCCAGTCCATGAACACCCGCGCCCGTGCGGGAAGGTGTCGGCGCTGCGCGTACAGCAGGGTGACCGGCATCGGTTCGGACGGCAGCTGCGGCAGGATTTCAACCAGCGTTCCATCGGCAAGCGCCTGGCGCACGCCCAGCCGTGGCACCTGGATGATGCCCAGCCCGGCCAGCGCGGCGGCGGTGTAGCCATCGCCGCTGTTGACGGTCACCGCACCGGCCATCGGCAGGCTCCGGTAGTGGTCGCCATCGCGGTATTCAAACCCTGCGGGCCGTTGCCCCAGCGTGCTCACGTAGTGCACCAGGCGATGTCCGCCCAGCGCCTGGAGTGTGAGCGGCGTGCCACGCGCGGCGAGGTAACCGGGGCTGGCACAGTTGACCATGTCCATGCTGCCCAGCGGTCGCGCCACCAGCGTGTTGTCGTCCAGCGCACCGACCCGCAGCACGCAGTCGAAGCCTTCGCGCACCAGGTCGACACGGCGATCGGTGCCGCTGAGTTCGATCTCCAGCCCTGGGTGCTGTTCCAGGAAGGTCGGCAGCTGCGGCAGGATCAGGTGCCGTGCGAGCCCACTGGACATGTCCACCCGCAGCCGCCCGCGCAGCTGCGCGGTATCGCGGCGGAACATGCCCTGCAGGTCCTCCATGTCATCCAGCAGGTCGCGGGCGCGCTGGAAAAGCTGTTCACCGTCCGCCGTCAGCTGCACGCGGCGCGTGGTCCGGTGCAGCAGCTGGGTGCCCAGCGCCGCTTCCAGGCGCTGTACCGCCAGCGACACGCTGGCCTTTGGCAGCCCCAGGCTCTCTGCCGCGCGCGTGAAGGAGCCACGCTCGGCCACATGCAGGAAGGTACGCAGTTGCGACACGCTGTCCATTGATTGTCGGCCATTGTTGAACAGTCATATCAGGATCACGCAGTTTATTCGCCCTCGCAAGCCCAATAGGCTGGTCACCTACCCGCCCGTTGGAGCTCGACATGTCCGTTTCCCGCACCCTGCTGATCACCGGTGGCAGCCGTGGCCTCGGCCGCAACGCCGCCCTCGCCCTGGCCTCCGACGGCGCCGACATCGTATTGACCTACCGCAGCCAGTCGTCCGCCGCCGACGAGGTCGTGGCGCAGGTTGAAGCACTGGGCCGACGCGCTGCCGCGTTGCCACTGGACGTGGCTGACAGCGCCTCGTTCGCCGCCTTCGTCGAACGGCTGCAGGCCCAGCTTGCCGACTGGGGCCGTGAGCGCCTGGATGGCCTGGTCAACAATGCCGGCGAAGGCCACTACGCGCTGATCGCCGACACCACCCCGGCCTCGTTCGACCACCTGGTCAACGTGCACCTGAAAGGCCCCTACTTCCTGACCCAGGCGCTGCTGCCGCTGCTCGCCGACGGCAGCCGCATCCTCAACGTGTCCAGCGGGCTGGCGCGCTTTTCGCTGCCGGGCAGCTCGGCCTACGCGATGATGAAGGGCGGCATCGAGGTGTTCACCCGCTACCTGGCCAAGGAACTGGGCGCGCGGGGCATCAGTGCCAACACGCTGGCGCCCGGTGCGATCGAAACCGATTTCGGCGGCGGCCGCGTGCGTGACGATGCCGGCATCAATGCGATGGTCGCCTCGTCCACCGCGCTCGGCCGCGCCGGCAAACCCGATGACATCGGCCCGGCCGTGGTCGCGCTGATGTCGGCGGACACGCGCTGGATCAATGCCCAACGCGTGGAAGCTTCCGGCGGCATGTTCATCTAGGCGATCCGCAACGGCGGGCTCAGCCCACGACCGGCGTCCTTTTTCCCGATGGGGAAAGGGGCGCCGACCGCACATCGCCGACACCGCGCAGCTGGAACACCGCCACCGCCTCGGCCAGCACCTCCGCCTGTGCTTCCAGTGCACGCGCCGAGGCCGTGGCCTCTTCCACCATCGCCGCGTTCTGCTGGGTACTGGCATCCATCTGCACGATGGTCTGGTTGACCTGGCCGATGCCATTGCGCTGCTCCAGCGAGGCATCGCGGATCTGTGCCATGATCGCGGCCACCTGCTGCACGCTGGCCTGCAGTTCTTCCATGGTGGCACCGGCCTGGCTGACCGCACGCGTGCCCTGTCCCACCTGCTGCACCGAGTCCTCGATCAGTCCCTTGATCTGCCTGGCCGCATCGGCGCTGCGCTGCGCCAGCAGGCGCACTTCACTGGCTACCACCGCGAAACTGCGACCCTGTTCGCCGGCACGTGCCGCCTCGACGGCGGCATTCAACGCCAGGATGTTGGTCTGGAAGGCGATGCCGTCGATCAGCGCGGTGATCTCGCCGATGCGTCGCGACGATGCGCTGATGTCCTGCATCGAACGCTGCACCCGCCCCACCGCCTCACCACCGCGCGTGGCCACGTCCGCGCTGGCGCGTACCAGGGTGTCGGCCTGTCCGGCGGCGTCGGCATTGCGCGATACGGTATCGGTCAGCTCGTGCATCGAGGCGGCGGTCTCTTCCAGGTTGGCCGCCTGCAACTCGGTACGGATGGAAAGATCCGCATTGCCTGCGCTGATTTCACCGGCCGCATCGCCGATCGAGCGCGCCGCGTCCTGGATGCCCGCGACGATGCCCGCCAGCTGGTCCACGGTCGCGTTGGCATCATCACGCATGCGCGCGAACACCCCCTCCAGTTCACCCCCCATGCGTACGCGCAGGTCGCCCCGCGCCAGTGCCGCCAGCAGTGCCTGCAGGTCGCCGAGGTTGTGTTCGAAGGTCGCCAGCAGATGGTTGATGCTGGCCGACAGGCGATGCACGTAGCCCTGCTTTCCTTCCAGCGGAATGCGGCCGGCCAGCTCACCCTGCGCGGCGGCATCCACCAGCGCGCCGACTTCGGTTTCCAGCAGCACTTCCAGCGCACGGCTGCGCCACTCCACCACCTCGCCGAGCGACTGGCCGGCCTCGAAGATCGGCGTGGTCACCAGCTGCCAGGTGGTGCCGGCGTGCTGGATGTCGTACTCGCGTCGGCCGCTGCCGTCGATCCGCGCCAGCGCCGGATGCAGCTGTCGGGCAGGCCGGCCCAGCACGTCGTTCCCGCCCGCACCCAGGGTCTGCAGCAACGCCGGATTGGCATGGGTCACTTCGCCCTGCGGATTGACCACCATCAGGCCGGTGGAGGCGCTGTCCAGTGCCTGCCGCGCACGGGCGTTCTCCTGCGCCACCGCCCGTTCGTGTTCGATGCGTGCGCGCAGCTGCTGCTGCATGTGGCCCAGCCGCTGCGCCAACTGGCCGATTTCATCGTGCGGGTTATGCACGCGCAACACGGTATCCAGGCGGTCCTCGGCGATGTCCTGCGCGAAACGCAGGGTGTCCTGGATCGGTCGGCGCACGGCATGCAGCACCATCAACAGCGTGCCGATCAGCACCACGGCCACCACCAGCAGCGAGGCGGCGAACAGCACACCGAGGCGTGTGGCCTGCGCCTGCTGGCGGCTGCGCGCCTGCTCCAGGCTGGCTGCCTGCGCCTGTTGGAAGGCCTGCAGCGCGGGGGTGATGCTGGCCGCCGTATCCACCAGCGACTGCGCTTCCACGTCCAGCCCCATGCGGGCGGCGGTGTAGGTCAGCAGGGCGCCCTGGTAGGTATCCATCAGATCGCGCAGCTGCTGCTGCGCATCGTCCGGCAGGCCCGCCAGCGCGAGATCGAACGGGAGTTTCTCCTCGCTGGCGCGGTCGGCATGCCGGGAGTCGCCGCTCAGCAGCAGCAGGCTTTCCTGCCGGCGCATGCGCTGCACATGCAGGGCCAGCAGCGGGCGTTGCGTTGCGTCCACCGCCGCCTGCACCGCGTCGGCCGCCTGCGCCAGCTGCGCCGACATCGCTTCGTCACCACGTCCCATTTCATCCACGCGCGCGTTGAGCGCGGCGATGCCTTCAGCAAACGCGTCGGCCTGGGTGGTCAGTTCGGCCAATGCCTGCCGACGCGTCGCGTCCATCGGCAGTGCCCGCAGCTGCTGCAAGGTGGCCCGCAGCCGCTGCTGGGCAACCTGCAGCGCATCGCGGTCGGCGGCATCGAAACTGCGTGCATACTGGGTCTGCAGCCGCCTGGCTTCGGCGATGTCGGCGGCCAGCGTGGCGGCCAGTCCGGTGCCCTGCTGGTAGACCGCGAAGCTCTGTGCGGCACGTTCGCTGCCGTGGCTGGTCCAGCCGTACATCGCGGCAATGGTGACCAGGCCCAGGCCACAGACCAGCAGGCTGGCCTTGATCTTGGCGGCCACGCTGAGCCGGGCCAGGTGCTGCAGGGAAGGCCGCGCGCGTGCTGCAAGGCGGCGCAGGCGGAGGGAGGCGGAACGCAGGATGTGGGGGGCAGCCGGCATGACAGGATCCGAGGCGGAATGACGCATCGGTATCGGCCCGTGCTGGCCGGACTTTAGCCCGTTGTTGCCGGAATGTGCCGCGCTGCACGCGGGACGCTGCTCGTTGTAACAGCGCCGCAAGTCGCATCGATGACAGTGCACGCTCCAGGCTGTGGCCTGGTTCGCCGCGGCACCCCGGTCATTGCGTACCTCACCGCGATCCTGCAACGCCGGAAACGAACTGGCCGAAGCGCTCGCACGCTCCGGCCATTCCGATGTACCGCTCGTGCGTGGGGCCTGATCAGGCCCTGGCGAAGGCCAGCAGGTCGGCGTTGAACTGATCGGCGTGGGTCGAGGTCAGGCCATGCGGCGCACCCGGGTAGACCTTCAGCGTGCCGTTGGCGAGCAGCTTGATCGACTTCTCGGCAGCGGCCTTGATCGGCACGATCTGATCGTCGTCGCCGTGGATCACCAGCGTCGGCACGTCGATCTTCTTCAGGTCTTCGCTGTAGTCCACTTCAGAGAACTCACGCACGCAGTCGTACTGGCCCTTCACACCGCCCAGCATGCCCTGCAGCCAGAACGAATCGCGCATGCCCTGGGTGACCGCGTTGCCATCACGGTTGGCACCGAAGAACGGCGTGGCCAGGTCCTGGAAGAACTGCGAGCGGTCACCCCCGGTGCCCTTGCGGATGCCGTCGAAGACGTCCAGCGGCGTGCCTTCCGGGTTGCCGGCGGTCTGCAGCATCAGCGGCGGCACCGCACCGACCAGCACCACCTTGGCCACGCGGCTGCTGCCATGGCGACCCACGTAATGCGCCACTTCACCACCACCGGTGGAGTGCCCGACCAGGATCGCGTCCTTGACCTCGGCCTGCTCCAGCACGGCGGCCAGGTCGTCGGCGTAGGTGTCCATGTTGTTGCCGTCCCAAGTCTGGCTGGAACGTCCGTGGCTGCGACGGTCGTGGGCGATGACGCGGAAGCCGTTCTGGCCCATGAACAGCATCTGCGGGTCCCAGGCGTCGGAGCTGAGCGGCCAGCCATGCGCGAATACGATCGGCTGGCCGGTGCCCCAGTCCTTGTAGAAGATGCGGGCGCCGTCTTTGACGGTAACGAAGTGGCTCATGTGGTTGGCTCCTGTCGAAGTGGATGGAACAGTGGGTCAGATGTCACTGTGGGTGTGCGGCACGGCGGCTTCCAAGGCATCACTTCCGCCGACGAAATGGCGTACCACCGGGTGCCGCTCGCCCCGGTGCAACGCACGCAACTGCTCCTGTACGGCCTTGTCATCGGAGGTGATGCGCTCGTGCTGGCGCAGGTGCTCCAGCCACGACGCGGTGACGAAATACTCCAGGTGCACGCCGGGGCTGGCGACATCTTCGGCCACGCCCCACAGCACCGCGCCATCGCGGCGGCGCACGCGGCCAAGCAGCCGCATGCACGCATGGAAAGCCGCGCGATCGGCGGCATCGATGCGGTATTCCACCGTCACCAGCACCGGTCCGCGGTCATGCGCCACCGCCACCGACAGTTCCGGTGCAGGCCAGTGGCCAGCCGGACGCAGGTCCAGTTCTTCGGTGCCAGAGATGCGCACGCGCCATACCAGCAGGCCCGCCACCACCGAACCGACGGCCGCCACCAGCAGCGCCAGGGTGGGCGTGCTGCGCTGGGCGAGTGCGCCCCAGCACAGTCCACCGGCCGCCATGCCGAGCGAAAACACCATGATGTACAACGCCAGCGCACGTGCCCGCACCCACGCCGGAACCGCGGTCTGCGCGGCGATCTGCAGCGAGGACAGCACGGTGATCCAGGCAAAGCCATTGACCAGCATCGCCAGCGGCAACAGCACCCAGCTGCGCAGCAGGGCCAGCCCGACCAGGCTCAGCGCCAGTGCCAGCGTGGCCAGCAGCACCAGCAGGTCACGGTCCAGCCGCGCACGCAGTTTCGGCAGCAGCAGGGCACCACTGACCGCGCCGATGCCCACGCAGCCCAGCAACATGCCGTACTGCCCTGCCCCGCCCTGCATCTGCCCGCGCACCACCACCGGCAGCAGCGCGGTCATCGCACTGGCGAAGAAAAAGAAGCCTGCGGATTTGATCAGCACCGCCTGCAGGTGGCCGGCCCGGCTGGCATAGCGCAGGCCGGATTTCAGCCCGGCGCCGAAGCCTTCCGGCGGCAGGCTGGAGGCCTTCGGATCGCGCTGCCAGCGCAGCAGCACCACCAGCATGGCCGCGAAGCTGATCGCATTGAACCCGAACGCCCACGTGGCCCCCAGCTGGGCGACGATCACCCCGCCGATGGCCGGGCCCAGCGAACGCGCGATGTTGATGCCGATCGAGTTCAGCGCCACTGCCGAGGCCAGCATCGGCGGCGGTACCAGTTCGGACACGATCGCCGCCTGCGCCGGCATCGCCATCGCCGCGCCGCAGCCCATGCAGAAGGTGAGTACCACCAGCAGGGTCGGGCTGAGCATGTCCAGGTGGGTCAGCACGGCCATGGTGCCGGCCACCGCCAGCATCCAGCCCTGGGTGGCCAGCAGGTAGCGGCGACGGTCGACGATGTCGGCCAGGGTGCCGGCCACCAGTGCCAGCAGCACGATCGGCACGGTGGTGGCCGATTGCACCAGCGCGACCATCAGCGGCGAGCCGGTGCGTTCGGCCATCACCCAGGCCGCGGCCACGTCGTTGACCCAGGTGCCGATGTTGCTGCCCATGATGGCCAACCACAACGCGCGGAACATGCTGATCTGCAGCGGCGCCCAGGCGCCGGGTGCAGCGGGGGAAGCGGTGTTTACCATTGCCACGCTCCTACGATGGAGGCAAAAAGAGTGTTGCGGCCGCCGGCCTGGCGCAGTGCCGGACCGGCATCCACCCAGGCCAGCTGCCATTGCCATAGCCAGTCCTCGCTGGCCTGCCAGCGGGTCTCGGCCTTGTACTGGGTGCCGATGCGGCGCGCGCCACCGGCACTGCCGGGCAACGGAACCAGGGGTGCCGGCGTGGTGTACACCGCATCGCTGCGCTGTTGTTTCCAGGCCAGCTGCACGCCAAGCTGCGTGCTGAGGCGCTCGCTGAGCTGCAGGTCCAGGGTCGGCTGGACGTCGAGCAGGTTGGCCGGCGCCAGCAGGCTGGCCTCGCTGAAATAGGACGACTTCGGGTACAGCGCATTGAAGGTCTGCAGGCGCCCATCGCCTGCATCGCGGTCACCGCTGGCGATGTCCAGCTTCACCCCCAGCCGTGGTTGCAGCGGCGCCTGGTGCCAGCGCCAGCCGGTATCGCTGGCCAGCGTCCAGGCACGGACGTGCAGCCGCTGCGTGGCGGTGTCCAGATGACCCCGCTGTGCCACTGCTTCCACGTTCCAATCGAGTGCATCGGCCTGGCCGAACCAGCGCGTACCCAGCGTCTGCCGCCGTTCGCGCCCGTTGCCGTCGGCGAAACGTGCGCCGTCGCGCTGGTAATCCAGCAGGTAGGCATCCCATTGGCCGCTGCCGGCCCTTGCTGCGCTGGTCGCGTACGCGCCCCACAGGTGGGCACCCGGCTCGCTGCGGTCGTCGAAGGCGCCGGGGCGGTTGTCCACCGCGCGCAGCGCCAGCAGATCCAGCCGGCCGGCTCCGCCACGCCAGCCCAACCGCACGCCATCGAACGCCAGCCGGATGTTCGGCCCATCGCGCACCGACAGCAACCGCGAGCTGCCATAGCTGGCTTCCTGCCGGCCCAGCTGCAGCCAGGCGTGCTGTCCCTGCCAGCGCCAGTAGGCCTGCTGCACGTCCAGCGCGCCTTGATCGGTGCCACCGGGCCCACCGGCGCGTCCCTGTTCGGCATGCACGCCCAGCTGCAGGCGCGCCTGCCAGTCATCGCGGCGATACATCGCCGATCCCAGCGCGCGCAGCAGGCCATAGCCATCTTCGCTGCCGCCAATGCCGAAGCGGGTGGGGTCGAAGTACATCCCACGCAGCCGCAGCGAGGCGTCCCACTGCAGGTCGCCGCTGCCCAGCGCGCTGCAATGACCCGCCTCGCAGCCGTCCTGCGCCCGCGCCTGTGCCAGCGCAGGCAGCGCCAGCACGGCGAGGGTCAGAACGCGAAGCACGAGCAGCCCATGGCGCCCCAGAACGCCTGCAGGTCACCGGTAGGCGCCGCATGGTGGGCCGCATGGCCGTGTGCGCCGTGGGTGGCACACGACGCGCCATGGTGATGGTGATGCGCCATCGCCAGACCGGTCGCCGTACAGCCGACGTGGTAGCCGCCGAAGCGGTTGACCGGTGACCAGTCCGGCATCGCCGGCGGCAGTACCGGTGCCAGCCCATCGTAGTCTTCGGCGGCGTGCACGATGCGTCCGCCCAGTACGGTCAGCACACTGGTGATGTCGGCGATCTGGTTGTCGTCCACGCGGAAGTAATCGGCCGAAAGCACGATGAAATCGGCCAGCTGGCCGGCCTTCAGCGTGCCCTTGTGGTCTTCATCGCCAGAGAACCACGCGCTGCCCTGGGTCCACAGGCGCAGCGCCTGTTCGCGTTCCAGCAGGTTCTCATCGCCATACAGTGCCAGCCCGCCCACGGTACGGCCGGTGACCAGCCACGACAGCGCGACCCACGGGTTGTAGCTGGCCACGCGCGTGGCGTCGGTGCCGGCGCCCACCGGGACGCCTTCAGCCAGCATCCGCTTCACCGGCGGCGTGTGGCGTGCCGCCTGCACGCCGTAGCGCTCGACGAACGCCTCGCCCTGGTAGGCCATGCGGTGCTGGATCGCCAGCCCGCCACCCATCGCGCGGATGCGCTCGATGTTGCGCGGGGTGATGGTCTCGGCGTGGTCGATGAACCAGTGCAGGCCGTCGAACGGCACCTCGCGGTTGACCTGCTCGTAGACGTCCAGGATGCGCGAGATGCTTTCGTCGTAGGTCGCATGGATGCGGAACGGCCAACGCTTTTCCACCAGCAGCCGCACCACGTCATGCAGTTCCGGCTCCAGTTCCGGCGGCAACTCCGGGCGTGGCTCGTTGAACAGTTCGAAGTCCGCCGCGGAGAACACCAGCATCTCGCCCGCGCCATTGTGGCGCAGCAGGTCGTCGCCCTGGCGTGGTTGCAGCATCTCGCTCCAGCGCTGGAAGTCACCGACTTCACCGCCCTTGTTCTGGGTGAACAGGTTGTAGGCGATGCGCACGCTGAGCTGGTCATCGCGGTGCAGCTGTTCGATGACCTGGTAATCCTCGGGATAGTTCTGGAAGCCACCGCCGGCATCGATCACCGAGGTGATCCCCAGCCGGTTCAGCTCGCGCATGAAATGGCGTGTCGAATTGGCCTGGTACTCGATCGGCAGCCTGGGGCCCTTGGCCAGCGTGGCGTACAGGATCACCGCGTTCGGCTTGGCCAGCAGCAGGCCGGTGGGATTGCCCAGTTTGTCGCGCACGATCTGGCCACCGGGCGGATCCGGCGTGTTCTTGTCATAGCCGCAGGCCCGCAGCGCAGCACGGTTGAGCAGCGCGCGGTCGTACAGGTGCAGCAGGAACACCGGCGTATCCGGGGCGATGGTGTTGATTTCTTCCAGCGTCGGCAGGCGCTTTTCGGTGAACTGGGCAGCGGTGAAGCCACCGACCACGCGCACCCATTGCGGTGCGGGCGTGCGATCGACCTGCACTTTCAGCATGGCCAACGCATCGGCCAGCGACCGCAGGCCATCCCAGCGCAGTTCCAGGTTGTAGTTGAGTCCACCGCGGATCAAGTGGGTATGGCTGTCATTGAGCCCGGGCACCAGCCGGCGGCCCTGCGCATCGATGATCGTTGCCTCAGCGGACCAGCCGCGCATGATGTCCTCGTCGCTGCCGACGGCGACGATGCGCCCATCCTGCACGGCCAGTGCCTGTGCGTGCGGCTGCGCCGGGTCGAGGGTGGTGATGCGGGCATTGCGGATGACCAGGGTGCTCATGCGACGCTCCTGCGATGAGGGGGAAGAAGCCGCTGCCAGGCCGCGGCCGGCCAGGCCCAGCGCGAGTGCCGCGCCAGCGCCCAGCAGCACCTCGCGGCGGCCAGGCAGGGAGGGGTCGGGGCTCATGACGGCACTCCAGGGGAAGCAAGGAAGGAATCAAGCGAGAACGTACCGGCGCCAGCCAGCGCGACCGACAGCAGCAGCAGCGTCCACATCACCGGGTACTCCACGCCGCCGCGCATCCAGAACCACCCGCGTGGCAGCGCCAGCAGCGCGGTGAACGCGATGAACGCTGCGCCGACCAGCGCGGCGAGGTGGGTCTGCCAGCCGAGCAGCACCGACAGCCCGGCCAGCACCTGTACCCCCGCCAGCAGCAGCGGCAACGGTGCCGCGGCCGGCAGGCCGAACCCACGCAGCTCGCCGGCAAAGCCGGCAAGGCCCGGGCCGTTGAACCAGCCGAACAACTTGCCCAGCGCGTGTGGCAACAGGAATCCTCCCACCGCCACGCGCAGCATCAGCAGCGCCACGTCCAGGGCATGGCTGCTGCCCATGCTCAGTGACCGCCTTCCTGTGCGCCGAACATGGTCTTGGCGTACTGGATACCCACCCCATAGCCCCCTGCATGCTCGCGGGCGATGCCGGTGGTGAGGTCGTAGGTTTCACCGCGCGCCCAGTCGCGCTGCAGCTCCAGCAGGTACTGCACGCTGGTGATCGGCACCGCGCCGGCCTGCACCATGCGGGTGACGGCGCGCTCATGCGCCTCCTCGCTCACGTCGCCGCAGGCGTCGGTGATGACATAGATCTCGAAGCCCTGCTCGATCGCCGACAGGGTCGGGCCGACGATGCAGACGCTGGTCCACAGGCCGGCGATGACCAGGCGCTGCTTGCCGATGCGGTTGATCTCATCGATCACGCCCTGGTCTTCCCAGGCGTTCATCGAAGTGCGGTCGAACACCGGCTGGCCCGGGAAGATCGCCGGCAGTTCCGGGAACAGCGGACCGGAGAACGACTTCTCCGCCACGGTGGTCAGCACCACCGGCACCTTGAAGCCTTTGGCGCCCTTGCTGATCAACGCGACGTTGTTGCGCAGCGCGGAGATGTCGATGGTGTGGGTGGCAAACGCCATCTGCGACTGATGGTCGATCAGCACCAGCGCGTGGTCGGTCGGGGACAGCAGCGCGTTGCCGGGGACGGCGGTGGCCTTGTTCATGCGGTTGGCTCCAGGGAGGGTGGGAGGGAATCAGTAAGGAGACGCAGCGTGCAGCGCGTAACGGCGCGGGCTGCAACCGGTGGCGGCGCGGAAACTGCGGGTGAAGTGGCTCTGGTCGAAGAACGCCAGTTCGCTGGCAATACGGCCGACCGGCTGCGAGCCTTCGCGCAACCAGTGGCGGGCCTGGTCGATGCGACGCTGGCGCAGCCATCCGGTCGGGCTGAGCCCGGTGGCACTGCGGAACAAGCGGGCGAGGTGGAAGCGGCTGACACACGCAGCGGCGGCGATCTGCACCACGTCGATCGGCTGGCCGAGGTTCTGCTCCATGAACGCCTGCGCGCGGCGGACCGCTGCCGCCTGCCCCGCATTCAGACCAGGCATCGCCGAAGGTGCGCCGCGGCACGGGGTGTCGGTGGCCATCGGCAGTGCTCGTGGTGGGGAGTGAATAGCGTGGCGGCAGACGCGCCGAGGCCCTACCCCCGACGGGGTGGGCAGCACGCTCACTCTTTCGGGGGGGGCATCCGCCGGGCGGCCAGCAGCACCCGCCGACCGAACAGACAGGCATCCAGCGAGTAGGCGCCGGGACCGAGCAGCAACAGGCAAGCAGGCAGCAGGACCAGCGCCGCGCCGCCCTTACCGGTCCACAACACCAGCGTGGCCAACGCCACGGCCAGCGGGGTCAGCCCGCCGAGGGCCAGCAGCAGCGCCGCCGAGGCCGCGCCCCATTGCTGCCACGCGGCCACCGGCCAGGGCCAGCACATCGCAACCGCCAGGCACAGGCGTATCCACAGCAGGCCGATACCCGGGGCACGATCAGGAAACATCACGAACAGACGCTGCATTCCACCCTCCCGTGGACAGGCCTGCATGGTTACCTGATCCAGCACCGGCCCACCTGCCCCGATCGGGTAGGCCGCCAGTGCCCCCGGCCTGCGAGAATGCAGCATGCCGCTTGCACCTTCCCTGCTGCTGCGCCACGTGTGCACCTGCCTGCTGCAGGGGGTGTTGCTGTGGCTCGCGGTGCCGATGGCGGCGCGTGCGGCGCTGCCGGTGCCACCGCAGGCGCAGGCCGGGCTGCCCGGCTTCCAGCACAGCGCCTGGCGCGTCGGCCAGGGCGCGCCGGGAGATGTCTGGGACATCGCGCAGGATCGCCAGGGCACACTGCTGCTGGCAACCGGATCCGGGCTCTACCGGTTCGATGGCCACCGCTTCGAGCGCGACGCGGCGCCGCCGGGCAGCAAGTTCCCGTCCACCAACATGGTGTCGTTGCTGCTGGATCACGACGACAGCCTGTGGATCGGTTATTTCCAGGCCGGCATCAGCCATCTGCAACCAGACCGGCTGCGCAGTTTCCATACCGGGCGCGATGTCCCCAACGGCCCGGTTCCGCGCATGGCGCGCGATGGCGGTGGACGGCTGTGGGCGGCGCTCAAGGGCGGCCTGCGCTGGTACGACGGCCAACAGTGGCAGCCGCCCACGCCGGCGATGCAGGTTCCTTCCCAGCCCGCGCACTGGCTGCAGCGCGACCACCAGGGAACGCTGTGGCTGCTGGCGGGCAACGCACTGTGGCGGCTTCGGCGTGACGCCAAGCAGTTCGAGCCCACCGAGGTGGGGGCATCACCGCAGTCGGTGCTGGCCGAGCGCGCCGATGGCAGCCTGTGGCTGGCCGACCGGCGACGCGGCATCCTGCCGGTGGCGCGCGACGGCACCCTGCTGTCGCCCGCGCAACGCGAATCCCGACGCCTTGCCGACCTGCGCGCCGATCGCATCCTGTTCGCGCGCGATGGCAGCCTGTGGGGCACCCGCATCGGCAGTGGCGGCGTGTTCCGGCTCAGCTTCGACGGCACCCAGCCCACACTGCTGGAAAACTTCGACGTGGCGCAGGGACTGACGTCGACCTCGGCCTCGCCGCTGCTGGAAGACCGCGAAGGCAACATCTGGATCGGCACCAACCTGGGCCTGAACCGGTTCCGTGCGCGCAGCGTGCATGCGCTGCAGGATGTCGGTTCGTCGGGGCCGTACCGGACGCTGTACCGCACCGCGGGCGGCCAGGTGCAGGGCTACGATGACGACCTGCGGATGTTCGACCTGCAACGCAGCCTGGTCCACGCCGGCGCGGCGGCGATGCAGCGCGCCAGCCTGCAGTCTGCTGTTCCACTGTGGCTGTTCCATGATGACGTGCTGTACCGACGTACCGCTGGCCGGACGGTAGCGTTCGCCGCGCCGAGCTGGACCGCCGGGCAATCCTTCAATTCGGTGTTCTTCGCCACGCAGGACGAAGCGTGGGCGTGTGCCGGCCCCTACACGCTGCACTTCAAGGACGGTCGATGGCGCAATGATCCGCGTCTGCCCGCACGCAGTTGCAGCCTGGTCAGCGTGGACGAGCGCGGGCGTGTGCTGGTCGGGCATGACGATGGAACGCTGCACGTGCTCGATGGCCGCTCGGTACGGGCCTACGGTCCGGCGCAGGGACTGGATGTCGGTCCGGTCACCGCCGTGTACGCACGCGGTGAGGAACTGCTGGTCGCCGGGGAGTCAGGCCTTGCCGCATTGGAAGGCGCGCGCTTCCACGTGCTGCAGGCCGATATCCCCGGCGTGCTGGAAGGCATTACCGGCATCGCCGGTGAAGCATCGGGTACGCGCTGGTTGAACGGCAGCCGCGGCCTGCTGCGTACCGATGCCGATGCGCTGCGGGTGGCGGCAGGCAGCGCTCGCGCGCTCTCCCCGCGCCTGTTCGACGATGCCGACGGCATGCCGGGCATCGCGCTGCAGAGCAGCCCCACCGCCACGGCGATGCTGGCCGATGATGGGTTGCTGTGGCTGGCGACCAACCAGGGCCTGGCGTGGCTGGACACCACCCTGCCCCATCGCAACGAACGTGCGCCGGACGTGCGCATCGGCGAGGTTTCCTTTGATGGGCAGCATGCGCTGCTGCGCGACGGACTGCGGCTTCCCGCCGGCACCGACCAGGTGCAGATCGACTACGTGGCGCTGTCACTGGCGCGACCCGAGCGCACCCGCTACCGCTACCAGCTGTCCGGCGTGGACAGCAGCTGGCAGGAGGCGGGCGGCCAGACCCGCGCGCACTACACCAACCTCATGCCCGGAACCTACCGCTTCGAGGTGATGGCCGCCAACGAAGATGGGGTCTGGAGCAGCACCCCGGCGGCACGCACGTTCCAGATCGCCCCCACCTTCATGCAGACGCTGTGGTTCAAGCTGCTGTGCGTGCTGGCGGTGCTGGCCTTGCTGGTGATGGCCGTGCGCATCCGCAGTGGGCAGCTTGCCGCGCTGGTGCGGGCCCGCTTGCAGGAGCGCCATGGCGAACGCGAGCGGATCGCGCGCGACCTGCACGACACCCTGCTGCAGGGCAGCCAAGGCCTGATCCTGCGCCTGCATGCCATCAGCCAGTCCGCCCAGGCCTCGCCCGCCGTGCGCAGCAGCCTGGAGGCGGCCATGCAGCTGGCCGAACAGAACCTCGCCGAAGGCCGCGAACGCGTTGCGGCGCTGCGCGATGGCCCCGCTGCCGGCCAGGACCTGGTGACCGCCTTGGCCCATGTGCATGAAGAGTTCGCCGGCCAAGGCGTCAATCCACTACGGCTGACCATCGAAGGGGCGGCACCGCCGTTGCAGGCCCACGCGGCCGAAGAAGTCTTCCTGATCGGTCGCGAAGCGATCCGCAACGCCCTGCACCATGCCCAGGCCGGGGCGATCGAAGTGGAACTGGCCTACGGGTGCAGTTGCCTGCTGCTGCACGTGCGCGATGACGGCCGCGGCATGACCGACACCCACGGCGCCGCCGACGGCCACTGGGGCATGCAGGGCATGCGCGAGCGCGCACGCCGACTGGGCGGAGAACTCCGCGTCTGGTCGCGTCCCGGGCTGGGCACCGAGATCGCGCTGTCGGTGCCCGCCAATCGCATCTACCGGCAACGCCCCTCGCCATGGCGACGCTGGCTGCCCAACAGGAAACCTCCAGCATGAACCCCAACGATTCCATCGGCGTGCTGATCGTCGACGACCATCCGCTGCTGCGCGATGGCCTGGGCGCGCTGCTGTCCACCCAGTCGGACATGCATCTGGTGGGCGAAGCCGCCGATGGCGAACAGGCGGTGGAATGCTATCTGCGGCTGCACCCGCAGGTGGTGCTGATGGACCTGCAGCTGCCCGGCATCGATGGCGTTGAAGCCATCATGCGCATCCGTGCACAGGATCCCAAGGCCCGCATCATCGTGTTGACGACGTACCGCGGCGATGTCCGCGCGGTACGCGCGCTGCAGGCCGGTGCCAGTGCCTACCTGCTCAAGGACATGCTGCGGCATGAGCTGATCGACACCATCCGCAGCGTCGCTGGCGGTCGCCGCGCTGCCATTCCGGCTCAACTGGCCGCCAGCATCGCGGCCCACGTTGTGGAAGACCGGTTGTCCCCGCGCGAAACCGAAGTGCTGGTCCACGTAGCGGCCGGCATGTCCAACCGGCGCGTAGGCGAGCAGCTGCAGATTTCCGAGCAGACGGTCAAAGCGCACATGAAAAGCATCATGGAGAAGCTGGGCGTCGGTGACCGCACGCATGCGGTCACCATGGCCCTGCGCCGCGGCATCATCAGCCTGGATGATGAAACCGGCGAACGCTGAGACGGCTCAGAAGCGCACGTCCGCCTTGATGCCTACCACCACCGCATCCTTGCGCGATGCCAGCCCACCGGGGTGGCGCACATACTGGACGCCGGGCTGCAGGTCCAGTCCGGCGGCGGGCTTCCAGCCGTAGAAGACCTCGACGACCTGTTCGCGCCTTGCGGGCGGACCATGGTGGCGCTGTCGCTGGCTGTCGGCCACGCGTGGATTGACCCGGGTACTGGCAAGCCCCAGGCCGATGCGGTCATCCGGCCGCGAGCGTATGGTTCCGGTGTGGACGAGCTGCAGGCTGAGCATCTGGTCGATCTCGCCAGTGCGGCGATCACCCTGTGCGAAGGCCAGTTGGGCCCGCAATCCCGATGATTCGCTGCTTGCGTTGCCGTGGGTCAGCTGCTGCTGCGCGCTGGCCCATCCGCCGTAGGCACCGGTGCGCAGCAACGCCATGCCGCCGCCCGCATGGATCGGGAGCGGCTGCACCGCGTCCGCACGCGGCGCACTGCTGTACCAGCCACCCACCGCATACCGACCCCTGCGCCCCTCGAATGACGGCTCCCAGCCCAGTTCCAGCGGTGTGAGGGTGCCGACCGTGCCGGCCGGTGCCAAGCGCAGGCCACCCCCACGTTCATCGGCATAGCGGGGGTTGATCTGGTACGCAGCCGCGCGCAGGTAGACCGCGGGCAGCGGCCGGTAGGTGACCACCGCGCCCCATTGGCTGAGCGGCGAATTGAACCAGTAGTCGCCCCCGAACAGCGCCACCTGGCCACCGCACAGCGCCAGGTTCATGGCAACGCAGTCGAGCATGTTGAAGTCCTCCCCCACCGCAAGCCGGCCCGCCTTTGCATCGAAGCGGCCATCGGCGGACTGCCGCCCCAGCCACAGGCTGCCCAGCCGCGGGATGTGGCCACGCCCATGGATTTCCTGGCTTGCCATCAGGCTGCCCAGGCCGGCCCGGGCGGTGACGCTGTCTCCGTCGCGCAGGCTCAGGGAAAGCTGGGCACGGGTGCCGGACCAGCCCCACAACCGATCCAGATCCAAGCGTGCGCTTGCGGACAGCTGGCCCGCATGGGCACTGGTGCGGCGCTGGCCGCCGGAGGTGTTGCGCGCCGCTTCCACGGTGTAGCCGAGATCCAGCGTGATGCCATTGTCCTGCCATGCCGGGCGACGGCCGCCCCAGTCACCGGTGACACCCTGTGCGAGCGCACCTTGCGCTGCCGCGGCGAGACCCAGGCCGGCCAGAACACGCAGCCCGATGAAAGAATTTTCCACGTCGACTCCTTGCTGCAAGGAGCCTCAACGTGGCACGCCGTGCTTCGTTCACCCTGCGCAGCGATACGGGTCTGCGGAGAAGGTCACAGCCTGCGCTGCAGGAAGGGCGAAGAATGTCAGCGTATGTCCGCGTGACTGGCGCGCCGCGTAGTCAGAAGCGACGTGGGCCACCCCCGGCGTACCAGCTTGCCACGTGCTCCGGCAACCAGGGGCACGGGTCAATGCCCAATGCGGTATAAGCATCGAGCGCGTCGCGCAGCGCCGCTTCCACCTCGATGCGCCCATGGCGGAGATCGTCCTCTTCAGGCAGCTGCGCGGCAGACCACGCGTACAGCCGGTCAACACGCTGCAGCAGCATCGCCTGCAACCAGGCACGCAGCGGATACACATGATGGCCGCGCGCTGCCAGCCCGCGCACGGCAGCGTCCAGTCCCTGGCTGGCGCCACGGACCCATTCGGTCTTCCCGCCCGCCTTCTGCTGCACGGTCAACGGTGCAGGCGAACGATGCAGCTTCAGCGGACCGCGCAGTTCCAGTTCCAGGTCACGCGCATCACGCTGGGTTTCCGATTCCACCAGCCACCCATTCTCCAGGTCGAAGAATTCGAACCATCGCCGGTGCAGCGCACCGATGCGTCCGAGCGGATCGCGCGAGAAGCCTATCTTGCAGTAGTCCTCCCACGCGCAGGGAAACACATAGGTGAACCATTGGCCGTCGATCCGCACGTTCATGGCAGCGGCTGGCAGACCGGGCAGAAGAACGTGCGGCGCCGGGTGGTCCCCAGGTACTGCTTGGACACCGGTCCGCCACAGCGGGGGCACGTCCGGCGGGTATGTACCTGCCAATGCTTCTTGAGCTCGTACGCCTTCTTCCAGGCCAGGAAGTCGAAGCTGTACTCGCGTGCCTGGGTGATCACCTGCCCCAGCTTTCGCGGCGGGATGCTGGCGATGGTCGCAGCCGGATGCACGCGCGTGCGGAACAGCACCTCGTTCTTGATGATGTTGCCCACCCCGGCAAAGATGTCCTGGTCCAGCAAGGCATCGCATATCAGCGTGTCCGGCCGTGCTTTCAGCTTGCGCCGCGCCAGCCTGGGATCCCACGCGGGATTCATCACGTCCGCGCGCCAGTCGTAGGCATCGTCGAGTGGACCTTCGATGTACTTCAAAGAGCAGGTGTAGAGATTGAGCTCGCCGTTATCGAAGGCCAGCGAGGCACGCGCGGTCGTCGGCTTCCTTTCGTCGATGCGCCACGTGCCGAACATCAGCAGGTGGGCGCGCAGGCTGAAGCCACCGAACTCCAGCAGGAAATGCTTGCCCCAGCTGCGCACGGACACCACGCGTCGGCCCTGCATGCGGGCAAGGTCGAGGCTGCTGTTGCCGGAAGCCACGCGCACCGTGTGGTTGCGGAAACGCGCTGCGGCTTCGCGCAGGATGACGATGGAAGGACCTTCAGGCATCGGCGGGCTCCAGCAGCGCCTGCAGGCGCAACGCGTTGGCCGTGGCGAAGCCGTGCGCGGTGTTGTCGAAGATCACCCAGGATGGGTGCCCCTCGGTGGATGCCACACGCACCTCTGCCGCCAGCCGATGCAGTGCCTGCTCGTCATAGTCGCTGTAATAGGTCCGCGGGCAGCCATGCCAGCGCCAGTAGCGCCAACACGTCGCTCCAGCGGGCGTGGCGCCTGCATCCTTGCGCGGCGGATCCGCTGCGACACGCGCGATGCCATGGCGATCCATCAATGCCTCCGCCGCCTCATCGAACCAGCCTGCGTGGCGGGGCTCGCACGCCACGGGCACGGCAGTACGCCGGCGCAGCATCGCAAAGAACGTGGCGGCCACGCGCGCATCGAAGGCCAGTGACGGCGGCAATTGGAGCAGCAGCCCGCCGAGACGGTTGCCCAGGTGGCCGCTTTCATCCAGGAACCGGTCCAGCAAGGCACCCGTGCCGCACAGCCGCAGCTCATGCGAGATGGCGCGTGGCATTTTCACGGTGAACCGGAAATGCGCCGGCACCGCTGCCGCCCAGCGCGCATAGGTTGCCGGCTGGTGCGCGCGATAGAACGAGGAATTGATTTCGGCCACCGACAGACGCGAAGCGTAACGCTCCAGTGCACTGCCATCGTCCTCGAACGCTGTCCGGTAGCGCCCCGGTATCGACCACCCCGCACATCCCACGCGCACCTCGGTTGCCACTGCCTGTCCTCCCAACGCCTGCCCGCAGCGTCTCCCCGCGACCGTTAGCAACAAGCGAAGTGCGCATGCCTGCGCCGTGCAGGCGCCGCTTTGACTTGGTGCACACCGCTGTCGGTGCAGCCTGTTGGCATGCTCGATCTTCTTCCCCCGCAGTGGTCGGTCCTGCCCCGCGCGTTCTATCGCCGCCATCCCACGATGGTGGCTCCGGAGCTGTTGAACAAAGTGCTGCTGCGCGCGGATGGCCGCGCCGCGCGCATCGTCGAGGTGGAAGCCTATGCGGGCAGCGAAGACCCGGCGGCGCACTCCTACCGAGGCATGACCGCGCGCAACGCCACCATGTTCGGCGAGCCGGGGCATCTGTACGTGTACTTCACCTATGGCATGCACTGGGGCAGCAACGCGGTCTGCGGCGAGGTCGGCGAGGGCGTGGGCGTTTTGCTGCGCGCTGCCGAGCCCCTGCTGGGCCTGGACGCGATGCGCCAGGCCCGGACCAAGGCGAAGCGCGACCGCGATCTCGCCAGTGGCCCGGGGAAACTCTCGCAGGCCTTCGGCATCACCGGCGCGATGGACGGTGCCGATCTGGTCGGTGCCGACCGCGGCATCGTGCTGGCCGATGATGGCACCGCGCCGCCGCGCGATCCGGTGGTGGGCCCGCGTATCGGCATCAGCCGGGCCATGGACTTCCCATGGCGCTGGCACGTGGCCGACCATCTGCATGTTTCGGTGCGCCCGCGGCGATGAGCACTGTCACCAGACGCGCTGCTGCCGGCAAGCTCAGCCCTCCCAGCTCAGCCCGCGCGGTGCATTGCGGAAGCCCGCCGTACGCAGTGCCTCGGTAACCGGGCCGCGACCGATTTCCGCATCGTTGATCCGGTCCAGGGTGAACGACTGGCGCCGGCCCCGTCGCAGCGCCGCGGCCAGCGCGCAGGCCGAGGCCGCCAGCAGATCGGCGTGAGCGGGATCCTCGCCGTCGAAATACAGCAGCAGGGAACGTCCGCCCTGCGCCAGGTATATCCGCAACGCACCGCCTGCCAGCACCACCAACGCGCCGGACCGGCGCACCGGCCGCTGCCGGGCCACATGCGCCGGCCACGCCAGCACCGTGCCGTAGGCATTGGCAGGGTCCACCGCCGACAGGCCGATGGCCGTTGCGGATGCGTCAGGCGTGGTGTCATCGGCGATATCGCGCAACCGGTCGACGCTGGAGCGTTCGGCGAACTGCGCACCGCCCAGTCCTTCCACGAAGCGTCCACGCAGCACCCGGCCGGCATCCTCCATGCCCCGGTAGACCTGCTGCAACGCAGGGAATCCGCCGGCGATGCCTTCTGCCACCGCAGCGCCGCGGGTCACCACGCCGTGGCGATCCAGCAACGCCTCGGCCAGTGCGACCGCACGCACGGTGTCACTGGCAGCATCCCGCTGCAGCAGCGACCAGCGGCCGGCCAACGACGGCGCGTCGTAGGTCGCCGGGCCGGATGACGGCACCCCGGCGGCAGGCACTGCATCGTCCATCGGTACGCCCATGAACCCGCGTCGGCGCCGCGACGCGTGCGATGCGCGTGCGCGGGATGGCGCGCGGGCCATTGACAGCGCCCGCAGCGGCGCCCAGATATCCGTTGCCACGCGGCCTTGCCAGGCAAGCCCCCACAGTGCGGCATGCAATGATTCCGGCGACAGATCGATGCCTGCTGCGAGGTGCTCCGCCGCCTGTATCCGGGCATGGATGCTCGTCGCAAGCTGCCGTGCAAAGAATCCACCGCCGTCTGCCAGCACCGACAGGATCACCGCCTGCAGCGGCGACACCGCGCCTTCGCTGATCACCGGCAGCGTCTGCGCAGCCCCCTGCTGCAGATGCAGCGACACCAGCCCATCGTCCTCGCCCAGCGTGCCGTGCCCACACCACAGCACGCTGCCGGTGGCCAGCAGCTGGTCCAGCAACGCAGGCGCATAATCCCGTACACGCGCCGGCAGGACCTGGTTCTCCCAGGCAGAGACCGGCAGCGGCACGCCGGCCAGTTGTTCCACCACCCGCAGCACGCCTTCGCTGCCTTCCAGCGTGCCGATGACCTGCACAGCCGAACCCAGTGCGGCATGCCCGGCCGCCGATCCCAGCAACGCGTGGCGTTCCAGCAACATGCGCACATACGCGGTTCCCGGCACCGGTCGGGTGGCTTCGCGTGCCGCGTGCAGCGAGCGCACGCGCAGTCGGCGGAACACCGCCTCGGCCATCCATTCGTGGCGCGCCAGGGGCGTGCCGTGCGCGGACGGCGTGGTGCCGAACTGGCCGCTGAGCAGCTTGCCCTGCTCAGCCAGGCGTGCCAGTGCGTTGTCGGCCACCGCCACACCCAGCCCGAACCGGGCGGCGACATCGGCCGTGGTGAACGGACCACGCGTGCGCGCGAACCGGGCGAGCAGATCGCCCAGCGGATCCGGCGACGGCAGCAGGAACACCGCGGGAATCCGTCCGGGAAGCGCGATTCCCAGTGCATCGCGCAACCGGCCGGCATCTTCGATCGCCGCCCAGCGTGCTTCCCCTGCCAGCGCGACGGCGATGATGCGTTGCTCTTCCTGCAGCGCCGCCAGGTGCGCGCGCACGTCACCATCGGCATCATGCAACCGCACGGCAAGCTCGGCCACAGACAACGGACCCAGCTCGCGCAGCAGGTCGGCAACGCCCTCCTTGCCCGCGGCACGCCGATCCGACGCAAGCCGCTGCAGCTCGTCCACCACGCGCTCGACGACGCCAGCATCCAACAGCTCGCCTATATCCACCTGGCCCAGCAGGTCAGCCAGCAGGCCACTGTCCAAGGACAGGATCGAGGCGCGACGCTCGGCCAGCGGGACATCGGTGCCGTACATGAACTCGGCGACGTAGCCGAACAGCAGGTTGGCCGCGAACGGCGATGGCACTGCGGTGGTCACCTCGGCGATCTGCACCTGGCCGGCCTCCAGGCGTTGCATCAGCCCGCCCAGCGCATCGAGGTCGTAGACATCCTGCAGGCACTCGCGTGCGGTTTCGATCAGGATCGGGAAATCCGGATAGGCGCTCGCCACGTCCAGCAACTGGCCCGCGCGCAGACGCTGCTGCCACAGCGGCGAGCGGCGTCCTGGCGTGCGCCGTGGCAACAGCAACGCGCGCGAAGCACATTCGCGGAAGCGGGCAGCGAACAGCGCCGAGCTGCCGACCGCAGCGGTTACCTGGCGCCGCAGCGGTTCGGGCTCGAACAGAAACAGATCTGCACCCGGCAGGTGCCCGCTGCTGTCCGGAATGCGCGCCATGATGCCGTCCTCACTGGATACCACGGAAGGATCGACGTGCCAGCGTTCGCGGATCCGCTCTGCGATCGCCAGCGCCCACGGATCATGCACGCGGCGGCCATACGGCGAATGCAGCATCACCCGCCAGTCGCCCAGTTCATCGCGGCAGCGTTCAACCACCAGTTGCCGGTCCGTCGGCAGCACGCCGGTCGCCTGCCGCTGCTCACCGAGCAGGCCGAGGATGTTGGTGATGGCGCGTCCATCCAGGCCGCTGGCCTGAAGCCGTGCGGCCACTGCCTCTGGAACGGCGCCCTCGGCCGTCGCCGCGCCATCCAGGTCAGCCAGGAACGCGCCGATGGCCGCGCCGAGTTCGGCCGGACGGCCGGCATTTTCGCCGCGCCAGAACGGCAACCGTGCCGAGCGACCCGGTGCCGGAGTGACGATCACCTGGTCATGGGTGATCTGTTCCACCCGCCACGAGGTGGCGCCGAGGGTGATCACATCGTTCACCCGCGACTCGTGCACCATCTCTTCGTCCAGCTCGCCGACCCGGCGCGAGCCGGCGCGCTCCTCGCCTTCCGGCAGCACCACGCTGAACATGCCACGGTCTGGGATGGTGCCACCACTGGTCACCGCCAGCTGGCGCGCACCGGGGCGCGCGGTGAGTTTTCCGCTGTCGCGGTTCCATACCAGGCGCGGTCGGAATCCGGCGAAATCATCCGAGGGATAGCGTCCGGCCAGCATGTCCAGCACCGCATCGAAGGCACTGCGTGGCAGCTCGCGGTAGGGTGCGGCGCGGCGTACGCAGGCGTACCAGTCCTCCACGTCCAGCGCGTCCATCGCCACTGCGGCCACGGTCTGCTGGGCCAGCACGTCCAACGGATTGCGCGGTGGATCCAGCGCTTCGATGCGACCGGCCAGCATGCTGTCGACGATCACCGCGGCATCGATCAGGTCACGCCGGGTGCGCGGGTAGACGAAGCCGGTGGAGATGCCCCCCACCTGGTGGCCGGCGCGCCCGACCCGCTGCAACGCACTGGCCACCGAAGGTGGCGCGGCGACCTGGATCACCAGGTCCACCAGTCCCATGTCGATGCCCAGTTCCAGGCTGGAGGTAGCGACCACGCAGCGCAGTGCGCCGGACTTGAGCGCTTCTTCGATCTCGCGCCGCTGTTCCTTGCTGACCGAGCCGTGATGCGAGCGCGCCAGCAGCGGCTCGGCACCAGTGGAGCGCCCGGCAGTGCCGCCATTGAACGAACCGAACGCCGTGGCATCGCGCTGGCCCGGCGACCCGCCGCCCGCATCGGTCTCCAGGCGTTCGGCATACAGTGCGTTGAGCCGCGCGGTCAGCTTTTCCGCCACGCCGCGCGAATTGGCGAACACGATGGTGGAGCGCCAGCGCAGTACCTCTTCGAGGATGCTGGCCTCGACATGGGGCCAGATTGAACCCACCCGCGTGGACGACTCGCCCGCGCCGGAACCCGCCCCCTGCGTAGGCAGGTCGGCCATGTCCTCCACCGGCACCACGATGCGCATCGCCAGCTGGCGCGAAGACGGTGGCTGCACCACGCTGACCGCACGGCCGCCACCAAGGAAGCGCGCCACCTCGTCCACCGGGCGCACCGTGGCCGACAGCCCGATTCTTTGTGCAGGGGCCTGCAGCAGGTTCTGCAGCCGCTCCAGGCTGAGTGCCAGGTGCGTGCCGCGCTTGCTGCCGGCCACCGCATGGATTTCATCGATGATCACCGTATGCACGTGGCCCAGCGTGTCGCGCACGTTGGAGGTGAGCATCAGGAACAGCGATTCCGGCGTGGTGATCAGGATGTCCGGTGGTCGCCGCGCCAGCCGCGCGCGCTCGGACGCGGTGGTGTCACCGCTGCGTATCGCCACCGACAGGTCCACGTCCGGATCGCCGCGCCGCGCGCGCTCGGCACGCACGCCCTGCAGCGGCACCTGCAGGTTGCGTTGCACGTCCGCCCCCAGTGCCTTGATCGGAGAGATGTACAGCACGCGGGTGGTCCCACGCTGTGGCAGCAGGCCAGTGCGCGCCTGCTGGTCGCGTTCGGTGAACAACTGGTCGATGGCATGCAGGAACGCGGCCAGCGTCTTGCCCGAACCGGTGGGCGCGATGACCAGCGTGTGCTGCCCCTGGCTGATCGCCGCCCAGGCGTCTACCTGCGCTGGCGTTGCAGCGGGGAACGCGCCGCTGAACCACGTGCGCGTGGCGGGGGCGAAGGCGGCGGGAAGGGCGTCGAGGGTGCTGGGCATGGCCCATTATGCGAGCCGCGGCGTGCATGCTGCGGGCAGCCCGCCGCCGGTGCCGTTGAAGCGCAGTGCGGTGTGGCGCTGCAGCCACAGCAGCGCCACGGCAGGCGGCGCCGTGATCAGTGGATCGCGAGCTGCCTGATCAGTACGTCCGCCGCTTCGGTGGAGGACGCCGGATTCTGCCCGGTGATCAGCAATCCATCGCGGACCACGTACGAACCCCAGTCCGGGCCCTTGGAATAGTGGCCACCGTTGGCCTTCAGTTCGTCCTCGACCAGGAACGGCACCACCTGGGTCAGGCCCACGCCCTCCTCTTCGGTGTTGGTGAAACCGGTCACCTGCAGGCCTTCCACCAGCGGGCGACCGGTGGCGGCCTTGACGTGGCGCAGCACGCCGGGGGCGTGGCAGACCAGCGCGACCGGCTTGTCCGCTGCGATGAACGATTCGATCAGGGCAATGGAATCACGATCTTCGGCGAGATCCCACAGCGGCCCGTGGCCACCGGGATAGAACACCGTGTCGAAATCGGCCTGCGACACGCTGTCCAGGCGCACGGTGCGGGCCAGCTGTGCATTGGCCTCGGCGTCGGCTTCGAAGCGCCGGGTCAGCGCGGTCTGGAAATCAGGCTCGTTGCTCTTCGGATCCAGCGGCGGCTGCCCGCCTTTCGGCGAGGCCAGCACGATCTCAGCGCCGGCGTCCTTGAAGGTGTAGTACGGCGCGGCCAGTTCTTCCAGCCAGAAGCCGGTCTTCTTGCCGGTGTCGCCGAGTTGGTCGTGGGAGGTGAGAACGATGAGGACTTTCATGGGTGTGCTCCAGTGAGGTGCAGATACAACGTGAATTAGACCGGTCGTCTAGACAATTACGCGTGAAACGGGACAACGTGCCGTGCCCTGCTTTCAGGGAGCAGCGGTGTTGGCGGGAAGACCCAGCAGGTGACGGGTGGTGCGCAGCGCGTTGTCGAACGGCTGCGGAGTACGGACGATCTTGACCATGATGCTGGCGCCCAGCCACAGCTGGTAGAGGCTGTGCGCCAGCGCCTTGGCGTCGTCCTGGACCGGCAACGAGCCTTCCGCCTGCCCGGCTTCGATCGCCGCAGCCATGCCGGCGATGATCGCCGCGGTGCCGCGATCCAGCGCCGATCGCATGCTGTCGGAAAGGTCTGCCACTTCGGCGCCCAGCTTCACCGCCAGGCACTTGCCCTGGCAGTCCTCGAAGGATTGGTTGTCCTGCCAGGCGGCGAAATAGTCTTCGATCTGCGCGGCCTTGATCTTGCCGGGCTGGCGGAAGATGCGCTCCATGTCGGCCACATAGGCCTCGAAGTACCCTTCCAGCAGCGCCTCGCCGAAGGCGTCCTTCGAGCCGAAGTAGTGGTAGAACGAGCCCTTGGGCACGCCGGCCGCGGCCAGCACTTCATTCAGTCCGACCGCCGAAAAGCCCTTGCCGCCCATGATCCGCTGGCCAGTGGCCAGGATCTTTTCGCGGACGTTGGCGGTGGCGGGGACGGTGTTCATGAGAGTGACTGTACAGCCAATTAGACCAGTCGTCTAGTGGTTGGCCGCAAGCCAGGTCCTGCTCATACCCGGATCGGCCCCGCCCGCGACAGGCTTGCCAGTTGCGCGTCGATTTCGTCCAGCGCCGGGTCCGGATCCATTTCCGGATCGGCTTCCAGCCGGGCGGCCAACGCGGCCAGCGCCGGCCGCCCGACCAGCCCGGCGGCCCCATGCAGGCGATGCGCGTAAAAGATGATGCGCGCGAGATCGCTGGCATCCACCGCGTCGCGCAGTTTGCGCAGATCGTCGGCCAGCAGCAGACGCAGGTCTGGCTCCAGCCGGTCGACGGTGTCCCGTTCGATGGCCTCCAGCGCGGCGGTCTGCCCCGCCCTGTCGGCGGATCCCGCTGCGGCAGCGCGACCGGTCCACAGCGCCAGCATGCCCTGCAGTTCGGCCAGGCGGATCGGCTTCTTCAACACGCCATTCATGCCGGCCTGCTGGCAACGCGCCAGGTGGGCAGCGTCGCTGGCAGCGGATATGGCGATGATCGGCAGGTCGGCCACGCCCGGGATGCCCGCCGTGCGGATCATCCGGCTTGCCTGGTAGCCGTCGATGTCCGGCATGAAGCAGTCCAGCAGCACGATGTCCGGCAGGGCCGCGGTGAGCGTGGCCAGCGCCTGTGCGGCACTGTCTGCCAGCATCGCCACCGCACCCAGGCGGCCGAGCTGTTCCTCCAGCACCATGCGGTTGGGCGCATGGTCATCGACCACCAGCACGCGTACGCCCCGCAGCACGCCGCCCGGCGTGGCGACGGCAGGTGCGGCCGCGGCATCGGCACGCTCGGCCGGGATCCGCAGCGACACCGTGGTGCCTTCGGCTTCCACGCTGTGCAGGTCGATCTGGCCGCCCATCAGCTGCACCAGATCGTGGCTGATCGACAGCCCCAGGCCGGTGCCGCCGTACTGGCGCGAGATGCTGCCGTCGGCCTGCGTGTAGGGATCGAACAGGTGGCCCTGCAGCGCTGCGGGAATCCCGCAGCCGGTGTCGGTCACCGCCGCGTGCAACCAGGTGCCGGCCGGTGCGTCCTGCACCTGCAGCGCCAACCGGATGCTGCCGCGCTCGGTGAACTTGCGCGCGTTGCCGAGCAGGTTCATCAGCACTTGGCGCAGCCGGGTCGGGTCAAGCATCAGCCAGCTGTCGTGCGCCGGTACCTCGACGATCAGCGCGATGCCGCGCTTTTCAAGTTCGCCCTGGAATACCGCCGCGACGCTGCGCCCCAGCGCGCGCACATCCACCGGGATCTTCTCCAGCTGCATGCGGCCTTCGTCCAGCCTGGACAGGTCCAGCACGTTGTCCAGCAGGCCGGTCAGCGACTCGGCCGCCTCCTCGGCGGCCCGTACCAGCGCGCGCGGCCGGCCGGCGGGAACGTGGTCGGCCAGCACTTCGATGGCCCCCAGCACGGCGTTGATCGGGGTGCGTATCTCATGGCTCATGGTCGCCAGGAAACGCGCCTTGACCCGTTCGCTTTTGATCGCCGCCGCGCGTGCGCGCCAGGCCCAGCGCGCGACCACGCCCAGCGCCAGCACCAGCAGGCCGATCGCCAGCAGCCACGGCCAGTTGTAGCGCAGCACGGTGGCCACGCTGGGCGCACCGTAGTCCTCTTCGCGCAGCCATTGCTGGCGGATCTGCGATTCCTCCTGGGTATTGATCGACGCCATCGCCTTGCCGATGATCACCTCCAGCTGCGGCCAATCGCTGCGTACCGCGAACTGCGCCTGCATCACCAGGTCGATGCGCGGCCTGGAGATATGCAGCTCATCGAGATACCGGCGCGCGACAAACGGCTGGAAGGTCGCGTTGGTGCCCATCGCCGCGTCGGCCTGGCCGTCCAGCACCATCTGCATGGAGGCCTGCGGGGTGTCGGTCGGCACGACGGTCAACTGTGGATAACGGGCCTGCAGGATCCGGGCATAGTCCCCGGCCGCACGTGCGGCGACCCGACGCCCGGCCAGCTCCTGCAGATCCCATACGGCCGGCGAATCCGGTCGCGTGAATACAACGCTGTAGGCCGACAGATAGGGCCGGCCCAGGCGCACCGCCGCACGCGTTGCCGGTGACAGGCGCTCGTCCATGGCATTGAGCAGCATGTCCGCCTCGCGCGATTCAAGCGCGCGCTGCGCGGCCGGCCAGTCAGCGGCCTGCACGAACTGGAACTGCAGCCCGGTGCGCGCGCTGATCAGCCGGAGGTAATCCCCGGACAGGCCCCGCAGCTGACCATCACGCACATATTCCAATGGCGGAAGGGTGGCATCGGAGGTGACCCGGATCACCGGATGGGCAGTGATCCAGGCCTGTTCAGACGGGTCCAACAGCACAGTGGTCGGCGTCGCGGCGCCCGCCGGCAGCGCCGCAGCCCCGACCAGCAGGCAGAACGCGGCACAGGTGCGGGCACGAAGGCGCGACCGCCGGTGCGTCGGAATAAGAGTCCCCATGCGGCAAGGATACGCCGCGAAAGGCCCGCTGGCGGCGGGTACGGCGCGTCGGCCCATCGACCACCGCGCCAGTGAACCGCCAAAGTCGGCACACATTCGTTGCAGTACGGTTAATCTTCTGTTAATTATTGATGCAGCGCAACAGATCCGCTGACGCGCAGGGAGAACCAACAGGATGAGCCACTAACCGAACGACAACTCAACAATCCGACTGCAAGGTGCACGCATGAACGACCGCATTGGCAAGTGTGTTCACGCTCCGAAAGCCTTTTCGCCATTGGCATCTGCAGTAAACGTGGCGCTGGCGACCGCCCTGCTGGTCACCAGCACGGGAGCGCTGGCACAGGACAGTCCGGCCACGCCCGAAGCGGCCACCAACCTGGACACCGTGTCGGTGCTGGGCAGCCGCACCAAACCACGTACCGTGTCCTCCTCGGCGGTACCGATCGACATCATCAGCGGTGAAGAATTCCGCAACCAGGGCGCTACCGATGCGCTGGACCAGCTGAAGGTGCTGGTGCCCTCCTTCAACGTCAGCACCATTCCCATCGATGACGCTGCCAGCCTGGTACGCCCAGCCAACCTGCGCGGCCTGCCGCCGGACAACACCCTGCTGCTGGTCAACGGCAAACGCTTCCACCGTGCGGCGGTGATCACCTTCCTCGGCCATGGCCTGTCCGACGGTGCGCAGGGTCCAGACCTGTCGGTATTCCCATCGTTGGCGCTGGAACAGGTGGAGGTGCTGCGCGATGGCGCCGCCGCCCAGTACGGCTCGGACGCCATCGCCGGGGTCATCAATTTCGGTCTGAAGAAGCTGCGCGAAGGCGGCACCGCCGAAGTGTTCACCGGCAAATACTACGAAGGCGACGGCCTGACCACGCAGTACTCGGCGCAGATCGGCCTGCCGCTGACCGAACGCGGGTTTGCCACGCTGACCGCCGAATGGCGCAACGCCGATGACACCTCGCGCAGCGTGCAGCGTGACGACGCCGCCGCCGCGATCGCCGCGGGCTACCCCGGGGTCGGCCAGCCGGCGCAGGTGTGGGGCTCGCCGAAGATCGATGACGACTTCAAGCTGGTCTACAACCTGGGCCTGTCCACCGACAACGTGGACTTCTATCTGTTCGGCAACCATGCCAAACGCGACGTGGACGGCGGCTTCTACTACCGCGATCCCACCTCGCGCTCCGGCGTGTATTCCAACGATGGCGGCGACACCCTGCTGGTCGGCAACCTGACCGGCGCCGGTGCCTGCCCTTCCATCGCCCTGCGCGACGGCAGCGGCACCCTGCTGCCGTACGCCGGCGTCAGTGCAGCGGTCGCGGCCCTGCCCGCGAACTGCTACACCTTCCTGTCCAGCCTGCCGGGCGGCTTCACCCCGCGCTTCGGCGGGTCGCTGGAAGACACCTCGGTATTCGCCGGCGCCAAGGGCACCTGGGAGGACTGGTACTGGGACGTCAGCGGTTCCTGGGGCCGCAACGAGATCGACTTCACCATCTACAACACGGTCAACGCCTCGATGGGCCCGGTGCAGCCGGCTGGCCTGTCGTTCAAGCCCGGCGGCAACACCCAGACCGAAAAGAACCTCAACGTGGATGTCAGCCGCGATATCGCCACCGGCTTCAGCAGCCAGCCCCTGCGCCTGGCGATGGGCGCGGAATGGCGCGAGGAAAGCTTCACCATCAGTCCCGGTGACGGCCCGTCCACCGCCATCGGCCCGCTGACCCAGCAGGGCTTCGCGCTGGGCTCCAACGGCTTCAACGGCTTCAGTGCGCGCACCGCCGGCACCTTCGACCGTCGCAACTGGGCCGCCTATGCGGACCTGGAAGCGCAGCTCACCGAACGCTTCCTGCTGGCCGGCGCGCTGCGCTACGAAGATTACGATTCGTTCGGCAGCACCACCACCGGCAAGCTCACCGGCCGCTTCGACTTCACTGAAAACTTCGCCGTGCGCGGTGCCTACAACACCGGCTTCCGTGCCCCCACTCCCGGCCAGGCCAACATCAGCCAGATCAGCACCGTGTTCGGGGGGACGGCGCTGGAAGACATCGCCACCCTGCCCCCTACCGATCCGATCGCCCAGCTCAAGGGCGCCCAGCCGTTGACCCCGGAAGAGTCGAAGAACGTCTCGCTGGGGGCGGTGTGGACGCAGGGCGACTGGCTGTTCACCGTGGACGGTTACCAGATCAAGGTGGAGGATCGCATCGCACTGAGCACCAGCTTCGCGGTGACCCCGGCCGAACGCGCCGCGCTGGTGGCCGGCGGCAATCCGGAAGCGGCATCGATTTCCCAGGTCACCTATTTCGGCAACGCCTTCGACACCACCACCACCGGCGTGGACGTGGTCACCAGCTACCGCAGCGATCATTTCGGTGGCACCACCACCTACGCGCTGGCCGCCAACTGGAACCGCACCGAAGTGGACCGCTTCGATACCGACTTCATCGATGCCGCCCGCGTCTACAAGCTGGAAGAGTCGCTGCCGCGCACCAAGGGCTACTTCAGCGTCAACCACCAGCGCCAGGTCTTCCATGCCAACCTGCGCTTCAATTACTACAGCAGCTGGTACGAAGACCACCTGGACAGCGGGGTCGTCTCCGCCGAGGACGGTGGCCTGCCGATCCACGCCGGCAGCGCGCTGATCGTGGATGCCGAAGTGGGCTGGAAGTTCGCTTCCGGGCTGTACTTCAGCCTGGGCGCGCAGAACCTGTTCGACCGGGTGCCCTCCAAGAACCCGTGGGCCGGCGTGGCCGGCGCGGAATACCCGGTGCATTCACCGTATGGCTTCAACGGCGGGTTCTACTACGCCCGGCTGGGCTGGACATTCTGACCTGAGCGGAACAGAGGGACAGGCGGCGGCGTGCCATGATGGGCCGCCGCCTGCCAGAGAACCGCCGCGCGGCCGGCAGATTTCAAACGAATGCTTGAAACGCGCATAACTTCGCCGAACTGGACATCAACTCCAGCTTCCGCCAGACTGCCGCCCTTTCCCGTTGTTCGGCTCCCATGGCGAAACTGCTGGTACTGCACGGCCCCAACCTCAACCTGCTCGGCACGCGCGAGCCGGGCGTCTATGGCCACACCACCCTGGCGCAGATCGACCAGGCGCTGCACGCGCAGGGGGCGGCGGCCGGGCACGCGGTGGAAAGCCTGCAGTCCAATGCCGAACACGTGCTGGTGGACCGCATCCAGGCTGCGCGCAGTGACGGCACTGCCTTCATCCTGATCAACCCCGCTGCGTTCACCCATACCTCGGTGGCCCTGCGCGATGCGCTGGCCGCGGTGGACGTGCCGTTCATCGAAATCCACCTGTCCAATCCTCACTCCCGCGAACCCTTCCGCCAGCACAGCTATTTCAGCGACAAGGCGGTCGGTGTCATCTGCGGTTTCGGTGCCGACAGTTACCGTTATGCGATGGATGCCGCCCTGCAGCGGTTGTCCAACGCCTGAGCTTCGAACGGGCGCCTGCGCCCTTCCCACCCCAGATAATCAAAACAGAAGAAGAGGCCCTCATGGATCTGCGCAAAATCAAGAAGTTGATCGACCTGCTGGAAGAATCCAACCTCGCCGAGATCGAGATCAAGGAAGGCGAAGAGTCGGTGCGCCTGTCGCGTGCGCCGGTCGGCACCTTCGCGCAGATGGCCGTGCAGCCGCAGATGATCGCCGCGCCGGCCGCCGCTGCCGCCCCGGCCATGCCGATGCAGTCGCCGACCGAAGCCTCCACCGGTGGCACCGCCAAGCCGGGCAACGCGCTGCCGGAAGGCCACGTGCTGCGTTCGCCGATGGTCGGCACCTTCTATGCGTCGGCCTCGCCGGACAAGCCGGCCTTCGTCAGCATCGGCCAGCAGGTCAAGGAAGGCGAGACCCTGGCGATCATCGAAGCGATGAAGATGTTCAACCCGATCGAAGCCGATGCGTCGGGCACCATCGTCGCCATCCTCGGCGAGAACGGCCAGCCGGTTGAGTTCGACCAGCCGCTGTTCGTGATCGGCTGAGGGGCCGGCCATGCTCGATAAAATCGTCATTGCCAACCGAGGGGAAATCGCGCTGCGCATCCTGCGCGCGTGCCACACCCTGGGCATCCGCACGGTGGCCGTGCACTCCACCGTCGACCGCAACCTCAAGCACGTGGCCATGGCCGACGAGTCCGTCTGCATCGGCCCGGCCGCCTCCAGCGACAGCTACCTCAACATCCCGGCGTTGATTGCCGCCGCTGAAGTAACCGACGCCCAGGCCATCCATCCCGGCTACGGGTTCCTGTCGGAAAACGCGAACTTCGCCGAACGCGTGGAAGAATCCGGCTTCATCTTCATCGGCCCCAAGGCCGACACCATCCGCCTGATGGGTGACAAGGTGGAAGCGATCCGCGCGATGAAGGCCGCCGGCGTGCCGTGCGTGCCGGGCTCGGGTGGTCCACTGGGCGATGACATCGTCGCCAACACCAAGATCGCGCGTGAGATCGGCTACCCGGTCATCATCAAGGCCTCCGGCGGCGGTGGTGGTCGCGGCATGCGCGTGGTGCATGCAGAAGCCTCGCTGAAGACGTCCATCGAAACCACCAAGAGCGAAGCCAAGGCAGCGTTCGGCAACGGTGAGGTGTACATGGAGAAGTACCTGGAGAATCCGCGCCACGTGGAAATCCAGGTGCTCGCCGACGGCCAGGGCAACGCCATCCACCTCGGTGAGCGCGACTGCTCGATGCAGCGCCGCCACCAGAAAGTAGTGGAAGAGGCACCGGCACCAGGCATCAGCGACGAGGCCCGCGCGCAGATCGGCAAGGTCTGCGTGGAAGCCTGCATCCGCATCGGTTATCGCGGCGCCGGCACCTTCGAGTTCCTGTACGAAGACGGCCGCTTCTATTTCATCGAAATGAACACCCGCATCCAGGTGGAGCATCCGGTCACCGAAATGGTCACCGGCATCGACCTGGTGGTGGAGCAGCTGAAGATCGCCGCCGGCCAGAAGCTGTCGATCAAGCAGAGCGACATCGTGCTGACCGGGCATGCCATCGAATGCCGCATCAACGCGGAAGATTCGGAAACCTTCGTGCCGAGCCCGGGCCAGATCACCGCTTTCCATGCACCCGGCGGCCCCGGCGTGCGCGTGGATACGCACATCTATGCCGGCTACCGCGTACCGTCCAACTACGATTCGATGATCGGCAAGCTGATCGTGCACGGGCCGGACCGCGAGACCGCCATCGCCCGCATGCGGGTGGCGCTGAGCGAGATGGTGGTGGATGGCATCAAGACCAACGTCGCCCTGCAGCAGCGCATCATGCGCGACAAGGGCTTCCAGGCCGGTGGACAGAACATCCACTACCTGGAAAAGCGCCTGGCCGAGCGCAAGACCAAGTCGATCGCGCTGACCTGATCGCACCCAGGCGCCGGCCAGCAGGCCGGCGCCGAGGCTCATTCGTAGCGCAGCGTCACCACCATCGCACCATTGGCCGGACCTCCGCGCACACGTTCCTCCGTCTGGTAGTAACGGGCGCGCAGCGGGATGGTGTAGCGGCCGTTGGGCGTATCGCTCAGCACCAGACCGCTCGCCCGGAACACGCCATAGCCCACCGGAGTGTCGTTCGGCAGGGCGACCTGTATTCCGACGCCCTGTGCCGGCACGGTGCCAGGCGCACGCTGCAGTGCCATGACCGACTGGGCGGCATCCAGGATCGCGGTCTGGGGATCAATGCGGAAACCGATCGCATTGGCGCGACCCTCGCTCAACCGCTCTGCCGTGCCGCTGTTGCTGGTATGGAAGGAGCGACGCCAGCCGGGAAACACCGGGCATTGCTCCAGTGCCACGGAGAAATCAACCCACGGCGTTGCGCTGCCAGGTCCGGTAAGCAGGCGCGCGGGATGGCTGCCCAATGGCACGGTGGCGTCGCGGACATTGCAGGTGCCGATCACGACATTGAGCTGCCCTTGTACGTTCGCCTCATACGCCTCAAGCTCCATTCCCGGGCCCCAGCGCACCACCATTCGCGGCGTGGGCAGACTGCTGGCCAGCAGCGTACCCGGTGAAATGGGTCCGGTCTTGATCAGCTCGAAGGTCAGCGTCGGCAGAATGTCGCGCCGGAGGTAACCTGCGCCCAAGGAATCGCTGACGATGACATCCGGCACCGTTTTGGACGCTCGCCACCAGCGGATCGCAACGCCGGGAATGCGCGTCGCGTAGAAACCAGCCCGTCCTGGTACCGGGACCCCCGGGTCACCGATGTACTCCAGCTGCCAATCGCTGCGCCCCGTGCCGCCGCCACAGACGACCGCCCCGGGAATGGTCGCACTATGGCCGCTGTAGTAGATGACGCTTCCGACAGGCACGTCGGCCCCCACCGTGATGGTGCCCTGCAAGGGCATCGTCACGCGCTGCGGACCGGTTATTCCACCATCGTAGGTGCATGTCTGCGCCAACGCCGGCCCCACCCAGCACAGGGCCAATGGCAACAGCAGGCGGAGTACGGAACAACGTTTCATGGTCATCACCAGACAGGACAAGAAGAAATCGTCGCAAAAGGCCCGACTGGATCGAATTCTCCGCTGCGGGCCCGCCATGCGACATCGGATCGGTCGGAATCATGGCGCTGAGGCGAACCTGCAGCGCTCATTCGTAACGCAGCGTCACCACCATCGCGCCATTGGCGATGCTTGTTGAAGGTCACACGCAGAGGGGCGGTACCGACGGTGTAGTCACCCGGATCGAACGGGAAATTGGTTCCGGCGTACCACACCGCAATGCCGACGCCGGGAATGGAGGTCTTGTAGATCCCGGGCAACGCCGATGGTTCGCCCGGGACCCCTATGTAGCCATTCTCCCGCTGCACACGACCGGGTCCACCCGTACACCTGATGAAAGCACCTGAGCCGCTGTTATGCCCTGCGGTATAGATCTCCGTGCCGTCCGGCACATCGGCTCCCACGGTGATCGTGCCCTGGAGGGGCAGGATTATCTGGAACGGCGTCGGCCATTCAGAGGGATGTTCGCAGCTCTGCGCCAACGCAGAACCTGCGTTGCACAACGCCAGCGCGGTCAGCAGCCGGTAGAAAAGAATCTGCTTCATGTCATCACCAGTTGTGAAGTAGGCCGGGCGTCGACCGGGCCCGCTCATCAGGAGTGTCCCCAACCCCCGCCATACACGACATCGGATGGGTCTGATTCCGCGCTGTTCGTAGCGCAATGCCACCCCTCCCTGGCCCTCCGCGCACTCGGCACGCCCCCCTCCGGTCTGCCAGCAAGGCAGCGGGTTTCACTGGCTTCACCGACCGGGCAGGCAGCGTACCGTCGAGGTCAGCCCGGCGCTTGCACAGGGTCAGCCGTTGCCGTGTGGCCTCCCATCAGATGCGTCCGAAATGCGAGGGCGCCGCCTCAGTTGGCCAGCGATGCGCTGGCCGGCTGCACCGCGCCGACGTCGGTGATGGTGCTGTACTCGATACCGATCACGCCTTGCGGCCGTGTGGCAAGCCCATCCAGCGGGAACACCTGGGTGGCACGCGGCGCGACCATACCGCCTCCGGCATCAGCCGATACCTTGCCGTCGACGGTCAGCGAGATCGCCGCGAAGCTGACGTGCCACGGCGTCGGATTGTCGACCTGCACGGCCAGGCCGCCCGCACGCTGCTGCAGCGACCAGCGCAGTTGGCGATGGGCAGTGTCTGCCTCGCCGGACAATCCGGCAGGACGATAGAACAGCTTGATGCGGCTGCGGAAGGCCAGGTCCAGCTTGCCCTCTGCGGCGCTGGACGGCGGGATCTCCAGCACGTTCACCCAGTACAGCGATTCGCGGTCGCCAGGCTGCGCCGGGCCGGTGAAGCGGATGCGCACCGCCTGTCGGGCACCGGCGTCCATGCGCAGCAGGGGCGGCGTCATCACGAACGGGGCCTTGGCCTCTTCCGGCGGGGTGTCCTGGTTACCGTCATCGATCCACAACTGCACCAGCGACGGGCGTTGCGCCTCGTTGTTCAGCCCCAGGGTGACTTCGCGCTCCTGCGCGGGATAGACAAGCCGGGTGCCGGCAATGACCACGCCGGCTTCGGCGGCCTGCGGGCACAGCAGGACGGCTGCAAGGGCAAGGGCCGATAGTGATCGCATCACGACGGTAAGCATGGGTTTCTCCGACGGGACAGTGCCGCCGGGGACCACGCGGGCCGACACTGCAGATGTCGCCATTAGAGCCCCCTCACGCCATCCTGCGGAATAGGACGCGACCGATGAAGGGGCGCCAACCGGCCGCCCCTCTGCGCCGCATCAGCGACGCTCTGTCACGCGTGCGGGAACCTGGCTGCCCGCCAACGGACGTACGCCATTGGGCGAAGACGGGTCGACGATCACCATGGTTTCAGTGGAGCCATCCGGCCACACCACCTGGAAGGTGCTGCCCGCCGGCAGCGAGGTGAATGGCATGGCACTCTGCGCACGGTACACCGCGGCAACCTGGCTGGCGCCGACACGGCGCGCTTCCGGCGTGGACTGCACCTTGGTCAGTTCCACCGCAGACAGTCGTCGGTAACGATCTTCCTGGGTATCGATCAGCAGCAGGCCGACCGCACCCGCCGAATAGGCGACGAACAGCGCCACCCAGAACCAGAATTTCGCCCCGTGCAGGATTCGACGGTACTTCATCGCCTTTTCCTCTTTCCAATCAGTTCTTCGACCCATTCGGTCATTTTTTCGGCACCCTGCCGCGATACCGCAGCGTCGTATACAAAATCAGTGAAGTCCTGCCCCTCATCCTGGCTGCAGATGCCACCGTTGGCGCAGAAGCTGTTCATCAGCACGCTGTCGCTGCCGCACGGCATGCCCAGCTCGCAGGCCGCCACGCGCCAGGCCAGTTCGCTCAGTGCCTCGCCGGCCACCATGCCGGTCATGGCCCGGTCGCCGGACGCGCGCAGCCCCATTGCCGGGGCCAGCGCCATGTAGGCTTCCGGATCATGCGAATCGCGCACGCGCTCGACCAGGCCGCGCCGGTAGTCTTCGTCGGTCTGCAGCGGCTGTCCGTCGGCCAGCAACGAGGCTTCGGCGGCCAGGTTGCCGCCCTGCGCAGCTTGGCGGCGCTGCGCGAACACCAGTGGGTAACCCAGGCCATCACTGGCCACGAAGCCACCGCACCGTGCGGCAACACGCTGCCGCGCGGCGGCCATGGCAGTCGATGCCCGCTCGCCCATCCCGGTCAGTACGCTGTTGTCCAGCTGGTACCCGCCGGGATCACTGGCGTACTGGCTGCAGTAGTCGTAGACCCGGCTCAGCATCCAGCGCGCCTCGACGTTGCCACTGTCGGCCTGGCCGCGCAGGCGCTGTGCGAACGCAAACAGATCGGTGTTGCCTTCCATGTCGGCGCGGATGTCCAGCGGCAGCCCGGAAGGCACGGCGTTGAGCTGAAGTTCGCTGGCCCCAAGCCGGCGTGCCAGGGCCGCAGGCAATGCCGTGGGCGTGGCCTGCGTGTCCACTGGTTGCGACATTCCTGCGTCAATCGCGGCAGGACCGGATTCCTGCGCATGCAGCAGGTGACCGCCCATGCGCATGCCCGCTGCGCCGAGCAAGGCCACGGCCGGCACCACGAGCAACCAGGTTTTAAGGGCCGGGGCAAACGCCATGAGGGGACAAGCCATTGACAGGCAAGGCAGGAACGCGAGTCTACCAAGGGGATTGTCGCCTGTCTGGCCCGCCGCATTCATTCTCCGCAGCCCTTGAGATGGCTGCCGCCGTCCAGGATCGACTAGCATTCCCTTCTTTGCCGGACCTCGCCTGCCACCATGCCGTTCCTGGAACTGACCCTGCGCTGCACTGAAGCCACCCAGCCCCGCTACGAAAACGCACTGGAGGACGTCGGCGCGTTGGCGGTGACCCTGCTCGATGCCGAGGCTGACACCAGCAACGAACAGGCCATCCTGGAGCCCGGCGTCGGCGAGACGCCGATGTGGGACACGCTGGTACTGAGCGCGTTGTTCCCGCATGACGCTGATGGACTGCTGCTGCTGGCCGCGCTGGAAGCCTTCGACGATGGCCTGGACTGGTCGACGGTGAGCTTCCGTGCGGTGGAAGACCAGGACTGGGAGCGCGTCTGGCTGGACCAGTTCGAACCGCTGTCCTTTGGCGAGCGCACCTGGATCGTGCCGTGGAACCATGAATTGCCCGACGCCGCGCAGGCCGCCGATGCGGCCGTGGTGCGGCTGGACCCGGGCCTGGCGTTCGGCTCCGGCACCCACCCGACCACCGCCCTGTGCCTGCGCTGGCTCGATGGCCTGGCCGGTGAGGGCCTGCTGCAGGGACAACGTGTGCTCGACTTCGGTTGCGGCTCGGGGATCCTGGCACTGGCCGCGTTGAAGCTGGGCGCGGCCGAGTCGATCGGCGTGGACAACGATCCGCAGGCGCTGATCGCCACCGCCGACAATGCCGAGCGCAATGGCGAACTTCCGCGCATGCATGTCTACCTGCCACAGGACGAACCGGTGGCCACCTACCCGGTGGTGGTCGCCAACATCCTGGCCTCTGCGCTGGACGCACTGGCCGACCTGCTGGCTGCCCGCGTTGCCGCCGGCGGGCGCATCGCGCTGTCGGGCATCCTGCACGGCCAGGAAGACGAACTGCTGCAGCGTTACGCCGCCTGGTTCGATGACCTGCAGGCGACCCAGGACGGCGACTGGATGCGCATCACCGGCGTGCGACGCGCCTGATCGCACGCAGACGTGATTGAATAGCCACTGGATCCGAGCCGGTACATTCATGTCCGAACCGAACCCGCCCCGTCGACCATTGGCCACCTTCCTGCGTCCACACGCCGGATCGCAGGCCGACGCGGATGCGACCCCGTTGGCGGAGCCGTCGGTACCTTCAGCCGACGCCTCCCCGGTCACCGCAGACGACACCGCCGAAGCGCTTGTGGACCCCGTCACGGAGGCTGCCGCGATGGCCGGGGAAGTACCGGTGCAGGCCACCGCGACGATCTCCGCGCAGGCCCCTGCTGCGGCTGCGGCACCCACGCTGTCCCAGGCAGAGCCGGTGTTCCTGCGCGGTGGCGGGCATCGATTGCGCACGCCCCGCTGGCAATGGGCCATGGTGGCCGCGCTGTCGCTGCTGTTGCTGCTGCAGATCGCGCTGGCCGACCGCGCCCGCCTGGCGGCAGATGCCGGCACCCGTCCCTGGGTTGCAGGCCTGTGCCGTGTGCTGCGCTGCGACCTGCCCGCCTGGCGCGAACCGGCGGCCTTCACCATGATCAGCCGCGACGTGCGGCCGATGCCGCAACAGGCCGGCGCACTGCAGGTACAGGCGAGCATCCGCAATGACGCACGGTGGGCACAGGACTGGCCCGTGCTGCGGCTGTCACTGTCCGACGCCGACGGCCGGGTGATCGGCAGTGGTGTGTTCGCGGCATCGGACTATCTCGGCGCCGGGGCACGGACGGCGGGGCTGCTGGAACCCGGCCAGAGCGCGCAGATCGCCTTCCAGGTCAAGGAGCCGTCGGCGTCCACGGTCGCCTTCAATTTCGAATTCCTGTGAGGCCGACCGGGCGCCCGCCCCGTGCAGGGGCGGCCTGCTCGCGCTAGACTGGCCGCCACCACCTTCTTCGCCAGCGCCAGCCTTCGCTCCGGCGCGGCCACCAGATCGGGATTCCCATTGAACGCTGTACTCTCTCGTCCTGACACCAGTCGTGGCGCTGCGCGTCCTCCGCTCCGCGAACATGTTGCCCAGTCCGTGCGCCGCTACCTGCGCGACCTGGATGGCTGCGATGCCGATGACGTGTACGAGATCGTGCTGCGCGAGATGGAAATTCCCCTGTTCGTGGAAGTGCTGAACCATTGCGAGGGCAACCAGAGCCGCGCTGCGGCGATGCTGGGCATCCACCGGGCCACCCTGCGCAAGAAGCTCAAGGAATACGGCATCACGGCCTGAGCCGGCACTGCATTACGTGTGAGGGCGCCCCAAGGCCTACAATATCGGCCCCGCCTGCTGCCGTTGCCCTGTCCCCATGAGTGCTGACCTGCTGCCCGTCCGTCGGGCCCTGCTTTCCGTTTCCGACAAGACCGGCCTGATCGCGCTGGCCACTGCCCTGTCCGCACGCGGCGTGGAACTGCTGTCCACCGGCGGCACCGCCAAAGCGATCCGCGAGGCGGGCCTGGCGGTCAAGGATGTCGCCGACGTCACCGGCTTCCCGGAAATGATGGATGGCCGGGTCAAGACCCTGCACCCGATGGTGCATGGCGGCCTGCTGGGCCGCGCCGGTACCGATGATGCGGTGATGGCCGAGCACGGCATTGGTGCCATCGACCTGCTGGTGCTGAACCTGTATCCGTTCGAATCGGTCACCGCCAAGGCCGACTGCGCGCTCGACGATGCCGTGGAGAACATCGACATCGGCGGCCCGGCCATGCTGCGTTCGGCAGCAAAAAACTTTGCCCGCGTCGCGGTCGCGACCGACCCGTCGCAATACGACGAACTGCTGGCCGAACTGGCCGCGCACGATGGCCAGCTGTCTGCCGCCAAGCGCTTTGCCTTCTCGGTGGCCGCGTTCAACCGCGTTGCCCAGTACGACGCGGCGATCAGCAATTACCTGTCCGCGGTTGCCTCGCGCGAGACCGCGGTGCCGGTGCGCAGTGAGTTCCCGGCGCAGATGAATTCCTCCTTCGTGAAGGTGATGGACCTGCGCTACGGCGAGAACCCGCACCAGAGCGGCGCCTTCTACCGCGACCTGTATCCGGTACCGGGCACGCTGGCCACGTTCCAGCAGCTGCAGGGCAAGGAACTGAGCTACAACAACCTGGCCGATGCCGATGCCGCGTGGGAATGCGTGCGGCAGTTCGAGGCGCCGGCCTGCGTGATCGTCAAGCATGCCAATCCGTGCGGCGTCGCCGTGGGTGCCGGCAACGGCGATGCCTATGAGTTGGCCTATGCCACCGACCCGACCAGCGCCTTCGGTGGCATCATCGCCTTCAACAAGCCGCTGGACCTGGCCACCACGCAGGTGATCCTGGACCGTCAGTTCGTTGAAGTGCTGATCGCCCCGGAGTACGAACCGGCCGCGCTGGAATACGCCACGAAGAAGGCCAACGTGCGCGTGCTGCGCATCCCGCACGGTGAAGGCCTGAACAACTACGACAGCAAGCGGATCGGATCGGGCCTGCTGCTGCAGTCTTCCGACAACCGCGGGATGACCCGTGACGAACTGAAGGTGGTCAGCAAGCTGGCGCCGACCGACAAGCAGTTCACCGACCTGCTGTTCGCCTGGAAGGTCGCCAAGTTCGTGAAATCCAACGCCATCGTGTACGCCAGGGACAACCGCACCATCGGCGTCGGCGCCGGCCAGATGAGCCGCGTCTATTCGGCCCGCATCGCCGGCATCAAGGCCGCCGATGCGAACCTGGTGGTGGAAGGTTCGGTGATGGCCTCCGATGCGTTCTTCCCGTTCCGCGACGGCATCGATGCGGCCGCTGCGGCCGGCATCAAGGCGGTGATCCAGCCGGGTGGTTCGATGCGCGACGCCGAAGTCATCGCGGCCGCCGACGAAGCCGGCCTTACGATGGTATTCACCGGCGTGCGTCACTTCCGTCACTGACGTGCAGCGGATCCCTGGGGGTGCCGGCCCGTTCGGCACCTCCCGTCTCCTTTCCCCGCGTATCGGAAACCCCTCAGCATGAAGATCCTCGTCATCGGCTCCGGCGGCCGCGAACACGCCCTGGCCTGGAAGCTGGCCCAGTCCGCGCAGGTCAGCGAAGTGCTGGTCGCGCCGGGCAATGCCGGCACCGCCACCGAAGCGAAATGCCGCAACGTGGCCGTCAAGGTCACTGATCTGGATGGCCTGCTGGCGCTGGCCCGGTCCGAAGGCGTCGCCGTCACCGTGGTCGGCCCGGAAGTGCCGCTGGTGGCCGGCGTGGTCGATGCGTTCGGCGAAGCCGGCCTGCGCATCTTCGGTCCGACCGCCGCCGCTGCCCAGCTGGAAGGCAGCAAGGCCTACGCCAAGGACTTCCTGGCCCGGCATGGCATCCCGACCGCGTATTACGCCGTGCACACCGACGTCGACGCCGCGCTGGCGTACCTCCGCGAAAAGGGCGCGCCGATCGTGGTCAAGGCCGATGGCCTGGCCGCCGGCAAGGGCGTGATCGTGGCGATGTCGCTGCCCGAAGCCGAGTCGGCGGTGCGTGACATGCTGTCCGGCAATGCCTTCGGCGACGCCGGCGCGCGCGTGGTGATCGAAGAATTCCTCGACGGCGAAGAGGCCAGCTTCATCTCGATGGTCGATGGCGTGCATGCGCTGCCGATGGCCACCTCGCAGGACCACAAGCGCGTCGGCGACGGCGATACCGGTCCCAACACCGGCGGAATGGGCGCGTATTCGCCGGCCCCGGTGGTCACACCGGAAGTGCACGCACGGGTGATGCGTGAGGTGGTCGAGCCGACCGTGCAGGGCATGATTGCCGATGGCGTGCCGTTCACCGGCTTCCTGTATGCCGGCCTGATGATCGACGCCAGCGGTGCGCCGAAAGTGATCGAATTCAACGTGCGCTTCGGCGACCCCGAAACCCAGCCGGTAATGCTGCGCCTGCAGTCGGACCTGCTGGACCTGGTGCAGGCGGCGATCGACGGCAGGCTGGACCAGGTGCAGGCGCAGTGGGATCCGCGTCCTTCGCTGGGCGTGGTGCTGGCCGCTGCGCCGTATCCGGAAGCGCCGATCACCGGTGATGTGATTTCCGGCCTGGACCGCGTGCCGGACACCGCCAAGGTGTTCCACGCAGGCACCGCGCTGGATGGGCAGGGCAACGTGGTCAGTGCCGGCGGACGGGTGCTGTGCGTGGCCGCACTGGGCGACAGCGTGCGCGATGCGCAGGCCAATGCATATGCCGGCGTGGCCCAGGTAACGTGGGCGAACGAGTTCCACCGCAGTGATATCGGCTGGCGCGCGATCGCCCGCGAAAGCTGAGGCGGTAACGGCGTGACGACCCACGGTCGTCACCCACCATCTCCGATCACAAAAAAACGCCGGGCAGTGCCCGGCGTTTTCGTGTGCGGCATCTGTTTCCGCTTACGCGGTAAACAGCGCCTTCATCTTCTTCAGTGCGTTCGCTTCGACCTGGCGGATGCGCTCGGCGGAAACGCCATACTCATCGGCCAGCTCCTGCAGCGTGACCTTGCTGTCGGCATCCAGCCAGCGGCGGGCGATGATGTCGCGCGAGCGCGCATCGAGCTCGGCCATGCCTTCGCGCAGCAGCTGCAGCTGGTTGTCTTCGCTGTCGGCGCGCTCGTAGGCCATCGAAGGATCTTCTTCATTGGCCATCAGGTAGGCAGCCGGCGACGGCGGCGCATGGTCGTCGTCTTCGTCGCTGGGGGCGTCGAAACCAATATCACGGCCGGACAGGCGCGACTCCATCTCCATCACTTCGCGTTCGGAGACGTTGAGATCCTTCGCCACTGCGGTCACTTCGGCCGCGTTCATCCAGCCCAGGCGCTTCTTGGAACGGCGCAGGTTGAAGAACAGCTTGCGCTGCGCCTTGGTCGTGGCAACTTTCACGATGCGCCAGTTCTTCAGGATGAACTCGTGCATTTCGGCACGGATCCAATGCACCGCGAAGGACACCAGGCGCACGCCCATGTCCGGGTCGAAGCGCTTGACCGCCTTCATCAGGCCGATGTTGCCTTCCTGGATGAGGTCGCCCAGGGCGAGGCCGTAACCGTTGTAGCCGCGCGCCACGTGCACCACGAAACGCAGGTGCGAATGCACCAGTTCGCGGGCCGCGTCCAGATCGGTCTGATCACGGAAACGACGCGCCAGGTCCTGCTCATCATCGACCGAAAGCACCGGAATCTGGTGCACGGCACCGATGTAGGCGTCCAGCGAACCGAGCGCACTGGGAATCGGGAGATTGTTTGCCACAAGGGCAGTAGAGGTGTTCTGGCTCATGGGTCTCATCTTAGCAGTCCGATACTTCGACTGCTAAAGGTCAAAAAAGTTCCAGTGTTCCGGTGGCAGAACAATGGCGCTGACTACCCGTCTACCCTACCGCGATTTGGTGACAGTGGCGATAGTGAATCTGGTCAACATAAAACCCTTCAAGATCAATATATTGGCCCATGAATCAGCGGGAAAAACCGTGCAGATTGGCTGAACGGACGGCGCCAACCACGCATTCAGTCGGGAAAAAGTTGTCGGTCGTTCAGCGCCTGGCGTCCGGTAGCGCCGAGCCATGCTCGGCGAGCGCAGCGGGAAAGGCAAAAGCGTGACGACCAACGCTCGTCACCCACCATCTCCGATAGTCACCCACCGTCTCCGGTGGTTACCCTGCCGGTGGCAGCGACCAGTCGATCGGTGTCTTGCCGCGGCGCTGCAGGTACTCGTTGGTGGCCGAGAAATGGCCACAGCCGAGGAAGCCACGGTGGGCGGACAGCGGCGAGGGGTGCGGTGCCTTCAATACCCGATGACGCGCGGTGTCGATGACCTTGCCCTTCTGCTGCGCGTAGCTGCCCCACAGCAGGAACACCAAGCCTTCGCGTTCGCGGTTGAGCGCTTCCACCACGTGGTCGGTGAAGCCTTCCCAGCCACGCTTCTGGTGCGCCCCGGCGCTGCCCTCTTCCACCGTCAGCACCGCGTTCAGCAGCAGCACGCCCTGCCGCGCCCAGGGCAGCAGGCAGCCATGGTCCGGCCGCGGGATACCGAGGTCGCGTTCGATTTCCTTGTAGATGTTCAACAGCGACGGCGGCACCGGCACGCCGGGCTGCACCGAGAAACTCAGGCCATGCGCCTGGCCACGACCGTGGTACGGATCCTGGCCCAGTATCACCACCTTGGTGGCATCGAACGGGGTGGCATCGAAGGCGGCGAAGATCTGCGGGCCGGGCGGGAACACGTTCGCGCCCCCCGCCTTGCGCTCGCGAAGGAAGCGCGACAGCTCGCGCATCTGCGGCTGCAGCAGCCAATCGCCGACGTGTGCTTTCCAGCTCGGCTCGAGCTGGATGGAAGGAGGTACTGCTTCGTTCATCACACCACGGATCTTGGATTCAGTCGGGACAGGCGCAGCTGGAACAACACCTTGGTGACCAGCAGCCGTTCTTCGATCGGCTTGAGCACCAGGTCGTTGGCACCGGCCTGCAGCAGCGCGGTCTGGTTGAGCGGATTGCCGTCACCGGTCATCACCAGCACCGGCAGGCGGCGTTTGCCGTAGCCGAAGTCCACCCGCACCCGTTCCACCAGGTCACGTCCGCTGAGCTCACCTTTGAGCGTCACGTCGGTGAGCACCAAATCGATCCGGTGCTGGTTGCGGCCCAGCGACTCGGCGGTCAGCAGGGTCACGGCTTCTTCGGCGGTCATCACGTGCAACACGTTGAGCTGCTGGCGCTCGAGCATCCGCTTGGTGGCTTCGGCCACTACCCGGCTGTCTTCCACGTACAGCAGCGTGGCACCGGGAATGATCGCCGGCTGCACGTAGCCGCGGATGAAAGCGGCCAGCGCTTCATGGCCCAGCGACTTGTCGAAGTAATCGGTGACGTAGTCGGTGAAGCGGCGTTGTTCCAGGTGCGACTGGGCATCGCCTGAGACCACGATCACCGGCACGTAGGCCTGCCCCGCCGATTCGCGCACGGTCCTGGCCAGCGCCAGGCCGTCGCCGTCGGGCAGCGACAGCGAGGTGGTCACCAGGTTGACCGGCCCGTCGGCCAAGGCCTGGCGTGCCTCGGCGATGCTGGCGCAGCCGACCACCTGCACGCCGGGGAGGTCGCGCTGCAGCACATCGGCGATCAGCTTGCGGACCAGCCGCGAGCCATCGACCACCATGACCCGGGTGGCATCATCGTGCAGATGCTTGAGTGCTTGCGGCTGCATGCGGAAGGGCTCAGGTCTCGGTGGGGCGCGTCTGGCGCAGGAAATGTCCGGTGACCAGCCATGCACCCAGCCAGCCCACCAGCACGATGGCCAGCAGCACGACAGAGGAATGCAGCAGGTCCAGCCCCTTCAGCGCGAAGGGACTGGCGTAGCTTTGCGACAACTGGGCAAGCGGTCCGGCCAGTGCGGCACCGGCGGCGGCGATCAGCCCCAGCGCCACCACGCCCGCGCCGAGGCCGTACCACGCGCCAAGGTACAGGAACGGGCGCCGGATGAAGCCATCGCTGGCGCCCAGCAGCTGCAGCACGCCGATCTCTTCGCGGCGCGCCTGGATGTCCAGCCGCACGGTATTGCCGACCACCAGCACCGCACCCAGCCCCAGCAGCAGCGACAGCACCTGAACCAGGCGCGCGCCGAAGGCCAGCCAGCCGTCCAGCCGGGTCCGCCACAGCGCATCGTGCTGCACCAGGTCGGCCTGCGGCAGGGTGCCCAGCGCACGCGCCAGGCGCGCGTCGTCGGCCTTTTCCGCCGGCGTCACCACCAGCAGGCTGGGCAGTGGATTGGACTGCAGGGCATCGATCGCCTCGCCGAGGCCGGCATTCTCGCGCAGTTCTTCCAGGCCCTGTTCGGGGGTGCGCAGGGTCACTGCGGCCACGTCGTCACGCGCTCTCAGCTCGGTGGCCAGGGCCTCCGCGCTGGCGGCATCCAGCTCGGCCTTCAGGAACAGGTTGATGTCACGGGACTGCTGCACGCTGCCGGTGAAGTGCTTGAGGTTGTCCAAGGCGATCGACAAGCCCAGCGGCAATGCCAGCGCGAGGGCCATGACCATCACCGTCAGCAGCGTGGCCCATGGTTTACGGAAAGCACGGCCCAGGCTGAACACCACGCTGTGCAGGTGGTGCTGCCACCAGATGCCCAGCTTCGAAGGCGCCGCCGCCGGGGCATTGGCATTGCGCTCGGGCGCGGGAGTGGATTCGGTACTCATTCGGCCAGGTCCTGCGGCGAGATGTCGTCCACCAGGCGGCCATGGTCGAGGATCAGCACGCGCTTGCGCATGCGCCGCAGCAGGGCCAGGTCATGGCTGACCACCAGCACGCTGGTGCCTCGCGCCGGCAGCTCGGCGAACAGCGCCATGATCTCCGCGGCCAGGGTCGGATCGAGGTTGCCGGTCGGTTCGTCGGCCACCAACAGGCGCGGTTCACCGACGATCGCGCGGGCGATGCCAACGCGCTGCTGCTCACCGGCGGACAACTGAGAAGGCAGGGCCTTCTCGCGATGCCCCAGGCCCATGCGCTCCAGCACCGAACGCACGCGCTTGCCGATGTCGGCACGGCGGGTGCCGCGCAGGATCAGCGGCAGGGCCACGTTTTCGGAAATGCTGCGATCCATCAGCAGGCGGTGGTCCTGGTAGACCGCGCCCACCTCGCGCCGATGCCGTGGCACGTCGCCGCCGCGCACCTTCAGCAGGTTGCGCTCGTTGAACACCACCGCGCCGCGGCTGGGCCGCTCGTCAAGGTGGATCAGTTTCAACAGGGTGCTCTTGCCGGCGCCGGAATGGCCGGTGACGAACACCATTTCGCCCGGTGCCACGTCGAAGCTGACATCGGTCAGCGCCTCGTGACCACCGGCGTACTGTTTGCTTACGTTGTCGAACCGCAGGACGCTCATCCCCTGATTATGCAGGACAGTCGCCACGGCGTGGAGACATCGCGCCAGGGCCTGGCCCTGCGTCGGCCGGGGCCGGGGAGACCACTGCCCCCGGAACCGGGGGCAGTGCAATCAATACCGCTTATCCGCCGGCCAACATCCGGCGGATCTTGCGGCCGATGCGGGTCAGGAAGGAGTCGCCCGGGTCCGCGGTGCGGACCGGCTTGGCCACCACCTGCACCGGGGCACCCTGCGCGGTGGACGCGCCGTGGGTTGCACCTTCGGCACCTTCCAGCGGACGGCCGTTGCGACGGCGACGGCGCTTGCGCGGCTTGCGCTCGCCGTCCTGCAATGCGGGATCCTGCGCGGCGCCAGCGTCGGCACGCGGCGGACGCGGCGCCTGCACGGCATCGGCGGTGGCGGTAGCAGCGGCCTCGCCATTGCCGGCGACAACGGCGCCTTCCGCTGCAGCGACCACTTCGCCTTCCACGCGCGGCTTGCGCGGCGGACGCGGGCGGCGTTCGCCACTGCGCTCGCCACTGCGTTCGCCGCGGCCAGCGGAGGGCTTGCCACCACGTCCGCCACCACGACGCTCTTCTTCGGCGGCACGCGCTTCACGCGCTTCGCGGAAGATCTGGCTGACGCTTTCGTTCTCGTCGCCTTCCTCGCCCGGCGCAGGCGGAGCACGTTCCGGACGCGGCAGCGAGGTCAGCAGTTCGGCGGTCACCGCTTCGACCGGGATCTTCTGGTCGATATAGGCCTCGATGTCCGGCAGGCCCATCGCATAGCGTTCGCAGGCGAAGCTGATCGCATCGCCTTCCTCGCCCAGGCGCGCGGTGCGGCCGATGCGGTGCACGTAGTCTTCGGCGTCGAACGGCAGATCGTAGTTGTAGACGTACTTGATTCCGTCGATGTGCAGGCCGCGGGCGGCCACATCGGTGACCACCAGGATTTCCAGCTGGCCCTTCTGGAAGCGGTTCAGCAGGCTTTCGCGCTTCTTCTGCGGGACATCACCGGACAGCACGCCGACGCGGTAGCCGGAACGTTCCAGCGCGCGCGCGACGCGCTCGACGAACACCTTGGTGTTGACGAACACCATCGTACGCGCGCCTTCGCTGCGCGACAGCAGGCCCAGCAGCAGCGGGATCTTCTCTTCGTCGGCCGGGAAGTACATGCGCTGGCGCACGCGGGCGGCGGTGATGGATTCGCTCTCCACCACCATTTTCTGCGGCTCGTTCATGTGGTCATACGCCAGTTCCAGCACGCGGTGGCTGAGCGTGGCGCTGAACAGCAGGGTCTGCCGGGTGGTGCGCTCGGGCATGCGGCGCAGCAGGAAGCGGATGTCCTTGATGAAGCCCAGGTCGAACATGCGGTCGGCTTCGTCCAGCACGCAGATTTCGCAGGCGTGCAGCGAAACCACCTTGTGCTGCTTGACGTAGTCGATCAGGCGGCCGGGGGTGGCGATGATCACGTCCACGCCCTGCTGCAGAAGTTCGCGCTGCTTGTCGTAGTCCACGCCGCCGTACACCAGCGCGAAGCGCAGCCCCAGGTCCGAACCCAGCTTCACCGCATCCTTGTGGATCTGGATGGCCAGTTCGCGGGTGGGTGCCAGGATCAGCGCACGCGGGTCTTCCGGCTTGCGGTCGGCCAGTGCCGGGCGGGTCAGCAGGCGGTTCACCACCGCGACCAGGAAGGCCAGCGTCTTGCCGGTACCGGTCTGTGCCTGGCCTGCGACGTCGCCACCGGCGAGTGCGACCGGCAGCGTCAACGCCTGGATCGGGGTGCAGCGGGTGAATCCGGCTCCTTCAAGACCGGCGTGCAATGCCGGATGCAGATCGAAGGAGGAAAAGGTCAAATCGGTCAGCGGTTTGTCGCTCATGTGTCCGTCTTGGTCTGGCCGCCACCTGCAATCGGGCGGCTCGGCGTCATCTGGGGGCTCCGTCGCAAACTGCGGCCCCTGCGGCGGGTCGGCGGGCCTTGGAACCCTCGGGGTCCCTTGCCGCTCAATGAAGCAGTTTAGCGTAATCGGGCAGGCAACCGGGCCAAAGCGTCTCACCGCCCCCGGAGACTAACTGCCCATTGCGCATTCATCCATGCCACCGCCCGCTGAATCGTTCCCGGCGCTTCCCCTTGTGCACCAGGGACGGACCCCTATCCCATAGGTGTGGACAGTGAAATCCGACACATTCCGTCGGTCATATTGATCGCGATACGCTGGGTTCCAGCCGCCCCCTGTCTCCCTGTGCCGATAGGGGTAAACTGCCGGCCGTGAGCGTCCAGGCATCCTGCCCAGCGCACCGTGGAGCCTGCTCCACCAGGCAACGACGAGGGTTGCGCCAGTCTGGTCCAGCCCAGTTCACCCACCTCCGGCCCCGGCCGGGTGCCCCACAAGACGAGAAACCAAGATGAGCGACAACGTTGTACATGTCAGCACCGCTGATTTCGAAAGCACCGTACTGAACTCCAAAGAGCCGGTCCTGGTTGATTTCTGGGCCGAATGGTGTGGGCCGTGCAAGATGATCGCACCGGCGTTGGACGAACTGGCCGTGGCCTACGGTGGCCGCGCGAAGATCGTCAAGGTCAACGTCGACCACGAGCGCGACCTGGCGGTGAAGTATCACGTCCGTTCCATTCCCTACCTGGTCGTCTTCAAGGACGGTGAGAAGGTCGGTGAGCAGGTGGGTGCGGTGGGCAAGGCCCAGCTGGCTGGCCTGCTCGACAAGGCGCTGGCCTGAGGCCTGTGTCTCCCGGCAGCCGGTGACGCCGGCTGCCTGCAGCCCCTGCGCTGCCTGAATGTCGCGGCATCGCGGTGCTTGCAAGGCGCCGCGCGCCGGTGATAGTGTCGGCACATCCGGTCCGCGTTCGCGTGCCGCACCCGCTGGATGCAGTTCACTCCAGACCCCATCCCTTCGTTCGCCGCCCCAGCCGGGCGCTCGCACCTTCAAGCGAGGAATAACGCTCTTGTCCGATACCACTTCTGAAACCGGCAGCGCTGATGCGCCCGCCGAAAAGCGTGTGCGCAAGCCGCGCGTGACCAAGGCCGCCGCACCCGCGTCCGCCGAAACCAGTGCCCCGGCACAGGCCGGCCTGCCGCTGGCCAACGCGCCCGAAGCACCCCGTCCCACTCCGCCCCCCGCGCCCGCTGCCGCGGCGCCGAGCGCGCCCGCTGCCGATGCTCCCGCCACCAACGGCGGTGAGGGCAACGAAGGCCGCGAATCCGGCCAGGGTCGCCCGCAGCAGAACAACAACACCTCCGGCGGCGGCCAGCAGAACACCGCAGGCGGCCAGAACCAGGGCCCCTACCAGGGCAACCAGCAGAACAACGCGCAGGGCCAGGGCAACCGCCGTGACCGCTTCCGCAACCGACGCGACCGTGACCGCCCGGCACGTGGTGGTGGACGCGACGACGGCATGCCGCAGGACAACAACGAACAGCAGCCGTTCGTGCGTACCACCCAGCCGAACGTGCCGGAAGGCTTCCCGGTGTATTCGCTGAGCGACCTCAAGCGCATGCCGGCGCAGAAGCTGCTGGAAATCGCCGAACAGCTGCAGATCTCCGAAGGTGTCGCCCGTGCCCGCAAGCAGGACGTGATCTTCGCGCTGCTGAAGGTGCTGACCCGCCACGGTGATGGCGTCGCTGCCGACGGCGTGCTGGAAATCCTGCCGGACGGCTTCGGCTTCCTGCGCGCGGCCGAAGCCAGCTACCTGGCCGGCCCGGACGACACCTACATCTCGCCCAGCCAGATCCGCCGCTTCAACCTGCGCACCGGCGACCACCTGTCCGGCCGCATCCGCTTCCCCAAGGATGGCGAGCGCTACTTCGCGCTGTCCATCGTGGACACCATCAACGGTGAGCCGCTGGAAGCGTCCAAGAACAAGGTGCTGTTCGAGAACCTGACCGCCCTGTTCCCGCGCAAGCGCTTCACCCTGGAACGCGGCAACGGCTCCTCCGAAGACATCACCGGCCGCATCCTCGATCTGATGGCACCGCAGGGCAAGGGCCAGCGTTCGCTGATCGTTTCCCAGCCCAAGGCCGGCAAGACGATGATGATGCAGCAGGTGGCCACGGCCATCACCACCAACCATCCGGACGTGCACCTGATCGTGCTGCTGATCGATGAGCGCCCGGAAGAAGTGACCGAAATGCAGCGCACCGTGCGCGGCGAGGTCATCAGCTCGACGTTCGACGAGCCGGCCGCGCGCCACGTGCAGGTTGCCGAAATGGTGATCGAGCGGGCCAAGCGCCTGGTCGAGCACAAGAAGGACGTGGTGATCCTGCTGGACTCGATCACCCGCCTGGCACGTGCCTACAACAATGTGGTGCCGAGCTCGGGCAAGGTGCTGACCGGTGGCGTGGATGCCAACGCGCTGCACCGTCCGAAGCGCTTCTTCGGTGCCGCGCGCAACGTGGAAGAAGGCGGCAGCCTGACCATCATCGCCACGGCGCTGGTGGACACCGGCAGCAAGATGGACGAGGTGATCTACGAAGAGTTCAAGGGCACCGGCAACAGCGAAGTGCACCTGAGCCGTCGCATCTCTGAAAAGCGCGTGTTCCCGGCGATCGACATCAACCGTTCGGGTACCCGCCGCGAAGACCTGCTGATCGAGCCGGAGCTGCTGCAGAAGATCTGGATCCTGCGCAAGCTGCTGCATCCGATGGATGAAATGGCCGCCATGGAGTTCCTGCTGGACAAGATGAAGAACACCAAGTCCAACGACGAGTTCTTCGGTTCGATGAAGCGCTGAGTTCCTGGCGCCGGACGATCCACGACGAGGCCCCGCATTGCGGGGCTTTGTTGTTTCCGGGGTGCGAACATCCGCTGCTTCGCGGCCGCCCCTGACTCAGGGACTTCCTCCTACAGACGAGCTACGGTCATCGGTAGCGCCGACCCATGGTCGGCGAGCGCAGCGGGGCCGGGAGATCGGCAGGCACCGGCAACAGGCATCCACCGGCCCGTCCCTGCTGCGCTGCGCCGTGGCAATATCGGCCCGACGCTGCACCATCGCTCGGCGCGCACTGGCCGCCGCTGGCACATCGAGGACCACCTGCATCATGCGTAGTCGAATCGAAGACGTCGCTGCGGCGGCGGGAGTCTCCATCAAGACCGTGTCGCGGGTGCTCAACAACGAGCCCAACGTGCGTGAGCAGACCCAGTCGCGGGTGCGCGAGGCGGTCGCGCGGCTCGGCTACAAGCCCAATCCCTCCGCGCGCAGCCTGGCCGGCCAGCGCTCCTATTCGCTGGCGCTGGCCTACAACAATCCTTCGCGCAACTACCTGATGGAGATCCAGAGCGGCATGCTGGATGCCTGCCACGGCAACCACTACAACCTGCTGCTGGGTCCGGTGGGCATCGGCCGCCATGCCCTGCCCGACCTCAGCGCGCTGTTCGACAACTCACGGCCCGACGGCGTCGTGCTGATCCCGCCGCTCAGCGATGATCCGGTGGTGCTGTCCTACCTGCAGGAACATGACATTCCCTTTGCCAGCATCGCCCCGCGTGACCCCACCGGCGCCATCGGGGTGCGCATGGACGAGACCACGGCCGTGGTGGAGTTGATGCGCCACCTCATCGCGCTGGGCCATCGGCGCATCGGCCACATCAAGGGACCACGGGCGCACGGCGCCTGCCAGTGGCGCCACGCCGGGTATCGCGCTGCGCTGCGCGAAGCCGGCATCGCCTACGACGCCGCGCTGGTGGTCGGCGGCCAGTTCTCTTTCGAATCCGGCATCCCGGCGGCACACCGCCTGCTGGACCTGGCCGATCCGCCCACGGCGATCTTCGCGGCCAACGATGACATGGCGGCGGCCGTGTACCGGGTCGCCGGTGGCCGCGGCCTGCAGGTGCCCCGCGATCTGTCCGTATGCGGTTTCGATGACACCCCGATCGCCAGCCATATCTTCCCCGCGCTGACCACGGTGCGGCAGCCCACTGCGGAAATGGGCCGGCTGGCGACGCTGCAGCTGCTGGAGCGCATCCGTTCGCCGGGCGCCGGCAGGATGATCACCCTCGACCATGCGGTGCTGGTCCGCGAATCCACCGCCGCACCTGGAAAACGCAGGCGCTGAGCGCCCGCTGATGGCGCGCTTTTGTCGAGCGCTGTCAGTGTTAGCGCTACCTGCCCTGCGCAGAACCGTTCCGCATCGCAACACGATCATTCGCGTAGCGCCGCGCACGCGCGGCGGCTGCATGCGGGCCGATGACACTGCAATGACAAGGATTGCGGGACCTGCAGCACGGTCTCCCCCGGATCCGCCCGACCACTGGCGGGGGCGCTTTGTTGACAACGCTGTCAACGCATCCCCAAATCGCTCCCGTCATGTAGTTGCCGCGTTCCAGCCGAAGTCAAACCCGCTGTTTCCGCACTCCCTGGGGAGGGATCCGCAATGAGGATGTACAAGGCCGTACCCCGCAAGACACTGCTCACTTCCGCGCTGCTGGCGGCCATCGCCGGCCCCGCATGGGCGCAGGATGCTGCCACCACCGAACCCGCCGACCCGGCCACCCTGGACACCGTGCAGGTGACCGGCATCCGCGGCAGCCTCACCTCGTCGATGAACCTCAAGCGCGACAGCCAGGGCGTGGTGGACGGCATCGTGGCCGAGGATATCGGCAAGTTCCCCGATACCAACCTGGCCGAATCGCTGCAGCGCATCAGCGGTGTGTCCATCGACCGTACCTCCAGCGGCGAAGGTTCCAAGGTCACCGTGCGCGGCATCGGCCCGGACTACAACCTGGTGCTGCTCAACGGCCGCCAGATGCCAGCCTCCAACCTGGGCAACGGCGGCGGTGGACTGTCCGGCTCGCGCTCGTTCGATTTCGCCAACATCGCCTCCGAATCGATCTCCGCAGTGGAGGTCTACAAGACCACCCGCGCCGACAACCCCACCGGTGGCATCGGTGCGACGATCAACATCAAGACCCTGCGCCCCCTGGAAGCGGCACCGGTGGTCAGCCTTGGCATGAAGGCGGTGCACGATACCTCCAACGACAACGTGCCGCGCACGCTGCAGGGATCCAATGTCACCGGCGAGCTGTCCGGTGTTTTCAGCCAGACCTACGCTGACGGACGCTTCGGCGTGGCGCTCAGCGCCAGCCACCAGGAACGCGATTCCGGCTTCAACCAGGCCACCGTGGCCGAAGGCTGGGCGACGCTGCGCGGGGACGACACCAGCGACTGGCGCGCACTGCCGCAGCCGGGCACGGGCTATTCGGACCGCATCACCAACCGGCCGGGTGCCGATGATATCTACGGCCGTCCGCAGAACACCGCGTACAACGTCAACGCCGTGCAGCGCCAGCGCACCAACGGCCAGGCCACGCTGCAGTGGAAGCCGCTGGACAACGTCACCACCACGCTGGATTACACCTATGTCGAAAACAAGGTGCAGCAGCAGCGCAGCGAACTGTCGGTGTGGTTCAACTACGGCCCCGGTGACAGTACCTGGACCGATGGTCCGGTTGCCGCCCCCATCGTGTACAGCGAAGACGTGGTGAACGGCGACGTGGCGATGGGCGGCATGAAGCTGGCCACCCGGAACAGCATGGATTCGCTCGGCTTCAATGTTGACTGGGAAGTCAACGATGCGCTGGACATGTCCTTCGACTACCACCGCGCCAGTGCCGAATCGCAGCCCGATGGGCCCTATGGCTCGGCTGGCGTGCTCGGCGTGGCGGCGTACGTGCGCGGCACGACCACGGTGGATTACAGCGGCGACCTGCCGATCATCAACATCGCGTTGCCGCCGGGTGGGGTACAGGCCGCCGATGCACTGGTCACCGGTTCGGTATTCCAGAACAGCTACAACAAGTCCGAAGTGGAACAGCTGCAGGCCAAGGGCGTGTTCCGCTTCGCCGACTATTCCGCGCTCGATTTCGGCGTGGGCCACACCCAGGTGGACAACCGCTCGGCGGCGGCGATCCAGCAACGCGACAGCTGGGGCGGCGTCGGTACGCCGGTGGACTACGACGACAGCATCTGGTACGCCGATGACATGGGCAAATACTTCAAGGCGTTCTCCGGGCACGACGATCCGCGCCTGACCGGCCAGTTCCTGGTGTTCGATTTCGACCGCTTGCGTGACCGTGCGGCGCAGGTGGCCAACGGCACCGAGCCGGCCTGCCCGACTTGCTATCTCGCCCCGACCGAATACTCCGAGGACATCCGCACCACCGAAAAATCCAAGAGCGCCTACCTGCAGTACCGCACCACCTTCGACTGGAACATGCCGCTGCATGTCGCCGCCGGCGTGCGCTATGAGCAGACCGAAGTGGAGTCGTTGGCGCTGGTGCGCGTGCCGACTTCGATCAGCTGGAACTCCCTCAACGAGTTCAACATCACCTACGCCGACGACGGCGCGTTCATCGGCGGCAAAGGCAAGTACGATTACGTGCTGCCCAATGTCGACCTCAAGCTGGACATCAACGAGTCGCTCGCACTGCGCGGCAGCTACAGCCGCAGCCTGGGCCGACCGGGATGGACGCAGATCGAAAGCGGGCAACGCCTGGACAACATCGTGCGCACCCAGGGCGGCACCGGTTCACGCGGCAACCCGGCGCTGGAGCCATTGCTGTCGGACAACTTCGACCTGTCCCTGGAGTGGTACTACGGTGAAGCCAGCTACGCCTCGGTCGGCTTCTTCCGCAAGAACATCAAGAACTTCATCAGCAACACCATCGCCCGCGAAGATGCCGGCAGCCTGCACACGCCGGTCGGCGGTGCGTACTGGAACGAAGCGCTGGCGTCGGGCTGCGTCACCACCGACACGGTGTGCATCCGCAATTACATCTTCACCAACCATGCCGGCGACCCGGGCGTGGTTTCCACCGGGGTCAACTCGGCCGGCCAGCAGACCGGCAGCATCGTCGGCCAGCCGGGTGATCCCATCGCCGGGTTCGACATCACCCTGCCGGCCAACCAGCGCTCGGATCATCTGGAAGGCTGGGAGGTGGCGGTGCAGCACCTGTTCGGCGAGTCCGGTTTCGGTGTCGCGGCGAACTACACCAAGGTGAAGTCCGGGCTGACCTTCGACAACCTGAGCCTGGGCGACCAGTACCCGATGGTCGGCCTGAGCGATTCGGCCAACGCGGTACTGTTCTATGACAAGAACGCATGGCAGGTCCGGGCGGCCTACAACTGGCGCGACAAGTTCCTCAACGGCATCGGTGGCCAGGGCCCGAACCCGAACTACACCGAAGCCTATGGCCAGCTCGATCTGAACATCAGCTACGCGGTGAGCGAGCAGCTGACGCTGAGCGTGGAAGCGATCAACCTGACCGACGAAACGATGCGCACCTACGCCCGCCACAGCAACATGCTGCGCTATGCCACCCAGACCGGCCCGCGCTACATGTTCGGTGTGCGCTACAAGTTCTGAGTGGCGATGACCCTGCCCCCGCCCCGCCCCATCGACGAGGTTCAGCTCGCCGATCCTGCGGCACTGCCTGCCGCGCTGGGCAGCTGGACCACGCCGAAGGTGGTGCGGGGATTGGCCGCCGGGTGGCCGCTGGTACAGGCCGCCCGGCATGCCGACACCGCCGCGGTGGACTACCTGAAGCGGTTCGACCACGGTGGCATGCCGGTGACCGCCACCACAGCGGCGCCCGGCACGCAGGGCCGGGTCTTCTACAACGACGACCTCACCGGCTTCAATTTCCGTCGCGAACAGGTACCGCTGCGCGTGGTGCTGGACACCCTGCTCAAATACCGCAGCGAACCGGACGCACCGACCATCTACGTGGCATCCACCACGCTGGATACCTACCTGCCCGGGCTGCGGGAAGAGAATCCGCTGGTGCTGGGACAGGCCGATCCACTGGCCAGCATCTGGATCGGCAACCGCTCGCGGATCGCCGCGCACTACGATGCGCCGGACAATCTGGCCTGCGTGGCGGCAGGACGGCGACGGGTCATGCTGTTTCCTCCCGGCCAGGTCGGCAACCTGTATGTCGGCCCGCTGGACTTCACCCCCGCCGGACAGGCAATCAGCCTGGTCGACTTCGCCGCACCGGACCTGCAGCGGTTCCCGCGCTTCGCGCTGGCCATGCAGGAGGCACAGAGCGCCGTGCTGGAACCGGGGGACGCGGTATTCATCCCTTCCCTGTGGTGGCACCACATGGAAGGACTCGAGGCGTTCAACGTCCTTGTCAATTACTGGTGGCGCCCGGTCGAGGCATGGCGCGATGCGCCGATGAACGCCTTGATGCTGGCTCTGCTGGCGATCCGTGAGCTGCCTGTGGAACAACGCGCGGCCTGGCAGGCGATGTTCCAGCATTACGTGTTCGACGCAGACGATCAGGTTGCCGCACACGTGCCGGAGCATGCGCGTGGCGTGCTGGGCGAACTGGATGAGGCATCCGCCGCACGGCTGCGCGAGGTGCTGCGCACGCGGTTGCTGCGTGGGTCGAACGGGTGAACCGCCTCGCGGGTGGCTGCTTACGAGCTGCAGTTGGGGGCCGGTCGGGCGGGGAGGCTGTGCGGGGCACGCGCAAGTACGTTCATGTAGCTCTTCGCGGCTCCTGCCGCTCAAGGCCCCGCACAGCCTCCCCGCCCGCCCCCCCCCCCCCCCCCCCCCCCGCCACAAGCAGCTCTGCAGCTTTTGACCTTGACCGTGCTCTGCGTCCGCACGTGACCCGTCGCTTTCAGCGATAATGCCCGCGCAGTCCCCACCGAACCGTGCGCAGGCTGCTGCGTGCGGGCGCCGTCCCGCGCTGGCGTACCCTCCGGACAAGACCGGTCGGGCCAGCATCAGAACTGGCTGACCTGCCCGCATGCGCTCGCTTTCCAAACGCCTCAACCTGGGTTCGCTGATCCTTGCCCTGGCCCTGCTCAGCACCGTGGTGGCACTGGCCAACACCCTGCTGGCCAGCTACCGCGTGCAACGTGACCAACTGGTCAGCAGCACCCTGGAAGCGAACCGGGTGTACGCCAACAAGCTGGCCGAAACCACCCAGAACTTCGTGCTGTCCTCGCAGCAGCAGCTCGCCTATACCGCGATGCTGCTGGGCCGGGAAGGCATGCAGGACCGCCGTGCGCAGGACGAAGCCACGCGCCTGCAACTGCAGACCAACAGCTTCAACTCGATACTGATCGTCGACCACACCGGGCTGGTCCTGGCCACCTCGCCACAGACGTTGCACCTGAAGGGCGATACCCTGCGCAGCGAAGGCAACCGCATCGCACTGGAGCGCCGCCAGCCCATGGTCAGCGATCCCTACGACTCGGCCACCGGCAGGCTGCTGGTCGCCATGTCGCATCCAGTGTTCGACGTGCAGGGCCGCTACCGCGGCTACGTCAGCGGGACCATCTACCTGCGCCAGCGCAGCATCCTGCAGAGTCTGCTGGGCACGCACTACTACCGCGACGGGTCCTACCTGTACGTGGTCGATCGCAATGGCCGCCTGCTGTACCACGTTGACCCCGAACGGGTCGGCGGGTATGCGCCGGGCAACCGGGTGATCGATGCGGTCTCACGTGGGCAACGCGGTTCGGCGCAGGTCAACAACAGCCGTGGCGTCTCCATGCTTGCCGGGTACGCGCCGGTGCCCGCCACCGGATGGGGCGTGGTAGCCCAGCGCCCGACGGCGGCCACCCTGCAGCCCTTGTCACAGGTGATGTCATCGATCATCTGGCGCGCGATCCCGCTCGGAGTACTGTCGCTGCTGGTGACCTGGTGGTTCGCGCGCCGTATCTCGCTGCCGCTGTGGCAGCTGGCGCGCAACGTGCAGGAGGGCGACACCGGCCGGGCCATCTCCGATGTCGGCGGCATCCGCGCGTGGTACTTCGAAGTGGCGCAACTGAAGCAGGCCGTGCTGTACAGCTTCACGGCGCTGCAGGACCGCATCGGTACCCTCAACCGGGCCAGCCGCACCGATCCCCTGACCGGCCTGCTCAACCGCCGTGGGCTGCAGCAGGCGCTGGAAACCTGGAAGGCGCAGGGGCAGTCCTTCGCGATCCTGGCGTTGGACATCGACCGTTTCAAGATCATCAACGACCAGCATGGCCATGCGGTCGGCGATCAGGTCATCAGCCACATCGCCGAGCAGATGCGCCGCTACTCACGCGATGGGGACGTGCTGTGCCGCAACGGCGGCGAAGAGTTCCTGATGCTGCTGCCCACCACCGATGCCGACGATGCCCTGCTGATCGCCGAGCGGCTGCGGCAGCGGATCGCGGACCAGGTGCTGGACCCGGTCGGTCACGTCAGCGTATCGGTCGGCGTGGCGCATTACCCGACCTTCGATGCCGATGCCGAACAGGCCCTGCGCATGGCCGACAAAGCGCTGTACATGGCCAAGGAACAGGGCCGCAACCGCAGCGTCACCTACCCCTACCGCTGACCCGGTGACCCGGTGACGCCGCGCGATGCTCGGCGAGCGCAGCGCGCGGCCTGCACGAGACCGCGCGTTGCCGGAACGCAGAGCCGCCGAGCATGGCTCGGCGCTACCGCCGCCATCAGCCCTGGAGCGGCGTCAGCAGCTTCGGGCCGTTGTCGACCCCGACCATGTAGACCCCGCCGTCGGGCAACATATCGGGGGCATCATCGGCGGCAACATCGTTCACCTTCCAGGGCGCGCTTTGCTTCGGTCCCGGAATGTAGACCTGCCATTTGCCGTAGCGGTCGCCGTTGCCACCGTAGAAGAAACGCACCGGCACGCGTACCGTCCAGAACGGATCGTCGACACTGGCGCCGGTAGACGGCGCGATGAAGGCCCACTTCCGCGCAGCGCTGACCGCACTGCGCGCCATCACGTCACGCATCCGCTGCATCGCGCGCGCCGACCCGGCCACGTAGGCGTTGACCTGTTCGGCGATCACATCGTCGACCGTGCCGTCGCGCGCCACCCGCAGCAACAGCTGGACTTCGCCCGCACCGCCCATCTCCATCAGTTCACGCGGGAAGGAGGGCGGCGGCATGCGGTCGATGGCCACCGCGTCGGTCGCTTTGGGATCGAAATTACGGAAATTGGCGCTGCTCAGCACGACGTCCATTCCATCACCGGACGCTCGCCGGGCTACCAGGCGCAGGTTCACCGGCGTCTTCGCTGCAACCGCCCTGCCCTCGCGCAGCACCGGCTCGAACCGCCACCTGGCGACATTCTGCTTCAGGAAATCCTGGATGTAGGGCTCGATCCTGTCTTCATTCTTGAGCGTGAAGCCTTCGACCGAGCCGTCCGGCGCAATGTCGATGCTGCCGCTCAGGACCATGCTGCCTTCGGTCTGCGCACGGGCCGCGCGCGCGTTCTGCGCGCTGGCGTCCACGGAAACCAGCGCGCCACCGGCGCCCAGTGCCAGAACCACTCCAAGGAAAAGCGAAGTACGCATGATGACTGCTCCGTGTCGATGTAGCGACAGGGTAGCAAAGAGTGCCCCGGTGACCCATCCCGGAGAGCGGCCTTTGGCTTGGACATCACGCTCTTGACCGTTAGGCAAGGGCGCTGATGTGGTCCCGCAGCGGGTCACCGGAGCCCTGCGACGGATGCAGCGTCGTGCGATTCAGGAATGCCGCACGCTCCTGCTGAAACTGGCGGATCGCGTGCTGATACTCAGCCAGATGGGCCAACAGCGGATCCACCGGCCATCCGCTGTCGGCGGCACCGTGTGGTTGCAGTGGGCGCGCTGTCGGCAGCACCTCCGGCATCCAGCCATTGCCGATCATTCTCACCCGTGGCCCGCGGTCCTGGACGAGGGGAAAGGCATCAGGCAGAACAGGAGGGTACGGCGCGGTGATGGGAGCAGCGGCTGGGATGTGGCACATGGTTGTCATGCTCAGCAGGGAATCAGACCGCACGATACCGGCGTGGCAGGAGGCTGGCTTTCGGTTTTGCGGCAGACCATCGCCCATGGTTGGCTCATGCCAGCCGGTGCTCACGCGAATATGGCGGCGTGTCGGGGGGCGCCCCCGCAGTGAGTTGATCCTGCAGCGCGCGCCACCACGCTGGCTGGAACAGATGCCCGAAGTGCTCACGAACCGCCGCCAGTTCCGCAGCGGGAAGCCCCATGAACGGGCCGAAGCGCTCGGGGAACACATCACGCGGCCCGACGTGGAACCACGGCTCGTCGGCCAAGGCCTCATCGGCATTGCGCGGGGCAGGCCAGTCGCGGAACACGCACTCGGTGACCAGGCACAGTTCGTCGTAGTCGTAGAACACGGCGCGGCCATGCCGTGAGACACCGAAATTCTTCGGCAGCATGTCACCGGGAAAGATGTTGTTGCGGGCCATGTCGGTGATCGCCTGTGCGTAGTCCAGCACCGCCGCGCGTATCCCCTCGGGCCCCTGCTCGCGCAGGTACAGGTTCAAGGGACGGAAGCGCCGCTGCACGTAGCACAGCGCGATCTCCACCTCTTCGCCGTCCAGCCGCACGCCCTGCGCACAGTGTTGCAGCAGTTCCTGCAGCAGCGCCGGGGCGAAACGCGTGGCCGGGAAACGCAGGTGCCGATAGGGCTGTGCGTCCAGCAGGCGCCCCACCCGGTCCAGGTTGAACACCAGCGCGTACTTGTCTTCCACCTGCTGGCGCGACATCGCCTTCGGCCAGGCGAAGCGATCGCGTATCAGCTTGAACACCAGCGGGTAGCTGGGCAGGGTGAACACCGCCATGACCATGCCCGGGGTGCCCTCGGCGTGCACCAGCTGCTCCTGCGGGTGTTCCAGGAAGTGTCCGAAGAAGGCGCGGTAGCGCTCGGTCTTGCCCTGCTTGGCCCGCCCGAGCACGGTATAGATCTCATCGACCGGCTTGCCCGGCAGCAGGCTGCGCAGGAACACCACCGCATCACCGACCGTAGCCAGGTTGGCCTGGAAATAACTGCGCGACACGCCGAACAGATGCGCCACGTCGCGCCGCCGGGTCAGCACTGCATCGGCGCGCAGGCCCTGGCCATCGTTCACCAGCACGATCACACAGGGCGAAAAGCGGTGCTCCCCGAACACGCGCCCCACCAGATAGGCGCGCCGCTCGCGGTAGAACACGGTGTCCAGCAGCTCGATGCCGCGGACCGCATGAGCTCCCCAGTGCGCCAGGTCATCCTGCAAGCGGACCGCGATGGCGGCCGCGCAGCGCAGTTGATGCGCATAGGGGATGTCGAAGCGGTAGTCACCCAGCACGCGCATCAGCGCATCGGCAGGGCGCGTGGCCGACACCGCGTATGCATGCCGCGCCACCGGATGGGTGATCGCATCGGAGGGCTCGACATCGAAGGCGAGGAACTCCACCTGCACATCCACCCCACGGGTGCCGAACAGGCGCCGCGCCAACGTGTTGTAGAACGTCTTGTACAACTCGGCGTCGATCAGCCCGCGCAACAGCACGCTGTAACGCGCGTGCACCTGCAACCAGCAGGCACGCTCGCCGACGGCCTCACCGGCCAGCCGGCGCAGGTCGTGCATGCACGCGGCGATGCATTGGTCGTACAGGCCGATGCGCTCGACCGCATCGCGCTGCGCGGCCTCCCACTGTCTCCGCTCGAACCGCCCCTGCGCGCGGGCGGTGATCGCCGCGAAGCGGGCATGGTAGTCCTCGAAACCATCCCGGATGGCAAGCGCCATCCGTTCGGCCAGCACGGGATCGATGTCGATGGGGGACATGGCAGGCTCACGGCCGGAATCGCATCCACCTTACGATGCCGGCGCGCCCGTTGCCCAGCCTTGGCCGCTGGCTGGCAGCGCCCGCAGGCCACCGGCCACGAGCCGCAAACGCGAAAGGCCCACGCAATGCGTGGGCCCCCGGTCTACACCGTGCGGCGATGATCAGCCCGCGATCAGTTCCAGCGCGGTGTTCAGCGTGGCGCTGGGACGCATTGCGGCGGCCACCTTGGCCAGGTCAGGGCGGTAGTAACCGCCGATGTCCACGGCCTTGCCCTGCACCGCCACCAGTTCTTCGACGATCTTCGCTTCGTTGTCGGTGAGCGCCTTGGCCAACGGGGCGAAGCGGGCCTTCAGTGCGGCATCGTCGTCCTGTGCGGCCAGCGCCTGCGCCCAGTACAGGGTCAGGTAGAAGTGGCTGCCACGGTTGTCGATGCCACCCAGCTTGCGCGAGGGCGACTTGTCGTTGTCCAGGAACTCGCCGTTGGCCACGTCCAGCGCCTTGGCCAGCACGCGCGCGGCGGCGTTGTCGTAGCGGTTGCCCAGGTGTTCCAGCGACGCAGCCAGGGCGAGGAACTCACCCAGCGAATCCCAGCGCAGGTAGTCCTCTTCGACGAACTGCTGCACGTGCTTGGGGGCCGAACCACCGGCACCGGTCTCGAACAGGCCGCCACCGGCCATCAGCGGCACGATGGAGAGCATCTTGGCGCTGGTGCCCAGCTCCATGATCGGGAACAGGTCGGTCAGGTAATCGCGCAGCACGTTGCCGGTCACCGAGATGGTGTCCTCGCCCTTGCGGATGCGATCCAGCGAGAACGCGGTGGCTTCCACCGGCGGCAGGATGCGGATGTCCAGGCCATTGGTGTCGTGGTCCTTCAGGTAGGTCTCAACCTTGCTGATGACCTGCGCGTCGTGCGCGCGCCCGGCATCCAGCCAGAACACGGCCGGGGTGCTGCTCAGACGCGCGCGCTCCACCGCCAGCTTCACCCAGTCCTGGATCGGGGCGTCCTTGGTCTGGCACATGCGCCAGATGTCACCGGCTTCCACGGCGTGCTCGAACACCACCTTGCCGGCTTCGTCGGTGACCTTGACCACGCCATCGGCAGCAATCTGGAAGGTCTTGTCGTGCGAGCCGTATTCTTCGGCCTTCTGCGCCATCAGGCCGACGTTCGGCACCGAGCCCATCCTGGCCGGATCGAAGGCGCCGTGCGTGCGGCAATCGTCGATCACCGCCTGGTAGACACCGGCGTAGCAGCGGTCCGGAATGACCGCCTTGGTGTCCTGCAGCTTGCCTTCGGCATTCCACATCTTGCCGGAGTCGCGGATCATCGCCGGCATCGAGGCGTCGACGATCACATCGCTCGGCACGTGCAGGTTGGTGATGCCCTTGTCCGAGTTCACCATGGCCACGCCCGGGCGATGTGCGTACTCGGCCTTCAGGTCGGCCTCGATGGCCGCACGGGTGGCTTCAGGCAGCGACGGCAGGCGCGCGGCGAGGTCGCCGATGCCATTGTTGGCATCGAAGCCGGCCTGCTTCAGCACGTCCGCGTGCTTTGCCAGCACGTCCTTGTAGAACTCATTGACGGCCACGCCGAACATGATCGGGTCGGAGACCTTCATCATGGTCGCCTTCAGGTGCAGGGAGAACAGCACGTTCTTCGCCTTGGCATCTTCGATCTGCTCGGCGATGAACGCCGCCAACGCCTTGCGGCTCATCACCGCTGCATCGACGATCTCACCGGCCTTGACCGCGGTCTTTTCCTTCAGCACCACGTCCGTGCCATCGGCACGGTGCAGGGTGATCTTCAGGCTGCCGGCGCTGCCGATCGTCGTCGACTTCTCGCTGCCATAGAAATCGCCGGACGCCATGTGCGCGACGTGCGAGGTGGAGTCCTTCGCCCAGGCACCCATGCGGTGCGGGTGCTTGCGTGCGTAGTTCTTCACCGACAGCGGCGCGCGACGGTCCGAGTTGCCTTCGCGCAGCACTGGATTCACCGCGCTGCCCTTGACCTTGTCGTAGCGCGCCTTGATGTCGCGCTGCTCGTCGTCGGCCGGGTTTTCCGGATAATCCGGCAACGCGTAGCCCTGCTGCTGCAGTTCGGTGATGGCCGCCTTCAGCTGCGGCACCGACGCCGAAATGTTCGGCAGCTTGATGATGTTGGCTTCCGGGGTAGTCGCCAGTTGGCCCAGCTCGGCCAGGTCATCGTTGACCTTCTGTTCGTCCTTCAGGCGCTCCGGGAACAGCGACAGGATGCGGCCGGACAGCGAGATGTCGCGCGTTTCCACCGCGATACCGGCGGTGGCGGTGAATGCACTGACGACCGGCAGCAGCGACTGGGTGGCCAGGAACGGCGCTTCATCGGTCAGCGTGTAGAGGATCTTGGGCGTATTCGACATGGAGGACTAGGACTCTTTGAGCGATCGGGGGAACATCCAGCGCCAGCGCTGGACGGGTGCGGCCGTATCAGCCGGGCGCGCACAGCGCACGGCCCCATTCCCTGCCACGCACCGTCCCGGCTGTGCCGCAGGAAAACCCCTGCATTGTCACGCTTTAGCCGGCGAGGAGCAAAGGCGGCCCATACGATTGCGTACTGAGCAAGGGGTCGCGCTGGGCGGTGGCGTCTGGACGCCACAAAAAAAAGACGCAGCCTCGCGGCTGCGTCCATCGTGAGTCCACTACCGGGAGAGAGTCGGTAGCGCGTGGACTTACTTGACCTCGAACTCCTGCGGCGTTCCGGCCGCCTTGCCATCTACCATGACTTCCGCACGGTACTTGCCCGCCGGCCAGCCATTGGCATTCTTGAACGTGATGTTGGTGGTCTCGGCACCGGAGGTGTTGAGCGTCGCGCTCTGCTCGCCGGCGACCTGGCCATCCTGGAACGTCAGCTTCGCGCCCACGTTTGCATTGTTCGCCGCGCCGTCGGTGCGAACCGAGACGATGATCTCGTCCTTGGGCGCGAACATCGCGGTGGTGGCGACTGATTTGTCTGCCGCTGCGCTCTTGCCGACGGTTACCGACGCAACGTTGACCGAGGCGGCTTCGGCCATCGGCGGCGGTGCGCCCGTCATCGGGGCGGGGGCAGCAGCCGGCGCGGTATCGGCAGCCGGGGTGGCAGTGGTATCGACGGCGGGTTCGTCCTTCTTGCAGCCGACCAGCGCCACGCTGCCGAGCAGTGCAACGAGCAGCCCATTGCGAAGCGTATTGGTATGGATCATCGGGTTTCCTCCAAGGGTTACAACAACGGAACGCGTGTGCGGGTGATGCCGCGGGGATTACCTGGTCGGGAGCTTCAGCACCTGGCCAGGCTGGATGCGGTCGGGATCATCAAGCTGGTCACGGTTGGCATCGAATATTTTCTGCCAGGCGTTTGCGTCGCCCAGGTGCTGCTTGGCGATCTTCGACAGCGTGTCACCCTTCTCCACCGTGTAGGTCGCATCGACCACTTCCGCGGTGCTGTCCACCGAGGCGGACACCCCGGAAAAATCGGCCTTGGGAACCTGCTGGGCGGTGCTGTCGACGCTGCCGGTGACACCGGAGAAATCGGCTTTCTTCTCGGTACTCATCCACACACTCCCATCTGCATGACTACGTGGCAGGCACGTTCTCACACAGGTTGTTAAATGGGGATGGTTTTCGTGTGAAGCCGAAGCCGGGTTTACTGCCGCAGTTCACGGTCCATGCTTGCAGGTGCAACGATTCCCGGGCTGGCGCGCCACGGATTGATGTCCAGCCCGCCGCGGCGGGTGTACCGCGCCTCTACTTCCAGCACGTCCGGCGCACAGCGCTGGCTGACCTCATTGAAGATACGTTCGACGCACTGTTCGTGGAACTCCGCGTGTTCGCGGTAACTGACCAGGTAGCGCAGCAGGCCGGCGCGATCGATGCGTGCGCCACGGTAGCGCACGCTGACCGTGGCCCAGTCGGGCTGGCCGGTGACCGGGCAATTGGATTTCAGCAGCGCCGACACCAGAATCTCTTCGACGATCTCCGAGGGGTCAGCCGAAAGATAGTCCGCCCGCGGCGGGCCATAGCAGTCGATGTCCACATCCAGCCCGTCGATCGATTCGCCAAGCGGGGTATCACGCAGGGCGGGCAGCCCGAACGTCACCTGCACCGTAGCGCCTGCGCAGGCGGAGAGATCGCTGGCGATGGTCGTGCGCAGGGTCTCGGCATCGGCGAAGCGAGCGCTGTTGAGCGAATTGAGATACAGCTTGAAGGACTTCGATTCCACCAGGTTCGGCGAGGTGCAGGGAACCTGCACGGTCGCCACGGCGACGCAGGGCTTGCCGCGGTTGTCCAGCCAGCCCAGTTCAAAAGCATGCCAGCGGTCATGGCCGACGAACGGCAGGGCGTTGTCGTCCAGCCCGATCTCGGCCCGCGCGGCGGCGCGGGGAATGGGGAACAGCAGGCCGGGGTCGTACTGCGAGGGGTAACTGACCTCGCGACCGAGGCTGGAATCCTGGGGGGTATTCATGGCGCTCATTGTAAATGAGCGGGTCGAACGGGTGAGACCCCCTCGCGGGTGGCTGTTGTTTGAAGCCGCATCTGGGCGGGCCGGGGGGGGGGGGGGGGGGGGGGGGGGGGGGGG
>NZ_JACSQS010000004.1:0-24365 GCF_014836545.1 Stenotrophomonas lacuserhaii
GGAGGGCGCGAAACGAGGCCCGCAGGATGCGGCTTCTGCCGTCCCCCGGCCAGTCCCACCGCCCGGCTCAAACCAGAGACCAGGCTCTACGCGGCCCACCACGAGGGGCTCCGCCGTTCGCCTGCCTGATCAGCCCTTGATCGAGGCCATGTCGATCACGAAGCGGTAGCGCACGTCATTCTTCGCCATGCGCTCCCACGCTTCGTTGACGTCCTGGATGTTGATCACTTCCACGTCGCTGACGATGCCGTGCTCGGCACAGAAATCCATCATTTCCTGGGTCTCCGCCATGCCACCGATCGCCGATCCGGTCAGGTGCTTGCGGCCGAAGATCACACTCACGCCGGTCAGCGGCGGGTCGAGTTCGGTCAGCACGCCCACCAGGCACATCGTGGCATCGCGCTTGAGCAGGCCCATGTACGGGTTGGTGTCATGCCCGACCGGGATGGTGTTGAGCAGGAAGTCGAAGCTGCCCGCGTGGGCCTTCATCTGCTCCGGATCGCGCGACACCAGCACCTCATCGGCGCCCAGCCGGGTGGCATCGGCGCCCTTTTCCGGGGTGGTGGTGATCATCACCACCTGCGCGCCGAGGGCCTTGGCGAACTTCACGCCCATGTGGCCCAGCCCGCCCAGCCCGATCACGCCAACCTTCTGGCCCGGGCCGACCTTGAAGTGCTTCAGCGGCGAATAGGTGGTGATGCCGGCGCACAGCAGCGGCGCGGCGGCCTTCAGGTCCAGCGTCTCGGACACTTTCACCACGAAGCGCTGCTCCACCACGATGTGGTCGGAGTAGCCGCCCTGCGTTGTTTCGCCGGTATGCCGGTCAGTGCCGTTGTAGGTGAACGTCGCGCCTTCGGCGCAGTACTGCTCGAGGTCGTGGCTGCAGGCTTCGCAATGGCGGCAGGAATCGACCATGCAGCCGACGCCGGCGAAGTCGCCGACCTTCAGCGTGGTGACCTCGGCGCCGACTTCGACCACCTTGCCGATGATCTCGTGGCCGGGAACCATCGGGTACTTTGCGCCGCCCCAGTCATCGCGGGCCTGGTGCAGGTCCGAATGGCAGATACCGCTGTACAGGATCTCGATGCGGACATCGCCGGCGCCGACGGGGCGGCGCTCGAAGGTGAATGGAACCAGCGGCGCCGTGTTGGAATGCGCGGCATAAGCTTTGGCGAGGGACATGGGGGAATCCTTGGCAGGGTTTATGGAAAGGCGCTTTACAATACGCCCGCGGCGACGCCCGACATAGGCCGTTGATCGGGATGATTCATCAAGGCGGACAGCATAATGGCGACGGATAACCTCACCCATCTCGCGGCGTTTGCCGCCGTGGCGCGTCATCGCAGCTTCCGCCGCGCCGCTGCCGAACTGGCGCTGTCCACGTCGGCGGTCAGCTATGCCATCCGTGCGCTGGAAGAACGGCTGGGGGTAGGCCTGTTCCACCGCACCACGCGCAGCGTCTCGCTGACCGAGGCCGGCCAGCGGCTGATGGAGCGGCTGCAGCCGGCACTGGGGCAGGTAAGCGACGCACTGGAGGAAATGAACCAGTTCCGCGCCACCCCGGCAGGGTTGCTGCGCATCAACGCGGCCCGCGCCGCCGTGCCGACCCAGCTCAGTCCGCGGCTGGCCGATTTCCTGCGCGCGCACCCGGACGTGCGCATCGAGGTGACCGAAAACGACGGGCTGGTGGACATCGTCGCCGAGGGTTTCGACGCGGGCGTGCGCCTGCACGAGTTCGTGCCCGAAGACATGGTGGCCGTGCCGCTGGGGCCGGCCCTGCGCGGCATGATCGTGGCCTCTCCCGCCTACCTGGCCCGCCACGAACCCCCGCAGCACCCGCGGGACCTGCTGCGCCACCAGTGCGTTCGCTTCCGCTTCGCCAGCGGTCATCTGTACAAATGGCAGTTCGAACGCGGCGATGAAGCGCTGGAGATCGACGTCCAGGGCCGGATCACCTTGAGCGAGCAGACCACCATCGTGCGCGCCGTGCTGGACGGGTTGGGCATTGCCTACGTGCTGGAAGACGCCGCGCGTCCGTGGCTGGCGTCCGGGCAGCTGGTCAGCATGCTGGAAGACTGGAGTCCGCCGTTCCCGGGGTTCGTGCTGTATTACCCGCGGCAGCGGCAGATGACCTCGGCGCTGCGTGCGTTCGTGGACTTGCTGCGCGTGGCGTGAATGGCGCCTGCGCGCCGTCTGCATCCGTATCCGAGCCTGCGCCGGTCATCTGCATGACGGGCACGCGCGGGGCACTGCCGCGCACCGGATGACGGGTACACCCGCAAACGGCCCATTGTCGGAAATCCCGATGCCCTGTCGGGCAGATTCCCTGCAATCGCCATGGACCGGGCAACGCAGGATCGGGCTGCTGCACGCGCACCCGAACATGAAGCAGGCGCCAACCGCCGGCGTTGCCGCGGCAGCACTTTCCTGCCATGGCCAAGGTGTATACCCGCATGCAATCACGCGCTTCCAATCCCGCCGTCCTTACCCAGGCGTGGCCCGCTCCCGCCCCTGATCTTCCCGCCTGCTCAGCGCTGCAGTCGTTGCAGGATCCCATGGCTGCGTGTTTTCTCGGGCCCTTCGCCGACAACGACGGGTTCATCCAGGAGCTGCTCTACGACTTCTTCCGCGATCATGTCGAGTGGCGTCGAAGCCTGCACCCGCGGGGCGACGGGCCCGTGCCGGCTCCGCGCGCGGCCTCGCCGAAATACCGTCAGCTGCAGCGGCGCATGTTGGAAGAACTCAGCGCACTGTCCCATGCACTGAAGGATTCAGTGCCTTTCCACAGCCCACGCTACATCGGCCACATGTCATCGGACCTGCTGCTGCCCGGCCTGTTGGCGCAGATGCTGACGCTGCCTTACGACCCCAACAACATCAACACGGACTCCGGCGCGGTCACCATGCGCATGGAAATGGAGGTTGGCCTGCAATTGGCCCGCATGCTCGGCTGGCCCCACGATGTCAGGCAGCCGGACTGTGCCTTCGGCCACCTGACCTCCGGCGGCACCACCGCCAACTACCAGGCGCTGCGCCTGGCCATGTCACTGAAGGCCTGGCCGGTGGCGCTGCGTGCTGCCAAGGTGCCGGACATTCCCCTGCCGGAGGATGACGACGGGGCGTTCAACTGCGGTCCCGCTGCCGGCATCGCGCTGTTCCAGCAATGGCAGGCGTGGATTGCCGCGCTTCCACCCGCTGACCGCCAGCGGTGGCGTGCCCGGGTCACTGAGCAGCAGGTCGAAACACTGGGCCTGAACGAATTCTTCGCCCGCCATCCCACGCTTCGCGTTCCGCTGGTGCTGGCATCGTCGACCGCGCATTATTCCTGGAACAAGGGCATGAAGCTGGTCGGCCTGGGCAAGGCGCAACTGCGGCTGCTGCGCACCCAGGGCATGCGACTGGACATCGAGGCCCTGGACGAAGCACTGCGCGACTGCGCGCGTACGCGCCAGCCGGTGTTGATGGTCGTGGCCGTGCTGGGCAGCACCGAGTACGGCAGCATCGACCCGGTGGAGGCGATATGCGATGCCCGTGATCGCTCGAGCCGGGCGGGGCTGGGCTTCAGCGTGCACGTGGATGCGGCATGGGGCGGCTATCTTGCCAGCGTATTCCGCCATGAAAGCGGGGCGTTGCGGTCGTTGCAGGAAATGCGCGCTGAGTATCGCGACTTCCCGCAACCCTATGTCTACCGCGCGTTCGAGGGCCTGGCCCGGGCAGATTCGGCCACCGTGGATCCGCACAAACTGGGGTACCTGGCATGCGGCGCAGGTGCCTTCGTCTGTCGTGACAACCGCGCGATGCCCTTGCTGGCCGAACAGGCCGACTACGTGTTCGCCGGCGATCCCGCGGCCGGCTACATCGGTCAGTACGCGCGCGTGGGGCAGTTCACCCCGGAGGGCTCGCGACCGGGCGCGATGGCTGCGGCGGCCTATGTCAGCCAGCGCGTACTGCCGCTGGACCATGCCCATTTCGGCGTGCTGGCTCGTCGCACCCTGCTGGCCGCCGAATTTTTCACGGACCAGGTGACGGACTTCGCCGAGCGCGTTCGCGACGTGGCCGAAGTGCTGGTGCCGTGCGAGCCGGACAGCAACCTGGTGTGCCTTGCGTTGAACCCGCAGGGCAATCGCTGCATCGATGCGGCCAGCCGATTCGTGCAGCAGCTCCATGATCGGCTCAGGCCTGATCCGTTGGGAAATGGCCGCTGCCCGGCCTTCCTCGCTTCCAGCACCAGTCTGCGCGAGCAGGCGGTGGGCAGGCGGGACATGCAGCGCATCCTGCGCCAGCTCGGCCTGGACGGGGGCGAGGCCGGCAGCGTGGGCAGCCTGTCCATCCTGCGCCACTCGCTGATGAATCCCTTCCTGCTGCGTGCCGAGGCTGCAGGGGAGGCGAACAACCCCATCACGCAGTATTTCGTGCACCTGGAGGTGCTGGTGCGGGAGCTGGCGGCGGGTCTGCGGTGATCCCGCCATGACGTGGGCTGGACCGCCACGGCACTCGCCGATATACTGTCCCCCAGTATAGTTCCATGGCCGCTGCCCGATGCCGCATTCCGCTGAAGAAAAGAAGAAGGTCCTGGCCCGCGTGCGGCGCATTCGCGGCCAGTGCGATGCACTGGACCGCGCGCTGGAATCCGGCGCGGACTGCGGCCCGGTGCTGCAGCAGATCGCGGCCATCCGCGGTGCGGTGAACGGGCTGATGTCCGAGGTCATGGAAGCGCACCTGCGCGAGGAATTCGGCCAGCCTGCAGCGTCCGACGCGCAGCGTGCCGAGCGCGTGCGCGACATGGGCGCGCTGATCCGCTCCTACCTGAAATGAACCATGCCCGCCGCGTGCGGGCGCTCGTCAACACGCGCGCAACACGCGCCTGCCTACCCTTGTCCTTGCCCGTCCCCTGGAGAACCCACCATGAAGTCCCGCGCCGCCGTAGCCTTTGGTCCTGGCCAGCCACTGAAGATCGTCGAGATCGACGTCGCCCCGCCGAAGAAGGGCGAGGTGCTGGTCAAGATCACCCACACCGGCGTCTGCCACACCGATGCGTTCACCCTGTCCGGTGATGACCCGGAAGGCCTGTTCCCGGCCGTGCTGGGCCATGAAGGCGCCGGCATCGTGGTGGAAGTGGGCGAGGGCGTGACCAGCGTGCAGCCGGGCGACCATGTGATCCCGCTGTACACCGCCGAGTGCGGTGAATGCCTGTTCTGCAAGAGTGGCAAGACCAACCTGTGCGTGGCCGTGCGGGCCACGCAGGGCAAGGGCGTGATGCCCGATGGCACCACCCGCTTCAGCTACAACGGCGAGCCGATCTACCACTACATGGGCTGCTCGACCTTCAGCGAATACACCGTAGTGGCCGAAGTATCGCTGGCCAGGATCAACCCGGATGCCAATCCGGAACACGTCTGCCTGCTCGGCTGCGGCGTCACCACCGGCATCGGCGCGGTACACAACACCGCCAAAGTGCAGGAAGGCGACAGCGTGGCGGTGTTCGGGCTGGGCGGCATCGGCCTGGCGGTGATCCAGGGCGCGCGCCAGGCCAAGGCCGGGCGCATCATCGCCATCGACACCAACCCGTCCAAGTTCGAACTGGCGCGTGAGTTCGGTGCCACCGACTGCGTCAACCCGAGCGAGCACGAGGCGCCGATCCAGCAGGTGGTCGTGGAAATGACCGGCTGGGGCGTGGACCACAGCTTCGAGTGCATCGGCAACGTCAACGTGATGCGCGCTGCACTGGAATGCGCGCACCGTGGCTGGGGCCAGTCAGTGGTGATCGGCGTGGCCGGCGCCGGCAAGGAGATCTCCACCCGTCCGTTCCAGCTGGTCACCGGCCGTACCTGGAAGGGCAGCGCGTTCGGCGGGGTGAAGGGACGCAGCCAGCTGCCGGGCATGGTCGAAGATGCGATGAAGGGCGATATCGAACTGGCGCCGTTCGTCACCCACACCATGGAACTGGAAAAGATCAACGAAGCCTTCGACCTGATGCATGAAGGCAAGTCGATCCGTTCGGTCGTGCACTTCTGATCGGGGGCCACACCATGCAACGCATTGAACACCGCGCCTGTTCCGGCGGCTGGCAGGACGTCTACCAGCACCGTTCGGAGGTGCTGGACTGCGAGATGAAATTCGCGGTCTACCTGCCACCGCAGGCCGCCACGCAGAAGCTGCCGGTGCTGTACTGGCTGAGTGGGCTGACCTGCAACGAGCAGAACTTCATCACCAAGGCCGGTGCACAGCGCTACGCCGCCGAGCACGGCATCATCCTGGTCGCGCCGGACACCAGTCCGCGCGGCGATGAGGTGGCCGATGCGGAAGGCTACGACCTGGGCAAGGGCGCGGGGTTCTACCTCAATGCCACGCAGGAACCGTGGGCGCGCCACTACCGCATGCACGACTACATCGTGGAGGAGCTGCCGGCGCTGATCGAAGCGCATTTCCCGGCAAGCGATGCGCGCGGCATCAGCGGCCATTCGATGGGCGGTCACGGCGCGCTGGTGCTGGCACTGCGCAATCCTGGCCGCTACCGCAGCGTATCGGCGTTCTCACCGATCGTGGCGCCCAGCCAGGTGCCGTGGGGCGAGAAGGCGTTCAGTGCCTACCTGGGTACCGATCGCAGCGCGTGGGCGCAGTGGGATGCCACCGAACTGGTGGCCACTGCGACCGAGCGCCTGCCGCTGCTGGTCGACCAGGGCGACGCCGATGAGTTCCTCGGCGGGCAATTGCAGCCGCAGCGCCTGCAGGCGGCCTGCGAAGCGGCCGACCATCCGCTGCAGCTGCGCCTGCAACCCGGTTACGACCACAGTTATTACTTCATCGCCAGCTTCATCGGTGATCACATCGCGCACCACGCCAAGGCGCTGTGATGGGGGAGCGCCGGGCATGGCTCGGCGCTACGGGACAGCGTGACCTTTCGGGTCAGTCGTCGTTTTCTTCGGCGGCTTCACGACCCTGCTGGCGGATAAGCGCTTCTTCGCGTGCATCGTTGATGGCGTGGCGGACACTGTCCAGGTCGATGGTGGTTTCATCGTGGACGAAGGTGCCGGTCAGCGGCGAATCGGGCAGCAGGTCACCGGCTTCGAACAGCGCCCACATCTCTTCGCCGTACCAGGTGTCGAGCAGCTCCGGGGCAAAGCGCCCCAGGTAGGCGGTGAGATTGTTGACGTCGCGCAGCAGCATGCTGCGTGCGGCATTGTTGCCTGCGGCACTGACCACCTGCGGGAAATCGATCACCACCGGACCCTCCGGGTCCACCAGCACGTTGTACGGTGACAGATCGCCGTGGATCAGGCCGCAGCACAGCATGCGCACGACCTGGCGCACCAGCACCTGGTGGTAATCGCGTGCCTGGTCCGGCGCCAGTTCCACTTCCCCAAGCCGCGGGGCGGAGAAGCCCTCGGCATCGGTGACCAGTTCCATCACCAGCACGCCGTGGTAGTAGCCATGCGGCTCGGGGACGCGGACACCGGCGTCGCGCAGCTGGTACAGCGCGTCCACTTCGGTGTTCTTCCAGGCGGTTTCCTGCTGCTTGCGGCCGTACTTGCTGGCCTTGCCCACGGCACGGGCTTCGCGGCTGCCACGGACCTTGCGGCCTTCCTGGTACTGCACGCGCTGCTGGAAGCTGCGCTGTGCCATGTCCTTGTAAACCTTCGCGCAACGCACATCGTCACCGCTGCGTACCACGTACACAGCCGCTTCCTTGCCACTCTTGAGTGGGCGCAGCACTTCATCGATCACGCCGTCGTCGATCAGCGCCTGCAGGCCTTGGGGGGTCTTCACATAACCTCGGTGGGACGGCCGGCGCCAACGGCGGGCCTGAAAGGGGGGTGATTTTCGCACCTTCCTGACCCGGCGGCCACCTGCCCCTTCCTGCGGAAGCCGCCGGGCATGGCGCGGCGTTACGAGCGGACGTCGTGCAGGGTCCAGTGCGGGCCGGCGAGCAGGCGCAGGCGTTCCTTCAGGATCTCGCCCTTGATCGTGGTGCGGGCTTCAAGCTTGATCTGCAGGTCGTCCTGGCTGCCGGTCACGCTGGCGGCAGGGTCGGTGACGCCCCACTGTTCGGGCACCGCGTCCGGATCGGACTGCTTGGCCTTCCACTTCTCGAACAGCGTCGGGTTGGCCAGGGCAGCCTGCAGTTGCTCGGCGAAGCCCTCGGCACCATGGGCGGTGAAAGCAAGTTCAGTATCGCTGCCGCGGGCCTTGGCCGGGTCCGGCAGGCTGATGTAGTACGTGGTCATTGGCATCTCCGTTCAAGGGTGCAAGCGTTGCAGGCGGCCGGTGCACGGTGCGTGCAGGACCGCCGCAGGCTACTCATTCGAAGCGGTGCGGTCCATCGGCGAAACCGACCGTCAATGCCCCCTTGCCCACGTTGACCATGCCGGTCAGGCTCATCACCGTTTCCAGCACCGCCACGCCGTGGTCGCTGCAGACCTGGCGCAGCGCATCGTAGCCGGGCAGGGCGCGCAGTTCGTCCAGTTCGCCGCCGTAGCTCAGGCATACCGCCGGGGTCATCAACCCGGCGCGTACGCGCTGGCCGACCACCTCGAACAGCTTGGTCACCGCGTTGTCGAAGCCCTTGATCTTGGCCACCGGGCCGGTCTCGCCGCGGTAGCCGTGCAGCACCGGCTTGATGTCCAGTGCACTGCCCAGCGCGGCGCTGATCAGGCCGACGCTGCGATCCCCTTTGTGGCGGGCGCGGGCGCGCATGTAGTACAGGTCGCGGGTGATCATGTAGCCATGCACGTTGCCGGCCAGTTCTTCCAGCCGCTCGCGGATCTGCTGCACGCTGGCGCCGCTGTCGCGCAGCCGCACCGCTTCCACGGCGGTCACGGCCTGGGCGGCGAACAGGTTCTGGGTGTCGATCACCCGCAGCGCGAACGGCGAATTGAAACCTGCCGCCTGGCGCACCGGTTTGTAGTCGTTGAGGATGGCGAAGCTGGCCTGCAGCGCGTTGTCGTGGATCGGGCTGCGGGTCTTGGTGATGGTCATGCAGAACACGTGGTCGTAGTCGATCACCAGGCGCTGCAGGAACAGGTCACGGATCTGCTGGACGCTGAAGGGGATGGTCTCCGCCTCCGCGCCGTTCTCGGCCACATGGGCATGCAGGAAGCTGAGCGTGGCCTGTTCGTCCCGATGATCGGCGAGGATGGCTTCGCCGATCCGCACCGTGATCGGCAGCAGGACGATGTTGTGCTGGGTGATGAAGTCCTGCGGCAGGTCGCAGGCCGAGTCAACGACGATTCCGATGCGCATTCGCAGGCCCCCTCCAGGCGCGTTTACCGCTTCATAAGCGTGAAACGTATCGCACTTTTGGGAATTCCGCGCGTGCCATCGGCGTCCCGGTGTCCAGCGGCTGCGGTGCACCGCAGCCGGCAGGGGGGTGTCCTTGGGGCGCGGGGCCGGGGCAGGTCAGGGCTGCGCCGTGCGCGGCAGGTAACGGTCGCGCAGTTCGGTCTGGCGCGAACGCATCGGCATCGCGCGTCCGCCCAGCCACACCTGCTCGGCATAATGCGCCACGTCCAGCGGATCGCCTTCCCACAGCACCAGGTCGGCCAGCTTGCCCGGCTCGATGCTGCCGATGCGGTCGCCCACGCCCAGCGCCTGCGCCGGTACCCGGGTCAGGCCGGCCAGTCCGTCGGCCCACGGCAAGCCATGCGCCACCGCGTTGCCCGCCAGCTGGCGTACCTTGCGCGCGTTGTGCGAGGCATCGCCGCTCTGGGTGAAGCTGACCTCCACGCCGGCCTTGCGCAGGCGGGCGGCATTTTCCAGGGTCGCGCCGATCTGGTCGAAGGTGGTCGGCAGGTTGCCCAGCGCATCGACGAAGACCGGCACGCGGGCCTGGGCCAGTTCGGCTGCCAATTGCCAGGCCTCGGCGCCGCCGGCGATGGCGATCTTCACCTTCTCGCGTGCCGACCAGCGCAGCAGCTGGCGGATGTCCGAGGCACGGTCCACTTCGATGATGATGCGGCCCTTGCCGGCCAGGTAATCGGCCAGCGTGCGCCGGCCGGCGGGGGTCAGCAGGGCATGCGGGGAATCACTGCCGACGCGGCCACGGGCCTCGTCGACGGCCTGCTGCAGCAGCATCCACTGGGCAGCGCGGGACTTGCCGGTCAGCTCTGCCGCGGCCGATCCCAGCCGCAGGTACAGAGCGCGCGGACCGATCGGATCGGCACTGCCATCCAGCCGGACCACGCCGCCCTGGCCGGCGATGAAGCCGCCGCCGGTGTGCGCGCCCAGTGCGGTGAAGCCGATGCCTTCCACGCGTGCCACCGGAACCAGGATCGAGGCCGGGTTGTAGGCCAGGGTGACATCGAACTCCGGCCGCAACGGCTGCTCGCCGAGGGTCAGGGTGCTGTCCACCGTGCTCTCTTCGCCGGATACTTCCTCGATGCCGATTTCGGTGATGCCACCGAACAGCGCGGGCGTCAGCGGACGGCCCTCGGCCTCCACCACCGCCACGCCGGCCGGTGCGGCAAGGCCGCTGCCGACCGCCTGGATGACGCCGCCGCGCACCAGCACATCGGCATTGGACAGGCTGCCGCGCGCGCTGGCGGTGTGCACGGTCGCGTTGCGGATCAACAGGTCCTGCGCGGTGGCGGGCAGCGACGCGGCCAGGCCCAGCAGCAGGGCGAGGACGTGCGCGGTCTTGATGCGTGCACCGATCATCAGCGCACCTCCTGGCCGAGACGGAAATCAGACACCGGTTTGCTGCGCGGATCGGCCCGGTCGTAGTACTGATGACCGTCGATGAAGACCTGGTCGGCCAGCGCATAGGAACTGAAGGGGTTGCCGTTCCACACCACCACGTCGGCGTTCTTGCCCGCTTCCAGGGTGCCGGTCTTGCCTTCGATGCCGAGCGCCTTGGCCGCATTGGCGGTCATCCAGGTGATGGCGCGTTCCGGCGCGATCGCCGGCATGTCGGCGCGGCGCGCGGCGGCGATCACCTTGGCCGCTTCCTGGTTCAGGCGCTGGATGCCTTCAGGGGAGTCCGAATGCACGATGGCGCAGCTGTTGGCAGGGCGATCGACCAGCGCGATGTTCTCCTGGATGCCGTCGAAAGCTTCCATCTTGAAGCCCCACCAGTCAGCCCACAGCGCGCCGCAGACGCCTTCCTGGGCCAGTCGGTCGGCCAGCTTGTAGGCTTCCACGCCGTGGTGGAACGCGGCGATCCTGAACCCGAACTCATCGGCCAGGTCGAGCATGGTGGCCATCTCGTCGGCGCGGTAGCAGTGGATGTGCACGCGGATGTCGCCCTGGATCGCGCCAGCCAGCGTGTCCAGTTTCAGGTCGCGCTTGCCGCCGCTGTCGCCGCTGCTGTCTGCCTTGTCGCCGCCGAACCAGCGCTTGCGCTTGGCCGGCTTGGCGGTGTTCTTGGCGATGTATTCGCTGGCATCGATGAAGGCGGCGCGGTAGCCGGCCACGTTGCCCATCCGGGTGCCCGGTGCGGTGCCCTTGCCGCCGTACACGCGCTTGGGATTCTCGCCGCAGGCCATCTTCAGCCCCCACGGCGCACCGGGGAACTTCATCGCCTGGTAGGTGGTGGTGGGTACGTTCTTGAGCACCACGCCGCGGCCGCCGACCAGGTTGGCCGAACCGGGCAGCACCTGCATGCTGGTCACCCCGCCGGCCAACGCCTCGGCGAAACCGGGATCCTGTGGCCACACCGAATGTTCGGCCCAGACGTTGGCGGTCACCGGCGCGGTCATCTCGTTGCCATCGCTGTGCGCGCTGACGCCGGGGCTGGGATATACGCCCAGGTGCGAGTGCACGTCGATCAGGCCGGGGGTCACCCAGCGCCCGTGCGCGTCGATGCGGCGCACCTCGTTGCCCGCCTGCAGGGCACGGCCGACCTCCACCACTTTTCCGTCACGCAGCAGCACGTCCGCATCGTCCAGGCGCTGCCCGGTGCCGGTCAGCACGGTGGCGTTGTGGATCAGCACGGCCTCGCTGCTGCGCGGCTGGTAGGTGCTGGGATACGGATCCTGGATGAAGCGCGAAGCGCCGGTGGCCGGCGCAGCGGCCAGCGACAGCAGCGCCAGGCCGATGCCGGCGTGCAGCAGGTTGTACATGGAGTCCCCGTGAGCATGGTGGTGCAGGCCGCTGACGCTAACGGACTATCGCCCTGCTTGCCAAGTGACCTTCGGCCTGGCGTTGCCAACGCATGCGGCGGAACGAGAAAAGCGCGCCTGCATATTTGCGGTAATCTCGGGGAGCGATGGCGCCACGCGCTGTCCGCCGTGTGGGTCGCCGCGAGCTGCAATGGCCGCGCGCACCCAGGATGAACCACGTAATCAAGGAATAGATCCAACCATGACCCGTACCACGTTGTTCCGTACTTCTTCTTCGTCGCGCCGCCCCCTTCCTTCGCTGCTTGCTTCGGCCATCGCCGGATCCTTGCTGGTGGCTGCCGCGATGCCTGCACTGGCGCAGCCGCAGGATGCGCCGCTTGACCGGTACCAGCAGCTGCGCAGCGTGCAGGCAGCTGCCGCATCGGTGCCTTCGGCCAGCGTTGCGCGTTCGGCTGCGACCGCACTGGCAGCGGCCGCCGAAACCGCTCCGGTAATGGGCAACGCCGGCAACCGCGAAAGCTGGCAGACCGACGAGTTCCAGGTGGATTGGGGCCTGGCTGCCATGAACGCCGATGCCGCCTATGCGCGCGGCCTGACCGGCCAGGGGATCCGGCTGGGCGTGTTCGACAGTGGCAGTGGCCTGGCGCACGATGAGTTCGCCGGCAAGAACCACAGCAGCATCCGCATCGCCGACCTGCTGCCCGATGGCACCTCGTGCACCAACGTCAACGCGTTGTGGGGGCCGGATGCCTGCTTCGCCAGTGACGGTGATGTGGTGGCGCTGGAGGCCATCGGCTTCGATTACGGCCTGACCGAGGAAGACATCGCCTTCCTGATCGGTGCCGGTGCGCCTTACGGCCTGACCTTCAACACCCATGGCACGCATGTATCGGGCACCATCGCCGCCAACCGCGATGGCAGCGGCATGCATGGCGTCGCCTTCGGCGCGGACCTGGCCGCGGCCAAGCTGTTCTTCGACAGCTATGTCGAGTGGTACCTGGGAACGGACAATTACTACCGCCAAGGCGCTGTGTTCCCGCAGGTCGGACCGAGCGAAGACGCCTTCGCCAGCATGTATTCGCAGATGAACGCCCAGGGCGTGCGCGCGATCAACCACAGCTGGGGCCTGGGCAGCGAGCCGGAGACCGTCGAGCAGTTCGATGAGATCTACAACCACGAAGGCGACCGCGCCTATCTGGATATCTTCGCCGAAGGCTCGCGCCAGGCCGGCATGATCCAGGTGTGGGCAGCCGGCAACTCCGCCGCCTACAACCCCAGCCCGGAAGAGGCTCCGCTGGCCGGCGTGTATGCCACGCTGCCGCGCGCCTTCGCGGACATCGAGCCGTACTGGCTTGCCGTGGTGAACCTCGACCAGAACCTGCAGCTGAGCGACCTGTCGCACCGCTGCGGGCTGGCGGCGAACTGGTGCCTGGCCGCGCCGGGCAGCGACATCATCTCCACCTCGTACGGTTCGGAAGGGCTGGAAGGCCAGCTGGCCACCGATGACAACCAGAACGTGCTGCTGGACGTACTGCAGCGCGTGCCCAGCTACACCTACGAACAGATGAGCGGCACCTCGATGGCGGCCCCGCACGTCACCGGCGCGCTGGGCCTGCTGTTCGAACGTTTCCCGTACCTGGACAACGCGCAGGTGCGCGACGTGCTGCTGACCACTGCCACCGACCTTGGCGCCGAAGGCGTGGACGATGTCTACGGCTGGGGCCTGGTGAACCTGGAAAAGGCCATTGAAGGTTATGGCCAGCTGCGGGTGGACACCCACGTGGTGATGAACACCGCGGCCGGCGGCCTGAAGGTGTGGGAAGGCGATGCGTGGGATGACTGGACCAACGACATCGGCGGCCCCGGTGCGCTGACCAAGTCCGGCAACGGCTGGCTGCGCCTGAGCGGTGACAACAGCTTCAATGGCGCGGTGCTGCGCGAAGGCATCCTGGAGCTGGACGGCGTCAACACGCTGACCGCTGCGGTGGTGGTGCAGGGTGGCCAGCTGCGTTTGAACGGCAGCCTGGTGGATACCGACCTGGATGTCCGCGGCGGCAGCGGGCTGGTCGCCGCGGGCGCGCTGCTGGAGGGTGCATCGCTGTCGATCAACGGCGGCATGCTGTCGTTCAACGGCACGCAGACCGGCGGTTCCACCGTGGTGGGGGCCAATGGCCTGCTGCAGGGCACCGGTACGCTGGGCGATACGCGCGTGGCCGGCATCATCGCGCCGGGTAACTCGATCGGCACGCTGACCATCGATGGCGATTACGTGCAGACCGCCAGCGGCGTCTACCTGGCCGAACTGTCGCCGGGGGGCAGCAGCGACCTGCTGCGCGTCAGTGGTACCGCCTCGCTGGATGGCACGCTGAAGGCGCTGCCGGAAGCGGGCATCTACTACCTGGGCGAGCAGTTCAACGTCATCCAGGCCGATGGCGGGGTGCAGGGCCGGTTTGCCACCACCGACTTCAGCGCGTTCTCGCCGTTCCTGCAGTTCGGCGTGGGCTACGGCAACAATGGCATCAACATCGAGGTCACCCGTGGCCAATTGCTGGCAAGTGCGGCGACCACCGCCAACCAGCGCGCGGTGGCCGGTTCGGCCGATGCGCTTGGCGTGGACCAGGGCCTGCCGAAGCCGTTGACCCTGCTTTTCCCGCAGCAGGTCGGTGCGGCGTTGGATGGCCTGAGCGGTGAACTGCATGCCGCCACGCCGCTGGCGCTGGTGGAAAGCAGCCGTTACGTGCGCGATGCGGCACTGAGCCGTGCGGTAGGCGCACGTTCGCCGCAGGACGAGGGCAGCCAGGCCACCGGTGCGTGGGTGCAGGCTATCGGCGGCAGCGGCAATCTGGCTGGCGATGCCAACACGGCACGTACCCGGTCCAACACCAGCGGCTTGCTGGTCGGCATCGATCGTGACATCGGCGGCTGGCAGCTCGGCCTGCTGCTGGGCAACGGCCGCACCGACACGAAGCAGGCGCAGGGGCGCTCGGCCAAGGCGCGCATCGACAACACCCACGTGGGCCTGTACGCCGGCCACAGCTGGGGCGCGTTCGGTCTGCGCGGTGGCCTCGGTTACAGCCGGCATGACATCGACAGCAGCCGCCAGGTGGCCTTCGCCGGCTACGGCGACGCGCTGGATGCCAGCTACGAGGCGAAGACGAAACAGGCCTTCATCGAAGCCGGTTACCGCTTCGGCGGCACCCAGGGCGGACTGGAGCCGTACCTGCAGCTCGCCCGTGTCGAAGTAGACGTGGACGATGTGCGCGAGCAGGGCGGTGCAGCCGCATTGACCGGCCGGGTGGCCGACACCGCGACCACCGTGGCCACCGCCGGCGTGCGTTTCGACAAGGGGCTGAAGGCAGCGTTCCAGCAGGACGCGTGGCTGCATGTGGTGGGCGGGGTGGGCTATCGCCGCGCCTCTGGTGACCGCGATGGACTGGCGCAGCTGGCCTTCGAGGGCGGCAGCAGCTTTGCCGTCAGCGGCGCGCCGATCGCCGACAGCGCGGTGGTGGCGGAGCTGGGCCTGTCGGCCTGGTTGAGTCCGCGCCAGCAGCTGGAACTGGGCTACAACGGCCAGTTCGGCGATGAAAGCCGCGACCACGGGGTCAATGCGCGCTGGTCGGTGCGGTTCTGATCGACGCCTGATCCATGCGTGATCGAGGGCGGCCCGCGGGCCGCCCTTTTTGTTTCCGCACCGGCGATGCTCGACTCTGTGCCGCGCCTCTCGCAGAATCGTGCCTTGACGTTCGCCAAGACCGCCACATGAAGACCAAGCAGGACATCGTCGACAACTGGCTGCCGCGCTACACCGGCGTGCCATTGGACCAGTTCGGCCAGCACATCCTGCTGACCAACTTCAGCGGCTACCTGCATGCTTTCGCGCAGCTGACCGGCGCACCGGTGGTGGGCCTGGACCGGCCGATGGCCAGCGTCACCGCCGATGGCATCAGCATGATCAACTTCGGCATGGGCAGCCCGAACGCGGCCATCATCATGGATCTTCTTTCCGCGGTGATGCCCAAGGCGGTGTTGTTCCTGGGCAAGTGCGGTGGCCTCAAGCGCAAGAACCAGCTGGGCGACCTGGTGCTGCCCATCGCGGCGATCCGCGGTGAAGGTACCTCCAGCGATTACCTGCCGCCGGAAGTGCCGGCATTGCCGGCGTTCGCGCTGCAGCGGGCGGTCAGCACGATGATCCGCGACCTCGGCCACGACTACTGGACCGGCACCGTGTTCACCACCAACCGGCGCGTATGGGAGCACGATGAAGCCTTCAAGGAGCGTCTGCGCAGCATGCGCTGCATGGCCATCGACATGGAGACCGCCACCGTGTTCGCGGCGGGCTTCGCCAACCACATCCCGACGGGGGCCTTGCTGCTGGTCTCCGACCAGCCGATGATCCCCGATGGGGTGAAGACCGAAGCCTCCGATGCCAAGGTGAGTTCGCAGTTCGTGGACAACCATATCCAGATCGGCATCGAGGCCTTGAGGCTGATCCGGCGCAATGGCAAATCGGTCCGCCACCTGCGGTTCGACGAATGACCGGCAATGGGCAGGGCGCCCCGATGCAGCCCGTGGAGCAGGATATGCAGACCGCAGCGCAGGTAGTGGCGTTCTGGAACGAGGCAGGGCCGGCGAAATGGTTCGCGCGCGACGACGCGTTCGACGCACGCTTCCGTGCGCTGTTCCTGGAGGAACACCATGCGGCCGCCTCGCGGGCCCGCGAGCACTGGTTGTCCAGCGCCGAAGGGGCGCTGGCGCTGATGCTGCTGCTGGACCAGTTCCCGCGCAACTGCTTCCGCGGCACCGCCCATTCGTATGCAACCGATGGGCTGGCCCGGCATTACGCGATGCGCGCGGTGGAAGAGGGCCTGGACCTGGAGCTGCTGCCCAAGCTGCGTGCGTTCATCTACCTGCCGTTCGAACACTCTGAAGAGCTGCAGGACCAGGACCGTTCGGTGGCGATGTTCGACGTACTGGGCGACAAGCAATACCTGCAGTTCGCCGAGCTGCACCGGGACATCATCCGGCGCTTCGGTCGCTTCCCGCACCGCAATGCGGTGCTGGGGCGGATGACCACGATGGAAGAAATGGATTTCCTGGCCGAGGGCGGATTCGCGGGTTGAGGCGCTATAACGGAAAACGCCGGCGGATGCCGGCGTTTTCCAGATCGTTACGGCACTGCATGAAACGCCGGATCAGTACTTCGGCACGCCGTTGTCGACCTCGTCGGACCAGGCATCGATGCCGCCGGTCACGTTGTGCACCTTGGTGAAGCCCAGTGCACGGAACTGTTCGGCCGCCTGCGCGCTGCGACCACCGTGATGGCACAGGAAGGCCAGCGCAGTGTCCTTCGGCAGGGCTTCCAACTCGGCACGGCCATTGCCATCGAAGACCTTGAACGGCACGCCGACGGCGGCGATCGAACGCTCTTCGGAGGGACGTACGTCCACCAGCAGCACGGTGCCGGCACGCACCAGGTCGTCGGCATCGCGCACCGACAGTTCGGTGATGGCCTTGGGGGCGTTCGGGTTGTCGATGGCCAGGCCCTTGCCGCGGATGTCATCCACCCAGTCGATCGTGATGCCGTCGGCGCGCCGCGCGCTGGCCAGGTCGAACTGCACGCGCAGGCCATTGGATTCGGCCGCGATCGCGCCCTCGTCGAACGGGGCCAGCTGGAAGTTCGGCTGGAAGCGGGCATCGATGCCCAGCTGCAGGGCCGCGCCGGGCGAGTCAGCCAGGGCACCCTTGAGCATTTCCACCGCGGCCGGGGTCACGGTGATGGACGGGGGGGTGCGGTCCGGGGCGGCCAGGCCGAGCACGCTGCTCAGCTCACCGCTGGAGGCCATCTGCAGGATGATGTCGCTGCCACCGACCAGCTCGCCGTCGATGTACAGCTGCGGGATGGTCGGCCAGTCGCCGTACTGCTTGATGCCTTCGCGGATTTCCTGGTCGGCCAGCACGTTGACGTGGCCGAACTCCACGCCCAGGTCCTGTAGTGCGCCGACGGCCTTGGCCGAGAAGCCACACTGCGGCATGGACGGCTGGCCCTTCATGAACAGCACGACGCGATCATTGGCGAGGAGGGTTTCGATGCGCGAACGCAGGGCGGGATCGAGGGACATGGCGGTGGAAATCCGGTGATATCGAACCGCTGATTCTACCCCCCGTGGCATCATGGGGCATGACCACGGTAGAAACGCTGCATTGCCCCCCGCGCTGGCCCTGGCGCGCGCTGCTGGGCTTCGCGCTGTCCCAGCTGCTCGCCCTGGCGGTGTGGATCCTTGCCGGCTGGGGCTGGGGACTGGCCCTGCTGCTGGCCAGCCATGCGCTGTTCCTGGTGCCGGTCTTCCTGCCCAACTGCCGCTTCTACACCCCGGTCACCAGCCGCGTGGCCGAGGCCGGCGAGGCGGTCTGGCTGACCATCGATGACGGCCCCGGAAGGGATACGCCCGCCGTGCTGGACCTGCTTGACCGCTACCAGGCCAAGGCGACCTTCTTCCTGGTGGGCGAGCGCGCGCTGGCCCATCCGGAGCTGGTGCGCGAGCTGATCTGCCGTGGCCATGACGTGGGCAATCACAGCCACAGCCACCCGCAGGCGCGTTTCTGGCGACTGGGGCCGGCCGCCATGGCCCGCGAGATCGGCCACTGCCAGCAGGCGCTGCAGGCGATCACCGGGCGGCCCACGCGCTGGTACCGCTCGGTGGTGGGCATGACCAATCCGTGCGTGGGGCCGGTGGTGCAGCATCTGGGGCTGACCCGGGTGGGCTGGAGCGCGCGTGGTTTCGATGGGGTGGACTGCACACCCGCGCAGGTGCTGGCGCGGCTGCTGCCGGACCTGAAGCCCGGCGCGATCGTGCTGCTGCACGAAGGCAGTGGACATGGCCACAACCTGCAGATCATCGAAGGCGTGCTGCAGGCACTGCACGAGCGCAGGCTGCAGGCGCGGTTGCCGGCAGGCCCCTGACGCGGCAGGTCAGCGCGCCACGGGTGGGCGCGTGGCCACCAGCAGCCAACTGTTGAACGGAGTGCGCCCGTGCAGTCGGCGCGGCGCTTCGGCGACCAGGCCGGCCTTGTCGAGCAGGCGTTGCAGCGCGCCGGCGGTTGGATAGTGGCGTGGGCGGGTACGCATCCAGCCGGACAGCCAGCCCAGCCGGTCGGTCAGGCGCGTGGCGCGGTCGCGGCCATCGCCGGTATCCAGCGGACTGCGCAGTACCAGTGTCCCGCCGGGCGCCACACGCGCTGCCGCCGCCTGCAGCAGGCTGGCCTGGGCGTGTGCGTCCAGGTAGTGCAGCACGTCCAGCACGGCTACATGGCCGCTGTGGCGTGGCAGCGGCTGTTGGATGTCCAGATGGCGCAGGTCCAGGGCGTGAAGAGCCGCGCGGCGGACCGCACGCGCACCGCGATCGATCTTGCCGGCGTCCAGGTCCACGCCCAGATAGGGCTGCGTGCGGCCGTGCAGGCGCGCGACGTGGCCGAGCAGGCCCAGCCCGCAGCCCAGGTCGAGCAGCGGCAGGCCATCGTCGGGCAGGGCCTGCAGCACGCCGTTGTAGAGCGGGTCACTGCCGAGCTTGGCGCGCACGTAGTAGTAGGTGCTGCGGTTGCCCCAGCTGCGTTCCGGCAGGAAAGCGCGGGCGATGGCCGTTGCCTCGCCGGTGTCCAGCGAAGAGGCCGGCGAATGCGCGGTGGGCAGCGCGCCGGTCACCGGGTCAGGCGGCGGAGGCGAGCAGGCGCTCGGCCAGCGGCAGGGCCCGCTGCGCCCACAGCGCATACATCCGCGCCGAAGGATGCAGGCCGTCGTCTGCGAGCATCGCCGCTTCCGCGCCGTGCTGGCGCGAGAGATCGGTGATGTCCACGTAGGCGATTCCGAGCGCGTTGCAGATCGCCTGCGCGGCATGGTTGTAGCCATCCAGCGCCTCGGCAATGGCAGCGTGGTCGCGATCATGCGCGAACGGGGTGACGCCCCAGTCCGGGATGGACAGCACCAGCACCCGTGCCGGCCTGCCGCCGGCAAACGCCAGTGCACGTTGCAGCAGGGCGCTGAACTGCTGCTGGTACTCTTGCAGCGACCGACCGCGGTATTGGTTGTTGACCCCGATCAGCAGGCTGACGAAATCGAACGGACCGTCCGGTGCCACGGCATCGATGCCAGCGTCCAGCTCATCGGTGGTCCAGCCGGTGGTGGCGATGGTCCGTGGCTCCTGCAGCGCGATGCCGCGTGCGCGCAGCAACGCCGCCAGCTGATGCGGCCAGCGGCCTTCCGCCGGAACGCCTTCGCCAATCGTGTAGGAATCGCCCAGGGCCAGCCAGGTGAGTGCCATCGGAGTCAGGCGACGGCCGAGCGGCGCGGCTTCAGCGTTACCACTTTGCGGTTGGCTTCGGCGCGGCGTGCCAGCGCGCGGTCGATCCGCGAGAACACCTCGCGCATCACCGCCGCTTCGGGCAACAGGGTGACGCGGAAATGATGTCGGTAGGGCACGTTGAAACTGGAGCCGGGTACCACCAGCACGCCCTCGTCGTTCATCAGTTCCAACGCGAAATCGTGGTCGTCCAGGCCACGGGCCGCATCGCCGACCACGGCCGGGAAGGCATACAGCGCGCCGGCTGGCGCCACCAGCGAAAGGTGTTCGCTGGCCGCGCAGGCTTCGATCACCGCGCGGCGGGTTTCATACAGGCGGCCACCGGGGCTGCACAGCGGGGTGATCGTATCGGGACCGTTGACCGCCGCATCGATGGCGTACTGGCCGGGCACATTGGCGCACAGGCGCAGCGCGCTGAGCAGGTCCATCGCGGCGCGGAATTCGCCCAGCCGCTCGGCTTCGCCGGACAGCATCGCCCAGCCCACGCGCCAGCCACAGGCGCGGTGCACCTTGCTCAGGCCGCTGAAGGTGATGCACGGCTGGTCACCCGCCAGCGGTGCCACCGGCTGGAAGACTGCGTCGTCGTACAGGATCTGGTCGTAGATTTCATCGACCATCAGCAGCAGGTTGTGCTTGCGCGCGATGGCGACGATGCGTTCGAGCAGTTCGCGCGAGTAACTGGCACCACTGGGATTGTTCGGGTTGATCAGCACGATGGCGCGGGTACGCGAGGACACCAGTGCTTCGATCTCGCTCGGGTCCGGCTGGAAGCCGTTCTCCGGGGCGCAGCGGTAATACACCGGGCGGCCGTCGTTGAGGATGGTCGCGGCCGACCACAGCGGATAGTCCGGCGAGGGCACCAGCACTTCGTCACCGGGATTGAGCAGCGCCCGCAGCGACAGGTCGATCAGTTCGCTCACCCCGTTGCCGATGAATACCCGGTCCGGGTGCGCGTCGGGGGCGCCGCGACGCGCGTAGGCGGCCGCGATGGCCTCGCGCGCTTCCGGCAGGCCCTGCTGGTGGGTGTAGGGATCGGTGCGGCCCATGTCATCGGCGATGGCGCGCTGCAGGTGCTCCGGCGCGCGGAAGCCGAAGTTGCCGGGGTTGCCGATGTTCAGCTTGATCAGCGTGCGACCCTGCGCCTCCAGTTCCCGCGCTCGCCGCGCCAGCTCTCCTCGGATCTCGTAGCGCACTTCGGAAAGGCGCTCACGGATGGCCAGGGGCTTGGGCGTGGGGGTGGACATGGCAGACGGGCCGTCGATGGGCGTGGAAGACCCATACTAGCTGAATTGCTGCGATGCATGGCAAGGGTCTCCGCCGGCCAGCGCCCGCGCCCGCAAGGCGCGCTGCCGGTAGAATGCGGGCGATGACCGATACCCCTGATTACCCCGCACTGCAGACCATTGGCTGGCCTTGGCCCGGCCCGCCCGCCACCGCCGACCAGGCGGACTGGCAGGCCGCGATGGCGACCCATCCACAGGCGCGGCCTGCGCGGGTGATCGAGCAGCATCGCACCCACTACGTGGTCGCCGATGGCCCGGACGCGTCGATCAAGGCCGAATCCCTGCCGGAATGGCAGCGTCCGCGCTTCCCCAGCCATGAGCGCCCCGCAGTGGGCGACTGGGTGCTGCTGGAGGGCGTGCGCATCGTCGCGCTGCTGCCGCGGCGCACCGCGATCAAGCGTGGCGCGGCAGGGGAGCATTACCACCAGCAGGTGATCGCGGCCAACGTCGATACGGTGTTCATCGTCTGCGGCCTGGATGCCGATTTCAATCCGCGGCGGATCGAGCGTTACCTGCTGCTGGTGGGCGGCGGCGGCGCCGAGCCGGTGGTGGTGCTGACCAAGGCCGACCAGACCGAGTACACCGAAGACGCGCTGGCGGTGCTGGAAGAATTGAAGGCGCAGGGCATCGCGCTGCGGGCGGTCAACGGCCTGGATCCGGCCAGCGTGGCGACCCTGCATCCGTGGCTGGGCGCGGGGCATACGGTGGTGCTGGTGGGCTCTTCGGGTGCGGGCAAGTCGACCCTGACCAATACCCTGCTCGGCGAGCAGCGGATGAAGACCAACGCGGTGCGCTCCAACGATTCGCGCGGCCGCCACACCACCACGCATCGCGCGCTGATGCCCTTGCCGATGGGCGCCTGCCTGATCGACACGCCCGGCATGCGCGAACTGAAGCCGACCGGCGAAGAGACGCTGGCCGAAGGCGGCTTCGCCGATATCGAAGCGCTGGCGGCACAGTGCCGGTTCCGCAATTGCCTGCACCAGCAGGAACCGGGGTGTGCGGTCCGTGCGGCGATCGAAGAGGGCGACATCGAAGAAACCCGCGTGTTGAACTACTTCAAGCTGAAGGAAGAAGTCGCTGCCGCGGCGGCAAAGCTGGCGGTACGCCAGGCCGAGACGGCGCAGGAACGCCGCACCGCGGCCCGTCGGGGCGCAGGCAAGGCGCCGCGCCGCCGGTAGTGACGGCTGCTGGCCATCGTTGTGGGTGACGACCATCTTGTGGGTGACGACCGTTGGTCGTCACGCCGTTACCGCCTCAGGCTATAGTTGGCCCATGGATCCAGGCGCGACGCTAGACCATGAAGTGGCCCACCATGCCGCGCTGGATGCGCGGCTGGTCGAGGCCGTCGGCGGCATCCGGCTGCTGGGGCTGACCAGTTGGCCGGCGGCCCTGCAGTCCCCGTTCCTGGCCAGCGTGGCCAGTGGCCAGCCGCGGCTGCCCCAGGTGGATTACCCCAAGCTGGATTTCAGCGATGCGCGGCGCGCGTTGGCGGCGCTGACCGCCGACTGCGATGCCGACCATCCGCTGGGCCGTTACGTGCAACAGTCCGCGCAGAGCTGGGACCTGGCCGCGCAGTTGCTGGAAGGGTTGGGCACCGCCGCAGTGGATGCGTGTTCAGTGCAGTTGTTCGGTTCGCCCGAGCAGCCGCTGCCCGGCAACGGGCCCAGCACGCGCGATGCCGCGCGTCATTTCATCCAGATCGCCGCCGAACTGGACCACGAGCTGCTTGCACCCGAAGAGCAGGTCCCGGTCTCGGCTACCGCGCTGCAGCTGCAGCTGCAGAGTGACCTGGATGCGTTCTTCGAATCGCGCATCATCCAGGTGCAGCTGGATCCGGAACTGGTCTCCAAGGCGGCCGCCGGGCCGACCCGCATCCGCCTGCGCACCAGCGCCCGGTTCAGTGCATACGACCGTGCACAGCTGTTCCACCACGAAGCGCTGGTGCACTCGCTTACGGCGTTGAACGGCCGGGAGCAGCATGTCCTGCCGAGCCTGGCATTGTCATCCCCGCGCGTCACCGCCACCCAGGAAGGCTTGGCCACCTTCGCCGAGCAGATCACCGGCAGCATCGACATCGAGCGGCTGAAGCGCATCAGCCTGCGCACCGAAGCCATTGCGATGGCCCGGGAGGGTGCGGACTTCATCGAGGTGTTCCGCTATTTCTGCGACGCCGGGCAGAACCTGGAGGAGAGCTTCGCTTCGGCCCAGCGCGTGTTCCGCGGCGTTCCGCCCAGCGGCGGCATGGCCTTCACCAAGGACACGGTTTACCTGCGTGGACTGGTATCGGTGCATACGTTTTTCCGCCACATGTTGGCCGAAGACCGCCTGCAGGTGTGCCGTTGGTTGTTCGCCGGCAAGATGACGCTGACTGATGCGATCACCTTCGCGCCGTTGTTCGAGGCGGGGATCCTGCAGCCTCCGCGTTGGCTGCCGCATTGGGTGAGCCGGGCCAATGGGCTGGCGGGGATGCTGGCGTTTTCGTTGTTCGCCAATCGGATACGGATGGATCAGTTGTCTCCGGAGTGACTCGGTCGAACGGGTGGGACCCCCTCGTGGCGGGTGGCTGCTACAAGCGGTTTGCTGGTTTGGCGCCGGGCGGTGGGGCTGGTCGGGGGACGGCAGAAGCCGCATCCTGCGGGCCTCGTTTCGCGCCATCCATGGCGCTCAAC
>NZ_JACSQS010000004.1:24375-67103 GCF_014836545.1 Stenotrophomonas lacuserhaii
CCCCCCCCCCCCCCCCCCCCCCCCCCCCCCCCCCCCCCCCCCCCCCCCCCCCCGCCGCCCTGACAGATTCCGGTGGCCGCCCGCCACGTAAAAAAAAAGAAAAAGCGGTAGCGCCGAGCCATGCTCGGCGGCTTCTGCTTCTGCTTCTGCTTCTGCTTCTGCTTCTGCTCCTGCTTCTGCTCTTCTCCTCCCCCAACCCGGCGGCGGCAGCGTACTGTCCGGAGGCGGGGGAGGGTGATGCGCGGGACGCTGAGCCGCATGGGTCGGGCGCATGCGCCCGACGGGTTGGGCAGGAGCCCAACCCCGGTCTTGCCGTGTGCGCAGGACAGCGCACACGAGCAAGCGGCGACGCAGCCTCCAAGGACGGATTCACGGCGTGTCCCGCGCATTACCCTCCCCCGCCTCAACCCATGACCCAACGCGCCACGCCGAAGCCTAGAAATCCACCCCCACCGTCATGAATACCTGCCGCGGCGCGCTCGCATGGATCGCGTAGCGGGTGCCGGTCGGATCGGTCGGCGCGAACGAACTCAACTGCCCTGCGTAGCGCTTGTTGGTCAGGTTGGTGGCGTTGAGCGATACCTGGATGTCGCGCAGGCCCATACCCGGGCCGAACGAATAGCCGAGGCCTGCATCGAAAGTGGTCACGCCCGGTACCGACTGGTCATTGGTATAGGTGTAATAGCGCTTACCGGTGTACTTGGCGCGCACGCTGGCGAAGAAGCCGTCGCGGTTCCAGCTCAGTTCGCTGGAGGCCATCCGCTGCGGCGTATCGACGGTGATCTTTCCCGCCACCGGTACGATCGCACCACCGGAGGTGTAGTCGTCCTCGTAGGTGGTCTTGTTCCACGACAGCGCGTTGTACCACTGCAGGCCGTCGACCGGCTTGAGGATGAAGGTCAGTTCGGCGCCCTGGCTCTTCACCGAACCGACGTTGATGAAGCGGGTGATGCATTCCGGCCGCGTGCCGACTTCGATGCTGGTGCAGGGATTGAGCGACAGCAGGCGGTTGTCGAACATCACGTGGTAGGCCGCCAGCGAAGCCTGGTACTTTTCGCCGAAGCGACGGAAGCCTGCTTCGAAGGTGCGCGACTTCTCCGGTTCCAGGTCGTCGACGCTGGCAGCGAAGGACTCCGGCGATACCTGCAGCGGGCCACCGCTGCCGCCACCAACGAAGGCAGCGATGTTCTCCGCATACGAGGCGAACACTTCCTGTTGCGGGCTCAGCTTGAAGCTGACGCCGGCCTGCGGCAGCACCGATTCCTTGGCCGTCAAGGTGCCGGAGGCATAGCTGGATTCGGTGCCCGGTTTTGCGCGGGCAGTCATGCGCGTGTTGGGGCTCTTGATGCCCACGTCCACTGTCATCCGGTTGTCCAGGAAACGCATGCGGTCCTGCACATAGAACTGACGCGTACGGATATCGAAGTCCTGGTCGAACAGGCGGCGGTCCGGGTGGTTGAGGTAGGTGTCATCCAGGAACGGGCCGTCGATGTAGTAGAAATTGCGTTCGACGTTATGGTCGTTCTTCTCGTACCACAGTCCGGCCTCCAGCTCGTGGACGCCGAGGTTCCAGGTCAATGCCGCGGTCAGGCCCTGGCGGTTGATGGTGTAGTTGGTGCTGCGGATCGAGATGGGAAGCTCGCGATCGGTGCCCGGATGGGACGGCTGGCCTGGGGCCCACCAATGGCCTTGCCCGCGGTTGTCGTGGTGGTAAGCCAGCAGCTTCAGGCCGGCGCTGTCGCCGAGCTTGACGTCGGCATCCAGCGAGTACAGGTTGTCGTCGCGCAACGCGCGGCTCTGGTAGTACGCATCGTCGATGCTGTTGACGCCGCCGCTGAACGCACAGCGTGCCGGATCACGCGTAGCCGGCGCGCAGTAGGCCGCAGCGACGGCACGCTCCCAGTCGGGTGCATAGATGTTCCAGTCGTAGCCCAGGCCGCGTTCGAGCATGCTCTTGGACAGGTAGGCATAGTTCGCCTGGCTGGCGCGCGAGGTCGCGGCGAACGCACCGAAACGGTTGTCCCCCACATGCCAGACGGCCTTGGCGTTGAACTGTCGCGTCGTCTGGTTCTGATAGGGCGCCGCCCACATGTCCGCGTCCTGGTGTACGCCGGACACATAGGCGGAGAACCCTTTGATGTCCCCGGTGTCCACACGCAGGTAGCCACGGCGCTGACCGTCATCGCCTGCGGTAATGCTGGCACGCCCGCCTAATTCAGTGGACGGGTCCATCGAGAAGTACTGGATCGCACCACCGAGGTTGCTGGTGGACGCCACGCCCAGCGACCCGATGCCCTGCGACAGCTCGGCACCGGCCAGGTTCTCGGCGATCAAGGCGCGGGCAATGCTGAGTCCGTTGTAATTGCCGTAGCTGTTGTCACCCAGCGGGATGCCGTCCAGCGTATAGCCGAGGCGACTCTTGTCGAAGCCGCGCAGGCTGATGGTCTGCGACTCTTCGTTGGCACCAAAGGCATCGTTGGATTGCACGGAAACGCCGGGCAGGCGATCGAGGATCTTCTGCCCGCTGGTGCCGGGCGGCAGGACCTGCTTGTCCACGGCGGTGATGCGCTGCACCTGGCGGGTTTCACCCTGGCCGATCACCGACACGGCATCCAGCGTCTGCGCGGTGACGGCGGTATCGGCGTTGGATTCGCCGGCGGCGTGGGCGTTGGCGGCGCAAAGCGCGATCGCCACGGCAATCGTCAGGTGTCGGGTCTGCATGTCGTTCCGTTGCATGAGGGGAAAGGCCTGCGGGCTGCAGGTCACCAACCACTATGCGAAGCGGAAATGACGGCTTTTTGACGGTGAAGCGTAGAATGCGTGCAACTGCGACGGCGTTCGCTTAATGTTCGGCGAGCGCACCGGCAGAGGCGTGACGATCAACGCAGGCTGCGCAACAACCCTCTCCGGCCCGTTCGGACAAACGGCGCCCTCGCAGCGACGCTTTCGCTTTCTGCACCGTCAGGCCGGCGTCGCCATCAGTCCCTTGGCCCCCCAGTAGCGAATCGTCCGCTTGAGGTTCCAAACCATCGTTCCGATGTGGGCGAGCTGTTTGACGATGACCACAGCATCGGCCGCGACGAGGCCGATCCCGAGCCGTCGCCGGCAGGTAGCCGCCAACATCTGGATCGCTGGCAGTCGGGGCTGGAACGAGCGGCGAGGGTGGGGGACCATCGCATTGGACATGGCAGCAGGCCATGCGGCGGGAACGCTCACGGTGCTCGTCGGTACACCCGGTGACCGGTGACCGGTGGCCGGCCATGGCCGACTGGCGTGGCGCGCGATAGCGGGTTGACGTGCCGCGGGGCCTTGCCCGGCGTGATCGGATGACGGGCGTGACGTCATCGGTCGTTGACCAGAGTTTCCAGCGGATCACGTCCTTGCTCGATCTCCGAATTCCATTCTGCATTAAGGAATCCACGGGCCAGCAGCGCCAGATGCTTGTCGGGATAGGGCGTGGCGCCCGCGCAGGGGTGGGAGTCGTAGAACGTATCGGCGCTGCACACAGCGATCCGCATGCGCGCCCTGCTCCCTGGCTGGTTCGGCGCGGCAGTGGCCAGGGTATCCAGATACGCGTCCAGCGGCAGCGGGGTGGCGGGTGACAGCGAAGGATCCAGCACCAGGACATCTTTACCCACTCGTGCAATCGGTGTCACATGGAATTCTATGAACTCTTCGGTGGAATCCTCAGGGTGGTCCTGCAAAATGAAGAGTTTCTGCAGCGGTTCCTCAAGCAGCTTCTCCTGGAGATGCCGGTTGAACAGTTCGGCACGTACGTAGCAGCCGTTGACGAAGTAGCGCCAGGGGATCTTGCGCATGTAAGTGGTGCCATCTTCATGCTGCCATGGCAGGAAGTGGTCACGCGAGGTGGCGAAGACCGTGTCATTGAACGTGGCGATATCGCTGCCGTGCCAAGGGCGCACCATGGCGCCCATGTAGGCGATACCTGCGGCGTCCGCGCGCACGGCCGTTGCTGCTGCGCTGGGCGGGGCATTGACGGATGGTGGCTGTGCCACCGATATCGTCGTGACGGTCAGCAGAAGCATCGAACCAAGCGCCTTCAGCAGATGCTGCTTCGTGGGTGCTGATCTCATCTTGATTCTCCTGTATGGCACTCGATGCGATGCCGCACAGGGAATGTAGGCCGGCGCTGGGCGTCGTGCGTATCTGAATTATTGAAATTTTCCATCCAAACAGTGCAGCCGCTTGGTTGGGGTTATCTACCGCAGGGGTATGTGATTCGATGCACTGTGCTGCGCTGTTCGGCATCACAGTGTTGTCGCCTGTCATCAAAAACGAAAAAAGCGTTCCGCTGTGACATGAGCCCAGCGGACGCAGCATGTGCGGGTCGAATGCGACAAGGCGCCAGTGGCGTCGGGTTACGTTCGGCGAGCACAGCGGCAAGGGCGTGACGACCAACGCAGGTCGTGCAGTAAGTCCCGCCTTCACGGCGAGTGGCGAAATTATCGCCATTGTTTGCCCCGTTACGTGAGATCTGCATCGTTTGCTGGACTGCACACGCGCCAGGTCTCGCGTAGCTCGACCGAGCCGGGAGTCTTACACAGCCTGCAACGGTCGTCACCCACCAACAGCAGGAGCAGACAGCCAGCGGCCCTCACTACCGAGGGACGGCGAGCGCAGCGCCACCCATCGGATCCGCCCGGCTGCATCACCCCATGTACAGACCGCCGTTGACCGCGTGGTCCGCACCGGTCACGTACGCCGCTTCATCTGATGCCAGCCAGCCGCACAGCGCGGCCACTTCTTCCGGCTTGCCGAGACGACGGATCGGCACCGAGGCGGCCAGCCGGTCCAGCACGTCCGGCGGGAAGCTGCTGATCGCCTGGCTGGCGATGTAGCCCGGTGAGATGGTGTTGACCGTGACCCCACGGGCGGCGACCTCCGCGGCCAGCGCGCGGCTGAAACCGTACATCGCCGCCTTCGCCGTGGCGAAGTTGACCTGGCCGATCTGGCCCTTGTGCGCGCTGACCGAACCGATGTTGATGATGCGTCCCCAGCCGCGCGTGGCCATGCCGTCGACCACTTGCTTGGTGATGTTGAACAGCGAGTTGAGGTTGGAGGCCATCACCGCATTCCAGTCATCGGCGCTCATCTGGCGGAACAGCACATCGCGGCTGCCGCCGGAATTGTTGACCAGTACATCGACCTCGCCGACTTCGGCGCGCACCTTGGTGAAGGCAGACGCGGTGGAGCTCCAATCGGTTGCGTTGCCTTCGGAGGCGATGAAGTCGAAGCCGAGGTCACGCTGCTCGCGCAGCCAGCCGGCCTTGCGCGGTGAGTTCGGCGCACAGCCGGCCACCACCGTGTGGCCCGATCGTGCCAGGGTCTGGCATATCGCAGTGCCGACACTGCCCATGCCACTGGTTACGTATGCGATGCGAAGGGTCATCGGGTTCTCCTGGTGATGTAGCAGGGCCGCATCAGGCGGCCAGCGGGTACAGCGCGAACAGCAGGCTGCCGGCCATCAGCAGCAGGGAGATCATCACCGCCCATTTCAGGGTGAACTTCTGGTGGTCGGCGAACTCCACCTTGGCCAGCCCGACCAGCAGGTAGGTCGAGGGCACCAGCGGGCTGAGCAGGTGCACCGGCTGGCCTGCCAGCGAAGCGCGGGCCATTTCCACCGGCGTGATGCCGTAGTTGCCGGCGGCCTCGGACAGGATCGGCAGCACGCCGAAGTAGAAGGCATCGTTGGACATGAAGAAGGTGAACGGCATCGAGGCCAGCGCGGTGATCACCGCCAGGTACGGGCCCCAGCTTTCCGGGATGATTGCCAGGAAGCTGTGCGACATCGCTTCGACCATGCCGGTGTTGTTGAGGATGCCGGTGAAGATGCCGGCGGCGAAGATCAGCGAGACCACCGACAGCACATTGCCGGCATGGTTGACCACGCGACGGCGCTGCTCGGCAAGGTTCGGGTAGTTGATCACCAGCGCAATGGCGAAGCCCACCATGAACAGGATCGGCATCGGCAGCAGGCCCATGATCAACGCGGCCATCAGCGCAGCGGTCAGGCCGAAGTTGACCCACAGCAGCTTCGGGCGCTTGATGTCTTCGGCATCTTCGACGGTCGGCAGCGCATCGCCATCGTCGGACACGCTGGAGTCCATCCACGAGCCGCCCTGCGGCAGGGTGACCACGCCCAGGCGACGGCGCTCCTTCATGCCCAGGTACCACGCCAGCAGCAGGATGCCGGCACACGCGATCACCATCGAAGGAATAAGGGGCACGAACACGTCGGCCGGGTCCACGTGCAGCGCGGTGGCTGCACGCGCGGTCGGCCCGCCCCACGGAGTGAGGTTCATCACCCCGCCGGCCAGGATGGTCACGCAGGTCATGTTCAAGGCATTCATGCCCAGCCGCCGGTAGAGCGGCAGCATCGCTGAGACCGTGATCATGTACGTCGTCGAGCCATCGCCATCCAGCGAGATCAGCATCGCCAGCACGGCGGTACCCATGACGATCTTCAGCGGATCGCCCTTGACCACGTTGAGGATGATCCGCACCAGCGGATCGAACAGGCCGGCATCGATCATCACCCCGAAGTACAGGATGGCGAACATCAGCATGACGCCGGTGGGCGCGATCTTCTTGATGCCGTCGAGCATCATTTCATCGATGCCGGCGCCGAAGCCGCCCAGCAGCGCGAAGATGATCGGGATGGTGATCAGGGCGACCAGCGGCGACAGTCGCTTGCTCATGATCAAGTACATGAACGTAATGACCATGCCAAAGCCGAGGATGCTGAGCATCATCTGCGGACTCCTTGCGGGTTAGTGCGGAAGGGGGAGGGGAGAGCGGGGGAGCGTCAGAAATCGAACTGGAGGCGGCCGGTGACCGCGCGCGTGCGGTCGACGGTGACGTCGGCCAGGCGGTCGCGGTTGCGGCTTTCGATCAGGTTGAGCATGAAGCGCAGGTTGTCGCGCAGGTACCAGTTGCCAGCAAGTGTCCAGGCCTCGGTGCTGCCGTCGCGCAGGTCCGGCAGGCCGACCAGGTGCTGGTCACCGCGCATCTGGTCGTAGCGCAGCGCCAGTTCGAAGGCGCCGGCCGTGTGGCGGATGTCCTTGATGCGGGCGAAGCGACCGGTCCTGCGATCGTAGCCGCGCGATTCACCGGTCACGAACCAGCTCAGCATGCCGTAGCCGGCCAGCACCTTGCCGCGCTGCAGGCCATCGTCGAACGTGGCGCCGCTGAACTCGCCCTGCCAGGACCACGGCCCACGCACCTGCGCGTACTCCAGCGACCACTTGTCCACGTCGGTATCGCGGCCTGCGGAGAAATCGACCAGGGTCAGGCGGCTCTCATCGGACAGGTGGCCGGCGGGGCGCGGACGGATGCGCAGCCCGGGGGCACCGCTGGCGCCGGGGTTGTCATACAGCTCGCGTGCCGCCGAGACGCCAAGGTGCAGCACGTCGCCGGCAGCGGGACTCGGCGCCCACGTGGCACGGCCACCGGCGGCGCGGCCCTTGACCTGCCAGGCATCGATGCTTTCCAGGCTGTACAGGCTGGCCGCCCAGGTGAAGTCGCCCGGATTGGCCTGCCAGGAAGCGCCCAGCCGGTACAGCGGCGCCAGCGAGGTGCCCGCGTTGCCGCGTTCCAGGAAGCTGCCGTAGTTGGAACCGGTGCGGTCATCGAGCGAGAAGTACTGCTTGAACTGACCGACGGTGAGCCGGCCGGCGTCGCCGAAGCTGCGGCTCAGGTACACATCCTTGGCTTCAACGCGGTCGCCGGAGAAGTCGGCTTCCATCTTGTAGTCGACCACGAAAAGCTTGCCGGATACGTCAAGCCACGCACGCCGCACCTCGGTGTCATCCTTGTTCGGCGTGCCACGTCCATCGTTGTCGAAGCTGGCGAAATCCAGGTGCAGGCGCCCACCGATCTCGGCGGTGACCGGCCGGTCATCGTCGGCGGCAAAGACCGGCGCAGCAGCAAACACGGCACAGGCCGCCACCGCGCACGACCCCATGTTCGACCAACGAACAGAAAATACTTCCACAAACCCTCCCAGGTGCGCGCCCGGCGCGCGGCCAACGTGGGCACCCGGAACGGATGCGAGGCCGCAGTCTCGACCCAGCAAGCTGTCATTCACCTGTCAGCGGTTTGTGCAGCGCAGCGAAACCCCCGCGATTCCGCCCGCCGAGCATGGCTATGCCGGGCACCCTGCGGGCCGTCGCACGCGAGGTTGGCAGCGGCTCCTTCCGCTGCCTTCGGCGCTACCGCTCTTTTTTTCAACGCGGCTGGCGGTCACCGGAACCTGTCAGGGCGACGGGTGGGTGGGGTTGGCAGGACCGTCTGTTGCCATGGATGGCAACAGCGAGCCCCCAAGGACGGGTTCACGGCGTGGCCTGCCAACCGCACCCACCCGTCGCCAACCCCGTAATCCGGCAAGCCTGCACGCCGCGAGGGGCATCACCCGTCTCACCCACCCCCCGTGCGTTAGCATCTCCATTCCCCCGTACCCGACAACCGCATGCGCCTGCTGCTGGTCGAAGACAACCCGGACCTCGCCGATGCCATCATCCGCCGCATGCGCCGCAACGGCCACGCCGTGGACTGGCAGTCCGATGGGCTGGCCGCCGCCAGCGTCCTGCGCTACCAGAGGTTCGACCTGGTGGTGCTGGACATCGGCCTGCCCAAGCTGGACGGCCTGCGCGTGCTGGCTGGCATGCGCGAGCGCGGTGACAGCACTCCGGTACTGATGCTCACCGCTCGAGACGGCATCGAAGACCGCGTGCAGGCGCTGGACGTGGGCGCCGATGACTACCTCGGCAAGCCGTTTGATTTCCGCGAATTCGAAGCGCGCTGCCGCGTGCTGCTGCGACGCGCGCGCGGCCAGGCCAGCGAACTGGTGCAGATCGGCGGGTTCCAGTTCGACAACGCCGCACACCGCGTCAGCGTGGACGGCGAACTGATCGAACTGCCCAACCGCGAATTCCGCCTGCTGGAGATATTGGTCGGCCGGCTGGGACAGGTGGTCGGCAAGGACGAAATAGGCAACGGGCTGTTTGGTTTCGACGACGAAGCCGGGCCGAATGCCATCGAACTGTATGTCGGTCGGCTGCGCCGCAAGCTGGCTTCCGCGCCGCTGCGCATCGTCACCGTGCGCGGCGTGGGGTACATGCTGGAAGCGGTGGACGCGACCGACGGGGGTAGCGATGCGCCCGCGTGAGCGGCAGCGGCCGGCGTCGCTGCGGCGGACCCTGACCCTGTACCTGGGCGCGCTGCTGGCGGTGTTCGCCGTGGCTTTGTTGTTCGCCGCGCGGGATTACGGCCAACGCGCGGCGAACCGTTCCTACGACCATCTCCTGGTGTCTTCGGCGCTGTCCATCGCCGATTCGGTGGCGCTGGTCGACGGACAGTGGCAGGTCGACCTGCCCTATGCCGCGCTGGACCTGCTGGCGATGGCACCGGAGGACCGGGTGTTCTACCGCGTGGCCGACAGCCGCGGCATGCTGATCACCGGTTATGGGGACCTGCCGTCCGCGCCGCACAGTGCGAAGCCATCCGGCGACGCCCCGGCTTTGTTCGATGCATCCTACAGCGGGGAAACCGTACGTTTCGTGGTCGTGGCGCGCAACCTTTCATCGCCCTCGGCGCAGGGCGAGGTACAGGTGCAGGTCGGGCAGACCCGGCGTGCGCGCGAAGCGCTTGCGCAGGAGATGGTGAACCGCGCGCTGCTGGCCATCACCGTGCTGTCTTTGTTGTCGCTGGCGCTGGTCGGTGTCGGTGTGCACCGTGCCTTCCGTCCACTGGTGCGGGTGGAACGTGAGCTTTCGCGGCGAGAACCATCGGACCTGCGTCCGCTGGACGCGCACGTGCCTCGCGAGATGGACCAGATGGTCGCCGCGCTCAACCGCTTCATGGGCCGGTTGTCGACCAGCAACGAAACCCTGCGTTCGTTCATGGCCGAGGCCGCGCACCAGATGCGCACGCCGCTGGCGGCGCTGCGCGCGCAGGCGCAGCTGGCGCTGGATGACGAAGAGCCCGAAGACATGCGGCGCAGCCTGCTGGCGATCGAACGCAACGCCAGCCACATGAGCCGGCTGCTCAACCAGCTGCTCAGCGACGCCAGCGTGATCCATCGCGCCAACCTGCAGCGCTATGCGCCGGTCGACCTTGCCGAAGCGATCCACCAGGCGCTGCACGAGGCCGTGCCGCAGGTCGAGCCGATCCCACGCGTGCACCTTGCAATGAGCACCGGGCCGGTGTGGGTGCAGGGCGACGCGCTGCTGCTGCGCGAAGCGATCAAGAACCTGATCGACAACGCCATCAAGTACAGCGCGGCGGCCCCGTTGCAGGTAGCGTTGACCGTTGATGGCGACAAGGCCGTGCTGACCATCGCCGACCACGGTCCGGGCATCGCCCCGGGCGATGCCGAACGGGTATTCGACCGCTTCGCGCGTGGCGAAGGTGCCGCTGCCGGTGGGGCCGGACTGGGGCTTGCCATCGTCAAGCGCGTGGTGGATGCGCACGGTGGGCGGATTGATCTTTCCAACCGTCGCGAAGGGGGCCTGGTGGCCACCATCGTGCTGCCCCGGAGTCCTGCATGATCCGACTGTTTGCCCTTTTCGCCCTGCTGCTGTCCATGCAGGACGCCGCTGCCGCACCCGGCGACGTGCAGCGTTTCGCCGCCACCGGCCCGGCCAACGCGCACCTGCGCATCCATGGCTCGACCGACATCGAAGTATTCGCCGTGGTGATCGCCGACTACCAGCGCCTGCATCCGGGAACGGAAGTGGTGTACGAAGACATCATCACCCAGGACCTGCATGCGCGCTTCCTTCGCCAACGGAAGGGGGCCGCCTCGGCCGACCTGCTGATCTCCAGTGGCATGGACCTGCAGGCCAGGCTGGTCAACGACGGGCATGCATCGGCGCACCGCTCGCCACAGACAGAGGCGCTGCCGGCGTGGGCGCAGTGGCGCAGCGAGGCCTTCGGCATCAGCTACGAGCCGGTGGCGATGGTCTACAACACCCGCACGCTGCCTGCCGCGCGCGTGCCGCGGACGCGGCGACAACTGCTGGACCTGTTGCGCGCGCCGGATGCGCCGCTGCGTGGGCGTGTTGGAACCTATGACATCAACCGCAGCAGCGTGGGCTACCTGCTGGCCACGCAGGATGCGCAGCGCGGCAGCATGGCCGGCGCGCTGCTGGGCGCGCTCGGCGACAACCAGGTGCTGCTGGAAGAGCGTACCGGCGTGCTGCTGGACAAGGTCAGCAGCGGCGAGCTGTCGCTGGTCTACAACGTGCTCGGCTCCTACGCGCAGGCGCGCATCGATGACGGCGAGCCGCTGGGCATCGTCGAACCGCAGGATTACACCCTGGTGATGCTGCGTACCGCGCTGATTCCGCGCAACGCGCGCAACAGTGCCGAGGCACGGCGCTTCCTGGACTATCTGCTGTCCCCGCGCGGCCAGCAGGTGCTGTCCCGCGAAGCCCGGCTGATGCCCATCGTGCGGGGGGGCGCGGGCCGCAACGGCAGCCCGGAGCGCAACCTGCGGCCGATCCAGCTCGGGCCTGGATTGCTGGTCTACCTCGATGCATTGAAGCGGCGGCAATTCCTGGACGCATGGAACAGCAGCATGCGTCCGGCGCGCCAGCCGGTATCGATGCAAGGGCGGCGTGGCCCGGCAGCCCCAGCCGACTGAAGTCGGCTCTACAATGCGCGCATGAGCGAACTGAACCTGCTGGTTGCCGACGACCATCCCCTGCTGCGCGCTGCCGTGGTCCATTCGCTGCGGCAGGGCCTGCCGCAGGTCAACGTGCGCGAAGTCGCCAGTGCCGAAGCGCTGGAACAGGCGCTGGACCAGCACCCCGACGTGGACCTGGTGCTGCTGGACCTGACCATGCCCGGCGCGCACGGGTTTTCAGCGCTGCTGCACGTGCGTGGCGCGCATCCGGACATCCCGGTGGTGATCCTTTCTTCCAATGACCACCCGCGCGTCATCCGCCGCGCGCAGCAATTCGGCGCCGCCGGTTTCATCCCCAAATCGGTGCCGCCGGAGACCATCGGCGAGGCGGTGGCGGCCGTGCTCGATGGGGGGCTGTGGTTCCCTGCGATGGCGGCCGAGCGATCCGATGCCGATGCACTGCTGGCCAGCCGCCTTGCGCAGCTCACGCCGCAGCAGTTCCGCGTGCTGCTGTGCCTGGCCGATGGGCTGCTGAACAAACAGATCGCCTACACGCTGGGGCTTGCCGAGAACACGGTGAAGGTGCATGTCACCGCGATCCTGAAAAAGCTGGAATGCCACAGCCGCACGCAGGCCGCGGTGCTGGTGAAGGCGCTTGAGCCGGAAGGGGACGCCGGACTGGTGTAAGGCAGGCACCCGGTGCCTGATGCCCTGGTAGCGCCGAGCCATGCTCGGCGGAAGCGTGGCCGCGCGCTGCGCCGCTGCGCTCGCCGACCATGGGTCGGCGCTACCCCTTTGACCGGCGCTACCCGCGGTGGCGCAGCAGCAACTGGGTCATCAGCGCACGCAGCGCGGGTGGGCGCACCGGTTTGGCCAGGAAGCCCCAGCCGTTGTCGGCGGCCAGCGCCCTGAGCGCGTCATCGCCTTCGGCGGTGACCAGCACTACCGGCGGCCGCGCCTGCCAGCGTTCGCACAGCGCCTCATACAGCGTCGGCCCATGGAACTCGCCCATGCGTACGTCCAGCAGCAACAGCTCCGGTGCGTGCCCGGCGTGGGCAGCATCCAGCGCGGCCTGGGGGCCTTCGGACTGCTCGACATCGCAGCCCCATTTTTCCAGCAGGGCACGCGTGGCAGCGCTGACATGCGCATCGTCATCGATGGCCCATACCCGGCGTCCACGCAGTGGACTGTCTGCCGTGGTCTCCACCACCACCGGCGCGTGCACCATCACCGAGGCCACCACCTCATCCGCCCGGCCCAGTGGCACGGCCACTTCGAACATCGTGCCGCTGCCCAGCACCGAGCGCAACCGGATCGGATGCCCCAGCAGTCGCCCGATCCGTTCGACGATCGCCAGCCCCAGTCCGGTGCCGCGTTCCTGGCCATCATGCAGGCGGCGGAATTCTTCGAAGATTTCCTTGTGCAGGCTTTCCGGGATGCCCGGGCCCTGGTCGTGGACCTGGATCCACAGGCGGCTGCCTTCGCGGCGGCAGCCCAGCAGCACGCGGCCACGTTGGGTATAGCGCAGCGCATTGGACAGGAAATTCTGCAGGATGCGCCGCAGCAGGGCCTCGTCGCTGACCACTACGGCGCCGGTGGCGACCCAGTGCAACTGCAGTCCACGGCCTTCGGCGGCGATGCCGAACTCGCGGGCCAGCGTCTCCAGCAGCGGGTTCAGCGCGAAAGCCCGCACCCGCGTCTGCAGGCTGCCCGATTCCAGCCGGGAGATGTCCAGCAGGCTGACCAGGATCGCATCCTGCGCCGACAGCGCCGCTTCGATGTGGTCGGCGGTCTGCTGCTGTTCGCCATCGGCCAGCTTGCCGCGCAGTACCGACACGAACATGCGCGCGGCGTTCAACGGCTGCAGCAGGTCATGCACGGCCGAGGCGACGAAGCGGGTCTTGTAGCGGTTGGCCTGCTCGGCCTCGCGCCGCGCCTCGTCCAGGTCGTGGGTGCGCTCGGCCACGCGGTGTTCCAGCGCATCGGCCAGCGAGCGAAGCTCGCGCGCGGCGTTCTTGTAGCTGGTGATATCGGCATAGCTGGTGACGAAGCCGCCGTCGGGCAGCGGGTTGCCGCGGATTTCCAGCACGGTGCCGTCGTCTTTCTCGCTTTCGCGCATGTGCGGGCGGCCGCTGCGCAGGTGGTTGAGGCGGCGTTCGATGGCTTCGTCGATGGGCCCTGGCCCGAGCAGGCCGCGACGCGCGTTGAAGCGGAAAATCTCCTCGATCGGCCGCCCCACCTGCACCAGTCCGGGCGGGAAGCGGAACAGCTCCAGGTAGCGCGAATTCCAGGCGACCAGTTGCTGCTGGCTGTCGATGATCACCACGCCCTGCGGCAGGTGTTCCAGGCTGCGGCTCAGCCCGCGGTCGGCATCCTGGGCGGCCTGCAGCAGGCCATCCTGCGCGCTGCGCAGTTCCTGGGCATGCTGCTTGAGCAGGATTTCCAGTTCGCGCCGGCTGCGCTGGCGATGCGCCGAAAGGCGTCGCCGCTGCTGCACGAACAGCACCAGGAAACCCAGCGCCAACCATGCCGCACCGCCGCCAATGGCCGCACTGCGGGCCACCGCGCCGGCCGCGCTGGCATCGTGCAGCAGGTGCAGGTGCCAGTTTTCTTCGGGCAGGTCGATGGTCTGCCACAGCAGCGGGCGGGGCATTGCCGGATCGGCCATGCGCACGATCCGGCCACCGTCATCCAGCACCCGCTCGGTGCGCGCGCGCAGCGGCTGCAGCGAGCGGTCTGCGTACTGGCGGCTGGCCAGCATCTCGCTGCGCTCTTCCCTGCCCAGCGTCCGCAGCAGGCGGTAACGCCAGGGATCCTGGTTGGACAGGAACACCACGTCGTGGTCGTCGCTGGCCAGCACGATGTCCGGGCTGGCCACCCATTCCTGTTCCAGCGCGGACAGTTCGATCTTGATCACCACCACGCCCAGACGGGTGCCGTCGGCAGCGTCGATGGCGTGGGACAGGAAATAACCGGGCACGCCGGTGGTCATGCCGATGCCGTAGAAACGGCCGTGGCCGGCCGCCATCGCCTGCAGGTAATACGGCCGGTAGCTGTAGTCTTCGCCGACGTTGGTTGAGGGCTGGTCCCAGTTGCTGGCCGCCACCGCCACGCCATCGCGCCCGACCAGGGTCAGGGTGGACGCACGGGTCACCTGGTTGGCCTGGGACAGCTTCAGGTTCAATCGCTGGCGGTCGGCGGGATCGGGCGCGCTGCGCAGCGCGGCAAGCAGGTCCGGATCCAGTGCCATCACCTGCGGCAGGGTGCCGAAGCGGTCGATCCGCTGCTGCAGCCCCTGTCCGTAGAGCTGCAGCTGGCGCCGCACCTGCGCGCTTTCACCGGCCAACGCACGCTGCCCGGCGAAATGCCCGGCCGATACCGCGCACAGTGCGGTCCCGCCGATCATCACCAGCAGGGTCATGGCCAGCTTGCGGTAGCGGCCGAGCCGGTACATGCGGACAGAGTCTAAGGGCAGAGCGGGTCGATGACCCGCTCAGTCACCCGGCCCGGCTCAGAAATGCATCTGGGCGCGGACTTCGAAGATTTCCGGCTTGGTATGCACGCCGCGACGGCTGGCATCGGCCTTGATGTAGTTGGCCTGGAACTTGAAGTGGCTGGTCAGGTACCAGTTGGCACCCAGGGTCCAGTTGTGTTCACGGCCACCGAGCACGTCGGCGTCGTCCAGGTCCAGCCGGCTGTAGCGCGCCAGCACTTCCACCGCGCCGTAGTCACGCGCCGGCTTGACGTTGGACACGCTGCCGCTGCTGTAGCCGCGCGATTCGCCGGTCAGCACCCAGCTGCCCATCACGTACTGGCCGTTGCCGGTGTAATCCGGCTTGCCTTCGCGGGTGATGGTGGCCTGCAACGCTTCGGCCTGGACCGAGAACGGGCCGCGGATGAAGATGCCTTCCAGACCGGCGCGGTTGACCTTGTCGGCGGTGACCAGCGCACCGGAATCGACCAGGCGAAGGTCGGTCAGGCCGGCCTCCGGACGCGCGCGGAAACGCGCGGTCGCTTCGTGGTGCACGTCGCGGCCATCACGCCAGCCACGCGGGTTTTCCTGCGACAGCGCCAGGCCCAGGTGCAGCACGTTGGCTTCGGCCTTGACCGGCGTCCACACCGCACGCACCGCCTGCATGGTGCCGGGGTTGTCGCCCTGCAGGTCCTTGCCACCGTACAGGCCGGCCTGCAGCAGGTAGGCCGGGCGCTCCAGCATCCAGTCCACGCCGGTACGGCGACCGGCGTAGAAGGCCTGCACCGGCATCGCGAATTCCATGAAGCTGCCGGCGCGCGAGCTGGTCACCGCATCCAGGCCGACCGGGGTCTTCATGTAACCGAAGCGGAACTTGCCGATGTCCTGGCCGACGAACGCCTTGCTTTCCAGGCGCAGGTACACGTCCAGCCAGGTATCGGACTGGAAGTCGTAGTACACCATGGCGTCATACACGCCCTTCTTCTTCAGCGTGGCGCCGAATTCCTTGCGGCGCACGGCATCGGCGTTTTCGATGTCGCCGGAGAAGTTGTTCCAGTCGTAGGCGATGTTGCCGGTGGCGGCCAGCTCGGTGCCATCAGCGAACGACACCTTGGTCGGCCAGTTGTCAAAACCGGCGGCGTTGGCCAGCAGCGGGCTGGCGGCCAGGGACAGGGCAAGCAGGGTCGGGGTCATTCGCATGGGACGGCGGATCTCTATTCGGGAAAGGTGGAGCTACACGATCACCCGGCGGGGCGGGGTCGTTGCGACCGGCGCAGTGTAGGGGCAGAAACGCCCTTCGGGCAGCCTGAACCGGGGGGGTAGTACCAATAGGTTATCTGCTGATGCGTCCGCGCGGCGTACAAAGGGCGCCATCCGATGCTGCGTCACCTGTTCTTCGTAGCGTTGCCGTCATCAGTCCCTTCCGGAGCCCGCCATGCACGTTCCCGCCGCTTCCCCGGTGCCGACCAAGCCGCTGCCGTTCTATCGCCAGCTGTATTTCCAGGTGGTGGTCGCCATCATCCTGGGTGCCGTCCTTGGCCACTACGAGCCGCTGGTCGGCGAAAAGATGAAGCCGCTGGGTGATGCATTCATCAACCTGGTGAAGATGATCATCGCCCCGGTCATCTTCCTGACCATCGTCACCGGCATCGCCGGCATGACCCACCTGCGCACCGTGGGCCGGGTCTTCGCCAAGGCGATGGCGTACTTCATGTTCTTCTCCACGCTGGCACTGGTGGTGGGCATGATCGTGGCGCACGTGGTGCAGCCGGGCGCAGGCATGAACATCAACCCGGCCGACCTGGACCAGACCGCGGTCAACAGCTACGTGCAGAAGTCGCATGAGCTCACCCTGGTCGGCTTCGCGATGGACATCATCCCCAAGACGCTGGTCAGCGCGTTCGTGGATGGCAACATCCTGCAGGTGCTGTTCGTGGCGGTGCTGTTCGGCATCGCGCTGGCGCTGGTGGGCGAGAAGGGCAAGCCGGTGCTGAACTTCCTGGAGGCGCTGGTCGCCCCGGTGTTCAAGCTGGTGCATATCCTGATGCGCGCCGCCCCGATCGGTGCCTTCGGCGCCATCGCCTTCACCATCGGCAAGTATGGCGTCGGCTCGCTGATCAACCTGGCCTGGCTGGTCGGCTCGTTCTACCTGACCGCCTTCCTGTTCGTGGTGGTGATCCTGGGCGCGGTGGCCCGCCTCTGCGGCTTCTCGGTGTTCAAGCTGGCGCGCTACCTGAAGGCCGAACTGCTGCTGGTGCTGGGCACGTCCTCTTCCGAGTCCGCGCTGCCCTCGCTGATGGAAAAGATGGAACGCGCCGGCTGCAGCAAGTCGGTGGTCGGCCTGGTGGTTCCCACCGGCTATTCGTTCAACCTGGACGGCACCAACATCTACATGACCCTGGCGGCGCTGTTCATCGCCCAGGCCACCAACACCGAGCTGAGCCTGGGGCACCAGATCGCCCTGCTGCTGGTGGCGATGCTGAGCTCCAAGGGCGCCGCCGGCGTCACCGGTGCCGGCTTCATCACCCTTGCCGCGACGCTGGCCGTGGTGCCGGAAGTGCCGGTGGCCGGCATGGCGCTGATCCTCGGCGTGGACCGCTTCATGAGCGAGTGCCGCTCGCTGACCAACTTCATCGGCAACGCGGTGGCCACCGTGGTGGTCTCGCGCTGGGAAGGCGCACTGGACCGCGACCGCCTGAAGCTGGCGCTGGATGGCCGCGAAAGTGAGCTTCCGGCGCCGGTCGATGCTGCCCTGCCGCTCGCCTCTGCCAAGATCTGACCCTTCCACGTCAGGATGCGGGGCCCGTCAGCAATGACGTGGCCCCGCAGCTTTTTCCGCGCTGCCAGGCATTCGTTGTCACACCCGCGCAGGGGCGCAGCGCGATGCTTGGCGGCACGCTGGAACCGGCAGGGTTGGTGCGCTGCAGCACGCGCGCGACAGCCCCGCGACAGGTCCAGCTCGTACAACGGGGGTATGATCCCCTGTCCCTCTTGCCCATTCATGTGCCCAACGTCGATGTCCAAAGAAGATTTCAAACAGGCCGCCCTCGATTACCACCGCATGTCGCCGCCGGGCAAGATCAAGGTCACGGCGACCAAGCCGATGCTGACCCAGCGTGATCTGTCGTTGGCCTATTCGCCCGGCGTTGCCTACGCCTGTGAAGCGATCATGGCCGACCCGCAGCAGGCCAGCGAGCTCACCGCCCGCGGCAACCTGGTGGCGGTGATTTCCAATGGCACCGCCGTGCTGGGCCTGGGCAACATCGGCCCGCTGGCCGGCAAGCCGGTGATGGAAGGCAAGGGCGTGCTGTTCCAGAAGTTCGCCGGCATTGATGTGTTCGACATCGAAATCGACGAGCTGGACCCGGACAAACTGGTCGACATCATCGCCTCGCTGGAGCCGACCTTCGGTGGCATCAACCTGGAAGACATCAAGGCGCCGGAATGCTTCATCGTCGAGCGCAAGCTGCGCGAGCGGATGAAGATCCCGGTGTTCCATGATGACCAGCACGGCACGGCGATCATCGTCGGTGCGGCGGTGCTGAACGCCATGGCGATCACCGGCAAGAAGATCGAAGAAGTGAAGCTGGCGACCACGGGCATGGGCGCGGCCGGCATCTCCTGCGTCAACATGCTGGTGCAGCTGGGCCTGAAGCCGGAAAACATCCTGGCCTTCGACCGCGACGGCGTGATCCACACCGGCCGCACCGACCTGGATCCGGAAAAGGCGCGCTACGCGCGTGATACCGACAAGCGCACCCTGTCCGAGATCGTCGACGGCGCGGACATCTTCCTGGGTCTGTCGGCGCCGGGCATCCTGACTGCCGACATGGTCAAGACCATGGCGCCGGATCCGGTGATCTTCGCGCTGGCCAACCCGACCCCGGAAATCATGCCCGAAGACGTGCGCGCGGTCCGTACCGACGCGATCATCGGCACCGGTCGTTCGGACTACCCGAACCAGGTCAACAACGTCCTGTGCTTCCCTTACCTGTTCCGCGGTGCGCTGGACGTGGGCGCCACCGCGATCAACGAAGACATGAAGATCGCCTGCGTGCGCGCCATCGCCGCGCTGGCGCGTCGTGCGGCCACCGACATGGGCTCGGCCTACGGCGGTGACACCCCGAGCTTCGGCCGCGAATACCTGATTCCGCGCCCCTTCGACCGCCGCCTGCTGGTCGAGTTGTCCGCCGCCGTGGCACAGGCGGCGATGGATTCCGGCGTGGCCACCCGGCCGATCGCCGACATGGCCGCCTACCGCCAGAAGCTGTCCGAGTTCGTCTACCGCACCAGCTTGATGATGAAGCCGGTGTACGACCGCGCGCGCACCGACAAGCAGCGCGTGGTGTACGCCGAAGGCGAGGAAGAAGTGGTGCTGCAGGCGGTGCAGAACGTGGTCGACGAGGACCTGGCGCATCCGATCCTGATCGGCCGCCCGGACGTCATCGAGGCGCGCATCGAACGCTTGGGCCTGCGCCTGAAGATCGGCGAGAACATCCAGGTCACCAACATCAACGATGACCCGCGCTTCAACGAATACTGGCAGTACTACCACGCGCTGACCGGCCGCCGTGGCGTCACCGTGGCCGCAGCGAAGAACCTGATGCGTTCGCGCCCGACCCTGATCGCTGCGGTGATGGTGGCGCGCGGTGAAGCCGATGCGCTGCTGACTGGCGTGGTCGGCCGCTTCCACAAGAAGCTCGGCTACGTGCGCAGCGTGCTGCCACTGGAATCGAAGGTCACCTCGACTTCGGCGATGACCGGTGTGATCAACCAGCAGGGCGTGTTCTTCTTCGTGGACACCCACGTGCAGGAAGATCCCACTGCCGAACAGCTGACCGAAGCCACGCTGCAGGCGGCTTACCGCATGAAGTTGTTCGGCATCGAGCCGAACGTGGCGCTGCTGTCGCACTCCAACTTCGGCAGCCACGATTCGAAAGACGCGCTGAAGATGCGCCAGGTGCGAGAGATGCTGCTCAAGCGTAATCCGCGCTTGAACGTGGACGGCGAGATGCAGGGTGATACCGCGTGGGATGAAGCACTGCGGCAGAAGCTGCTGCCGGGCTCGACCCTTAGCGGCCGCGCCAACCTGTTCGTGCTGCCGAACCTGGAAGCGGCCAACATCGCCTACAACCTGGTGCGTGTGTTCACCGACGGCGTGGCGATCGGCCCGATCCTGATGGGCGTGGCCAAGCCGGCGCACATCCTGACCAGCAGCGCGACCTCGCGCCGGATCCTGAACATGACCGCGATCGCCGCGGTGGATGCGCAGATCCGCAAGCAGCTGGAGGCTGAAAAGAAGGCCTGAGGCCTTCTCTTCAACCTCCGCTGCCCGCGCATTCCCCCTTATCCCCGCGCCGTTGGCGCGCCCCGTTGAACAACAAGGGGGCTCTGCTTCGGACAGGATGCGGAGGCGGGTAGTGTCGAGCTTGCTCGACACCGGTAGTGCCGACTTCAGTCGGCAGTGCGGTCAATGAGCCGACTGAAGTCGGCTCTACCGATGTGTTTCAGCAGCGTACGCGGCCCACAGGGCGGGCAGGGGCTGGCCGGTCTGCTCCTTCCATAGTGCCGGTGTATACGCGCCGCTGCGCAGCGCGTCATCGAGCGCCTTCACCAGGCCCGGATGGGCCGCCTCGCTCCATTTCAGGAATGCACCGGTTACCCGGTAGCCGGTGTCGAAATTCTGCCCGTCCTTCACCGCCAGCGGCAGCGCCCAACCGGCGGCGGCGTTGTCCACGCCGTAGCGGTCGCGCGCATAGTCGGCGATGCCTTCCACCAGCCAGCCGGGGACCCGTTCGTTGGCGTACTCCGGGTAGCCCTGCACGATGTGCATGGCTTCATGGGTCACCAGGTCGGTATCGCCAGGGTGCTTGGACAGCCACGCCGGATTGATCGTGATCGTCGCCGCCATGGCCTTCTCGCCGACAAAGGCGATGCCGTCGTATGCCGGATCGATCACGATGGCGGCCTGCGTCGGCGCCATCGGATGGAAGTCGGCGCGCTGCGGCACGTAGGCCTTGAAGAACGTGTCGATGATCCGCTGGCGCATCGCCTCCGGCAGCGCATCGTGGGCGTCCTGGTAGCGCAGGGTCACGCCGCCCCGCTGCTGCGTCGCTTCGAAGGCACACGCGGCAGGGGAGGCGAGCAGGCACAGCGCAGCCAGTGCGCCCGGCAGCAGGCGGAGCGAAGCACGGTTCATGGTGTCGTCCCCGCGGCCAGCAGCTCTACTTCCGCCAATTGCATCCGTCCGGGCGCACCGATGCGCAGGCGGTACTCGGCATAGCGGCCCGGCTTGGCGATGCGGAACGGACGGGTCTGCCGGGCCCAGGCGAAGTCCTCGGCGGTGCGTGTATCCAGCGTGGTCCAGCGACCGCCGGCGGTACGTGCTTCCAGCGTCCAGGCGCCGCCACGGATGCTGTTCTCGCCACTGGTCAGGGTGTACATCGACGGCGCACCGTCGGCGATGCCGCTGAACACCACCGTGGCCTTAGCGCCCAGCGGCGCGGCCGTCGTGGCGTTGTCATCGACCAGCGCGTCCAGTGCGCGACCGTCTTCCAGCCGCGCCTGCGCGCCCTTGGCCAGCAGGTCATGCAGCAGGGCAGGGCGCTGGCCGCGTGCGGTCAGCGACGGCAGGACATCGCCTTCGCCGGTGCCCCAGCGCGACGGCTGCGGACCCATCTGGAAGTCCAGCGTGGCGCCGGCGGCGACGATGTCATGCGGCAGCCAGGTCTTCGTCCACGGCTTGCCGTTGACCTTCAAGGACTGCACGTAGACGTTGGCCGGGGAGTTGTCCGCCGCATTGACGGTCAGCACCGCGCCGTCCTGCAGGGTGACCTTGGCGTGCCGGAACAACGGCGAGCCGATCGCATACTCCGGTGCGCCCATCCGTAGCGGATACAGCCCCAGCGAAGCGAAGACATACCAGGCCGACGTCTCGCCGTTGTCCTCGTCCCCCGGGTAGCCCTGGCCGATCTCGCTGCCCACGTACAGGCGCGCCAGGATCTCGCGCACATGCTTCTGGGTCTTCCACGGCTGGCCGGTGTACAGGTACATCCAGGGGATGTGGTGCGAAGGCTGGTTGCTGTGGGCGTACATGCCCATGCGCACATCGCGGGCTTCGGTCATTTCATGGATCAGCCCGCCGTAGGAACCGGCAAAGGCGGGATCAGCGGTTTCCGGCGTGGCGAAGAACGTATCCAGCTTGGCGGCCAGCGCCTCGCGCCCACCGTACAGCGCCGCCAGCCCTTCGCCATCGTGGGCGGCGGTGAAGGCGAACGTCCAGCCATTGGATTCGGTGTAGTCATGGCCCCAGACGCGTGCGTCGTAGTCCTTGGCAGCCACGCGCCAGCTGCCATCTTCGCGGCGACCCTGGAAGAAACCGGCGGCCGGATCGAACATGGTGGAGTAGGCCGCTGCCCGGTGGCCGAAGTAGTCCGCTTCGGTGGCGTAACGCTCGCGCTCCGCCGTCGAGCGGGCGTCGCCGGCGAGCCGGGTCGCCATGTTGGCGATGCCGAAATCGTTGAGCGCCCCTTCCATCGTCCACGACATGCCCTCGTGCACGTCGGCGCTGGCAAAGCCGGTGAAGGGGGAACGGTCCATGCCCTTGCGGCCGACATGCCGATCCGGCGGCACCACGGTGGCATTGCGCAGCGCCGCGGCATACGCGGTATCGACCTCGAAGCCGCGCACGCCCTTCAGCCAGGCATCGGCGAAGGCAACGTCCGAACTGGTACCGACCATCAGATCGGCGTAGCCGGGCGATGACCAGCGCGCGACCCAGCCGCCGGCCTTGTACTGTTCCAGGAAGCCCTGCACCAGCGTGCCGGCATCCTCGGCGCGGAACAGCGCATAGGCGGGCCAGGTGGTGCGGAAGGTGTCCCAGAAGCCGTTGTTGACGTAGACCTTGCCGTCGCGGATCGGTGCGAAGCTGCGCACCGCGCTTCCGTCGGAGTCCTCCGCTGCGCTGGCCTGGCTGGCGTAGCGCCACTCCGGCGCCTGTGCGGTGCCGACGTTCTCGTGGCCGGAATTGGGGAACAGGTAGAGCCGGTAGAGGTTGGAGTACAGCGTGGTCTTCTGGTCCTCGCTGGCATCGCCGATGTCGAAGGCACCCAGTCGCGCATCCCACGCATCCTGCGCGCGGGCGGCGACACGTTCCAGGTCGTCGTCGGCGCTCAGTTCCAGGGCCAGGTTGTGGCGCGCCTGCTCCACCGAAATCAGCGAGGTGGCGATGCGCATGTTGACCTGGCGATCGCTGCCTGCGTCGAACTTGATGTAGCCGGTCGGGCGCCCGGTCTGCAGCGTGCCACTGCTGCGCCACGGACGGTCGAAACTCGCCACCACGTACATGCGCGTGGCGCCGTTGGACAGGCCGCTGCGGGTATCGGTGTAGCCGGACAGGGTCTGGCTGGCAGCGTCCAGGGTCAGCCCGCCGCGCGCATCGACATTGTCGAACAGCAGGTTGGCATCGCCCGTGGCCGGGAATTCAAAGCGGAACAGCGCGGCGTGGTCGGTCGGTGCGATCGAGGCGGCGATGCCGTTGTCGAAGCGCACGTCGTAACGATGCGGACGCGCGTTTTCCTGGTCATGCGAGAACGCCAGCGCGCGCTTGGCGCGGTCCGCTTCGGGCACGCCGCGGCTGGACGATGGCATCACCTGGAAGGTCTGCCGGTCGCCCATCCAGGGGCTGGGCTGGTGGCTGAGCGACAGCGCCTGCAGGCGCGGGCGGTTGTCGGCGTCGTTGTGCTCGTTCCAGCGGTACAGCCAGTTCAGCACGCCGGCGTCGGTCACCGGTGTCCAGAAATTGAAGCCATGTGGCACCGCCGTGGCGGGATAGTTGTTGCCGCGCGAGAAGCGCCCGTTGGATTGCGTGCCCCGCGTGGTGAGTACCCGGTCTGAGGGCCGCAACGGGGCCGCCGAAGGCGCTGCACCGAGCTGCACATCGTCGATCCAGCCGGACACCGGCTTGCCGGCTGCGCTGGCCACTTCCAGCTCCACCGCCACCACGCGGCGGCCGCGCAACGCGGGCACATCGCCCAGGCGCACGGCCTTGTGCGCCCACTGCTGCGGATACAACGTCTTCGAATCGCCCTGGGCGGTAGCACCCAGCGCGAACCCGTGCTGGTCACGCACGGCGCTGGCCGACACCCGCTGGCCGTCGTCAAGCAGCAGGTCCAGCGAAACATACGTGGAAGCGACGGTATCGCCGTCCACGATTTCGGGCAGCACCATCCAGCTCAGGGTGGTGTCGGCGTCGATCTGCTGGTCGGTCGCCAGCAGCACCTGGCGGGCGGTGCCACCGGTGCTGCGGTACTGCAGGGCGCGCTGTCCGCTGTAGCCTGCGCCGGCCTTGGCCGCGTAGGGGTCTGCCGGGCCGGCCCCCACGCGCAGGCTCAGCGCGCCGCTGGCCGCCGCTGCAGGCATCGCTTGACCGGCCTCGAACGAGGTGGAAAGCGCGGCCGCGTGGGCGGCGGGAAGCATGGCGAAGGCCAGCGCGAGGCACAGCGGCGCGCGGCGCGCACGGTCAGACGCATTACGGGGCATTGCGGTCTCCTCCCAGAGCAACGCGGACCATCCTGCAACACGCATGTTGGCGCTGACAAGTGCATTTGGTTCGATCCAAATTGGTGCATCGCGCCATATGGAACGATCCAAATATTCGCATCCGCCCACACGCCATGGCCGCCGCCGTCGCCGACCGTGCGTCGCGCCGGGTGCTAGAATCGCAGGCCTGCCAATCCCATTCACGATGCCCGCCATGAGCCATACCGCCACCGCTCCCGCCAACGCTGAAAAGCGTTACACCGTGCACCGCGGCGACCTGCCGCTGAGCTGCCCGACGCCGGAGATGGCGCTGTGGAACTCGCACCCGCGCGTGTACCTGCCGATCGAAGACGAACCCAACGGGGAAGCGAAGTGCGCCTATTGCGGCGCCGTCTTCGTGCTGGCCGACTGATCGGGCGCCCGAGCTGATGCGCCGACTGACCGTGGTGCAGTTGCTGCCGGCGCTGCACTCCGGCGGTGTCGAGCGCTCTACGCTGGAAATCGCCGCCGCGCTGGTCCAGGCCGGCCACCGTGCGTTGGTGGTGTCTGCCGGTGGGCGGCTGGTCGAGCCGTTGCTGGCCAGCGGCGCCGAGCACCTCACGCTGGATATCGGCCGCAAGTCGCTGCTGACCCTGCGCCACATGCCGACGTTGCGGCGCCTGTTCGCCGAGGTCGGCGCGGACATCGTGCACGCGCGCTCGCGGCTGCCGGCCTGGCTGGGCCTGCATGCCGTACGCGCGCTGCCTGCCGCGCAGCGCCCGCACTGGGTGACCACCGTGCACGGACTGAACTCACCGGGACGCTACAGCGCGGTCATGACCACCGGTGAGCGGGTGATCTGCGTGTCCGAAACCGTGCGCGGCTTCGTCCAGCAGCACTACCCGACGGTGCCGTCCGCGCGCCTGCAGGTGATTCCGCGCGGCGTGGACACCGCGCAGTTCCCGCGTGTCGGCAGCCACGACAAACGCCCCAGGCTGGCGCTGGCAAAGGACCACCCCTGGCTGGCGGAAGTGACCGCGCCGGTGCTGCTGCTGCCCGGCCGCGGGACCCGGTTGAAGGGCCACACCCACGCCCTGCAGCTGCTGGCACGCCTGCATGCGGCCGGGGTGATGGCGCAGCTGTGGATGCTGGGCACGGACGAGCCCGGACGCGAAGCCTACGTACAGGAACTGCGCCAGCAGGCGCAGGCACTGGCGGTCGGCGATGCCGTGCACATCAGCGCTCCGACCTCGAAGATCGCCCAGGCCTACGCCGCCAGTGACCTGGTCCTGCAGTTGTCCGACAAGCCCGAAGCCTTTGGTCGAACCGTGGTGGAGGCCCTTTCCGTGGGCCGGCCGGTGCTGGGCTGGGACCACGGCGGCGTGGGCGAACTGCTGCGCCAGCTGCAGCCCGGCGGCGCCGTCGCCTTGGGCGACATGCAGGCCCTGGGTGAACGCGCGCTGGCCCTGCTGGCGGCGCCCCCGTCGCTGCCGACACGCATCCCGTTTACCCTGCAGGCCATGCAACGCGACACCCTCCGCCTGTATGCCGACCTTGCCGGCTGACCCGCTGCCCGCCGTGATCGATGATCGCGCCGGCCGCTGGGCGCCGTGGGTTGTGCTGGCGTTCGTCGCGCTGTGGCCGTTGCCCGGCATCGCCGAGGGGGTGCTGGCGCTTGGCGCTATCTATGCGGCGGTGCGCATGGTCACCCGTCGCCTGCAGGGCCAGCCGCGCCTGCTCAGCCCGGCCGCCTGGGCGCTGACCAGCATCCTGTTCCTCGGCTACTGGCTGCCGCAGGCGCTGTCCGCGCTGGATGCGGTGGATCCTTCAGCGGCCTGGACCAAGACCGCAGCCGGGCTGCGCTACCTGCCTTTCATGTGGCTGGTCGCCATTGCGGTGGCCACGCCAGCCCGGCGCGCGTTGACCCTGGGCGGGCTGGCCGTGATCACCGCAGCGTGGACGCTGGATGCCCTGGTGCAGGCGGTCGCCGGCACGAGTCCGTGGTTCTGGTCGCTGGACCAGCTCAAGCAGCTGGCCAGCCAGCGTCCGCTGTGCAGCCCGGAAGAGGCCGCCCTTGCCGACCGCCTGAGCGGCGCGCTGGGACCGTGCAACCTCAAATTCGGCCAGGTGCTGGCCAGCCTGTCGGCCTTCCTGCTGCTGCCCGTGGCGGCCCGTTTCGGCCGTGTCGGCTGGCTGCTGGCTACCCTTGCCGTGGGCGTGGTGCTGCTGTTGGCCGGCTCGCGTGCGTCCTGGCTGACGTTCGCGCTGGTGGCGGCATACAGCGGCTGGCGCGTGATGGGCGGGCGCCGGCTGCTGCTGCTGGCCGCGTTCGCGGTGATGGTGGCAGCGGGGCTGACCTACACCGTTCCGCAGCTGCGTGAGCGCGTGGACCGCACCGCGCAGGCGTGGGAAGGCGATGACGATGGCATCGAGCAGGCGCTGTCCGGCCGTGGCCGGATATGGTCTGCGGCGGGCTGCATGATCCAGGCGCATCCGATCAATGGCGTGGGCGCGCGTGGCTTCCGCGATGCCTATCCAGGCTGCGATCCGGCGGCCGGAAGCACCGGTGTCTGGGGGGCGGGACCGGCGCTGCACGCGCATCAGATCGTGCTGGAAATCCTGGCCGAAACCGGGGTGATCGGCCTGCTGCTGTGGCTGGCGGCGGCCGCGCAGGCGTGGCGGGCATGGCGGTTTGCGCCGCCCTCGGCACGTGAGCGGGCGCGGCCGGCGATGCTGGCGCTGGCGGTCACGGTGTTTCCGTTGAATACCCACCTGGCGTTCCATTCCACGTTCTGGGGTGGGGTCACGGTACTGCTGGCGGCGTTGTTCGCGGGCAGCCTGCTGGCGCGGGACGAGCCGGTTTCCCGCGGCTAGACCCGCTCCACATGCTCAGCGCATGCCGGCTGTCGGTAACGCCGAGCCATGCTCGCTACGTGTGAGCGACGGGCGGTGGGGCTGATCGGGGGACGGCAGGAGCCGCATCCTGTGGGCCTCGTTTCGCGCCATCCATGGCGCTCAACGCCCCCCCCCCCCCCCCCCCCCCCCCCCCCCCCCCCCCCCCCCCCCCCCCCGATAGAGTACGGTGGCCGCTTGCCACGCAAAACAAACACAAGCGGTAGCGCTGAGCCATGCTCGGCGGATTTTGCTTTGGCTTCTGCTCTGCTCTTGCTTTTGCTTTTTCTCTCCAACCCGGCGGAGCCAGCATCCTCCCCCACCTCAGCCTATTGAACGATCACAGCAGCGCGCGGACCGTCATTCACTCGTAATAGGAACTGCGGCCGCCGGGTTGCCGCTTGAAGCGGCGGTGGATCCAGAGGTACTGGTCCGGGGCCTCGCGCACCATCTGTTCGATGGCCTGGTTGACCCGCGCGGTATCGGCTTCCACGTCCTGGGTCGGGAAGTTGTCCAGCGGTGCGCCGACCTTCAGGTAGTAGTCGCCGCCTTCGCGGCGATGGAAGTACGGCACGACCGCGCAGCCGGTCATGCGGGCCAGCTGGTGGGTGGCGGTGATGGTGGCGGCGGTGTGCCCGAAGAAGGGCACGAACACGGTGTCCTTGCCACGCATGTCCTGGTCCGGCGCGTACCACAGGAACCCGCCTTTCTTCAGGTGCCGCACGCTGGCGCGGATGTCTTCGTTGGCGAACATCGCCGTGGCATAGCGCAGCCGGCCGAACTTCACTGCCCATTCGTAGACCGGATTGCGGTGCTTGCGGTACATGCCGGCCAGCTCGACGTGGTCGCACAGCAGGCGTCCGCACATTTCCAGGGTCATGAAATGGCCTGAAACCAGCAGCACGCCACGACCTTCGGCCTTCAGCCTGTGGAGGTGCTCCACGCCTTCCACGTGCACGCGCGGGCGGATGGTGGCGATGCTTCCCCACCAAGCGCGGGCGAACTCGAAAATGCCCACGCCGAGTGCATCGAAGCTGTCGCGCAGCAGGCGTTGGCGCCATGCATCATCCTTCTCCGGGAAACACAGCTTGAGGTTGACCTCCGCCGCCTTGCGCCGGCTGCCCGCCAGCCGCCAGCTGACCCAGCCGACGCCGCGCCCCAGCGCACGCTGCAGCATCCACGGCAGCCGGGCGATGGCGAAGGCGCCGAGCATCACGGCGAACATGGGCCAGTTGCGCGGATCGCGCAGCGAAGGACGGGGGGCGGTGGTGGCATCGGACATGCCCCCATTCTACCAAGGCCCCATGGGCGGGCCGCGTGTCTTTCACCGGGCCCTCCCGTATCCTTCCCGCATGCGCAAAGACCCCGTCGAATGGATCCTGCGCGGCCTGTATTCGGCCGTGCTCTACCTGCTGCTGCCCATTACGGTGTACCACCTGGTCTGGCGCGGTTTCCGGGTGCGGGAGTACTTCCAGCGCTGGGACGAGCGCTACGCTTCCTATCCGGATTCGAGCTGCCAGCCACGTGTCTGGCTGCATGCGGTATCGGTCGGAGAGGTCAACGCCGCTGCCCCGCTGGTCAATGCACTGCGCGCGCTGCGACCGGACATCCGCTGGGTGGTCACCACCATCACCCCGACCGGCTCGGAGCGCGTGCGCGCGATCTGGGGCGATGCCGTGGACCACGTCTATCTACCGTACGACGTGCCCGGCAGCGTCGGGCGTTTCCTCAACCATTTCCAGCCCAGCCTGGCCTTGATCCTGGAGACCGAGCTGTGGCCGAACATGCTGTTCGGTTGCCGCAGCCGCGCGATCCCGGTGTATATCCTCAATGCCCGGCTCTCGGCGCGCTCGCTGCGCGGCTACCGCTTGCTGGCCGCGCTGATCCGGCGTGCACTGCGCACCGTCACCTTGGTAGCAGCGCAGTCCGATGATGATGCCGCGCGCTTCGTCCAGCTGGGTGCCGATCCGGCGCAGGTGCAGGCCTTGGGCAACCTGAAGTTCGACATCGCCGCGCCCAACGTGCAGGCCTTCGTCGAGCAGTTCCATCGCAGCGTGCCGCCGAAGCGACCGGTATGGATCGCCGCCAGCACGCACGAGGGCGAAGAGCAGGCGATCATCGACCTGCACCGGCGCCTGCGCGTGCAGCATCCGCAGCTGTTGCTGCTGTGGGCACCGCGCCATCCGGAACGCTTCGCCCGCGTCGATGCGCTCGCCCGCGAACAGGGCTGGCAGGTGGCTACACGTCGCGCGCAGCAGTGGCCGCAGGTCGACAGCGATGTGTTCGTGATCGATACCCTGGGTGAGCTGATGTCGTTCTATGCGTGTGCCCAGGTTGCCTTCGTGGGCGGCAGCCTGCAGGCCATAGGCGGCCACAACCTGTTGGAGCCTGCGGCGATGGGGACCGCGGCCGTCACCGGTCCGCATCTGCATAATTTCGCCGAAATCTCGCGGCGCATGCTCGAAGCCGATGCGCTGCTGATAGGACAGGACGTGCAGTCGGTGGGCGAACACCTGCAGCACCTGCTGTCCGATGCGCAGGCGCGCGAAGACATGGCACGCGCAGGCTGCGCGCTGGTCAGCAATGGCAGAGGTGCCTTGAAGCGCACGATCGCCCTGGTGGAACCGCAGTTGCCGCCGCCGCTCTCCAGCGCTGCGTCCGACGACTGCTGACGCGATCCCGGCCGTCGCGGCGACGCATCGGCCGCGCCGGCTTCATTTCAGATTTGCCCGATAGGGCGCCCTGCAGCGGCGTCCTAGCGTCCACGAACAGGCATCTGCCTGCTTTTCGTGGAGAACGCCATGGTGCTTCGTCTTTGCCTGCCACGCCACCGCCGTGGGGTGCGCCTGGCCATCGCCCTGCTCTGGTCGATGGCTGCCTGCGCGCAGGCGGCCGGCGTGCAGGATGTCCCGCATTTCATCGGTCCGCTGGCGACGCCGGCGCCCCCGTTGCCGAAGGGTGCTCTCAACATCGAACCCTACGTCATCTCCAGCCGCTCGGCGGCCCGTTTCGATGGCGATGGCCATCGCCGGCGCAGCCCGGCGCCGATGCACTGGAGCACCTCCATCCCGATCCAGTACGGGGTGACCGACCGGCTCAGTGTCGGCGGGACATTGCGCGGGCAGTACAACAGGCTGGCCGGCGGCAGCCGCGCGCTTGCCACCGGCGATACCACCGTGGCGGCGTCGTTCGGGCTGATCGATGCTGGCGGGCCGCACCGGGCACGCCTTGCGCTGACCGCGCGGCAGCGGCTTCCCACCGGTCGCCACGATCGGCTGGAGCGGCGCGACGTGCCCGGCAGTGGTACCGGCGCGGCCTCCACCACACTGGTGCTGCATGGCCAGGCCTACCTGCTCGAGGGACGGCTGCGCGCACGGGCCAGCGTCGACTGGACCCTGCCGGGGGCACGCGCACGCCTGCGCGGGCGCAGCGTGTACGGCACCGACACCGGGTTCGATGGGCGCATCCGGCTGGGTCACGGATCCGGGGCCACGGCATCGGCGGAGTTCAGCGTGGCCCCACGTTGGACGCTGGTGGGCGAAGTGCTTTACGAACAGGACGGCGGCTCGACACTGCGCGGCGACCAAGGACATGGCAGTGCCGAACGCCGACAACGGCCCTCGATGTGGCGGCTGTCCGTGCTGCCCGCCGTGCAGTACCACCTCAGTGACCGGGTCGGGTTGATCGGTGGACTGCAGGTGGGCGTGATGGGGCGCAATGCGACCGCGCTGGTTGCGCCACAGATCGCGATCAACATGGGATTCTGAAACGTCAGGTGGAGTGCAGCGCATCGTGGGGATGCGCTGCGCCCCGCCCGCATCGTGCTTGCCTCAGGCGCCCGCGCCGACCAGCTGGTCTCCCAGCAGGGCCCAGGCGAAGCCGAAGTAGACGAACACGCCAACCAGGTCCATCACCGAAGTGATCAGGGGCGATGACAGGGTGGCCGGGTCAGTGCCCATGCGACGCGCAAGGAACGGCAGCAGCGCGCCGATGACGCCGCCCAGTGCAGTGCACACCAGCATGCTCAGGCCGACCACCAGCAGCACGTCGACACCCACGCCTTTGCTGAACCAGGCCAGCACCGCTTCCAGCAGCGCGATGGTGATGCCCAGCATCGCCGCCACCGGCAGCTCGCGCTTGATGACGAACAGGACATGCCGCCAGTTGAGTCCCAGTTCGCCCAGCGCCATGCTACGGATGACCAGCGTGGCTGACTGGCTGCCGGTGTTGCCCCCCATGTCCACGATCGGTGCGATGAACGCGGCCAGCACGATCGCCTGGCTGAGCAGTTCTTCCTGCGCGGCGACGAAGGTACTGGTGATGATGCCGAAGAAGGTGAGCACCGCCAGCCAGAACACGCGGACACTGAACATCCGCCGCAGCGGGGTGGCCATCATGTCCAGGTCCGTGCCGCCCGCCACCGCCGTGCCGCCGAAGCGGGCCAGCTGGTTGGCATCCTGCTGTTTGTCGATGTCCATCGCATCATCGACGGTGACGATGCCGATCATGGCCTGGCCGGCATCGAGCACCGGCACGGCCAGCAGGTCATAGCGGCGGATCAGCTCGGCGGCCTGCGCGCGCGGCCACGCGGCCTGTACGGAGACCGGGTCCGGCCGCACCAGGCTGGCCACCGTCGCATCGCCGGCGGCGACCACCAGGTCGCGCAACGACACGGTCCCCTGCAGTCGACGCTGGTCGTCCAGGACGTAAAGGGAGTAGATCGTCTCGCTGCTGGGGGCGAGGGTGCGGATATGCGCAAGCGCCTGTGTGACGGTCTGGGCGCTGTTGACTGCGACGAAATCGGACGTGGTGACCGAGCCGATCGACTGCTCGGGATAGGCGGAAAGCGTAAGGATGTCCTCGCGCTCCACGCCATCCAGCCCGGCCAGCAGGTCCGGTCGGGACAGCGCGTCGAGACGATTGAACAGATCCGCCCGATCATCGGCGGGCATCCGCTCGACCAGATCGTAGACGGCCTGCCGGGGCAGCAGTGCGATCAGTTCATCCTGCTGGGAGAAGGCCAGATGGGCGAACAGGTCGGCCCGCTGCTGCGGATCGAGCAGCAGCAACAGCGCTGACAGTGACTGCGCGGAGGTGCACAGCAGAGCTTCGGCGAGGTCGGAGGGATGCGATGCACGGACCAGCGTCGCGAAGCCTTCGCGGTCGGGTGCATGGGCAAAGCGGCGCACGGCGAACATCAGCTCTTCACGGTTCATCGTGATGATTCCTTTTTTTCTGGTTGAAGGAAGGGGGAATGCGGGGGGCGACGCGCGTCGCGGAGACGCTCAGCGCGACAGCGGCAGGTTCAGGCCGACGGTGATCCACGACGTGCCGGTTCGGCCATGCAGGCGGCCGGCCAGCAGATCCAGCGATGCCTCGCCGGGCAGGTGACGGCGGATGCCCAGCTGGCTGCTGAGATGGCGGGCCGGGTCGCGTGCGTGTTCGGCCAGCAGCGACCACGTCGGGGCGATCCGGATGTCGACCCCGGCGCCCAGGGTGATGCCGCGTTCGTGGCGTGATCGGCTCCATCCGGCGTTGAAATGCGCGGCGGACAGGGCCTGCCGGTCCAGTGCAACGCTCAGCGGAAGATTCAGTGACCAGCTGCGTGCGCCGCCCTGCCGGACATCGCCCGCGGTTTCGATGGATGCGGCCAACTGCAGGCGTTCGTCGTGCCAGTGACTCACTGCGCGTTTGGCACCCAGTGCCCAGGGCACGGCCCCTTCACCACGCAGATGGCTCAGCCCCAGCGACAGTTCGGTGCCGGACAACGTGCAGGCCGGCACGGCGGTCAGTTCCCGATGGCTGGCATGCTGGCGCGTCCAGGATTCCACCTGGCAGGCCCCTTCCGGGGTGGTGCCGGCATCGTCCACCAGCAGGCTCGCGGCAGCGTGCAGCGGGCCGCTGGCAGAGAGGGTCGCCAACAGCGGGGCAAGGCGAAGGAAAGTGAAGCGCATGGTCGTTCTCCGGCAGACGGATACGCCAGCGGCTCCCACTTGGGCCGAAGGTAAACAATGCGATGTTCGAAGTTCAGGCCGCCCACGGCGGGCGGCACCGGGCCCCGTCCTGGCGGACGCGACCTGCCTGGCAGTGTCCGGTCCGCTCAGTAAGCGCAGGATCTACTGTGACTGTCCAAGCAGGGGCCCCCGGGGCGATGAAGTGGGCGCATGGTGTTGGCCTCGATCCGGTGCGTCAAGCAGGATGCGGTGCATGCGCTTGGTTTCGTGCGTGCCAGCACGCTTCTGCCTCGGAGGGGCGTGCTGTTCTCGCCTCAAGACAAGGTGGATGCGACATTGATCAGGCGACGTTTAGCGCTGCGCGCGCTGCTTTCAATAGGCTGCCTGTTTCTATTGAGAACATTCGATAGCTTTCAAATTCTCATCTCCCCAACTTCCCGCATGTCCGCGTGGCGGAAGTCCGCCTAGCGTCATCAGGGCAGGCAGATGCTTGTGTCGAGGAGAGAAAACATCATGTCCGATCGCGTCAACCGCCGTTCCGCAGGGACCGTGGTCGTTATGCTGCTGGCATCCACGCTGCCCAGCCACGCCGCCGCCGAGGGGCCGCGCTTTGCCGGCCCGCTGCTCAGCCCCGCACCGCCACTCCCGGTGGGCATGCTCAACATCGAGCCCTACCTGATCAACAGCCAGCTGCGCGGCCTGTATGACGAAAAAGGCAACCGTCGCGATGCCGGTGGTCCGGACGGCTGGTACCTGGCCGTGCCTGTCCAGTACGGCTTGCATGAGCGGGTGACCATCGCGGCCAGCTTGAACGCGTCCTACAACCGGGACGACGCCAACGAGCGTGCCTTCGATATCGGTGACACCACGTTGTCCGCGCTGTTCGGGCTGTACAAAGGGCAGGGCGTGCATCGGCCGACGCTGACCCTGGCCGTCCGCCAGAGCATCGCCACCGGGCATCACGACCGGCTGGAAGATCGGCCGATCTCGGTCGCCAGCGGAACCGGCGTGGGCGCCACCAGCCTCGGCCTGCACGGCCAGGCCTACTTCCTTGACGGGCACCTGCGGATGCGCGTCAGTACGTTGTGGCGCACGCCGGGCGCCAATGCAGGCGTGCGGGGCCAGAGCGCGTTCGGCACGCCGGTGGGCTTCGATGGCAGGGTGCGGCTGGGAGCGGCAGTGACCAGCCTGCTGGCGGCAGAGTACAGCCTGTCGCCCACCTGGGTGCTGGCCGGCGAGCTGCTGCATGAGCGTGAAAGCGCCGGCAGCGTGCACGGCAGGGTGGCCAAGGCGACGGGGAGCGAGGAGATGTACCGACGCGATCCGGCCAGTTGGCGGTTCTCGATCGTTCCGGCAATCCAGTACCACTGGAACGACCATGTCGCGCTCGTCGCCGGCGCGCAGGTGTCGCTGGCCGGCCGCAACAGCAGCGAGGTGTTCGTGCCGCAGGTAGCGGTGAACATGGGATGGTGAGCGCGTTGGCCGGTTGCATGTGACGACCAGCGGTCCTCACCCAACAGGCCGCCCAACCGATTGACGGCCAGCGGCCGTCACTACCCGAAAGGCCACCCGCATGCGGGTGGCTTTTCATGTTCACACCGGCCTGGGTCAGTTGTTGACCGTGGTGCTCGGGTTGCCGGCGTCGACGGTCAGCAGACGGTTGATTTCCTGCAGTTCGGCGATGTCCAGCGCGCCGACGGCCTGGCTCAGCAGCAGGCGGTTCTGCAGGAAGGTGTAACGCGCGTTGGCGTAATCCAGCTGCGCCGAGAACAGGATCCGCTGGTTCTGGATCACGTCCAGCACGGTGCGGGTACCCACTTCCAGGCCGACCTGCGATGCATCGTAGGCGCTCTGCGCGGAGACCACCGCCAGGCGGCGGGCTTCCACTTCACTGATGCCCGCCACCAGCGTCTGGTAGGCGTTGCGGGTGTTGCGGTCCAGTGCACGCTTCTGCTGTTCGTAGCCATCCTGCGCGATGTCACGCTGGGCCAGCGCCTGGCGGACCGCGGACTGGGTGGCGCCGCCGGCGAAGATCGGTACGTTCAAGGTCAGGCCGACGCTGTTGGTGCGCGTATCCGGGCTCAGACCGCCTGCACCGGTGCTGTCACCCCAGGTCGCGCCCTGGCCGACGCTGGCACCCAGGGCAAGCGTGGGCAGGTGGCCGGCACGTGCGGCCTGCACGCTGGCTTCGGATGCATTGACCTGCAGTTCCTGCGCCTTCAGCGCCGGATTCTGCGAGACCGCACTCTGCACCAGCTGGTCGACGTTGCCGCGGTTGGCCGGCACTTCCGGACGGAAGTCTTCCGGCAGGCCGCGCAGGTTGGTCACCGGCTGGCCGGTCAGTTCGGTCAGTGCCTGGTAGGCATCGGCCAGGGTGTTCTGCGAAACGATGGTGTTGGCACGTGCCTGGTCGTACTGGGCGCGCGCTTCATGCACGTCGGTGATCGGCGCCAGGCCTACTTCCAGCCGTTTGTCGGCGAAGTCGAACTGCTTCTTGGCGGCTTCTTCGTTGGTCTTGGCCGCGTTCAGTGATTCGATCGCCACCAGCACGTTGAAGTAGGCCGCCGAGGTACGCACGATCAGGTCGTCGTTGGCCGAATCGAGGTTGAAATCAGCCGCACGGCTCAGTTCGCGCTGGGCGCGCAGGGTGCTGAACTGGCTCCAGTTGAACAGCGTCTGGCTGCCATCGATGGTGTAGGTGCGGCGGCGACTTTCGAAGGTACCGGTGTTGTTGCCGCGGTCTTCGGTGCGCGTGCGGTTCAACGAGGCGACGCCGTTGATCTGCGGCAGCAGGGCGGCGCGTGCCTGCACGGCGCCTTCCTTGTCGAACAGCCGGGTGGATTCGGCAGCGGACAGCTGCGGGTCGCCATTGCGGGCCATTTCATAGACCTGCAGCAGGTCGGCGGCATGGGCGGACAGCGGCAGCAGGACGGTGGCCAGCGCAATAGCGAGGGTTCGGCGGATCATTGCGGCTTCCTTGGACTCAGAGGTGGAACTGGGGGGCCGGCGCGGCACCGCGCAGGTAATCGATATCGGTTTCGAACAGCGATTCGGTGCTGCCATCGGCCTTGACCAGGATCGCTTCCATCACCGGCGAGCGGCCATGGATGATGTACAGGCGACCCCCCGGACGCAGCCACGAGGCGAACTGTGACGGCACGCGGTCGACGGCGCCAGTGACACAGATCACATCAAAACGGCGGTCGGTCTGCCAGCCCAGGGCGTCGGCGACTTCCACGCGCACGTTGGTGCCCAGGCCGGTGCTGTCCAGGCGTGCACGCGCGGTGGCGGCCAGCTCCGGATCGATTTCCAGGCTGAGCACTTCGCGCGACAGCGCGCCGAGACAGGCCGACAGGTAACCGCTGCCGGTGCCGATTTCCAGCACTTCCTCACCCGGCTGCAGGTCCAGCGCCTGCAGCGTACGGCCTTCCACCACCGGCTTCATCATCTTCTGCCCGCCGTTGAGCGGCAGTTCGATGTCGGCATAGGCCAGCGCACGGTGCGCCTCGGCCACGAAGGCTTCGCGCGGCAGGCGCGCCAGGACGTCGAGCACCTTGATGTCCAGCACGTCCCAGGGACGGATCTGCTGTTCCACCATCAGTTCACGGGCGTGTGCGTAGTCAATCGTCATGAGGTTCCAATCCAGCGCAGTGGGCCGGCCATTTTACCGGTGCCGGAGGCCGTCGGCGCACCCGGAGCATGTATTCAGGGCGGCCGGGGTCGCAGTGCCGGAAGTCATCGCGACCTCCGGCTTGTTCAGGTTGTGGGTGTCAGTCACCGCCCGGGCCCGCGTGGGCCGGGTGCGGCACGTAGGCGCGCAGGAAGAAATCCACGCTGGCCGCCACGTGCCGACCGGCATCACCGGCTGCCAACGGGGGCTGCAGGCCGCACATCATATGCGTATGCAGTTCGCCCTTGACCAGCGTCATCAGCTGCAGGGCCGCGGTAGGAAAGTCCTGGATATCCAGCTCGCCGCGCGCTGCACGGGCGCGCAGGAACTCGGCCAGCGCCTCGGTGGTGCGGCGGGGCCCGGCCTGCCAGAACATCTCGCGCAGGCGGTCATCGGTTTCCGGCGCCATCATCACGCGCTGCACGGACACCGCTGCATCGGAGGTGATCAGCTCGAAAAACGCCTCGCCGATGCCCAGCAGCTGGTCGCGCAGGGGCCCCTCGGCATCGGCGACGAACAGGGTATCGGGCAGCATCTCCACGCATTTGGACTTGACCGCTTCGGTGAACAGCGATTCCTTGTCACCGAAATGGCTGTACACGGTGAGCTTGGACACCCCGGCCTGGGCGGCGATGGCATCCATGCTGACGCCGGTGTACCCCTGCTCCACGAACAGCGCCTTGGCCGCTTCCAGGATGGCGGCACGCTTGCCAAGGTCCTTGGGGCGACCCGGGCCTGCGGTCTTGCTGGCAGGTTTAGGCGCATTCTTGCGGGAGAAGGGACACATCATCGGCGTAATAGTAGACCAAGCGGTTCGATATTTATACTATACCGCCGGGTTCACTAAACCGCCCGGCGCCGCGCCTCCGCGCAGCTGCCACCACTCGAATGCGTAATCAGGACGAACACCGATGAAGAGCGTGCGCTGGATGGGAATTGCACTGGGAGTGGCCGCGCTGGCTGCCTGCTCCGACAAGCCGGAACCACCCGTCGCCGCCGTGCCGGTGCTGGTGGTGCACCCGCTGGTCGCGGCCGGTGACGGCGCCACGGTGTTCCCCGGCGAAGTCCGCGCGCGGCAGGAAAGCGCGCTGTCCTTCCGGGTTGGCGGCAAGCTGCTGCGGCGGGACGTGGACGCCGGCCAGCGGGTGGTCAAGGGACAGTTGCTGGCCGAGCTGGACCCGGCCGACTTCGCCCTGCAGGCACGCGCGTCGCAGGCGCAGCTGGCAGCCGCGCAGGCCGAACTGGTCCGCGCCCGTGACGACCACAAACGCTATGAAGCACTGGCGGCGCAGCAGTTGATCAGCCGCTCGGCACTGGACCAGCAGGCTGCCGCGTTCAAAGCGGCGCAGGGCCAGGTGGACGCTGCGCGTGCCAATGCCAACGTGCTGGGCAACCAGGCCGGCTATGCGCAGCTGCGCGCGCCCGCCGACGGGGTGATTGCCAGCCGCGAGCCCGATGCCGAAGCCGGGCAGGTGGTGGCGGCCGGGCAGACGTTGTTCACGCTGGCCGCCGACGATGGCCGCGAGGTGCGGATCGATCTGCCCGAGGCGATGCTGCGCGATTTCCCGGTCGGTACGGCGGTGCAGGTGGAGCCGTGGAGCCGCGGTGGGCCGATGCTGCCGGGGACGATCCGTGAGGTCGCCGCCGCCGCCGATCCGCAATCGCGGACCTTCGCTGCGCGGGTCAGCCTGGCCGCCGACGCGCTGGCCGATGTCAGCCTGGGCCAGAGCGCGCGCGTGCATGGCGTGTCCGGAGGCAATGGAAAAATCGCCCTGCAACTGCCGTTGGCGGCCCTGCAACGCGGTGCCGACGAACGCGCCAGCGTATGGGTGGTGGATCCTTCGACCTCGCGCCTGAAGGCGGTGCCGGTGACGGCAGGGGCCTACGGCAGCGATACCGTGCCGGTGCTGAGCGGCATCACGGCAAGTGACTGGGTGGTTGCTGCCGGTGGCCACCTGCTGCGCGCAGGCCAGTCGGTGACCGCGGTGGACCGGCAGAACCGCCCCGTGCTGAAGCCGGCAGCGGCCGCCGCCACCAAGGCGGGGGAGTAAGCCGGTGCGTCGCTTCAATCTTTCCGAGTGGGCGTTGGCCAATCGTCCGCTGGTGTTGTTCGCCATGCTTGCCTTGGCGCTGATCGGGGCGTGGTCCTATAAGCACCTGGGGCAGTCCGAGGATCCTCCCTTCACCTTCAAGATCATGGTGGTGCGCACGCTGTGGCCGGGGGCCACGGCAGACCAGGTGTCGCGACAGGTCAGCGAGCCGATCGAGAAGGCGCTGATGAACACCGGCGAGTACGAGTTCATCCGCTCCTATTCGCGCCCGGGCGAATCGCAGGTCATCTTCGTGGCGCGCGACGACCTGCGTTCCAGGCAGATCCCCGACCTCTGGTACCAGGTGCGCAAGCGGGTCGGCGACATCCAGGCCACGCTGCCGCGCGAGATCGTCGGACCGTTCTTCAACGATGAGTTCGGCGATACCTTCGGCAACATCTACGCGCTGACCGGCAAGGGTTTCGACTACGCGCTGATGCGCGATTACGCCGATCGCATCCAGCTGGAGCTGCAGCGGGTGCCGGACGTGGGCAAGGTCGAGCTGGTCGGCCTGCAGGATGAAAAAGTCTTCATCGAACTGTCCAACACCAAGCTGACTTCGCTGCGCATCTCGCGACAGGAAGTGCAGCAGGCCGTGGCCGAGCAGAACGGGGTGGCCAATACCAGCTTCCTGGAAACCGCCAGCGATCGCGTGCAGCTGCGCGTCAGTGGCCAGTTCAACAGCATCGACGACATCCGCGCGTTCCCGATCCGCGTCGGCCAGCGTACCGTGCACCTGGGTGACATCGCGCACGTGCATCGTGGCTTCGCCGACCCGGCCTCGCCGAAGATGCGCTTCATGGGCGAGGATGCGATCGGCCTGGCGGTGGCGATGAAGGACGGCGGTGACATCCTGGCGCTGGGTTCGCACCTGGATGCGGAGTTCCAACGGCTGCAGAAGACGCTGCCGGCCGGCATGCAGCTGCGCAAGGTGTCCGACCAGCCGCAGGCGGTGGAAGAATCCGTCGGCGAGTTCGTGCAGGTGCTCACCGAAGCGGTGGTCATCGTGCTGCTGGTGAGCTTCTTCTCGCTGGGCCTGCGCACCGGGCTGGTGGTCGGGGTGACCATCCCGCTGGTGCTGGCGATGACGTTCTTCGTCATGCATTACTTCGGCATCGGCCTGCACAAGATTTCGCTCGGCGCGCTGGTGCTGGCACTGGGCCTGCTGGTGGACGATGCGATCATCGCGGTGGAGATGATGGCCACCAAGATGGAGCAGGGCTACGATCGCCTGCGCGCGGCCAGCTTCGCCTGGGAATCCACCGCCTTCCCCATGCTGACCGGCACGCTGATCACCGCAGCCGGCTTCCTGCCGATCGCTACCGCGGCCTCCAGTACCGGTGAGTACACCCGTTCGCTGTTCCAGGTGGTGACCATCGCACTGGTGGTGTCCTGGATCGCGGCGGTGCTGTTCATCCCCTACCTCGGCGACAAGATGCTGCCGGACCTGTACAACCGGCAGCCGCCCAGACCGGGCAGCCTGCTGGGTCGCTGGCATGCCCGGCGGCAGGCGTGGGCGGACCGCTTCCCGGCATTGGCCAACCTGCTCGCGCCACCGGTGCATGGGCACGACCACGATCCGTACCAGCGTCCGTTCTACGTGCGCTTCCGGCGCTTTCTGGAAGGGTGCCTGCGCCATCGCTGGTGGGTGATCGCCGCGACCATCCTGCTGTTCGTCGGCTCGCTGCTTCTGTTCCGTTTCGTGCCGCAGCAGTTCTTCCCGGACTCCACGCGGCCGGAACTGATGGTGGACATCGAGCTGGCCGAAGGCGCGTCGCTGAACGCCACCCGCGACCAGGTTGCCAAGCTGGAGACGCTGCTGGCGGGCCGCGATGGCATCCGCAACTACGTGGCCTACGTCGGCACCGGCTCGCCGCGCTTCTACCTGCCACTGGACCAGCAGCTGCCGGCAACCAACTTCGCCCAGTTCGTGGTACTGGCCAATGACACGCGTGCACGTGAAAGCGTGCGTGACTGGCTGCAGCGCGAAGTGGTGCCCGCCTTCCCGGACGTGCAGATGCGCGTGACGCGGCTTGAGAACGGGCCGCCGGTAGGCTATCCGGTGCAGTTCCGCATTTCCGGCGAACACATCGCGCAGGTCCAGGCGCTGGCCCGCCAGGTGGAAGAGAAGGTGCGCGCCAACCCGCACACCATCAACGTCAACCTGGACTGGAGCGAACCCAGCAAGGTGGTGCGGCTGGTGATCGACCAGGACCGTGCCCGCGTGCTTGGGGTCACCAGCGCCCAGGTCAGCAACTTCGTGGCCAGTTCGCTGGCCGGCGAGACGACCAGCGTGTACCGCGAAGGCAACCGGCAGATCGAGATGGTGGTGCGGGGCGCGGACGATGAGCGGCTGAGCCTGGAACTGCTGGGCAGCCTGCAGATGCCCACGCCCTCCGGTGGCAGCATCAGCATGTCCCAGGTGGCCACGCTGGAGCATGGTTTCGAAGATGGCATCATCTGGCACCGCGACCGCCTGCCGACGGTGACCGTGCGTGCCGATATCGGCGATGGCATGCAGCCGCTGGACGTGGTGCAGCAGCTGCTGCCGACGCTGGAAGGCATCCGCGCGCAGCTGCCCAGCGGTTACCTGCTGGAAACCGGCGGAACGGTGGAGGATTCCGCGCGCGGCCAGGATTCGATCAAGGCCGGCATGCCGCTGTTCCTGGTGGTGGTGGCGACGCTGCTGATGCTGCAGCTGCGCAGCTTCTCGCGCACGGCGATGGTGCTGGTCACCGCGCCGTTGGGCATCATCGGCGCTACCCTGTTCCTGCTGCTGTTCCGGTCGCCGTTCGGCTTCGTCGCCCTGTTGGGCACGATCGCGCTGGCCGGCATGATCATGCGCAATTCGGTGATCCTGATCGACCAGATCCAGCAGGACATCGATGCCGGACATGACCGCTGGGACGCGATTCTGGATGCCACCGTGCGGCGCTTCCGTCCGATCGTGCTGACCGCACTGGCGGCGGTGCTGGCGATGATTCCGCTGTCGCGCAGCGCGTTCTACGGGTCGATGGCGATCTCGATCATGGGCGGGTTGATCGTGGGGACGGTGCTGACGCTGGTGTTCCTGCCGGCGTTGTATGCGGCGTGGTTCCGGGTGCGGCCGGGTGAGGTGGGTCGAACGGGCTGAGCCCCCTCGCGGCTGGCTGCTTGGAGCACGCTGGCTGGTTGGCGCCGGGCGGTGGGGCTGGTCGGGGGACGGCAAAGGCTGCATCCATGCGTGCCTCGTTTCGCGCCATCCATGGCGCTCAACGCCCCCGTCCAGCCCCACCGCCCGGCGCCCTGACGGGTTCCGGGGCCGCCCGCCGCGTATGAAAAAAGAAGAAAAGCGGTAGCGCCGACCCAGGGTCGGCGAGCGCAGCGGGCCGTTGGCGGAACATTCCCGCCGATCATGGGTCGGCGCTACCAATGCGCGTGTCCCATGGCCGCCATGGACCTGTCGAAGGTGGGGCGGGGGGGGGGGGGGGGGGGGGGGGGGGGG
>NZ_JACSQS010000004.1:67113-117709 GCF_014836545.1 Stenotrophomonas lacuserhaii
CCCCCCCCCCCCCCCCCCCCCCCCCCCCCCCCCCGCCAACTCGCGGCCTTGCAGCTTCTGACGTTGACGTTGACGTTGCCTCAGCCCTGCAGTCGTTCGAGCACTGCTGCAGTGGCCTGCGTGGTGGACACCGCGCTGCCGGCGACAGCGAGATCCGCAGTGAACACACCTGCATCCAGCGCCGCGTGCACGGCCGCTTCAACCGCCGCGGCCTCGGCTTCCAGGCCCAACGAATGGCGCAGCAGCATCGCCGCGCTGAAGATCGTCGCGTAGGGATTGGCGATGCCCTTGCCGGCGATGTCCGGCGCCGAACCGTGGATCGGCTCGTAGATGCCGACCGAACCGGGCTCGCCCAGCGATGCCGACGGCAGCAGGCCCAGCGACCCGGCCAGCATCGAGGCTTCATCGGTCAGGATGTCGCCGAACATGTTCTCGGTCACGATCACGTCGTACTCGCGTGGCTTGGCCAGCAGGTGCATGGCCATCGAATCGACCAGCTGGTGTTCCAGCGCTACGTCGGGGAACTCATCGCGGCCCAGCCGGGTGGCAACGTCGCGCCACAGCCGCGAGGTTTCCAGTACGTTGGCCTTGTCCACCGAGGTGACTCTGCCACGGCGCTGGCGGGCCAGCTGGAAGGCGCTGCGCAGCACCCGCTCGATTTCCACCACGCTGTAACTGCACAGGTCACTGGCGGCGTCCGCAGTGCGGGTTTTTTCGCCGAAGTAGATGCCACCGGTCAGTTCGCGCACCACCACGAAGTCGACGCCGCGCAGCAGTTCGGCTTTGATCGGCGAGGCGCCCAGTGCCGCTTCATGGGTGCGCACCGGGCGCAGGTTGGCGTACAGGCCGAGTGCGCGGCGGATCGCCAGCAGACCTTGTTCCGGACGTACCTTCGCATTCGGGTCGGACCACTTCGGGCCGCCCACCGCGCCCAGCAGGATCGCGTCCGCCGCCCGGCAGGCGTCCAGCGTGCTGGCCGGCAGCGGTTCGCCGTGGCGGTCGATGGCAATGCCGCCGATGTCATGCTCGTTGAAGTTGAAGGTGTGGTTGAAGCGGGTGGCGACAGCTTCCAGCACGGCCACGGCGGCGGCGGCCACTTCCGGGCCGATGCCATCACCGGGCAGTACGACGATCTCAGCGTGCATGTTCAGTCTCGTAACGTTCGATTTCGGGGACGCGCCCCAGCAGGTAACCCAGCTGGTCGACACCTTCCAGCAGGCAGGTCTGCGAAAAACCATCCAGCGGGAAAGTGTAGACGCGGCCATCGGGCGTGCGCAGCTCGCGCGCGGCGATGTCCAGGGTCAGCACGTCATCCGGGCGCTGCATCAGCGCCTGTACGTCGGCCTCGTCGAGCACCACCGGCAGCAGGCCGTTCTTCAGCGAATTGCCACGGAAGATATCGGCGATCTCGCTGCTGACGATGGCGCGCAGGCCGAGGTCGGTCAGTGCCCATGGCGCGTGTTCGCGCGAGGAGCCGCAGCCGAAGTTGCGGCCCGCCAGCAGGATGCTGCGGCCGGCGTTATGCGGCTGGTTGAAGGCGAAGTCGGCATTGGGCGTGCCATCGGCGGTCCAGCGCCAGTCGTTGAACGCGTTGCGGCCCAGGCCGGCACGTTCGGTGGTGGACAGGAAACGCGCCGGGATGATCTGGTCGGTGTCGATGTTGGTCTGGCGCAACACCACGCTGGCCGACGCCAGGGTGCGGAAGCCGCTCATCAGGCCACCTCCTGGTTGAACAGATCACGGGTATCGGCGACGCGGCCATTGACGGCCGCCCACGCGGCGGTCATCGGCGAGGCCAGCAAAGTGCGCGAGCCCGGGCCCTGGCGGCCCTCGAAATTGCGGTTGCTGGTGCTCACCGCCAGCTGGCCCGGTGCTACCAGATCGCCGTTCATCGCAATGCACATCGAGCAGCCGGGCTCGCGCCATTCGGCACCGGCGGCGCGCACGATGGCATCGATGCCTTCGGCCTCAGCCTGGCGCTTGACGATTTCCGAGCCCGGCACGACCAGCATGCGCACGTGATCGGCTACCTGCCGGCCACGCAGCACCTGGGCGACTTCACGCATGTCACTCAGCCGCCCATTGGTGCAGGACCCCACGAACACCACGTCCACCGGCGTCCCCTTGAGGGTGTCGCCGGCATGCAGCTGCATGTAGTCCAGGCCCTTCTGTGCAGCGGCATCGTTGGCCGCCGGGATCGGCGCGTCCACAGCGATCGCGGTACCTGGATGGGTGCCCCAGGTGAGGGTCGGACGGATGTCGGCCGCGTTGATCGAAACCTCTGCATCGAAGCGTGCGCCGTCATCGCTGCGCAGCTGCGACCAGCGCGCCACGGCGGCATCGAAGTCGGCACCCTTCGGCCCGCGCGGGGTGGCGGCCACCCAGTCAAAGGTGACCTGGTCGGGGGCCACCATGCCGGCGCGTGCACCGGCTTCGATGGACATGTTGCACAGGGTCATGCGCTGCTCCATGTCCATCGCCGCGATGGTACTGCCGCGGAACTCCAGCACATGGCCGGTGCCGCCGTTGACCCCGATCACGCCGATGATGTGCAGCACCACGTCCTTGGCGCCGACGCCGGCCGGCAGCGCGCCGTCCACGGTGATCGCCATGGTCTTCGCCTTGCGCTGCAGCAGGCACTGGGTGGCCAGCACGTGGCCGACTTCACTGGTGCCGATGCCGAACGCCAGCGAACCGAACGCACCATGGGTGGAGGTATGGCTGTCGCCGCAGACGATGGTCATGCCGGGCAGGGTGAAGCCCTGTTCCGGCGCGATGACATGCACGATGCCGCGGTCGGCCGAGGCCATGTCGAACAGTTCCACGCCGTACTCGGCGCAGTTGCTGGCCAGCATCGCCACCTGGGCTTCGGAGGCCGCGCTGGCATAGGGCAGGGAGCCATCGGCGCGCGCGGGCAGCGTCGGCGTGGAATGGTCCATGGTGCCCTTGGTGCGGTCCGGCCGGCGCGGCGACAGGCCGCGTTCGCGCAGCTCGGTGAAGGCCTGTGGCGAAGTCACTTCGTGGATCAGGTGCAGGTCGATGTACAGCACGGCGGGCGCGCTGTCGGATTCGGGGACGACCACGTGGGCGTCCCACAGTTTGTCGTACAGGGTGCTGGGTGCGGGGGTCATGCGATGGCCTGGCAGGAAGGTGCGATGAAGAACATCAGGGGTAATCGGGAGGAGGTCAACACTCAGCGGCGACGCGCAAGCACGCGCAGCCGCACATGGTCGGCGAGCGGCAGGCCCGACGCATCACGTGGCAGGTCCGCCAGCAGTGCTTCGGCGGCACCACGCATGCGACAGGCAGTCGTGCTGTCCAGGTCGGCCAGCAACGGCGCGGCGAACACCCGCAGCCAACCCGCGATGCCGGTGGGCAGCGGCGTGGGGCGCTCCACGCGCTCGGCGAACTGCACGTGGAAGCCATGCTGGCGCAGCCGGTCGCTGTAGGCTTCCACGGTGGGAAAGTACCAGCTGAACGCGCTTTCGCCGTGGCCGTGCGCCACGCGGGCGGCCTGCACGGCACCGACGATGGCGGCGACGTTGCCATCGCCACCGAACTCGGCGACCAGGCGTCCGCCGGGTTTCAATGCACGCCGCACACCAGCCAGTACGCGGTCCGGCTCGCGCATCCAGTGCAGCGCGGCGTTGCTGAACACTGCATCGAATTCGCCATCGAAGGCCAGCGCATGGCCGTCCATGACCTGCGCATCGACCCCGCGTGCGCGCGCGGCGATCACCAGCTCGGGCGAGGCGTCCACGCCGATCACCTGCGCGCCGGTCAGTGCCAGTTCGGTGCTGAGCACGCCGTCGCCACAGCCGAGGTCGAGGACCCGTTCACCCCGCCGCGCATCGAGCAGGCGCGCGATCGCGCTGCCCAGCACCGGCACGAAGCCGGCGTCGATGGCGTAATCCTGGGCATTCCAGGTCTGGCCGGCGTCGATGCCGACGGAGGTGAAAGCGCTCATGCTGGGATACTCAGGCGTGGGCCGCCGCAGCGGCGGTGTCAGGGGCGGCAGTGGCTTCGCGCTGGCGCAGCAGGCGGTTGGCGACGTCCAGCCAGGCCAATGCCGAGGCCTCGATGATGTCGCGGCTGGTGCCGGTGCCTTCGAAGACGTCCTCGCCACTGCGTACGCTCAGGTTGGCCTCGCCGCGTGCGTCCGCGCCGATGCCTACGCTGTGCACCTGGTAGCTGTCCAGCTGCAGGCTGACGCCGGTGGCCGAAGACAGGGCACCGAACAGCGCATCCACCGGGCCATCGCCCTGTGCGGTTTCGGCCACCCGGTTGCCATCCGGATCGGACAGTTCGACCAGTGCATTGGCACGGCTGCCGACATCGCTGATGGTCATCGAGGCCAGACGGTAGCCCGGGGTGCTGGCGCCGCCCTGCATCAGGGTCTGCAGGTCCGCATCGGTGACCACGCGCTGCTGCTCGCACAGCGACTTGAACTGTTCAAACACCAATTTCAGTTCTTCTTCTTCCAGCCAGAAGCCCAGTGCACGCAGGCGCGCCTCGACCGCGGCGCGGCCGCTGTGGCGGCCAAGCACCATCTGCGAGTCTTCCCAGCCCACGTCTTCCGGGCGCATGATTTCGTAGGTGCCGCGGTGGCGCAGCATGCCGTGCTGGTGGATGCCGGATTCGTGGGCGAAGGCGTTCGCACCGACGATTGCCTTGTTGCGCTGTACGGGCATGCCGACCAGCCGCTGCAGCAGCTGCGAGGTACCGACGATGCGCGGGGTGTTGATGGATGTGTCCTGCTCGTAGAAGGCCTGGCGCACCTTCAGCACCATGGCGATCTCTTCCAGCGAGCAGTTGCCGGCGCGCTCGCCGATGCCGTTGACGGTGCATTCGACCTGGCGGGCGCCGCCTTCGATGGCGGCCAGCGAATTGGCCACGGCCAGGCCCAGGTCGTTGTGGCAGTGCGTGCTGAAGATCACCTGCCCGGCACCGCTGACATCGGCGACGCCGGCGATGACCTGCTGGAACATCGCGCGGATTTCCTCCGGCGTGGTGAAGCCGACCGTGTCCGGCAGGTTGATGGTGGTGGCGCCGGCGGCGATCGCCACGCGTGACACTTCGATCAGGTAGTCCAGTTCGGTGCGGGTGGCGTCCTCGGCGGAAAACTCGACATCATCAATGTACGAACGCGCCAGCGCGACGTGCTTGTGCACCGATTCCAGCACCTGCTCGCGGCTCATGCGCAGCTTGTGCTCGCGGTGCAGCGGGCTGGTGGACAGGAATACGTGTAGGCGCGGGTGCGCGGCTGCGTCCAGCGAGCGCGCCGAGGTTTCGATGTCGCCGGCCAGGCAGCGCGACAGCACCGCCAGGATCGGGCGCTGCACTTCGCGACCGATCATCGTCATCGCCTCGCGGTCGGATTGGGAGCTGGCCGGGAATCCGGTTTCGATCACGTCCACGCCCAGCTCGTCCAGCGCACGCGCCATGACCAGCTTCTGCTGCGGGCTCATGCTGCAGCCGGGCGACTGTTCGCCATCGCGCAGGGTGGTGTCGAAGATGCGGATGCGCGGCTGGGTAATTCGTTCGTTGGTCGGCGTGGTCATGGGGAAGTCTCCTCGACAGCGGGCAGTGCGGCGTGCAGGTGGGAAGGGGAAGAAGCAGGTTTCAACGCAGGCGGTGCGACCGCCATGGCGGGCGTTCGCAGGGTTTCGGGGCGGCGCCGGCGCGGTTTGCGCGGGGCGCGTGGGCGCACGTCGGTGAGCAGGCCGGCCAGTACCGAGGCGTCGATGTTGCCGCCGGAGACGACCGCGAACTTGCGGCGTCCGGCAACCCGGCGACCGGCGGCCAGGGCCAGTGCGCCGGCGCCTTCGGCAATCAGGTTTTCTTCCAGCGCCAGCCGCACCAGCGTCTCGCGCAGCTCGGCTTCGCGCACGATCACCACGTCGTCCAGCAGCGAGGCGCACAGGCGGCGGGTCAGGAAACCGGGGATCTTCACCCGCACGCCGTCGGCCAGCGAGGGCACCGGGGCAATCGGGCGGACGTCGCCGCGGATCGCGCGGGCCATCGAGTCCACGCCTTCGACCTGCGCGCCGACGATGCGTACGCCCTGCGATTTCAGCGCCAGGGCGACACCGGAGGCCAGGCCGCCGCCGCCGATGGGCACGATCACCACGTCCGGCGAATGGGGGGCCAGTTCGATGCCGACCGTGCCCTGGCCGGCGATGACATCGGCATCGTCGAAGGCGGACAGGAAGCGGTAGTCATGGCGCTGGGCCAGTTCCACCGCGAAGGCCCAGGCGTCGTCGTAGCTCTCGCCATGCTGGCGCACGGTGGCGCCCCAGTGGGCGACGCCGGCGATCTTGTTGGCCGGCGCGCCGTGCGGCATGACGGTGATCGCCTGCACGCCCAGCCGATGCGCGGCCCAGGCCACGCCCTGGGCGTGGTTGCCGGCAGAGGCGCAGATGATCGGACGCAGGTCGCCGCGCTCGCGGCCGGCCAGCAGTGCATTGAGCGCGCCGCGGACCTTGTAGGAGCCGGTACGCTGCAGGTTTTCCAGCTTCAGCCAGGTGCCGAAGCGTTCGGCGTGATGCAGCGGCGTGGGCGGCAGGAAGCGGCGCAGGCGGGCCTGCGCGGCCAGCACGTCGGCGACGGTTACATCGCCTACGTCAGGTTCGGTGCCGGCGCGGTCAGCGGCAGGCATGGTGGACCACGCGTTGTGCGCACGGCCACGACGACGGGCGCCGAAGAAGACGCCTCCGTGCCGGCACCGCTTGCACGGTACGGGCGTTCATGCGGCTGCTCCCTGCAGTTCGGTCACCTGCACCGATACGCAGTCGTAGATTTTTTCGATCTGCCGGCACAGGGTTTCCGGCGGACGGGTACCATCCACCACCAGCTGCAGGTGCCAACGGCCCTGGTCATCGGCATCGGGTGCACCGTGGATGGCGCGCGGGGCGAAGCCGCGTCGCTCGGCCATGCCGATCACGCGCAGCAGCGCGCCTTCGGCCGGATGCAGCACCAGGTCAAGCCGGTATTGCATTGGGAGCCTCCTGGCTGACATGGGCGGGGTTGGCTTCCAGCATCGTGCTGTTGGCGGTGTTGGGCGGCACCAGCGGCCACACATTGGCGCGCGCATCGATGGCCACGTGCAGCAGCGCCGGGCCGGGTTCGGCCAGCAGCGCCGCCAGCCCACCTTCCACGTCGTCACGCGCGTCGATGCGGGTGGCGGCGATGCCGAACACCTTGGCCAGCGCGACGAAGTCCGGGTTGTCGGACAGGTCGATCTCGCTGTAGCGCTCGGCAAAGAACAGTTCCTGCCACTGCCGGACCATGCCCAGCGAGCTGTTGTCCAGCAGCACGATCTTTACCGGCAGGCGACAGCGCGCGATGGTGGTCAGCTCCTGCACGTTCATCATGAAGCTGCCATCGCCGGAGACCAGCACCACGGTGCGCTCGGGGCAGGCGAACTGCGCGCCCATTGCCGCCGGCAGGCCGAAGCCCATCGTGCCCAGCGCGCCGCTGGTCAGGTGGTTGCGCGGGTGGTTGAAGCGGCAGTGCTGGGCCACCCACATCTGGTGCTGGCCGACATCACAGGCGATCACCGCATCGGCCGGCGCCAACTCGCTCAGTCGCTTCAGCAGCGCGGGCGCGTAGATGTGCTTGCCCGGTGCGTCGTAGCGGGCAATGAACTTCTCGCGGTGCTGCGCGCAGCGGTTGCGCCAGGCGGACTGGGTGGCCGGCGGTGCCGGGAAGGCGGCGTGCAGGGCGCGGATGGCCTGGGCCACATTGCCGGGGACGGCGACGTCGGCGGTACGCAGCTTAGAGATTTCATAGGCGTCGGCATCGATGTGCACAACGCGCGCGAAGGGCGCGAACTCGGTCAGCTTGCCGGTGGCGCGGTCATCGAAGCGCGCGCCCAGCACCAGCAGCAGGTCGGCTTCCTGCACGGCCATGTTGGCCGCGCGGGTGCCATGCATGCCCAGCATGCCCAGCGATTGCGGGTGTCCTGCCGGCAGTGCTCCCAGGCCACGCAGGGTCAGCACGGTGGGTATGCCGCTGGCCGCGGCGAAATCGCGCAGCGCATCGACGGCGTCACCCAGTGCGATGCCGCCGCCGGCGTAGATCACCGGCTTTTCCGCGCCTGCAATGGCGGCGATGGCATCGGCGATGGCCTGCCCGGTCGGCGCAGGCGGTGCCTCCACCGTGGCCGGGACATGGGCCGGCAGATGGCTGGCATCGGCGACCTGGACATCCTTGGGCAGATCGATCAGCACCGGGCCGGGGCGGCCTTCGCGCGCGATGCGGAACGCCTCGGCGACCACGCGCGGCAGGTCATCCACGCTGCGCACCAGCCAGCTGTGCTTGACGATCGGCAGGGTCAGTCCGAACACGTCCAGTTCCTGGAACGCATCGGTACCCAGCAACGGCGTGGCGACCTGGCCGGTGATGCAGACCATCGGCACCGAATCCAGCATCGCATCGGCGATGCCGGTGACCAGGTTGGAAGCGCCCGGGCCGGAAGTGGCGATGCACACGCCGACCCGGCCACTGGCACGCGCAAAGCCGTTGGCAGCCAACGCGGCGCCCTGCTCGTGGCGCACCAGCACGTGCTTCAACCGCGAATCCACCAGGGCGTCGTAGAACGGCATGATCGTACCGCCTGGATAGCCGAACAGCGTCTGCACGCCTTCGGCCTCCAGTGCCTGGGTCAGCCAGCGCGCGCCGTTGGGCGGCGCGCTGCGTTGTGCGGGGATGTTCATGGGGAACCTTGCAGAGCGGGTGGGGGAGGGCTGCGTGGATTACGCAGCCTGGCCTTGCAGCCAGACCATCTTGGCGCGCAGTTCCTTGCCTACCTTCTCGATCGGGTGGTCCAGGTCGGCCTGCTTGAACTTGTTGTAGTTCGGCAGCCCCGCTTCGTACTCGGCAACCCAGTTCTTGGTGAACGTACCGTCCTGGATGTCCTTCAGGACCTCCTTCATGCGCTCCTTGGTGCCGGCGTCGATGACCCGCGGGCCGCTGACGTAGTCCCCGTACTGCGCGGTTTCAGAGATGAACTCCAGCATCCGCGAGATGCCGCCTTCGTAGAACAGGTCCACGATCAGCTTCAGTTCGTGCAGCACTTCGTAGTACGCGATTTCCGGCTGGTAACCGGCTTCCACCAGCGTTTCGAAACCGGCCTGCACCAGCGCCGAGGCGCCGCCGCACAGCACTGCCTGTTCGCCGAACAGATCGGTTTCGGTCTCTTCCTTGAACGTGGTCTGGATCAGGTTGGCACGCGCGCCGCCCAGGCCGGTGGCATAGGCCAGCGCATGCTTGGCGGCGTTTCCGCTCTTGTCCTGGTGCACGGCCCAGATGCACGGCACGCCGCGGCCGATTTCGTATTCGCGGCGGACCAGCGCGCCCGGGCCCTTCGGCGCGACCAGCACCACGTCCAGGTCGTCGCGCGGGGTGATCATGTCGAAGTGGACGTTCAGGCCGTGCGCGAACAGCAGCACCGCGCCCTGTTTCATGTTCGGTGCCAGCACGTCTTCGTACAGCTTCTTCTGCACCATGTCCGGGGTCAGCACGGCGACCAGGTCGGCATCCTTCACTGCCTCGGCCGGTGCCTTGACGGTGAAGCCATCGGCCTGGGCCTTGACTTCGGTCGGGCCGCCGGGCCGCAGGCCCACCACCACGTCGAAGCCGGATTCACGCAGGTTCAGTGCGTGCGCGCGGCCCTGGCTGCCGTAGCCGACGACAGCGATCTTGGTCTGGGGCAGGTCGTTGGTGCTCATCGTGGTGGTTCCTTGCAGAGGGGTCGGGTGAGGAGGAAGGGTGTTGCCATGTTCTGAAACGAAAAAACCCGCGCCGGGACCGGTGCGGGTTTTGATCGAGTACCTGTGTGTCTGTTGCTTACACGCTGGCTCGTCCCGCTCCGGTGGGCTGGCTAATAAGTACGAGTACGAGGAGCGAACGCAGCGAGGCGGCGCCGATGGCGGCGGGCTCGAAGTTCGTTGGCGGTGGCGTGTGGCGCTGCAACATGGGTCCGAGGAAAACATGCGGGCCAAGGTGTGTCAACCCTTGTCGATGCCTGCGGATTGGTTGCCGCTGAATCCACGCGAAAGCCTTGTGCCACCTGCATTGTTGCGCATGAAACCAGCGTCGCACCGCAGTGCGGGGCGCGTCGTTCGCGCCATTCGCGCAGTCGCTGGGCAGCGGCGCCGCACGTCCATGACCTATGCCGGATACCCGGCAACGCGCAGACAGGCCACTATCGCGGTATCCCTTCCCAGGAACTTCCCGACGTGACCCGACGACTGACCCGCTGCCTGCTGGCCGCTGCCCTGCTGGCGACGCTGCCGACGCTTGCCCTCGCCGCTGATCGTGTGACCGGCCATGGCTTTGCCACCCGTTCGGAAGTGATCGCGCCGCATGCGATGGCGGCGACGTCGCAGCCGCTGGCCACCCAGATCGCGTTGGACGTGATGAAGAACGGCGGCAGCGCGGTCGACGCCGCAATCGCCGCCAACGCGGCGCTGGGGCTGATGGAGCCCACCGGCAATGGCATCGGCGGCGACCTGTTCGCCATCGTGTGGGATCCGAAAACCCAGCAGCTGCATGGCTACAACGGCTCCGGCCGCTCGCCGCGATCGCTCACCCTGGCCGAGTTCCAACGCCGCGGGCTGAAGGAAATCCCGGCCACCGGTCCGCTGCCGGTGTCGGTGCCTGGTGCGGTCGATGGCTGGTTCGCCCTGCACGAGCGTTTCGGCCGCAAGCCGATGGCCGACAACCTGGCGCCGGCCATCCGCTACGCACGCGAAGGCCATCCGGTGGCCGAGGTCATCGCGTATTACTGGGATCGCTCGGTGCCGCGCCTGTCGCAGTATCCCGGTTTCAAGGAACAGTTCACGATCAACGGCCATGCCCCGCGCAAGGGCGAGCTGTGGAAGAACCCGAACCTGGCCAACACGCTGCAGCAGATCGCCGATGGCGGCCGCGATGCGTTCTACAAGGGCGACATCGCGCGCACCATCGGCAGCTACTTCAAGGCCAACGGCGGTTACCTGAGCTTCGACGACATGGCCGCCCACCATGGCGAATGGGTCGATCCGGTGAGCAGCAACTACCGCGGTTACGATGTGTGGGAGCTGCCGCCCAACAGCCAGGGCATCGCCGCGCTGCAGATCCTCAACGTGCTGGAAGGCTACGATTTCTCGAAGATTCCCTTTGGCTCGGCCGAGCACGTGCACCTGTTCGTGGAAGCCAAGAAGCTGGCCTTTGCCGACCGCGCGCGCTTCTATGCGGACATGGCGTTCCAGCCGGCCGCGCCGGTGGCCAAGCTGATCTCGAAGGAGTACGCGGCCGAGCGCCGTGCGTTGATTTCGATGGACAAGGCACTGAAGGAAGTGCAGCCGGGCACGCCGAAGCAGCTGGAAGAGGGCGATACGATCTACATGACCGTCGCCGACGCCGACGGCATGATGGTGTCGCTGATCCAATCCAACTACCGCGGCATGGGCAGTGGCATGGCGCCCCCGGGACTCGGTTTCATCCTGCAGGATCGTGGTGAGATGTTCGTGCTGCAGAAGGACCACCCGAACGGTTATGCGCCGGGCAAGCGTCCGTTCCAGACCATCATCCCCGGCTTCATCACCAAGGACGGCAAGCCGTATGCGAGCTTCGGCGTGATGGGCGGGGCGATGCAGCCGCAGGGGCATGCGCAGATCGTGATGAACCTGGTGGACTTCGGCATGAACCTGCAGGAGGCCGGCGATGCGCCGCGCATCCAGCACGAGGGTTCGACCGAGCCGACCGGCCAGGCCACGGCGATGAGTGACGGCGGCGAGGTCAACCTGGAAACAGGGTTTGCGTATGACACGATCCGCGCGCTGATGCGCAAGGGCCATCGCGTGGTGTTCGCTGACGGTCCGTATGGTGGCTACCAGGCGATCCTGCGCGACCCGGAGACGGGCGTGTACTACGGCGCATCGGAGAGCCGCAAGGATGGGCAGGCGGCGGGGTATTGAGGGGGGCGTCGAACGGGGAGACCCCCCTCGCGGCTGGGCCGAGAGCCGCCGCCGCGTTTGGGCCGGGCGGTGGGGCTGGTCGGGGGACGGCAAGAGCCGCTCCTGGGGGCCTCGTTTCGCGCCATCCATGGCGCTCAACGCCCCCGCCCAGCCCCCCCGCCCGACCCCCTGACAGGTTCCGGTGGCCTTCACCCGCGTAATTAAGAAAAGAACAAAGGCAGGGGTCAGAGTCCTTTCGCTACGCGAAAGGACTCTGACCCCATCTTTCTCCCACTCTTCCAGTCCCTGCCTTGTCCATGGCCACCATGGACCTGTCGAAGGCGGGGCGGGGTGGGTTGGCGGGAACGCTCATCCGCATGGATGCGGATGGCGAGCCTCCATGGACGGATTCACGGCGATTCCCGCCAACCCACCCCGCCGCGCCAACAAGCAGCATTGCAGGCTGTTGCTTTTGACGTTGACGTTGCTTCGAAGCGGGCCGCCGGGCGCAGCCCGGCAACCCACCACACCCATCAGTCGCGCTCAGCCGCGTTCTCTGCTTCCAGCCGCGTTTCTTCCTGCGCCGCCATCTCGCGTTCGATCCACGCCTCGATCATCTGCCGCGCGCGCTGCGCCTTGCGCCGCTCGCGTGTCCATTCCTGGTCCAGCACGCGGTACAACGACACCATCACCAGGATCATCAGCACCGCGAAGGGCAGCGCAGCGATGGTGATCATGCCCTGCAGCGCGGACAGTCCGCCGGCCAGCAACAAGGCCGCCGCGATCAGCGCAACACCGACGCCCCACGCCAGCTTGCGCTTCGGCGGCGGGTCACCGGCCTCATCGGTGGACATGCTGGCCAACACCAGTACTGCCGAATCGGCGGAGGTCACGAAGAAGATCATCAGCAGCACCAGCGCGACGCTGGCCAGCAGCAGCGGGAAGGGCAGGCTGTCGAACATGGTGAACAGCACCGTTTCGTAGCCATTGCCCAGCGCGGCCACCAGATCGACATGGCCGAACAACTGCGACCACAGCGCGGTGCCCCCGAATACGGAGAACCAGACGAAGCCCAGCACGGTCGGCGCGATGACCACGCCGATCACGAACTCCCGCACGCTGCGGCCCCGCGAGATGCGTGCGATGAACGACCCCACGAACGGTGCCCAGGCAATCCACCACGCCCAATAGAAGATGGTCCAGTCGGCCACCCAGGTGCTGCCGGAAAACGGCGACATGCGCAGGCTCATCGTCACCAGCTGGTTGAGGTAGGACCCCAGCGTGGTGGTGAAGGTGTCGAAGATGAAGCCGGTCGGACCCAACACCAGCACCATGGCCAACAGCAACGCAGCCAGGCCCAGGTTGAAGTTGGACAGCCATTTGACCCCGCGCTCCACCCCGCTCAGGGTCGACGCCATGTACAGCACGAACGCCACCGCGATGATCACCATCTGGGTCGGTACGCTGGAGGGAATGCCGAGCACCCGTTCCAGACCGGCCGCGATCTGGATGGTGCCGAAGCCCAGCGTGGTGGCCACGCCGACCGCGGTCGCCACCACGGCGGAGATGTTGACCGCGTGGCCGATCCAGCCGCGATGGTGTCGGCCGATGATCGGCTGCAGCATGTCGCTGACCAGGCCGCGGCCGTTGCGGTTGAACTGGAACCAGGCCATGGCCAGGCCGATCAACGCGTACACCGCCCACGGATGCAGGCCCCAATGGAAGAAGGCGTAGCGCATCGAGGCACGCGCCGCGTCCATGCCCATGGGTTCCAGCCCTTCCGGCGGTTTGACGAAATGCGAAACGGGCTCGGCCGCGCCCCAGAACACCAGACCGATGCCCATGCCAGCGGCGAACAGCATCGACATCCAGCTGGCGCGGGAGAAGTCCGGCTCGGCATCTTCGCCACCGATGCGCAGGCTGGCGAAGCGTCCGAACGCCAGGTACAGCAGGAAGGTCAGCGCAAGGAACACGACCAGCAGGTACAGCCAGCCAGCGCCGCGGACCACCTCGGCCAGCACGGCCTGTACGACGGCGTTGAAAGAATCCGGTGCGAGCCCGGCGAGCAGCACCAGGACAGCGACCAGTGCGATGGAAATTCGAAACACCATGGAGGGGCTTCTCCGATCAGCGAATGAGGGAGCGAGCAGAAGCTTGCAGTGCGATGCCGGGCAATGCCAGCAATGCGGAGGACGGCGGACGGTCGCATGCCTGCAGGAGCAGGCGCGACAGTGCGCTGCGTCATGTTACCCAGCGTGGCGTCATGGACTCGTCAGTGTGTCGTCCGCGACAGCGGCGGTATGTTCTAATGCGCGCTGAAGCGGGGGTACCGCGGCGAACTGGCCGCGGTTGAGATAGTCCCTTGGAACCTGATCCGGCTCATACCGGCGTAGGGAAGCTTTGCAATGCCGTCCGTGCGTGGGCCCTCCCGGGGGTCGGCGTGCGTGCGTCGGCGCACCGCCGCTTCGTCCCCGAACCTGATTGGACGAAGCCCGATGAACGCACCGTACGATGACCTGCAGCAGCAGGTGCAGCAGCTTTCCGAAACCGTCACCCGGCCTATCCCGGGATCGCGCAAGGTGCATGTGGCCGGTTCCCGGCCCGACCTGCAGGTGCCGATGCGCGAAATCGCGCTCAGCCCGACCCCGGACGCGTTCGGCGGCGGCGACAATGCCGCGTTGGCGGTCTATGACAGCTCCGGCCCCTATACCGATCCAGCGGCGCGGATCGAGCTGGCGGCGGGCCTGCCGGCGCTGCGCCGGGGCTGGATCGAAGAACGCGCCGACACGGGACTGCAGGGCGGGCCGGGGTCGGTGTTTGGTCGCTCGCGCGAACTCGATGCCCGGCTGGCCGCGGTGCGGTTCCCGGCGCGCCACCCGCCCCGTCGCGCGCATGCCGGCGCCAACGTGACCCAGATGCACTACGCCCGCCAGGGCGTCATCACCCCGGAGATGGAGTTCGTCGCCATCCGCGAGAACCAGCGCCTGCATGCGGTGCTCGATGCCGGACTGCTGCAGCAGCATCCGGGACAATCCTTCGGTGCTGCCATCCCGCGCGTCATCACTCCGGAATTCGTGCGAAGCGAGATCGCCCGTGGCCGGGCGGTGCTGCCCAACAACATCAACCATCCAGAAAGCGAGCCGATGATCATCGGCCGCAACTTCCTGACCAAGATCAACGCCAACATCGGCAACAGTGCGGTGTCCTCGGGCATCGCCGAGGAAGTGGAGAAACTGGTCTGGGCGATCCGCTGGGGCGGCGATACGGTGATGGACCTGTCCACTGGCAAACACATCCACGAAACCCGCGAGTGGATCATCCGCAACTCACCGGTGCCGATCGGTACCGTGCCGATCTACCAGGCGCTGGAGAAGGTCGGCGGTCGTGCCGAAGACCTCAGCTGGGAGGTATACCGCGATACCTTGGTCGAACAGGCCGAACAGGGCGTGGATTACTTCACCGTGCATGCGGGGGTGCGGGCCGCGCATGTGCCGCTGGCAGCGGACCGGATGACCGGCATCGTCTCGCGCGGCGGCAGCATCCTGGCCAAATGGTGCATGGCGCATCGCAGGGAGAACTTCCTGCATACGCATTTCAACGACATCTGCGAAATCATGAAGGCCTACGACGTGACGTTCTCGCTGGGCGACGGGTTGCGCCCGGGCTGCATCGCCGATGCCAACGACGCGGCACAGTTCGCCGAACTGGAAACCCTCGGCGAACTGACCAGGGTGGCCTGGCGGCACGACGTGCAGGTGATGGTGGAGGGCCCGGGCCACGTGCCGATGCACCTGATCAAGGAGAACATGGACAAGCAGCTGCGCGAATGCGGCGAGGCCCCGTTCTATACCCTGGGGCCACTCACCACCGATATCGCGCCGGGCTACGACCACATCACCAGCGCGATCGGCGCGGCGATGATCGGCTGGTACGGCACGGCGATGCTCTGCTACGTCACCCCCAAGGAACACCTGGGCCTGCCGGACCGGCAGGACGTGCGCGACGGCATCATGGCCTATCGCATCGCCGCCCACGCCTCGGACCTGGCCAAGGGCCACCCCGGCGCGCAGGTGCGCGACAACGCGCTCAGCAAGGCCCGTTTCGAGTTCCGCTGGGAAGACCAGTTCCACCTCGGCCTGGATCCTGAAAAGGCCCGGGAACTGCACGACCAGACCCTGCCGAAGGACGCACACAAGAGCGCCCATTTCTGCTCGATGTGCGGGCCACAGTTCTGTTCGATGAAGATCAGCCAGGAGCTCCGCGGGCAGTCCGCGGGCGGGTAGGGGTGACGACCTTGGGTCCGGGCAGGTGACGACCGTGGGTCCTGGTGGGTGACGACCGTTGGTCGTCACGCTCTCCCCCGGTATCCTCCGCCCATCGTTTCCCAAGGCCGCGCCATGCCCATCCCGCACACCCTGCGCTGGCTCGCCATCGCCCGTCGCCATCCCTCCGCCTGGTTGCTGGCGGTGCAGTTGCTGGGCGTGCTGGTGTATCCGGCAATGGATGACACCGCGGCGGGGCGGGCGGCAGTGGGCACTTTCGGCATCGCGGTGCTCGGGCTCGCCCTGTGGGTGGTGCAGCGCAGCCCGCTGGGCACCTGGCTTGCGTTGTTGCTGGCCATTCCCTCGGTGGTGTTTTCCATCGCCGCGGTGCTGTTGGGCAAGACCGGGTTGGGCACCACGGCGCAGCTGCTGGAAAGCCTGCTGTACTTCTATACCGCCGGTGCGTTGATCGCCTACATGCTGCAGGACCATAAAGTCACCCGCGACGAACTGTTTGCTGCAGGCGCCACCTTTACCCTGCTTGCGTGGGCGTTTGCTTTCGCCTTCTCGGTCTGCCAGCAGTGGTATCCGGGCAGTTTCCTGGCCACCAGCCAAACCCAATTCCGCACTTGGATGGAGCTGCTTTATCTCAGCTTCAGCTTACTGTCCGGAGTCGGTCTCAGTGACGTCGTTCCGGTACACCCCCAGGCACGCGCATTGGTAATGCTGGCGCAGTTCTGCGGGGTCATGTACGTGGCCTTGGTGGTATCGCGCCTGGTCGGTCTGACCATGCTCGAGCACCGACAAAAATGAATGGCAGATAAAAAAATCGCGCCCCGGAAGGCGCGAAGAGTGAAACTGATTATCTGAATACGTGGGCGAGAGAGTGCCTGATGTCCGCCGCAGCATGTGCGGTTAACTCGCATAGGCTAGTATTCGCGCGCTTCGATTCATTTGCGTTATGGGTTCATGCTGTTTGCAGAGTCTGGCTGTTCGCGATTGCACCTCCCGGTCATTCACGCGCGCCTGGCTGGCATCCCGCCTGCCGCCCGCGTTCGAGATAGATGACCATCAGCAACAGCCCTTTCCATGATGCAGATATCCTGCGCATCGGCGAATGCACCGTGACCTTGTCGTCACGTGAAGTGCAGGTGCCCGGCGCGCGGCGACTTCGCAGGCTCACGCCGAAGGCGGTGGGCGTGCTGCGCGTGCTCGTCCGCAGCAATGGGCGCGTGGTGACCCGGGATGAGCTGTTCGCCGAGGTGTGGCCGGACACGCTGCCCACCAATGATGTGCTGACCCAGGCCGTGACCCAGCTGCGCAAGGCCTTCACCGCCGACAGCGAGGACGGTCCCGCCTACATCGAGACGATCGCCAAGACCGGCTATCGCCTGCGGGTAGCAGTGAGTGCGGTGGATCCGCTTGAACGATCCGCCGTGCCGGCGGGCGACGCGCCAACGCCGCCGCCGGTGCAGCCGCCCGCGGGCAGGGATGTGGACGTAGACGCAGACACGGACGTGGACCTGGCCATGCACATGGACACGGACACGGGCGCCATCCACACGCCTCCCGAGCCCCTGCTGCTGGCGCCGATACGGCCCCGCAGTGCCTGGCGACGCGCCCGGCGCTGGGTGCTGCTGGGCGTGGGTCTGTCCATGCTGCTGGCGCTGGGCGTGATGGCCTGGCTGCTGCTGCATCGGGATACGTCACCTTCGGCAGTCGACGCGGCGGTGGAAAACGGCACGCGGGTGATCGGCAGTCCGCAGCGCCCGTATCGACTCATCACCGCCACTGCGGGCTTTGAAACCTATCCCACGCTGTCGCCGGATGGCTCGCAGGTAGCGTACGAAGCCAGTGAAGAAGACGGCAGCGGCCAGATCAAGGTGCAGACCTCGGGCAACGCGCCGGCGCGCAATCTGGTGGACCGTCCGGACGGGGCGGTGGACCGCTTCCCGAACTGGTCCCCGGACGGCCGCGAGATCGCCTTCGCGCGCTTCTCCGGCAACGGTCGCTGCCAAGTGCTGATCGCCAGCGCGACCGGCGGCAACGTGCGCGAGGCCACGCGCTGCGACGGTACCGAACTGCTCAGTTTCGACTGGACGCCGGACGGCAGCGGGCTGGTGTTCGGCAGCATGGTGGGCACCTACGCCCACCGCGGGATCCGGGTACTGGACCTTGCCAGCGGGCGGTGGCGTGCGTTGACCTATGCCGCGCACAAGGACGACTTCGATTACGCCCCGCGTATTTCCCCGGACGGGCGCTGGCTGGTGTTCGTGCGCAACCCGCAGGTCGGTGACCTGTGGCGGATGCCGGCCGAAGGGGGGCCGCTGGAGCAGCTGACCGACGACGCCGCCGAGTTCCGTGGCTGGGCCTGGCTGGGTGACAGCCGGCAGATCGTGTTCGGTCGCCGGGTGGACAGCGAAGCGCGCCTGTACCAGCTGGACACCGAGGCACGCACGCTGCGCGACCTCGGCCTGGACGACGCACAGTGGCCGGCGGTCGCGCGCTCGACGAACTTCCTGGCCTTCGTCCACCGCAAGGCACAGTTCGGTTTGTACAAGGTGCCGGTGAAGGACCCTGCGCGGGCACAGCGGCTGTTCGCCTCCAGCGGCCGCGACAGCCAGCCGATGCTGGCACCGGACGACCGCCAGATGGTGTTCGCTTCAGACCGTTCCGGCAGCTACGCCCTGTGGTGGGCCGATCTGCAGCAGCCGCAATCCCTGCGCCCCATCGAGGGACTGCGGCCGGATACCCGGCAGCCACCGGCATGGTCGGCCGACAGCCGCCACCTGCTGGTGCTGGGCCGTGATGACCAGGGCGAGCCCCACGTCTACGAGATCACTCCGCGCGATGAACAGCTGAGCGTGGTGCCGGTGCCGGTGGCACGCCCGTTGCAGGCCTTGTACCTCGATGATCCGGATCGTTTGCTGGTCATAGAGCGCGGCGACGACCAGCGCACCCGCATGAGTCTGTACGACCGGCGCGACTGGCAGCGACTGGCGACCTTGTACGGCGTGTCCCAGGCGCGCTTTGACAGTGAGCGGCGACGCGTGGTTTTCACCCAGCTGGGCGCCAGTGGACTGTGGTCGGTGGATGCATCACTGTCGCCGGCCAGCGTCCAGCAGCTGAGCGCCGACAAGCCCTCGCGCTGGCGCTACCGCGCATGGTCGGTTGCCGGCGGCGGTCGCGTCGACTATCTGGATGAATCCAGCCAGTGCAGCTCCGGCCTGCTGCGTATCGCCGATGGGGTCGAGGCGGTTTCGCGTTGCCTGGATGCGTCTCGGCTCAGTGCCGGCAATGGATTGAGCAGCAGCGTTGACGGGAATGACGTGTACGTGTCGCTCGCCGTGTCCGACGGTGCCGACATCGGCGTGATGGCGCTGCCCGAGCGCCCGGCAGAAGTCTTCCCTGCTTTCGTCAACTCATTGAAAATAAAGCCATAAATGGTTTCGTAAGTTTTTCGTGGGGACATCGTGTCGATTTCGTCGCGAAGTCGTCGCAACGTCCTGACCGCTGACGCCTGATTTGGCAAAACGGACACCCTGTATTGGTAAATACGTGGTGCTCCATGCGTCAGCTCTCCCTGGCCGATCGCGGTCAAACGATCTCCCTCGACAAGTCGCCCGATGACGCGACGCCGATCTGCCTGAGCGTGGCCCGGCTGGGCAGCCTGCAGACCGCCGGCAGCTGCTTCACCGTGTGGATCCAGGTCCGCGGCAGTGCGTGGGTGGAGGCCAAGGAGGGTCGCTTCCGGATGCGCCGTGGCGAGTGGATCGCCTTCGAGAAGGAATCGCGTCCGCTGGTCCAGGCCGGCCGCAGTGGCCTGTGCATCGGCCTGGCGCTGAATGCCGATGCGATGCGCATGCTGATGGAACTTGCCGATTGCGGCCTGTATGCCGGCCGTGGCCTGATGAAGCAGGCCGAGCTGCGGGTTGCCCTGCGCCTGTGGCGCGATGCGCTGGACAGTGGCCTGCCGGCGCAGGCACTGCGCCCGATGCTGCTGCACCTTGCATCGCTGCAGCGCACGATGGCCGGTACCGTGCAGCGTTGCCCGGGCCGCTCGCGCAGCCGCAAGCGCCAGGTGTTCGGTCGCATGCAGCGCGCCCGTCTCTATCTGGAAGGCAACAGCCACCGCGTGGTGCGCATCGGCGAACTGGCCGAACTGACCAACTTCTCCAGCTGGTACCTGTCCAAGACCTTCCAGAGCCTGTACGAAGAAAGCCCGCAGGCACTGTCGGCACGGCTGCGGCTGGAACGCGCCGCCGACCTGCTGCGCGATACCGACATGATGATCGGCGAAGTCGCTTCTGCCAGTGGCTTTGACAACTGCTGCAGCTTCGCGAGGGCGTTCCGCGCCCGTTTCGGCACGTCTGCGTCGCATTATCGTGAAAGCGCCGCCAAGCTGTCGCCACACTCGGCAAAGTCTCTCGCTGCATCACGCAAACCAAGGATCGCAACACAATCGTAACGTTTGATGGCGTTTTAACACGCCACTAACGTACCTTGGAGAGAGACATGAATTTCCGTACCCCCGCCGTGCGGCTGGGCATGCTGCCGGCCGGCATTGCGCTGGCGCTGAGCCCGAGCTTCGCCTCGGCGCAGGAAGCCGCAGCAGGCACCACCGACCTGGATCGCATCTCGGTCACCGGCTCGCGCATCCGCGCGGCCAACGTTGAAACCCAGCAGCCGATCCTGACGCTGAGCCGCGAGAGCCTGGAAAAGCAGGGCTTCTCTTCGGTCGCCGACGTGCTGAACAACCTGACCTCGGCCGGTTCCCCGGCGATCTCCCGTTCGGAGTCGCTGGCTTCGGGTGAGAACGTGGGCGGCTACTATGTCGACATCCGCAACCTGGGCGCTGAGCGCACCCTGGTGCTGATGAACGGCAAGCGCTTGGGCGCGACCACCTCGGGCCTGCAGGATCTGAGCCAGATCCCGATGGGCGCCGTCGAGCGCATCGAAGTGCTGAAGGATGGCGCGTCCGCCATCTACGGTTCCGACGCGATCGCCGCCGTGGTCAACGTGATCACCCGCAAGAACGTGGAAGGTGGCGAAGCCACCGCCTACTTCGGCCAGTACGGCGAAGGTGACGGCAACACCGAACAGTACTCGATGACCCTGGGTGCTACCGGCGAGCGCGGCAGCCTGACCCTGTCGGCTGAATACAACAAGGCCGATCCGGTCTTCGCCAAGGACCGTTGGTACAGCAAGGACGGCAGCCGCGGTCCGAACTCGACCCCGGCCACCTGGAGCGCGCTGAGCCAGAACGGCAGCTGGTGCAACCCCACCGTCTACGATTGCGAAAGCGCGTCGGCCGTGTGGCAGACCCTGAATGCCGGTGGCAACCCGAACAACCCGGCTGACTACCACCCGCTGACCCAGGGCGAATGGTCCAACGCCAACCAGCAGATGACCGCGCTGACCGGCGTGGAGCGCAAGTCCGTCTATATCAACGGCACCTACGACTTCACCGACTCGATCAGCCTGAACAGCGACCTGCTGTACAACGAGCGCAACACGTTCCAGCAGATCGCCGGCTATCCGTACCAGTCGCAGGCCTTCGGCACCCCGCTGTCGGCTGACAGCGCCTTCAACCCGCTCGGCCAGGACATCGACTTCCGCCGCCGCCTGTGGGAAGTGCCGCGCACCACCGAAAGCCAGCTGAAGACCACGCGCTTCGCGCCGACCATCAGCGGCTTCTTCGACTTCGCCGGCAAGACCTTCGACTGGGACGTCGGCGCGCTGTGGAACCGCAACGAGTCGATCGTCACCCAGCGTGGTGATGCCAGCCTGATCGCCACCGAGCAGGCCCTGGGCCCGTCGTTCATCAACAGCGCTGGCGTCGCGACCTGCGGCACCGCTGCAGATCCGATCGTGGGCGACTGCCGTCCGTGGAACCCGCTGCTGCCGAACGGCGTTGCAGGCCAGGGCTCGCTGGCTGACCCGGCGCTGCAGGAATTCCTGTTCCCGACCTTCACCACCCGTGGCGAGACCAAGACCACCAGCTTCACCGCCAATCTGGCCGGTTCCATCGTGACCATGCCGGCCGGTGACCTCGGCTTTGCCGTGGGCGTGGAGCACCGCAAGGAAGAAGGCAGCTACGTGCCGGACGCCTTCGCACAGTCGGGCATGTCGACCGGTCTGGGCCAGAAGCCCACCCGCGGCGAGTACGACCTGAACGAGGCCTACCTCGAGCTGAACGTGCCGATCCTGTCGGATATGCCGTTCGCCAAGGAACTGTCGCTGAACATGGCGACCCGTTACTCGGACTACAGCAACTTCGGTGACACCCTCAACAGCAAGTTCGGCGTGACCTGGCGTCCGCTCGATGAACTGCTGGTCCGTGGTACCTATGCGGAAGGCTTCCGTGCTCCGACCATCAGCGATCTGTACGGCGGCCTGAGCTCGAGCTTTGAACGCTACATCGATCCGTGCGGCGTGGGCGCCCCGGGCAGCGTTGCCGGCAATGCCGCCTGCACCGCCGCCGGCGTGCCGGCCAACTACGTGCAGCTGGGTCAGGGCAACCAGCCCTGCGCCACCCTGCCGTGCGCGACCAACGACCAGTTCATCTCCGGTGCCAACCCGAACCTGAGCCCGGAAACCTCCAAGAGCACGACCGCAGGTCTGGTCTGGAGCCCGCGTTGGGTGCAGGGCCTGGACATCTCGCTGGATTGGTACAAGTACGAAATCAGCGACATGATCATCGCCGACAGCGTCGACCGCATCCTGCGTGACTGCTACGTGCTGGGTGATTCCTCGCGCTGCGCCAGCGTGGTGCGTGCACCGGCCGGCAACATCACCGCGCTGACCTACGGCACCGCCAACCTGGGCAAGGTGGAAACGCAGGGCTACGACCTGGGTGTGAAGTATCGTCTGCCGGAAATGGCGATCGGTAACTTCAGCATCGACTGGCAGACCAGCTACCTGTCCTCCTACGATGAAGAAGGCCAGAACAGCGCAGGTGACACCATCACCATCGGTCAGGTCGGTACTACGGGCCTGTTCCGCGTCCGTTCCAACGCCACCGTGGGTTGGACCAAGGGTGACTTCGGCGTCAACTGGACCGCGCGTTACTACTCGGGCATGGCCGAAGACTGCATCGACATCGGCTGCACCGATCCGGATCGTTACCAGAATGGTGAAGCAGCGCCGATCCGCAAGACCGGTTCGAACACCTTCCACGATCTGCAGGTCAGCTACACCGCACCGTGGGACGCCACCATCGCAGTTGGCGCGAACAACGTGTTCGACCACCGTGGCGCATTGCAGTACTCGGCTCCGAACAGCGCCTTCGCCTACTACGGCGGTTTCGATGTGGGTCGCTTCCTGTACATGAAGTACACCCAGCGCTTCTGATCCATCCAAGCACTGATGCGTAAGTGAAAAGGGGCGGACCGCAAGGTCCGCCCCTTTTCTTTGTGCGTGGTCTGGAGGCGCTGGCGCCAAGCCATGCTCGGCGGCTGCCTGTCATGGCCCCTGACACGCTTCGCCGAGCACCGTAGGCATGTCGAAGCGCCCCGCCAACCCGTATCACGACGCGGGCCTCAGCCGTCTGCGATGGCGATCAGGCGTCCGCCGGTGACAACCCCATCAATGCATTGGCGTGCTCGCGCCATTCCGGCAGCTTGTGCAGCACGTTGGCGCGCTGCAGGTAGTCTTCGTCCACCGCTTCGCCGTTGACCAGGGCCAGCGCCACGTGCACCGCGCCGGTCACCCAGAAACTGCGGGTGTTCGAGCGCTGCGGCTGCAGGTGGAAGCCGACCGCCTCCACGATGGGCATGGGCAGGCCCCACAGGCCGAGCAGATAAGCGCCCGCTTCGGCATGTCCCGGACGGCCATCGTCGCTGCCTGCAGCGGCCGGTTCAGTGCGTTCGTTGCGTACCCCCGGCAGCAGCAGGCCGATGTCGGCCAGCAGCGCAGCGGTGGATCCCAGTTCGGCGCTGGACGCCGGCAACAGGCGCGCAGCCAGCCGCGAGGCGAGCAGGGCACGCTGCTGCAGCGCGTTGCGCTCGGCCGCCGACAGCGTGGAGGCGGAAAATACCTCGCTGGCCAGAACCAGGTCACGCAGCGTGGACAGGCCCAGGCGGGTCACCGCCGTACGCAGGTCGGAGATGGTGCGGCCGCTGCTGAAGAAGGCCGAGTTGGACAGCTGCAGCACCTTGGCGGCGATCGCCGGGTCGGCCGCGACCAGCTTGGCGACCTCGTTGCTGTCGGCGTCGTCGTCACGTTCCAGCGCGCGGGTCAGGCTCATGTAGAGATGCGGCGGGGAAGGCAGCTTCTCGATGCGGCCGATGGCATCGCGCAGGCGCGGGCTGTCCAGCAGTTCGCGCAGCTCTTCCAGGCTGCTCAGCGCCTCAAGCAGCACCTCCGGCGCCAGCGGCAGCGGCAGGAAACGGTGGGCGATGCCGATCAAGCGCGCCGGCGGCGGGCGGTTGCCCTGCTGGGCATCGATAAGCGCCACGCGGATGGTTTCCGGGCGCAGGGTGCGGATCTGCCCCAGCAGCGTGGTGGCATCCATGTCCGGCAGGTAAGGGCTGACGATCACCGCATCCAGCGATGATGCCGCTACGGCCGCCATCGCGGCATGGCCGTCGACAACGGTGGTGGTATGCCATTCTTCCCCAAGATCGGCAATGAATTCGCTCAGCTCAGCCGGCAGGCTGGCCTCGTCCCCAACAAACAGAATGCGCACGACACGTTCCCCTTGCGGACCATGGCACGGCCATGGTCGATGTGAAGTGTCGCAATTTAACCGATTCGGCGTGACGAGAGATGTGCCACAAGGCCGAAAACCGCGAACTGCACCGCCCTGGCGGGGAAGGCCAGGGCGACGGACGGAAGGCTCAGGCCTTGCCGTCGAGGTAACGCTGGTGGGCTTCGACCAGGATCGCCTTGGCTTCGGCAGCGCCGGCCCAGCCGTCCAGCTTGACCCACTTGCCCTTTTCCAGGTCCTTGTAATGCTCGAAGAAGTGGCCGATGCGCTCCAGCCAGTGGCTGGACACCTGGGCGATGTCTTCCACGTGGGCGTAGCCGCTGAACACCTTGGAGATCGGCACGGCCAGGATCTTCTCGTCGCTGCCGGCTTCATCGCTCATCTTCAGCACACCCACCGGGCGGCAGCGCACCACCGAACCGGGGATCAGCGGCAGCGGCAGCACCACCAGCACGTCGGCCGGGTCGCCATCGCCACACAGGGTGCTCGGCACGTAGCCGTAATTGCAGGGGTAGCGCATCGGGGTGGAGAGGATGCGGTCGACGAAGATCGCGCCGGTGTCCTTGTCCACTTCGTACTTCACCGGCTCGGAATCCTTCGGGATCTCGATGATGACGTTGATTTCTTCCGGCGGGTTCTTGCCGGGGGAGACGAGTTCCAGACCCATGGGTGTACTCCGGTTGTGGGGCGAAAAAAAGAAGACCATTTTATGCGTTTGCCCGGCAGCGTGCTGCGGCATGCCCGCGACCGGCACCACGAGGTTCTCTGATGGAGCGCCCGGCCGCGCGGGGGGAGGATGGATACACCTGCCGAAGGGGTGATTCATGTTCTTCTTCAATGACTTGAAGGTACGTTCCGGGCGTCCCGTGGCGTGCGGGATCAGCAGCCTGCTGGTGGTCGCCGGCATCGCCGTTGCTGCGGATGGGCCGCTGGTGCCCCGATCACCGGGGCCGGCGACCTTCATCGATCTGGTCGACCATCCCGCCCCGGAGGCCAACTGGGACCGGTTCTATGCCCTGGAGGACCATCTGGCCGGCGCCTTCCACAAGGCATGCGGCGAAGGGGCCTGCCTGCCCCGGCGATTCCTGTGGCCCATGCAGCTGCGCTGTTCGGTCCGGGTGGCCGACGCCACGGTCGCGGCGTGCATCTGGGTCATCGCCGGCAGCGATCTGCAGGTGCGCGCGGCAGGCAGCATCGACCCCGACGTGGTGGTCTGGCGTTGCGTGCTGCCGGTCGGCGACGCCGTTGCAGTGGACGCCTTCCACGCAGCGCTGGAGGCGGACGATCCGCTGGCGGCTCGGCTGCCCGGCGCGGCCGAAAGCCTGCGGCAGGGCGTTGCGCGGTGCCTGGCCAAGCAGGGGGCCGCCTCATGATCATCGCCGGAATGCTGCTGCTTGCGGCTGCACCGTTCGCCGCAGGCAGCCATGTCGATGCCCGGGATTACCCCAGCGCGGGCGCGGGCGAGGCGGCCTTCGCGGTGATGGAACGCGCGCTGGTGCGCGGCTTCGATTACATCTGCGGCGACACCTTCTGCGAAGGCGACTACGGCAACCTGCGCGCCCTGCAGCTGCGCTGCGCGGTCTCCCGCGATGGTGGCACGGTCGCCGGATGTCTGTGGAGCTTCGCCGGCAGCCATGCCTCGGTAGGCCCCTTTGATCCGACGCCTTCGGTGGATGCGCGGACCTGGGCCTGCCGCCTGCCGGTGGTGCCGGGTACATCGCTGGCGGCCCTGCTGGAGCGCCTGCGCGGGCCGGACGCACTGGATACGCCGCTGCCCGGCACGGACGTCAGCAGTTACGATGCATTGACCGACTGCCTCTAACGGCTGCGGGTCAGGCCGGATTCGCCTGCACGGTGGCGTCGCTGTGCAGTGCTTCGTTCAACTCATCCACCACGATCGCCCAGTCGTTGTCCGACTTCAGCGACTCGGCCAGGAAATGACGCTGCCCTTCGCTCCAGAACCAGGCCGTGGTGACCTTGACCTCCGCGGGCAGCTGGTGCTGCAGGATGAAGGCGGCGATGTCCGCTTCACCGGCGTCCAGGCCGAGCTGCAGGAACAGGTTGGTCATGTTCGGTTCGGTGGTGATCATCGTATCGCTGCATCTGCTGGGAAAGGTCATCGCCATTATGCCGGGACCCTGCGCGGGCGCGATGTGATGGATGTGCCCATCCCATCGCGCCCGCCGCTGTCAGAGCAGCGGCACCAGCAGCAGTGCCACGATGTTGATGATCTTGATCAGCGGATTGATCGCCGGTCCTGCAGTGTCCTTGTAAGGGTCGCCCACGGTGTCGCCGGTCACCGCGGCCTTGTGCGCTTCGCTGCCCTTGCCGCCGAAATTGCCATCCTCGATGTACTTCTTGGCGTTGTCCCACGCGCCTCCGCCGGTGGTCATCGAGATGGCCACGAACAGGCCGGTGACGATGGTGCCGATCAACAACCCGCCGAGCGCGCGCGGTCCCAGCAGCAGGCCGACCACCACCGGCACGGCGACCGGCAGCAGGGACGGGACGATCATTTCGCGGATCGCAGAGCGGGTCAGCATGTCCACCGCGCGGTCGTACTGCGGCTTGCCGGTGCCTTCCATGATGCCCGGGATCTCGCGGAACTGGCGGCGGACTTCTTCCACCACCGCGCCTGCCGCGCGGCCTACCGCTTCCATCGCCATCGCACCGAACAGGTAGGGAATCAACCCGCCGATCAGCAGGCCGATGATCACCTCATGGTCGGACAGGTCGAAGCGGAACTCGATGCCCGGATTGGCCGCCTGCAGGTTGTGCGTGTAATCGGCGAACAGCACCAGCGCGGCCAGTGCCGCCGAGCCGATCGCATAGCCCTTGGTGACCGCCTTGGTGGTGTTGCCGACGGCATCCAGCGGGTCGGTGATGGCGCGGATTTCCGGCGGCAGGTCGGCCATTTCGGCGATGCCACCGGCGTTGTCGGTGATCGGGCCGTAGGCATCCAGCGCGACGATCATGCCGGCCATCGACAACATCGCGGTGGCCGCGATGGCAATGCCGTACAACCCGGCCAGCGCATGCGCGCCCCAGATCGCCACGCACACTGCGATCACCGGCAGCGCGGTGGACTTCATCGAGATCCCCAGCCCGGCGATGATGTTGGTGCCATGGCCGGTGGTGGACGCCTGCGCCACGTGCTGCACCGGCTTGTACTGGGTGCCGGTGTAGTACTCGGTGATCCACACGATCAGCCCGGTCAGCACCAGGCCGATCAGCGCGCAGCCGTACAGCGCGTAGGGGCCGAACACGTTGTCATCCATCAATGCGGTGGTGACTGGATAGAAAGCGATCGCCGCCAGCACGCCGGACACGATCACCCCCTTGTACAGCGCGCCCATGATCGATCCGCCCGGCTTCACCTTGACGAACAGCGCGCCGATGATCGAGGCGATGATCGACACCCCGCCCAGCACCAGCGGATACAGCACCGCGTTGCGTCCGGCTTCGGCGATCATCAGGCTGCCCAGCAGCATCGTGGCGATCACCGTCACCGCGTAGGTTTCGAACAGGTCGGCGGCCATGCCGGCGCAGTCGCCGACGTTGTCACCGACGTTGTCGGCGATGACGGCGGGATTGCGCGGATCATCCTCGGGAATGCCGGCTTCCACCTTGCCGACCAGATCGGCGCCGACGTCCGCGCCCTTGGTGAAGATGCCGCCGCCGAGGCGCGCGAAGATCGAGATCAGCGAGGAGCCGAAGGCCAGCCCGACCAGTGCATGCAGGGCCTGCGCCACGTCCAGGCCGAGCCGCAGCAGGATGGCGTAGTAGCCGGCCACGCCCAGCAGTCCCAGCCCGACCACCAGCATGCCGGTGATCGCACCGCCGCGGAACGCCACGTCCATCGCCGCGCTGATGCCATGCCGCGCCGCTTCGGCGGTGCGCACGTTGGCGCGTACCGAGACGTTCATGCCGATGTAGCCGGCGGCACCGGACAATACCGCGCCGATCGCGAAGCCGATCGCGGTGTACCAGCTCAGGAAGATCCCGACCAGCACGAACAGCACCGCCCCGGCGATGCCGATGGTCAGGTACTGGCGGTTGAGGTACGCACGGGCACCTTCCTGGATCGCGCCGGCGATCTCGGCCATGCGTGCGTTGCCACTGGGTTGGCGCAGGATCCAGCGCGCCGAGACGATTCCGAACAGGATTGCGATGACGGCGCACAGCAGCGCCAATGACAGCCCGTGACGTTCCAGCATGACCTCTCCCGATGTGGATGAAAGACATCCAGCGGTGGTGAACTTCACCACGAGGGGGACGACGGGCTGCAGCCGTGTAACCAACCCGTAACTGACCGTGATGGTCGTCCGACGTATGGCGGTGTTCAGCATTCCCTGGTGGCCGCAGTATGCGGTCCGGGGCCAGCAGGCGCCAGCGCCTTTGCGTGCGGTTAAGCCAGGCTCTGCGACCGTGCGGCCATTACTGTCGTGGAGAACACCGATGCGCCTGCCCGTACTGATGATGGCCCTGCTGGCCCCGGCGCTGCCGGCGCTGGCGGTGGAAACACCCGAGCTGCAGCGTGCGGTGGGCGCCGCCCAGGCGGTCGGCGCGGTGCATACCCTGCGCCAGATTCCCGAAGCCTGCGCGCGGCTGGAAGGCACCTTCACCGGTGATGCGGCGCAGCCCTACCGCTTCGCACCGGTACGCACCAGCGAGCAGTGCCAGCCGCGGGCGCGCTTCGTCGATTACGCCAAGGCGCAGCCGAGCCAGGCCAAGGGCTGGAAGCTCAACGACGTGATCCGGGTGCCGTCGGCGGCGTGTCCGGCCCAGCAGGCGGTGGTGCGGGTGTGGCGGCTGCCGGTGGCGCCGACCACCGAACGCGACGGCCAGGGCCAGTCGCGCATCTATCTGGAAGACGCCAAGAAGCAGGCCAGCAGCGGCACGATCCCGAAGGTGACGATGTTCGCCGCGCAGCTGCAGATGGAAGGCAAGGCCTGCCAATAAAGCGGGTAGCGCCGGGCCCTGTCCGGCGCCACCGTAGGCGCTTCAGGCTTCGAACGGCTCCAGCTTTTTCTTGACCGCGACATTCTTCAGTGTGACGTACTTCGGCAACCCGTCCGACCCGTAGGGCAGGGGGGCTTCGCCCTTGATCAGCGGCTGCAGGTAGGCCCGGGCCTTTTCGGTGATGCCGAAACCGTCCTTGCGGATGAAGCTGGCCGGCATCTTCTTCTCATGGTTGGCGATCTTCGCCAGCGGCGCCGATTCGATCTTCCAGCGGTAGGGCTTGTCGCTGCTGCGCACGATCACCGGCATCACTCCGTTGTGGCCGGCCAGCGCCAACCGCACCGCCGCCTTGCCCACCGCCTGCGCCTGTTCCCAGTCGGTCCTGGAGGCGATGTGGCGTGCCGAGCGCTGCAGGTAGTCAGGCACGGTCCAGTGCACCTTCAGGCCCAGCTGGTCCTTGACCCGGCCGGCCAGGTGCGCGGCCACGCCGCCGAGCTGGGTGTGGCCGAAGGAATCCTTGCTGCCGCCGGCATCGGCGACGAAGGTCCCATCGGCCGTGGCAATGCCTTCGGAGGCCACCACCACGCAGTAGCCCACCTGTTCGACCACCGCGCTTACCTTGGCCAGGAAGGCTGCTTCGTCATAGGCGCGTTCCGGCAGCAGGATCACCTGCGGGGCCTCGTCCGGTCCCGTACCGGCCAATCCGCCTGCCGCTGCCAGCCAGCCGGCGTGGCGGCCCATCGCTTCGTAGATGAACACGCGGGTGGAGGTCTCGGCCATGGCGGCCACGTCCAGCGCCGCCTCGCGAACCGATACCGCGGTGTACTTGGCCGCCGAGCCGAAGCCGGGGCAGGTGTCGGTCACGGCCAGGTCGTTGTCGATGGTCTTGGGCACGCCGATGCAGCTCAGCTCGACCCCCCGCTCGCGCGCCAGTTCGGACACCTTCAGCGCGGTGTCGGCCGAATCATTGCCGCCGTTGTACAGGAACCAGCGCACGCCATGGGCCTGTAGCACCTGCAGCAGCCGGTCGTAACGGGCTGCATCCTGTTTCAGGGATTTGAGCTTGTAACGGCAGGACCCGAACGCGCCGCCGGGCGTGTGGGCCAGCGCCCGGATGGCACTGATCGGTTCGCGCGAGGTATCGATAAGGTCTTCGCGCAGCGCGCCGAGGATGCCACTGCGTGCGGCAAGCACCTTGACACCGCGGGCGCGGGCTTCCTGGATCACCGCCGAAGCAGTGGCATTGATGACGGCGGTGACGCCACCTGACTGTGCGTAGAGCAGGGTGCCTGGGCGCATCGGAACCTCGTGTCGGGACAGGGACATTGCAGGGACATTACCCGGATGCGGTAAAGTGCGGGTATTGCGGTGCAGCGATACCGGTCCGTCCGGACGCCGTGCGTTCATGAATTTAAACACGTTGGAGTCAGCTAGATGCGATTGGTTCTGTTGGGGCCGCCCGGTTCGGGCAAGGGTACGCAGGCAACCCGCCTGAAGGAAAAGCTCGGCATCGCCCACATTTCCACCGGCGACCTGCTGCGCGCCGAAGTGGCCGCTGGCTCCGAGTTGGGCAAGCAGGCCAAGGCGGTGATGGATGCCGGCAACCTGGTATCCGACGAGATCCTGCTCGGCATGCTGCGTTCGCGCCTGTCGCAGGACGACGTGGCCAAGGGCTTCATCCTGGATGGCTATCCGCGCAACGTGGCCCAGGCCAAGGCACTGGACGGCGTGCTCGCCGACATCGGCCAGCCGCTGGATGCGGTGGTGCAGCTGGACGTGGATGCCGACCAGCTGATCGAGCGCCTGGCCGGCCGTGCGAAGGAGCAGGGCCGTGCGGATGACAATCCGGATTCGGTCCGCCATCGCCTGCAGGTCTACACCGAGCAGACTGCGCCGGTGGTGGATTTCTATGCCGAACGGGGCACCCTGGCGCGCCTGGATGGCATCGGCGAGCTGGAAGAAGTCGAAGCGCGCATCCACGGCGTGCTGCCGAAGGCCGGATGAGGCCGTCGAGGCCTGCGGTTCGCGCCTGAAAAAACACAGGCCTGGTCCCTTCGGACCAGGCCTGTGTCGTTTTAAAGCCAGCGGTGGGCTTGCTCAGGGCCCCGCAGCGTGAGCTCCCATGGGGATGGCCTCTTGGGGAGTAGGACCGGTTGGGAACTGCGGCTGGCACTGTGAATTGTGTCTATGTTGATAGGCAGCCGCTATCAGGAATTCCCTGACAAGTCTTTGGCTTTGTCTGAGCTGTCTGTCGGACTTATCTGACGTTCTGCTTGTCAGGATGGCCCACTACCGGGTCGATCGGTAACAATGCGGGTCATGAGCAACGTACATATTCTTGGAATCGCCGGCACCTTCATGGGCGGCGTGGCCGCACTGGCGCGTGAGCTGGGACATGGGGTCAGCGGCAGCGACCAGGCGATCTACCCGCCGATGTCGACCCAGTTGGAAACGCTGGGGATCCAGCTGGACCAGGGGTATCGTGCCGACAGCGTCCCGCCGGACACTGCCGAGGTGGTCATCGGCAATGCCCTTTCGCGCGGCAATCCCGCCGTCGAGGCGGTGCTCGACGCCGGCCAGCGCTATGTTTCCGGTGCACAATGGCTCAGCGAGCAGGTGCTGCCAGGTCGCGACACACTGGCCGTGGCCGGCACGCATGGCAAGACCACCACCACCACCATCCTGGCCTGGCTGCTGGAAAGCGCAGGGCGCGCGCCCGGCTTCCTGATCGGCGGGGTCGCCGAGGATTTCGGCGTGTCCGCACGGGTGGGGCAGGGCCGCGAGTTCGTGGTCGAGGCCGACGAGTACGACACCGCCTTCTTCGACAAGCGCAGCAAATTCGTGCACTACCGGCCGCTGGTGGCGATCCTCAACAACCTCGAATACGACCACGCGGACATCTTCCCGGACGTGGCGGCGATCCAGCGCCAGTTCCATCATCTGGTGCGCACCGTACCGGCGCGCGGCCGGCTGATCGTCAACGGCGAGGACCCGCGCCTGGCCGAGGTGCTGGCGATGGGCTGCTGGACCCCGGTGGAGCGCTTCGGCTTCGATGCGACGCTGGAATGGCACGCTGAACTGCTGCGCGCCGATGGCAGCGCGTTCGTCGTGCATCATCGCGGGCAGCGGGTGGGCGAGGTCCACTGGGCGTTGCTGGGCCGCCACAACGTGCTCAATGGCTTGGCTGCGCTGGCCGCCGCACACGCAGTAGGCGTGGTGCTGGCCGACGTGCTGCCGGCGTTGTCACGCTTCCACAGCGTCAAACGGCGACTGGAAGTGATCGGCCAGGCCGGCGGCATCACCGTGTACGACGACTTCGCCCATCACCCCACCGCCATCGCCACCACGCTGGAGGGCCTGCGTGCCAAGGTGGGCGATGCGCGCATCGTGGTGGCGATGGAGCCACGCAGCAATTCGATGCGGCTGGGCGCACACGCCGAGGCCCTGGCGCCTTCGCTGGCGTTGGCCGATGCGGTGGTGTTCCTGCACCGGCCCGGGCTGGAATGGGATGCCGCCGCGGTGATGGACGCGGTGCGCGGCCAGGCGCTGGCGGTGGCCGATACCGACGCGTTGCTGGCCCGGTTGGACGCCCTCGCCAAAGCCGGTGACCACGTGGTGTTCATGTCCAATGGCGGCTTCGATGCCGCGCCGCGCCGCTTCCTGGCGCAGCTGCAGGGGACATGAGCGTGGTCGCGACGCTGCCGTTGTTTCCGTTGCACGCGGTGCTGTTGCCGGGTGCGAGCATCGGCCTGCGCGTGTTCGAGCGGCGCTACCTGGACATGCTGCGTGATTCGAGCCGCGACGGCGGCGGATTCGGGCTGTGCCTGATCCTGCAGGGCGATGAAGTGGGCGCGCCTGCGGTGCCCGCAGCCTTCGGCGTGGAAGCCCGGGTGGATGATTTCGACATGGGCAGCGATGGCGTGCTGCAGCTGCGGCTGCGCGGGGCGCGGCGCTTCCACGTGGAGCAGACCCGCGTGCGCGACAACGGGCTGGTGGTGGGCGAGGTGCGCTGGTGCGCGCCGGATACCGACGACGAACTCCGGCCGCAGCACGCGCTGCTTTCGACCCTGCTGCAGCACATCATCGAACAGGCCGGTGAGGACTATGCACCGGCCACGCCGGCGCTGCTCGACCAGGCATCCTGGGTAGGCTGGCAGCTGGCGCAGCTGCTGCCGCTGGAAGAATCCCAGCGGCTGCAGTTGCTGCAGCTCGACGATGTCCACGCCCGCCTGGACCTGTTGCTGGGCTGGATCCCGTAACGGCCGAGGCGTTATTCGGTGCGCAGGCGCAGCACCGGCAGGCCCGATCCCGGATGCACGCCTTCCTGCATCGGCAGGCCGTCCACCGATGCCTTGACCGCCGCCATCGCCGGGTCGATCCCGCGCAGCGGGTGCCACATGCCGATCCACTCGAAGTGGCGGGTGAAACGCAGCGTCTGCGCACTGCCCAGCCACAGTGGCACGTCGCCGGGCTGCAGCACCTTGGTCGCCGGCCACAGGCGCAGCACGTGGCGCTCGTCCGGCCGCTCGCCATCGCGCACCATCAGCAGGCTTTCCACCTGCGTATCCAGCGTGGCCGGCAGCACCGGCAGCGCTTCCGGGCCGGTGTCCTGGTCGAGCATCAACAAGGCCTGTTCCCATCCGGCCTGCGGCTGCATCCTCCAGCCTTGTGATTCCAGCCGCGCCTGCAACGGGGCCAGCGGGCCGGCCACCTGCACGTCCAGCGGCCAGCGCTGGTCATCGTCGAATTCGTTGCGACGCGCCGGCATGGTCTGCCAGTCGTGCTGCCACCAGCGATCGGCCTGCAGCGGCGCCGGGGCGGCCTGGTGCGGTTCGAAGCGTTCCAGCTTGACCGGGATGTTGCGCGGTGCGTACCACACCGCCGCCAGCACGAACGTGCCGTAGAACAGCCAGGCGACCGGCTTGACCCAGAACGAACGGTTGAAGCGGCGACGGTAGGCGATGCCCAGCACCAGCAGCCAGAACAGCCCGAACAGCATGCCGCCGATCACATCGCTCAGCCAGTGCGCGCCGAGGTAGATGCGCGAAAAACCGATCAGGCTGACCACGAAACCGGACACCAGGTAGGGCCACACGCGGGTCCGGCCAGGCAGCTCCCGGGCGATCAGCACGGCGAAGAAACCGAAGGTGATCGTCGCCATGGTTACCGAGACCGACGGGAAGCCGAAGCCGCTGCTGGCATCCGGCGGGCGCACCACGTCCACGGTGGCGCCCAGCAGCATCGTCAGTGCCAGGCCGAAGGCCAGTGCCGCCAGCCAATGTGCGGCGGCCATCCAGCGCCGACGCCAGAGCAGGTACCCCATGCCGACCGCGGTGGCCGGCAGCAGCACCTGCCAGGCGCCCAGCGAGGCCAGCGCGGCCATCGGATGATCAGCCAGCGGGTTGCGCAGCGCGAGCATGGCCTGGTGCACGGCCAGGTCGATGCTGAGCGGCTCGCCGTGCGCCACCACCACCATCAGCAGTGCGAACCAGCACCAGCCGAGCACCAGCAGCATCAGCGCCAGCATCGCCAGCGGCACCGATTCGCGCCGCTGCGGATCGAATACCGACACCGAGTAACGCCCCAGCGTGGGGTGGCGCTGCGACCAGTCCAGCAGCCGCGCCAGCCAGGTATCCATGCGTGCGGCCGACCAGCGATAGCCATACAGCACGATGGCCCACACCAGCCCGAGGATCACGCCGAGCAGGCCAACCACCACCACCAGCCGCCCGGCGACCGCCGCGACGGCGTCATACGCCCCGCCCAGCACCCAGCCCGGCAACAGGAACAACACCGCCCAGGACACGCTGGCGATGGCGCTGGCCCGCATGTAGCGGCTGGCCTGCATCTTCATCATGCCGGCGATGGCCGGCACGAACGGCCGGATGGCGCCCACGTAACGGGCCACCAGGATGCTCTTGAAGGCATTGCGGCGGAACATCGTTTCGCCGCGGTCCAGCAGCTGTGGATAGCGGCTGAAAGGGAACACGCCGCGCAGTCGGTCGCCCCAGCGGCGGCCGATCCAGTAACTGATGCCATCGCCGGCGAACGCGCCCAGCGCCGCACAGGCCACCGCATACGGGCCGGATATCTGCCCCAGGCCGATGAACACGCCCACCGCGAACAACAACGGCAGGGCAGGCACGATGGCGCCCAGGATGATGACCGCATCGCAGAAGGCGATGAGGAAGATGGCTGCACCGGCAAGCACCGGATTGGCGGCAATCCAGGCGAGGGTGGCGTCGATCCATGAAGAGTCCATCGCCGGATTATAAAGGCGTGCAGGTGACTGGTTGCCTGCTTGATGCAGGCTGATCGAGACACGTGGCTCCTCTGGAGGGATCGCCTAGAATGGGCCATGGCAGATAACCGCACGCTCGCGCAGCACGCGCTCAAGTCAGACAGTTTCGGCCGCATCCTGCTGGTGCAGCAGGCCGACGGCCATTTCCTGCGTCGCGACCTGGGTGCTACGCCGTGGTGGTTGCGGGTGCCTGCCTGGTGGCTGGCGCGACGCGAAGCGCGCGCGTTGCGGCACATCGATGGCATGCAGGCGGTGCCGAAGCTGCTGGCATGGGACGGCCGCTGGCTGGACCGCAGCTTCATGGCCGGCGATGCGATGTACCAGCGGCCGCCACGCGGCGACGTGGCCTGGTTCCATGATGCGCGCCGCCTGCTGCAGGAACTGCACCGGCGCGGGGTGGCACACAACGACCTGGCCAAGGAAGCCAACTGGCTGGTGACCGAAGCCGGGCATCCGGCGTTGATCGATTTCCAGCTGGCGGTGATCGGCAACCCGCGTTCGCGCTGGATGCGCCTGCTGGCGCGCGAAGACCTGCGCCATCTGCTCAAGCACAAACGGATGTACTGCCGCGCATCGCTGACGCCGGTGGAAATGCGCGTGCTCAAGCGCACCTCGTGGGTGCGTGAGCTGTGGTTCGCCACCGGCAAGCCGGTCTATCGTTTCGTCACCCGGCGCATCCTGCACTGGGAGGACAACGAGGGACAGGGGCCCAAGCCCTGAGGCCGCGCTGCCGCCGCGCGAGGTGGGCGCGCGCATAATGCAGCGTCGGCGTTGGCCGGTGACCAGGAGAAACGTGGTGTCCAACCTGCAGGGCAAGACTCTATTCATCACCGGCGCATCGCGCGGGATCGGGCTGGCGATCGCCCTGCGTGCGGCGCGCGATGGCGCCAACGTGGCCATCGCGGCCAAATCCTCGGTGGCCAACCCGAAACTGCCCGGCACCATCCACAGTGCCGCCGAAGCGGTCACCGCCGCTGGCGGGCAGGCGCTGGCGCTGAAGTGCGACATCCGCGAGGAAGACCAGGTGCAGGCGGCGGTTGCCGCGGCCGTGGACACCTTCGGCGGCATCGACATCCTGGTCAACAATGCCAGTGCGATCTGGCTGCGCGGCACCCTGGAGACGCCGATGAAGCGCTTCGACCTGATGCAGCAGGTCAACGCGCGTGGCAGTTTCCTGTGCGCGCAGGCCTGCCTGCCGTACCTGCTGCAGGCGCCCAACCCGCACATCCTGAGCCTGGCGCCGCCGCCCAGCCTGGACCCGAAGTGGTGGGGGCCGCATACCGGCTATACGTTGGCCAAGATGGGCATGAGCCTGGTCACGCTGGGGCTGGCGGCGGAGTTCGGCCCACGCGGGGTGGCTGTCAATGCGCTGTGGCCACGCACGGTGATCGCCACCGATGCGATCAACATGATCCCGGGCGTGGACGTGCAGGGATGCCGCACGCCGCAGATCGTGGCCGATGCCGCGCACGCGGTGCTGGTGCGCGAAGCGGCCGGCTTCCACGGCCAGTTCCTGCTCGATGACGAGGTGCTCGCCGCGGCCGGCGTGACCGATCTTTCCGGTTACGCGGTGGATCCCGCGCATCGACTGCTGCCGGATCTTTTCCTGGATTGATTCAACGGCGCGTTGACGGCGGCGTCTGCTATGGTGCGCGGCTGTAATCGTTTCCAACAGGGAAGTACCCCATGAATCCGACCTTCCGTACGGCCTTGCTCGCGGCCTCCGTTGCGCTGTGCCTGGCCGCCTGCCAGAAGGGCGCATCGACGCCTGCCGCGAATGAGGGCGCCGACAAGATCAACGCCTACATCGCCTGCTTCAACGGCGTGCAGCAGCCGATCCAGGAAAGCTTCCAGCGCTATGTTTCGTGGATCGCCGATCCGGCGGCCGGCCCCACCGGCAAGGAAGAAACCGTACGCGCACCGGGCACGGTGCTGTCCCACCGCGTCGAGTTCTGCGGCGCGCCGCTGACCGCCGCCCTGGCACAGCAGCCGGCCAACGCGGCGCTGGATCCGGCCGCGCGCCGTTACCAGGAAACCTTCACCGCGCTCAACGAGAAGATCGGCGATGCCGTGCGTTATTACGATCGCGAAGACTACAAGCGCGATGGCGGTGAGGGCATGCGCCAGCGGCATGCGCCGCTGATGCAGGCCTATTCGGCGTTCTTCGAAGCCGGTGATGCGATGGATGCGGCGCTGGAAGCGAACGAAGACCAGCGCCGCAAGGAGCAGATCGCGGCGATCGAGAAGGAAGAGGGACGCAGTGCGGCGTTCTACCACCTGAGCATCATCGGCGAGGGCAAGCAGCTGGTGAAGGTGCTGGACGGCGACGCGCCGGACCTCGCCGCCGGCCGTGCACAACTGGCGCGCTACCAGGCCGTGCTGGAAGAAGCGGCCAAGGCGAAGGTCGGCCAGGGCGATCCGATGTGGGGCCACATGGAGCGTTCGGCCGATAAGCTGGCCAGCGAGGGCGGGCGCCGCATCGAACGCCTGCAGGCCAACCAGCCGTTGAGCCGCAGTGACCAGATCCTGCTGGAGAGCGGTGGCATGCCGCCGTCCGGCACCGCGCCGGCGCTGCTGGCCAGCTACAACGACCTGGTCGACATGAGCAACCGCATGGCACGTTGAGGTCGGCAGGGTGGGGGGGCGCGCCTGCGCCGCCCGCCCGTTACACCTGGTTGAACAGGTCCGGCAGGGGCTCGGCGCACTGCCGGCAATAGCGTGCGTCGGGCGCGTGGCCTTCCAGCCCGCAGCGCAGGCAGCCACGTCCATCGCGTTTCTCGTTGTGCTCGGCCTCGCGCATCGTGCTGGCCAGTTCGGCGGTGTAGATGCCGGTCGGCACCGCGATGATGCTGTAGCCGATCAGGATCAGGACGGAGGTGACGAAGCGGCCGAGCATGGTCTGCGGCACGATGTCGCCGAAGCCGACCGTGGCCATGGTCACCACCGCCCAGTACATGCTGCTGGGGATGCTGGTGAAGCCGTTGTGCGGCCCTTCGATCAGGTACATCAGCGCACCGGCGATGATGGTGATGGTGATGACCGTGAACAGGAACACCAGGACTTTGCGCCGGCTGCGCCACAGCGCCAGCATCAGCACGCCGCTTTCTTCGATGTAACGGGTCAGCTTGAGGATGCGGAACACCCGCAGGATGCGCAGCGCACGCACCACCAGCAGGCTCTGCGCGCCGGGGATGAACAGGGACAGGTAGGTCGGCAGGATCGACAGCAGGTCGATGATTCCCCAGATGCTGACCGCGTAGCGCAGCGGGCGCTTCACCACCGCCAACCGCAGCACGTATTCCAGCGTGAACATCGCCGTGAACGCCCATTCCAGCACGTACAGGCCTGCGGCCCAGCGCAGGTGCAGGTGCTGCACGCTGTCGACCATCACCACGATGACGCTGGCGATGATCGCCAGCACCAGCAGCAGGTCGAAGTTGCGCGAAGGCTGGGTGTCGTGGCGGTAGATGATGTCGAACCAGTACCGGCGCCAGCCGGTGGCGCTGGCGGGATTGAGCTGTGGAGCGGAGAAAGGGCGCATGGGCGCATTGTGCCGCACCGGCTGCGGGGCGAGAATGGGCGCTTTCCGAAGCTCGCCGGACCGCCATGACCGCCGCCACCGACCCCCTGATTTCCCTGTCGCACTACTACCTGCCGGTGTACAAGCCGCGCCAGGTCGTGCTCGAGCGCGGGCAGGGCGCGCGCGTCTGGGATTCGCAGGGCCGCGAGTACATCGACCTGGCGGCGGGCATCGCCGTGTGCGGCCTGGGCCACAACGATCCGGACCTGACGGCGGCGCTGCTGGAACAGGCCGGAAAGCTGTGGCACACCAGCAATGTGTTCTACAGCGCCCCGCCGCTGCACCTGGCCGAGGAACTGGTGAAGGCCAGCCGTTTCGCCGAGCGCGTGTTCCTGTGCAACTCCGGTGCCGAAGCCAACGAAGTGGCGATCAAGATGGTGCGCAAGTGGGCTTCATCGCAGGGGCGCCCGGCGGATCGGCGGGTCATCGTCACCTTCCGCGGCAGCTTCCACGGCCGCACCCTGGCAGCAGTGACCGCCACGGCCCAGCCGAAGTACCAGGAAGGCTACGAGCCGCTGCCGCAGGGCTTCCGCTACGTGGATTTCAACGATGAAGTGCAGCTGGAAACCGCGATGGCCGCCGGTGACGTGGCCGCAGTGATGCTGGAGCCGGTGCAGGGCGAGGGCGGGGTGATGCCGGCCAAGCCGGGCTTCCTCAAGCGCGTGCGTGAACTGTGCGACCAGCACGGTGCGCTGCTGGTGCTGGATGAGATCCAGGCCGGCATGGGCCGCACCGGTACCCTGTTCGCGCACTGGCAGGATGGCGTGGTGCCGGACATGGTGACCCTGGCCAAGGCGCTCGGCGGCGGCTTCCCGATCGGCGCGATGCTGGCCGGCCCGAAGGTCGCCGAGACCATGCAGTTCGGCGCCCATGGCACCACCTTCGGCGGCAATCCGCTGGCCGCTGCGGTGGCGCGGGTGGCGTTGCGCAAGCTGGCTTCCGATGAAATCGCCGCCAACGTCGAGCGCCAGTCACGCGCGCTGCGCGATGGCTTGGAGCGCATCAATGCCGAGTTCGGCGTGTTCGGGCAGGTGCGTGGACGCGGGCTGATGCTCGGTGCGGTGCTGTCCAAGGACCACCTGGGCCAGGCTGGCGTGATCCTGGATCACGCGGCCGAACACGGCCTGCTGACCCTGCAGGCCGGTCCGGACGTGCTGCGTTTCGTGCCTTCGCTGAACATCAGCGACGAGGAAATCGCCGAAGGCCTCAAGCGCCTGCGCGCAGCCGTGGCCAGCTATATCGCCGCACGCTGAGCGCTGCGGACGCAATGACGGCCTCCGGCCGTCATTGCAGGCCGTGGCGCTTCAGCACGCGGCCCACGCTGCGCCCATCGCGCACGGTTTCGGCCTGCAGGCCCGCCAGCCGCGCACCGCGCACGTTGGTGAACAGGTCATCGATGAACAGCGTGCGCGACGGCGCGGCCTGCAGTCGCTGCAGCGCGCGTTGGTACAGCGCCTGATCAGGTTTGCGGCCACCCAGCGCGCCGCTGCACAGCAGGCCCTCGCCCACGCGGTGGCACAGCGTCGGCAGCAGGGCGCGAAGCACCTCGGCCATCAACGGCCCGTTGTTGGTCAGCACACCGATGCGCACGGATTCGGAAAGGGCCAGGATCCGCTGCACCACCTCGGCGCGCGGCCGCGATGCCGCCAGCCGTGCCTGGATCCACAGCGCCTCGCTGACCTCGGCCTGCAAGGCCTCGCTCAACGCATGCAGGTAAGCCGCGGTACTGATCGCACCACTGTCGTAGCGCGTTTCCAGGCCAGTTCCGGACAGCACCTGCTGCACCTGCGCGCTGTCCACGCACAGGCTGCGGGCAAGATGCCGCACACGCACGCTGCGCTGGTAATCCAGCAGCACGCCGTCCACGTCCAGCAGCAGCAACTCGATGCTCGGTTTCATGACCGGAGCATGCCCGATATGCCGGCGGGGGGGGGGGGGGCGCCCCCCCCCGCGCTGCCCTTCCTTCCTACAATGGAGCGCACCAGCAACCAGGAGCAGCCAATGATGAAGCAATGGGCATGGGGGGCAGGGCTGGGCGCGGTGCTGTTGGCCCCGTCGGCGATGGCGCGCGTCTGCGCGGTGAACATCGACAGCACCGACCAGATGACCTTCAGTGCGCGTGAGATCACGCTCGCCGCCGACTGCACCGAAGTGGCCCTGACACTGCGCCACACCGGCCGCATGGCGGCCACCGCGATGGGCCACAACTGGGTGCTGACGCGCACCGCCGATTATCAGCCGGTGGCAATGGCCGGCATGCGCGGCACGCTCGCCGACAGCTACCTGCCCAAGGGCGATCCGCGCGTGCTGGCGCATACCAAGGTGATCGGCGGCGGGCAGAGTACCAGCGTCCGGTTCTCCACCCGCGCCCTGCAGAAAGGCGGCGACTACACCTTCTTCTGCTCGTTCCCCGGCCACTTCGCGATGATGAAAGGCAGGCTGGTGTTCGGTTAGGCCTTGAAGGCGATGCGGGCGGCGGCGAGGGTGGCCTCGATCACCGCATCGTCGTGTGCGCTGGACAGGAAGCCCGCCTCGTAGGCGGACGGAGCCAGGAACACGCCCTGTTCCAGCATCGCGTGGAAGAAACGGTTGAAGGCGGGGATGTCACAGGCAGTGGCCTGGGCATAGGTCTCTACCTTCTGGTCGGTGAAGAACAGGCCGAACATGCCGCCCACCTGGGTGGTGGTCACGCTCACGCCGGCCTCGGCGGCGGCCTGTTCCAGGCCCGCGCACAGGCGCGCAGCGCGCGCCGACAACTGCGCGTGGAAGCCCGGCTGCTGCACCAGCTCCAGCATCGCAAGGCCCGCGGCCATCGCCACCGGATTGCCGCTCAGCGTGCCGGCCTGGTAGATCGGGCCGGCCGGTGAGATCTGCTGCATCAGCTCGCGCTTGCCGCCGTAAGCGCCCACCGGCATGCCGCCGCCGATGATCTTGCCGAAGGTGGTCAGGTCCGGGGTGATGCCGTAGTGCGCCTGTGCGCCGCCCAGCGCAACCCGGAACCCGGTCATTACTTCATCGAAGATCAGCACGGTGCCGAAGCGCGTGCACAGCTCGCGCAGGTGCTGCAGGTAGCCCTCGCGCGGCGGGATGCAGTTGGCATTGCCGACCACCGGTTCGATGATCAAGCCGGCGATCTGCTCGCCCTGGGCTTCGAACAGCGCGGTGGCGGCATCGAAATCGTTGTAGGGCAGGGTCAGGGTCAGCTCGCTCAGGCCGGCCGGCACGCCCGGTGAGGTCGGCACGCCGAGGGTCAGCATGCCGCTGCCGGCCTTGACCAGGAACGAGTCGCCATGGCCGTGGTAGCAGCCTTCGAACTTGACGATGCGGCTGCGGCCGGTGGCACCGCGCGCCAGGCGGATCGCCGACAGCGTGGCTTCGGTACCGGAGTTGACCATCCGCACCATCTCGCAGGAGGGCACCAGCCGGGTCAGCGTCTGCGCCATGGTGACTTCCGCCGCGCACGGCGCGCCGAAGGACAGGCCACTGTCAGCGGCCTTCTTGACGGCCTGGCGCACCGCCGGGTGGTTGTGGCCGACGATCATCGGGCCCCACGAACCGACGTAGTCGATGTAACGGTTGCCATCCACGTCGTACAGGTAGGCGCCGTCGGCGCGTTCGACGAAGAACGGCTCGCCGCCCACCGACTTGAACGCGCGCACCGGCGAATTGACGCCACCGGGCAGCAGCGCCTGGGCGCGGGTGAACAGGGCGTGGGACTGGTCGTGGTTCATGCGGGATCCTTGAAGCAGGCGAGATAGGCATGCAGGGCGGAGACCGGGTCGGCGGCCTCGAACACGCTGCTGATCACCGCCACCAGGTCTGCACCGGCGGCGATGACGGGACCGACATTGTCCGGCGTCAGCCCGCCGATCGCCACCCGCGGCACGCCCAGTGCGGCGCTTTGCCGCAGCAGCTCCGGGGTGGCGCGGCGGCTGGTCGCCTTGCTGCGGCTGGGGAAGAAGGCACCGAAGGCCACGTAGCTGGCGCCCGCGGCGACCGCCTGCTGCGCCAGCATCTGTTCGTCGTAACAGGACGCACCGATCAGCGCCGCCGGCCCCAGCAGCGCGCGTGCCGCCGCCACGCCGCCGTCGTCTTCACCGATATGCACGCCGGCCGCGCCGACCGCATGCGCCAGCGCTGCGTCGTCGTTGATCAGCAGCGGCACGCCGTGACGTCCGCACAGCGCCTGCAGCGCGGTCGCCTGCTCGTGGCGCAGGGCCGCCGTGGCAGTCTTGTTGCGGTATTGCAGCCACGTGGTGCCGGCGGCGAGCAGGGGCTCGACACGGGCCAGCAGGCGCGCGGTATCGGCTTCGTCGGGCGTGATCAGGTACACGCCGCGAGGCGTGGCAGGTACTTGGGACATGGATGGCTACCGGTTGCGTGGCCACGATGGGACAATGGCCGGGAAGTGCATAGAAGGACGTCATTTTGAAGGGGAACATCCGATGAGCGACACCCCCCGGTTCCGCACCTGGATGTGCGTGGTCTGCGGATTCCTGTACCACGAAGCGGACGGGCTGCCCGAGGAGGGCATCGCACCGGGCACGTCCTGGGACGATGTCCCCGGAACCTGGACCTGCCCGGACTGCGGCGTGACCAAGGATGACTTCGAGATGGTCGAGCTGGACTGAGGCGGGCGTCGTAGCGGCGGCTCAATGCAGCCGCGTGCGCGGCCCGCCCAGGTCCACCAGTTTCTCGCGCAGGGCCTGCGCGTCGCCCGCATCGGGATTGCGCTGCACGTAACGCCCGAGGTCGCGACGCGCACCGGCCAGGTACTCCAGCTTCAGGTAGGCCAGGCCGCGATCGCGCAGCGCCTCGTCGTTTTCCGGCGCCAGTTTCAGCAGGCGGTCGGCACTGCGCGCCGCACGGTCCCACTGGTGGTTTTCCGCATAGACGCCCTGCAGGTTGCGCAGCATGCGCATCAGGATCGCGCGGCTTGGCGCGGCGTCGAGGATCTGCGCCAGCACCTGGTCGTCCGGTCGCTGGCCACCCAGGTGGGAGCTTGCGCGCTCGCGCAGTTCTTCCACGCCCAGCGGCCGGCCGCCGTTGAACGGATCCATCACCAGCATGCCTTCTTCCATCGGCAGGCGCACCAGGAAGTGGCCGGGGAAGGACACCCCGTCCAGCGCGATGCCAAGCCGCCGCGCGACCTCCATCTGCACCAGGGCCAACGAGATCGGATTGCCCAGGCGGCGTTCGAAGACTTCGTTGAGGTAGCTGTTGCGCGGATCGTAGTATTCGTCGTGGTCCCCGCTGTAACCCAGCTCATCGAACAGATGGCGGTTGATCGCGGCCATCTTCAGCGGTGCTGAAGGGATGATCTCCACTTCCGCGCGCAGGTGGTCGACGTGGGTCTGCACCGTCGCGTCGTACACCGTCGGGTCCAGCGCGGGATATTCGTCGCGCGCGATCAGCAACGCAGTGGGCAGCAGTGGCAGCGACTCGTCGTCGAGTTCGGCCAGGGTGTCCCAGTCGGGCAATGTGATGCGCTCCTGCATGCCTACACACTGGCGGCAATGCCGCAAGGTTTCAAGCTGCAGCAGGTGAAAGAATGCCGGCCGACGGCCGGCATCCTGGTCCTTCCGGTCAGAGCGGCGGGATGCCCGGGCCCAGCTTCAGTTCAGTGCCGTCCTTCAACTTGATCTTCTCCGCCTGGCCGGCGTTCAGCTCCAGCACGTAGCGTGCCGGCCCACTGCTGGGATACGGCGGGCAACGGTCACCCGCCGAGCACGGCGGCACATCGCGCTGCTGGCTGACCAGCCTGCGTGCACTGTCGAAGTACAGGATGTCCAGGCCGATCCGGGTGTTCTTCATCCAGTAGGCGAGGGGTTCCTCGCGGTCATGGATGAAGAGCATGCCGTGGTCTTCGGGCAGGCTGTCGCGGAACATCAGGCCGCGCGCGCGGGTTTCATCGTTCTGCGCAAGTTCCACCTTGTAGCGGGCGCCATCGAGTTCCACCCAGTGCTGGGACGCACCGGTGGCGCAGCCGGCCAGCGCGAGCAGCGGCAGCAGGAGCAGGGAACGGATAGACATGGAATTTTCCTTGAGAGGGGAAACAGTCAGGCGGGACTTGCAGCGCACGCCCCGCAGGGAATCAGAGCACCACCGGCGGTTCGCCGCCGACGATCACCACATCGGCGCGGCGGCGCGCGAACAGGCCCACGCAGACCACGCCGGGCAGCTGGTTGAGCTCACGCTCGAGCTTTTCCGGATCGGTGATCTGCAGGTGGTGGATGTCCAGGATCTGGTTGCCGTTGTCGGTCACCACGCCCTCGCGCCAGGTCGGCTGGCCGGCGGTCATGTCGCGGATCTGGCGGGCGACCAGGCTGCGTGCCATCGGGATCACTTCTACCGGCAGCGGGAACCGCCCCAGCACCGGCACCTGCTTGGACGGGTCCACGATGCAGATGAAGCGCTCGCTGGCCTCGGCGATGATCTTCTCGCGGGTCAGTGCGGCACCGCCGCCCTTGATCAGGCACTTGCCCGGATCACACTCGTCGGCGCCGTCGACATACAGCGACAGCGTGCCGGTGTGGTTGAGCTCCAGCACCTCGATGCCGAGCTGCTTCAGGCGCGCGGTGCTTTGTTCGGAACTGGACACCGCGCCCTTGATGCGGTGCTGGATGCGGCCCAGCGCATCGATGAAGTAGGCGACCGTGGAGCCGGTGCCGACCCCGACGATCATGCCGTCTTCGACGTATTCGATGGCTTTTTCAGCGGCCAGGCGCTTGGCTTCGGACATGCGGGCGGTCTCGATGGAGGATCAGGATCTGCGTTCCAGCGACAGCAGCAGCTTCCACTGCGCGGCCGTCACCGGGAACACGGAAAGGCGGTTGCCCTTGGCGGTGAGCGGGAAACCCTCGCCCAGCGCATCGGCGTGCAGCTTGATTTCATCCAGCGCGATGACGCGCTCCAGCTTGCGCTCGAAGTCCACGTCCACCAGCATCCAGCGCGGCTCTTCGCGGGTGGCCTTGGGGTCGTGGTAGTCCGATTCCGGATCGAACTGGGTGTCATCGGGATAGGCGGCACTGGCCACCGTGGCGATGCCGACGATGCCAGGCACCTTGGTGTTGGAGTGGTAGAACAGGATGCCGTCGCCGACGTGCATCCCGTCGCGCATGAAATTGCGCGCCTGGTAATTGCGGACGCCGTTCCAGGGCTCGGTGCCGACGCGTTCCAGGTCGTCGATGGAAAAGGCGTCCGGTTCGGACTTCATCAGCCAGTAGCGCTTGCGGGCGGTCATGCGGTCACGTGCGAGGCGAAAAGGGTGTCGGCTTCGGTGCAGATGGCGTCCACCGCCACGTCCCAGGACGCGACCGGCAACGCATCGACGTGCTGCACGGCAAATGCCGCGCCGACCAGCCACGGCGGAGCAGGGCGGTCGTGCCGGAAGGCGAAGCTGCGATCATACCAGCCCCCTCCCATGCCCAGCCGGCCGCCCTGTGCGTCGAAGCCGACCAGCGGGGTCACCACCAGGTCCATCGCGCCGGCATCCAGCGTATCGGCAGGGTCCAGGTCGGGTTCGGGAATGCCGAAACGGTTCTGCCGCAGCGCCTGGCCCGGACGCCAGGGCGCGAAGCGCAGGACGTTTTCGTGCAGCACCGGCAGGCAGTAGGTCACCGTGTCGGGCAAGGTCAACTGCCAGCGGTGCAGGGCGATTTCGCCATCCATCGCCCAGTAACCGGCCACATGCCCGCGTTGCGGGGCGAACGGCAGGGCCAGCAGGCGTGCAGCGAGGCGGTCGGCGGCGTCGATCCGGGCGGCAGCGGGCAGGTCACGGCGACGCTGCCTGAGTTCGGCGCGCAGCGCGTTGCGGGGGGCGGGTATCGAGGGGGGCGATGAGGGCATGGCGCTATTGTGCCGCGCCGCCGAGCGGAAAAAACAAAGGCGACATCCGAAGACGCCGCCTTTGTCGAATATTGCATTCTCCGCGATGACGATGCATGCGAAACGACCTTGAACCCAGGGGCTCAAGTGGGAACGCTGGGGAACCATCGGGCTTCCCGCTGCAAGGCGGACATGCACTCCCGGCGCCGTCGCGCTCCCGGTGTCGTTCTTAAGGGACAAGGCGAATGTTTGCACATGCCGTCGTGTACCGCAGAGAACGCAGGAACAGTATAACCAGCTCGCTGCGCAGGGGGAGTCCGTTCGTCGGCAACAGTGCGTGCCAATTCAGACTCCACGATGTTACGCGTCGATCGCGCGGTCCAGGCGACGGTTCATGTCGGCCAACGTCTGCTGCAGGGCGACGGCCTGGCGGGCGTTTTCATCGCGCAGCTGCTGCAGCTCATGTGCCAGGTTCAATGCCGCCAGCACGGCGACGCGGTCGACGGCCGCCATGCGGTTGCTGCCGCGGATTTCGCGCATCTTCGCGTCCAGCAGGCGCGAGGCGGCCACCAGGCTGTCGCGCTCCTCGGCGGTGACCCCGACCGTGTAATCGCGATCAAGCAGGCGGACGTTTACCGGTTCGGCACCGCTCATGTGTGCTGCTCCAGGGATTTGAGCCGGGTGATCATCGCTTCCACGCGCGAGCGGGCCTGCTCGTTCTTGGCCAGCAGCGTGGAGCGTTCGTTTACCAGCTGTTCCTGCTGGTGGCGCAGGCTGCGGTTCTCCTCGGCCAGCCGCTGGTTACGCTCAAGCAGCGCCTCCACCCGGGCGGCGAAGGCCTGCAACTGGTCGAGCGGGCTGGGATGGTCCATGGCGGCAAGAGTCTCAGGGCCGTTGATGACGGTCAAGCGTCAGCGGCACGGGCTGCGGGGCGACGCGCCACGTTCTAAACTAGTCCATCGACGACACAGGCAGCAAGGCGTGTCGTCCCCATCACCTATGAGCCCGCAGATGACCGAACTTCCTTCCATCGACGACGTTTCCCGTGCCAGCGCAGCGCTCGGGCTGGGCGCCAGCCCGGCCGAGCTGCACGGCGGCCTGTGTGGCTGGCTGGCCGCTGGCGGCGCGCCGGGCAATGACTGGCCGGCCCGCGTGCTGGCCGACGATGCGCTGCAGCCGGTGGCCGAGGGCAGCGCGCTGGCGCAGTTGCTGGAGGTGACCATCAAGCAGCTGGAGGACCGTGATTTCGGCTTCGAGCTGCTGCTCAGCGACAGCACCGAGACCGAGCCGCAGGTGGATGCCCTGTTCACCTGGGCGCGCGCGTTCCTGGGAGGCTTCGGGCTGGGTTCGGGGCACAAGCGCCCGGCGCTGTCCGAAGAGGGCGAGGAGGCCCTGAACGACCTGGCCAAGCTGGCCCAGGCGTCCAGCGAGGACTTCGACAGTGACGGCGAGGACGACGACGAAGCGCTGGCCGAGATCGAGGAATTCATCCGCATTGCCGTGCTGCTGCTGCACGGTGACTGCGTGATGGCCGCGCGCCACCGCCAGCGCCTGAACTGATGGCCGGCGATCGATTGGACCTGCGCCAGCGCACCGGGATCGGCGCGGCCGAGTACAAGCGGCGCCGACGCCAGTTGATGGAGATGGCCGGCGATGAGGCGATCCTGGTGCTGCCGGCCGCCTCGGAGAAAGTGCGCAGCCTGGATACGCATTACCCGTACCGCCAGGATTCGGATTTCCAGTACCTCAGCGGCTTCCCGGAGCCCGAAGCGGTGCTGGTGCTGATTCCCGGGCGCCGGCACGGCGAGGTCATCCTGTTCTGCCGCGAACGCGATGCCGAGCGTGAAGCCTGGGATGGCAGTCGGGCCGGCCAGGAAGGCGCCGTGGCGGATTTCGGCATGGACGACGCCTATCCCATCGAGGACCTCGACGACATCCTGCCGGGGATGCTGGAAGGGCGCTCGCGGGTGTATTACCACTTCGGGCGCGATGCGGATTTCGACCTGAAGCTGATCGGCTGGGTCAACCGCGTACGTTCGCAGGTACGCCATGGCGCGCAGCCCCCGCACGAGTTCCAGGAGCTGGGCCATCTGCTGCACGAGCAGCGCCTGTTCAAGTCCGGCGCGGAGATCGCGCTGATGGAACAGGCCGCGCAGATCAGCGTGCAGGCACACTGCGCGGCGATGCGGGCTGCGCGCGCGGGCATCCATGAGTATGAGCTGCAGGCCGAGCTGGAGCGGGTGTTCCGCGCCCATGATGCGTGCCCGGCGTATTCGAGCATCGTCGGTGCAGGGCGCAACGGCTGCATCCTGCATTACCGCGACAACAACGCGCGTACGCGCGACGGTGAGCTGGTGCTGATCGATGCCGGCGCGGAGTACCGTGGTTATGCCAGCGACATCACCCGCACCTTCCCGGTCAACGGTCGCTTCACTGCCGAACAACGCGCGCTGCACGATCTGGTGGGCGCCGCACAGGCGGCCGCGCTGGCGCAGGCACGGCCGGGCGTGGCGTATGAAGCGGGCCACCTGGCCGCGGTGCAGGTGCTGACCGAGGGGCTGTTGCGGCTGGGGCTGCTCAGGGGGAGCGTGGAGGACAACATCGCCCAGGAGCAGTACAAGCGCTTCTATCGCCACAAGACCGGGCACTGGATCGGGATGGACGTGCACGACGTCGGTGATTACCGCCTGGCGGGTGAGTCGCGGCTGCTGGAGCCGGGCATGGTGTTCACCATCGAGCCGGGGTTGTATGTCGGTGCCGACGACACCAGCGTGGAGGCGCGCTGGCGCGGCATCGGCATCCGCACCGAGGATGACGTGCTGATCACCGCTGATGGGCATCGGGTGTTGACCGAGGGCCTGGCGCGCAGCGCCGACGAGATCGAAGCGTTCATGCAGGGGTGAGGGGGTTTGCCGGGCCTGCGGCCCGGCGGCCCGCTTTTCAAGCAACTTCAACGTCAAAAGCGTGCAGGGCTGGGTGTTGGTGGGGGGGGGGGGGGGGGGGGGGGTGGGG
>NZ_JACSQS010000004.1:117794-132193 GCF_014836545.1 Stenotrophomonas lacuserhaii
CCCCCCCCCCCCCCCCCCCCCCCCCCCCCCCCCCCCCCGCCCCACCCCCAGCTGCAGCTCTAAACGCCACCCGCGAGGGGGTTCACCCGTTCGCCAACACAAACTCCGGCCGGGTCAGGTTGTCCGCCTCGCCATCAGTGCACAGCACTTCGTCCTCGATCCGGATCCCGCCGTAAGGGCGGAAGAAATCCACGCGATCCCAGGCGATGCTGGCGCCATGCCCGGCCTGCTTCACTTCGTCCAGCAGCATGTCGATGAAGTACAGGCCCGGCTCGATGGTCACCACCATGCCCGCCTCCAGCACGCGGGTCAGGCGCAGGTAGGGGTGTCCTGCCGGACGTTCGATCCGGCCACCGGCGTCGCCTGCCGCGAAGCCCGCCACGTCGTGCACCTGCAGGCCGATCAGGTGGCCGATGCCGTGCGGGAAGAAGGCCGCGCTGATGCCGGTTTCCACCGCCGTCTGCGGCGATACCTTGAGCACGCCGAAGTCCTTCAGTACGCCCATCAGCGACAGGTGCGCGTCCACGTGCAGCTGCTTGTAGTCGAAGCCCGGGCGGACCGCAGCACACATCTGCTGCTGGGCCGCGTCGACCGCGCCGATCATCGCGGCGAACTCGTCGTGGCCGTGCGCCGCATGGGTGCGGGTGATGTCGCTGGCATAGCCGAGCGCGCTGGCGCCGGCATCGATCAGGAAGCTGCGCAGCGGCTGCGGCGCGGTGCGACCCAGTTCGGTGTAGTGCAGCACGGCGGCATGTTCGTTGAGTGCCACGATGTTGCCGTAGGGCAGTTCGTTGGCATCCTGGCCGACTGCCGCGCAGTACGCCATGTGGATGGAAAACTCATCGGCGCCATTGCGGAACGCCGCTTCGGCGGCGCGATGGCCGCGTACGCCCAGCACCTGCGCCTGGCGCATCAGTGCGATCTCATAAGGCGTTTTGTAAGCCCGGTGGTATTCCAGGTAATCCAGCACCGGCGCCGGGTTGTTCGGCACCCACTCGCCCAGCGTGCTCTGCGCCTCGCCCAGCACGGCGCAGCGCGAACGGTCGCGCGGCAGCAGTGCCAGCGCTTCTTCCGGTTTGCGGATGACCTGGATGTCGAAGTGCTCCACCCACCAGCCACTCGGTGCGTCGGGCACTACGTGCCAGTAGTCGAAGGGTTGGTGGAAGATCACCGTGGGGCGCTTGCCCGGGGTGAACACCAGCCAGCTGTGCGGTACGCGGGTCAGCGGCAACCACGCCTTGAACTGCGGATTCACCGCATAGGGATAATCGCGGTCGTCGAACAGGTGGTAATGCAGGGTGCCGCTGGGAACCACCAGATGGTCGAAGCCGCCGCGCGCCAGCGCTGTTTCGGCCCGCCGGCAAAGCACGGCCAGGTGGTCGGGATAAAGGGCGCCGGGGTCGTGCTGGATCATCGCGGTGACTCGCTGGAAAACAGCCCCTGATTGTGCCGCATGCGCCGCGCGGCTGCTGTGCCGGAACCGGCGCTCAGGGCGCCGGAGATTCCTGTCCGATCCATCCGCGCAGCAGTTCGCGGTGTTCGCGCGAGAGGGTGATGAAGCGGAAACCGGCCCAGGCCTGTCCCGCCACGTGTGCCGGATCGGCCCACAGCAGGTGCACGCCGACGTCGATCGGGGCGGCGTGGCCATCGGCCAGTGGCAGGGTGAACTGCAGCTGGTACAGCGCGTCTTCGCGCAGGGGCACCGAGGCCAGCATCAGCATGCCGGTCTCGGAAATATTGCCGAGGCGGCCGACCACGCGTTCGGCGATCAGGTCGGTCACAGGCACCAGGTCGGCCACGTTGCGGCGTGGCGCGCGGCGGGTGTCGGGGCTGTCGTCGTCGGCGCTCATGCGGCTTCCCCTTGTTCAGTGCCGGCCAGCGAGCGCAGCGTGCGCAGGGTGGCCTGCCAGGCGCGATCGATCAGCCGTCCCTTGTCTTCGGTAACGATGCGCGCCTGCTCCAGGGCCATCAGCCGGGCCAGTGTATCCAGTGTGTACTCGGCCACTTTCTGCCCGCGCGGATTGACGAACAGGGCGTGTTCGGTCACCAGGCTGTACCAGGACAGGCGTTGGCGGTGCAGGTCGCCCTGCTGGTTGCTGATGAACTCGAACCAGGTGCCGAACGGCAGCGTGCGCAGCTGGCGGTAGCAGTCTTCTTCGACGTTGCTGCGTGCCAGCGGTGCGAGCCGGCGGGTGTCATGGGCTTCGGCATGTTCGCCCAGCCGGGTGCGTGCCTTCAGCCGCGCGCTCAGCTCGGTCCGCGAGGTGCTGTCGTCTTCGCCGCCGGGGGTGGAGAGGCGTCGCGCGATGGCCCGCGCTTCGTCATGGTGGCAGCCGATCTGCACGACGGCTGCCTCGATTTCGCCGAACAGGACGTCGTCGGCCGCATGCTCGCCGCCGGGGGGCTGGGCGGTAACCGCGGTGATGCGCGCGGTCTGCTGCAAGCGCTGCTGCCACAGTGCGGAGTCTTCGCCGTGGCGCAGCTGGGCCAGGGTCAGCACGTCGGCCCAGGCCTGGCGCAGCAGCGTCTGCACGAAGCGCGGCGGCTGGTCCTGCGCGCAGGCCTGTTCAATCAGCGCGGCAGCCTGCTGGCGTGCGACCTCCAGCCGCTCCTTGCCGCGCGCGGCTTCCACGTGGCGGCGCTCGGCCAGCTCGGCTTTGTGCGCAGCGGCACGGAAGTGCTGCTGTACCTCTTCGTTGGCGGCGGCGAACACGGCCGGATCGTCGTGGTACTGCGCCACCACGGTATCCACCGTGCGCTCCAGCTTCTGCACCAGCTGCGGGTCCAGGTCATCTTCCTGCAGGCCGCTGGCGCCCAGTTCGGCGATGGTGTTGAGCAGCTCGCGGGCCGGGTGCTCGTCGCGCACGAAGAAGCCCGGGTCGGCCAGCGCGGCGCGTGCCAGCGGCACCTGCAGCCTGCCGACCAGGTCGTTGCCTGCGGTCTGCGGACGCTGCTCCTGGCGGATCTGCTGGAACAACAGGCCGAGCAGGTCCAGCGTGTCGCCATCCTTGACCGTCAGCGCCGCCTGCTCGCCGTGTTCGGCGCGCAGCTGGGTCAGCAGGGCGGTCTGCAGGTCGGACATGCTGCGTGAGGTGGCACCGCCGGCGATGCGTGCCTGCAGCTGCCCGAGGATCGCATCGACCATCGCGCTGGGTACCGCGTTGGCATCGGGCGTCCCCCCCGCCACGGCGCGTTCGTCTGCCACCGCAGCGCCCGGCAGCGGTGGCTCCGGGCCGTGCGACGCAGCCACCTCGGCGGCCATCGCCTGCCGCGCACCGGCGAGCAGTTCGTGCAGTGCGCTCATGGCCGGCGCTGCGAGGTCCACCACCGGGGGCGCTGTGGCCGGTTGATCCGGCGCACCGGTGGGCAGCGGCGGCGGTTGGGGCGCGCCGTTCTGCGCGGGATGCCCGCCCAGTTCGGCCTGCATCATCGCCGACCAGGAACTGGCGGCAGTGCTGCTGGCACCGTTCCAGCTGGTGACCGGCGTGGTGCGCGCGCGTGCGCCGCCGGCTTGGCTGCGGCCTGGCTGGGTGACGATCCGGCGGGTCGCCGCCGAGCGCGCCAGGTAAGGGGTGTAGACCAGTCCGGGCAGCACGCCTTCGTGACTCAGCAGCACGTTGGCGCGCTCCAGCAGCTCGCCCAGCCGCTCCAGCACCTGGCGTTCGAAGCTGCGATACAGCGCCAGCTGGGCTTCCAGTTCGAGCCCGCCTTCATCGCCGATCCGGCGCACGATGCCGCACAGGATCACCGGGCCGAACGGTACCTGCTCGGCATCCAGCGCCGGCGCGGCGGCCAGCACCGCCAGCCGCTGTCCGAGCAGTTGCAGTGCGTTGGCCGAGCGCAGTATTTCGCGCCGCATGATCTCGTTGAGCACGATGTCGCGATCGATGTCGGTGTCGTTGACCAGGGTCAGCGCGGACATCGACGGGCGCGGCGGTTCGGTTGCCGCCGGTGCTTCGCTGGCAGGCGCGAACAGCGCGGCCAAGGCCTGCGCGAGGTGTTCCAGGAAGCGGTGGCTGAAGCCTTCGGCGAAGGGATGGATCTGACGGGCCTGCGCGAGCAGGTCGGCCTGCACCTGGCTGTTGCGGGCGCGCTCGGCCTCGCGCAGCAGTTCACGCTCCAGCTCCACCACGGTCAGCGTCAGCGGCGCGGTCAACGACTGCCGCGACAGTGCCAGCAGGGCGCCCAGCAGCCGGCGCACGCGCGGTGGGGCGTCGACCGCGGCGAAGCGTGCAGTGTCCTCAGGCATCGGCGGAGGCGAGGAGGGCATGGGGCTGGGCATCCGTTTTCCCGGGGTCGGGCTCGGAATCTACCGTGTCGGGCGGGGCGGCGCTACTCGCCCAGGAACAGCTCCACCACATCGTTGGTGAAGCGGCGTCCCAGCTCCGTCGGCCGCAGCAGCCCGCCGTGGTCGTGGCCGTCCGCGCCCGCACAGCCGTGGTCGTCGCAGCCATGTCCGTGATCGTGGCCGCCGCCCACGCGTTCCAGCCAGCCGCGCTGCAGCGCCTGTTGCAGGGGGACGTCGATGGCCGCTGCGGGCAGGCCGGTACGCGACTGGAAGTCGCGCAGGCTGAAGCCTTCGTGCAGGCGCAGCAGGTTGAGCATGTACTCGAACGGCAGCCGGTCCGCCGCGATGATGTCGTCGCCGCCGAAGCTGGCAGGGCTGCCGGCGGCGTCCATGTAGGCCTGCGGATGCTTCAGCTTCCAGCGCCGGCGCACGTTCTGCTCGGCCCCGGAGCTGATCTTGCCGTGCGCACCGGCACCGATGCCGAGGTAGTCGCCGAAGCGCCAGTAATTCAGGTTGTGCGCACTCTGCCGCCCGGGCCGCGCATAGGCACTGACCTCGTACTGGTCGAAGCCGGCCTGCGCCAGCAGCGCCTGGCAGTGTTCCTGCATGTCCCACGCGCTGTCTTCGTCCGGAATGCCTTGTGGCGGGCGGGCGAAGAACACCGTGTTCGGTTCCAGCGTGAGCTGGTAGTGCGAAAGATGCGCCGGCTGCAGCGCGAAGGCGCGCTCCAGGTCGTGCTCGGCGGCGGCCAGGGTCTGCCCGGGCAGGGCGTACATCAGGTCGATGTTGAAATTGTCGAAGCCCGCATCCTGCGCCATCTTGACCGCGCGCTCGGCTTCGGCGCTGTCATGGATACGGCCCAGGCGCTTGAGCGCGTCGTCGTTGAAGGTCTGGATGCCGAAGCTGAGCCGGTTGACACCAGCCGCACGGTAGCCGTCGAAACGGCCATGTTCGGTCGTGCCCGGGTTGGTCTCCAGGGTGACTTCGGCGTTCGGGGCGAAGCGCAGCCGCGCCGAGGCCTGCTGCAGGAAGCGGTCGATCGCCTCGGCCGGGAACAGGCTGGGCGTGCCGCCGCCGAAGAATACGCTGTGCACCACCCGTCCCCATACCAGCGGCAGGTCCTGGTCCAGGTCGCGCACCAGCGCATCGATGTAAGCATCGAAGGGCAGTTCGCCCTTGGCCTGGTGCGAGTTGAAATCGCAGTACGGGCATTTGCGCACGCACCAAGGCAGGTGCACGTAGAGCGACAGCGGCGGCGGAATGAGGGCGGGCATCAGCGTCGGTTACCGGGAAAGCGAGGACAGCCGCTGCTTCAGCTGCTGCAGGGCCAGCGCACGGTGGCTGAGCGTATTCTTCAGGGCCGGCGCCATTTCCGCGGCGGTCAGCCCATGGCGCGGGTCCAGGAACACCGGGTTGTAGCCGAATCCGTTGTGGCCGCGCGGCGCCTCCAGGATCACGCCTTCCCAGCTGCCTTCGCAGACCAGTGGCTGCGGATCGGCGGCGTGGCGCAGCAGCACGATCACCGCGAAGAAGCGTGCGGTGCGCTGCCCGGCAGGTACCTCGCGCAGGTCGGCCAGCAGCTTGGCGTTGTTGGCGGCATCGTCGGTGGGGCTGCCGGCGTAGCGCGCGCTGTACAGTCCCGGTGCGCCGCCGAGGGCGTCCACGATCAGGCCGGAGTCGTCGGCCAGGGCCGGCAGGCCGCTGGCCTGGCAGGCCGCACGCGCCTTGATCAGTGCGTTTTCCACGAAGGTCAGGCCGGTTTCGGGCACATCGCCCACCCCGGCATCGGCGGCCGACAGGATCTGCAGCGGCAGGTCGGCCAGCATCGCCTGCATCTCCTTCAGCTTGCCGGCGTTGTGGCTGGCAAGTACCAGCCTGGCAGTAGCGGGAAGACGCATCAGGCCAGCTCCAGCAGGTCCCAGGTGTTGCCATACAGGTCGCGGAACACCGCCACGGTGGCATAGGGTTCCTTGCGCGGTGCTTCGAGGAACTCCACGCCCGCAGCCAGCATCGCGGCGTGGTCACGCGCGAAGTCGTCGGTCTCCAGGAAGAAGCCGACCCGTCCACCGGTCTGGTCGCCGATCCGCGCGGCCTGCACGTCCGAACTGGCGCGCGCCAGCAGCAGCCCGGCAGCGCCGTCGGTGGCGGGCGATACCACCACCCAGCGCTTGCCGCCGCCCTGGTCGACGTCCTGCTGCAGGTGGAAGCCGAGCGCACCGGTGAACCAGGCGATCGCGCGGTCGTAGTCATCCACCAGCAAGGTGGTCAGGGCCAGCCGGCGATTCATGCGGCCAGTGCCGCCTGCTGCGCGGCCAGCAGTTCGCCCACGCCCTTGTCGGCCAGCGCCAGCAGCGCATCCAGTTCGTCGCGACGGAACGCATGGCCTTCGGCGGTGCCCTGCAGTTCGATGAAGCCGCCGCCATCGTTCATGACGACATTCATGTCGGTGTCGCAGTCGCTGTCTTCGGCATAGTCCAGGTCCAGCACCGGGGTGCCGCGGTAGACGCCCACCGATACTGCCGCCACCGCACCGATGATCGGGTTGCGCTTGATGTCACCGCGCTTGAGCAGCAGGTTCACCGCGTCGGCCAGGGCGACGTAGGCGCCGGTGATGGCCGCGGTGCGGGTGCCGCCGTCGGCCTGCAGCACGTCGCAGTCCAGGGTGATGGTGCGCTCGCCCAGCGCATTGCGGTCCACGCAGGCGCGCAGGCTGCGGCCGATCAGACGCTGGATTTCCAGCGTGCGGCCGCCCTGCTTGCCACGCGCTGCTTCGCGGTCGCTGCGGGTGTGGGTGGCGCGTGGCAGCATGCCGTACTCGGCGGTGACCCAGCCTTCGCCCTTGCCACGCAGGAAGCCCGGTACGCGGTTTTCCACGGTGGCGGTGCACAGCACGCGGGTTTCGCCGAAGCAGACCAGCACCGAGCCTTCGGCGTGGCGGGTGAAACCGCGTTGGAGGGTGACCTGGCGCATCTGGTCAGGCTGGCGGCCACTGGGGCGGTTATCGGACATGGTGGGGTACCGTTGGAGCGGGGGAACGGGTCCATGCCCGCGCCGGGGAGGGAGCAGGCAGGAGGCTCGAATGAAGCCGCTAGGGTACCATTCCCTCTTTGGGAGCATCTGGAAAACCCCATGATCCGAAGCATGACCGCTTACGCCGGGGGCGAGCGCGCCACCGCCTGGGGCACGCTGGGCTGCGAGCTGCGCTCGGTGAACCACCGGTTCCTCGAAGTCGGCACCCGCCTGCCGGAGGAACTGCGCGCGCTGGAACCGCAGCTGCGTGAACGCATTTCCGCACGCCTGAGCCGCGGCAAGCTGGACCTGGTGATGCGCCTGCGCACGCCGGAAACCTCAGCCAGCCTGCAGGTCAACGATGTCCTGCTGGGCCAGCTGGGCCAGCTGGCGCACCGGCTCACGTCCGACTTCCCGAATCTGCAGGTCAGCTTCACCGAGCTGTTGCAGCTGCCCGGCGTGATGCAGGGCGAAGCCACCGATGCCGCCGCGCTGCAGGCCGAGGCGCTGGCGCTGCTGGAACAGACCCTGGACGGCTTCATCGCTGGGCGCGAACGCGAAGGCGACAAGCTGGCAACCGCCATCAGTGAACGGGTGGATGCCATCGAGCGCATCGCTGCGGACGTGCGCACCCTGATTCCCGCGATCCGCGAAGGCCAGCGGGTCAAGCTGGCCGCGCGCTTGGCCGACCTGCCGCACCCGGTGGATCCGGGCCGCGCCGAGCAGGAACTGGTGATGTGGCTGCAGAAGCTGGACGTGGATGAAGAGCTGGACCGCCTCGGCAGCCATATCGTGGAAATCCGCCGCGTGCTGAAGCAGCGCGATCCGGTCGGGCGTCGGCTGGACTTCCTGCTGCAGGAGTTCAACCGCGAAGCCAATACGCTGGGCTCCAAATCGGTGGACAGCCGCACCTCCAATGCCGCGGTGGAGCTGAAAGTGCTGATCGACCAGATCCGCGAACAGGTACAGAACATCGAATGAGCATCCAACCTTCCCCGGTCGGCACGCCCGCGCGCGGCACCCTGTACATCGTTGCCGCGCCTTCCGGTGCCGGCAAGAGCAGCATCGTCAACGCCACCCTGGCGCGCGACCCGCAGATCGCGCTGTCGATCTCGTTCACCTCGCGGGCCACGCGTCCGGGCGAGGTCAACGGCGAGCACTACCATTTCGTCAGCGCGACCGAGTTCGAGGCGATGATCGCCGCCGGTGATTTCTTTGAACACGCCTGGGTGCACGGCGACTGGAAGGGCACCGCCCGGCAGTCGGTGGAGCCGCAGCTGGCCGCCGGCCAGGACGTGCTGCTGGAAATCGACTGGCAGGGCGCGCAGCAGGTGCGCCAGCTGGTGCCCGGCACGGTGACGGTGTTCATCCTGCCGCCGTCCAGGCAGGCGCTGCAGGACCGCATGCGCAAGCGCGGCCAGGACAGCGAGGCGGTGATCAGCCAGCGGCTGTCGGCCGCGCGCGAGGAAATGCTGCACTTCAACGACTTCGACTACGTCATCGTCAACGAGATCTTCGACACTGCGGTCGATGAGCTGTGCGCCATCTTCACCGCCAGCCGGCTGCGCCGCGAAGCGCAGAAGGTCCGCCATGCCGGGCTGATCCAGGCCCTTCTGACCGCAGATCCGTCTGCAACTGACTGATTGCAAAAGGAACAGGGAAGGGTTGGCTTGATTTTGTCCAGCCCCTGCCCTTACACTCCGTCCCCTTTCCCTCATTCGACTGAGCGGCCGACCGGTCGCCGGGAGCCCGTATGGCCCGCATCACCGTAGAAGATTGCCTGGAAGTCGTTAACAACCGTTTCGAGCTGGTCATGATGGCGTCCAAGCGCGCCCGCCAGCTTGCCAACGGCGTGCAGGCCACGCTGGACAACAGCGAAACCGAAGACAAGCCGACCGTGCTGGCGCTGCGCGAAATCGCCGCCCGTCGCATCGACAACGCGCTGATCGACGAAGTCGAGAAGGCCGAGCGCGAGCGTGCCGAGCGTGAAGCGCTGGAATGGGCCGCCGCCGAAGTGGTCGCCGACGAGGACATGTCCAAGAACGACGACTGAGTCCAGTCGACACCCTTGGCCAGATGCGAAACAGCCCGCCGCAAGCGGGCTGTTTCGCATTCAGGATTTGCTGAAATTGTGACGCTGGCATAGGCTTCGGCCATGAACCCAGGCCCCACTGCCAAGGTAGCCGCGCCATCCCGCGCGGACGTACCCGATTACGTCCTTCAGCTCGAGCGCGCAGCGCACTACCTGCCGCCGGAGCAGCTGCCACTGCTGCGCCGTGCGTGGGAAGTGGGGGCCGCCGCGCACGCGGGTCAGACCCGCAAGTCCGGTGAGCCCTACATCACCCACCCGGTTGCCGTGGCGCAGGTGCTGGCCGAGCTGGGCCTGGACATGGAAGCGCTGATCGCCGCGATCCTGCACGACACCATCGAAGACACGCCGCTGACCCGCGAAGAGCTGGCCGCCGAGTTCGGCGAACCGGTGGCCGAACTGGTGGACGGGGTCACCAAGCTGGACAAGCTGAAGTTCCGCGACCGCCAGGAAGCGGCTGCCGAGAGCTTCCGCAAGATGCTGCTGGCGATGTCGCGCGACCTGCGCGTGATCATGATCAAGCTGGCCGACCGCCTGCACAACATGCGCACGCTGGGCGCGCAGAGCAGCGAGGCGCGCGGCCGGATCGCGCGCGAGACGCTGGAAATCTATGCGCCCATCGCGCAGCGGCTGGGCATGAGCCTGGTCAAGAGCGAACTGCAGAACCTCGGCTTCAAGGCGCTGTATCCGTGGCGCCATGCGATCCTGGAAAAGCACATCCGCAGCCAGCCGGTGGTACGCCGCGAAGCGATGGCGCAGGTGGAAGTGCAGCTCAGCCAGCGCCTGGCCAAGGAAGGGCTGGAGCATCGGCTGGTCAGCCGGATCAAGACCCCGTGGAGCATCTACAACAAGATGCACGACGAGAACAAATCCTTCGACCAGGTCATGGATGTGTTCGGTTTCCGGCTGGTGGTGCGCAGCGTGCCCAACGCCTACCACGCGCTGGGCGCGGTGCATGCCGCGTTCAAGCCGCTGGACGGGCGCTTCCGCGACTTCATCGCCATTCCCAAGGCCAACGGCTACCAGTCGCTGCACACGGTGCTGTTCGGCCCGTACGGCTCGCCGATCGAAGTGCAGATCCGCACCGAGGAAATGGACCTGATCGCCGAACGCGGCGTGGCCGCGCACTGGACCTACAAGTTCGGTGGCGACACCCCCAACAGCGCGCAGAGCCGTGCCCATGCGTGGATCGTCGAACTGATCGATTCCCAGCGCGCGGCCGGTTCCTCGCTGGAGTTCCTCGACAACGTCAAGGTCGACCTGTTCCCGGACGAGGTCTACCTGTTCACGCCGAAGGGCAAGATCATGGCCCTGCCGCGCAATGCGACCGCGTTGGACTTCGCCTACGCGGTGCATACCGATGTCGGCAATACGGCGGTGGCGTCACGGGTGGACAAGAAGCTGGTGCCGTTGCGCACCAAGCTGGTCAGTGGCCAGACCATCGAGATCATCACCGCCCGTTCGGCCACGCCCAAGCCGCAGTGGCTGGAATTCGTGGTCACCAGCAAGGCCCGCACGGCCATCCGCCACCAGCTCAAGCAGCTCGAGCACGAAGACGCCGTGCAGCTGGGCCACCGCATGCTTGATCGTGCGCTGGAAGCGATGGATTCCTCGCTGGAGCGCCTGCCCAAGGGCCGCCTGGATGCGTTCCTGGCCGAGCACCGGTTCCCGCGGCTGGAGGCGCTGCTGGCCGAAGTGGCGCTGGGCAACTGGATGCCGACGCAGGCCGCGCAGGCGCTGATGGCCTACGCCGAACTGCGTGGCGGTGCACGTCACCATTCGCAGGAAAAGATCCTGATCAACGGCAGCGAACGCGGCGTGGTCACCTTCGCCAACTGCTGCCAGCCGATTCCAGGCGATGAGATCATGGGCTACCACACCGCCGGCAAGGGCATCGTGGTGCACCGGATGGACTGCCCGAACCTGGCCGAGCTGCGCAAGTCGCCGGAGCGCTGGGTGCCGATCGGCTGGGATTCGTCGGTATCCGGCGACTACGACACCTCGCTGGTGGTCGAAGTGGAGAACGGTACCGGCGTGCTGGCGCAGCTGGCCGCGGCGATCGCGCAGAGCCAGTCCAACATTGAACGCGTGGACTACCTGGACCGTGACTTCAACGCCGCCGTGCTGGCCTTCAACGTGCAGGTGCGCGACCGCAACCACCTTGCCGAAGTCATGCGCCGGCTGCGTCGCCTGTCGGTGGTGCAGTCGGTGCGCCGCCAGTGAGCGGGCAGGGGTCAGGTTCCTTTTCCCACGGAAAAGGAACCTGACCCCGTGCCCTGAGCCGGTACAATGGACGCTCTGTTTTCCTGATACCGGAGCCCCCATGACCCGCCAGATCATCAACACCGAAAAGGCCCCCGCCGCCATCGGTCCTTACTCGCAGGCCGTGCGCGCCGGCAACACCGTGTACTTCTCCGGGCAGATCCCGCTGGACCCGGCCACGGGCGAGATCGTCGGCGTCGGTGACGTGGAAGCCCAGGCCCGTCGTGCCTTCGACAACCTCAAGGCCGTGGCCGAGGAAGCCGGCGGCTCGCTCGACCAGATCGTCCGCCTGGGCCTGTACCTGACCGACCTGGCCGAGTTCGCCAAGGTCAACGCCGTGATGCAGGACTATTTCAAAGCGCCGTTCCCGGCGCGTTCGACCATCGAAGTCTCCGGCCTGCCGAAGGGCGCCAACTTCGAAGTCGATGCGGTGATGGTCATCGGCTGAACCCTGCGTGGCACGCAAGGCCGCCCCTGCACTGGCGCCATCCGGTGAAGCCTCGCTGGCGATGCTCGCCGGGGTCGGTCCGGCGGTGGCCGGCAAGCTGCAGGCGCGCGGCCTGGGCACGCTGCAGGATCTGTGGCTGCACCTGCCGCTGCGCTATGAAGACCGGACCCGGTTGACCCTGATCGAAGACCTGCGTTCCGGCGTGCCGGCGCAGGTCGAAGGCCGGGTGATGGCGGTGGAGCGCGGCATGCGCTACCGGCCGATGCTCAAGGTCGCCATTGAAGACGAAGGGCGCGGCACGCTGGTGCTGCGTTTCTTCCATTTCCGCCAGCAGCAGATCGGGCAGTTCGCGGTCGGCAACCGGCTGCGCTGCTTCGGTACCCCGCGGCCCGGCCAGCTGGGCCTGGAGATCGTCCATCCCAGTTACCAGGTGCTGGGGCGCCACGATGATCCTGCGCTGGGGGACAGGCTGGATCCGGTGTACCCGGCAGTGGAAGGCGTCGGCCCGGCAACCATGCGCAAGCTGATCCTGCAGGCGCTGGAGCGCTTGCCGGACGAATCCCTGCTGGAACTGCTGCCACCCGGATGGCTGGATGGCCTGGGCCTGCCCTCGTTGCGCAGCGCACTGCTGACCGTGCACCAGCCGCCGCAGGATGCGGATCTTTCCGCGCTGGCCAATGGCCTCCATCCCGCACAGCGCCGGCTGGCGCTGGAAGAACTGCTCGCCCACCACCTGAGCCTGCGCCGCCAGCGCATCGCCCTGCAGGCCCACCATGCGCCGCCGCTGGACGGGCCGGGGCGGCTGGCCAAGGCGCTGCTCAAGCAGCTGCCGTTCGCGTTGACCGGCGCGCAGCAGCGCGTGTTCAAGCAGATCCGCGACGACCTCGCCCGGCCCAGCCCGATGTTGCGGCTGGTGCAGGGTGACGTCGGTTCGGGCAAGACGGTGGTGGCCGCATTGGCGGCCATGCTGGCGGTGGAACAGGGCAAGCAGGTCGCGCTGGCCGCGCCCACCGAACTGCTGGCCGAACAGCATCTCAACAACCTGCGCGGCTGGCTGGAACCGCTGGGCGTGCAGGTCGCCTGGCTGGCCGGCAAGGTCACCGGCAAGGCTCGCGCCAAGGTGCTGGCCGATGTGGCCAACGGCGAGGCGAAGGTGGTGGTCGGCACCCATGCGTTGATGCAGGACGCGGTGGTGTTCCAGGACCTTGCGCTGGCGATCGTCGATGAGCAGCACCGCTTCGGCGTGCACCAGCGGTTGGCGCTGCGCGACAAGGGCGCGGGCGGCAACAGCGTGCCGCACCAGCTGGTGATGACCGCCACGCCGATTCCGCGCACGCTGGCGATGTCCGAATATGCCGATCTGGATGTGTCGGCCATCGATGAACTGCCGCCCGGCCGCACCCCGGTGCAGACCGTGGCGCTCAACGCCGATCGCCGCCCCGAGCTGATCGAGCGCATCGCGCTGGCCTGCAGCGAGGGACGCCAGGTGTACTGGGTCTGCACGCTGATCGAAGAAAGCGAGGAGCTCGATGCCACGCCGGCGCAGGCCACCTACGAGTCACTGCAGGCGCTGCTGCCGGGCGTGCGTGTCGGGCTGGTGCACGGGCGCCTGAAGGCCGCCGAAAAACTGGCGACGATGGTGGCGTTCAAGGCCGGGCAGATCGATCTGCTGGTGGCGACCACCGTGATCGAAGTGGGGGTGGACGTCCCCAATGCGTCGTTGATGGTGATCGAGAACGCCGAACGATTGGGGTTGGCGCAGCTGCACCAGCTGCGCGGGCGGGTAGGGCGCGGATCGGCGGTATCGCGCTGCATGCTGCTGTACCAGACGCCGTTGTCGACGATGGCGCGCGAACGCCTGCAGACCATGCGCGAGACCAACGATGGCTTCGTCATCGCCGAGAAGGACCTGGAGCTGCGCGGCCCGGGCGAGTTGCTGGGCACCCGGCAGACCGGCCTGGCCGGTTTCCGCATCGCCGACCTGGCGCGCGACGCCAACCTGCTGCCGGACGTGCACGCACTGGCCGAACGGCTGCTGCAGGAGCAGCCCGGCCTGGCCGACCGGGTGGTCGACCGCTGGATCGGCACCGCCGTGCGTTACGCCTCGGCCTGAACGGGTAGCGCCGACCCATGGTCGGCGAATGCTCCCCGCCATCGCGTCGCCTGACGCAGGCCGCGCTTCGCGCTCGCCGAGCACGGCTCGGCGCTACCGCTTTTCTTCTTTTTTTCATGCCCGACGCCGGCGCAGGCGATGAGGGCCGGGCGGGGGGGGTTTGCCGGGGGGTTGCGCGCCATGGCTGGCG
>NZ_JACSQS010000004.1:132203-248931 GCF_014836545.1 Stenotrophomonas lacuserhaii
CGTCCCCTGCAGACCCCTCCCGCCCGGCCCCTTCCGAAAAACGGGCGTCGCTCGTGCGCCCGGTTGTATTTGCAGCCACCGCGGTGCGACACTCCGTTGCCGCTCAGAAGACGGCAACGATGACCCACAAGATCCCGCTGTTGATCGACACCGACCCCGGTGTGGACGACGCACTGGCCCTGCTGATGGCCTTCGCCGATACCCGCCATGAGGTGGTCGCGCTGACCATCGCCGCCGGCAACGTCGGCCTGGATTACACCGTCCGCAACGCACTCAAACTGTGTGAAGTGGTCGGCCGTGACGACGTCCCCGTGTTCGCCGGCAGCCCCGATCCGCTGCTGCATCCCTCGCTGGATGCCGCCCACGTGCACGGTCGCGACGGCTATGGCGATGTCGACCTGCCGCCCCCCGCCCGCGGCGCCGAAGCTGAACATGCCGCGCTGGCGATCCTGCGCCTGTCGCACCAGTACCGTGGCGAGCTGATGCTGGTCATGCTTGGCCCGCTGACCAACCTGGCGCTGGCGCTGAAGCTGGATCCAACCCTGCCCACCCGCATCAAGCGCATCGTGGTGATGGGCGGGGCGGTCACCTGCCACGGCAACATCACCCCTGCTGCCGAGTTCAACATCGCCTTCGATCCGGAAGCCGCGCACGTGGTGTTCGCCGCCTTCCCGCACCTGCTGGTATCGGACTGGGAAGCGACCGTGGCCCACGGATTGCCGCTGCAGCAGGCCGAACAGTGGCTGGCCGCCGATTCGGACCGCGCGCGCTTCTATGAACTGATCTCGCGCAAGACCCGTGCGCTGTCCGAAGACAGCAAGGGCGGACGCTGGTTCACCGCCGATGCCCTGGCGATGGCCTGGGCGCTGAATCCGGAAGGGCAGCTGCAGGTGGAGTCGCGGCCGGTGAACATCGAGCTGAACGGCACGTTCAGCCGTGGTGCCACCCTCGTCGACTGGAATCGCCAGACCGGCCAGCCGGACAACTGCGCGCTTCTGATGGCCTACGATCAGTCCCGTTTCGAGGCACTGGTGCGGCAGGCGCTGGGTGCCTGAAGACAGGCACGGCGCGCCCGCCTCAAGGCGGGTTGCCCCGGCGCGAAGTGGGGCTTATAATGCCGCTCTTGTGTTTCCCTTACCTATTTACGGTGTACGCCCATGAAGGACGATATCCATCCCGAGTACCGTGACGTCGTCTTCGAAGACGTCACCTCTGATTTCAAGATCCTGACCCGCTCGACCATGGCGTCGAAGGAAACCACCAAGTGGGAAGACGGTAACGAGTATCCGCTCGTGAAGGTCGAAATCTCCTCCTCGTCGCACCCGTTCTACACGGGCAAGCACAAGGTGATCGACACCTCCGGCCGTATCGACAAGTTCCAGAAGCGCTACGCGCGCTGATCCGTCGATCCACGCTTGGGTGAGCGGCCGCGCATTTGCGCGGCCGTTTGCTTTTCCGGGACGCGGTGCCGTGGCGTATGGTGGTAGAACGCAGCGTCCGGTCGCCGGCATCGGCGCACCCCTGGGCGCCCCCGCCGGCGAGGCCTCGGGCGGGTCCGTATACGACATCTACGACTTCCGTCTAACCCCCGGAAAATGCTGCTGTGCGATAATGGCGGGATCCGCGGCACAGGTCGTGGACGTCATTCACGTGCCTGACCAATGCGCTTGGGCAGGCGCCTTCCCCTTGAAGGAGCGCACACAGTGTCCGATCTTGATCAGGTCACGCTCAACGCCGGCGAAAAGTCGGTCGTTCTGCCGGTCATCAAACCCACTCTCGGCAACGACTGCGTCGACATTTCGAAGCTGACCAAGGAAACGGGGTATTTCACCTACGATTCCGGCTTCACTGCCACCGCAAGCTGCAAGTCGGCCATCACCTACATCGATGGCGACAAGGGCGTTCTGTTGTATCGCGGCTATCCGATCGAGCAGCTCTCGGAAAAGTCGAGCTATGTCGAAGTCGTCTACCTGCTCATCAACGGCGAGCGTCCCGACGCGGCCCAGTTGAAGGCATTCAACGAAGAGCTGGCTGCAGAAGCCACCGTCGATGCATCGATCAACACGTTGATCGGCAGCTTCGCCAAGGATGCCCATCCGATGGCGATCCTGACCGCCGCGATCGCGCAGCTGTCGGGTATCTACCACGCCTCGCTCGACCTGGCTGACGCCGAACAGCGCCGCAAGGCCGCCGTTCGCCTGATCGCCAAGGTGCCGACCCTGTCGGCGCTGATCTATCGCCATGGCAAGGGCCTGCCGGCCAACACGCCGGATACCTCGCTGGACTACGTCAGCCGCTTCCTGAAGCAGACCTTCGAAGCCGCCGACGGCAGCTACGAACTGAACCAGGACGTGGTCAAGGCACTGGATCTGTTGTTCATCCTGCATGCCGACCACGAGCAGAACGCGTCGACTTCCACCGTGCGCCTGGTCGGTTCGACCGGTGCCAACCCCTACGCGTCGGTGGCCGCAGGCGTCACCGCGCTGTGGGGCCCCGCCCATGGCGGTGCCAACGAAGCCGTGCTGAAGATGCTGGAAGAAATCGGTTCGGCCGACAACGTCGAATCGGCCGTGGTCAAGGCCAAGGACAAGACCTCCGGCTTCCGCCTGATGGGCTTCGGCCACCGCGTGTACAAGAACTTCGACCCGCGCGCCAAGGTCATCGGCGAGATGACCGGCAAGGTGCTCAAGCAGCTGGGCGTGCAGGATCCGCTGCTGGACGTGGCCGTGAAGCTGGAGCAGGCCGCGCTGCAGGACGAGTACTTCGTCGCCCGCAAGCTGTACCCGAACGTCGATTTCTACAGCGGCATCATCTACAAGGCGCTGCAGATCCCGACCGAAATGTTCACCGTCATGTTCGCCCTGGGCCGTACTTCCGGCTGGGTCGCGCACTGGCTGGAACAGCAGGTGGATCCGGAAATGAAGATCGGCCGCCCGCGCCAGGTCTACACCGGTAGCGACGTGCGCGACTACCAGGGCTGATTCCGGTCTTTGCCTGTCGCATCGAACGCCCCGCCTCGCGGGGCGTTTTTTTTTGCGCGCCTGTCAGCTCTGCACGGGTCGCTATCGAGAAAGCGTCAGATCCTGGCAAAGCACGAAGCAATGTTTTGTTCCGCAACCAAGCGCACAAAAGCGCTCACGACATCGCGTTTTTGAAGATTTCCTTACGTTCAAATCAGAACGCAATGCCTATTCTCCTGCCGCCACCAGCTTTCGCTGATGGTATAGCGTCGTTTGAATGACGCCATATATCGATATCAAGGAGAGTAGTCATATGAAAACGCATTGCCGGAACGCGCTGGTCGCCATCGCGCTAGCCGCTGCATCCACCTCCGCACATGCCATCCAGGCCGACATCAAGGTCTGGGCAGATGTCGATCCCACGCTGGCCCTGCTGCGTGCCGATGGCAGCGCGTTGCCCGATGGCGTGGCGCTGACCCACAACCCGATCAATGGCCTGATGCCCTGGTCGGACCAGGTGCGGATCATTTCCAACGATCCGCGCAAGGATATCGCCGTGCGCCTGGGTCATGCCGCCGAGCTGCGTCCGGTCATTGCTGCCCCCGGTGCGGTGGGGTGCCGATGACGGTCAGCCTCAATGGCCGAACCGTATCGGTGGCGGGTACCGACTTCACCGCGGCCGAACTGTTCGACGGCGCGTTGCCGGGCGCCTCGATTGCCATGCCGCTCCAGATCGCGCAGACCACGCAGGCGCCCATCACCGCGGCGGGCCTGTACGAGGGACTGGTCAGCATTGTCCTGGCCCAGAAGACCGTCAGCCCGTAACTTCCTGCGCCGGCCCTACGGGGCCGGCCCTTTCGGCCACTCTCACATGATGACTACCGCCCCTGTCGCGACCGGGCTGGCGATCGCGCTCGCACTGCCCGTGGTAATGGGGGGCGTCACCGCCAGTCGCGTCCCGGACGGCTTCGAAGACCTGGTGGAAGGTCAGGTGGAGCAGCTTGACGTCCGGCTGTTCGAGCGCTCTGCAGGCGTGGTGCCGGTGCTCGTCGACCTGAATACCGTGCAACTGCAGGATCCCGGCACCGTACTTCAGGCGCTCGATCTGGACCCTGCGGCACGCTCCAGCCTGCTGCCAGCGCTGTCTGCTCCGCTGCCGCGCAACAGCCATCTGGCATGCCGGCACGGCAATGCCCAGGCGGGCTGCGGCTATATGGATCCCCCCGAAGAGGACACGGCCGTGGCCGCGATCTATGACGAAGGCGAGGGGGCAGTGCGCCTGTTCGTGGCGCGGCAGTGGCTGCCGGCTCCACGCAGCGCCGAGCGCTTACACCAGGCCAGCGCCGCAGCCGAAAAAGCGTTCCTCCACCAGCACGTGATCAATGCAAGCGGTGGCCGCGACCAGCGCGCGCTGGCGATACAGGGCGCGGGCGCATTGGGGATGTCCGCCCACGGGCACCTGGCGGCGAGCTGGAACTTCAGCCAGCACCACGGACACCGCAGTGGCGGTGGATTCGACATGGACAATGCGTATTACCGGCATGACCTGGACCGTCGTCACTACCTGCAGGCCGGGCGCATGGACCGGCGCAACCTCGCCAGTCCACTTGGCGGCACCTTCGGCTTCGGCATGCTCCCGCTGGACCGCTTCGACGGCCTGCGCGTGGGAAGCAGCCAAGCCTACATCAATGTCGAGGCGGCAATGCAGGCCACGCCGCTCACCGTGCTGCTGGCACGCGATGCGCGCGTGGACGCGTTCGATGGCGAGCGCCTCCTGCAGACCTATTACCTGCCTGCCGGAATCAACGAACTGGATACCCGCAGCTATCCCTTCGGCAGTTACAGCGTCACCCTGCGCATCTACGAAGCGGGCGTGCTGGTACGCGGCGAAGAAGCGCCTTTCGACAAGCGTGGCGACGGCGCCGATGACACCCTGCAATGGTTCTTACAGGCGGGGCGGCGTGCAGAACGCGGCGCCCGACACCTGCCCGGCGAAGCCACGGTCATGGCGGGGCTGCGTTTGCCGGTCGGGCACGCCATGGCCGTGACCGCAGGTGCGGTGGACATGGAGAGCGGCCGCTATGCGGAGCTGCGGCTGGACCTGCGGCAGCGGTTCGCCACCCAGGAGCTGCGCGCTGGGCTGAGCGCCATGCGCGGCAGCGAGGGCAGCCGTGGCACCCGGAGCCAGATATCCTACCGGCGACGGGCATCATGGAATGTCCATCATCAACGCTCGCGCGACATCCGCTGCCAGTCGTCTGCGCGATACGACGGAGCGGGGTGCGTGGATGCGCTGAGTGCTTCGATGGCATTGCCGCTACGCGGCGGGAGCCTCTACCTGGGCTACACGCGCCGCCAGGCGTGGCGCGCCGATCCCACGCCGGGCTACGCCGAGGCGGTGTTCATGCCCCCCTCGCTGGCATTGCCCGGGCAGCATGCCGGCAACGTCGATGCACAGCGCAGCCGCAACTGGCAGGGCAGCTTCAGCCGGATCGAGCGTTGGAAAGAGTACAGCGTTGCGCGTCGCTTCGGTCTTTGGCACCAGCGCAGCGACGCAACCGGTGGCCCTCGGCACGACCGCGGTTTTTTCTTCAACCTCAGCCTTACCCGGTTGCAGCGCGGCGATCGGGTCACTTCGCAACGACGCCATGCGATGGACCTGCGGCAGCCGGGCCATCAGCGGCCGCAGATGAGCTACAGCGCCAGCCAGACGATGCGCCGCCAGTACGACGACCAGTCCGCCGAGGTGTCTGCCGATCTGCGCGGCGACAACAGCGAGCGATACAGCGTCGGTGTGGGCGCGCAGTTGCAGAACCACTTCGGCCATGGCAGCGCCACCGTGGCCTTCCATCGGCAGCCCGGGCGTCGGGAAACGGGCTACAGCGCGACGCACAGTGCGGCCTTCGCCTTGGGGCCAAGCGGCTTCTACTGGGGCGAAGGCAACGGCGCCGATGCGGGCCTGGCGGTGAAGGTCGACCCTGCACAGGACAGTGAACTGTCCGGGGTAGCGGCCGAGCTCCAGGTGGCAGGACGGCGCAGGCAGCGCCTGCGGCTTGGCGAGCGCAGGCTGGTGGCCTTGCCGGCCTACCAGATGCACCGTGCCGAACTTCAGGATGCCAGCAGCGGGGACAGCAGCGGGGCGGTGCGCGTAGGCGTAGGCGCTGGCGCTGGCGCTGGCGGTGCCGGGCGTGAGGTGTTCCTGGCGCCGGGCCGGTTGCTGTCGATGGCCGTTCCCATCGAGGTGACCTACACGTTCATCGGCCGCGCGCAGGATCCCGCGGGCCTGCCGGTTTCGGCGGCACGCATCCTCAATGCACCGGTACCTGCCACCGAGGGCAATGGCGGGTTCGTGCTGGATTTCACGCGACGCGAGCAGGTACTGTACCTGTTGCAGGGCAGCCGGCTGCTGCATTGTCCATTGCAGGTGCGCGAGCAGCGCCTGGCCGTGTTGATGGTCGGTACCGTGCAGTGCCAGCCGTTGGACGTGGCGCAGTTGCCGGCCGACATCCGTCAGCAGGAAAGGGTGGCGCAACTGCTGGGGGAGCGGGCCCTGATCCGGCCGGGTCGGGGCGCGCAGCGTGGGAAGGAACGGTGATGATGCGCTGGCTTGCCGTGCTCCTTGCCGTGCTGCTGGTGCCTGCCGCCCGGGCACAGGCGCTACCGCTTACCGATCCCGTTGGCATCGTGCAGGAGCACCCGCTGGCCTATGACCGGTCGGGGGTCCCGGCCTCCATCGAGCTGCTGGCGCCACGCACGCTGCTCGGTTACAGCGCCGACCCTGCGCGTGGCTACGGAAGCATCCATCTCACCTGCCGGTCGGCAACGGATGCAGAACATGGCCGCTGCCCAACCGCCGATACCGGTGCCGAGGGTGGCGGACGCACCGGCATCGCGTTGCGCTTCACCGAACGCAGGAGCGGCATGCGCACGGAGATCACCGTGACCGGTTCGCTGCAACGCGCCTTTGCAGACCGCGCCTGCCAGAACGACCTCTGGCACGGGACCGATCAGCCGCTGAGTAGCCGCTACGGGCCGGAATGCGCTGGCCAACCGCCTACTGGAACCGGTGCGGCCCTGTCCATTGCCGGTAACGAGTTGTCCAGGCTGGTGGCAGGGCGCTGGGAGGCCGAACTGGTGCTGGACTTGCGCACTGAAGCCAACGGGCCGGCACTGGCGACTTACACGTTCCGTCTGGATCTGGACATCAGCGACCGCGATGCGGCGTCGATCTACTTCCCCGCCTTCGACCTGGCAACGCCCCAGGTCGGCCTTAACCTGCACTACGACCCGATCTCGCAGACGGTCGGCGGACATGCCGCGTTGGAGATGTGCCTGTATGACGGAGCAGGTTCGCAGAGCGACTACCTGGGCGTGACTGTCAGTGATAGCGCAGGTCCGTCCTCGTCGGCCAGCGGTTACTCGGTATGGCACGCGGACGGTGGCGACGACCCGACACAGCGCGTGGACTACACCGTGACGCTGGACCACGGCGGAGCACGGCTGCCGATGGCCAATGGAACCGAGCAGATGTTGACCGGCATCGACCGCGTCCGGTTGCGGCTGGTGGCGCTGCCCGGCATGTCCCAGCCTGTGTTCTGCGTGCCGACCCCGCTCAGCCTGGACACTCCCCGCGTTCCCATCTCGAGCAAGCGGCCAGGCCACTACCGCGGCGGGCTGCGGGTCGAGCTGCGTCTGCCGCCCTCCCGTCCCTGAAACCAATGGAACCTTTCGTGAGAACTCGATTTTCCGGCCTTGCCCTGGCGCTGTTTCTGTCCACGCCGGCGGCGCACGCCAACCTGACCATCCATCCCATGCGTGCATCGGTAGAGCCTGGCAAAGCAACGGTTTTCCGCGTGTATTCGCAATCCGCGCAAGCGCAGTTCGTGCAGGCATCCCTGCGCCACATCGTGGATCCGGCCGGCGACGGGGAACACGAAGCGGACGTTGCACCCAGCCAGGCAGCCATTGCGCTGACCCCGTCCAGATTTGCACTGGCGGGCGGGGGCAACCGCTTGATCCGGATCGTCCCGCTGCAGCCGGTCCAGCAGGAGACCGCTTACCGGGTCTATTTCGAAGGTGTCCGCGCACCGGATGAGGAGGCCGCGGATGCCCCCGCAGACGGCGCACAAGCCAGCATCGGCGTCAGCCTGGTCTGGGGGGCGCTGGTCAACGTGCTGCCCGCCGATGGACGGGTGCAGGTGGAGCTGCGCGGCCGCACGCTGCACAACATCGGCACGCTGCGCGTGGGCATCACCAGCGTCGCCGGCTGCAGCGCGGCCGGTGCATGTGCAACCCATGAGGTATCGCGCAGCCTGTACCCGGGCGCATCGCTGCAATTGCCGGCCGGGCTGGAGCCCGGCAGCACGCTGCAACTGCGCTATCGCCTCACCGGCGACGGCTACCGTGAGCACCTGCTGACGCTGCCTCCTGTGATCGGCTGAGCTTGCCGGGTCCGTCGGCCCGGGCTTGCTCAGCCCTGCGTGTCGCCTGGCGCCGGTGCGGTGTCCTGCAGCAGCTCGCGCAGGCGGGCCAGCGAGGCGCGCCGCATTGGCTTTTCGTCTACCGCTGACAGCGGTGCCTGGCGCAGGGCGTGGCAGGGCAGTACCAGCAGCTCGAAGACCACGCCATCGGCGCTGAACACCCACACCGGCGCATCGAGTACCCGTTCGCGGTCCCATCGCAGGCGCCGGCTGCGTACCTCGGCCGGGATGCCATGCTCGTCGAGGAAACGCTGTACGGCGTCCGGGTCGTCGTCGTGCAGGTGCAGCTGGACCGGACTATGCGCATCTGCGGTGCCCTCCAGCACCGGCCCAGCCAACCGTGGAGCGAACGCCTGCAGGAACTCCAGTGCGTGCACCGCCGCTTCCCGCCGCTGCCGCAACGCATTGCTCTGGGCACTGCCGGCGAACAAGCGTTGGTGCTCGCGCAGGGCCTGCTCGATTTCAGCGTTGCGCGGCAGCGAAGCATCGTCATGGATGCCCAGCCGGATGGCGGCCTTGCGCTTGGCCTGGTGGAAATCCTGGATGCCGCCTTCGACCATCAGCCTGGCGGCTTCATGCGCCAGCCGATGGCGGCGTTCACGGGTCTGGGTGGCGGTGTGTTCGCGCGCACGGTGCATGGGTTGCTCCCCTCTGCATGGCCTGGAACCAGCCTACACCGGCGCGGTGAAGGCCAGGTGGCGCGGCATGGAGCGTGCCGCGCCACCGCTCAGTGTCGTGGTCGGTCAGAAGATATCGAATGCCGCCGCATCGGCCTGCGGCGTCTGCAGGTTCAGGTCGTAGTCCTGCAAGCGGTCCATGTCCTCGACCTTGACCCACTCGGTGGCGCCGTTGAGGCTGGCCTGCACCATGCCCGAGGGCGGATCGTTCTGCGCGATCGGCGTGTCCTTCAGCGCGGTGCGCATGTAGTCGATCCAGATCGGCAGCGCGGCCTTGCCGCCATATTCGCGGTAGCCCAGCGAGCGGAAGTCATCGCGACCGACCCACACCGTGGTGGCGTAAGGACCGCCAAAGCCGGAGAACCAGGCATCGCGATGGTCGTTGGTCGAACCGGTCTTGCCGCCCACGTCCTCGCGGCCAAGCACCTTGGCCGCCGTGCCGGTACCGCGCTGGACCACATCGCGCATCATCGACACCAGCTGGTAGGCGGTGCGCGCATCGATCGCGCGCGGCGCGGTGCGCGCATCGGGGTTGACCGGGGCCGGGGCTTCAACCGTCGGCTGTGGCGTCGCGGCGGTGCCGGCCGGGGCCGGAGCGGCGGCAGCGCCGAAGTTGAAGCCATCCACCACCGCATTGGCCGGCTGGCCATGACTGGTGCCTGCGCAGTCACGGCAGGCCAGCGCAGGGTTTTCCTTGAATACTTCCACGCCGTCGCGGTCGGAAACCCGGTCGATCAGCCAGGTGTCCACGCGCGAGCCGCCGTTGGCGAACACGGCATAGCCACGCGCCACCGAAAGCGGAGTCAGCGAGGCGGTGCCCAGCGACATCGACAGGTTGGGCGGCAGCTCGGCTTCGGCGAAACCGAACTCGCTGATGTACTTGCGCGCATAGTCCACGCCCATGCCGTCCAGCAGCCGCACCGACACCAGGTTGCGCGACTGCACCAGTGCCTCGCGCAGGCGCATCGGGCCACGGAAGCCGCCGCCATCGTTCTGCGGCGACCAGGTCTTGCCACGGCGGTCGCGGAACACCACCGGGGCATCGAGCACGATCGACGCCGGGTTGTAGCCCTTGTCGAAGGCCGCTGCATAGATGAACGGCTTGAAGCTCGAGCCCGGCTGGCGACGCGCCTGGGTGGCGCGGTTGAATTTGTTGCCGGAGTAGCTGAAGCCACCCACCAGCGCCTTCAGGGCACCGCTGTTGGCATCCACCGAGACCAGCGCGGACTGACCGCGCGGGATCTGGTCGAGCAGCCACTGGCCTTCCTTCTCGCCCACGCGCACGCGCACGATGTCGCCGCGCTGCACCAGCTTGGCAGGGGTCTTGTTGGTCCAGCGCGCCGCAGCGGCGGGCAGGGTGACTTCGGTACGGTTGGCCAGCACGGCGGTGGCGCTGCCATCGGCGGCGGTGGCGGCGATGATCGCCGGCAGCAGACCGGACTGCGCACTGATCCCGGACAGGTGCCCGGCCAGCGTCGCCACGTCATCGCCGGCACCCAGCGCGACCTGCTTCTCCACGCCGTGCCAGCCATGCCGGTGGTCGTACAGCAGCAGCCCGTCACGCACGGCCAGGTTGGCCGCGGTCTGCAGCTCGGCGTTGATGGTGGTGGTCACGTGGTAGCCCTTGTTGACCACGTCGCCGCCGAAGCGGGCGATCATCTCCTGGCGCACCAGTTCGGCCACATAGGGCGCGTCGACCTGCACCGGTGGCTCGTGCACAGTGGCGTGCATCGGCACGGCCTTGGCCGCATCGGCCTCGGCCTGGCTGATGAAGCGCAGGTCGGCCATGCGCTGCAGGACGTAGTTGTCGCGGCGCTGCTGCGCGCGCTCCGGGTTGGAGATGGGGTTGCCCGAAGACGGAAACTTGGGGATGCCGGCCAGCGATGCCATTTCATCCAGGTCCAGCTGGTCCAGCGACTTGCCGTAGTACAACTGCGCCGCCGCGGCCACGCCGTAGGCGCGATTGCCGAAGAAACTCTTGTTCAGGTACAGCTCGAAGATCTCGTCCTTGCTCAACTCCGCCTCGATCTTGCGGGCCAGCAGGATCTCGGCCAGCTTGCGCGTATAGCTGTATTCCGAACTCAGGAAGAACTGCCGCGCGACCTGCTGGGTGATCGTCGAACCGCCGGGCACGCGGCGGTCGCTGGTGGTGGCCAGCAGCCATACCGCACGCGCGATGCCCTTGTAATCGACCCCGCCATGTTCATAGAAACGGGCGTCTTCGGTGGCCAGGAAGGCCTGCTTGAGGCGCTCGGGGACGTCCTTCATGGTGATCGGCGTGCGCCGCGTCTCGCCGAACACCGCCATCAGCTTGCCGTCGGCGGCGTAGACATACATGGGCTCCTGCATTTCCACGTCGCGCAGGGTCTGCACGTCGGGAAGCTTGGAGGAAATGGCGTAGTAGAGGCCGCCCGCAGCGGCCGCGCCAATCAACGCCAGGATCAGGAAAACGACCAGGATCCAGCGCAGCCAGCGGCGAAGGCGTGTCATCGGTGACAGATTCCGATTGCAGAATTCATGGCCGCAGAGTATAGATTACGCAAGGGGCTGGCTGGGGTCGGCCCTGGGGAGTGCAAGGGGAAGCCGCGTCACCGTGTGTCGTTCTGTGAAGAAACCTTCACGGCGGGACGGTTGCCATTTGCAAAAAAAACGTTATTAATGCGCGGGCGCAGCTATTGCGTCCAAGTGCCCATCGGCAGGGGAGAAACCGTGGGGCTCATCCCAAAAGGCCAGTCGTCGCTCATTGGCGTCGACATCAGTTCGACTGCGGTAAAGCTTTTGCAGCTTTCACGCAGTGGTAACCGTTTCCGCGTGGAACATTACGCCGTGGAACCGCTGCCGCCGAACGCCGTCGTAGAAAAGAACATCGTTGAAGTGGAGGCGGTAGGGGAAGCCATCCGTCGCGCCGTCAACCGGTCGGGAAGCAAGGTCAAGTTCGCCGCAGCGGCCGTGGCGGGCTCGGCGGTGATCACCAAAGTGATCCCCATGCCGGCCGATCTGGACGAGAACGAGATGGAGGCCCAGGTCGAACTGGAAGCCGTCAACTACATCCCGTACCCGATCGAAGAAGTGAACCTGGACTTCGAGGTGCTCGGGACCATCCCGAACAACCCGGAAATGGTCCAGGTGCTGCTGGCTGCCTCGCGTTCTGAAAACGTCGAGCTGCGCCAGTCGGCGCTGGAACTGGGCGGACTGACCGCCAAGGTGATGGACGTGGAGGCCTTCGCGGTCGAGAACGCCTTTGCCCTGGTCGCCAGCGAACTGCCGGTGTCCAGCGACGGCGTGGTCGCGCTGGTCGACATCGGCGCCACCATGACCACGCTGAACGTGTTGCGCGGGGGGCGCAGCCTGTACAGCCGTGAGCAGGTGTTCGGCGGCAAGCAGTTGACCGACGAGATCATGCGCCGTTTCGGCCTGAGCTACGAAGAAGCCGGCCTGGCCAAGCGCCAGGGTGGGCTGCCCGAAAGCTACGAAATGGAAGTGCTGGAGCCGTTCAAGGAAGCCACGGTCCAGCAGATCAGCCGCCTGCTGCAGTTCTTCTATGCAGGCAGTGAATTCAACCGTGTCGACTACATCGTGCTGGCAGGCGGCTGCGCCGCGTTGACCGGCCTGCCGGAGCTGGTGGAAGAGCAGCTTGGCGTGCCGACCGTGGTGGCCAACCCGCTGGCGCAGATGACGCTGGGCCCGAAGGTGCAGGCGCACGCGCTGGCACAGGATGCCCCGGCGCTGATGATCGCCACCGGCCTGGCGATGAGGAGTTTCGACTGATGGCACGGATCAACCTGCTGCCGTGGCGTGCCGAACGTCGCAAGCAACGCCAGCGCGAGTTCTACGCAATGTTGGGCCTGGCCGCCGTCGGTGGCCTGCTGTTGTCGTTGATGGTGTGGTTCTACTACGACCGTCAGGTCAGCGGCCAGGGCGAGCGCAACACCTTCCTGCAGGCCGAGATCGACAAGGTCAAGCTGCAGAACAAGGAAATCGACCGCCTCGACGCGCAGAAGGACCGGCTGCTGGCACGCAAGGCCGTCATCGAGGAACTGCAGTCCAAGCGTTCCCAGATGGTGCACCTGTTCGATGCGCTGGTCCGCACCATTCCCGATGGCGTGGTACTGACCGCACTGAAGCAGGAAGGCGACGTGCTGACCCTGGAAGGGCGCACCCAGTCCAATGCCCGCGTCTCGGCCTACATGCGCAACCTGGAGACCTCCGGCTGGATGACCAACCCGGAACTGTCGATCATCGAAGCGCGTGATCCGGAAAAGGAAAAGGAAGCCAAGACGCTGCCGCTGGCAGACGTCAGCGCGCTGCCGTATGTGTTCGTGGTGAAGGTCAAGCTGCCGGCGCAGAGCGAGGAATCCACGCTCAACCCGGATGGCTCGGTGGCTGACCCGAATGCGCCGGTTGCCGCTGATCCGGCCGTGCTGGCCCCGCTGGCCCCGGCCGACGGTGCCACGCCTGCTGCCGTCCAGGCGCCCGCAGGCAACGCCGCTCCGGCGGCTCCCGCACCGCCCGCTGGCAGCCGGCTGACCCCGGCCGCCCCGCAGCAGACGCCGCCGCCGACACCGGCCAGCGGTCAGGAGGGCTCGCCGTGAGCCAGAAGAAATTCAATATCAACGAGTTGGACTTCAACGACATCGGCAACTGGCCGCAGCAGGCCAAGGTGGTGTTCTGCGTGCTGATCGCGCTGGTCATCATGGCGGTGTCGTGGTTCGTGCTGACCAGCGGCAAGCGTGAAGAGCTCGCCACCCTGGAACGCCGTGAGACCGAGCTGCGCACCGAGTTCGAAAAGGAACAGGGGCGCGCGGTCAACCTGGAGCCGCTCAAGCAGCAGCTGGCACAGATGGAACAGGTGCTGCAGCAGATGCTGCGCCAGCTGCCCAGCAAGACCGAAATGCCGGACCTGATCATCGACGTTTCGCAGACGGCGCTGTCCAGCGGGCTGGTCAACGAACTGTTCGAACCCGAAGCCGAGCAGGTGCGCGAGTTCTACGCTGAAAAGCCGATCAAGCTGCGCATGGTGGGCAGTTACCACCAGTTCGGTGCCTTCGTCAGCGGCGTCGCTTCGCTGCCGCGCGTGGTCATCCTGACCATGCACGACATCAACCTGAAGCCGAAGGATCCCAAGACCGGCATCAATCCGGCTTCGATCCGCGCCGGCGCGCTGGAACTGTCCGGCACCGTCAAGACCTATCGCTACCTAGATGAGGCCGAGATGGAGCAGCAGGAAAAGGCTGCCGCCGACAAGGCTGCTGCAGAGAAGGGAGGCAAGCCATGATCCGCTCTTCCCTGCTGCGCAGCGTTGGCCTGGTCGCGCTGGTGCTGCTGGCCGGTTGCGGCCGCGGCGTGACCAGCACGCCCGGCGATGCGCCCAACCTGCAGAAATGGGTGGAAGACGTGCGCGCACGTCCAGCCCCGGCCCTCGAACCGCTGCCGGTGATGCAGCAGTTCGAAACGTTTGAATATTCGGCGCAGGGCATGCGCGATCCGTTCACCGATGCCTGGTCCAATCCGCAGGGCGGCAGCGGCCTGCGTCCCGATCCGAACCGTCGCAAGGAGCCGCTGGAAGCCTTCCCGCTGGACAGCCTGGACATGGTCGGCACGATCGGGACCGGGGGCAGCACGGTGGCGGTGGTGATGGCACCTGACAAGGTGAGTTACCGCGTGCGGCCGGGCGTGTACATGGGGCAGAGCGATGGCCGGGTGACCGGGGTCTTCGAGGACCGCATCGAACTGATAGAGCTGGTGCCGGATGGCGCGGGCGGGTGGCTGGAACGGCCGGCCGCGCTCTCGCTTGAAGATCAATGATCGTTTACTGGGGATAGCACGATGACCTTTCACAATGCCAAGGGGCTGCGTCCGATCCGGCGCCCAACCTTGAACCGGATCGGCGCGCTGGGAGTCGCGTTGATGCTGGCGTGCGGCCACGCGACCGCGGCTGCGCCCACCGGCGCGCCCGCCGCCGCCGCAGCCACGCCGGTCAGCGCACCGGCGTCACTGTCGGTGTCCAAGATCGACTTCAAGCGGGGCGACGACGGCGCCGGGCGCCTGGTGCTGCAGTTCGACGGCCAGGGGGCGAACCCTGACCTGCGCAACCAGGGCGACAGCGTGGTCATCGACGTCGGCAACGCACGCCTGCCCGAGCAGCTGCAGAAGCCGCTCAACGTGACCGATTTCGCCACGCCGGTGCAGCGCATCGACGCCAAGCCGTACGGCGGTGGTACCCAGCTGGTGCTGAGCACCAATTCGGCCTTCGAGTCGCTGGCGTACCAGAGCGGCAACGAATACGTGGTGGAAATCACCCCGAAGGAAGGTATCGCCGCTACCGGTGCGATCACCACCAGCACCATCGCCCAGGCCGCCAGCGCGGTGGCCCAGCGCGGTTACAGCGGACGTCCGGTGACGTTCAACTTCCAGGACGTGCCGGTGCGCACCGTGCTGCAGTTGATCGCAGAGGAGTCCAACCTCAACGTGGTGGCATCGGATAGCGTTGCCGGCAACGTCACCCTGCGCCTGGTCAACGTACCGTGGGACCAGGCACTGGACATCGTGCTGCGTGCCAAGGGCCTGGACAAGCGCCGCGACGGCAGCGTGATCTGGGTCGGCCCGCAGGCCGAGCTGGCCAAGTTCGAGCAGGAAAAAGAAGACGCGCGCATCGCGATCGAGAACCGCGAGGACCTGATCACCGATTACGTGCAGATCAACTACCACAGCGCCTCGGCGATCTTCAAAGCCCTCACCGAAGCCCGCGGCATCGGCAACGGCAGCGGTGGCCAGGGCGGCGGTGGCAGTGGCAACTCGGCGCAGGAAGAAAGTGGCTTCCTGACCTCGCGCGGCCGCATCGTGGCCGATGAACGCACCAACATGCTGATGATCAGCGACATCCCGAAGAAGGTCGCGCGCATGCGTGAGCTGATCGGGGTGATCGACCGCCCGGTCGACCAGGTGCTGATCGAAAGCCGCATCGTCATCGCGACCGATACCTTTGCCCGCGAACTGGGTGCGAAGTTCGGCGTCAGCGGCAGCCGCGACAATGTGTTCTTCAACAATAGTGTTGAGAACAACGGATCGAACATCAACAACCAGGCCACCGTCGACACCGCGTACCAGCGTGCGGTCAACGAGTGGGCGGCGGGTGGCGGCACCGGCGCGGCGCCGGTGCGTGATCCGTACACCATCACCCGCGGCCTGATGTCCAACCTGCCGGTGGCGGCGACCAGCAACCCGGCCTCGCTGGCGCTGTCGATCCTCAACGCGGGCTACCTGCTGGATGTCGAACTGTCGGCAATGCAGACCGAGTCGCGCGGCGAAGTGATCTCCAACCCGCGCGTGGTCACCACCAACCAGCGCGAGGCCCTGATCAAGCAGGGTAAGGAAATCGGCTACGTGACCATCTCCGCCGGCGGCGCCGGTGGTGGCAACCAGGCCAACGTCCAGTTCAAGGAAGTGGTGCTGGAGCTGAAGGTCACCCCGACGATCACCAACGACAACCGCGTGTTCCTGAACATGGCGGTCAAGAAGGATGAAGTCGACCAGTGGATCGAGCTGGAAGGCTACGGCACGGTGCCGTCGATCAACCGTCGCGAAGTCAACACCGCGGTCCTGGTGGAAGACGGGCAGACGGTGGTGATCGGTGGTGTGTACGAGTTCACCGACCGCAACAGCATCAGCAAGGTGCCGTTCCTGGGTGACGTGCCGTTCCTGGGCAACCTGTTCAAGAAGCGCAGCCGCAACAAGGACAAGGCCGAACTGCTGGTGTTCGTGACCCCGAAGGTCCTGCGCGTCGCCAAGGGCAAGTAATGGTGTGAGGTGCCGGGCCTGCGGCCCGGGGTCCGCGTCATCGCATTCGCGCTGCCGCTCCCACGGTTTGCTCCGCAAACCGTGGGCCCCCTCTCACCAGCACCCACACCCCGCCACTTCGCGGCCGCCCCTGACTCAGGGGCTCCCTCCACCAGACAGGTCTATGGCGCCTTGGTAGCGCCGACCCATGGTCGGCGGAATGTTGCCGCCAACGGCCCGCTGCGCTCGCCGACCACGGGTCGGCGTCAGCGCTTTTTCTCTTTCTTTTGACGCGGGTGGCGGCCACCGGAACCTGTCATGGGTCGGGCGGTGCGGCTGTGCGGGGGCGTTGAGCGCCATGGATGGCGCGAAACGAGGCCCGCATGGATGCGGCCTTTGCCGTCCCCCGCACAGCCGCATCGCCCGACCCACCCCCAGCTGCAACTGCGGAACCACCCGCGAGGGGTCCAATCGCTCGATCCACCATTCATCCAATCTTGATCACATTCATGACCGCCCCCTGCGATGATGGGGAACCGGAATCCACCGGTGCTGGTCCAAGCACGATGAATCAGATCCCCGCCGTTCCCCCCACCCTCACCGCAGGCAGCAATGCATCGCGCCTGCACGCTGACTTCCAGGCCCTGCGCACTGCGCTGTCCAGTGAAATCGTCGGCCAGGCCGAGCTGGTCGAACGCCTGCTGATCGCGTTGCTGGCCGATGGCCACCTGCTGGTGGAAGGCGCCCCCGGGCTGGCCAAGACCACTGCCATCCGTGCGCTGGCCAGCCGGCTGGACGCTGAGTTTTCCCGCGTGCAGTTCACCCCCGACCTGTTGCCGGCTGACCTCACCGGCACCGAAATCTGGCGCCCGCAGGAGGGCCGCTTCGAGTTCGTGCCCGGCCCGATCTTCCATCCCATCCTGCTGGCCGACGAGATCAACCGCGCCCCGGCCAAGGTGCAGTCCGCGCTGCTGGAAGCGATGGGCGAGCGCCAGGTCACCGTCGGCCGCCACACCTATGCGCTGCCGCCGCTGTTCCTGGTGATGGCCACGCAGAACCCGATCGAACAGGAAGGCACGTTCCCGCTGCCGGAAGCGCAGCTTGATCGTTTCCTCATGTATGTCCGCATCGGCTATCCGGACGAAGGCGCCGAGACCGAGATCCTGCGGCTGGCCCGTGAACGCGCGCGCGGTGCGCTGGATGCAGCCCCGGAACCGCCGCGGCGGATGCCGCTGGAAGATGTGCACCAGGCGCGTCGCGAAGTGCTGGATCTGCACATGGCGCCGCCGCTGGAACGCTATCTGGTCGAGCTGGTGCTGGCCTCGCGGCAGCCTGCCCGCTACGACGCTGCACTGGCGCGGCGCATCGCCTGGGGCGCCAGCCCGCGTGGTTCCATCGCCTTGGAGCGCTGCGCGCGGGCGCGTGCCTGGTTGGCCGGGCGTGACTTCGTCACCCCCGACGATGTGCGCGCGATCGCCGCCGACGTGCTGCGCCACCGCGTGCTGCCCAGCTACGAGGCGCTTGCAGAAGGCTGGGATGGCGAACGGCTGGTGCAGGAGCTGTTGGCCAAGGTACCGGCCCCCTGACCACGATGGCCGTTGAGTCCCCCGATCTGCTGCACGGTGATGGGCTGGTGCCCACCCTCGCCGAACTGGTAGCCCTGCGCGGCACGGCGGTCCGTCCGCCGGCGCCGAAGCGTGGGCGCATCGGCCAGGCCGGCCAGGCGCCATCGCCGCTGCGCGGGCGTGGCATGGAGTACGCCGAATCACGCGAGTATGTCGCCGGCGATGACGCGCGGCATATCGACTGGCGGGTGACCGCACGCAGTGGCCGCACCCATACCAAGTTGTTCCAGGCCGAACGCGAGCGGGTCACGCTGATCGTCGCCGATACCGATCCGGCGCTGTACTTCGGCACGCGCACCCGCTTCAAATCGGTCCAGGCCGCACGCGTGGGCGCGGTGGCGGCGTGGTCGGCGCAGCGTCGCGGTGACCGCATCGCGGCGCTGCGCGGCAGCCTGCACGAAGCTCCGATTCCGCCAGCCGGCGGAACCCGTGGCGTGCTGCGCGTGCTCGATGCATTGAGCCGCTGGTATGCGGGGCCACAGGCTGAAGATGCCGGGCTGGAGCACGCGCTGCAGCAGGCCACGCGCGTGCTGCGGCCGGGCGCGCGCCTGCTGGTGCTGGCCGACCCGCTGCGCGCCGCTGCGGTTCCGCTCGCGCGCTGGTCCGCGCTGGCCCTGCATCATCAGGTGGACGTGCTGCTGCTGGTGGATCCGCTGGAAATGCAGCCGCCCACCGACGCACTGGATTTCATCGCAGAGCGCAGCCGTGTGCGCGTGGACCTGCGCAGCGCGCAGGTGCGTGCGCACTGGCAGGACTATTTCGCCGTGCCGCTGCAGCAGTTGCAGGACAGCCTGGCCACGCGCCGGGTGACGACCCATGTGATCTCAACCGATGCCCCAAGCAGTGGTTGGCTGGCCCCTGCAGTGCGCGAGGTCGTGTCATGAGCGCGAACCTGCCCCTGCGTGATGTGCACCTGCCACCGGCGCCCAGTCTGTGGCCGCCTGCGCCCGGCTGGTGGCTGATCGCCGCCGCGGTGCTGGTGCTGGTGGCGATACCCGTACTGCTGCGCGCCCGCCGGCTTCGCCGCGAACGGGCGTGGCAGCGGCAGTTCGATGCAGAGCTGCAGGCGGCGGGCGAAGGCCCATTGCGGCTTGCCGCGCTGGTGGAGCTGCTGCGGCGTGCTGCCCGCGAAAGCCGCGCCGGCAGCGAACTGCTGCAGGGTGAGGCGTGGTTGCAGGTGCTTGATCCCGCCAGTGCGCTTGCGCCGGCGCAACGCGACCTGCTGCTGCAGGGCGCTTACCAGCCCGTGATCGATGCAGCGCAGCTGGCCACGTTCGAACGCTGGGCGCGCACGCGGTATGTCGCGCTGCTGCGAGAGCGTTCCCGATGACCCTTCCCGGCTGGCCGTGGCCGGACCTGCTGCTGGCGTGGCCATGGGCGCTGCTTGCCTTGCCGTTGCCGTGGCTGATGCGCTGGTGGCCACGCCGCGTGGCGTCCGAAGGCGCCGCGCTGCGCGTGCCGTGGTCGGCACGGCAGCTGCAGGAGATCGCCGGTGGCAACGGCGGCGACGGCGCGCGCATCCATCGCCTGTTGCTGTGGCTGGGCTGGTGCTGCCTGTGCGTTGCGCTGGCGCGGCCGCAGCTGCTCGGCGAAGCGGTCAGTCCGCCTACCCAGGCGCGGCAATTGATGCTGGCCATGGACGTGTCCGGCAGCATGGGCGAGCCGGACATGGTGCTGGGCCGGCAGGTGGTGGAGCGGCTGGTCGCGGCCAAGGCGGTGCTGGCCGATTTCCTGGATCGTCGTGCCGGCGATCGTGTCGGCCTGCTGGTATTCGGCGATCGCGCCTATGCCCTGACCCCGATCACCGCCGACCTGGCCAGCGTGCGCGAGCAACTGGGCGATGCGGTGGTTGGACTGGCCGGCCGCGAGACCGCCATTGGCGATGCGATCGCGCTGGCGGTGAAGCGCCTGCGTGACCAGCCCGAGGGCCAGCGCGTCCTGATCCTGCTCACCGATGGCGTCAGCAATGCCGGCGTCCTCTCGCCGCTGCGCGCGGCGGACCTGGCGGCCACCGAGCAGGTGCGGGTCTACCCGGTGGCATTTGGTGGGGACGGCGGCATGAAGCTGTTCGGCATGGATCTCGGCCAGGGCCAGGATCCCGTGGACGAGGCCACCCTGCGGCAGATCGCCGAGCGCACCGGCGGGCGCTTCTTCCGCGCGCGCGACACCGCCGAGCTGGCCGGCATCTATGCCGAACTGGACCGGCTGGAGCCGGTGACCGCCAAGGGGCCGGCGCTGCGGCCGCGTAACGAGGTGTATTTCTGGGCGCTTGGATTGGCGATGCTGCTGGGCGCATCGGCCTGGCTGTGGCCGGGACGTCGCTCATGAACCTGGACCTGCTTTCTGCGCTCCACTGGGCCCGTCCGCAGCTGCTGTGGGCGCTGTGCGTGCTGCCGTTCATCGCGCTGTGGGCATGGCGCCGCGGGCGTGATGCCGGACGCTGGCAGCAGGCCGTGGATCCCCACCTGTTGCCGCACCTGCTGCAGGCCAGCGGCAAGGGCGCACGGCGCTGGCCGTGGACGGTGCTGCTGGGTTGGACGCTGGCCGTACTGGCGCTGGCGGGCCCGGGGTGGAAGCAGCAGGCCCAGCCACTGTTGCAACCGCAGTCACCCTTGGTGGTGGTGCTGGATCTGTCCACCCGCATCACCGCCACCGATCTGCCGCCGTCGCGGCTGCTGCAGGCAAGGGCCAAACTGGCCAGCCTGCTGCAGCAACGCGAAGGCGGCCAACTGGCGCTGGTGGTGTATGCCGACGATGCCTACACCGTGGCGCCGCTCACTGATGACGTGGCCAACATCGGGCTGTACCTGGATGCGCTGTCTCCACAGGTGATGCCGGCCGATGGCCAGCGCACCGACCGCGCGCTGGACTGGGCCACCCAGCTGCTGCAACGCAGTGGCCTGCGTGCCGGCCAGGTGCTGCTGCTGACCGACAGCGCCGACGCGGCCGCCATCGAAGCGGCGCGCCAGGCGCGCAGCCAGGGCGTGCAGGTATCGGTGATCGGGCTGGGTACAGCGACCGGCGCGGCCTACCGGGACAGCCGCGGCCAGATTGCCAACGCCGCGCTGGACGAAGCCAGCCTGCGCCGCCTGGCCGATGCCGGTGGCGGGCGCTACCAGCGGCTGGCCAGCGACACGACCGACCTGCGCGCACTGGATCTGCTGCGCGCCGACCGTTCGGCGGGCGAAAGCGAGCGCGGTGCCGTGCGCCAGTGGCTGGACCAGGGCTATTGGCTGCTGCCACCGCTGATGCTGCTTGCCTTGCTGGCCTTCCGTCGACGCAGCGCGGTGCTGTCTGTGCTGTTGCTTATCGGGGTTGTTGGGCTGCAGCCAGCGCCCGTGCTGGCGCAGGCCACAGCGGCGCCCGCCCCGCAGGCCGGCGCCCGTTCCAACCTCTGGTTGCGCGATGACCAGCGCCGCCAGCAGCAACTGGAGCAGGGCGTGCAGGCTTACCACGCCGGCGATTTCGACACTGCCGCGCGCACGTTTGAAAGCGTCCAGACGGCCGAAGGCTGGTACAACCTAGGCAATGCGCGTGCGCGCCAGGGCGACCTCGATGGCGCGGTGCAGGCTTACGACCATGCCTTGAGCCAGCGCCCGGGGATGCCCGATGCCGTGGCCAACCGGGCGGTGGTCGATGCCGCACGCAAGCGCAAGCCACCGCCTTCGCCGCAGGGCGGAAAGTCCCCGCCGTCGCAGCCGGGGAAGAGCAAGCCACCACCGCAAGGCCAAGGCCAAGCGCAGCCGCCATCGTCCGGCCAGCCATCTTCGGCGGGCAAGGGGTCCCAGAAGCCGGGTGATCCTGCCCAGCCACCGCCGCCAGCGGGCGCGCCATCCGGCAAGCCGGGAGCGGGCGAGGCGCCGCCGCCTGTCGATCCGCAGGCGCAGGCGCGCGCCGATGCAGAACAGCGCGAGCGCATGCAGCAGGCGGTGCAGCAGGGTCAACAGGGCAAGCAGGCAAAGCAGCCCGCGCAGCGCAGTGACGGCCGCACGCCGCAGCAGCGCGAGCAGCAGCAGGCGGTCGAAGCCTGGATGCGGCGCGTGCCGGACCGGCCGGGCGACCTGCTTCGCGCCAAGTTCCAGCTGGAAAACGAACGCAGGAAACAGGAAGGACCATGACACGCACCGTCTCCCCATCGGTTATCGCGCGCCTGCTGCCGTGGTTGCTTGCCGTGGTGCTCTGCGTGCCGCACGTGGCATCGGCACAGACCCGCGCGTGGCTGGATCGCGCCCAGGTTTCCCTTGGCGACACGGTCACCCTGAACATCCAGTCCGATTCGGCCGCCTCGCCGGTGCTGACCCCGCTGGGCGCCGATTTTGAACTCAGCAACCAGACCCGCAGCCGCCAGGTCGAGTGGATCAACGGGCGCATGCAGACGCGCACGCTGCATGGCGTGGCACTGTCGCCCCGGCGTAGCGGCACGCTGGTGGTGCCGCCGCTGCAGGTTGGCCAGGTGTTCACCGAGCCCCTGCAGCTGCAGGTTGCTGCGGCGGCACCGGCGCGCAACGATGGCAGCGCGCTGGCCTTCATCGAAACCGAGGTGGATGACAGCAGCCCTTACGTGCAGCAGAGCGTGGGCGTGGTGGTGCGGCTGTTCTACGCCGCGCAGCTGGCGTCGGGTTCACTGGTGCTGGATACCCCCGAAGGTGCATCGTTGCAGGTGATCGGCCAGGACCGCACCGACGTGCGCGAGGTCAACGGACGACGCTACAACGTAGCCGAGCGGCGCTATCTGTTGATTCCCGAACGCAGCGGGCCGCTGCGGGTGGCGGGGGCCCGCTTCGATGGGCGTACCGCGGGCAGTTTCTTCGATGATTTCTTCGGCGGGCGCGGTGATGGCCGGCTGCGCGCGGCAGCGGCCGACCAGACCCTGCAGGTGCAGGCGCAGCCGGTCGACGCGCCGCAGCCGTGGCTGCCGCTGCACGACCTGCGCCTGCGCTACACGCTGGCCCCGGACCGGGCGCGCGCCGGTGAAGCGGCCACGCTGGAGATCGAAGGGATCGCGGTGGGAGCGACCCGGGCCCAGTTCACCGACCTGCCGGTGCCCGATGTCGGCAGCGATGCGCAGGTGTTCGCCGAACCGGCGCAGTACGACGAAACCTTCAGCGGCGGCTCGCCCCAGCTGAAGATCACCCGGCGCTATTCCATCGTGCCGCGCGCGGCCGGGACGCTGGAAGTGCCCGGCATCCAGATGCGCTGGTGGGACGTGAAAGCCGGGCAGGCGCGCAGCAGTGGCGTCCCAGCGCTGACCTTGACGGTCGCCGCCGGCAGCGGCGGGGCGGCCCAGCCAACGCCGCCGGTGCAGGCGCTGGATACCGATGCCGCGCTGCCCGGCGGCGAGGGGGCTGCTGCGTCGCCCGCCGCAGGCACCAGCACGGGCCAGCCGCTGGGCTGGATGGCGCTGGCGGCAGGCTTGCTGGTGTTGTGGCTGCTGACCCTGTGGTGGGGCTGGCAGCGGGGTCGCGCCCACCGCGTGTCGTCGAACGGGCAGGCGCCGGCGCCGCCGGGCAGCCCGTTGCAGGGAACCCCACGCGTCGCCGACCTGCGTCGCGCCCTTGACGCCGAAAGCTTTGCCGACGTGGCAGCGGTGTTGTGCGCGATGGCGGGTGTGTCGCGTCTGGACCTGGTGCTGGCGAAGTTGGGCGATGAGCGCCAGCGCCTGGCCCTGCAGGCCTTGCAGAAAGCGCGCTGGGCCGGCGATGGTGACCTGCCTGGCGTGCGCCGGGAACTGAAACAAGCGTTCCATGACGGACCGCACTGGTCGGCCCCGGTAGCCTCGACGCAGACTGGACTGCCGCCGCTGTACCCGCCGCCGCCGTGATCGGCAAGACGGAGCCGCGGGGCGCTTTGCTACAGTGACCCTCATTTCCCAGGATACCGAGCCGATGACAGCAGCCAGCCCCGCGAAGAAAAAGATGCCTCTGCACTGGAAGATGGGCATCGGCTTCGCCATCGGCCTGGTGCTGGGTCTGGTGGTGCATGCGCTGGGTGCGCAGACGCCGGCACTGATGGACGCGGCGAAGTGGCTGATGCACTACATCACCACGCCCGCTTCCGGCCTGTTCCTCAACCTGATCTTCATGCTGATCGTGCCGCTGATCTTCTCCGCGCTGGTGATGGGTGTGTCGGAGATGGGCGACATCCGCGCGCTCGGCCGGATCGGCTGGAAGACCCTGGCCTATACCATCGTGCTGTCCAGCATCGCGGTGGCGATCGGGCTGGTGCTGGTGAACGTGCTCAAGCCCGGCGTGGGCGTGGACCCGGCCATGGCCAACCAGATCCTGGCCGAGAACCTGGAGCGTTCAAAGGAAATCGTGGCCGGTGTCGGCAGCCAGCCCAAGGGCATGGACATGCTGCTGTCGATCGTGCCGAGCAACATCGTGGCGGCCGCTTCCAGCAATGGGGCGATCCTCTCGCTGATGTTCTTCGCGCTGATGTTCGGCATCGGCATGGTGCTGACCGACGATGAAAAGGTCGCCCCGCTGCGGCGTGCCATCGAAGGCGTCTTCGAAGTCTCGATGACCCTGATCAACCTGGTCATCCGCCTGGCGCCGTATGCGGTGGCCTGCTTCATGTTCAACCTGGCCGCGCTGTTCGGCTTCGAACTGCTGATCCGGCTGGGCGCCTACGTCGGCGTGGTGGTACTGGCGCTGGGCCTGCACATGGTGGTCAGCTACGGCGTGGCGGTGTGGTTGTCCGGGCGCTCGCCGCTGGCATTCTTCCGCGATACCCAGGAAGCGACGGTGATGGCGTTCTCCACCGCCTCCAGCAACGCGACCCTGCCGACCGCGCTGCGCGTGGCCGATGAGATGGGCCTGCCGCAGAAGGTGTCGCGCTTCGTGCTGACCGTCGGCGCAACCGCCAACCAGAACGGCACCGCGCTGTTCGAAGGCGTGACGGTGATCTTCCTGGCGCAGTTCTTCGGTGTGGACCTGAGCATCGGCCAGCAGATCATGGTCATGGCCGTCTGCATCCTTGGCGGGATCGGCACGGCCGGCGTGCCGTCGGGCTCGCTGCCGGTGGTGGCGATGATCTGCGCGATGGTCGGGGTGAACCCGCTCGGCATCGGCCTGATCCTGGGCGTGAACCACTTCCTGGACATGTGCCGGACCGCGCTGAACGTCACCGGCGACCTGGCCCTGACCACCCTGGTGGCCAAGGGCGAGAAGGACGAGCCGGCCATGGCCGCGACAGCGACCGCCCCGACCGACCGCGCCGTCTGAATCGGTTCATCGGTTTTGCCGGGGCGATTGCTGCCCTGGTGCGCCGCTGCGCTCGCCGGCCCTGGCCGCGCTACCGTTGGCTGACCCGGCGGTTACCGCGTGAGTCCGCCCGGCGTGGCACGGCGTTACAATGATTCGCCCGCACGTCCGCGGCCGCCTCCCTGATTCCGATAGAACCATGACGCAGCCTACCCGCCGCCAGTTGGCCAACGCCATCCGCTTCCTTGCCGCCGATGCGGTCGAGACCGCCAAGTCCGGCCACCCCGGCATGCCCATGGGCATGGCCGACATCGCCGAAGTGCTCTGGAACGACTATCTCCGCCACAACCCGAACAACCCGAAGTGGTTCAACCGTGACCGTTTCGTGCTGTCCAACGGCCATGGCTCGATGCTGCAGTACGCCCTGCTGCACCTGAGTGGCTACGATCTGCCGATCGAACAGCTGAAGGCGTTCCGCCAGCTCGGCAGCAAGACCGCCGGCCATCCGGAACACCACGAAACCCCGGGCGTTGAGACCACCACCGGTCCGCTTGGCCAGGGCTTCGCCAATGCCGTCGGTTTCGCCCTGGCCGAAAAGCTGCTGGCCCAGCGCTTCAACCGCCCGGAGCTGGAAATCGTCGATCACCGCACCTACGTGTTCATGGGTGACGGCTGCCTGATGGAAGGCGTGTCGCATGAAGCCGCTTCGCTGGCCGGTACCTGGGGCCTGCACAAGCTGGTCTGCTTCTGGGACAACAACCACATCTCCATCGACGGCAATACCGATGGCTGGTTCACCGACAACACCCCGGAGCGTTTCGAGGCTTATGGCTGGAACGTCGTTCGTGACGTCGATGGCCATGATCCGGAAAGCATCAAGGCCGGCATCGACGCCGCGCTGGCGCAGTCCGACAAGCCGACCCTGATCTGCTGCCGCACCACCATCGGTTTCGGTTCCCCGGCCAAGGCCGGCAAGGAATCCAGCCATGGCGCGCCGCTGGGCAAGGACGAGCTGGAAGCCACCCGCAAGGCGCTGGGCTGGGAATACGGCCCCTTCGAGATCCCGGAAGCCATCTATGGCGGCTGGCGTGCCGGCGGTACCGGCACTCTGCGCCAGGCCGAATGGGAACAGCAGTTCGACAAGTACGCCGCCCAGTACCCGCAGCAGGCTGAAGAACTGACCCGTCGTTCGCACGGCGAGCTGCCGGAAGATTTCATCGCCAAGGCCGATGCCTACATCGCCCAGGTGGCGGCGGAAGGCCCGACCATCGCCTCGCGCAAGGCATCGCAGCTGGCCATCGAAGCCTACGCACCGCTGCTGCCGGAGCTAGTGGGCGGTTCGGCCGATCTGGCCCACTCCAACCTGACCCTGTGGAAGGCCAGCAAGTCGGTCGCCACCGATGACGCCAACGCCAACTACGTGTACTACGGCGTACGCGAGTTCGGCATGACCGCCATTGCCAACGGCCTGGCCCTGCACGGCGGTTTCCTGCCGTTCGACGCCACCTTCCTGGTGTTCAGCGACTACGCCCGCAACGGCGTGCGCATGAGCGCGCTGATCCCGGCCCATGCCATCCACGTCTATACCCACGACTCGATCGGCCTGGGCGAAGACGGCCCGACCCACCAGCCGGTGGAGCACCTGGCCTCGCTGCGCTACATCCCGAACAACGATGTGTGGCGTCCCTGCGACGCGGTGGAATCGGCGGTCAGCTGGAAGGCCGCGATCACCCGCCAGGACGGTCCAAGCTGCCTGGTGTTCAGCCGCCAGAACCTGCCGCACCAGCCGCGTGATGCGCAGCAGATCGCGCAGATCGAGCAGGGCGGCTACGTGCTGGCCGATGCCGAAGGCGGTACCCCGGACGTGATCCTGATCGCCACCGGTTCGGAAGTGTCGCTGGCCACCGAAGCCAAGGCGCAGCTGGACGCGGCCGGCCTGAAGACCCGCGTGGTCTCCATGCCGTCCACCGATGTGTTCCTGCGCCAGGATGCGGCCTACCGTGAATCGGTGCTGCCGAACGCGGTGCGCAAGCGCGTGGCGATCGAAGCCGGTGTGACCGGTTTCTGGCGCCAGTTCGTCGGCCTGGATGGCGCGGTGGTGGGTATCGATACCTTCGGCGCCTCGGCGCCGGCGGATGCGCTGTACAAGCACTTCGGCATCACCACCGAGCACGTGGTGGAAGCTGCCAAGGCGCTGTAAACCGCACGAACTGAAAACGCCCCGCAAGGGGCGTTTTTTTGTGCCATCGGAACCGTCGAAGACCGCTGCGCGCCCGGGGTAGTGACGGTTGTTGGCCGTCAGCTCCTGCCTTGCCCTTGGTGGGTGAAGACCTGCTTTACCTGGGTGGGTGACGACCGTTGCTCGTCACGCTGTTGCTCCGTTGCCGTTGCCGCTGCGCTCGCCGAGCATGGCTCGGCGCTACCGGCGCTACCGGCGCTACCGGCGCTAACGGTGCTAGGCGGCCGTGCGGGCCAGCGCCAGCCGCAACAGGCGCGCGTTCAAGCGCTCGCCGAAATTCGCCGGCGCTTCAAGCCCCATTCGCTGCAGGTACACCGCATCGCCATCGCCGGCGCGTTGCTTCAACGCCGCCCACACCGTGTGCAGCTTCGCACTGCGTGTCTGCGTGTTGGATTTCAACCAGCCCAGCGCCTTCACCAGCACCTGCTCCACCTCGGTGAAGTCACTGCCCAGCGGATAATCGGGCAAGGTGCCGTCGCTGCGGAACGCAGCCAGTGCGGCGGACAATGCCTGCGGCGTATTGCGCTGCGCGCGCGGATCGACCTGCGCCGCCGTTGCCAACTTGCGCGCGGCCTTCGCCTGCTGCAGCAATGCGTCCTGGAACGGTTGTTCGGTGATGCCGGCCATCGCCTGCACGCAATCGGCGTCGGTCAGTCCGCGCAGGTCGGCGATGCCATATTCGTTGAGGTACACATCGCGCAGGTGGCGGGGAATGGTGGTGTGCCCATACTTCCAGCGCACGTTGCTTTCGCGCGTGCCGGCATCTTCGCGTGCGGCGCGGAACATCAACACGCTGCGTGCTTCGGGCAGCGCATGCGCCATCGCCACGAAGTTGTACTGGCCGCCCACGCCGGACACCACGCGCCCGTCTTCCAGCGCATCGGAGACGGCCGCGCCAAGCGCGGTGGCCATCATGCAGGAATTGAAGAAGCGCGCATGGCGGCGCTGCAGCCGCTCCAGTTCTTCGTTGCCGCCGTACAGTTGGTTGATCTCACTGATACGGCGCATGCCGATGGCACGGCATTCGTCGTCCGGCAGGGTGCGCAGCCATTCGTAGAATTCGGGCGAGCCGAGGTAGAACGCGCCGTGCAGGTACTCGCCTTCGGCGGCCAGCGTGGCGTGGTCGGCGGTGTAGGCGCTGCCGTTGTCCAGCCGCTTCATCAGCACCAGGTCGTCGTGCACCTTGCGCTTGATCACCCCGCACTGCACCAGCTTGCGGAAGCCTTCGTTGAGCATTTCGCTGCAGCCGTACAGACCCTCTTCGAACGGACCCAATCCACCGATCCCGGCCACCAGTGGATGCGCCGCCAGTTGCGGATCCAGTGCATGCAACACGCGCCGGTACAGCGCGTTGTCGGTATGGCGCAGCACCAGCGCGTGGCTGAGCGCATCGGCCAGCGCTCCGATGCCGATCTGCAGGGTGCCGCCGTCCCGCACCAGCGTGCTGGCATACAGGCCGATGGCATGGTCGGCATCGCTGACCGGCTGCCGCGGCAGGCCGAACAGTGCCGGATAGGGGCCGGGCGGGGTGATCACCAGGTCGAAGAAGGTCTCCTCCACCGCCGCACTGCCACCCAGCCAGGGCAGCTGCGGATCCACTTCGGCGATGAGCAGCGGGCGCGGCAGCCCGCGTGCGGCCATCGCATCCAGGGTGTCCTGGGTGATGTCGTTGTTGCACGAAAGCGACAGCCGGCTGCTGCCTTCGCGGCGGGCCACTTTCTGCACGATCGCGTGCGGCGCGCGCTGGGCCACCGCATCGGCGGCGTGGGTGTAGTTCAGGCTGGTGTAGCTGGCCTGCGCCTGCCGCGAACGCAGCAACGCGCCGGACTGCATGTAGAACTCTTCCACCTGCACGTGGTCCGGCAGGGTGTCCGCTGCCATCGCATCGGCATAGGCCAGTCGCACGACGTCCTTGCCGAAATGACGTTCGGCGAACGGCCGCATGAAGCGCGCTTCCAGGCCATCGCCATGCGCCACCGGCGGATTCAGCGACAGCGCGGTGTAGATCTGCAGCGGCCGCGCCGGGTCCTTTTCCACCCGTGCGTACAGCGCGTTGAGCAGCCGGTGCGGCTTGCCCAGCGCCAGTGGCGCCCCGATGCGGATGGGCCCCTCAACGCGCGCCAGCAGCCAATCGACGGCACCATCTAGATCGGTCAGGTGGTCGGTCATGCGTGCGGATTCCTTGTACGTCATGGGGGGCATTACAGCATGTCCGGCTTGAACGTCATAAGAAGGCGTAAGAAGACCTGCCTCACCCCTGAACCTGCTTCAGCGCAGAAGAACGGGGCAGGAGAATGAGAAGGGCTTTGCACGGAGGGTGAGATCAACGCCAGAGGCAACCCTTGCCGGTTTGATGAAACCGAGCTGGGTGGTGTTATTTTTACGCTACGACGCCTCTCAACGAGCGATTACCGATGCTGGATGCTGTGTCAACTTCGCCGCGCGACCTTCCCGCCGGGCCACAACGGGCCGTTGCCATGAAGCGGCTGTCGATGCTGGTGGCCGGCACCTTGTCGCTGGCCGGCTGCGCCACCCATGAGCGCCTGACCGCGCAGGACACGCGCTCGGAAAACGTGGATCACCAGCGGCTGCAGGTGCGCAGGGACGGCGGCGGTACGGGCGCCGTGGAAGCGTATGCCCTGCGGCCAACGGAGGGCTATCGCATGCCCCAGCTGCATACCGCCCCGCCGCCGGTGCTGGGCAGCGCGGATCCTCGCCAGGAACTGCCGCCGACGAAAGTCTGCCTGCAGTTGGTGGTGGATACCGAAGGCAGGGTAGAGCGCAGCCTGCCGCTGGCGGATCGGCCGGAGTGCGAAGCGGGGACGGCCGCAGTCAATCTTCCGCTGCTGCAGGCAGCGCAGCAGGCGGTGGCGATGTGGCGGTTCTCGCCTGCCGCGCTCTGTCATTTTCCTGCGGGAAGCGCACCGCGCGATGCCACCGACTGCGACGGCGCCGAGCGGATCGAAGCGGTGCCGGTCAGCCTGCTCTACGCCTTCACTTTCGAAATAGTGAAGGGCCGGCACTACGTCCGTAGCGAAACCGGCGGCTGAGCGTTCAGCCGCCCCCGAGCAGGTTGGCTTTTACCGCCGGCTGCATCAGGCGCGGTTCGGCCAGGGTCGCATCGCGGGCCTGGCGCATGGCCACGAACTCGGCTTCGGCCACGCCGTCGCGGACGTGGATGTTGTGCGCGCGCTGTTCGCCGATGGTGGTCTGGTTGGCGACGTCGCGGCCACCGGCGCCGTAGTCGTGGCAGACGAAGACGCGCGTCTGTCCTGGTAGTGAAAGCAAGCGCTGGATCGAGCGGTACAACTGCGTCGCATCGCCGCCGGGGAAGTCGCAGCGCGCGGTGCCGCTGTCGGGCATGAACAGCGAATCGCCCGGGAACAGCGCGTCGTCGATCAGGTAGGCGATGCTGTCGCTGGTGTGGCCGGGCACGGCGATCACGCGTGCGTCCAGCGTGCCCAGCGCGAAGCGCTCACCGTCGGCGAACAGATGGTCGAAGGCGTCCGGCATCGCCGACAGGTCCAGCGCAAGGCGCGGCGCGAAGGTGGCCTGCACCGCGCGGATGCCTTCGCCGATGGCCAGCGTGGCCTGCGGGAAGCGTGCCTTCAACATGCATCCAGCCGACACATGGTCCGCATGGGCATGGGTTTCCAGCAGCCAGCGCACGTCCAGCTCATTGTCGCGCACGTGGTCCAGCAAAGGCTGCAGCGCCGCATCGGACAGCGTGCCTGAATCGGCGTCGTAGTCCAGCGCGGCATCGATCAGCGACGCGTGGCGGGTGGCCGGGTCGTGCACCACGTAGCTGAAGGTATGGCTGTCGGGGTGGAAGAACGACTGGACGTGGGCAGGCATGCGTGGGTTCCTCAGCGACGGCCGAGGGCGCTGTTCAAGACCTGCGCCAGGCGCTCGCCGGCGATGCGCAGTTCGCCCTCGGCCACGGGGCGATACTGTTCGGTGTAGGTGTTGTCGAGCTTGCGCGAGGCCGGGTAAACCCCGTGTTCAACCGCCACCCGGCAGCTGGATTCAGCCCATGCCGCCGCATCCCGGCGCAGGTCCACGCGGCGCGCCAGCGACGGTCGCGGCAGCGACTGCAGTACCTTCAGGTAGCCCTCGTCATCCAGCTTGCGCGTGTTGAGCAGGCCGCTGTCCCACAGCGAGTGCAGGTTGGTGCCGCGCCCGTTGAACTGCAGCTGGAAATCGTTGCCGCCCTTGTCGTGGCCGTAGCCGGCATGCATCGGCTGGTGGATGTCACCGACCAGGTGCACCACGAACTTCAGCGCCTGCGTGCGTTCGGCATCGCTGCGGTTGCGGTCGGACAGGATCAGTGTCTGCTGCTTCAGCGCCTCGATCACGCAGTTGCCGTCCGGGCAGTGCTTCGGTGCATCGTAGACGCAGCCGTCTTCGGCCATGTTGATGTAATGCCACTTCGCCGAACGACGTCCCAGGTCACGATCGGTGGCGCGCAGCTGGTCGGCCCACGGGGCGATGCCGGACAGGGTGGGATCGGTCTCGCCGGCCAGCAGGCGATCCACTTCGGCGCGCGCCGCCGGAGTAAGGCGGGTTTCCGCAACGCGGCCCACCAGCCGGTGACCCTGGGCGCCCCAGGCCAGGGCATCGGTGGAAACGAGGGTGAGCGCTGCCAGCAGGGCAGCAGCCGGGATCAGGGAGGAGAATTTCATCCTGCGCATTCTAGCGGGCGCACCGTGCCTCGGCTTGCCTGGATCTGGCCGGGAACGCCCGCACCGGGGTAGGCTGACAGCTCCTTTTCCAGGGGTAGCCCGCATGCAGCAGAGGATCGTGGGGCTGGTCGGTGGCATGAGCTGGGAGAGTTCGGCCCATTACTACCGGCTGATCAACGAGCACGTGCGCGACGCGCTCGGTGGCATGCACTCGGCGCGCCTGTTGCTGTGGTCGTTCGACTTCGCCGCGATCGAAGCGCTGCAGCGGACCGCGGACTGGCAGGAAGCGACGCGCCGGATGATCGATGCCGCGCGCCGGCTCGAGGCGGCCGGCGCCACGTGCATCGTGATCTGCACCAACACGATGCATCGCATGGCCGAGGACGTGCAGGACGCCATCGGTATCCCTCTATTGCATATCGCCGATCCCACCGCCGCCGCCGCACAGGCCTCGGGGCTGAAGCAGGTGGGGTTGCTGGGCACGGCCTTCACCATGGAGCAGGCGTTCTACACAGGGCGGCTGCAGGACCGGCACGGCCTGCAGGTGCTGGTGCCCGGCGAAGAAGACCGCGCCGAAGTCCACCGGATCATCTATGAAGAACTGGTGCAGGGCAGGGTACTGCCGGCGTCGCAGGCGTTCTACCGCGAGGTCATGCAGCGGCTGGTGGACCGTGGCGCGCAGGCCGTCATCCTGGGCTGCACTGAAATCATGATGCTGGTCGGCCCCGACGACGCCAGCGTGCCATTGCTGGACACCACGGCGCTGCATGCGCGCGCCGCCGCGCAGCATCTGCTGGGCGACGGCACGGCGCTACCGGTCCGGTAGGTCCGCGTGGGTAGGTGACGACCGTTGGTCGTCATGCTGTTGGTAGTGACGGCCGCTGGCCGTCATGCGCTTTGGACGGCCCGCGGATCAGAACTTGATCACGTAAGACACGCCATAAGCCAGCGGATCGATCTCCACGGTGCCCAGCTTCTGCCCATCCAGCTTCACCTTGCTGTCGATGTCCATCCAGCGCAGGTCCACGCGCAGCGCGGCTTTTTCGTTGATCGCGAAGTCCAGGCCGGCATGCGCGGCCAGGCCCCAGGAGTCGTCCATCTTCAGCCTGCTGCCTGCCAGCGCGCCGCCGGTTTCTTCGCTGAAGAACGTGGTGTAGTTGATGCCTGCGCCAACGAACGGGGACACCTTGCCCTGGCTGTTGAAGTGGTACTGCAGGGTCACCACCGGCGGCAGGTGCTTGGTGCTGCCGACCCGGCCGAGCCCGTCGATATTGATGTCGTGCTTGAACGGCAACGCGGCCAGCACCTCGATGCCCAGGTTGTCGGCGATGAAGTACTCGCCGGTGATGGTCGGCTTGATGTCGCTGTCCACGTCCACCTTCAGCGTGCCACCGGCCAGCGTCCCGTTGTTGGACTTCGGTGCCACCTGGTGGACGCCGGCGGAGAGCGTCCAGTCGCCCTTGGACTGGGCCATGGCCGGGGCGGCGGCGAGGGACAGGGCGGCGGCCAGGCCGGCCAGCAGGGGAGCGGTGATGCGCATGGTGCGGGTCTCGTTGCGGGGTGATGGGGCCAGTCTCGGCCGGGCCCGCCTGCGACGCCTTGATCCGGATCAAATCGGCCTGGGCAGCCCGGCCGCAGGCGGCTTGGCCGCCGGTGGTCAGGACGGTTTGCTAGACTAGTGGGCCTTATCCATCCCGCCGCGTCGCGCGCGGCCGCAGGAGCTCATCAACATGGCAATCAAGGTTGGTATCAACGGTTTCGGTCGCATCGGTCGCAACGTCCTGCGTTCGGCGGTGCTGAACTTCGGCGACGACATCGAAATCGTGGCCATCAACGATCTGCTGGAGCCGGATTACCTGGCCTACATGCTGAAGTACGATTCGGTGCACGGCCGCTTCAAGGCCGACGTGGCCGTGGAAGGTGGCGACCTGCTGGTCAACGGCAAGAAGATCCGCCTGACCCAGGAACGCGACCCGGCCAACCTGAAGTGGGACGAAGCGGGCGTGGACGTGGTGATCGAATCCACCGGCCTGTTCCTGACCAAGGAAACCGCACAGAAGCACATCGACGCAGGTGCCAAAAAGGTGATCCTGTCGGCGCCGTCGAAGGACGACACGCCGATGTTCGTGTTCGGCGTGAACGACAAGACCTACGCCGGCCAGGCGATCGTCTCCAACGCCTCGTGCACCACCAACTGCCTGGCCCCGCTGGCCAAGGTGATCAATGACAAGTGGGGCATCAAGCGTGGCCTGATGACCACCGTGCACGCGGCCACCGCCACCCAGAAGACCGTTGACGGCCCATCCAACAAGGACTGGCGCGGCGGCCGTGGCATCCTGGAAAACATCATTCCCTCCTCCACCGGTGCGGCCAAGGCCGTCGGCGTGGTGATCCCGGAATTGAACAAGAAGCTGACCGGCATGAGCTTCCGCGTGCCGACCTCGGACGTGTCGGTGGTCGATCTGACCGTCGAGCTGGAAAAGGAAGCCACCTACGCCGAGATCTGCGCCGAAGTGAAGGCACAGAGCGAAGGCGCGCTGAAGGGCATCCTCGGTTACACCGAAGACAAGGTCGTGGCCACCGATTTCCGCGGCGAAACCCACACCTCGGTGTTCGACGCCGAAGCCGGCATCGCCCTGGACAGCACCTTCGTCAAGCTGGTGTCGTGGTACGACAACGAATGGGGCTACTCGAACAAGTGCCTGGAAATGGTGCGCGTCGTCGCGGCGAAGTAATTCCATCCCGCGTGTGATCCTGCGAACCCCGGCCCCGGCCGGGGTTCGTCGTTTTGCGGGGTTGCCCGCTTGGCGGTCGATTCCTGCGGTTGCCTGACTTGCCGTAGCATGGCACGGTCCACCGGCGCCAATCGGGGCGCGGGCAGCACCAGGAAGCGACTGAATGGAAGCGTTGATTGCACTGCTGGTACTGGTGGCGCTGGCCATCCCGCTGTTGTTGGTGATCGCGCTGGTGATGATTTCCGGACTGCGCCGCCGCGTGGGCGCGCTGGAGCAGGCCCTGCTGGCACGCGATGAGCGCGTGGCAGAACCCTCCACTGCGGTCAGCGGAAGCGCGCCGGTGGCCGATGATGCATGGGATCCGGTCCCGCCGCTGCAGCCCTGGCCACTGCATGCCCCGCACGCGGAGGCGATCGAGCGCGAAGAGGCGCCGGAGGTCTTCGCCAACGTGTCTGCCGCGGCGCCGCCACCGCTGCCGCGTGAACACCAGGACACCCCGGAACCGCAGCCTGCGCCGGCCCATCGCGAACCGCCGCCGCCGTCCGGTCCGAACCCGATCGAGCGCGCATTGGCAGGTGCCAAGCGCTGGTTCACCGAAGGCAACGTGCCGGTCAAGATCGGCATGCTGGTACTGCTGGCCGGTGTCGCCGCGCTGCTGAAGTACGTCAGCGACCAGGGCCTGCTGGACGTGCCGATCGAGCTGCGCCTGGCCGGCATCACGCTCGGCGCGCTCGGCCTGCTGGTGTTCGGCTGGAAGCAGCGCGGCCAGCGCCGCCTGTTTGCGCTGGCGCTGCAGGGCGGTGCCATCGGTGTGCTGCTGCTCACCACCTTCGCAGCCTTCAAGATCTACGGACTGGTCGATCCTGCGCCGGCGTTCATCGCCAGCATCCTGCTGGTCGCCGGCCTGTGCGTGCTGGCCGTGGTGCAGGAATCACGCACGTTGGCGGTGCTGGGCATCCTGGCCGGCTTCATGGCGCCGCTGTGGCTCTCCACCGGCAGTGGCAACCACGTTGGGCTTTTCAGCTACTACGCGGTGCTCAACGCCGGCATCTTCGCCATTGCCTGGTTCCGTCCGTGGCGCGCACTGAACCTGCTGGGTTTCGTGTTCACCTTCGGCATCGGAACAGCCTGGGGCGTGCTGCAGTACCGCCCGGAGGACCTGCCGACCACGCAGCCGTTCCTGGCCCTTTTCTTCGCCTTCTACCTGCTGATCCCGCTGCTTTACGCACGGCGCCAGCCGGCGGAAAAACGCGACCTGGTCGATGGCAGCCTGGTATTCGGCACGCCGCTGGTGGCGTTCTCGTTGCAGGCCGCGCTGCTGCACGAGCAGCCGATGCTGCTGGCCGGCATCGCAGTGGGCGTGGCAGCGGTATATGCGGTGCTCGCCCGCGCGCTGATCACGCGTGCGTCCTATAGCGTGCTGGCCCAGTCGCACGCGGTGCTGGCGGTGGGCTTTGCCACGCTGGCGGTGCCGCTGGCGCTGTCGGCACGGGTCACCGGCGCGGTGTTCGCGCTGGAAGGCGCAGGCCTGGTGTGGCTGGGCCTGCGCCAGCAGCGCCGCCTGCCGCAGATCAGTGGCGCGCTGCTGCAGATCGCGGCGGCATTCGCCTTCGTCGCCGGTGCCGACCACTGGGACAGCGATGCGCGCATGTTCCTCAATCCCACTGCGATCGGTGTGCTGCTGCTGGCGCTGGCCGGCTTCGCATCGGCATGGAGCTGCCGCCGGCACGCCCGCAGCAGCATCGCGCTGGTCTACTACCTGTGGGGCCTGATGTGGTGGCTGACCGGGCTGGTCGCCGAGTGCTTCCGTTTCGTGCCCGACCGTCACCAGCCGGATGCGTTGTTGATCATCGCCGCGGTAACCGGTTGGCTGGCCGCCGAGGCCTATCGTCGCCAATCCGCACGCGTGCTGGGGCTGACCACGCTGGCCATGCTCGCCTTCGCTTTCCCGCTGCTGATCGCCCAGGTGGGCACGCACGAGCAGCCGTTGGCCGGCTATGGCGGCCTGGCGTGGGCGCTGATGGCCGTGCTCGGTACGCGTTCGCTGCATGCGCTGCGCCAGGGCGCTGGCCGCGTGGCCGTGGTCGCGCAGTTCCTGTGGTGGCTGCTGTGGCCCTGCGTGCTGTCGCTTGCACTGCAGCAGGTGGCCAGCCGCTTCGGCATGGCCGGCGGTTGGCAGGTGGTGGTGGTGCTGCTGCCGTGGATCGCGCTGGTGGTGGCCACGCTGCATCGCTGGCGCTGGATCAGCCTGCCGCTCGGCACGGCCTTCGATCCTGCCCGCCCGGTGCTGCAGAGCGTGCTGTTCGGTCTGCTGGGCTGTGTCTGGCTGTACCTGCACAGCACGCCGGGCCACTCCGATCCACTGCCGTGGCTGCCGCTGGTCAACCCTGCCGAACTGGTCCAGTGGGCGATCCTGCTGCTGGCCGCGCGCTGGCTGTACATCGGCCAGGCGCCTGCCGCGCTGGAGCGGATCCGCGTCCCGCTGCTGTCGATCGCTGCTTTCATCGCGGTGACCAGCCTGACCCTGCACGCGGTCCATCATTGGGGCGGGGTGCGCTGGAACGAGGCGCTGCTGGGTTCCAGCCTGGCCCAGACCAGCCTTACCGTGGTCTGGAGCGTGCTCGGCGTGGTCGCCTGGGTATGGGGCTCGCGGCGCGGCCAGCGCGTGTTGTGGACGGTCGGTGCGGTGCTGATGGCGGTGGTACTGGCCAAGCTGATCCTGGTCGACCGCCAGCATCTGGGCAACCTGCTCGGCATCGCCTCGTTCATCGCCTACGGGCTGTTGTGTACCGTGGTGGGATACTTCGCGCCGGCGCCGCCGCGCCAGCCGCAGACCGTGGAGAACCAAGCATGAAAACGTGGACGGGGCTGTTGTTGGCCCTGCTGGTGGTCCCCACTGCCGCACACGCGCAGGAACATCGGCAGCAGTACGTAGAGCAGTGGCCGCTGAGTCTTTCCAGCGCGCAGTCCGGTGCCTACCGGATCACCCTGGAGCCGCAGATCTACCGCCGTGCGTGGTCACCGCAACTGGCCGACGTGCAGGTCTACAACGCCGCCGGACAGGCGCTGCCGTCGGCCCTGCTGGCGCCGGACCAGCCACTGGCGCAACCGCCGGTGCAGCGTGAGCTGCCCTGGTTCGTGCTGCCGCCGCTGGATGCAGGCAGCCGCAACGACCTGCAGCTGCTGACCGAGCGCGACAGTGACGGCCGCGTGCGCCGGGTTGAAGCACGGCTTGGCGCATCGGCGGGGGCGGCGCAGTCGGCGGGCTGGTTGATCGATGCCAGCGTGCTGGGACAGCAACCGCTTGCCGCCGTGATGCTGGACTGGGAAGCGCCGGCACAACCGCTGCAGGCCACCGTGCAGGTCGATGCCAGCGATGACCTGCGCAACTGGCAGCAGATCGATGCGCAGGTGCCGCTGGTGGACCTGCAGCGCGCTGGCAAACGCCTGCTGCAGCGCCGGATCGGCGTGGACCGCAGCGTGCGCTACCTGCGCGTGCTGCCCAACCAGGGCCAGCAGCTGCCTGTGCTGCGTGGCGTGCTGGCGGAACTGCCGCCGGCCGCGGCGACGATTCCGTGGGAGTGGGTCGCGCTGCAGCCGGTGAAGCAGGGCAGCGGCAGCTTCGAGTTCACTCTGGATGGCCGCTACCCGGTGAGCCGCCTGGATGTAGCCACCCCCGACAACAGCCTGGTGCAGTGGACGGCCTTCAGTCGCGATGATCCGGCGGCCGACTGGCAGCGCCGCACCGCGCCATGGGTGGCCTACCAGCTGGAGGCCGGCGGCGGCAGTCGCCAGCAGTCCGCGCCGCAAGTGTTGTCCGGGGTGACCCGTGATCGTTATTGGAAACTGGTGGCCGATCCGGCCACGACCCCCGCCGTGCCCACCCTGCGCGTGGGTTACCAGCCCGAAGTGCTGGTGTTCCTGAGCCAGGGTGCGGCGCCTTATGCGCTGGCCGTGGGCAGCGCGACGGCGGTGCGCCAGGAGGCGCCGGTGGGGGTGCTGATCGAGGATCTGCGGCAGCGCAATGGACCGGCGTGGCAGCCGACGCTGGCACGTTTCGAGGGATCCCCGGAGACGCTGGCCGGAGCGGCCGCCCTGCAGGTGCCGCGTGACTGGAAGCGCTGGCTGCTGTGGTCGCTGCTGGTGCTGGGCGTAGTGGTGGTGGGGTGGCTGGCGCTGAGCGTACTGCGGCAGAAGCCGGCCGCCTGATGCTCTGGTGGGTGACGACCAACGGTCGTCACCCACCGGGCCGTCACTACCCGCGGGGTTTGCGATGCGCCTGCGCAGCCGGGACAATAGTGGGCTGCGCCGCGCGGCGCGTTTCTTCCCCAGAACAGGAATGCCCATGTCCATCGTCCGCATGACCGACCTCGACCTCTCCGGCAAGCGCGTGTTGATCCGGCAGGACCTGAACGTGCCGATCGAGAACGGCCAGATCAGCTCCGAACAGCGCATCACCGCCTCGCTGCCTACGCTGAAGCAGGCGTTGGAGCAGGGCGCGGCGGTAATGGTGACTTCGCACCTGGGGCGTCCGAAAGAGGGCGAGTGGAGCGAGGAAAATTCGCTGCAGCCCGTTGCCCGCCGCCTGTCCGAACTGCTGGGCCGTGACGTGCCGCTGCTGCGCGACTGGGTCGGCGGCGTGGACGTGCAGCCGGGCCAGATCGTGCTGCTGGAAAACTGCCGCATGAACGTAGGCGAGGGCAAGGACGATGAAGCGCTGGCCCGCCAGTATGCGGCGCTGTGCGATGTGTTCGTGATGGATGCCTTCGGTACCGCGCACCGCGCCCAGGCATCGACCCACGGCGTGATCCGTTTCGCCCCGGTGGCGGCCGGTGGCCCGCTGCTGATGGCCGAACTGGATGCGCTGGCCAAGGCCCTGAAGGAACCGGCCAAGCCGTTGCTGGCGATCGTGGCCGGCAGCAAGGTCAGCACCAAGCTGGAACTGCTGGCCAGCCTGGTCGGCAAGGTCGACCAGCTGATCGTCGGCGGGGGCATCGCCAACACCTTCATCGCCGCCGCCGGGTACCCGGTCGGCAAGTCGCTGTACGAACCGGACCTGCTGGAAACGGCGAAGAAGATCGTCGCCGATGCCAAGGCGCGCGGTGCGGACATTCCGCTGCCCACCGACGTGGTGGTGGCCAAGCAGTTCCTGCCCGATGCCGAAGCCACGGTGAAGGCGCTGGCCGATGTCGGCGAGGATGACCTGATCCTGGATATCGGCCCGCAGACCGCCCAACAGTACGCCGGGCTGATCAACCAGGCCGGCACCGTGGTCTGGAACGGCCCGGTCGGCGTGTTCGAATTCGAGGCCTTCAGCAAGGGCACCGAAGCGCTGGCGCGTGCCATCGCCGGCTCCAAGGCGTTCTCCATTGCCGGTGGCGGCGACACGCTGGCGGCGGTCGACAAGTTCGATATCGCCGGCGACGTCAGCTACATCTCCACCGGTGGTGGTGCGTTCCTGGAGTTCCTGGAAGGCAAGCCCCTGCCGGCCGTGGAGGCCCTCCAAGCGCGGGGTGCGTAATGGAGCAGGATCAATGGGTGACGGCCGTCGGTCGTGACGCTGTCGAGGTGCCTGACACGCTGTTCTTCGATCTGGACGGCACCCTGATCGATTCGCAGGTCGGCATCACCCGCTGCATCACCCACGCTTTCGAGCGGATGCAGCATCCGGCGCCTCCGGTGGAGGCGCTGCGCGGCTGGATCGGTCCCTCGCTGCGAACCAGCTTCGGTCCGCTGTTCAACGATGCGGCGAAGGTGGAACAGGCCGTGGCGTATTACTGCGAACGCTTCGAGGCCGAAGGCTGGCAGGAGCACGCGGTGTTCGACGATATCGAACAGGTGGTGCGTGCGCTGCACGCGCGCGGCCATCGCCTGGCCGTGGTCACCGCGAAGAATGAAGCTCACGCGCGTCGCATCATCGAGCACCTGCCGTTCGGTGCGTGTTTCGACGAGGTCATCGGGGCCACCGCCGATGGCAGCCGCAGCAGCAAGCCGCAGCTGGTGGCCGAAGCGTTGTCCCGGCTGTCGCTGCAACCAGGCCAGTGCTGGATGATCGGTGACCGCCGCATGGACATCGAAGGCGCGCGCCACCACGGCCTGCGCAACATCGGCGTGCTGTGGGGTTTCGGCGGTGCCGAAGAGCTGAGCGAGGCCGGCGCCGATGTGCTGGCGACCTCGCCGAAGGAGTTGCTGACGCTGATCGGGTGATGCCGGGGTATGCGGGGTAGCGCCGAGCCATGCTCGGCGTGATGTGCCCGGCATGGCGGGTCCTGACGCAGGCCGCGCTGCGCGCTCGCCGAGCATGGCTATGCCGGTCATCCTGACCGGCACCCTTCGGGCCGTCGCGAGCGACGTTGGCAGCGGCTCCTGCCGCCGCCTTCGGCGCTACCAGTGGCGCTGTCGGTCGTCCATGCTGCCCCGTATTGTCTTGCAGACATCGCGCAGAACCAGACCCCGCAAGGGTGTAACCGCATACATGGGTCGTGAAGGATGTGCTAATTTCCCTGCTTTAACGGGAGCCCCTAAACCATGTTCGAGCGTCAGCGTCGCACCAAGATCCTAGCCACCCTCGGCCCGGCCACCGATCCGCCTGGCATCCTCGAGGAGCTGTTCCGCGCTGGCGTCAACGTGGTGCGCCTGAACTTCAGCCATGGTGATCCGTCCGGCCAGGCCAAGCGTGCCGCCGACGTGCGTGCCGCCGCTGCCCGCGTGGGCGTGGAAGTAGGCATCCTGGCCGACCTGCCGGGCCCGAAGATCCGCATCGAGCGCTTCGCCGACGGCAAGATCCAGCTCAAGGCCGGCGACCGTTTCGATCTGGTGGCCGCCACCAACGTGCCGCCGGGTGACACCACCCAGGTCGGCGTGAGCTACCTCGGCCTGCCGCAGGACGTCGGCCCGGGCGATGTGCTGTTGCTGGATGACGGCCTGATGCAGCTGCAGGTGGTGGAAGTGCAGGGCGAGCGCATCATCAACACCGTGCTCAACGACGGCGTGCTGTCCGACCGCAAGGGCCTGAACAAGCAGGGCGGTGGACTGTCGCTGGGTGCGCTGACCGAGCGTGACAAAGAGCTGATCGGCATCGTTGCCAAGATCGGCGTGGACTTCATCGCCGTGTCGTTCTGCCGCAACGCGCAGGACATGAATGACGCCCGCGAGATCGCCGAATCGCACGGCTGCTATGCCGCCCTGGTGTCCAAGATCGAGCGCACCGAAGCCATCGAGAACCTGGAAGAGATCGTCGACGCCAGCGATGTGGTGATGGTGGCGCGCGGCGACCTGGGCGTGGAAATCGGCGATGCCGAGCTGCCGGGCCTGCAGAAGAAGATCATCAAGGCCTCGCTGGCGCAGAACAAGGTGGTGATCACCGCCACGCAGATGCTGCAGTCGATGGTCGAAAGCCCGATCCCGACCCGCGCCGAGGTGCTGGACGTGGCCAACTCGGTCATCGACGGTACCGATGCGGTGATGCTGTCGGCGGAAACGGCCGCTGGCGCCTACCCGGTCAAGGCGGTGGAAGCGATGGCGCGCATCTGCCTGGGCGCCGAGCGCCAGTTCCAGACCGAAACCGACTTCGGCGCCTCGCCGCGCAATCTGGAACGTGCCGACCAGGCCATCGCCATGGCCACCATGTTCCTGTCCCAGCACGTCGGTGTGCGCGCGATCGTGGCGATGACCGAATCCGGCGGCACCGCCCGCTACCTGTCGCGTTTCCGTGCCTCCGCGCCGGTCTTCGCGGTGACCCGCCACGACGGCGCCCGCCGCCAGATGGCGTTGATGCGCGATGTGTTCCCGATCAACTTCGACAGCCGTGGCCTGACCCCGCGTGAAGCCGCGCGTGGCAGCATCCGCCTGCTGGCCGAAGCCGGGCTGCTGGCCGCCGGCGACCGCGTGGTCTTCACCAGTGGCGAACACATGGAAACCCATGGCGCCACCAACACCCTGCGCCTGCTGGAAGTGGGTGCCAACGGCAGCGCCAGCGGACTGGGCGAGCTGTAAGCAAGCCCGGACGGCGCGGCGCAATCGCAGCGCCGTCACGGTTCACCGCATGAAAGCGATTCCAGATCCCGTGGACGGACAGTTCACGGGAGGCGGGGGCTATAATCGGGTTTTTCCCGCACCCGCCACAGGAAGTACATGAGCATCGAACAGCTGGCTGAAACCGCCCAGGCCATGGTCGCCCCGGGCAAGGGCATCATCGCGATCGACGAATCCACCGGCACCATCGCCAAGCGCTTTGCCAGCGTCGGCGTTGAGAACACCGAAGAAAACCGTCGCGCCTACCGCGAACTGCTGCTGACCACGCCGAAGCTCAACGAGCACATCTCCGGCGCGATCCTGTTCGACGAGACCATCCGTCAGTCGACCAAGGACGGCGTGCCGTTCGCCAAGTACATGACCGACAACGGCATGATCCCCGGCATCAAGGTCGACAAGGGTGCCCACCCGCTGGCCGGCTGCCCGGGCGAGCTGGTCACCGAAGGCCTGGACGGCCTGCGCGAGCGCCTGCAGGAGTACTACAAGCTGGGTGCGCGCTTCGCCAAGTGGCGTGCGGTCATCAACATCGGTGAAAGCATCCCGTCGGGTACCTGCATCGAGTCCAACGCGCATGCGCTGGCCCGTTATGCCGCCCTGTGCCAGGAATGCGGCCTGGTGCCGATGGTCGAGCCGGAAGTGATCATGGACGGCGACCATGACATCGAAACCTGCTACGAAGTCACCGAAGCCACCCTGCGCTCGCTGTTCGACGCGCTGTACCAGCAGAACGTGCTGCTGGAAGGCACCATCCTGAAGGCCTCGATGGTCATCTCCGGCAAGGACTGCGAAGAGCAGGCCGATGCCGAGGAAGTGGCCGAATCGACCGTGATGTGCCTGAAGAGCACCGTGCCGGCGATCCTGCCGGGCGTGGTGTTCCTGTCCGGTGGCCAGAGCGACGAGCAGTCCACCGAGCACCTCAACGCGATGAACCAGATGGGCAACCTGCCGTGGCCGCTGACGTTCTCCTACGGACGTGCCATGCAGCAGGCCGCACTGGCGCTGTGGGGCAAGGACACCAAGGGCAACTACGCCGCCGCGCAGAAGACCGTGTACGAGCGCGCCAAGGAAAATGGCCAGGCTGCACTGGGCAAGTGGAACGGCTGATTCGGCTGCCCCGCCGAGGAAAGAACGCCGGTACGTGCCGGCGTTTTTTTTTTCGGCTATCGTGTCGCCTGCCCGGGGCATGGCCACTTCGCGGCCTCTGAATGATGGGCCAAGGAGAAACACCATGCGTACTGCAACGACACTATTGGCCGCCGCCCTGGCGCTGGCTATCAGCGGCTGTGGCCAGAAGGCGGGCGCCGCCGACGGTGGCAAGGCCGCTTCGCTGGACTTCGACAAGGCAGTGGCCGGCGAGATCACCACGTCCAGCCCGCTGAGTTTCAGCGACGGCAGCCGCTACCAGCTTTATTCGATGCAGCTGAAGGACAAGCAGGCGGTGTCGCTGAAGCTGGTCGGTTCGCTGTCCGGCGCGATATCGGTGTTCCGCGACGACGGCACCCTGGTGACCCGTGGCGAGCGCTCCGAAGACAGCGGCCTGGAAGTGACTTTCCGTGCCGACGGAGCCGGCCGTTACCGTATCGCTGTCAATGGCGACGACGCCGATGCCTATGGTCCGTATCGCCTGCAGGCCACCGAGGTGGTGCCGTATGACGGCAAGCCGCTCGCCAATGGGGGGCAGATCGTCGACCTGCTGGCCGGCCAGCGCCAGGAATACACCCTGCAGGTCGACAAACCCGGCCTGTATCAGATCAACCTGACCTCCAATGCGTTCGACACCGTGCTCGACCTGAAGGGCGCCAACGTGGAAGAGGAAGACGATGACGGCGGCAGCTCCACCAACTCACGCCTGAGCCTGATGCTGGACAGCGGCACCTACAAGCTGGGCGTGCGCGCGCTGGATGACGAAGGCAGTGGCCAGTTCCGCCTGGACGTCAAGAACACCGCGCTGGCCGCGGACGTGGTGGCCGCCGATGGCACCACCCTGGCCGTCGGCGCCAACGTGCAGGCGCTGCTGTCGCGCGAGGACGGCGAGCGCCGTTTCGTGCTGAACGTGCCGCAGGCCGGCTCGGTGCGCATCGATGCGCTGTCCGACCAGGTAGACACCACCCTGCGGCTGACCGGCGGCACCATCAACCTGGAAGACGACGACGGCGGCAATGGCACCAATGCACGCCTGCAGGCGAACCTGCCGGCGGGTCGTTACCAGCTGCTGGTCGCCAGCCTGGAAGAAAGCCAGGCCGTGGTGCAGGTGCGGGTGAGCGCGGGGAGCGGCGAATCGCTTTCGGTGCGTGATGCCGCATCGGCGGACAGCGACGTAGCGGTTGCGGCACCGGCCGATGTGGACGCCAACTGATAACGCTTCAACGGTGACGACCCTCGGGTCGTCACCGCCTTCAGAAAGCCGGCATCAACGACTGCGCCGCAATGGCGCGATCACTGCTGCGCGGTGCCTCGCTCTCATCGTCCAGGGTCTGCCCGGCGGCCGAAAGCGCCTGCTGGTAGGCCTTGAACGTGGCGGTGTTATAGGCCACCAGGATGATCCGCCGCGGCTCACGATGGCTGCGCTGCCAGGCCAGCGTCTCCGTGGCCGCGATCTCGGCCGCACGGTACAGCGGATAACCGTAGACGCCACAGCTGATCGCCGGGAAGGCGATCGAGCGCGCGCCGAGTTTCTCGGCCAGCTGCAGTGATTTCCAGTAGCAATTGGCCAGCAGTGCGCTTTCATCGCGCTGGCCGTCATGCCAGACCGGGCCCACCGTGTGCAGCACGAAGCGCGCGGGCAGTTCATGCGCGTCGGTGGCCACCACTTCGCCGGTGGGGCAGCGCACGCCGGGGCGCAGCTGCGGCAACTGCTCGCACGACTGCAGCAATCCAGGACCTGCTGCCCGGTGGATGGCACCGTCCACGCCGCCGCCACCGAGCAGGGATTCGTTGGCCGCATTGACGATCGCATCCACCGCCAGGGTCGTGATGTCACCCTGCCAAACTTCGATCTTCATGCTTCCTTCTCCTGGCTGTCGTTGAAACGGCGCAACGTCCCGCGTTGCGTGTGCCACCGTAACCGGGGCGACATGCAGGCTGCGTCATGACCGTCTCACACGCTGCGAACGGGAAAACAACACCGCCGCCGGGAGGCAGGAGACGGGGTCAGGTTACTTTCCGCAGGAAAGGAACCTGACCCCATTCTGCTGGCCGGGACCTTACGGCAGGCCGGCCAGCCAGTCGTCGTCGGACCCTTCGTTCACATCGGCGAACAGTGGCGTGGAGAAGTAGCGTTCGCCGGTGTCCGGCAGCATTGCCAGGATCACCGAGCCCGGTTCGGCGCGTTCGGCGACATCCAGCGCGCTGGCGAGCGTGGCGCCGGCGGAAATGCCGACAAACAGGCCTTCTTCGGCGGCCAGCCGGCGCGCGGTGCTGATCGCGCGGTCGTCTTCCACGGTCACCAGTTCGTCCACCACGTTGCGGTTGAGCACGTCCGGCACGAAGTCCGGCGTCCAGCCCTGGATCTTGTGCGGCTTCCAGTCATCGCCCTTCAACAGCGCCGCGCCGGCCGGTTCGGTGGCGATGATGCGGGTCTCCGGTCGGGCTACCTTCAGTACCTCGCCCACGCCGGTCAGGGTGCCACCGGTGCCCCAGCCGCTGACGAAGTAGTCCAGGCGCCGGCCGGCGAAGTCACGCAGGATCTCCGGCGCGGTAGTGTTGCGGTGATAGGCCGGGTTGGCCGGGTTGGCGAACTGGCTGGCCAGGAACCAACCGTGTTCCTGGGCCAGTTCGGCTGCGCGGCGCACCATGCCGCTGCCGCGCTCGGCGGCCGGGGTCAGGATCACCTTGGCACCATACGCGCGCATCAGTTTGCGACGCTCGATGGAGAAGGTTTCCACCATGGTGGCGACGAACTTGTAGCCGCGGGCAGCGGCCACCATCGCAAGCGCCACGCCGGTGTTGCCGGAGGTGGCCTCGATGATCGTATCGCCCGGCTTGAGCAGGCCGCGCTGCTCGGCGTCGAGCACGATCGCCAGCGCCAGCCGGTCCTTGACCGACCCGCCCGGATTGAATGCTTCGACCTTGGCGTACAGGGTGACGTGCGCCGGTGCCAGTCGGTGCAGCTTGACGATGGGGGTGTTGCCGATGGTATCGAGGATGGACTCGTACAGGGCCATGAGGGCACTCCGGGAGGGGCCGCGCCAGACGCGGCGGCAAGAGGGAAGGCGACCGCTGCTGGTGACCGCCTTGGCCGGCTGACCGTAGCGCTGCCATATGACAGCAGGAAATGACCAGATACCTTTCATAAACAACGTTTGGTTATATGTTGGTGAGGGCAATTGACCTACAGTGGTTTTCCCTACCGAGCCGCCTGCCATGACGCTGACCCAGCTCCGCTATCTGGTCGCCATCGCCGACGCCGAGCTGAACATCACGCTCGCCGCCTCGCGCGTGCATGCCACCCAACCCGGACTGTCCAAGCAGCTCAAACAGCTGGAGGATGAACTGGGCTTCCTGCTGTTCGTGCGGCGCGGCCGCAGCCTGGAATCGGTCACTCCGGCCGGGGTGGAAGTGATCAGCCGCTCCCGCGCGGTGCTCGCCGAAGCCAACAACATCCGCACTTACGCCGCCAACCAGCGGCGCGAGAGCCAGGGCCAGCTGGTGCTGACCACGACCCACACGCAGGCACGGTTCGTGCTGCCGCCGGCGGTGGCACGGATCAAGCAGGCCTATCCGCAGGTGAGCGTCCACCTGCAGCAGGCCGCTGAAAGCGACGCGCTGGACCTGCTCAGCCAGGGCGATGCGGACATCGCCATCATCAGTACCGCCGGTGGCGAACCGAGTGCCGGGATCGCGGTGCCGCTGTACCGCTGGCGCCGTCTGGTGCTGGTGCCCAAGGGCCACCCGCTGGACCGCGCCGGCCGCGCCCCGGACCTGGCCGCGTTGGCCGCCCATCCGCTGATCAGCTACGAATCGTCCACGCGTGCGGCCTCTTCGCTGCAGCGGGCCTTTGCCGGATCCGGGCTGGAGCCGGACATCGCGCTGACCGCGCTGGATGCCGACCTGATCAAGACCTACGTGCGCAGCGGGGTGGGCGTGGGCCTGCTGGCTGAAATGGCGGTCAGTGCCGCCGACCACGACCTGCGCGCCTGGGTGGCGCCGGCGCCGATCGCCGAATGCATCGCCTGGGCGGTGCTGCCGCGTGACCGCGTCCTGCGCGACTACGCGCTGGAACTGGTGCACGTGCTCGCCCCGCAGATCGACCCGCGCGATCTGCGCCGGGTACTGGATGGCAACCAGGCCGCGAACTGGCCGCTGCCGCCTACGTGGGAATCGTTGACCCAGACCATTACGTCCTGACCGGATCCATCGGGGGAGGCGCTGCGCTCGCCGACCTTGGGTCGACGCTGCCGGTGAGGGCGGGTCGGCGCTGCCACGCTCTGCCGCGACCGTCGAGCCCGACACATCCCGATACACGATGACACCCTGGCGCAAGCCCTTGCACGGAAAGGGTTCCGGTCGCTATCGCCGGCTGCGTGGGCTGCGGTAAACGCTTGGCACATACGGTCTTCGCATGGCGCCCCCTACACTCGCCGGTCATGCAGAGGACGGGACTATTCATGGTGGGACGTATCGCAATGGGCACGGCCGTTGGCCTGGCCCTGGTGTTGCTGGCCGGCTGCAAGGGCGAACCGCAGGCGGCGCGCCGCCAGGGCGCCGATGTGCCGGTCACCGCGCAGGTCGTGGAATCGGCCGCGTGGAGCGATACGTTGCAGGCACTGGGCACGGCCAAGGCACGTGAATCGGTGACCATCACCGCCAAGGTCAGCGAGATCATCGAGCAGGTGCACTTCGAAAGTGGCCAGCAGGTGGCTGCCGGCACCCCGCTGGTCACCCTGCGCGGCCTGGCCCAGCAGGCGGCGCTGACCCAGGCCCAGGCGACCTTCGCCGAAGCCGACCAGCTGTACAAGCGCCAGCGTGAACTGGCCCAGCAGCAACTGGTGGCCAGTTCCACCCTGGATACCCAGAAGGCGATCCGCGATACCGCCGAAGCGCGGGTGGCGGAAATGCAGGCCGAGATCGGTGATCGCAGCGTGCGTGCACCGTTCGCCGGTGTGCTGGGCATCCGCCAGGTGAGCCCGGGCTCGCTGGTGACCCCGACCACGGCGATCGCCACGCTGGACGACATCCAGCGCATGCACGTGGACTTCCAGGTGCCGGAGGCGGAGCTGTCTTCGCTGGCCAACGGCAACAAGGTCGAAGCCACCAGCGTGGCCTGGCCGGGGCGTACGTTCGAAGGCGAAGTAACCACCATCGATGCCCGCGTCGACCCGTCCACCCGAGCGGTCACCGTGCGTGCCGACTTCGCCAACGGCGACCACGCACTGCGTCCGGGCATGCTGCTGGACGTGCGTATCTACCGCCCGGAACGGCAGGCGCTGGTGGTGCCGGAGATCGCCGTGGTGCAGGTGGGCAGGGACTCTTATGTCTACCGGCTGAAGGCAGACAGCACGGTGGAGCGCGCCGACGTGGTGATCGGATCGCGGCGCGCCGGCGTGGTGGAACTCAAGCAGGGCATCAAGGCCGGCGAGCGCATCATCGTGGACGGCACCGGCAAGCTGCGTCCCGGCCTGAAGGTCGATGCGCAGCCGGTACCGCCAGTGGATGCACCGGAGCCGGAAAAACTGCCGCCACCGCCGGCAGCGCCGGCCTCGGACGCGCCCGTCGCACCGGCCGGTAACGGCGGATGAAACTCTCCAACATCTCCATCCAGCGGCCGGTCTTCGCCGTGGTGATGAGCCTGCTGCTGATCGTGCTCGGCATCATGTCGTTCACCCGGCTGACGCTGCGCGAACTGCCGGCCATCGATCCACCGGTGGTGTCGGTATCGGTGGACTATCCAGGCGCATCGGCGGCGGTGATCGAAAGCCGGGTCACCCAGGTGCTGGAAGATTCCCTGTCGGGCATCGAAGGCATCGACATGATCAACGCGCGCAGCACCAACGGCCGCGCGCAGATCAGCCTGGAGTTCACCAGCAACCGCGATATCGAAGCGGCTGCCAACGATGTGCGCGACGCGGTCAGCGGCGTGGCTGACCGCATGCCCGACGAGGCGCGCGCGCCGGAGATCGAGAAGGCCAACAGCGATGACGAAGCCATCATCTGGTTCAACCTGTCCTCGTCCAACATGGACACGCTGGCCCTCAGCGATTACGCCGAACGCTACGTCGTGGACCGCTTTGCCAGCCTGGACGGTGTATCGCAGGTGCGCATCGGCGGCCGCCAGCGCTATGCAATGCGGATCTGGCTGGACCGCGACCAACTGGCCGCGCGTGGGCTGACCACCGGCGATGTGGAAACCGCGCTGCGCAATGAAAACGTGGAACTGCCGGCCGGCCGCATCGAGTCGGCCGACCGCGATTTCACCCTGCGTGTGGAGCGCAACTACGTGAAGCCGGAAGACTTCGCGACCATCCCGCTGGGCAAGGGCAGCGATGGCTACGTGGTGCGCATGGGCGACGTGGCCAAGATCGAGCTGGCTTCGGCCGAACGCCGTGCCTATTACCGCAGCAACGGCGAACCCGGCGTGGGCCTGGGCATCGTCAAGACCTCCACCGCCAACGCACTGGACGTGACGCGGCTGGCCCGCGCGCAGGCCGACCGCATCGCCGAAACCCTGCCGCAGGGCACGCAGATCGCGGTGACATTCGACAACACCACCTTCATCGAAGCGGCGGTGGACCGCGTCTACGCCACGCTGGTGGAAGCGATGCTGCTGGTGCTGGTGGTGATCTGGCTGTTCCTGGGTAGTTTCCGCGCCGCGCTGATCCCGGCGGTCACCGTGCCGGTGTGCCTGGTGGCGGCGTTCATCGCGCTGTACGCCTTCGATTTCTCGATCAACCTGCTGACCCTGCTGGCACTGGTGCTGTGCATCGGGCTGGTGGTGGACGATGCGATCGTGGTGGTGGAAAACGTGCAGCGCCGCATCGACCTGGGCGAACCGCCGCTGGTGGCGTCCAAGCGCGGCACCGCGCAGGTGGCCTTCGCGGTGATCGCCACCACCGCCGTACTGGTGGCAGTGTTCCTGCCGGTCGGTTTCCTGGAAGGCAACACCGGGCGATTGTTCCGCGAACTGGCGGTGGCGCTGGCGGCCGCCGTGGCGTTGTCCGCGTTCGTGGCGCTGACGCTGACCCCGATGATGGCCTCCAAGCTGCTCAAGCCGCACACCGGCCAGGCCCCGCGTGGCCTGTACGGGGTGATCAACCGCAACCTGGAAAAACTCGCCGGCGGCTACGGACGCGTGCTGGACCGCCACGTGGACCGTACCTGGATCTACCTGCTGGTGATGGCGGCCACGCTGTTTGCCAGCTGGTTGCTGATCAAGCACCTGCCGTCCGAACTGGCGCCCGCCGAAGACCGCGGCTCGTTCCAGATCATGATCGATGGCCCCGAAGGTGCAGGCTTCGACTACACGGTTGGCCAGGTACAGGAAGTGGAGGCGATCGTTGCCAAGCATGTGGGCGAAGACCGCCCGATCGTGCGCGCCAATCCACGCGTGCCGGGCGGCTGGGGGTCCAGCGAGGAAATGCACACCGGTCGCATCAGCGTGTTCCTGCAGCCATGGCGCGAACGCTCCACCTCCACCCCGGAAGTGGCCGATGCACTGCAGAAGGACCTTGATGCCGTGCGCGGCGTGCGCGTGCGCACGCAGGTCGGCGGTGGCCTGGTGCGCAGCGGCGGCCAGCCGTTCCAGATCGTGCTGGGCGGGCCGGAATATGCAGAAATCGCCCAGTGGCGCGACCGTATCCTGCTGCGCATGGCCGACAACCCCGGCCTGGTCGGCGTGGATTCGGATTACAAGGAAACCCGCCCGCAGATGCGGGTGAACATCGACCGCCAGCGCGCGGCCGACCTGGGCGTACCGGTGACGGCGATCGGTTCGGCACTGGAAACCATGATGGGATCGCGCCGGGTCACCACCTTCGTCGACAACGGCGAAGAGTACGACGTGCTGGTGCAGGCCGGCCGCGACGGGCGCGCCACGCCGGCCGACCTGGCCGCCATCCGGGTGCGCTCCAGCTCCGGTGAGCTGGTCCCGCTGTCCAACCTGGTCACGCTGAGCGAAGTCGCTGAAGCCGGTTCGCTGAACCGGTTCAACCGCCTGCGCTCGATCACCATCAGTGCCGGCCTTGCGCCCGGCTATCCGCTCGGCGAAGCCATCGCCTGGGCCCAGGGGGTCACCCGTGAGGAGCTGCCGCAGCATGCGCAGATCAGCTGGAAGGGCGAATCGCGCGAGTACCTGAGTTCAGGTGGGGCGGTATTGCTGACCTTCGCGATGGCCCTGCTGGTGGTCTATCTGGTGCTGGCCGCGCAGTTTGAAAGCTTCATCCATCCGCTGACCATCATGCTGACCGTGCCGCTGGGCGTGCTCGGTGCGCTGGTGGGGTTGTGGGTGAGCGGTGGCACGGTGAACCTGTTCAGCCAGATCGGCATCGTGATGCTGGTGGGCCTGGCAGCGAAGAACGGGATCCTGATCGTGGAGTTCGCCAACCAGCTGCGCGATGAGGGACGCACGGTACGCGAGGCGATCATCGAATCGGCGCGCGTGCGCCTGCGCCCGATCCTGATGACTTCCATCGCCACGGTGGTCGGTGCGATCCCGCTGGTGGTCGCCGGCGGGCCGGGTTCGGCCAGCCGTGGCACCATCGGCGTGGTGATCATCTTCGGTGTGACCCTGTCCACCTTCCTGTCGCTGTTCGTGGTGCCGGCGTTCTACGCCCGCCTGGCGCCATTCACGCGTTCGCCTGAAGCGGTGGCGCGCGAGCTGGAGCAGCAGGAGAAGGACACCCCATCGGTGGGCGGCCACGCCTGACCGGGTAGTGACGGCCGCTGGCCGTCATGCCCGACCTTGCCCCGGTGGGTGACAACCCCGGCTCCGGTGGGTGACGACCGTTGGTCGTCACAGCTTCTGATGGACCAGGGCCATGACGACCCACGGTCGTCACCCACCAAGAGTTCCATTCGCCAGCTAGAATCAACCCGGTTCCCTTCAGCCGACGGGACGTCCCTTGTTCCGCCGACTGGAGAGAGCGCGTGGAAGCAGCCGTACATTTCATCAACAGCATCATCTGGAGCAAGGCGCTGATCTTCATGTGCCTTGCCGCCGGCCTGTATTTCAGTGCCCGGACCCGTTTCATGCAGATCCGCGGGTTCTTCGAAATGTGCCGGCTTACCGTGTCCGGCGAGAAGTCCGATGCGGGTGTGTCCTCGTTCCAGGCACTGGCCATGTCGATGGCCGGCCGCATGGGCATCGGCAACATCGCCGGCGTCGCCACCGCCATCGCCTTCGGTGGCCCAGGCGCCATCTTCTGGATGTGGGTGATGGGCTTCCTGGGCGCCTCCACGTCCTACATCGAATGTACGCTGGCGCAGATCTACAAGAGCAAGGACGCCGAAGGGCGCTACCGTGGCGGCCCGGCGTACTACATCGAAAAGGCCATGGGCCTGAAGTGGTATGCGATGGCCTTCGCGCTGGCCACGATCGTCGCCGCCGGCTTCCTGATGCCCGGCGTGCAGGCCAATGCCATCGCCGACAGCATCGTCAACGCCTGCCGCGGTGGCGCCCTGTGCGGCCCGCTGGATGGCCAGGTGTTCGGCATGGAGCAGGTGCAGGCGATGAAACTCGGCATCGGCGTGGTGGTCGCGCTGCTGCTGGGCGTGGTCATCTTCGGCGGCGTCAAGCGCATCGCCAGCTTTGCTGAAATCGTGGTGCCGTTCATGGCCGCCGGCTTCATTCTGATGGCCATCACCATCATGGTGCTCAATGCCGAGCGCGTGCCGGAAATGTTCGGCATCATCTTCGACAGCGCGTTCGGAACCCATGCCGCGTTCGGCGCGATGATGGGCCTGGCGGTGGAGTGGGGCGTCAAGCGCGGCATCTACGCCAATGAAGCAGGCCAGGGCACGGCACCGCACGCCGCAGCCGCCTCGGAGGTTTCCCATCCGGCCAAGCAGGGCTACGTGCAGGCCTTCGCGGTCTACTTCGACACCATGATGGTGTGCACCTCCACCGCCTTCCTGATCCTGGCGGCCGGCACCTACAACGTGTACTCGCCGGAAGCCGGTGCAGCGCCCATCTTCCAGGGGCTTGCCGGCATCGCCGAAGGCGCCGGCTACGCGCAGGCCGCCGTGGAAAGCGTCATCCCCGGGTTTGGCGCGGCGTTCGTTGCGGTGGCGATCTTCTTCTTCGCCTTCACCACGATCATGGCCTATTACTACATGGCCGAAACCAACCTGACCTACCTCAACAACAACGCCAAGCGTCCGCTGACGGTGCTGGTGCTGCGGCTGGGCATCATCGGCATGGTGATCTTCGGTGCCGTGCACAACGCACAGCTGGCCTGGGCGCTGGGCGATATCGGCGTCGGCCTGATGGCCTGGCTGAACATCGTGGCGATCCTCATCGTGCAGAAGCCTGCGATGATTGCCCTGCGTGATTATGAGCGGCAGAAGAAGCTGGGCCTTGACCCGACCTTCGACCCTGTCGCACTGGGCATCAAGAATGCCGATTTCTGGCAGAAGAAACAGGAAGCAGCGTAAGTGAACAACCCCTGGAACAACCGTCGTCCGTCCGCGCGTCCGCCGCGCGCCACCCCGCTGCCGCGCGCTGATGCGCCGGCAACGCCGGCAGCGCGCGGCAATGGCGACGAACTGCGCCTGTTCGGCGTCAATGCCGTGCTGGCCGCCTTCAACCAGCGCCCGCAGGCAGTTCGCAAGATCTACCTGCTGGAAGGCCTGATCCCGCGCATGCAGCCGCTGCTGAAGTGGTGCGTGGCCAACCGGATCGGCTATCGCGTGGTGGAAGACGGGGACCTGAACAAGCTGTCCGGCACCACCCACCACGAAGGCGTGGTGGCCGATGTGCAGCGCGCACCGGTGCTGGAGCTGTCGCAGTGGTTGCAGCAGTTGCCCGAAGGCCCGGTGCTGGCGCTGTGGCTGGACGGCGTGGGCAACCCGCACAACCTGGGCGCGATCCTGCGCTCGGCCGCGCATTTCGGCGTCGGTGGGCTGCTGCTGGCCGAAGGCAGCACGCTGGGCATTTCCGGCGCTGCCGCACGCGTGGCTGAAGGCGGTGCCGAAGCGGTGCCGCTGGTGCAGTTGCCGGCCACCGCCGAGGCGATGGCGCAGCTGCGCCAGGCCGGCTTCAGCCTCGCGGCTACCCTGGTCGAAGGGGGCAGCAACGTGTTCGCTGCCGACCTGCCGCAGCGACTGGTCTACGTGATGGGCGCCGAAGCCGAAGGCATGGACCGGGCCCTGGCCGCGGCGTGCGACCTGCAGGTCTCGATTCCCGGCAGCGGGGCGGTGGAAAGCCTCAATGTGGCGTCGGCAACGGCCGTGTTGCTGGCCCAGTGGTCGCGTTCCCGTATTGCCTGACCCTGCGCTTGTCTTTCATCCCATGGCCGGCGGCCGCAGCAGATAGCACGCTGTAGGCGCGGCATCGCATTGTCTCTGCGGTGTTGTTGGCCGGTGCATCCGCTGGATGCCGCCCGTCGCGTGGGATGGGTCGCTGCGGCAGCCCGGCCGACTTCACGGCCGGGTTCTTTTTCGCCTGCCCGTGTCAGCCCTCGTCGGCCGCGGCGTCAGCAGCACCTGCACGCAGGCCACGTCGCTGCCGCTCTGCGGCGAAGGATAGATCCCGACCGCTTCGACCGCGCCAATGCCCACCACGGGGGCGTCCCTCCTTCGGCGCGAATTTCACAGCTTTCCTGATTGTTGGCGCTTCCTGCGCTGGGCAGTGTGGACACCACCCCCTCTGCCTCATGGAGTTGAGTCGTGAACATTGAGTCGATCGTTGGCGCTGTCGTCGCTATCGTCTGGAGTCCGTACCTGGTCGCGCTGTGCCTGCTGGGTGGCCTGTACTTCAGTATCCGCACGCGCTTCATCCAGCTGCGTGCGTTGCCGGAAATGCTGCGGCTGATGTTCAAGCACCGCGCGTCGGAATCAGGCCTGTCCCCGTTCCAGGCGCTGAACATCTCGCTGTCCAGCCGGGTCGGGGTGGGCAACATTGCCGGTGTCGCGATGGCCATTGCCTTTGGCGGGCCTGGCGCCATTTTCTGGATGTGGGTGGTGGCATTCTTCGGCGCATCCAGCGCGTTCGTCGAATCCACGCTCGCCCAGATCTACAAGCAACGCGACGCACGCGGCCAGTACCGCGGCGGCCCGGCGTACTACATGGAAAAGGGCCTGGGGCAGCGTTGGTACGCGGTGATCTTCGCGCTGTGCACGGTCGCCGCCTCGGCGATGCTGGCCGGCACCCAGTCCAATGCGATCAGCAGTGCATTGCAGGAGGCCTGGGGCCTCCCCGTGCAGGCCAGCGCAGGGGCCGTGGTACTGCTTCTGGCACTGATCATCTTTGGCGGGGTGCGCCGCATCGCCGCGGTCACCCAGTGGATCGTGCCACTGATGGCCACCGCCTACCTGCTGGTGGCGCTGGTGGTGATGCTGCTCAGCTACGAGCGTGTTCCGGAAGTACTTTCGCTGATCATCCGCAGTGCCTTCGGCGTGGATGCCACCTTCGGCGCCATGATCGGCGTGGCGATCCAGTGGGGCGTGCGCCGTGGCGTGCTGTCCACCGAAGCCGGCATGGGCAGTGGCGCCCACCCGGCGGCAGCGGCCGAGGTCTCCCATCCGGTCAAGCAGGGCCTGGTGCAGGCGTTCTCGGTCTACATCGATACCATGGTGGTGTGCAGCGCCACGGCGTTCCTGATCCTGTCCACCGGCATGTACAACGTCTACGATCCGGCGGTGAACGGCGTACCCGACCAGGCCCGGATGCTGCTGGACAACCTGCCGGGCATGGAAGCGGGGCCGCGCTTCGTACAGCACGCGGTGGAGTCGGCGTTGCCGGGATTCGGCAAATCGTTCGTAGCGCTGGCGATCCTGCCCTTTGCCTTCACCACGATCCTGGCGCTGTACTACATGGGCGATACCAACGTCAGCTACCTGTGCCGCGACAAACCATCGGGGTGGGTCGTCAACGCCTTCCGCGCGCTGTTCCTGGCGCTGGCCGCTTACTCGGCCATCAACAGCGCAACGCTTGCCTGGACCCTGGGCGACATCGGCGTGGGCATGATGAGCTGGCTCAACATCATCGCCATCCTGCTGCTGCACAAGCCTGCACTGGCTGCACTGCGCGACTATGAAAACAGCCGCAAGGCGGGCATCGACCCGGTATTCGATCCTGATCGGTTGGGCATCAAGGGGGCCGGCTTGTGGCAGCGCATCACCTCAGGCATGCGCTAGGCATCGTGCGCCCGGGGTTCGGCCCGGGCGCAGTGGTCCGCGGTCCGTCTCGCTTATTCGCCCGGGGGTACGGTCGCCTTGGCCTCGCTGCCGAAGCTGCCATCGGCATCGGCGGCCAGGTAGGCGAACACGGTATAGGCAGCCACGTTCTGCGCCAGCGCCTTCGGGTCGATCTTGTCCAGCGTGTCGTCGGCGGTGTGATGCAGGTTGAAGTAGTCCGTCCCATCCTGCGCCAGCCATGCCCACGCGCCACCCTTGGCAGCGAGCGGGCCGATGTCCGGGCCCGGGCCGCCCTTGTCGGGCACGTACTCGATGCCCAGCGGCTTGAGTACCTCGGCGATCTGGCGGGTCGCCTCGCGCGATCCTTCCGGGTTCGGCGATCCGGTATTGAAGGCGTAGATGCGGCCGGCGCCGAAGTCGCTTTCGGCCGCCAACTGGTGCAGCACGATGTCTTTGGCATGTGCTTCGGCATAGGCTTTGCCGCCGTACAGACCCTGTTCCTCGTTGGCGAAGGCGACCACCCGGATGCTGCGCTTGGGTGCCTGCTTCAACTGCCCGATCAGGTGCCCCGCCGCCATGGTGATGCCCACGCCGGCCGCATCGTCGATGGCGCCGGTGCCCAGATCCCAGGAATCCAGGTGGCCGCCGATCACCACGACTTCCTTGGGCAACGTGCGCCCGGTGATCTCGCCGATCACGTTGTAGGACGTCGCCGTGCCATCCCACCCGCAATCCAGCGCCAGGCTCACGGTGGTGCCGCCGCGCGCGACCAGGCGCGCCAGCTGGTCGGCATCGGGCACGGACAGGGCGGCCGACGGCACCGGAGTCAGCCCGTCGTCATAGCGGGTGATGCCGGTATGCGGGACGCGGTGGGAATCGGTGCCGGCCGAACGCATCAGGAACCCAACGGCGCCCTTGCGGATGGCCTCGGAGGGTCCCTTGCTGCGGATCGCGCCGCCGCGGCCATAGTCGCGGCCATCGCGGAACGGCAGCATCTGGTAATCGACGAAGGCGATCTTGCCCTGCAACGAACCGGCCGGTGCGGCCTGCAGCGCGGCCAGGTCGGCAAAGCGCACCACTTCGGCCTGCACCTTTCCGCCGGGGCTGCCGCCCAGTGCGGTGATCGCCAGCGGCTGCGCATGCGCGCCGACCACGGCGGCGTGTTCGCTACGGCGTTCCCACTTGGGGAAGGTCACCGGTTCCTTCCAGACCTTGTCGAAACCCAGTGCCTTGAAGCGTGCTTCGGCCCAGGCCACGGCACGGGCATCGGCCTCACTGCCCGCGATGCGGGGACCGACTTCCGTCGTGAGCGATTCCACCACCTTCCAGCCGGTGTCGTCGGCCAATGCCTGTTCGCGCAGCTGGGCTGCGGCGTCCAGCGACGCCGGGGGCAGGGTAGTGGTGCGTGGCGCAGCGAACGCCGGTGAGGCCAGCAGGGCAAGGGAAGAGGCGATGGCAAGAACGCGGCGGCGCATGGAGAGGACTCCGGCAGAGGGCATAAGCGTCTGAGCTTAGCAGCGTGGTTGCCGGGTGCATGGGCCCTAGGTCATGTCCATCGGAAATGAGCAGAACCGGACAGAAGGCGCAAAGGGGGACCTGCAGAGGGGGTCAGGTTCCTCTGTCGCGCAAAGGAACCTGACCCCGGTGTCGCACCGGGTAGCCGCTCAGGCCTGCGGGCCGGACAGCTTGTCGCGGATTTCGCGCAGCAGCAGCACTTCTTCGCTCGGGCCTTTCGGCGCGGCTTCTTTCTTCTTCGACAGGCGATTGATGCCCTTGATCACCAGGAAGATCGCGAAGGCCACGATCACGAACTGGATGATGGTATTGATGAAATCACCGTAGCCGATCACCACGGCCGGGATCTCCGCGCCATCGGCGGCGATGCGTGCCGGTGCCAGTGTCCAGACCAGGTCGGAAAAATCCACCTGGCCGATCATCCACCCCAGCGGCGGCATGATGATTTTCTCCACCAGCGCGGTGACGATCTTGCCGAAGGCCGCGCCGATGACTACACCGACGGCCAGGTCGATGACGTTGCCACGCGTGGCGAATTCCTTGAACTCAGTGATGAATCCCATTGAGATCTCCTGAAAAAAGTGGGGTGTTCGCGTTGAAGGCTAACCCAGCCGACGTCAGCCCGCGATGACGCCGTGGCGCTCGCCGACGTTCTCCAGGCGTGCACTGAAACGGTCGCCCGGCTGCAAAGCGGCCACGCCGGCCGGGGTGCCCATGAACACCAGATCGCCGGCGCGCAGCTGCCACAGCTGGGACAGCTCGTGCAGGATCTCCGGCACGGTCCAGATCATCTGGTCCAGCAGCGATTGCTGGCGCACCTCGCCATTGATTTCCAACGACAGGTTGAGTGCGGCCAGGTCACCCACTTCACCGGCGTGCACGATCTCGCTGATCGGTGCGGAGGCATCGAAGCCTTTCGCCGTATCCCACGGATGGCCCTTCTGCTTGGCTGCGGCCTGCAGGTCGCGGCGGGTCAGGTCCAGGCCGACGGCATAGCCGTACACCAGCGACAGTGCCTGTTCGACCCGCAGCACGCCTTCGGGCGCATCCACGCCGATGGCCACCACCAGTTCCACCTCGTGGTGCAGGTCAGTGGTGGAAGGCGGGTAGGGGATCACATCGTCGTGGCCGACCACGATGGCATCGGCCGGTTTGCTGAAGAACATCGGCTTGCCGCGTGCCGCTGCGTCCGGCACTGCCGCGCCCATTTCCTTGGCGTGGTCGGCGAAATTGCGGCCCACGCAGTAGATGCGGTGCACCGGAAAGGTGCCGCCGCCCACTACCGGGATGCGGGGGATGGGCTGGGCAGGAATTACATCGGTCATGCGCACGTCCTAACGATCAGGTCGTCGCAGTGTAGCGCTGCGCCATGCTCGGCGAGCGCAGCGGTAATCAGCCGTGACGACCAACGGTCGTCACCCACCACCGACCACCCAGCGGATCAGTGCGTCGGCAACGCCGGCTTGCGCACTACGCGGTACTCGCCTTCCACCACGTTGGCGTCAGCCGCCCGTGCGGGCGTCTTGCGCTGTGCCAGCAGCTTCCAGGCCAGGCCGGCCATGATCATCGCCGCACCCACGAACACACCAACGAACACCATCACGCCCAGGATGGCGACGCCAAGCAGACCCACCGCTACGCGCACCAACGGATGACGCGGCTTGCGCGGCGCAAACAGGGTGCGGAACTGGCCGAACTGGAAGGTGCGGTTGATCATCGGTAACTCACCAGGCTGAAAACAGCGAGCAACCAGTATCGGGGCGGGACTCTTCCACTGAGTGAAAAAAACGTTAATCCGCAGGGCTGTTCATTGCAGATCAAGGACTTGCGTTCATGTGCTATCCAGCCAAAAACACAGGCGTGCGACAATCGGCGTTCTTCCTAAAGCAGAGTCAGCAATGACCGACCAGCCGTTGATCGCCCTCGAAACCGTTGCCGACGGCGGCTTCGCCGAGACCGAGGTGCTGATTGAAGGTGACGCCGAATCGCTGGTGATCCATCGTGACGGTGACAGCGTGCGCGGCTTCCTCAACATCTGCCCGCACGCCGGCCGACGGCTGGATTGGGCGCCGGGGCAGTTCCTGAAAAGCCGTGAAGGCCATCTGGTCTGCGCCGCGCATGGCGCCTCGTTCGCACTGGACAGTGGTGAATGCGTGGCCGGACCGTGCAAGGGTGATCGGCTGCGTGCGGTGCCGCTGCAGGTGCGTGATGGACAAGTGTTCCTGGCCGATTGAGCGCGGCGAATGACGGCCAGCGGCCGTCGCTACCGGATCGCGACAGCGTGACGACCAATGGTGGTCACCCACCAAGGCAGGCCGTCAGCACCGCCGCCTCAGAACATGATGTTGATCATCGCAACCACCACCATCGTATAGACCAGCGACAACGGTGCGCCGACCCGCCACAGCTCGCGCGGGGTGTAATTGGCCGGGCCGGTGATCATCGAAATCACCGGATTGGAGGCGGTCATCAGGTTGTTGGACGCTGACAGTGCCACGATCAAGGCGAATGCGGTGGGATTGCCGCCGGCGGCCAACGCCAGGTTGACCGCGATCGGCACCATCACGATGGTCGCCCCCACGTGGCTGATCACCAGCGAAAACGCCGTGGTCAGCAATGCCAGCGCCACTTCCAGCACCCATAGCGGAATGCCTTCGGGCAGTCGATCGATGGTGTGCCCGGCCACCCAGGCGGCCGCGCCACTGGAATCCATCGCCCAGCCAAGCGGAATCAGCCCGGCCATCATGAAGACGGTCTTCCAGTTGATCGACGCGTAGGCCTCGTCCATGCGCAGCACGCCGGTCAGCAGCATGCCGGCCACGCCGGTCATCAGGGTCAGTGCCACCGGCAGCTTGGAGGTCAGCGCGATCAGGATGGTCAGCGCGAAGATGCTCATCGCGATCTTGAACTTGTGCGGGCGCTGTTCGCCCTTCGGGTAGTCGGTGACGATGACGAACTCGCGCCCGCGCGCGGCCTGCGCCAGGTCGGTCCAGATGCTGTGGAAGACCAGCATGTCACCGGCGCGCAGCTGCACATCGCGCACGTCCTCGCGGATCACCTGCTTGTCGCGGTTGATCGCCAGCAGGCTCAGGCCGCGCTCCTTGCGCAGGCGCAGTTCGGCCGCACTCTTGCCGATCACGTCCGACGTCGGCGGCACCACCGCTTCGGAAATACCGGCACGGCTGGGATTGAACAGGTCGCCCAAGTGCTTGAGCCGCGAAGACATGCGCAGGAACTGGTTCTGCGCGAAATCGCTGACCAGCTGGCGCGACCCCATCACCCCGATCACGCTGCCCACCCAGATGCGCATCTCCGCCGGCGGCGCCAGGCGGGTGTCGTTGCCGGTCTTGAGCGCCAGCAGCAGCGGCGCATCGTGCAGGGTTTCGGCCTCGCCCAGGGTCATGCCGACCATCGGGCTTTCGGCGGTGACCACCAGTTCGAAGACATCGCCCTCGATGCCGTAGGTCTTGGCGAAATAGCTCTCCGTACGCGCCGGGGTCACCCCGTCATTGGCCAGCGTTTCCTCTTCCACCAGCTTGCGGTCGCCATAGAAGTGGAAGTACAGCAATGCGGCAACCAGCAGGGCCACGCCGATCGGCAGCGGGGCGAACATCCGCAGCGGTTCGATGGTGGCCAGGCCCGAAGGCAGGTTGTTGTTGGCCGAAGCCAGCAGATCGTTGAGCAGGATCAGCGGCGAGTTGCCGACCATGGTCAGCGCACCGCCCATCACGATGGCCGCGGCGATCGGCAGCAGCAGGCGCTGCAGGGTCAGTCCGGTGCGCGCGGCCAGCCGCGAGGCCACCGGCAGGTACAGCGCCATCACCGAAGGGTTCTGCATGAACGAGGAGTTCAAGCCGGCGATCGCGGTGGTCATGATCAGCAGCCGTTGTTCCACCCCGTGGCCGCGTCGCAGCAGCCAGGCGGCCAGCCGGTTCAGCGCGCCGGTGCGGTCCAGGCCCGCGCCCAGGATGGTGGTGGCGATGATGCTCATCACCGCGTTACCCGAGAAACCACCGAAGATTTCTTCCGGCGCGATCAGGCCGGTGACGCCCAGCACCACCAGCACCACCAGCGCGACCACGTCGGCGCGGATGCGCTCGAACAGGAACATCGCCATCGTGAAACCGACCAGCCCGAGGACGAGCTTCATATCAGTGGTCAGCGTCAGCGCGGTTTCCATGGGGGGCGCGATCCGGTCGGTGTCAGGGGGTCAGGTGCGGTCGTACAACAGGTCCCAGACGCCATGGCCGAGTTTCTGGCCGCGGGTCTCGAAATGGGTCTGCGGCCGCCATTCCGGACGCGGTACCTGGCCGCGTGGCCCGGCACGGTTGACCAGCCCGGCGGTGGCGTCGAGCACGTCCCACATCTGCTCGGCGTAGTCTTCCCAATCGGTGGCGCAGTGCAGGCGACCACCGGGGCGCAGCTTGCGCACCAGCAGTTCGGCGAACGCCGGCTGCAGCAGGCGGCGCTTGTTGTGGCGCTTCTTGTGCCACGGGTCCGGGAAATAGATGCGCACTTCGTCCAGCGCACCGTCGGCGATTTCCTTTTCCAGCACTTCCACCGCGTCGTGGTGGTACAGCCGCACGTTGTCGACATCGTCATCGGCCAGCGCGTTCAGCAGCCTGCCCACACCGGGGGCGTGGACTTCGATGCCGATGTAATCGCGGCTGGGATCCTGCTGGGCAGCGAAGCGCAGTGCCACGCCATTGCCGAAGCCGATCTCCATCACCTTGTGCGCATCGCGGCCGAAGGTTGCGGCAAGATCACGCACTTCACCGTTGAAATCCAGGCCGAAACGCGGCCAGCGCTCATCGAATGCACGCTGCTGCGCCGCGGTGAAGCGGCCCTGGCGGAGCACGAAGCTGCGGATCTCGCGGCGTCCTTCGTGGACGGTGAACGGCTTGGCGGGGGCCTTGGAGCCGGTACTGGAAAACGGGTCGGTCATCAGCCGATCAATCCATCAATGGGGGAAGAGGCGCTGGCATAGCGCTTGCGCGGGATGCGGCCGGCCAGGAAGGCTTCACGGCCGGCTTCGACTGCCTTGCGCATCGCGCTGGCCATCAGCACCGGGTGGCGCGCGCCGGCAATGGCGGTATTCATCAGCACGCCATCGCAGCCCAGCTCCATCGCGATGGCCGCATCGGAGGCCGTACCCACGCCGGCGTCCACGATGATCGGCACCTTGGCGTCTTCGATGATCTGCAGCAGGTTGTACTTGTTCTGGATGCCCAGCCCGGATCCGATCGGCGCGGCCAGCGGCATCACCGCCGCGCAGCCGATCTCTTCCAGGCGCTTGGCCAGGATCGGGTCGTCGGAGGTGTAGACCATCACCTCGAAGCCGTCTTTCACCAGCATCTCGGCAGCCTTCAGCGTGGCGACCACGTCCGGATACAGCGACTTCTGGTCGCCGAGCACTTCCAGCTTGGTCAGGTTGTGGCCATCGAGCAGCTCACGCGCCAGCCGGCAGGTGCGCACCGCGTCTTCGGCGGTATAGCAGCCGGCGGTGTTGGGCAGGATGGTGAAGCGGTCCGGCGGCAGCACGTCCAGCAGGTTCGGTTCGCCCGGGTTCTGGCCGATGTTGGTGCGGCGGATGGCGACGGTGACGATCTGCGCGCCCGCAGCTTCGGTGGCCGCGCGGGTTTCTTCCAGATCCTTGAACTTGCCGGTGCCGGTGAGCAGGCGCGAGGCGTAGGTCTTGCCGGCGATGACCAGCGAATCAGAGGGGGCGTGATGGTTCATGACGCGATTATCGCATGGGGTAACCGGCGCCGGGGCTCGCCGCACGCGGGCGTTGACGCGCCCGGTAGTGACGGCCGCTGGCCGTCTGCTTCTGTTTTGGGGGTAGCGAGCGTTGGTCGTCACGCTTCAGCCTGCCGCTGCGCTCGCCGAGCATGGCTTGGCGCTACCGAAGGCAAGCGTCAACCACCGCCCAGCGCGTGCACGATCTCCACCACATCGCCGTCGGCCAGCACATGGGTGGCATGCAGGCTGCGGGTGATGATCTCGCTGTTCACTTCCACCGCGACGCGACGTTCAAGCAGCTGCTCGTGCTGCAGCAGGTCGTGGACGGTGGCGCCGGGGGGCAGGGTGCGGGATTGGCCATTGAGCTGGATGTTCATGTCGCTATTGTCGCTGATACGGCCATGGCAGGCAGGTTCAATCTGTCATCCAGCGCTCAAGTGTTGTGTTCAAGGGACTCCAGGCGACAATGCATGCCGCGGCGCAGCGTGACTTTGCCTGCGCTGATGAAACCATTGCACCGTGCGCTGGCGTATTGCCGGCGCTTGATCCCACAGGAGTTCCCCATGTTGTCCAGCAAACGTCCCGTCCGCACCCTGATCGCTGCGGCGCTCGCGCTTGCCGCGTTGCCGGCGATGGCCGCCGATCCGGCCTTCAACCGCACGGTGTTCTTTGGCGACAGCCTGACCGACAGCGGCTACTTCCGTCCGCTGCTGCCGCCTTCGGTGCAGCCGGTGACCGGCAAGTTCACCACCAACCCGGCCTGGGTATGGGCCGAGCACGTAGCCGACTACTACGGCACCAATGCCACCCCGAACGGCAACGGCCAGAGCGGTGACAACTATGCCGCCGGTGGTGCCACCGTAGCCACCGACCTGGTCGGCGCGCTCGGCCCGACGCCGTCGCTGAAGACCCAGGCGGCCCGTTACCTGGCGGCCAATGGCGGCAAGGCTGATGGCAACGCTTTGTACACCGTGTGGGGCGGTCCCAACGATCTGTTCGGCATCACCAACCCGGCCCAGGCGCCGGCGGTGATCGGGGCGGCGGTGACCAACCAGATCGGCATCGTCGGCAGCCTGCAGGCCGCTGGCGCCAAGTACGTGCTGGTGCCGAACCTGCCGGACATCGGCCTGACCCCGATGGCCCGCGCCGGTGGCCCGGCAGCCATGGCGCAGTACACCGCCGTGGGAACGGCCTACAACAATGCGTTGTATGGCGGCCTGACCCAGGCCGGCATCGAGTTCATCCCGCTGGACACCTTCACCATCCTGCGCGAGATCGTCGCCAGTCCGACCGCCTACGGCTTCCGCAACGTCACCGACATGGCCTGCACCTCGGCCTCGTCGGTGACCTGCAACCCGACCAGCCTGGTCGCCCCCGATGCCGCCAACGCCTATGTATTCGCCGATGGCGTACATCCCTCCGCAGCCACCCACCAGATGCTCGGCCAGTACGCCGTTTCGGTGCTGGAAGCCCCGCGCCTGCAGCAGGTGCTGACGCATTCGGCACAGACGGTGGGTCGCTCGCGCGCTGACCAGGTCAGCCTGCACCTGGGCGGCGCCCCGGCCGATGGCCTGTCGTGGTGGGGTGGCGTGCGTGGCGACATGCAGCGGTACGACCACGCCGACCTGTACGACGGCCTGGCCCCGGCCGGCCTGTTCGGCATCGACTGGGCGCGTGATGGCATGGTCGTCGGCGGCTTCGCCGGCTATGGCCGCATGGATGCCGATTTCGGCAACAGCCAGGGCGACTTCACCCAGTCCGACACCACCGTGGGCCTGTTCGCCGGCTGGTATGGCGAACGCGCCTGGGTGAACGGCCAGGTCAGCTACAGCTGGCTGGACTACGACGTCACCCGCAAGGTGCACCTTGGCCCGGCCACCCGCGAACACAAAGGCTCGCCGGAAGGCAGCAACCTGACCGCGGCACTGAACGCCGGCTACGAGTTCGGCCAGGAAGGCAGCTTCCGCCACGGTCCGGTGGCCGCAGTGATCTGGCAGAAGGTCAAGCTGGACGGCTACCTGGAAAGCAATCCGAGCAGCACCGCACTTGGCTACAGCGACCAGGACGCTGATTCCACCGTCGGCCGCCTCGGCTGGCAGGCACGCCTGGACGGCGGCAGCATCAAGCCGTACGTGCAGGTCACCTACGACCATGAGTTCGAAGACCGCCAGGAAGGCAGCGCCTTCCTGCAGAGCCTGCCGGGCGTGGGCAGCTACCGCGTGCCGGGCCTGAAGTTCGACAAGGACTATGCCACCGCCATCCTGGGTGCGCGCATGGAACTGTTCGGCCTGCAGAGCAACATCGGCCTGAGTGCGACCACGATGCAGAAGAAGGCGATGGACACCTCGATCTTCGCCAGCTTCAGCGGCGCGTTCTGACCCTCACCCGGAATGACAGCCGCTGGCCGTCATTCCGGGCCACCATGGACATGGGTAGAGCCGACTTCAGTCGGCTTCTTCCACCGACCGGATTTCTGACGCGCCGGTGCAGCCGACTGAAGTCGGCTCTACCAGTCAGGTGACCGCATGCGCGCATTGCGCTCATGCCACCCCGCCGCCTAAACTGTGCTCCGCGATGCGGGTGTAGCTCAATGGTAGAGCTGTAGCTTCCCAAGCTACTGACGAGGGTTCGATTCCCTTCACCCGCTCCACTGTTCCAAATCAGTCCGCAAGTGATTGAGAGCCATGCCCAGCATTCGCTGCGCTGGTGTGCACGCGACGTTCACACCTCAGTCGTATTGCTTGGAGGTTGCATGCTGTCGCGCCGATTTCAAGGAGCGACACGTCCTCCTGATGCCGTTGCTTTTAACGCGCCAACTGCCTGCAGCACTGCGGCTCAGCGGGCAGCGACCTGCCTTGGCCAGGTTGGCCGCAATGTTCGATGTCGTACTGGTCCAGCGAACGCCGGGCGCTGTCTACAAGGCTCAGTTCCTTGCAGACGCCCGGCTACGGCTCGCCCTGCAGCGGGTGTGTTACGTCGGTTCGACTCCGCAGGGCACGCGCGACGGCATCCCCCAGTTCGTTGAGCGACGCGGATTTGGGCAACAGCTCTTCAATGCCAGCAGACGCGCCCAGCGCGGTCTCGTCAGGGAAGATACTCGCGGTCAGCGCGATGATGGGCAGATCGCGTGCTGATCCTTCCGACGCTCGGATTTCCCGGGCCAGCGTGTAGCCGTCCATCACGGGCATCTGGCAATCCGTCACCAGGAGATCGAACCGCCCGTCGCGCACCGCTGCGAGCGCCTGTGCGCCGTCCTCCACGGCGACGCATTCCACGCCCAGTTGCCCCATCCGCCACTGGATGATCTCCCTGCTGGTGGCATCGTCTTCTGCTACCAGAACGCGCCATCTGCGTCCCGGTGGCGGGGCAGGCAACAAGGGTATTGGCCCAGTGCCTGACGGTGCGACCTCTCCAGCAGTGGCCGGTTCTGGTGGCAACACGGCGAGGCGCAAGGAAAGAACGGCGCAGGTTCCCAGGCCTGGCGTGCTCTTCAGTTCCAGCTCGCCTCCCATCAGATCGGCCAAGCGACGACTGATGCTGAGGCCCAGACCCGTGCCGCCATACTTTCGCGCGGTTGAAAGGTCTGCCTGGGTGAAAGGCTCGAAGATGCGCTCCAGCTGGTCGGCAGGGATGCCGATGCCAGAGTCGGTGACAGAAAAGGCCAAGCGTTGCTCACCCACCGCGTCGGCCACGACGTCGACGCGTATGGACACTTCACCGTGCGCGGTGAACTTGATGGCGTTGCTGGTGAGATTCATCAGTATCTGTTGCAGTCGAAGTTCATCGGCCAGCACGCGGCTGGCGACGGCAGGGGCGAGCGTTGCCGACAGGACAAGCCCCTTGGCGGCGGCTTGTGGGGCAAGCATCGCGTGCACCGTGTCCACTGAATTGGCAAGATCAACGGCGGTCCATTCCAGTGTCAGCGCGCCTGCCTCGATCTTCGACATGTCCAGGGTGTCATTGAGCAATTGGCGCAATACGGCCGAGGATCGATTGATCTTGGCGAGGATCGCACTCTGTTCCTGGTCGAGGCCGGTGTGGCCAAGAACTTCGAGCATGCCGGCGACGCTACTCATCGGCGTGCGGATTTCGTGGCTCATCGTAGCCAGGAACTCGTCCTTCGCTTTGCCGGCTTTTTCTGCGACTGCAATAGCGTCTTCCAGCGCAATCGACGCTTCGTGCGACTCGGTCACGTCCACCCAGTAGCCGCTCCACTCCGTGCCGGTTTCCGTCCTTTCCATAAGCTCGCCCTTGGAGTAAATCCAGCGCCACCCTTCCGGCGACAGCGCCCGGAACTGGAATGACAACCCTGTGCCTGTGGCAGCCGCAAGTTCTGTCGCCTCGACCAGCATCTGTTGATCATCGGGATGGACCCGAGCGAACATCGCGCGCTCGTCCTCAAGCACGTCTGACAGCTCAACGCCGAAAAGTGAAAAGACGTCGCCTGCTACATAGGGGAAAGTGAAGGTGCCATCCGGCGCGCGGTGGACCTGGTAAACGATGGCAGGTAACTTGCGTGTGACCCGGGACAGGCGATTCTCTGCAATGCGACGCTGGGACACCTCGCGTCGAAGCCGCATGTGGCCAACGGTATGGACAATGCTGCCAGTCAGAAGAATCAACAAGGCGGGCAACGTCCACAGCATGATCCGCCGCCAATTGATCGCCGGTTGGGCGCCAACGCCCAGCCAATCGTTTCGTATGCGCTCCCGTTCTCCTGCCGCCACATTGCCGACAACCTGATCAAACGCGGAGGCCAGGGCGGCGCTGTTCCCAAAGGCCGCAAGCGTCAAACGGTCCTCAGTTCCCGCCGGTGCAGCAATCTGCAGCCGCCCCGCGTACGCATCGCGGAGATACGGATCCACCACAGCAAGATTGCCGACATAGGCGTCTGCACCGTCTCCGTCCAGGAGCTTGAGGGCTGTCGCCGCATCGGCTGCAGTGACGAGTTGAACATCAGGCGCTTGCGCCTTGATGAGCGGTCCCAGCCTGTCTGGCTCGGACAGCACGACCCGGCGGTGGTTGAGATCGCGCAGGTCAATGACTCTGGGTGCGCCAACGTGGGTGAGGATGACATTTGGAATGGTGATGAACGGCTCGCTGAAACGCCAGCCCGCGCTTGCCGCCGCGTTGGTCATGGGGACGGCCAGTGCCGCATCTATCGTCCTGTCCCGCATTGCCCGCTGCAGCGCCTCGCCGTCCTCGAATTCCACGATCTGCAGATTCCTGGCACCGGCTTCCACGAATCGCTTCAGGTAATCTCCGGCAACCCCTGACGGTTTGCCCTGTTTGTCGCGAAAAGCGATGGGTTCCCAATTCAGGGGAACGCCCAACCTTATTGGCTGAGCGAGGGCCTCGGTCTCTTCAGGAGAGAATCTCAAGCCTGGGGTGACTGCCCATTCCAAGGGCGTGAGCCACTTCACGCGCAGGGCAGCGCGCGTCGCTTCTGGCAGCGAATTGAGTGCCACGTCCAATGCTTCGGCCAACGGCTGAGCGGCATTTGGGACGCCAAAGTACAGATTCATGGGGGGAATGTCGGGGGGCTGCAGCAGGGTCAGTCCGCTCAGCGATTTTTGCTTGGTCAAGTGCTGTATGACGTAAGCGTTGCCGATATACAGGTCGGCGTCCTCACGGGCCACACTCTTCAAGGCGGCCAGCGTCCTGCTGGCAGGCACGATCTGAGCGCGGGGATAGCGATCCCGGACGCCGACGGCTGTGACCTGATCATCTTCAACTGCTATCCGTAGACCCACCAGGTCGAGGCTGGTGATGGACCGGCGATCACTGGAGCGCGCCGTCATGCCCAGGGGAGCCGCGGCAAATTTCTGCGTGAACACCATGCAGCGGGTACGCGCGGACGTGAGCTGTACGTCCATGACCACATCGATGTCTCCTGCGCAGGCAGCCTCAAGCACTGCCTCCCAGCTAGGATAGGTCCTGGGTTCCAGCCTCACGCCAAGTGCGGTCGCTGCGGCCTGCAATGTCTCCGGAGAGAAGCCGGAAAGCCGAGCGTTTTCGACTTTCTCAAAGGGCAACCAATCGTTGTCATAAACACCGACCCGGATGACCGGATGCGCATGCAGCCAGGCACGCTGTTTCGGCGTCAATGTCAGCTCAGGTGCCTGAGCGTGGGCCAGCGCGCTGCTGGCAGCGCAACATAGTGCCAGCAGCCATCCGACCATCATGCCAAGGCGCATCATCCCCTCTCAGTTCGTGCAGGAAACTCAGCCTAGTGAAGGCAATGAGAAAGCGGCGTGTCGATGGGGCATTAGCACTGACGCGTCCTCACCGTTGTGTGCAGTGAAGGTGCGCTCCGGAAGAGCAGTAGAGGGGGGCGCGCAAGGCGCGACAGGGAGGCCCATTCCGGCCTTGGCAGCGCTGAGAGCGGACCGAGGGCAAGGGCCAAACCAGCGTCCTCTCATTCGTGCCCGACCGCCGGGCATCGTCATCGCGCACACGCTATGCTTCGCGCTTCCGCACGGCCCGGCCCCGATGAAACTCGCCATCCTTTCGCGCAACAGCAAGCTGTACTCCACCCGCCGCCTGGTGGAGGCCGCGCGCAGCCGGGGCCACACGGTGCGCGTGCTCGATCCGTTGCGCTGCTACATGCGCATCGCCGCCGATGGTTTCAGCATGCATTACAAGGGGCGGCCGATGACCGGGGTGGATGCGGTGATTCCGCGCATCGGCGCCTCGGTGACCCGCTACGGCACCGCCGTGCTGCGCCAGTTCGAACTGATGGGCGCGCGTACCCCCAATCCCTCCGATGCCATCCTGCGTTCGCGCGACAAACTGCGCGCGCACCAGCTGCTGGCAGCCAAGGGCATCGACATGCCGATCACCGTGTTCGGCGACAACCCGGATGACACCGTCGACCTGCTGTCCATGCTGGGCCCGCCACCGCACGTGGTGAAGCTCAACGAAGGCACGCAGGGCAGGGGGGTCATCCTGACCGAAAAGGCCAGTGCCTCGCGCGGCATCGTTGATGCCCTGCGCGGCCTGTATGCCAACTTTCTGATGCAGGAGTTCATCGGCGAAGCCCAAGGCGCCGACCTGCGCTGCCTGGTGGTCGGCGACCACGTGGTGGCGGCCATGCAGCGGCAAGCGCCGGAGGGCGACTTCCGCTCCAACCTGCATGCCGGTGGCACCGCCCAGGCGGCCAAGGCCAGCCGAGCCGAGGCGCAGGTCGCGGTGAGATCGGCCAAGGCGCTCGGGCTGAGCGTGGCGGGGGTGGACCTGATCCGCTCCGCGCGCGGTCCGCTGGTGCTGGAAGTGAACTCCACGCCGGGGCTGGAAGGGGTTGAAGGGGCGTGCAAGGTCGATATCGCCGGACGCATCATCCAGCACGTCGAAAAAATCGTAAGTCGTTGAATACGTGCGTAAAATCGCTTCTCTTTTCTCGTGAGACGCCGGTTTAACGACCCTTTAATCGGCACTGACGTAATGTGCATCAAACCGCAGCTCTGCCTCATCAGCAGGATCGGTATCGGGATATGAAACTTCAGACCCGGACGGAGACGTCCGGGTCTTTTTTATGCGACCGCCCATGTCGCAAGCGACTCGCTTGATCGACCCGCCCATCGCTCGTACAGTTGGGTTTCGTTCATGGAGGAAGCACAGATGAAGTCAGTTCTGATTGCAGTATTCGCCGTTGCGTTCGGTGTGGCCGGTGTCGCCCACGCGAAGATTGATTCCAAGCCCGCTCGCGATTCCGCGCTGGTGCAGCTGGATGTCGAAGAATCGGTCTCCCAGCAGCTGGCCCGCGTGGAAGGGGCGCTGCACAGCGAGCAGTACAGTGAGATCGGCGTTGAGGACAAGAGCAAGGTCAACGCGGCCATCGCGCGCATCCGCGACAACCTGGGCGAACACCAGACCGTCGAACAGGCCAATCCGGCGGAGCGCACCGCGATCTTCAACGATCAGGAGCTGATCAACACCATCCTGACCCGTGCCCATGCGGACAGCCGGATGGTCTGCCAGCGCGAGCGGCTGACCGGCAGCAACCGCCATACCAATGTGTGCATGACCGTCGCCCAGCGTCGTGAGGCGCGCGAAAACAGCGCCGACGCCCTGCGCAACTACAACCGCGTCAACCCGAAGGCGGGCACGCTCTGAGCTGCGGCGGTACCTTGCTTTGAACGGGCGCAGGAGGGCCTGATGCGCCCGTTCTTCCAGGTTTACGCCGCGGCGGTATTTTCCTTCCTTGATTCTTTCCTCACATGACTCTTACAGTCAGGGAATCTTTCAAGTAGGAGTCCAGAATGAAAACGCTTCACACCGTGGCCTTTGCCATCGCCCTCGGCTTGACCAGCCTGTCAGCCCAGGCCTACGTGCAGTCCGAATCGGCGGCCGGCAATACCCAGGCGCCGGTCCAGCTCAACGTGAAGGTGTCCCCCCAGGAGCAGTTGGCCGGTGTGGAGCGCGCGCTGTACAGCGAGCACTACAGCGAAGTGAGCATGGAAGACAAGAGCAAGGTCAGCGCGGCGATCAACCGCATCCGCACCCGGCTCGGCAACCACGACAGCGTCGAGCAGACCACCCCGCAGGCCCAGACCGACATCCTGAATGACCAAGCAGTGGTCAATACCATCCTCAGCCGCGCCCATGCGGACAGCCGCATGGTCTGCCGCCGCGAGCGCGCCACCGGCAGCAACTTTCCGGAGCGGGTGTGCCTGACCGTGGCCCAGCGTCGCAAGATGCAGGAAGATTCCAAGGAGGGCCTGCGTCGCTTCCAGCACACCAATCGGTGACCTTGACGCTACCTGCGCGCGGTTTCGTGTGAAATGTTAATGCCCGGGTCTGTATGGTTGGCGTCAGCCGGCGACAGCCCCCGGGTCGCAACCTGCGGGTTGCGGCCATGCCGACCCCGGCACCCCATCATGAAACAGAGGTCCCAGTGCGAATTCTCGTCATCGAAGACAACAGTGATATTGCCGCCAACCTCGGCGACTACCTCGAGGACCGCGGCCACACGGTGGACTTCGCCGCCGACGGCGTGACCGGCCTTCACCTGGCCGTGGTGCACGAGTTCGACGCCATCGTGCTGGACCTCAACCTGCCCGGCATGGATGGCATCGAAGTCTGTCGTAAGCTGCGCAACGAAGCGCGCAAGCAGACCCCGGTGCTGATGCTGACCGCGCGTGATTCGCTGGACAACAAGCTGGCCGGTTTCGATTCCGGTGCCGACGATTATCTGATCAAGCCGTTCGCGCTGCAGGAAGTGGAAGTGCGCCTGAATGCGCTTTCGCGCCGCGGCAAGGGCGTGCAGACCCGCGTGCTGGAAACCGGCGACCTGGAATACAACCTGGATACGCTGGAAGTGCGCCGCCAGGGCAAGCTGCTGCAGCTCAACCCGACCGCGCTGAAGATCCTGCAGGCACTGATGGAAGCCTCACCGGCCGTGGTGACCCGCCAGGAGCTGGAAACCCGCGTATGGGGCGAGGAACTGCCGGATTCGGATTCGCTGCGCGTGCATATTCATGGCCTGCGTGCGGTGGTGGACAAGCCGTTCGAAGTGCCGATGATCCAGACCCGCCATGGCATCGGTTACCGGATCGCCGCGCCGGATGCCTGAAAACGCAGCACCCAGGCGGGCACGCCGGCGCGGACCTTACCGTCGCCGGCTGCGCAGCCGCATCATCGTCTCTTTCGTGCTGTTGGGCTTCTGCCTGACCACGCTGTTTGCGTTCGCCACCAACTGGGCGCGCATGCGGGTGGAAAACCAGCTCGTCGAAGACGTGATGAATCGGAATATCGACGAATATGCGCGGCGTTTCGCGTCCGATTCCAGTCGTAATCCCGATCTTCCCGTGCAGCAGATGTTCGCCCGGCTGGTCAAGCCGGACCGCTTCGAAGCGCTGCGCCAGGAAGAACCCGACTGGTACGAATTCACCGACGGCATCCACAGCGTCAGTGGCACCGATGATAGCGGCCAGCCGTATTCGTACAAGCTTGCGGTGCGCAAGACACCCCAGGCGTGGTTCTTCCTTGCCTATGACATGACCGAAAGCCTGCGCGGGGAGACGCAGCTCAACCGCGCGCTGTTCCTGTCCGTGCTGGTGTTCAGCCTGCTGTCGCTGGTGCTGGGCTGGTGGTCGGCATCGAAGGTGATGAAGCCGGTATCGGATCTGGCCAAGCGGCTGCGCGCCTACCGTGGCGGCACCAGTGATCCCGAACCGCTGGCCCCGCGCTTCCCGGACGACGAAGTCGGCCAGCTGGCGCAGGCGCTGGATGATTATTCGTCGCGGCTGACCGAAGTGGTGCAGCGCGACCGCGAGTTCAACGCCGACGTCAGCCACGAACTGCGCACCCCGCTGGCCGTGATCCGTGGTGCCACCGAACTGCTGCTGACCCGGCCCGGGCTGGACGAAAAAGTACTGCAGCGCCTGCAGCGCATCCAGCGTGCCGAGCAGCAGTGCAGCGATCTGATTGGCGCCTTGCTGCTGCTGTCGCGCAACGAGCGCGGGCAGGGCACCAGCAACGTGGCGCGAGTGGCCGAGCAGCTGCTGGAGTCGCACCGCGCGCAGCTGGGTGGCAAGCCGATCACGCTGACCCTGGAAGGCGCCCGCGACGTGATCGTGGACGCGCCGGAGTCTGCGTTGTCGGTGGCGTTGGGCAACCTGATCGGCAATGCGGTGAAGTATTCGCAGGACGGCGAAGTGCGGGTCAACGTCGGCAACAATGCCGTATCGGTGGCCGACAGCGGCCCCGGCCTGAGCGAAGAAGACGCCGCCAAGCTGTTCCAGCGCGGCTACCGCGGCACCCATGCCGGCCACTCGCAGGGCGGCGGTATCGGCCTGTCGATCGTCAGCCGCCTGTGCGACCTGTACGGCTGGCAGGTGAGCGTGCGCCCCGGCGGCGACCGCGGCGTAGTGGCCACCCTGACCTTCGCCCCGAAGCTGCTCGGCTAGCCCGGAAATCGGTAGTGACGGCCGCTGGCCGTCAGGTTTTGCCTTTGCCCTTGCCCTTGGTACGTGACGACCGTCGGTCGTCACGTACCTACCGCCACGCTTGCACTCGTCGCGGCTTCATAGGATGGCCTGCAGGCCCCGGTCGGCAATGATGTTGAGCAACTTCAGGGCAGGGCCTGCGGGATGGGTCTCGCCCTGTTCCCACTTTCGGATCGTGGACACGGACGTGTGCAGGTGAAGCGCAAAGACTGGCTGGCTGAACCTCAGTTCCTCCCGCAGCCGCTTGATGTCGGCCGCACTGAAGTTCCTGACCGGTGGCGGACACATCGCGTCGAACTCACGCATCGTGAGCTTGCTGATCGCGCCCATGTCCTGCAAAGCCTGCATGTCGCCGCGCAGCGATTCAATCAGTCTGCTAGTCACACCGCACCTCCAACAATATGCCGCACCTGAGTGCTTTGGCTAGATCCAAGGGCTCAAGGTTCAGCAGTGCCTTACCCGCGAACTGCATCGCCTTTCGCTCTTCAGGGGTGATATTTGCCCTCTCATTCTTCGCGTAACCATGCAGGAAAACATATCGCTGACCGATGCGCGCTGAGATCAGGGTTCGATAGCCGCCACTCTTCCCGCAACCGGCACGGCCGATCCTCTTCTTGAAAAGCTGACCGCCCAGATCAACGTCGAACAGTCCGCACCTCAGTTCCTCAACGGCCTTGCACAAAGCCGCGTCGGGGAGCTTTTCGCTATGTTGCCACCGCGAAAAATCACGTCGTTTGAGAACAACCATTGCCGCTTCGCCAAGTGTACCCGAAACGGGTACAGTCATTGCGCCATCGCCAGGAGTGGAGTGGCTGCTGTTCGGACGAATGTGCGGCGGTGGAGGATCCTGCCTCCATCGGGCAACTGCTTACGTTTCGGTCGTGTAACCGGTGAGCCAGCGTGCTCGCACTGCGGTTACGCCTGCCGTAAGGCGCCGGCGCTTAGCTCGCTTCGCCCTTGCCTTTGGTGGGTGACGACCGTTGGTCGTCACGCCCTTGGCCGCTGGCCGTCAGGGCCCTGCCGCTGCGCTCGCCGAGCAGGGCTTGGCGCTACCGTCGATCTTTCACCAGCTCGCACAGCGTGCGCGCGTGCCGTACGCTTCAGGCCAAGAGCACTGAAACAGGAGGCGGGATGCGATGGAAAGCAGCAGCCGTGGCACTGGCCTGTGTAATAGCATCAGGTGCTGTTGCATGGCGCGTACACGAAGAACCTTCTTCCACAATGCCTTCGCTGAACGCCGCCGAATCACCGCCGACCAAAGGCGTGTCCGAACCGGCGCATGAAACGCAGGCAGTGAACGGCCCGGATACCTTGGCCGAGTCCCGGGCGACCGCGTTCTGGCGTAGCCACCAATCAGCAGACCTTTCGGCCCTGCAATGGCAGGCTGACCAAGGCAATGCGATTGCCCAGCGTGAGCTCGGCCAAGCGTACCTGCGATGCTTGCCAGCGCTCGCGAGCCCGGCGGACGACTACCTGCGAAGCGCGCGCAGCATGGCAGCGAATCTCTCGACTGCAGAAGAACGCGCACTGCTCGTCGGGGCTGCACAATTTCGTCTCCAACAATGCCAGTCACTGGATGGTGGGCAGCGCGTTCCTGCAGAGGCGGCCGCGCTCTGGATCGATGCCGCCGCAACCCGAGGGGACGTACCTGCGCAGGCGATGGCGGCGTTCCGTTCATCGGGCGAAGGCAGGCCCGAGCGCATTGCTGCCGCGTGGGAGCGCGCATTGCGGGAGGCCGATGGGCGCGCCCTGCATGCCCTGTTGGGCAGCGAAGACAGTGCCGGCTTCACCCGCCACCTCGGCACTGTGGTCAAGCCAAATGACGCCTTGGCGGTCATGTCGGTTGTCGCGTGCAGAATGGGAGCGGCCTGCCAACCTGGCGGGGAGGTCATGCTGGAACTCTGCCTCAACGCTTTCCACTGCAGCGACCGTAGTTTCGAGGAGTTGATTTTCCAGCCCGGTGAGCTTGGTGATCGAGAACTCGCGATAAGGGCGCAGATCGATTCCGTCGTGCGCGTCATCGTACGTATGCAGGCGCTGGATTGAAGCCCAGCCGAAAGTGGGCGCGGCCGACTACTGGCCGGTCAGCGCCAGCTTCAAATAAGCCCCATGCAACCGCTCCACCTGCGCCTGCAGCGCATCCGGGTGCCCATCATTGGCCACTACGTCATCGGCCAACGCCAACCGCTGTGCCCGACTAGCCTGCGCATCGATCATCCGCTGTGCCAGCACCGCATCATTGCCATCGCGCTGCATCAGCCGGGCAAGCTGCAGGGCCTCCGGCGCGTCCACCACCAGGATCCTGTCCAGCCAGCCATAGGCCGCACGCCCACCGGCCTCGGTCAGCAGCGGAATCGCCGCGATGGCATAGGGGCCTTCCGCCTGCTCGCATTGCGTGCGCAGCAGCTCGCGGATGGCGGGGTGGGTGATCGCTTCCAGTGCCTTGCGTTCGGCCACATCGGCAAACACATGGGCACGCAGCCGCGCGCGGTCCAGCGCGCCATCGCCCAGCAGCATGCCGGGCCCGAACCGTTCGGAAATCATGGCCAGCGCCGGGCTGCCCGGCGCCACCACCGCACGCGCGGCCAGGTCGGCATCGGCGACGGTCACCCCCAGCGCCTCGAAGCGCCGGCTCACCTCGCTCTTGCCGGAGGCTATGCCCCCGGTCAGGCCGACGACGAACCGGCTCATCGCAGGCCGGCGTATCTCAGGTAGCCGTCAATCAGCGGCTCGCCCCACATGAAGACCAGCCAGCCGGCGATGGCCAGGTAGGGCCCGAAGGGAATCGGCGTGGCGCGGTCACGGCCCCGGCTGTAGAGCCAGATCGAGCCGACCACGGCACCCACCACCGAAGAGAGCAGGATGATCGGCAGTACGCCTTTCAGCCCGCACCACGCGCCCAGTGCGGCCAGCAGCTTGAAATCGCCGTGGCCCATGCCTTCCTTGCCGGTCAGCTGTTTGAAGATCCACCACACCGACCACAGCGACAGGTAGCCCACCAGTGCGCCCAGCAGGGCAGGCTTGGCGGGCATGTACAGATTGTCGACCGCGCCGATCAACCCCAGCCACATCAAAGGCAGGGTCAATTGGTCCGGCAGCAGCTGGGTGCGCATGTCGATGCCCGACAACGCCACCAGGAAACAGGACAGCACGATAGCGCCAAAGCCTTGCCAGCCGAAGCCGAACTGCCACACGCTGGCGAGCACCAGCACGGCGGTCAGCAGCTCCACCAGCGGGTACTGGATGGAGATCGGGGCCTTGCAATGGCGACACTTTCCGCCTTGGATCACCCAGCTGAACAGCGGGATGTTCTCGTACCACGACAGCTTGTGCTTGCAGTGCGGGCAGTGCGAAGGCTCCACCACGATGCCCGGCGGCGGCGGCTCGTAGATGTCCTCCTGCTCCAGCACCTCGTGCGCGTCGCGCTTCCACTGCCATTCCAGCCGCTTGGGCAGGCGCAGGATGACGACGTTGAGGAAGCTGCCGAGCAGCAACCCCAGGCCGGCCGCGGCGGGGTAGCCGAGGACCGGATGCTGGTCTAGAAATGCCATTTGTTATCCAACCACCGCGCCGAGTTTGAAGATAGGCAGGTACATACCGATCACCATACCGCCAACGACCACGCCAATGAAGACCATGATCATCGGTTCCAGCAGGCTGCTCAGCGCGTCGACGGCGTTGTTCACTTCCTGCTCGAAGTATTCGGCCACCTTGAACAGCATGGTATCCAGCGCGCCGGCCTCTTCGCCGATGGCCGTCATCTGCACCACCATGTGCGGGAAGATGTTGACCTGCTTCATCGCCATGTTGACCGGGTAACCGACCGACACGTCATCACGCATGCGCAGCACGGCCTCTTCGTAGACCTTGTTGCCGGTGGCGCCAGCGACGATGCCGAGTGCTTCCACCAGCGGCACACCCGCCTTGAAGGTCACAGCGGTAGTGCGGGCGAAGCGGGCGATCGAGCTGTTGTGCATGATCTGGCCGATCACTGGCACTTTGAGGATCACCCGATCCATCGTGTGCTGCATTCTCGGCGATCGCTTGTAGGCCATGATCGCGCCTACTGCCGAGCCTCCGACGATAATAAGGATCAACCACCACCAGGCGACCAGGAATCTTGATGCGTTCACGATCAGCTGCGTGAACGCAGGCAGGTCTGCGCCGAAGCCTCGGAAAACTTCTTCAAACTGGGGAACCACAAACACCAGCATGATGCCGCTAACCAGAATCGCAACAACGATGACCATGAGCGGGTAGAACAAGGCCTTCTTGATCTTGCTCTTCAGTGCTTCGATGTTCTCTTTATAGTTCGCCACGGTATCGAGCACGGTCTCCAACACACCTGCGCCCTCACCGGCACGAACTAGATTCCGGTAAAGCTCATCGAACTGAACGGGGTGCTTGCTGATCGCTTCGTACAGCGACGAGCCTCCCTCGATATCCGTGCGGATGGTGTCGACCATCTTCTTCATCCGCGGGTTCTTGTGACCCCCGCCGATGATTTCAAGCGACGAAACGATAGGCACACCCGACTTCATCATGGTCGCCATCTGGCGGCTGAAGAAGGCGATGTCTTTCGCAGATACAGGCTGACCAGCCTGCCCGAACAGTGGTTTACCTTTCGACTTTACGACTTTTGGCGTGATGCCCTGACGCCGAAGCTCCGCCTTAAGAAGATTGGCATTCTTGGCCAGCTGCTCGCCTTTCATCTTGACGCCGCGCTTGTCGGTCCCCTCCCAGACAAAAGGCGCCAACTCCATGGTGCTGCGCGCCACGGGCTGTTTCTTGATCGCACTGCGACTTGCTGACATTTTTTGGCTCCCCGGCCTGCCATCCCCAGCAGGCATCTAGCCGCAGATGCTAGCGGATTCCTGACCTCCTGGGCAGCCCGGCGGCGAGGTGACGCGGGCGGCAAGTCGGCAAGGGCCAAAGGTGACGCGCCGCGTCACATTGCCGGTCCCATCGCAGAACCCGGAATAAGGGCTTCCCAATAGGGGAAATGCTGGCATCATTGCCGCTGGGGAGATGAGGTGGCCGTGCCGGGGAAGTTGGCACGCAACCTGCTTAGTTTCCCTCTGCAAGGTGCTGCGGCCCGCTCAACCGGTGGGACCACCGGCTCCGGCAGCAGTTCCTTTCCACACCACCTAATTCCTTGGGGATGTAAAAATGAAGAACCAGAAGGGCTTTACCCTGATCGAACTGATGATCGTCGTCGCGATCATCGCAATCCTGGCCGCGATCGCCATCCCGCAGTACAACGACTACACTGCGCGCGCCCAGCTGTCGGAAGCTTTCACCTTGGCTAGCGGGCTGAAGACCCCGATCGCTGAAGCCTATGCTCAGGACAATGCCGGCACCTCGTGCGCCAAGCCCACGGGCGCTGTCTCCACGGGCAAGTATGTCGCTTCGCTCACCGCCACGGGCGGTGATGCCGGCTGTGTAGTTGCCGCCACGATGAAGACCACTGGTGTGAACGAGAAGGTCAATGGCAAGAAGGTCGAACTGACCTTCGTGCCGGCTACCGGTGCTTGGACCTGCAGCACCGATGCTCCGGCAGAAGTCAAGCCGAAGGCTTGCGCGTAAGAGTTTAGTTCTAAAGGTAGCAAAAGAGCCCCGGTTGTACCGGGGCTTTTTTTTAACGGCGCAAGGGGGCGCTTGGTATGAAGAACTACCGCGGATTCACTTTAATAGAATTGATGATCGTTGTGGCGATTATCGCGGTACTGGCGGCGATCGCCATTCCTCAATACAACGACTACACGGCACGAAGCCAGCTGTCCGAGGCAATTGTCTTATTGGGTGGCTTCAAAACGCCTGTCGGGGAACAGTTTTCAAACGACAATTCAGCTACTTCCTGTTCTATCCCTAGCGACGCGGTGACATCGGGAAAATACGTCGCCAGCATAAATGCAGAGGAGGCCAATCCCTGCGTGATTACTGCCTCGATGAGGGGCGACGGGGTTAACAAGAAAGTGCAGTCCTCGACGGTGAAGATAACCTACGCCGCCGCAAGCGGGATTTGGAGCTGTACGACGAGTGCACCAGAAGAGGTCGCCCCTAAGGGTTGCCCGCACGAATAGCACGGCTCATTCGGCGGAGATATTGGCCCTGTCCGACGATCAAAGAGAGCGAGAGCGTTAGGCCGGTGCGCGTGCAGCCGGATGCCTAAGTCGGAAGCCGGGGTGTCCGTCCGCCCTGCTCCCTGCTTCGAAGCGCCTTTGCGTAGGGATTCGGGTTGAAAGTACTGGCCCAATAATGCGAAAACGTGTGTGCCTCCACACCTGAGTGCTCGCTTTTTTGGACAGCCAGCGCAACACAGCCCTCTACCTCCTCCCCATCTTCATCCTCTCCGGCTTCGCAGGCCTGATCTACCAGTCCCTCTGGAGCCAGTACCTCGGCCTGTTCCTCGGTCATTCGTCCCACGCCCAGTCCCTGGTCCTGATGCTCTTCATGGGCGGCATGGCCATCGGCGCATGGTGGGCAAGCCGCCGCAGCACTGACTGGCGCTACCCGTTGCTCGCCTACGCGGCCATCGAACTGCTGATCGGCCTGCTCGGCCTCGCCTTCGATGGCATCTTCCAGGGCGTCACCGGCTGGGCTTACGCCCACCTGCTGCCCGGCCTTGACGGGCAGGGCGCCACGGCAGTGCGCTGGACAATCGCCACCGTGCTGGTGTTGCCGCAGTGCATTCTGCTCGGGGCCACTTTCCCGCTGATGAGCGCTGGTTACCTGCGCGTGCAGCCACAGGCGCAGGGGGAAGTGCTGGCCGGCTTGTATTTCGCCAACAGCATTGGTGCGGCGGCGGGGGCGCTGGCGTCCACGTATCTGTTGTTGCCGGCGCTGGGGTTGCCGGGCGCGGTGATGGTGGCGGGGGCGTTTAATGTCCTGGTGGCGGTGCTGATTTATCCGCTGGCGCGGGGTGGGGAGTCGGGTGTTGGGTGTCGAGCAAGCTCGACACTACCTGGTGGGGCGAGGGATTTTGAGGGAGGGTGTCGAGCTAGCTCGACACCACCTGTGGGGCGAGATCGGACGGTGGTGGCGGTGCTTTGTATTGCGCTGCTGACCGGGGCGAGTTCGTTCGTTTATGAAATTACCTGGGTGCGCATGCTGTCGCTTGCGCTGGGCACTACGCTGCATTCCTTTGAGTTGATGCTCGCGGCGTTCATTGCCGGCATTGCGTTTGGCGGGCTGTGGCTGCGTCATCGTGCGGATCGCATGGTCTCGCCGCTGCGGGCGGCCGGATGGGTGCAGGTGCTGATGGGCTTGGCTGCCCTGGCTTCGATGTTCGTCTATGCGCAGGCGTTCGAATGGGTCGGCTGGCTGATGCGGGTGATCGTGCGCAGTGCGGAAGGCTACGGGTTGTACAGCGTGGCCAGTGCGGTTATTGCGGTGCTGGTGATGTTCCCGGCTGCGTTTTTCGCGGGCATGACGCTGCCGTTGTTGACGCTGGCGCTGTTGCGGCAGGGGCGCGGTGAGAAGGTCATCGGGCAGGTGTATGCGTTCAATACGGTGGGCGCGATTGTGGGTGTGCTGGCGGCGGTGCATGTGCTGATGCCGATGTTGGGGCTGAAGTACGCGTTGCTGGTGGCGGCGGTGGTGGATGTGGGGCTGGGGGTTTGGTTGTTGTGGCCGGGTGGGGTTGTGGGGGTTGGGGCAGTAGCAGGATCAAAAGCGTGGCGACCAACGGTCGCCACCCACCAAGAGCAAGAACAGGTCGCCACCCATAGAGGCGCTGCACTTGCTGTGGGGCTGGGGATTGTTGGCGTGATCGCGGCGGTGGCGCTGGTGCGGTTTGATCCGCTGGTGCTCAGTTCTTCGGTGTACCGGCATGGCGGTGCGCGCTTGCATGACAGCGCGAAGATGTTGTTCTTCAAGGACGGGCAGACGGCCACGGTGTCGGTGTTCGAGACCGATCGCGGGGCGGGACCGGTGCGCTCCATTGCCACCAATGGCAAGGTGGATGCGGGCATGACGGTCAGCGTGGATCAGGAGCCCAGCGGCGATGAATCCACCATGGTGCTGCTCGGCGCGCTGCCGCTTGCGCTGGGTCATGGCTTCGAGCGGGTGGGGGTGATCGGCTTCGGTTCCGGGTTGACCACGCATACGTTGCTTGGCGATCCGCGCGTCGGCCAGGTGGATACCGTGGAGATCGAGCCGGCCATGGTGGAGGGCGCCAGGCTGTTCGGTGATCGTGTGTCGCGCGCCTATGATGATCCGCGTTCGCACATCGTCATCGATGATGCCAAGGCGCATTTTGCCGGCAGTGGGCGCCGCTACGACCTGATCATTTCCGAGCCCTCCAATCCATGGGTGGGCGGTACGGCGTCGTTGTTCAGCGATGAGTTCTACGCGTTCGTGCCGGGCCAGCTCAACGACGGCGGCCTGTTCGTACAGTGGCTGCAGTTGTATGAAATCACGCCGGAACTGGTGTCCTCCGTGCTGGACGGACTGGTCGATCATTTCAGCGATGTGCGTGCCTATCTGGCGAATGATTCAGACCTGATCATCGTGGCCACGCCGAAGGGAAAGCTGCCCGAACTCAATGCGGGTGTGTTCGAACATCCGGCGCTGCGTGCCGAACTGGCGCGCGTGGGTGTGCACGGTTTGGATGACCTGCGCGATACCTACGCGATGGGGGATGCCGCGCTGCGTGCTTACCCCGCGTTGTATCCTTCGCCGCGTCATTCTGATTACCACCCAATCCTGACCCTGCGCGCGCCGGTGGCGCGTTTCCAGCAGGGGTATGTGGGGGACGTGGAGTCGATCATGACCGCGCCCTGGCCGCTGACCCGTGCGTGGGGCGGGCCGGAGCCGCGCGTACCCCCGGCGGAAGGCGCCCAGCTGAACCTGCAGGTGCTGCAACGTCGCAGCACGGCCTATCTGTTGTCGCAGCGGCTGCAGCACGGGGCGGACTTGCCGGGCGGTGGCGACCATGCGTTGGCCGATGCGCTGCGTGCCCTGGGTGAGCGCTGTGAACTGGAGATCACGCCGCTGGAAACGGCCGGGCTGGTGTTCTTCCTGGCTGGTGAAACGGTGCCGTTCCTGGCGCCTGCTGAGCGCGAGGCCCTGTGGGTGCGGCCGACGTGGCGGCCATGTCCGTTGCGCGATCCTACGGTCATCGATGCGCTGGCGCTGGTGTCTGCGGCGGCCACCGATGATCACGCGCAGGTTCTGGAAAGCGGCCAGCGCCTGCTGGAGGGCCCGCACAGTGTTGCCCTGCTGGCCGACGCGCGATCGGGTTATTACCTGTTCGGGGCGATGCAGTACGCGGCGTGGGCCAGTGGCGATACGGCGCTGGCGCGGGCATTGTCGGATCGCTATTGGACCTCGCTGGGGACTGATGCGCGGGCCAGCGGGCGGTTGAGATTGCTGACCTATATGGCGGCGTTGGGGAAGCAGGAAAGGTAGCGCCGAGCCGTGCTCGGCGAGCGCAGCGGGAAGGACAAAGGCAAAGGCGTGACGACCAACGGTCGTCACCCACCCGGGCAGATGTTGACGGCCAGCGGCCGCCACTACCGTAGAGCAGGTAGGTGTCGAGCAAGCTCGACACTACGGGAGCGTGCGTGTCGCGGTGGGCGTGGCTTTGCTTCGGTGCGGGCACGCTGAACGAGTTCGCGATGGGTCCGGCCGCCGTGCTGAGCGCTTGGCCTGGCAGGCGTCACCGGTATCCCAACCCGCATCGCCCGCCACCTGACGCTTCGGCGCCGGTGGCCTCCAGCCTTGCGAGGTACGCAGATGGAATCGCATTACCCCCCTTGCCGCCAAGCGGCTGTACCCCCTGCTGGGCGACAAGATGCTCGACTTCCCACCGCACTTCATCGAACGCCTGGAGCAGCGGCTGGAAGCGTTCGAAACCTCACGCACCAACAAGCATGTCGTGGTGCCGCTGCGCTTGGTGTCAGACATCGAAGACGATGCTGCGCCGACGGTTGACGACGGCGGTGAGGAACCCCAGCGCGCTGCCCTGATCGCCGTTCCCATCCGCACACTGCAGGCGTTGGCAGGGATCTTCGAAGTCCTGCACGCGGTGCATCTGGGTAAACAGGACGTGCAGTCGGAAGGCAATGTCAGCAGCCTGATGGTGGAGGGTCTGATCCTGTCCGGGCGCGACCTGGTGCGGTCATCGGCCGATACCATGTGGAGCCCGCCATGACGCCCTATGAGCGTGCCAACGTCCGCGTGGCCAACCACCGCGCCGCCGAGACGGCCGAGTATCTGGATGCCCGCCTGCACATGGCCAATTATGAGGAATCCACGTTCGCGCGCTCGCTGCTGCTGGCTGCCGAACTGCATGGCATCCAGCATGCGGCACGCGAGTGCGGGCTGAGCGACGAAACCATGCGCCGGCAGTTGAACGGTACCCGTCCCCTGTACTTCGACAGCGTGCTGGGCGTGATGCGGGCGCTGGGTGTGCAGTTGCGGGTGGAGATGGTTTGAGGGGGGACTATATTTACCCGGCACCCGGGCCGTTGATGTCGGTGCAGAGATGGATCCGTCTGGAGGTGCCCAAGGGCACCCTCAAAACCTGATTTTCAACGTGATCCGCAGCGGCCCAGTGGCGCGCGTGTCCCACGGCTCACGAAGTCAGCGATGCGGGAGACTGCTTGGAGCCTCCTTGGTTGCGGCCAGCCACGCCGCCCAACTCATGTTCCGCGGCCAAAGCCAGATACGCCGATCGGGACATACGCCGCAACGCCGCTGCTTCATCGATCCTACCCACCAGATACTCTGGCAGGCTGATATTCAAGCGTACTGCTCTCGTGCTGAGCTTGGACAGGTCGACATCAATCAGCATCCAGAAGCCACCGGTGTATTCGTCGCTCTGGCTGTAGCGATCCAATGGCGATGCGGGCCCAGGGCCGGCTGATTCGCCTTCATACATGGCTTCTACTGCCTCTTGCACCATGCGTGGAATATCGGCGGCTTCGTCGGCCGCAGAGAAGACGCCAGGAAGATCAGGAATGGTGATGCCGTAGGCGGCGCCTGGTTCGTGGTGGACGTATACGGGATAGAACATCAGGTCCTCCATCCGGGCATGGGCGTATTAGCCCAGATGCGCCCTTGCTACACAAGTCTACACAACAATTTTGAAGAATTCCTCAAGCACGCACGCGAGCCGGCTGCATGGACCATGAGCTCCGAGCAGCACGCTACCCGGCGGCGTTGTCTGATCGGCGTCGGTTCGTGAAAGCGCCAACGAGGAGGGGTGTCGAGCAAGCTCGACAGCTACGGTGGGCGCGGTGAAATCGGCGGTCTCAGGGTAAGATGGAGCCTGCTGCAGGGGGAGCCAGCAGCGGACCAATATGCAGCTGTACGGGGCGGGATGCGCCGGGCGGCACACAATGAGGAACCGCATGAACGCAGTCGCCACCGCAAATCTCGTCGGCATCACCGGTATTGCCCGTCGGCTGGTCCAGGACGGGGCGCTGGATGAAGCCGGCGCACGCGATGCGATGGCCAAGGCGACCGCTGCGCGGCTGCCGCTGCCGCAGTGGTTCGCGCAGAACAAGGTCGTCACCGCCGCCCAGCTGGCCGCCGCCAATTCGCTTGAATTCGGCATGCCGCTGTTCGATGTCGGCGTGTTCGATGCCAACCAGAGCGCGATCAAGCTGGTGAGCGAAGAGCTGCTGCGCAAGCACCACGTGCTGCCGCTGTTCAGGCGCGGCGGCAAGCTGTACGTGGGCACCAGCGACCCGACCCATTCGCTGGATGAAATCAAGTTCCACACCAACCTGGTGGTGGAACCGATCCTGGTGGATGAAGACCAGATCCGCCGCACGCTGGAGCAATGGCAGACCAGCCACGATTCGATGTCCTCGCAGATGGGCGACGACGACGAGGGCATGGCCAACCTGGAAATCGGTACCGACGACGACAACAGCGCCGGTGATTCGGGGATCGACGCCAAGGGCGATGACACCCCGGTGGTGAAGTTCGTCAACAAGGTGCTGGTGGATGCGATCCGCAAGGGCGCCTCGGATATCCATTTCGAGCCCTACGAAGACGACTACCGCGTGCGCCTGCGCATCGACGGCCTGTTGAAGATGGTGGCGCGTGCACCGGTGAAATTGAACCAGCGCATCGCCGCGCGCCTGAAGGTCATGGCGCAGCTGGATATCGCTGAAAAGCGCGTGCCGCAGGATGGGCGCATCAAGCTCAACCTGAGCAAGACCAAGCAGATCGACTTCCGCGTCAGCACCCTGCCGACTCTGTTCGGTGAAAAGGTGGTGCTGCGTATCCTGGACGGCAGCGCGGCCAAGCTGGGCATCGACAAGCTGGGCTACGAAGCGGACCAGGAGAAACTGTTCAAGGACGCCATCCACAAGCCGTACGGCATGGTGCTGGTGACCGGCCCGACCGGTTCGGGCAAGACGGTTTCGCTGTATACCGCGCTGGGCATCCTCAACGATGAAACGCGCAATATCTCCACCGCCGAAGACCCGGTGGAAATCCGCCTGCCCGGCGTCAACCAGGTGCAGCAGAACAACAAGCGCGGCATGACCTTCGCTGCGGCACTGCGCTCGTTCCTGCGCCAGGATCCGGACATCATCATGGTCGGCGAAATCCGCGACCTGGAAACCGCCGAGATCGCGATCAAGGCCGCGCAGACCGGCCACATGGTGCTGTCCACGCTGCATACCAACGATGCACCGCAGACCATCGCGCGCCTGATGAACATGGGTATCGCGCCGTACAACATCACCAGTTCGGTGACGTTGGTGATCGCCCAGCGCTTGGCGCGCCGGCTGTGCAACAACTGCAAGCGCCGCACCGAGCTGCCGGCGCACGCACTGCTGGCCGAAGGCTTCACCCAGGCCCAGCTGGATGCGGGTATCGAGCTGTATGAAGCCGTTGGCTGCGATGAATGCACCGAAGGCTACAAGGGCCGTACCGGTATCTACCAGGTGATGCCGATGACCGATGAGATTTCCACGATCATCCTGGCCGGCGGCAATGCGCTGCAGATCGCCGAAGCCGCCCAGGCGATCGGGGTGAACGACCTGCGCCAGTCGGCGCTGGTGAAGGCCAGCAAGGGCGTGACCAGCCTGGCCGAGATCAACCGCGTCACCAAGGATTGATCGGCCTTGGTGGGTGGATGAGCCGGGCTCTGGTGGGTGAAGACCGTTGGTCGTCACACTTTTGCTTGGACTCACAAGCGTGACGACCAACGGTCGTCACCCACCGAACGTCCGCCGGCCGTCACTACCGTGAATGATTTCACCTGCAACTGTCATCGAGATCGTGTCTAATACGACTCCCCACCGCGACACCCCACGCTCATGTCCCTCCAATCCCATGGCCCCGCGCCGTGCGACGACGCTGACGGCCACCTCGTCACCGCTGGCCCGCTGACGCCGCCGCCGGATATCGCCGGCACCCCGCAGGACGACCGCGCGTTGCGCCATTCCCATGCAGAAGACGTGCAGGGCATGGTGCTGGCCACGCTGGTGGCCTCGCTCGGCCTGGCCATCTTCGCCAAGGGCGGGCTGATGATCGGCGGCATGGCCGGGCTGGCCTTCCTGATCCACTACACCGCCGGTTGGAACTTCGGCCTGGTGTTCGTGCTGGTCAACCTGCCGTTCTATTGGGTGGGCGTGCGCCGGATGGGCTGGGAGTTCACCCTGAAGACCTTCGCGGCGGTCACCGCCTGCGGCATCCTGACCGACCTGCTACCGCGCTGGGCGGATTTTGCGCATATCGCGCCGCTGTATTCGGCGCTGGTGGGCGGCGCGCTGGCCGGCCTGGGCATCCTGTTCTTCATCCGCCACCGCGCCAGCCTGGGCGGCATCGGCATCCTGGCGGTCTACCTGCAGCGCACGCGTGGCTGGAGCGCCGGCAAGGTGCAGATGAGCTTCGATGCGATGCTGATGCTGGTGGCGTTCAGCGTGCTGTCGCCGATCCAGGTGATGTATTCGGCCATCGGCGCGGTGGTGCTCAGCCTGGTGCTGATGTTCAACCACCGCCCGGGCCGGTACATGGGCGTCTGAGGCGAGGGGCCCGCGAAGGGGTCAGAGTCCTTTTCCGCAGGAAAAGGACTCTGACCCCGTTGGCCGTCAACGTCATTGCCGGGACCAGGCCGGTTTCAGTTCCAGGATCCGCTGCTGTACCGGGCAGTCGTCGGCGTGGGCGCCTTTCAGGTAGCCCAGGCTCATCAGGAATTCGCCGGTGATCTCCCCGCCGGTAAACCGGAAGGTCTTCTTGAACAGTTTCACCCAGCCGGCCTTGTCCAGCGGGTGGTGCGCGTCCAGCCATTCCACGAAGCCGCCGTGGCTGGCGCGCAGGCCCTGGATGACCTGCGCATTGTGGATGGCGGCCAGCACTTTCAGCCGGTTGCGGATGATGCCAGCGTCGCCCAGCAGGCGGTCGATATCCGGCTGTGCGTAGGCGGCCACGGTGTCCACGTCGAAGCCGTCGTAAGCGCGGCGGAAGCCTTCGCGCTTCTTCAGGATGGTTTCCCAGCTCAGCCCGGCCTGGTTGATTTCCAGCAACAGGCGTTCGAACAGCTCGGCTTCTGCGCGCTGCGGGAAGCCGTATTCGTGGTCGTGGTAATGCCCGTGCACCGGGTGGCCCGGGGCGATGCTGCAGTATCCGCTCATGGTGCTTCTCGAGGTTCTTTGGCCAGGTTGCCGATACTGATTGGGGCGCTGCCTTCCACTACCAGTTCCGGCCAGCGCGGCGCCTTCAGCGTCAACCGCCCACTGCGTAGGGCCGCCTCGATGGCGGCGGCCTGCGTGTCGGTTTTCTCGCGCAGGAACGCATAGGAGCCCACCGTCCACCAGCCGGCCGCACCAGGTGCGTGCAGCTGGCAGTAAGCACCGGAGCGTGCGATGAGACCACACAGCAGCACATCGGCCTGACCATCGCCATCGAAATCACGGGTGGTGACCAGGCAGCGTGCGTCGGCCTCCAGGCAGCCGCCTGCTTCCACCTTGCGCGCCACCATCGCGTCCCACCAGCTGTCCGGGGGCGTGGCGGAGCCTTCGGCCAGCACCAGCCGCTTGCGCAGCGCGGCCAGGTCGCGGATGCCATCGTCGATCACCTGCTCCCCGCCGCCCCAGTACGCGGTGCGCGCCAAGGCCTGGGTGGCCACGCTGGCCGCGCGTGCATCGGCAGTGAAACGCGGATCCTGCTGCAGGTCGCGCAGGGTCGCCACGCCGCGCCGTCCCAGGTCGAAGCGCAGCATCATCGCGTCCGCCGTGGTGATGCCATCGGGGTTGGCCAACAGCCGCGCCTGCTGGCTGGCGAGGGTGATCCGTACCGGATCCAACAGCGGCGAACTGGCCAGCAGCGCCGCGCCCAGCACCCCCCAGCACATGATCCGGTTGGCCGGCTCCAACCGCTGCAGCCAACGCCCGTGGCCGAACGGGGCCAGTGCATAGCCGAGCGCATAGCCGGTCACCAGCACCGCGATCAGCAACGCCCAGAAACGCTCCAGGGTCCAGCTGTACTGCCCGATGCGCAGCCACACCGCGTACAGCGCCAGCGCCGACAGCACCGGCAGCGCCAGCAGGCTGGCTTCCACCAGCCGGCGCAGCCAGCGCGGGTAGGGCGGCTGGTCGTTGTCATGCTGGTACACCGCGTTGGTGAAGATGATCAGCAGCAGCGCCAGCACCAGCAGCAGCGAGGCGGCCGAACGGGTTTCCCACAGCGGCTGCAATCCAGTGAACGGCAGGCTCAGGGTGAAGATGACGGTGATGAAGGACAGCAGCGGCAGCAGCCCCCGGCAAACCGCGAACAGCACCTGGCGGGTGATCTGGATGGCACGTTGCTGGGTGCGCCCGATCAGGATGCCGAAGCCGGCCAGGGTGCCGGTGGCCAGCGCAATGAAGGCATCCTGGCGGAACAATTCGGTGAAGAAGGTGATCTTCAGCAGGCCGAACAGCGACGCCCACAACCACAGCAGCAACCAGGTCAGGCCGGTGAACAGCAGCGCCAGCGCCAGGGTCAGGCCGTTCTGCCAGGCGCGTTCGAACAGCGCATCGTAGCTGGCGCGCCAGTGGCCGTGCTGCAGGCGGTGCTGCCACCACGGCAGGCTGATGAAGGTGGCGATCGCCATCGCCAGCGAGAACGGCATGCGCAGCGGTTCCGAGCGCAGGCCCGCTTCTCCTTCCAGGTTCCAGCCGATCCAGCTGGCCAGCCCCAGTACCACCATCGACGCCAGCAGCGCGTGCAGCCACATCCGGCGGTCGCGCAGGTCCACCACGGTCAGTGCGATGGCGCTGGGCACGCTGAGCACCCACGCATACCAGCGATAGCGTGATCCGACGTCCTGCAGCGGCCAGCTGCCGTCGAGCTGCTGTGCCAGATACAACAGCAGACCCTGCAGCAGGGCGATCAACACGATGGCACTTCGGGTGGATGGGGGCAGCGTCGTGCTGGGGGACATCGCAGGCTCCTTGCTCGGTGGCCGCCATCCTACCGTCTCACGCGCCTGCACACGGCCCAGCGGTTAGAATGAAGCCATGTCCGAGATTTCGACTTCCCTTGCCCATCACCTGCTGGTCGCGCTGCCCTCCCTGGCCGACGAGCCCTTCGCCCGCAGCGTCGCGCTGATCTGCCAGCACGACCAGAACGGTTCCATGGGCGTGCTGGTCAACCAGCCCTCGGACTACACCATCGGTGAAGTCCTGGCGCAGATGGACATCACCACGGATGACGACGAACTGCGCCAGCGGCCCGTGCTGAACGGCGGCCCGGTGCACCCCGAACGTGGCTTCGTCATCCATGACGATGCGCGTGCGTGGGAGTCCAGCCTGCTGGTCGGCGAAGGCGTGTACCTGACCACCTCGCGCGACATCCTGGAAGCGATGGCGCGCGGTGAGGGTCCGGCCAATGCCCTGGTCACCCTGGGCTGCGCCGGCTGGGGCGAAGGCCAGCTGGAAGGCGAACTGGCCGACAACAGCTGGCTGACCGTGCCGGCCGACGCCGACCTGCTGTTCCGCACCCCCTACGAGCACCGCTGGCAGGGAGCTGCCGCGCGCATCGGCGTGGACCTGTTCCGGCTGACCGATTACAGCGGCCATGTCTGAGCCGGCGGCCATCCGCCGCGACGGCACCGTGCTCGGCTTCGACGTCGGCTCGCGCCGGATCGGCGTGGCCATCGGCAGTGCCTTCGCCGCGCATGGGCGCGCGGTGGCGGTGATCGACGTGCACGGCAGCGGCCCGGACTGGGGCGCGGTGGAACGCCTGATCAAGGAGTGGAGTCCGGACGGCCTGGTGGTGGGCGACCCGCTCACCCTGGACGGCCAGGACCAGCCCAACCGCAAGCGCGCGCAGGGCTTTGCCCGCCAGCTGCGGGAACGTTTCAAACTGCCGGTGGCGATGATCGACGAGCGCTCCAGTTCGGTCGAAGCCGCGCGCCGGTTTGCCGTCGAACGCGCCGAAGGGCGCAAGCGCCGCCGTGATGCCGCTGCCCTGGATGCGGTGGCCGCTGCGGTGATCATCGACCGCTGGCTGTCTTCACCGGACGACGCCACCCCCATTCCCTGACCTGCCGACCGCCTGCCCATGACTGCCTCGCAACTCGATTCATCCGGACGCCTGCGCCACCTGCTCACCCTGCAGGGCCTGCCACGCGAAACCCTGCTGCAGTTGCTGGACCGCGCCGGCCAGATCCGCGATGCGGCAGTCGGACGGGTCGGCAACAAGCGCGCGGTGCTGGCCGGTTCGGCGGTGTGCACGCTGTTTTTCGAGCCGTCCACGCGCACCCGCAGCTCGTTCCAGCTGGCCGCGCAGCGGCTGGGCGCGGACGTGCTGAACTTCGATGCGTCCACCTCGTCCACCCGCAAGGGTGAAACCGCGACCGACACGCTGCGCAACCTGGAAGCGATGGGCGTACGCGGCTTCGTGGTGCGCCATCCGGACGACGGCGCGGTGGCGGCGCTGGCCGCGGCGGCAGGCGAGGGCACCGCGCTGATCAACGCCGGCGACGGCCGCAGTTCGCACCCCACCCAGGGCCTGCTGGACATGCTGACCCTGCGCATGGCCAAGGGCAGTGATTTTTCGAAGATGAAGGTGGTGATCGTCGGCGACGTAAAGCATTCGCGCGTGGCCCGTACTGACCTGCACGCGCTGCGCACGCTGGGCGTGGGCGAGATCCGCGTGTGCGGCCCACAGTCGCTGCTGCCCGACGATGACACGCTGAAGGGCTGCGTGGTCGGCCAGGACTTCGACGAAATGCTGGAAGGCGTCGATGCGCTGATGATGCTTCGCCTGCAGCGCGAGCGCATGGAAGAAGGCCTGGTGCCATCGCTGGAGCAGTACCACCAGCAATACGGCCTGCACGCCGCCCGCCTGGCCCGCGCCGGCAAGGATGCCGCCGTGCTGCATCCGGGCCCGATCAACCGCGGCGTGGAAGTCACCGACGAAGTAGCCGACGGCCCGCAATCGTGGGTGCTGCGCCAGGTCGCCAACGGCGTCGCCGTACGCATGGCCGTGCTGGAAACGTTGCTCGGCTGAAGGTAGTGACGGCCGCACCGCCCTTGGTGGGTGACGACCGTTGGTCGTCACGCTCTCCCCGCTCGGTCCAACCCGCGATCAGCTTCTGCTTTTCACACACGCAGGCGATAATGACGCGCTGACCACCCCTCATGCCGCATCCTCTCCAGGATCGCAGCCTTCTCTTTCCTGCGGGAGTTCCGATGGCCGAGGCCGTACGCCACGACAAGACCGCGCGCCAGCTGCGCCTGCTTTCCGATGCGCTGGACAGTGGTCGGCTGGGCCCCGTGCGTCGCTTGGTCAACACGCTGGCCCCGGCCGAAATCGGCAACCTGCTTGAATCACTGCCGCCCGGCAAGCGCGAGGTGGTGTGGGGCCTGGTGGACCCGGAAGACGACGGCGAGGTGCTGGTCCACGTCGGCGATGAAGTGCGCGAAAGCCTGCTGGCGGACATGGACCCGGACGAGATCATCGCCGCGGTCGAAGACCTGGACATCGATGACCTTGCCGACCTGGTCGAAGACCTGCCGGACACCGTCATCGACGAAGTCCTCAAGTCGATGGACCGCGAGAACCGCGAGCGGCTGGAACAGGTGCTGTCCTATCCAGAGGACAGCGCCGGCCGCCTGATGAACCCGGACGTGGTGACCGTGCGCGCCGACGTCAATGTCGACGTGGTGCTGCGCTACCTTCGCCTGCGCGGCGAACTGCCCGACCACACCGATCATCTGTTCGTGGTCAGCCGCCGGCATCAGTACCTGGGGCGGCTTTCGCTTGCGGCACTGGTGACCCACGAAGACACCACGCCGATCAACCGATTGATCGACGACGAGCAGCCGGCCATCGACGTCGGCGAGAGTGCCGATGAAGTGGCGCGGCAGTTCTCCGATCATGACTGGGTCTCCGCGCCAGTGGTGGATGACAACAACATCCTGCTCGGCCGCATCACCATCGATGACGTGGTGGATATCATCCGTTCGCAGGCCGAGCACCAGGCACTGGGCGCGGCCGGCCTGGACGAAGAAGAAGATCTGTTCTCGCCGATCAAGCGCGCCGTGCGCGGCCGCGTGGTCTGGCTGGGCATCAACCTGTGCACGGCGTTCCTCGCCGCCAGCGTGATCGGCCAGTTCGAACTGACCCTGCAGAAAGTGGTCGCGCTGGCGGTGCTGATGCCGATCGTCGCCGGCGTTGGCGGCAATGCCGCGGTACAGGTGCTGACCCTGATGGTGCGCGGTATCGCGCTCGGCCAGGTAGGCCCGAGCAATGCCAGGATCCTGCTCTGGAAAGAACTGCGGGTGGCCATGATCAACGGCACCCTGATCGGTCTGCTGGTCGGCCTGATCGCCTTTGTCTGGTTCCACAGCTGGCTGCTGTCGATCGTCATCACCCTGGCCTTGATGATCAACTTCTGTGCCGCCGCACTGGCCGGCGTACTGCTGCCGCTGATGCTCAAGCGCATGAACGTGGACCCGGCCGTCGCCGGTACCGTGGTGGTGACCGCGGTGACCGATGTCATGGGCTTCTTCAGCTTCCTGGGCCTGGCCACCCTCATCCTGCTGCACTGACCGGTACCGACCATGGCCACCACCGTAGACAACTATTTCCAGGCCGGCTGGCGCGACCAGCAGCACACCTGCGCAGCCTGCGAGTGGAAAGGCAGCTCGCGCGCGATGGTGATGGAACTGGCCGAGGACGTGACCGAATACGACTGCCCGGTCTGTGAGAACCCGCTGCTGATCGTGGTCCATCCGGATATCGACCAGGTGCAGGCCGCTGCGGCATCGGGCAATGAAGAAGCCCAGCAGCAGCTGGAGATCATCGCCAGTTTCCCGCGCCCGGACTGATGCACTGCACGATGCCGTCGGTTGCGCAGGCCGCTAGGATGGAAGCGTTTTCATCCTGTCAGGATCCGCCATGCATCGTCTGCTGCTGCGCCTTGTTGTTGCCGCCACCCTGCTGATGTTGCTGGTCGGTTGTGCCACCACGCCGGACCCCACGGCTGGGCGCTTTGAATCGCGCAGCGTTACCGTGGACGGCCACGTGTCCCGTTACCAAGTGTTCGTGCCCGCCGATGCCGTGCGCGCGGCCGGGCCGTTGCCGGTGGTGCTGTTCCTGCATGGGTCCGGTGAGCGCGGCCGCGATGGCATGAAGCAGACCAAGGCGGGCATCGGACCGTACCTGCGCGAGCACGCCAGCACCTTCCCGGCGCTGGTGGTGCTGCCGCAGGTGCCGAACCGGCAGGAATGGGACGGCCTGAACAACCGCGTCGCGCTGGCGGCACTGGATGCCACGCTGGCCGAGTTTTCGGCGGATCCGTCGCGGCAGTACCTGACCGGCATGTCGATGGGCGGCTATGGCAGCTGGAACATCGCGCTTTCCGCGCCGGACCGGTTCGCCGCCATCGTGCCGGTATGCGGCGCGGTGATCGCTCCGCGCGAAGAACGCCAGACGCTGTTCGTCGCCGCTGTCGCCAACGAAGCCGACCCCTACGCCGCGCTGGCCCAGCGCCTGAAGAACGTGCCGGTATGGATGTTCCATGGTGCAAAAGATGATGTCGTGCTGCCCGACGACGACCGCAAGCTGCATGCAGCATTCAAGGCCGTCGGTGCGACCGATGCACGCTACACCGAGTATCCCGACGGCAACCACAACGCCTGGGACGCCACCTATGCCGATACCGCGATGTGGACGTGGCTGCTGGCGCAGAAGCGCTGACCCTCCGCTACTTTTGGTGGGTGACGACCGTTGGTCGTCACGCTTTCGAACTAAAGCCATCGACCCCAGGCAAACGGATACTCTCCGAGCGATTCCGCCAATCCCGCGCGAACAGGGTTGGCCACGACATACATCGCATGGCGCTGCAGTGACGTGGACTGGAATCAGGGCAATCCCGTGCTGCTGGCGGGAGTCCAGGCGAGAGCGTGACGACCAACGGTCGTCACCCACCGAAGCAGGGAGGCCACAGGGAGAGCGTGACGACCAACGGTCGTCACCCGCCACAGCAGGGCGAGGTCAGTTGCCGTTGATCCAGCGTTCGATGCTGCGGCGGTCTCGGGCGGCGAGCAGCTTCGGGGCGCGGGCGCGCAGTTCGCCGAGGTCGCTTTCGCGGATCGCGCGGCGCACTTCCAGCAGGGTGCCAGGATGCAGGCTGAACTCGGTCAGGCCGAGTGCAAGCAGCATCGGCGCCAGGCGCGCGTCACCGGCGATTTCGCCGCACACCGCCACCGGGATCTGATGGCGCTGGCCGGTTTCGATCACCAGTCTGAGCAGCCGCAGCACGGCCGGATGCAGGGGCGAATACAGTTCGCCGAGCGCCTCATTGTTGCGGTCGGCCGCCAGCAGGTACTGCACCAGGTCGTTGGTGCCGATGGACAGGAAGTCGACCAGGTCGATGAAGCTTTCCAGTGCGAACGCGGCGGCCGGCACTTCGATCATCGCGCCCAGCGGCACACGTTCGCTGACGGCGTGGCCTTCGGCGCGCAGCTGCGTGGTCAGCCGGGTCATGCGCCGGCGCACGGCCAACAGTTCTTCGCGCGTGCTGACCATGGGGATCAGGATGCGCACCTTGCCGTAGGCACTGGCCCGCAGGATCGCGCGCAGCTGCGTATCGGCCACCAGCGGGCGCGCCAGCGACAGCCGCACGCCACGCAGTCCCAGCGCCGGGTTGTCTTCGTTGCTCAGGGTCAGGCCGGTGCGGTCGGCCTTGTCCGCGCCCAGGTCCAGCGTGCGGATGGTCACCAGCCTGCCGGCCATGCCCAGCGCGGCATCGCGGTAGGCCTGGAACTGTTCTTCTTCGTCCGGCAGCTCGTTGCGCTGCAGGAACAGGAATTCGGTGCGGTAAAGGCCCAGTCCCTGCGCACCGAACGCATGCGCCTGGGTCACGTCTTCCAGCGATTCGGCGTTGGCCAGCAGGGCGATGTCGACCTGGTCGCGGGTGCGGCTGGGTTTGCTGCGCAGGCGGCCCAGCTCACGCTGTTCGCGCGCATGTTCCTTCAGCCGCACGCGGTAGTCGCGCAGGTTTTCGGCCTGGGGATTGACGGTGATGCTGCCATCGCTGGCATCGACGATCAGTACGTCGCCATCGCTGACTTTCTGCAGCAGCCCGGGCACGTTGACGATCAGCGGCAGGTGCAGGCTGCGGGCGAGGATCGCGCTGTGCGACAGCGCGCTGCCGGCCGTGGTGACGATGGCCACCACGCCCTGCGACTGCAGCTGGGCCATCTCCGAAGGGGCGATGTTGTCGCAGACCAGGATTTCGCCGGCCAGGCCTTTCACCGCCGGCGGCAGCACCGGCTGCAGGAAGGCGTGGATGCGGCCGATCACATGGTCCAGGTCGTCCATGCGGCTCTTCAGGTAGGCATCGTCCATGCCGTCGAAGACCTTGGCCAGGCGGTCGCGCTGCAGGCGCAGCGCATAGCCGGCGCTGTAGGGGCCACTGCGGATCAGCTCGTCCAGCCCGAACAGCAGTTCCGGATCATCCAGCAGCAGTGCATGCAGGTCGAGGAACTCGCCGGCTTCCTGGTTCAGCGCACCTTGCAGGCGCTGGCGCAGGTCGTGCATTTCCTTGCGCGCGGCATCCAGCGCGACGTGCAGGCGCTTGAGTTCCTTGTCCACGTGCTGCGGCGCCACGCGCTGTTCGGCTACTTCCAGCGCATGCGCCAGGCGCACCCGTGCGCGCCCCAGCGCGGTACCGCGTGACGCGCCGTGCCCGGACAGCAGCTGCACCGGCCGCAGGCCGGTGGGTGCCAGTCCAGCACGGGCGCGCGGCATGCTCAGCTGTCCTCGTCGAAGCGGCGCTCGAACAGCGAGACCACGGCATCCATCGCCGCCTGTTCGTCTTCGCCGTTGATGCGGATGGTGACCGGGGTGCCCTGGCCGGCGGCCAGCAGCATCACGCCCATGATGCTCTTGGCGTTGATCTCACGGCCCTTGGCGGCCATGGTCACGTTGCAGCGGAAGGGTGCAAGTTCCTGCACCAGCTTCGCCGTAGCGCGGGCATGCAGGCCCAGGCGGTTGGTAACGGTGAGTTCTTTCTCAAGCATCGTCGACTATCGCTCCATTGCGCGCGCCCGCCGCCGCAGTGGCGGGCAGTTGATCCAGTCCCTGTTCCGGATAATTCATCACACGCAACAACATCGGCAGGCTCAGTGCGGCAACCCGACGCGCCGGCGTTCCCAGCCTGGCCAGTTGGGCGGCCAGGTTGCTGGGGCTGGCACCGTACAGGTCGGTCAGGATCAGCACCCCGTCACCCCCGTCCACCCGCCGCAGGGCGGCCGAAGCGAGCGGGAGCAAGGTGTCCAGATCCGCATCGAACGGTACGTCGAACGCTTCAGTCTTCAGCGGCAGATGCCGCAGCAGCCGGGTCGCCACCTCAAGCAGGGCCGATCCGACGCCAGGATGTGTTACGAGGAGAATGCCACAGGTCATGCTCGAACGTTAACAGGTCGGCATGACGCTGCGATAGCGGGCGCAGAGCCCTTCAGTGTTCCGTATTCATCTGCAGAACAAAAAAGGGGACGGAGGGGATTAAGTCGCATCCGGCATCCAGGTGTCGGATGCGACTTAATCCCCTCCGTCCCCTTTTTTCAGTCGAGTTCGCGATGGTAGGTGGCCACGTCCTTCCAGCCCTGTTCGCGGGCATGCCGGGCCAGCCGCTCGGCCAGGAAGACCGACCGGTGCTTGCCGCCGGTGCAACCGAAGGCCACGGTGACGTAGCTGCGGGTGTCGTTGCCCAGCTTCGGCAGCCAGGTGTCCAGGAAATCGGTCAGCTGGCCGACGTAGCGCTGCACCTCCGGCTGCGCTTCAAGGTAGTCGCGCACGCCGCCTTCGCGGCCGCTCAGCGGGCGCAGTTCCGGGTCCCAGTGCGGGTTGGGCAGCACCCGGGCGTCGAACACGAAGTCGGCCTCGGCCGGTACGCCGCGCTTGTAGGCGAACGATTCGAACAGCAGCGACAGCGGCGTGGTGTGGCCCAGCGTGTACTCGGTGACGATGCGGCGGCGCAGCTGGTGCACGTTCAACGTACTGGTATCGATGATCGCATCGGCCGCGCGGCGCAGCGGTGCGGTGAGTTCGCGCTCCCGGGCGATCGCTTCGGGAAGGGACAGGCCGAGCTGGCTCAGCGGATGGCGTCGGCGGGTATCGGCATAGCGCTTGAGCACCGTTTCGTCGCTGGCTTCGAAGAACAGCAGCTGCGCGCGCACGCCGGCTTCGTCGGCCAGTTGCCGCCATTGTTCAAGCTGGCCCAGGTCGCTCTGGCCGCGCACGTCGATGCCCACCGCCAGCCGCCGCGGGGCACTGCCGGGTGCGCCCAGCACGCCGCGTACGAACGCCGGCAGCAGGTCGATCGGCAGGTTGTCCGAGCAGTAGTAGTCCTGGTCCTCGAAGGTCTTCAAGGCCACGGACTTTCCAGAGCCGGACAGGCCGCTGATGATGATCAGGGTCGGGGCGGACGGGGCAGGGCGGTTCATGGCGGACTCTTTGTTGGGGGCTGGTGGTTGGGGGAGCAGTGACGACCAACGGTCGTCACCCACCATCACTGCCGGGCTTACGGGGTGCGGCGTTCGAGCAGGTTGCTGTGGCGGGCGATGAACATGGCGGCCGGATCGATTCCCTTGGTGCGCAGGATATGCAGCCGGGTCGCCGCTTCGGTCAGCACCGAGAGGTTGCGGCCGGGCATCACCGGCAGGGTGATCAGCGGCACGTCCAGGTCCAGTACGTGGCGGGTGCCGGAGTCGCCGGTCAGGCGTTCGTATCCATAAGCGCTGGGTTCGGTCATCGGCTTGGTCAGGTGGACGATCAGCCGAAGGTACTTGTTCTTCTTTACCGCTGTGTCACCAAACATCTCGCGCACGTTCAGCACGCCCAGGCCGCGCACTTCCAGCAGGTCCTGCAGCAGCTCCGGGCAGGTGCCATCGAGCACGTCCGGGGCGATCTGGGTGAACTCCGGCGCATCGTCGGCGACCAGGCGATGGCCGCGACTGAGCAGTTCCAGCGCCAGCTCGCTCTTGCCCGAACCGGCTTCGCCGGTGATCAGCACGCCGATGGAGTAGATCTCCATGAACACGCCATGCAGGATCACCCGCGGCGCCAGCGTACGCGCCAGGTGGTAGGACAGGTGGTTGAGCAGTTCGTGGCCGCGCTTGGGCGAAAGCCACAGCGGCGTGTTGGATTCATCGGCCGCCGCGCGCAGGTCTTCCGGGCAGGGCTGGTTGCGGGTGATGACCAGCGCCAGCGGGTGCGACTGCATGATCTTTTCGATGGTTTCCCATCGGTGGCGGGAATCCAGCGAATCCAGCCAGGTCAGTTCCTCGGTGCCGAGGATCTGTACTTTGTTGGGGTAGATGGCGTTGAGGTAGCCGGCCAGCGAGGGACGCCGGGATACGGTATTGCCGGCTTCAAGCTCGCGTCTTTCGCCTTTCTGCCCGGCCACCCAGCGCAGGGCGAGGCGGTCGCGTTGCTGGTCGAACAGCTCGCGTGCGGTGATGCTGGTATTCATGCGGCACTCGCCGGTGGCGGAAGATCGATGATGGCGCGCAGCGCGGCGGCATCGGGTGCATCGCGCAGCGCCTGGCGGATGCCCGGCTCGGAGAACATCTCGGCAAGTTCGGACAGCAGCATCAGGTGCTGGTGGGTGTAATGGGACGGAACGGCGATGGCGAACACCAGATCGACCGGCTCATCACCACCGAAGTCCACCGGTTGCAGCAGTTTCAGCAGGGCGCCACGCGGACGCTCGAGCGCCGGTGCGCGGCCGTGCGGGATGGCGATGCCATGACCGATGGCGGTGCTGCCGAGCGCTTCGCGCTCGCACAGGTTACGGTGGATCTGTTCGGTGTTGGCTTGGCGGCAGGCCAGCAGCTGGGCCGCTGCCAGCAGCACACTCTCGCGGTCGGCAGCCGCGCAGACCTGGGTCTGCACGGCGGCCATCAGATCGGTCAGGGGCATATCAGGGGGAACGTGAAGTCATCAGACTTCATTGTCGCTCAATGGCAGGGGCACATGCTGCTGTTTCTTCTGCTGCTTCTTTTCCTTTTCCGAGGTCAGCAGGCGGTCCACCTTGTCGGCCAGGATATCGATCGCCGCGTACATGGTCTGGCCACTGGCCTCGGCATGCAGGGTCTGGCCGAGGATGTTCACGGTGGCATCGACGTGGTGCTCGTTCTTCTGCAGCTTCAACGTGACCCGAGTTTCGCAGTGTTCGCCGACGAAGTGCTTACCGGGCCGGGCGAGCTTGTCCGCCACGTACTTTTCCAGGGCCGGGGTGACTTCGACGTCTTTGCCAAACGTTTCAATGCGCATCGGGTGTCTCCTTTTGGATTTGCCAATGAACCTCTCCGCCGGGCGCGGTGTGCGTCAGGCGATCCGGACTCTTTCGTGCGAGGCGGAAATGTTCATGGCTTCACGATACTTCGCCACGGTCCGGCGCGCTACCGGTATGCCGGATGTCTTGAGCAGGTCAGCCAGCTTGGCGTCAGAAAGCGGCTTGCGCGGATTTTCGTCGTCGATCAGCCGGCGGATCATCGACTGGATGGCGGTGCTGGAGGCTTCGCCGCCGCCTTCGGTGTCGATGCCCGAGGCGAAGAAGGCGCGCAGCGGGATGGTGCCGCGCGGGGTGCGCACGTGCTTGCGGGCGATGGCGCGCGACACCGTGGACTCGTGCAGGCCCAGCTCGCCGGCGATCTCACGCAGGGTCAACGGACGCAGCGCCTGGGCGCCGAACTCCAGGAACCCAGCCTGCTGCTGCAGCAGGCTGTTCACCACCCGCAGCAGCGTTTCGCCGCGTGCCTCCAGGCCCTTGAGCAGCCAGCGCGCTTCCTGCAGTTGGGTCTTCAGGTAGCCGGCGTCGGCTTCGCCGCAGCGGCGGATCATGCTTTCGTAGCCGCGGTGGATGATCACCTTCGGCCCGGCGTGGCCGGCCAGCGCGGCCCGCCAGACGCCGGCCTGGCGCCAGATCACCACGTCCGGTACCACGTAGGTGTCCTGGCTGACCGGGGCGATCTGGGTGCCGGGGCGAGGGTCCAGCGAGCGCAGCAGGGCCACTGCCGCCTCCACGTCGGCGACCGGCTGCTTGAGTTCCTGGGCGATGCCGGCCACGCCACTGCGTGGCAGCCGCTCCAGCGGGCCATCGGTGATCTGCCGGGCCAGCGCCAGCGCGGGGGTGTCGGCCGGCAGCACGTCCAGCTGCAGGCGCAGGCATTCACCCAAATCGCGTGCGCCCACGCCTACCGGGTCGAAGCGCTGGATCTGGTGCAGCACGGTCAGGATTTCATCGTCGCCGGCGTGGATGGCCGGCAGCAGTGTTTCGGCAATGCCGGAGAAGGTCTCGCGCAGGTAGCCGTCATCTTCGATCGCATCGATCAACGCGGCGCCGATGCTGCGGTCACGCGGTGACAGATGCGACAGATGCAGCTGCCACAGCAGGTGGTCGGCCAGGGTCTCGGTCTCGGCGACACGCTCGGCAGCGCTGCCCAGGTCATCGTCATCGAAGGAGCCGCCACTGCCGGCACCGCCACTCCAGTCCAGTTCGGCCGGTGCCCAGTCATCGTCGCCGGGGCCGGTGCGCTCATCGCTGTCGCGCACCTGCTGGTCGGGCGAGGGCTGTTCGGTGGGCTGGTCGCTGCCGGGTACCGGTTCGGCGTTCTCCGCCCAGTCCAGCAGGGGATTGGTTTCCACCGCCTCGGCTATTTCCACGTCCAGTTCGGTGGTGGACATCTGCAGCAGCCGGATCGCCTGGCGCAGCTGTGGCGTCATGACCAGGTGCTGCCCCAGCGATGTCTGCAACCGCGTCTTCATGCCACCGCCCAACGTAAAAGGAAGGGTCCGGCGGCCGCCTTCACAGCTTGAAGGAATCTCCCAGGTAGACACGACGGACGTCTGCATTTTCCAGCAGGTCCGCAGGCGCGCCCTGGGCCAGCACCGTACCTTCAGCGAGGATATACGCCCGGTCGCAGATTCCCAAGGTTTCGCGCACGTTGTGGTCGGTGATCAACACGCCGATGCCGCGCTGCTTGAGGTGGGTGACGATGCGCTGGATCTCGCCGACCGAGATCGGGTCGACACCGGCGAACGGTTCGTCGAGCAGGATCAGGCGCGGCTGGGCGGCCAGGGCACGGGCGATCTCACAGCGGCGACGCTCGCCACCGGACAGGCTGGCTCCCTGCTGTTCGGCGACATGGCCCAGCTGCAGTTCGTCCAGCAGGCCGGCCAGTTCGCGCTCGCGGCCGGCGCGGTCCAGGTCATCACGCAGCTCCAGCACCAGCCGGATGTTGTCGGCCACGGTGAGCTTGCGGAACACCGAGGGTTCCTGCGGAAGATAGCCCACGCCCTGCTTGGCGCGGGTGTACATCGGGTCGCTGGTGATGTCCTTGCCGTCCAGCACGATGCTGCCGGCATCGGCGGCCACCAGGCCGACGATCATGTAGAAACAGGTGGTCTTGCCGGCACCGTTCGGGCCCAGCAGGCCGACCACTTCACCGGCCTCCAGGGTCAGGCCGAAGTCCTTGACCACTTCGCGCTGCTTGTAACTTTTGCGCAGGCCCTTGGCGATGAGCATTACTTGCTGCTCCCGGCGGCCGGCGCCTTGTTCTTGGGCTGGATGACGGTACGCACGCGGCTGCCATCGCCACCACTGTTCATTTCACCGCTGCGGGTGTTGTAGACCATGCGCTGGCCTGCGTTGGTACCGCGCGCGCTGGTGACCTTGTAGTTGCCGGTCAGGGTGATGATCTCGCTGGTGATGTCGTAGTCGATGCGGTCGGCGGTGGCATCCATCCAGGTGCCATCGTCCATCTGCTGGCGCATGGTGGCCTGCTTGCCGGTGAAGATCGCCCGTACTGCTTCGCCGCCCTTGATCTGGATCTCGGCATTGGCCGCACGCAGGTCCAGCGAACCCTGGGTGATCACCACGCCGCCGGACATAAGCGTCTTGCCGTCGCCGGTGAGGGTGCCGGTCTGCGCGCCGGCATCGATGTTCATCGGTTCGTTGCGGTCGGTGGATTTCGCGCTGGCCAGCAGCGGCAACATCAGGCTGAGCGCACAAAGGGCTGCAAGGTGGATTTTCATCGTGTCCGTTTCTGCCGGAGGGTGGCCTGGTCACGCCAGGCGGAAAAGGGAAGCAGCATGCCGCAGGGTCATCGCCGGGGCAGGTAGCGGCCCTTGGACTGGCTGAGGAAATGATACGTGTTGTTGTTGGAATCCAGCTCGAACCCGACGCCGCTCTGTTCCATGCCCGGGCGGGTCATGGTCACCAGCGCATCGGTACGGGCGCGGTTTTCCTTGGGAAAAACATTCAGATGGGTGGTGCGGAACGTGGTCGGCGGGGTGTTGCCCACGGTCGGGCTGTCACCGGCGACGTTGCCGCGCAGGCGCATTTCATCGCCCTTGGCACTGACCCAGCCGGTTTCCGAACGCATCGTCCAGTGGTTGCCGTCCTGGCCGGGCATTTCAAACACCGGGGTGGCGATGGTGAGGGTCTGGTCGGCCCGCAGGCGCTCCAGCCGCGGCGCGCGCAGGGTGGTCGATTCCTTGCCTTCATCGTCCAGCATGACAATCTGGAAGTCGTGCAGCACGTAGTCCACGCTGCCATCGTCGACGATGGCCTGCGGCCCCTTGTCGCGGTTGCGCAGCAGCGACCAGCCGCTCAGGATGGCCACGACCAGCAGGGTCGCGCCGATGGCGGTGCGCCAGTTCATGCGCCGAACCCTGCAAGCACGGCGTCCACGCGGCCGTGCGCGGCCAGCAGCACGTCGCACAGCTCGCGTGCGGCGCCGCGGCCACCTTCGGCGCGGGTCTGCCAGTGCACGCGTTCGGCGATCCACGGATGCGCGTTGGCCGGGGCTACGGCCAGTCCCACATGGCACAGCGGGCCCAGGTCGGGCAGGTCATCGCCCATGAACGCCACCTGGTCCAGGGTGATGCCGTGCTGAACGCACAAGGCCTGCACGCTGGCCAGCTTGTCGCCCACCGCGATCTGGGTGTCGATGCCCAGGTCCGCGCCACGCTTCAACGCCGACTGGCTGTTGCGCGCGGTGATGAGCACGGGGTGGATGCCGTGCTTCTGGAGCAGTTTCAATCCCAGGCCGTCCTGCACGAAATATGCCTTGCTCTCGTTGCCTTCACGGTCGTAGTAAAGCTGACCATCGGTGAGCGTGCCGTCCACGTCGAAACACGCCAGACGGATGCGCGCGGCTGCGGCATGCAGGTGGGCAGGGAAGGCAGGCAGGGGGGACCAGGGCATTGGGTTGCAGGTATCCGGGTTGTCGTGCGGTAAGGGATGAATGGGGGCGGGCTGGGTTCGGTTAAACCACCCGGGCCCGCAACAGGTCATGAATGTTCAGCGCGCCGACCGCGCGCCCGGCGTCGTCGACCACCACCAGGCCATTGATTTTATGGGTTTCCATCAGCCGTGCCGCTTCCACGGCGAGCTGGTCGGCGCCGATGGTACGCGGACTGCGGGTCATCACCTCGGCGATCTTCGCGCTGCGTACGTCCAGTTCGCTGTCCAGCGCCCGGCGCAGGTCGCCATCGGTGAACAGGCCGATCAGCACCCCTTCGGCGTCGACCACGGCGGTCATGCCGAGGCGCTTGCGGCTCATCTCCACCAGGGCCTCGCTGAGGCTGGCGCCGGCATCCACGCGCGGCAGGTCATCGCCGCTGTGCATGACGTCGGTGATGTGCAGCAGCAGGCGGCGGCCGAGGCTGCCGGCCGGGTGCGACCGGGCGAAGTCGTCGGCGGTGAAGCCGCGCGCATCCAGCAGCGCCACCGCCAGCGCATCGCCCATCGCCAGCGAGGCGGTGGTGCTGGAGGTCGGCGCCAGCGCCAGCGGGCAGGCTTCGGCGGGCACGCTGACATCCAGGTGGACATCGGCGGCACGGGCCAGGCTGGACTGCGGCTTGCCGGTCATGGAAATCAGCAGGTTGCCCTGGCGCTTGAGCACCGGCAGCAGCATCAGCAGCTCGTCGGACTCACCGGAGTAGGACAGCGCCAGCACCACGTCGGCTTCGGTGATCATGCCCAGGTCACCGTGGCCGGCCTCGCCCGGGTGCACGTAGAACGCCGGGGTGCCGGTGGAGGCCAGGGTCGCGGCGATCTTGCGCGCGATGTGCCCGGACTTGCCCATCCCGGTGGCCACCACCCGCCCGCGGCTGGACAGGATGTGCTGGCAGGCCTGCTGGAACGCTTCGCCCAGCCCGGCAGCGACCGCGTCCAGGGCTTCGCGTTCAATCTGGAACACGCGCTTGCCGCTGGCCACCAGCGCGGCCGGGTCGGCGGAAAGGCGGGCCGGCAGGCCGGCAGCAGGGAAGGGCAGGGTGGGATCAGCCATGCGAGCGCCACGCAGCAGAGTAGAATGTGCGGACATTTTATTAGGAAAGCCCGTTGGACGCCGACACCATCCGCAATCTGATCGAAACCGGCCTGCCGGGCGCCCGCGCCGACGTGCAGGGCGACGATGGCGTGCACTTCGAAGCGACCGTGGTCTGCGAGGCCTTCGCCGGCAAGATGCCGCTGGCCCGCCACCGCATGGTGTATGCCACCCTCGGCGATCTGATGGGCGGCGCGATCCATGCGCTGGCGCTGAAGACCGTGACCCCGGCCGAAGCCGGCTGAACCTGGAAAAGACCCTGATACATGGCCAAGATCGTTGTGACCGGCGGCAATGCGCTGCACGGTGAAGTAAGCATCTCCGGCGCCAAGAACGCCGTCCTGCCCATCCTGTGCGCGACCCTGCTGGCCGATGCGCCGGTGGAAATCACCAACGTGCCGCACCTGCACGACGTGGTCACCACGGTGAAGCTGCTGGGCGAACTGGGCGCCAAGGTGACCATCGACCAGGGCACGCTGTCGCGCGGCAGCGCGATCGTGGTCGATCCACGCCCGGTCAACCAGCACGTGGCGCCCTACGAACTGGTGCGCACCATGCGGGCCTCCATCCTGGTGCTGGGCCCGCTGCTGGCCCGCTTCGGCGAAGCCGAAGTGTCGCTGCCCGGCGGCTGCGCGATCGGTTCGCGCCCGGTGGACCAGCACATCAAAGGCCTGCAGGCGCTCGGTGCCGAGATCGTCGTGGAGAATGGCTTCATCAAGGCCAGCGCCAAGCGCCTGAAGGGCGGTCACTTCACCTTCGACATGGTCAGCGTGACCGGCACCGAGAACGTGCTTATGGCCGCCGTGCTGGCCGAGGGCACCACCGTGCTGGACAACTGCGCGATGGAACCGGAAGTCACCGACCTGGCGCATTGCCTGATCGCGCTGGGCGCGAAGATCGAAGGCCTGGGCACCGCCCGGCTGGTGATCGAAGGCGTGCCGCGGCTCGGCGGTGGCCGTCATGAAGTGCTGCCGGACCGCATCGAAACCGGCACCTTCCTGGTAGCCGCGGCGATGACCGGTGGCAGCGTCACGGTGAACCGTGCGCGCCCGGACACCATGGAAGCGGTGCTGTCCAAGCTGATCGAAGCCGGTGCGACCATCAGCACCACCGCAGACACCATCACCCTGGACATGCACGGCAAGCGGCCGAAGGCGGTCAACCTGACCACCGCGCCGTACCCGGCGTTCCCGACCGACATGCAGGCGCAGTTCATGGCGCTCAACTGCGTGGCCGATGGCGTGGGCGTGATCAACGAAACGATCTTCGAGAACCGTTTCATGCACGTCAACGAACTGCTGCGCGTGGGCGCGGACATCCAGGTGGAAGGCCACACGGCCATCGTGCGCGGTGCCGAGCGCCTGAGCGGCGCGCCGGTGATGGCGACCGACCTGCGTGCGTCGGCCTCGCTGATCCTGGCTGGGCTGATGGCCGATGGCGATACCACCATCGACCGCATCTACCACCTGGACCGCGGCTACGAGAACATCGAAGAGAAGCTGTCCGCGCTCGGTGCCACGATCAGGCGCGTGCAATGATCCTGCGCGGCAAGTTCACCCGCCGCCGCAAGGCGCTGCTGGCGCTGGTGCTGATGATGCTGGCCTACCTGGGCTATGCCTGGTTCGCCGACATCGCCATCACCAAGGGCGTGGAGCAGAAGGACATGGACTGGAACGGCGATGGCACGGTCACCCGTGACGAGATCATCCAGGCCTTCCACGCGGTGGGCGCGACCGATACCAAGGATGGCAACCGCGAGTGCCGCACCTTCGTGTGGCGCAACACCGGCGAGCAGATCCGCGTGGACTGCCGCACCGTGTTCCAGTCCGAATAAGGGTAGTGACGGCCGCTGGCCGTCAGCACAGGCAATGACGGCCAGCGGCCGTCATTACCGATACGTCAGTTCAAGCCCTTGATGGTCAGGTCCAGCGCGTCCTTGCCGCTTTCGCGCTGCAACAGGCGCGCCGGCACCGGGAACTCCGGCACGATCCAGGCGATCAGTTCCTTGTTGCCATCCACGCGCGACACCTTGGTCGCTTCGTAGCTCTTGCCGGCCACGGTGACCGCTTCCTTGCCGACCACGCGGTAGCTCATCGGCTTGATGCGGCCTTCGTCCACCATGCGGTAGTTCAGCGGCCTGCCGGCGGCCAGGTCGCGCGCGATCGCCAGGTTGATCAGCAGCGCATCCATGTCGCCGGCCTTCAGCGCCACCGGTCCTGCACGGTCCGGCTTGATGTCACCCGTCCAGGTGGCCTGGTTGCTGGTCCAGTTGTAGTTGGCCTGCACGTTGCGCTTCTTGACCAGCAGCACGGAGCTGTCCTGGCTGCTCAGCGGACGCAGGCGACCGTTGGCTTCCTCGAACACGGTGCTCTGGCTCAGGTCGGCCAGCTGGTTTTTCACCTTCAGGCTGTAACGCCATTTGCCGGCGCCTTCGCTGGCCAGGGTCATCGTGCCGTTGGCCTGCATGCCCATGTAGCTGGCGAGGTAATCGGCCTTGAACGGCTGCAGTGCCATCGCTGGCAGGCTGGCTACCGACAGGGCGGCAGCGGCGATCCAGGTCAGCGGGCGTTGGAACGTGGTCATGCTCAGACTCCTTGGTATTCGATGAGGCGCAGGTCGATGTAGTCCTGGCCATCTTTGCGTTGCAGGATACGCACCGGCGTCGGTACGCCGTTGGCGATCCACAGGATGGTTTCGTCGTTGCCGCCATTGGTGCGCGCCACGCGCAGCGCGTCGTAGGACAGCTCGCCCACCTGCACGCTTTCGGTGGCGCTGGCAGACTGGTAATCGTGCTGGCGCACGCGGCCCACATCGACGTAGCGGTAATGCATCGCGCTGCCGGGGCGGGCGTCGCGCATGATCGCCAGGTTCAACAGCAGCGCGCTCTGGTCACCAGCCTGCAGCGGAATCGGCTGGGTGCGTTCTTTTTTCAGATCGCCCGTCCAGCGCGCCGTGCCGGCCTGCCAGTCATAGGTGCCGGTGACTTTCTTGCCGAGGAACAGGCCTTTGCGCACGGTGCTCTGGCTCAACGGCACATACTGGCCGCCCTGGTTCTCGAACACGGTGCTCTGTTCCAGGTTCAGGCCCAGCACGCTGGCGAAGCCGCGGCGGCCGACCACCTGCATGTCCACCCGCCACTGCGTGCCACCGGCATGGGTGACGCGCATGGTGGCATCGCCCGCTTCCTTGCCCTTGTAGAAGGCCTGGTAGGTGGCGGTGAACGGTTCCAGTGCGGGCGGTTCCCAGGCCAGGGCGGGCAGCGCGGGCACGGCCGGCGCGGCGGGTGCGGGCTGCGGGGCCTGCTGCGCAGCCGAAGGCAGCGCCGCCAGGCAGAGCAGGGCGGACAGCAACAGCGCGGGACGGAGCAGCGTCGTGTTCTTCATACCAGCCAGCAACGTGAGAGAAGGGAAGCATGCCAGCGCCTGGGTCAGCAGCGCGTGTTCAGCAACTCAGGCAGGTTGCAGCATGCGCGCCGAATCTAGGACCAGCGGGCTGAAAAGGGGGTGACCGTCGAGCTGGAGCTGAGCGTTCTGTTCAGTTACGCGGCCGCTGGCCAGCAGCTGCAGGCTTGCGATCAGCAGCGGGTGCTCCACGGCCAGTACCCGCGCGGCCAGCGTTTCCGGCGAATCACCGGGGAGTACGTCAACGCGCGCCTGCGCCAGCACGGTGCCGGCATCCAGCTCGGGCACCACGAAGTGGACGCTGGCCCCGTGCTGCGTATCTCCGGCTTCCAGCGCCCGCGCATGCGTGTGCAGGCCCTTGTACAGGGGCAGCAGGGAAGGGTGGATGTTGATCAGCTTGCCATCGAAGCGGGCCACGAACGCCTCGCCCAGGATGCGCATGTAGCCGGCGCAGACGATCCAGTCGGGCGCGCTGGCGGCGATCGCGTCGCCCAGCGCGGCCTCGTAGGCGGCACGGTCGGCAAAGTCGCGCGGCGCTGCTGCCCAGCGCTGCGCAGCCGGTAAGCGCTGCAGGGCCTGCGCATCGCGGCGGTCGGAAAACACCCCCACCACCTCGGCCTGCAAGGCTCCCTGCGCGATGGCATCCAGGATCGCCTGCAGGTTGCTGCCGCGCCCGGAGGCAAGCACCGCGATGCGTGTGCTTGGGGTCATGCCGCGACCTTGGGCGCGCCGTCCGGGAAGCTGGCGACGACTTCCGGGCGCAGCAGCGCCCACAGCGCGTAGACGGTCAGCGCGATGCCCAGGGCACCGGTCAGGCAGGCCAGCCCCGCCACGACCAGGCACAGCCGGTGCTGGCGACGCGCGCCCAGGCAGCGGGCGGCCTGCAGGCTCAATCCGCCCAGCACGACGTACACCGCCGAAGCGATGCCCATCACGATGAACAGCAGCCACGGGGCGGCCTCAGGACCACTGCCGGGCGGCTCGCTGACATAGCCGGCGAGGGTGACCAGCAGCAGGAAAGCGGCGAGGAGGAGTTCGAAACCCCCCAGCACATAGAACAGGATCTTCAGCGTGTGCAGGTGCGAATCGACCTGCATCGACGTCCAACCACGCGGGGCGTGCAGGGGGGGAGGCGTGGCGGACATGGCGGTCTCTTTGATGGCCTTGCAGGCGCCGGGTAACACCCGGCTTCGGTAGCGCCGAGCCATGCTCGGCGGAATGTCTGGACGCTCCCGCTGCACTCGCCGAGCATGGCTCGGCGCTACCGGCGCGGAATCCGGGGATCAGCCGATGTGGACGCGCTCGGCGCCCTCCACGGCCGGCACGACCTTGCCGATGGTCCAGTGCTGCAGGCCCTGTGCGGCGGCGGCCGCGGCCACGGCGGCGACCTGGTCGGCGGCGACGATCAGCACGAAGCCGATGCCGCAGTTGAAGGTGCGCCACATTTCGGCATCGGCCACCGCGCCTTCGCGCTGCAGCCACTGGAACACCGGCGGCAGGGTCCAGCTGCGGGCGTCGATGTCCAGGCCCAGGCCGTCGGGCACCACGCGGATGATGTTTTCCGTCAGGCCACCGCCGGTGACGTGGGCCATGCCGTGGATCGCCTCGCCGTGGGTCTTGAGCAGGGCCAGGATCGGCTTCACGTACAGGCGGGTCGGCGCCATCAGCGCATCGACCAGCTTCACGCCGTCGTCCAGCAGCAGATCGGCCGGCTGCCCAGCGCGGTCGTAGATGCGGCGCACCAGCGAATAGCCGTTCGAATGCGGGCCGGAGGAGGCGATGCCGATCAGCACGTCGCCTTCGGCAACGCTGGCGCCATCCTTCAGTTCGCTTTTTTCCACGCCGGCCACGGTGAAGCCGGCCAGGTCGTACTCGCCCGGGGCATACATGTCGGGCATTTCAGCGGTCTCACCGCCGATCAGCGCGCAGCCGGCCTCGGTGCAGCCGTTGGCGATGCCGCCCACGACCGCCGCGGCGGTGTCGATGTCCAGCTTGCCGGTGGCGAAATAATCCAGGAAGAACAGCGGTTCGGCGCCCTGGACCAGCACGTCGTTCACGCACATGGCGACCAGATCGATGCCGATGGTGTCGTGGCGGCCCAGCTGCTGGGCCAGTTTCAGCTTGGTGCCGACGCCGTCGGTACCGGACACCAGCACCGGTTCACGGTACTTGTTGGACAGGTCGAACAGGGCACCGAAGCCGCCCAGTCCGCCCATTACCTCAGGGCGGAAGCTGCGCTTGACCAGCGGCTTGATGCGCTCGACCAGTTCGTTGCCGGCATCGATGTCGACACCCGCGTCACGGTAGGTGAGGGGCGTAGGGGCGGAGGACGGGCTGTTGGTCACGGGCGTCGGCGCTGGCAAGGGTGAGACGGCGATTTTAACAGGCCACGTTGGCGCAAAGACCCTATTCGGGCAACAATCTCCCCGGATACGTCGAGCCAATGGAAGTCCAGATGCCCCGCAGCCCCCTCAGGACCACGTTCCTCATCATGCTCCTCGCGGCGTGCCTGCCCTTTGCCGCCCTGGCCCAGAGCGGCCTGCGCACCGAAGGGGACGTGGCCACCGCCAGCGGCGCCTACGAGGCCGAGGTCCCGGTCCGGGGCCAGAGCGACGCCGATCGCAACGGCGGCTTGTCGCGCGCGCTGGCCGAGGTGCTGGGCAAATTGTCCGGCGACCGCAACATCACCGCCCGTCCGGGCGTGGTGCAGGCCCTACGCAATGCCAAGGATTACGTGCAGAGCTACGACTACAAGCAGGACCAGAGCACCAGCGCCAGTGGTGCGCCGAACTTCCGCACCCTGTTGGTCGCCCGTTTCCGCGAAGACGACGTGGATGCGATGGTCGCCGCGCTGGGCCTGCCGGTGTGGCCGCAGCCGCGCCCGAAGCCGGTGCTGTGGCTGGCCATCGACGATGGCAGCGGCCCGCGGCTGGTGACCGTGCAGCAGGCCAACGCGGTGCGCCCGGTATTGGCGCGCGCGGTGGAACGCGGCTTCAAGCTGGGCCTGCCGACCGGCAGTACGGCAGAACAGGCGCTGGTGGGTGCGATCTGGCGCCAGGACACCGCCGCGGTGGCACGGGCATCGGCCCGTTACGCCCCGCCGATGCAGCTGATCGGCAAGCTGTCGCGGGCGGATGGCGGCTGGACGGCGGACTGGGTGTTCGTCGACAACGGCCGCGAACTGAACAAGTGGACCACCAAGGATGCCAACGCCATGCGCGCGATGGCCGGCGGTGCCGACGGCGCGGCCGACGCGCTGGTGCGCCGTTATGCCAAGCCCGGCGCGGCAACCGGCCAGGCCGGGACCTACCGCATCGTGGTGACCGGGATCGACAGCGCCGACGACTACATGCGCCTGGCCGCCGGCCTGCGCGAGGTGCCGGTGGTGCGCAACATCATCCCGCTGCGCGCAGTGGGCAACAGGCTGGAACTGAGCCTTGAAATGACCACCGGCCTTGCCGGGTTGAACCGCATGCTGGGCGAGGACGGGGTGCTGGTGCCCGTCGCGCCGGTGGCGATCACCCTGGACGGTGATGAACAGAATCCGGCCCCGGCCAGCAACGAGTATCGCCTGCGATGATCCACACCCCGGAGGCGGAAATCGCCCTGTTCCTGCGCCGCGTCAAGTTCGTCGCGGTCGCGCTGCTGATCGGCTGGGTGGTCTGGCTGCTGGCGCCCATCCTGACCCCGTTCGTGCTGGCGCTGGCGCTGGCCTGGCTGGGCGATCCGCTGGTGGACCGGATCGAGGCGACCGGGCGTTCGCGCAACACCGGCGTGATCCTGGTGTTCGTGGCGATGGTGCTGGTGATCACCGCGCTGCTGTTGATCCTGGTGCCGATGATCGAGCGCCAGATAAGCACCTTGATCGCTTCTGCGCCGCAGGCCCAGGCCTGGCTGATGGAGAAGGGCATTCCCTGGTTCGAACAGAAGACCGGCCTGGAAGTGATGCAGTGGCTGGATTCGGAGCGGGTGATGGAGTACATCCGCAGCCACTGGCAGCAGGCCGGCGGGGTGGCCAAGCAGTTCTTCGGCTATGTGCAGCGTTCCGGCTTTGCGATGGTGACCTGGGTGGTCAACCTGCTGCTGCTGCCGATCCTGGCGTTCTACTTCCTGCGTGACTGGGACCTGCTGGTCGAGCGCGTGCGTTCGGTCATCCCGCGCAACCATGTGGGCACGATCACCCAGCTGGCGCGCGAATCCAACGATGTGCTCGGCGCGTTCATCCGTGGCCAGTTCCTGGTGATGATCGCGCTGGGCGTGATCTACGCAGGTGGCCTGACGATGGTCGGCCTGAACCTGGGGCTGTTGATCGGCATCATCGCCGGGCTGATCAGTTTCATTCCCTACCTGGGCGCCACCACCGGCATCCTGATGGCGGTGATCGCTGCACTGGTGCAGTCGCAGGGCTTCGACCTGAAGCTGCTACTGCTGGTCGGCGTGGTGTTCACCGTGGGCCAGCTGCTGGAAAGCTACGTGCTGACCCCGCGCATCGTCGGCGACAAGATCGGCCTGCATCCGGTGGCGGTGATCTTCGCGGTGATGGCCGGTGGCCAGCTGTTCGGTTTCCTCGGCATGCTGCTGGCGTTGCCGGTGGCGGCAGTCAGCAACGTGCTGCTGCGCTATGCCCACCAGCGCTACCGCGAAAGCGAGCTGTATGCCGGTGAGAAACCGTCGATCGTGCTCGATTCGTACATCGACAAGCAGGTCATCATCGTCGACGGCGCGCCGAAGGGGCCGGAACCAACGTGAGCGCAGTACCGCAGCTGCCGTTGGCCCTGCATTACCCGCAGGACGAGCGACTGGAGACCTTCATCGGCGCACCGGATGGTGCGCTGGCGCAGCTGCGTGCGATTGCCGTGGGCGCCAGCCCGGACTGGGTGTACCTGGAAGGCGCGGCCGGCACCGGCAAGACCCACCAGGCCCTGGCGATGTGTTCCAACGCCGAACAGGCCGGGCGCACCCCGACCTACGTGCCGCTGAGCGCGGTGGTGGGGCGGGTGCGTGCGGTGCTGGAAGGGCTGGAGCAGCGCGATCTGGTGGTGCTGGATGGGCTGGATGCGGTGGCCGGTGGGCGCGATGACGAGGTGGCGCTGTTCGATTTCCACAATCGTGCGCGCGCGGCCGGTACGGCGGTGATGTACACCGCGCAGGCGGCGCCGGCCGAGCTGGGCCTGGTGTTGCCGGACCTGCGTTCACGGTTGGGGCAGTGTGTGCGCGTGGTGCTGCAGGCGCTGGACGAAGAGGGGCGTGCGGCGGTGCTGCGTGACCGCGCGTTGCGCCGTGGTCTGTCCATCGACGAAGCCTCCATCGAATGGCTGCTGTCCCACTCCGGCCGCGAGCTGGGTGGGCTGATCACGCTGATGGACTGGCTGGACCGCGAATCGCTGGCGGCCAAGCGGCGGATCACCGTGCCGTTCCTGCGCCAGGTACTGGAAGACGGCCGGCCGCGTTATTGATTTTGGGTGGTTGCCGGGCTTGCAGCCCGGCGGCCTGCTTTTTTCAAGCCGGAGCAACGTCAACGTCAACAGCCTGCAGGGCTATGCGTTGGCGGGGCGGGGTGGCTGTGCAGGACACGCCGTGAATCCGTCCATGGAGGCTCGCTTTTCGCATCCATGCGAAA
>NZ_JACSQS010000005.1:0-35583 GCF_014836545.1 Stenotrophomonas lacuserhaii
AGACTCGAACTCGCGACCTCAACCTTGGCAAGGTTGCGCTCTACCAACTGAGCTATTCCCGCTTGGGAGGCGGCATTTTACCTGTCTTCACATCGGTGTCAACCGCTATCAGCCGCCCTTCTTCAGGCGCGCGCGTTCGCGTGCCGCACGCTCATCGGCGCGCAGGCTCGGCCACGCCGCGTGCAGGTACTGCAGGCCCGACCACAGGGTCAGCACCGCAGCGATCGCCAGCGTCCAGTCGCCCATGTGGAACACCGGCGGGCCCATCCAGATGTCCTCCACCGGGGTGTTGGGCGCCACTGAATACAGCAGGCACAGCAGCGCGACCATCTGCGCGGTGGTCTTCACCTTGCCGATCACCGCCACGCGCACTTTCGCCCGCTGGCCCAGTTCGGCCATCCATTCGCGCAGTGCCGAAACGGCGATTTCGCGGCCCACGATCACCGCCGCCCAGAACGCCATCCACGGCGTGGGATGGCCCTGCACGATCAGGAACAGCGCCACGGCCACCATCAGTTTGTCGGCCACCGGATCCAGGAACGCACCGAACGCCGATTCCAGCTGGTAGCGCCGCGCGATCCAGCCATCCAGCCAATCGGTGATCGCCGCCAGGCCGAACAGCGCCGCCGAGGCGAAGTTGGTCCACGTGTAGGGAAGATAGAACACCAGCACCAGCACCGGGATCATCAGGATCCGCAGCAGGGTCAGCCAGGTGGGGAGGGTCAACGTCATCGGTAATCTCTACTCGCCCGCCGCATTCGGCTCGGGCAGTCCATGAAGGTTAGCGTAGATACGCGCAGCGAGGGCAGCATTGATGCCTTCCACTTTGGCGATTTCGGCCTCGCCGGCCGCCTTCAGGCCGACCAGTCCGCCAAAATGCTTGAGCAGGCTGGCGCGGCGGCGCGGCCCGATACCGGCGATATCTTCCAGCTTGCTGGTCATGCGGGCCTTCTGGCGGCGGCCGCGATGCCCGGTGATGGCAAACCGATGCGCCTCGTCGCGCACCTGCTGGATGAACTGCAGCGCCGGCGAGGCCGCGCCGGGGCGCAGCTCGCGTCCGTCCGGCAGCACCAGCGCTTCGTGCCCGGCGCGGCGTTCGGCGCCCTTGGCAACGCCGACCAGCAGCACGCCTTCCACGCCCAGATCGGCCAGTGCGGCCTGGGCCTGCGCCAGCTGCCCGGCGCCACCGTCGATCAGCAGCACATCCGGCAGCACGCCCTGCTCTTCCACCGCCCGGCGGAAACGGCGGTCGATCGCCTGGCGCATGGCGGCGTAGTCATCGCCGGGTTCGATGCCGCTGATGTTGAAGCGGCGATACTGCGCCTTCACCGGCCCGGCCGCATCGAACACCACGCACGAGGCCACCGTGGCCTCGCCCATGGTGTGGCTGATGTCGAAACATTCCACCCGCTTGACCGGCTCGGCCAGGCCGAGCATCTCGCGCACCGCCTCGCTGCGCGCATGCTGGGAATCGCGGCTGTTGAGTTCGGTGGCCAGGGTCAGCTGCGCGTTGCGGCTGGCCAGTTCCAGGTAGCCGGCGCGTTCGCCACGCACGTTCCATTTCAACTGCACGCGGCGTTCGGAAGACGCGGAAAACGCGGCTTCCAGCAGCGTCGCATCCGGGATTTCGCGATCCAGCAGGATCTCGCGGGGCGGCTCGAATTCCACGTAGTACTGCGACACGAACGCGCCCAGCACTTCTTCCGGGCTGTCTTCGCCATTGGTGCGCGGGAAGAACGGGCGCGTGCCCATGTTGCGGCCGTCACGGAAGGCCAGCAGCATCACGCAGGCCTGCGCGCCACGGGTGGCCACCGCCAGCACGTCCAGATCGGCGGCGCGGCCGTCCACGTACTGGCGGGTCTGCATGCTGCGCAGCGATTTGACCAGGTCGCGCAGCCGCGCCGCCTGCTCGAATTCCAGCGACTCGCTGGCCGCCTGCATCTGCTCGCCCAGCTCACGGGTCAGCTCATCGCTCTTGCCTTCCAGGAACATCGAGGCGCGGCGCACTGCTTCGGCGTAATCCTCGGCCGCCACCAGATCCACGCAGGGCGCGCTGCACCGGCCGATCTGGTACTGCAGGCACGGCCGCGAGCGGTTCTTGAACACGCTGTCCTCGCAGCTGCGCAGCTTGAACAGCTTGTGCATCAGGTTCAGCGTTTCGCGCACCGCAGTGACCCCCGGATACGGCCCGAAGTAGCGGCCCGGTACGGCGCGCGGCCCGCGGTGCAGCGCGATGCGCGGCCACGCCTCGCGGGTCAGCAGCACGTGCGGATAGGTCTTGTCGTCGCGCAGGGACACGTTGTAGCGCGGCGACAGCGATTTGATCAGCTGGTTTTCGAGCAGCAGCGCTTCGCTTTCCGAGCGCGTCACGGTGACGTCCATGCGCACGATCTGCGACAGCATGGACATGATCCGCGCGTTCTTCGGGCTGCCGTTGAAATAGCTGCCGACACGGTTGCGCAGGGCGCGCGCCTTGCCGACATACAGCAGCACATCGTCGGCGGCGTACATGCGGTAAACACCGGGGGCGGTGCTCAGCGCGGCCGCGAAGGCCTTGCCATCGAAAGCGGGTACAGCGTTCATTCGGTGATCGGCACGTCGCTCAGCACGCCACTGGCAGGATCGAAGCGCAGCACGGCGTGGGCATCGGTTTCGGCGATCCAGACCGCACCGGATCCGACCGCCAGGCCGGCCGGCCCGTGCAGTCGGCGGGGCAACGCCTGGGTGACCAGTTCGCCGCCGCCCAGCCGCAGGGTGCGCAGGCGACCGTTGCCGGCATCGGCAATCCACAGCAGCGGTGCATCCGGGCTGAGCGCGATGGCCTGCGGGAACTGCAGGCTGGCCCGGTCACGCGGACCGTCTTCGCTGCCGTGGTTCCACACACCCTGCCCGATCAGCGTCTGCACCAGGTCGCCACGCAGCTGCACGCAGCGGATCGAAGAGGCCAGCGCATCGGCCACGTACAGCGCCTGCTGCACCACCGCCAGCCCGGTCGGCTGGGCGAAGGCGGCCACGTTGCCACTGCCGTCGCGCTGGTCGATGGCACCGCTGCCGGCGCGCCGGGTGAGTCGCCGCTGGCCCAGGTGGTAGCTCCAGATGCGGTTGTCACCGGCCATCGCCATGTGCAGTTCGTTGTCGGCCAGGGCCAGCCCTGCCGGGTGGTTCAGCGCTACGCTGCGCGGGTCGTCGACCTGTCCGTCGCGCGGTTCGCCCGGCCGGCCATTGCCACACAGCGTGTCCACCTGGCCGGTGATGATGTTGATGCGACGCAGGGCATGGTTGCCGGTGTCGGCCACGTACAGCGACTCGCGTTCCACCACCAGCGCCTGCGGCCGGTTGAAGGCCGCGTCCTGCGCCCCACCATCCATGAAGTCCGGTGTGCCCTGCCCGAACTGGCGCAGCACGCGCCCGCCATGGGTGCATTCCAGCACGCGGTGGTGGCCGCTGTCGGCGATGTACAGCCGCTCGGTGGTGACCGCCAGTCCGGTGGGGAAACACAGCGGCAGGCGCGGCTCGGGGCGCAGCTCGCGCAGTGCTTCGAACGGTGTCGGCTGCAGGTTGCCGCACAGTTCGTTGAGCGCACGGTCCAGCTCGCCCGGCTGGCCGAGGCCGACCAGGCGGCTGCTTTCGCGGCCATAGACATCCATCAGCACCATCGTCGGCCAGGCCGTCACCCCGAAGCGCCGCCAGCCGTCCCAGTCGCTGTCCAGCAGCGCGACCGAGTGCAGGCCCTGGCGGCGCAGCAGCTTCAGGCTGGCCGTTTCGTCGCGTTCGAAATCGAAACGCGGCACCTGCAGCACCAGCACCTGCAGCCGGCCTGGATGGCGCGACTGCCAGTTCGCCACTTCGGCCAGGCGTTGCGCGCACCATGCCGACGCGGCATTGACGAACAGCAGGGCCAGCGGTTGCCCGCGCAGCTCGCTCAGGGTGGCGGGCGCGGCGTTCAGCCACGTGGCGAACTCAGGGAGGTCCTGGACGGGTTGGGCGTTCATACCCTGATTATGCCGGACCGCGCGTCATGCAATCGTTGTGCCACGCGGATTTTTTCCGGGCCCGCTCAGGCGTGGCCGCTGGCCAGCAACTGTTCGGCCCGCTCCAGGTCTTCTGGGGTGTCGATGCCGGCCGGGAACAGCGCCGGCGACAGCGCCGCGCTGATCGGGTAACCGGCCTCCAGCACCCGCAGCTGTTCCAGGTTTTCCACCTGTTCCAGGCTGCCGGGCGGCATTGCGGCGAACTGCTGCAGGAAGCCGGCGCGGTAGCCGTAGATGCCGATGTGGCGCAGCCACTGGACCCCGTCCGGCAACACCTCGCGGCTGCGCGCGAAACCATCGCGGTGCCAGGCGATCGGCGCCCGGCTGAAGTACATGGCCTCACCGCGCGCATTGCGCACCAGCTTGACCACGTTGGGATCGAACAGCGTGGCCGCATCTTCGACCGGTGTACACAGCGTGGACATCGGGGCGCGGCCGCTGGTCAGCGCGTCGGCCACCGCACGGATGCCGGCGGCCGGTGCAAACGGTTCGTCACCCTGCAGGTTGACCACCACGGTGTCATCGGCCCAGCCGGCATGGCGGGCACATTCGGCCAGCCGGTCAGTGCCGGAGGGATGGGCCGGATCGGTCATGGCCACCTGCACGTCCTGCAACCCCGCCAGCGCTTCGGCGATGCGCGCATCGTCGGTGGCCACCCACACTTCGCGCGCGCCGGCCTGCAGCGCGCGCCGCGCCACGTGCAGCACCAGCGGTTCCCCGCCGAGCAGGCGCAACGGCTTGCCGGGCAGGCGCGAAGCGGCATAGCGGGCAGGAATGGCGACGACGAACTCGGTCATGGGGTTCTCCGGTTACAGGCCACGCGCGCAGGCGGTTCAGCGCGCGCGCAGCTTCTCAAGGCGGTCGGTCAATGCCACCCAGAACGCAGCGGGCAGATCGGCCTGCAGGGGAATGGCGAAGTGCCAGTCGTTGGCGAAGGCGCGGCACTTCACCGCGTCCTTTTCGGTCATCAGGATCGGCAGCTCGCTGCCAAAGCGCAGGTCCTGCGGCTGGTAGGCGTGGTGGTCGGCGAAGGCATGCGGGACCACGCCGATGCGTTCGGCACGCAGCATGTCGAAGAATCGCTGCGGGTGCGCGATGCCCGCCACGGCGTGCACGCGCTGCCCGGCAAAGTGCGAAAGCGCGCGCAGGCGTCCGCCCACCAGCGGCTGCGCACTGTCGATGCGCAGGCGCATCGGCCATTGCCCGAACCCGCACGCCACCGCCGCGTTTTCCGCGCTGGCCGCGCCCTGGTTGACCACGCGGAAATCGCATTCGCCGGCGCGGGCCACCGGCTCGCGCAGCGGTCCGGCAGGCAGCAGCCGGCCGTTGCCGTAACGACGCTGCGCGTCAATGACTTCAATCTCGATATCGCGCGCCAGGCGGTAGTGCTGCAGGCCGTCATCGCAGACGATCACATCGCAACCGGCCTCGACCAGCGCCTTGCCGGCGGCTACCCGGTCGGCATCCACCCGCACCGGCGCACCGGTTTTCCAGGCAATCAGCACCGGCTCGTCGCCGCCGAGCGCGGTCGGCGTATCGGCATCCACCCAGCGCCCGGTTTCGGCCTGCTCGCGGCCATAGCCACGGCTGGCAACGCCGGGTTTCCAGCCCGCTGCGCGCAACTGCTGCACCAGCGCGATGGTCAGCGGGGTCTTGCCGGTGCCACCGGCGGTGATGTTGCCGACCACGATCACCGGCACCGGCAACGCGTGCCGCTTCAGCCAGCCGCGCCGGTACAGGCGCCGCCGCAGGCCGGACACGGCCGCATACAGTGGGCTGAGCAGGCGCATTCCGAGCGGCACCGTGGAGCCGTCATACCAGTAGGCCGGTGTCTGGGTACCCTTGCCGGACATCAGGCCTGCCTTTCGCGGAACTGCATGTTGTACAGGTGCTCGTACAGGCCACCCATGGCCAGCAGTTCATCGTGCGTACCGCGCTCGACAATGCGGCCCTGGTCCATCACCAGCACCTGGTCGGCGTGTTCGATGGTGGACAGCCGGTGCGCGATGACCAGCGTGGTGCGCTCGGGCATCAGCCGCTGCAGCGCGTCCTGCACCAGCCGTTCGGATTCGTTGTCCAGCGCGGCGGTCGCCTCGTCCAGGATCAGGATCGGCGCATCACGCAGGATCGCGCGGGCGATTGCCAGGCGCTGGCGCTGGCCACCGGACAGCAGCGCCCCGTTCTCGCCGACCGGGGTGTCCAGCTGCTGCGGCAGGCGCGCGATGAACTCCCAGGCGTTGGCCGCCTCGGCCGCCGCGCGGATCTGCTCCTGGCTGGCATCCATGCCGTAGGCGATGTTCGAGCCGATGGTGTCGTCGAACAGCATCACCTTCTGTCCCACCATCGCCACCTGCCGACGCAGGTCGGCCAGCGGGTAATCGTCCAGTGGCACGCCATCCAGCGTGATGCGGCCGCCACTGGGCTCGTAAAAGCGCGGCACCAGCCGGATCAGGCTGGTCTTGCCACTGCCCGAGCGTCCCACCACGGCGGTCACGGTGCCGGGGCGTGCAACGAAGCTGATGTCGTCCAGCGCGATGCCGGCGTCTTCGCGGTAACGCAGCATCACGTGCTCGAAAGCCAGTTCGCCGCGTGCCCGTTCGATGCGCTTGCTGCCCCGGTCACGCTCCACCGGCATGTCCAGGATGGAGAACAGCCGCTCGGCGGCAGCCACACCGCGCGAGATCGAGGTCTGCACGCTGGTCAGCCGGCGCAGCGAGGGAATGATCGCCATCATCGAGGTCATCAGGCCCATGAACTGGCCGGCGTTGAGCTTGCCGACCAGCGCTTCGCGGGTGGCTACCCAGACGATCACCGCCAGCGCCAGCGCGGCCAGGAACTGCACCGTGCTGGAGGCGAAGGCGCGCGTGGTCTCGACCTTCATGTTCAGGCCCAGCATGCGGTTGGCCAGCCGCGAGTAACGGTCGATCTCGTGCCGCTGGGTGCCGTGCACCTTGACTTCCTGCTGGGCGGACAACGACTGCTCCGCCGTGGCGGCCATGGTGCCCATGCCGTCCTGGATGCCGCGGCTGATGCGCCGGTAGCGCTTGCCCACGTAGGACACGATCAAGCCGATCATCGGCACCACCACCAGCATCGCCATGGTGACCTTGACGCTCATCTGCAGCATCACCACCAGCATCGCGATGATGGTCAGGGTGTCGGCCACCAGCGTCTTCAACGCATCGGCGCTGGCCTGGGTGACCTGTTCGGTATCGAAGTTCAGCCGGCTGACCATCACCGGGGTGGCTTCGGTATCGAAGTGCGACGACGGCAGGTGCAGGTACTTTTCCAGCACCTGTTCGCGCAGGTCGCGCACCACGCTGCGGCCGGTGCGGGCCAGGGTGTAGTCACTGACCAGCGTGGCCAGGCTGCGCATCAGGAACAGGCCCAGGATGGTCAGCGGCAGGATCACCGCCATGCGCGGCTCAGGGTTGACGAAGCCGCGGTTGACCAGCGGTTCCATCAAGCGGGTGAAGGAGTAGCCGGCCAGCGCTTCGATGGCCATCGCCACCACGGCGGCCACCATGAATACCCAGTAGGCGCGGGTGTAGCCGAGCAGGCGCTTGTAGATCGGCCAGACGGGCGCGTGTTTGGAACTCATTGACGCACCTCGGGAGCGGTTGCGATGGAAATCCGGCGGAAGCCGAGCTGGCCGAGGGCATCCTGTGCGGTGACCACGGCCTGGTAGGGGGTGCGCGCGTCGGCGCGCAGCAGCACGGACTGGGTGCGGTCCTCGCCGGCCACCGCAGCAATAGTCTGCTTGACCGACTCCACGTCGGTGCGCAGCACTTCCTGGTCGTTGACGAAGTAGCGGCCATCGGCATTGACCAGGATGCTCAGCGCGCGCGGCGGTTCACTGTTGGCCTGCTGGCTGGCATGCGGCAGCTGCACCTGCAGGGTGGAACGCGCATCGAAGGTGGTGGTGACCACGAAGAAGATGATCAGCACCAGGATCACGTCGATCAGCGGCACCAGGTCGATATGCGGCTCATCGCCGGCGCGGTCGTTGCGGATGCGCATCCGTCAGGCCTTGGCCGGGGCGGCGCTGCCGGGGTTGGCGGCCGCCGGGGCAGCAGCACGCGGCGGCGTGGCCATCACGCCCGGACGGCCATCCAGCGCATCCAGCAGCGCGCTGGCCTCCTGTTCCATCTCGATCACGTAGCCGTTGATGCGGCCCTTGAAGTAGCGATGGAACATCAGCGCGGGGATCGCCACGATCATGCCGGTGGCCGTGCATACCAGTGCCTTGCCGATACCACCGGCCAGCTGGTTCACATCGCCCACGCCGTGGTCCAGGATGCCCAGGAACATCTGGATCATGCCGACCACCGTGCCCAGCAGGCCCAGCAGTGGACCGGCCGAAGCGATGGTGCCCAGCGCATTGAGGAAGCGTTCCATGCGATGGACGATGAAGCGCCCGGTGTCTTCGATGCGCTCACGGATCTGGTCGCGCGGACGATTGCGTGCGTCCAGCGCCGCCGCCAGCAGCGCGCCCAGCGGCGAATTGGCCCGCAGGGTCGCCAGGTGGGCCGGATCCAGCTTGCCGCGTGCCGCCCAGTTGCGCACGTCCTGGCCCAGGCCCGGTGGCAGCACCTCGTTGCGGCGCAGGGACCAGAAACGCTCCAGGACGATCGCCAAAGCCAGTACACCCAGCAGCAGCAGCGGCACCATCGGCCAACCGCCGGCCTTGACCAGTTCCCACACGTTTCCAACCCTCCGGCCCAGCGGCCGCCTGTTTGTCCACCGATAGGATAGCAGCCGCCCGCTCCCGGCCCGCAGCATTCCACCAGCGACCCGCATGCACCCGTTGTTCGCGGACCTGCAGTCCCTGCGCGCCCAGCCACACGTGCAGTGCGCCGGAGGTGGCGGTGCCCAGCACTTCGGCACCGGACGCTGCCCAGCGCTGCACCACCTCGGCGCGCGGATGGCCGAAGCGGTTGCGGTGCCCGGCCGACACCAGTGCCAGCCGCGCCCCCACCGCGTCCACCCACGGTGCGCTGGACGAGCCGGCGCTGCCATGGTGGGCCACCAGCGCCGCGTCCGCCTTCAGCGCGTTGCGGTTGGAACGCAGCAGCTGGGCTTCTTCGGCGATGCCGATGTCACCGGTGAGCAGGATCACCCCGCGCGCGGTGGCGATGCGCAGCACACAACTGGACGCATTGCCGCGCTCCCGATGCCCCTGCACCGGATGCAGGATCTCGAAATCCACCCCGTCCCATCGCCACTGCTGGCCGCGATGGCAGGGCGATGCACCGCCGACTCCGGACCCTGCCGGCGCCCACACCGGCACCTGCGGAAAGGCACGGCGGATCCCGGGCAGGCCACCGGCATGGTCGGCGTCGCCATGGCTGAGCAGCACCCGGTCAGGCACGCCGGCACCCAGCGCGCGGAGCGCGGGCAGCACGACGCGCTCGCCCGAATCGGTGCCGACGCCAGGGGGCCCGAGGTCGTACAGCAGCAGCCGCGATGCGGTCCGCACCACCACCGCAGTGCCCTGCCCCACGTCCAGCACCAGCACCTCCACCGCCCCCGGCGCCGGCAGTTGCCGATCCGGCCAGAGCAGCGGCAGGCATAACAGCGGTGCCGCGAGCAGGCCGCCACGGCCGCGCGGCAGCAACCACCAGAACACCCCCAGCAGGGCCAACGGCAGCGTCCAGCGCGGCGCCTCCGGCAACCACCACACCGCTCCGCTCCACGCGGCCAGCGGCTGCAGCCACGTCCAACTTACGGCAAAGGCGGTGTCGCCAAGTCGCCAGCACCAGGCCCCCAGCCCGGCGTGCAGCGCCTCCAGCGCCGTGCCGAGCAGCGCCAGCGGCACCACCACCAGGCTCCACCACGGCACCGCCAGCAGGTTCACCAGCGGACCAATGCGCGAGGCCTGGCCGAACAGGCTGATGCCGAGCGGCAACAAGGCCAGGCTGGCAATCCCCTGCGCGGCCAGGAACGGCTTGAGCAGGCCGGCCAGCCCGGGCTCGGCACGCTGCCCACCGGGCAGGCACCACATCAGCCACAGCACACCCCCAAAGCTGAGCCAGAACCCCGCAGCCAGCACCGACAGCGGGGCGACCAGCAGGGTCGCGAAGGCCGCCAACGCGAGCGACTGGGCCCATGGCATGCGCCGGCGGCTGGCGCGCGCCAGCGCCACTACCGCGATCATCAATGCGGTGCGCACGGTCGGCAGTGCCAGCCCGGCCACCAGCGCGTAGGCCACCGCGCCCGCAGCCGCCGCCAGCGCGGCCGCGGTGGGCCGTGGCACGTGCCGGGGCAGCATCGCGATACAGCGCCACAACAGGCCGACCAGCAGCGCAAGGCCGCCGGCGACCAAGCCGACATGGAACCCGGAGATCGCGATGAGGTGGGTCAGGCCCAGTGCACGCAACTGTTCCCAATCCGCATCGCTGAGCTCGCGCGTGTCGCCCAGCGCCAGCGCGCGTATGAACCGCGACGTTTCGCTGGGCCGCGCCTGCTGGATCCGCTGCGACATGCGTTCGCGCCAGGCCGCCAGCCCGGCAGGGCCTTCCAGCTGGTGCGGGACCGAGCCAGCGCGGACCTGCCCGCTGGCGGCGATACCGAGCATCAGCGCGTGGCGCTCGCCATCGAATCCCCCCGGATTGATCCGGCTGCGTGGCGCGCGCAATCGCAGCGGAAGTTGCCAGCGTGATCCGGCGGCAACGGTGTGCCGCACACCACCAGGGCCTGATCCTGGCACTGCGCTGCCGGACCCGGCACGTGCGAAGGGCGCGCTCCAGTAGACCTGCACGCGCCGGCCGCGGAGAGACTCGGGCAGTGCCGGGTCGTTATCGACACGCAGCAGGAACCGACTGTAGGACGGGCGATGCTCGGGCAGATCGATCACCCTGCCGCGCAGCACCTGGTCGACCGGTGGCTGCTGCGGCGGAAGCTGCGCCTGCAACGCCCAAAGCCCGTGCAGCCCCGCCCAGCTGAAGCCCACCAGCAGCATGCCCAGCCAGCGCCCGCGCCAGTGGACCAGCCAAATGGCGATGCCCAGCAACAGGGCCGGCCAGGCCGCCACGGCCGGCGGCAGTGCCGGCAGTTGACAGCATGCCGTGGCACCGGCCACCAGCGCAGCGGCACTGGCCTTGCCCCACAGGCCCGGCGACACGACGAGATGATCGCAGGCCTGTCCCCCCATGCCATGCAGCGTGGCCTGCTGGCGCAGCGGCTGCCATCAGCTTTCCACACAGTGCAGGCTCGGGTTTCAGCCGGGGCGGCGGACCGAACGGTTGAATGCGATGCGGAAACTGGCGCCGCCACCCGGTGCCTCGCCTACGCTCACCGCGCCTTCGTGGTGCTGGATGATCTCTTTCACCAGGTGCAGGCCCAGTCCGCTGCCGCTGCCGGCCGCACGCAGGCGGTGGAACGGCTCAAAAATCGCCTCGCGGTCGTTTTCCGGGACACCGGCGCCCTGGTCGGCGACCTCCAGCGTGGCGTTGGCTTCCAGCCGTACGCTGATGGTGCCGCGGCCGCCGCCATGCACGATCGCGTTGTGCACCAGGTTGGCCATGACCCGACCCAGGGCGATGCCATCGCCGACGATCCACACAGGCTCCTCCGGCGCATCCACCTCGAAGGTATAGCCGGCGCCGATCACCAGCGGCGCCAGTTCCGCCGCCGCCGTGCGCGCCAACGCGGCCAGGTCCAGCGGCTGCAGCTTCTCCACGCTGCGGTCCAGGCGCTGCAGGTCCAGCAGGTGTTCGGCGACGTTGCCCAGCCGCGCGATGTCGTTCAACAGCTGCGCCTTCAAGGCGCCCTGCGGTAGCTGCGACAGGCGCGCCTGTACCACCGCGATCGGCACGCGCAGCTCGTGCGCGGCGTCGGCCAGGAACTTGTCGCGCGCAGCGTAGCCTTGCTGGACCTTGCCGATGGCATCGTTGAAGGCACTCACCAGCGGGGCGATCTCGCTGCTGACCAACTGCGTGTCCAGCCGCGCGCCGGCCTTGCCGATGTCCAGCAGCCGCGCCTCGCGCGCCAGCTGCCGCACCCCGCGCATCGCACGGTGGATCACCAGCGGCATGACCAGCAGGGTCACCACGATCAACGGCAGGAAGAACCACGGACCGATCAGCCGCAACACCATCAGCGCGCCCTCCCACAGCCCGTGCTTCGGCTGGCCGCCGACCATCGCGGTCAGGCGCCTGCCGTCCTTGTTGCTGATCACGATGCGCGCCGCATCCAGGTAGGGCGGGGTCAGTGATCCCAGTTCGCTGTAGCCGACGCGCTCCAGCCGTGACAGCAGTTCGCGATGGACATCCGGCACGGCTCCCTCGGACAAGGTATTGCCACGTTCATCAACAGCGACGAACCACAGGTTGCCGCCGGCCTCCGCATTGAGGGCATCCCAGCGCTTGCGATCCAGCCGGATGGCCGTGCCGTCGCCATGCAGCGCGGCCACCACGTCATCGGCAGTGAACATGTCCATGTGCACCGATTCCTGGTCGCCCCAGGTCAGGATCAGCGCCATCACCGCGATCAGCACGGTGAACACCTGGGCCAGGCAGACGCGCCAGGCCAGGCCTAGTGAAATGGATCGGATATCAGTGTTCATTTTCAAGCCTCGGCCAACAGGTAACCGACCCCGCGGATGACGTGGATTTCCACGCCCGCACCGGCCTGCTGCAGCGCTTTGCGCAGCTTGGAAATATGCGCATCCAGTGCATTGGACTGGATGTCGTCGTCGAAGCCGTACACCGCTTCTTCCAGCCCGCTGCGGGTCACCGTGCGGCCCTGTCGCAAGGCAAGCGCCTGCAGCACCAGCAACTGGCGGCGTGGCAGCGGCAGCGCATGGCCGTCCACCTGCGCCTGCAGCGATTCAAAATCGAAACGCAGCCGCCCCAACTGCAGCACCGGGGTGAGCATTTCGGTCGGGCGGCGCGCTACCGCGCGGATGCGCGCCATCAACTCCTCGATAGCCACCGGCTTGACCAGGTAATCGTCCGCGCCGACATCCAGTCCTTCCACTTTATCGCCCAGGCTGCCCTTGGCGGTTAGCATGATGACCGGCAGGTTGGGGCGCAGCGCACGGGCGATGGCTACGAAGGCCAGGCCATCGCCGTCCGGCAGCTGGCGGTCCAGCAGCAACAACTGGTGCACCGGGTCACGCAGCGCGGCGGCGGCCGCGGCCAGCGTGTCCACCACGTCGGCGACCACGCCCTGGCGTTCCAGCCCGGACTGCAGGGCGCGGGACAGGTCAGGATCGTCTTCGACCAGCAGGATGCGCATGGGAAACCGGTGGGCAGCAGAAACCAGCGCTGATGATAAGCCGCGCAGGGCGCGCGCAATGTTCTGACAATGTTGATGACGCATCGTGCACGTACCGCTTCTGTATCGAGCCGAACGACGCCATGGACGCTTTCCTCCCCCCGGCCAGCCCCGCGCCCGCCCTGCTCAACTGCGCCAATGACCCGCGCATGGTGCTGACCGCGCCGGACCTGGACAGCGCCGAACGCGCGTTCCTCGGCCTGTTGCCTGACCGTGATCATGTGGATGCCTTGGCACGCCATGCGATCAGCCATGCGCGCCTCGGTTCCGGCAGCGGCTACGCGTTGTCGCTGACGCTGGTCGGCATGCGCCTGCAGGAATTCAAGATGGGCGAGGACTGCGCGACCCGCTGCCGCCAGGATTCATTGCGCAGCCTACGGCAGGCGTTCACCGCAGCCTGAGGCAGGCGTAGCGCGTGAAGCGCTGCCGTCAGCGCTCCTGCTCGTCGAAGTGGTTGAAGGTGTAGCCGATCAGGCTCCAGCTGCCGCCGCCCTCTTCGCCAACCTGCCATCGGTACGCCCAGGATTCCGAGCCCTCGCTACGCTGGCGGTTGAATCTGATCTCCTCGCCCGGTAGTCCGCTGGCCGGAAGCGTGATGGGCGGGTTGTCTCCCAGCCTGCGGTGCGGCTCGTACTGACCAGGCGCTCTTGGCGCGCCGCTTGCGGATTCGTTCTGGGCCGCAACCAACAGCGCGCCGATCAGCAAGGTGGCAATCGTGTTCCTGCCGTGGGTGGTCATCGGGAGGCTCCGCATCGCCGGCGGTTCCGGCTGCCTGATCTCAGTACAGCGGAAGTTTTCGCGCAAAGACCAACACGCTATCTGGTCGACCCTGCCGCGGACAGACACTTCGGCCCGGTATTCATCGACTCTGCCTGTGCGGATCAGGACCTCGCCGCAGTGCATGAATCCCGAATGCCAGGCGCAAAAAAACCAGCGCGATGGCTGGCTTTTTTCGTTCCCACTTCGCTGGAAGTGGTGGGCGGTACAGGGTTCGAACCTGTGACCCCTACCATGTCAAGGTAGTGCTCTACCGCTGAGCTAACCGCCCGTTTTTGTTTCCTGCCGCGTTGCGATTGCGTCGGGGCAGGCCGCGTATATTACGGAGGAGACCGGGGTTGTGCAACACTTTTGTGAAGAAATCTTCGAAAGCGACGTTTGTGGCTGCTTTCGGGATTTTCGCCGAGCATGGCGCGGCGCTGCCGATGCCCCGATCAGCCCAGGCTGGCCTCTTTCAGCCGCTTGATCAAGTCGCGCACGCGCCCGGCCTCTTCGAACTCCAGGTCTTTGGCATGCTGGTACATCCGCTGTTCCAGCGACTTGAGCCGGGTGGCGACCTGGGATGGCGACAGCGTCGCGTAATCGGCGCCCTCCTCGGCGATCTCGACCGCCCCGATCTTTCCTTTGCCCTTGCCCTTGCGCGAGGCCCGGTCGTACGCCTCCGAACGCGCGCCCTCCAGCACGTCCACGATCGGGCGGGCGACCGACTTGGGCACGATGCCGTGCTCTTGGTTGTATTCCACCTGCTTGGCGCGGCGGCGGTCGGTCTCATCGATGGCCGCCTGCATCGACTTCGTCATCCGGTCGGCATACAGGATCGCCTTGCCGCGCACGTTGCGCGCTGCACGGCCGATGGTCTGGATGAGCGAACCGGTGGAGCGCAGGAAACCTTCCTTGTCCGCGTCCAGGATCGCCACCAGCGAGACCTCGGGCATGTCCAGGCCTTCGCGCAGCAGGTTGATGCCCACCAGCACGTCGAACTTGCCCAGGCGCAGGTCGCGGATGATCTCCACGCGCTCCACCGTGTCGATGTCCGAGTGCAGGTAGCGCACGCGGATGCCGTGTTCACTCAGGTACTCGGTCAGGTTCTCGGCCATGCGCTTGGTCAGGGTGGTGACCAGCACGCGGTCGCCCATCTTGATGCGTTCGTTGGCCTCGCTCATCAGGTCGTCGACCTGGGTGCCGACCGGGCGGATCTCCACGATCGGATCGATCAGCCCGGTCGGGCGCACCACCAGCTCGGCCATGTCTTCGCCGGCCTCGCGGTATTCGTACGGGCCCGGGGTCGCCGACACGTAGATCGCGCGGGGGCAGCGCTGTTCCCATTCCTCGAAACGCAGCGGCCGGTTGTCCAGCGCCGACGGCAGCCGGAAGCCGAACTCCACTAGGGTTTCCTTGCGCGAACGGTCGCCCTTGTACATCGCGCCGATCTGCGGAATGGTGACGTGCGACTCATCGATCACCAGCAGCGCATCCGGCGGCAGGTAATCAAACAGGGTCGGTGGCGGCGAACCGGCCGGCTTGCCGGTCAGGTGGCGCGAATAGTTTTCGATGCCGTTGCAGAAGCCCACCTCGGCCATCATCTCGATGTCGAACTGGGTGCGCTGGGCCAGGCGCTGCGCCTCCACCAGCTTGTTTTCCGCATACAGCTGCTCGAGCCGCTCCTTCAGCTCCACCTTGATGGTCTCCACCGCCGCCAGCACGCGCTCGCGGGTGGTGGCGTAGTGGGTCTTCGGGTAGACAGTGAAGCGCATCATGTTGCGCAGCGTTTCGCCGGTGAGCGGATCGAACAGGGTGATCTTCTCCACTTCACCGTCGAACAGTTCGATGCGAAGCGCTTCGCTGTCCGATTCGGCGGGGAACACGTCGATCACTTCGCCACGCACGCGGAACGTGCCGCGATGCAGCTCGTACTCGTTGCGTGTGTACTGCAGCTGGGTCAGGTGGTTGATCAGGTCGCGCTGGTCGATGCGCTCACCCTTGGACAGGATCAGCCTCAGCGACAGGTAATCTTCCGGCGCGCCCAGGCCATAGATCGCCGAGACGGTGGCCACCACCAGCGCATCCGGTCGCGACAGCAGGGTCTTGGTCGCGGCCAGGCGCATCTGCTCGATGTGTTCGTTGATCGAACTGTCCTTCTCGATGAAGGTGTCCGAGGACGGCACGTAGGCTTCGGGCTGGTAGTAATCGTAGTAGCTGACGAAATACTCGACCGCATTGTGCGGGAAGAACGCCTTGAACTCACCGTACAACTGCGCGGCCAGCGTCTTGTTCGGCGCCATGATCAGCGTCGGCTTCTGGATGCGGTCGATGACGTTGGCGATGGTGTAGGTCTTGCCCGAGCCGGTCACGCCGAGCAGGGTCTGCTTGGCCACGCCGGCTTCGAAATTGCTGCTCAGCTTCTCGATCGCGTTGGGCTGGTCGCCTGCGGGCGAATACGGCGATACGAGTTGGAAACGGTCGCTCATGGTGCTGCCAGGTCGCGGGGGGAACAATTATAGCGGGCAGGCCGGTGACGGCAGGTTGAGGGAATCGGCTACCTGCGGTTGACGGCTCTGGCGACGGACCGGTGCCGGGACAAGGCGGACCATGCAGGCACGGAGGACCTTTGCATGCCACATCCAACCCTGCCTGCACCTTGTTCCCGCGGCTACGGCCTGGCTGAACTGTGCATGGCGCTGGCGCTGGTCGCCACCCTGGCAGCCACCGCCCTGCCCTCCTTCCAACGGACCCTGGCGCGGGTACGCGCAGACAGTCTGCGCATGCAGCTGCATGCGATGCTGTCGACCGCTCGCAGTACCGCCATCACCCGCCGCCAGCGCATCGAAGCGTGCCCGAGCAGCGATGGCATCACCTGCGGCCGTGACTGGGCCAGGGGCTGGTTGGTGTATCCCGCCCCGCACACGCCATTGCGCCCGGGCAAGGCGCCGAAGGGCGTCCTGCTGGTGGAACAAAGGGCCCCTTCCACGGTCAGCGCCCGGACCAGCCTGTGGCGAAAACGCATGCAGTTCCGTGCTGACGGACGCAATGCAGGCGTTGCCCAGACCATCTGCATCCATATCGGCAACCGCCTGCACAGCGAAGTCGTCGTCAGCGTTCCGGGGCGGGTACGCAGCCGGGTCACTCGCAAGAGCGATGGCTGCGCGGACTGATCGAAAACGCAGAAAGCCGCGACATGATCGCGGCTTTCTACTGAATCTGGCGCCCGAAGTTGGACTCGAACCAACGACCCCCTGATTAACAGTCAAGTGCTCTAACCGGCTGAGCTATTCGGGCGGGGAGGCGCATTCTACGGTGAGATTACGCGCCGCGCAAGCCCGTCGCGAACGATCACCAGCACTCCGGCAAGGTCGCCGCGGAGGGCGTTTTCACATTGGCCTGGTTGACCGACAGGGTGCCGCACTTGTCCTGCGCCTGGGGTCCCTGCGGCGTGGCGGTCAGCGTGAACGTGCCCTGCCCGCCCTGGAAGGTGATCGTATAGCGCGCGGTGCCGCCTTCACGCGGTGACTGGAACGTTGTCGCCCCATTGCTGAAGCGGAAGTTCGCATAGGTGTTGTTGGTGGTATGCGAGCGCTCTGCCAACTGCGCGTACTCGACCAGGTCGGCCTTGGCCTGCGCCCGCCGCGACTTGCGCACCTGCTCCACGTAGGACGGATAGGCGATGGCGGCCAGGATCGCGACCACGGCCACCACCACCATCAGTTCGATCAGGGTGAAGCCGCGCGCGCGCGACCGCAGGCCATGCCGCTGGACGGCACGCAGGGAAACCAAAGAGGACATCGAGGGATTCTCCATTACTGGATCTGGCGCCAGGACTGGCGACCGCAGGGATACGGAACATACATCGGCGGTGCGCCCGCCACGTTGACCACCATCCAGCAGCCCGAGCCGCCCGGTGGGGTCGGCGCGGGCGCCCCGCCACCCGGGTTGGCCGGCGGCTGCAGGCGCGGCACGACCGAGACACCGACGTCCTTGACCGGCGCGGTACCTCCCGTGGCCAACGCCATGCTGGCGGTTCCCGCGACTGCGGTGGCACCGCTGATCGAGCCCATGCGCACACCGGACAAGGCACCGCCACCGGTACGCGGATTGAGCCCGAACAGGTTGTTGCCTCCGCCCGCGGTACAGCCGGAGGTGATCGAGTCGGGGGTGTAGGTCGGGATGAACAGGATGCCGGACGCCAGCTCGGGATAACCCACCGCGCGCTCGCCGGCAGGCAGGTCGATGTACCAGCCGCGCGCGCTGGTGGGCGCGGTACCGCGGCTCAATGTCCGCCCACCGGTCCCGGCAGCCACCGTATACGGGGTCAGGCTGGTTCGCGTCAGGGTGCTGGTGACGGCCGCATTGGAGGTGTCGTTGAAACCATACAGACTCTGGATCTGCGTCGAGGAAATCGGCAGCGTGTCGTCATTGAAGGAGAAGCTGCCGGTACCGAACATCACCAGCACGCCGCCACTTTCACCGGCCGATGCCTGCAGGCCGCCGGTGATCGGCTGGCGATACGTTGCCCCGCTCTGCACGAAGGTATTGGTGGTGAACACCGGCACGGTGACCGAATTGGCCGTGGACAGCAGGTCGAACTTCCACACCGCGCCCTTCAGGTCGGCCGCATAGACGGTGTCGGCATAGCCGTCTCGTACCCTGGCCGGCAAGCCGGTGGACGCATTGATGTTGGCCGTATCCAGCCGGTCGAGCACGATGATGTTGCCCAGGCCATTGCTGCCTGCGATGCCCGAGTTGCTCTCGGTGGCTTCGATCATGCGGATCGTCGGCGTAGCCGCGTTACCGATATCCACCACGAACAGCACGGCCTTGCCGCTGCTGCTGGAATAGCCGTTACCAAAGATAGCCTTCCAACTGACGCCACCATTCAAGGTGCGCACCGGCACGATCACCGGCTTGCCGAGGACGTGGCCGATGTTGGCCCTGACTGCATCGGCACCACTCAGGTCATTGATTTCCCACAGCCGGTTGGTGGCAGTGAAGCTGCCCGGCGTGGTTACATCCAGCGCGAACACGCCCCGGCCACCCGCGCCGGTGCTGCCGACCAGCGTCGTATTCCAGGTATCGTTGTAGTAGGTATCTGCAACGGTGAGCGGACCATCCACGAAGTAGCGGTGAGAGAACTGCTGGGCATTCACCTTGGCCGGATCGTAGGGAATCAGCAGGTTGCCCATGTGACCGTACGAGGTGGCCGGGATGTAGCCGAACGTTTCACGCCCGCCGTTACTGCTGACCGCACCCGTACCGTCCATGCCGCCATCGAAGGCGTGCAACATGCCGTCGTTGGCGCCGGCATACACCATGAAACGCTTGCTGGTGCGCTTGCTGTTCAAGTACGCGGTGTAGCTGCTGGCCAGGGTGCCGCCCAGCGCGCGGTAACCGAAATCGTCGGTCGGGGCGCTGATGACCGGCGTGGAATTGATGATGTCGCCCAGCGCGTTGGTGCGATCGCGAAGCTTGCCATTGCGACGGACTTCGTTGGCGGTATCACCCAGCAGGTAGTTGGCGGCGATGGTGGGCGTCGCGCCGAGTCCGGTCAGCCCGCCGGTCGTGCAGATCGCCTGGCCCGGATACAACGAGCTGGACAGGCCGCACAGCCCGGCCAGCGTGACCGTGGTCGGGCCGAACTTGCGCACGCTGCTGCCATCATTGAAGTACACGTTGCGCGCTGCGGCGGCAGGCAGCTGCGCACTGGCCTCCCAGATCGGCGTGAACTGCGCTTCGCGCGCCGCGTTGACGGTCACGCGGGAAGCGGTCAGGCGGCTGAACCAGTCGGTGCCGTTCTTCTGCACGCTGTATTCCGGCGAAACCGTCAGCGAGCCGGCGCCGATGCGCGCACCGCTGGTCGCCAGCGTGCCCGACGGCGATGCCGCCGCGCCGACGGCCTCGAGCACGCGACGCATCGCATCGGTGACGTCACCCGGCGTCTTGGCATTGATGAACTCACCGCGCGAATTGATCGCGGCATGCCACAACTCATCGATCACCCGGCCATCGTCGCCCGAGAGCGGATCGCCACCGGCGTTCCAGTTCGGCGGATTGGCATAGGGATCGTCGGTTGCTGCCTGATTCACTTCGTAGATGAGCCCCTGCGCACCCAGCGTCACGCCGTAGAAGTTCATGTGCAGGTTGGCTTGGCAGTCCAGCCGCTTCCACTGGGCAGACGAGGGGCTCAGCGTCGAGCACTCTTCCGGCACCGGCACCAGTCCGGTCTGGAAGCTGGCGCCGGTACGCAGGGGCGTCGACGCGCCGCCATAGTACGAAGCCGCGATGTCGGCGATGGTATTGCTGTAATTGTCGGCAAACGGCGCGCCGGGGAAATGTGTGCCGCCGGCGCTATCGGCATTGCCATAGCCACCGGCGGAGTTGCCGCTGTTGGTATAGCCATCGGTGAACAGCATGCCGCCATTGCGCTGGCACGCGCGCACGACCGGCGCACCGGCGTCGGTGCGGCGGAACTGTTCACCCAGGAAGGCCGCCGCCTGGCGGTTCGGCGTACCGCCACTGGGGTTCAGGCCGTAGATCTGGTTGAACAGGTTCGCACGCTGGGTGGACACGTCATGCATGGTCACGTTGACGCGATTATTGATCGTGAAATAGCCGACCCGCATGTTCTCCACGCCAGCCATCGCGTGCGAGGACGAGCCCACCATCGACAGGATGCGGTTGCGGTGATACTGGAACCAGTTCGCGAAATTGACCTGCGCGGCCACCCGCGCGGTGGCGTCGGAATAGTTGTCCGGCAGGATCTGGTAGCGCCGCATGTTGCAGCCAGGACCGCAGGCATTGGCGATCACCGGGCGGTTGGCATCGGCGGTCTTGTAGCCGGCCGGGGCCGGCGCAGCTGCGGGCAGGTAGAAAGTCGCCGGCACGTAGGCCATCTGCACCGTGCAGTTGGCCCGCACCAGCACGTCCGAGGACAGCGTCGTCCAAGCGTTGCCGGTGCTGGGAAGACCGTTCGTGCCGGAGTTGCAGCTACGCGCATTGGAACGGTAGCGCGTCCCGGAAGGGATCGTCATCCCGGTCATGAACTGGAACGACTCGCCGTTGACCTCGCGATATGCAAGGTTGTAGATCGTGTTGTAGTCGTTGCTGAAATCAGTACCGTAAACAGAGGGATTACGCGGGTCGGCGCGGGCCCTGTCGAACGCGGCGTCAGGCCAGAGCGCTGGAATACCCGCAGCCGGCGGCTCCGGAAGGCTCCACGGGTCGTACTTCACGTCCGGGTTGTAGTAACTCGCGTTGTACGCGGGAGATCGCGCAAAACCGAATTCATCGATCGGCGGAATGGCGCGACCCGGGGTGTAAGAGGTATTGAACGACGCGTGCGGGAACAGGTACAGATAGCAGTCGACCGAGTTGTTCGCGCAGCCCTCGCCCACGTCGTAGAACACGCCGGCCGAACGGAAGAAGCTGCTGCCGTTCCACTGCATGCGTCCATCGCCGCCCTGGAAGATGCGCTCGAAGGTCATCGAGTTCGAGTCATCGACCGCCATGATGAAAGCCGGCTGGATCGAGGTGGTGTTGTTCAATGGAGCCTGCGCCAGGGCACCCTGCCCCTGCGCGGCGAACAGGCTGTAGGCGAAATAGGCGCCCGCGCCCAGCACGACAGCAGCGGACGCAGCAGCGATCCGGAAAGTACGACGTGTCATGCCGGTGGCCTCAGAGCTTGAAGACGGTGTCGACCGAGGCCGTGGACGAGGAATCCGTCGCGGTATCGGTGGCAAAGGTGGTGATCTGGTAGACCGGCGTGACCGGGTCGAGTGCATCGCCCATCGCCAGCGAGCCGCCACCGATGATGCAGGCGTCGATGCGTCGCACGTTGACCGCCTGGGCGGTGGTCAACGGGCGCCCACGCCCCCAGCTGACCGGATCGAAAGCGACGTCACAGTTCTGCTGGATATCGGTATCCACCAGCGGCGCGTTGGCCGGCGCCGCGGTGCGGTTGGCGATCGCTTCCAACGCGTTTTCGCTACGCCGGGTGACGCCTTCGGCATTCTGGAAGGCGACGTTGGTGGCGCGGTAACTGGCCGCCATTTTTTCCTGCATGCCGGCAACCTGCATGCCGGCGATGCCGATCAGCGCCAGCAGGATCAGCATGATCAGCGCGACGTACAACACGGCGCCGCGCTGGTTGCGGGGCATGGGTCGCAGGCGGGCAGGAGCATTCATGGCGTCAGTTCCCGAACAGTCGGTTGCGCAGGGCAATCGTGGATTCATAGGTGGTGCGGTAGCGGCCGTCGCTGGCCGTGGCCGGCGCGAAGCCGACGCCGAGCGCGCGCGGATAGGTGACCGCGTCCGTGGGCGCTTCGGCCTGCGAACGCGCCGGGCTGCGGGCCAGCACGCCCACCTGGACCTGTCCGACGCGACGCCACTGCGCGGCACCAGTGGCATTTGCATCGCTGGTGACGCCGCTGGCGACCGCCTGGGTGGTGATGTTGCCGGCCGGCGGCGTGGTGGAGCTCATCTCGGTGGTGCTGTCGAGGCCGAACAGCAGTTGCAGGCTTTCGATGCCTTCCACCAGTTCTTCCCTCACGCCATAGCCGTTGTTTCCGTCGGCCCGCGCACGCATCAATGCAGGCTCGCCAGACCCCGAGGTGCCAACGTAATACACCACCGATTCGGCGCGGTAGATCATCGTCTGGCCGGTGGGCTGCACGGTGAAGCGGTTGAGGTTGGATCCCAGGGCCGTGACGCTGCCCGCCGTGTAGGTGCCCCTGAACACATTGGCATGGCTGCAGTCCGCAACGCCGAACAGATTGGGCGTGCCTACGCCGCCCTCGTTGAACCGCGCGCCGGCAGTGGCATCGAAGCCCACCACGCTGTCGGTGTTGGCGGTCAAGGCGGTGACCGGCACGCCTTCGGCGGCGAGATAGCGAAGCACCAGAATGTCGCTGCCGCCACGCGGATTCAGCGCGGCGATCGCGGCCGGCAGCCCGGCCGGGCCAGCCCAGGTGTCGCCCAGGGTCAGCTGGCCGCCTGGCGCAGTGCTTGGCGCTTCATAGCCCTGGATGCTGACTGTGAAATCCAGCGGATGGCCGGAGCCGCTGGTCGCCGCGATGTTGACCACCGGGTCGCCCTCGCCCTTCACGAAATGGGCCTGGTCGTTCACGCAGCCGAAGTGACCGGCCATGCGAATGTCACGCTGCAGGAATTCGATCGCGAAACGACCGTTTTCCTGCGCACGCGCGTTGCCTTCAGCCAACCGCGATGCGGCACGCGATGCGGCGAAGATCTGGATCACGCCCAGCATCAGCACCAGGCCGATGACCATGGCGATCATCAGCTCGATCAGCGACAGACCGGCCTGGCGACGCGCGGCAGAGACTGCGCGCCTCACAGCTGCGACACCAGGGTGAAGGTGGTCCGCCCGTCAGGATTTGCAGGGTCCCAGCGCTGGTCGCCCCAGGCGATGCCCACGGTGACCTGGCCGTTGGCGTTGACTACCGTCGCACTGGCGCCCTCGCCGAGGGCCTGGACCACCTGGCACTGCCAGCGGGTGATGTTGTTGTTGAGGGTCACCGCGGTGCCCAGGTTGCGCGTGCAACTGGACGCCTGGACGGTGCCGGCGGCGAACGCTGCATTGGTATACCAGCCTGCCTGGTAGCGGTTGCTGCGCATCTGATCGAGCAGGTCATAGGCCAGGTTGGTGGCTTGGGTGCGGTAGTTCGAACTCTGCACGAAGCGCACGCTCATGGTCTGCAGCATGGCGAAACCCAGCAGGCCGAAGGCGAGGATCAGTACTGCGACCAGCACCTCGATCATGCTGAAGCCACGCTGGGCGCGTGCGAACGAAGGAAGACGACGACTCATTGGCAGGCGCCCTTGGTGGAATTGATCTGGCCGGCGGCATTGATGTCCAGCCGGCGGCGAAGCGCCTCACCGCCACACTCCGTCGGCTGCAGGGTCAGCGACTGGGCGGCGGCGGCACGGCGGCGGCCGCGATTGTCGAAGGCGATGACCGCCGTGCTGGGCCCGCCCGCCGTCAGGGAATCGGTCTTGATCGGGATGTAGCGCAGGACGGTTTCGCCAGCCTGGTAGGTGCCGTCGCCATTCACATCGGCCCAGGCCAGCATGCCGCGCGACCAGTTGTTGTCGCACGAGGTGCCCGTGGCGCTGCCGCAGACCCCACCGCCGCGCTTGTTGCGCACCGCCTCACTGCGCGCCAGCGACAACAGAGCGGTCATTTCGTTGCCGGTGGCCGCGACGCGGTTGGAACGGATGGTGCTCTGGAAACTCGGGAACGCGATGGTCGACAGGATCGCCAGCACGGCGACGGTGACCATCAGTTCCAGCAGCGTGAAGCCCTTGGACAGGCGTAAAGACATGGGACGCTCCCCAGCGTGATGTCGGCACGATGAGGCACGCCTGCGCCCCCCGCAAGGGGGTGCAGGACGAACGGTCATTCGGGGGCGACAAGCGTCAAAAGATCGGCGCCGCAAGGCGACAGGCGTGACGACCAACGGTCGTCACCCACCAGATCAACGCTGACGGCCAGCGGCCGTCACTACCGGGATCCACGGTAGCGCCGAGCCATGCTCGGCGAGCGCAGCGGCAAGGGCTGACGGCCAGCGGCCCTCACTATCCTGCCCGGCCGCCAGTCAGGCCAGCACCTGATAGCACGGCTTGTACTCGCCGGAGATCTTCATCCGGCGCTGGTCGACAAAGGCGCGCAGCAGCGCGTCCAGCGCCTGCATCATGTCGGCGTCGCCATGGATCTGGAACGGACCAAACTCCTCGATCCGGCGCATGCCGTCTTCCTTCACGTTACCGGCCACGATGCCGGAGAACGCGCGGCGCAGGTCGGCCGCCAGCGCATGCGGGGCACGGCCGTGGTGCAGGTCCAGTCCGGCCATCGCTTCATGCGTGGGTTCGAACGGCTGCTGGTACTCCCACGGGATGTCGATGGACCAGTTGAAGAAGAACGAATCCTTCTGCGCCAAGCGGTGTTCGCGCACCTGCTTGATGCCTGCGGTCATCTTGCGCGCCACCGCCGACGGGTCGCCGATGATGATCTGGTAGCGCTCGGCGGCCGCATCGCCCAGGGTCAGGCGGATGAAGCGGTCGATCTGCTCGAAATATGGCGCAGCCACGGTCGGGCCGGTCAGGATCAGCGGGAACGGCAGGTCCTTGTTCTCTTCGCGCAGCAGGATGCCCAGCAGGTACAGGATCTCTTCTGCCGTGCCCACGCCACCGGCGAACACGATGATGCCGTGGCCGATGCGCACGAACGCTTCAAGCCGCTTCTCGATGTCCGGCATGATCACCAGGTGGTTGACGATCGGGTTCGGCGACTCGGCCGCGATGATGCCCGGCTCGGTCAGGCCAATGTAGCGCGACACGCTCTTGCGCTGCTTGGCATGGGCGATGGTAGCGCCCTTCATCGGGCCCTTCATCGCGCCCGGGCCACAGCCGGTGCAGATGTCCAGCCCGCGCAGGCCCAGCTCGTAGCCGACCTGCTTGGTGTACAGGTATTCGTCGCGACCGATCGAGTGGCCGCCCCAGCAGACCACCAGGTTCGGGTCACCCGGATTGAGGATGCGCGCATTGCGCAGCAGCCCGAACACCGCATTGGTGATGCCGTCCGAAGATTCCAGTTCGGCCGCATAGGCCGGGCCCATTTCGATGGCCATGTAGGCCAGGTCGCGGACCACGGCGAACAGCAGCTCGGCCACGCCACGGATGATCTCGCCGTCCACGAAGGCCATCGCCGGCGCGTTGGCCAGGTCGATGCGCACGCCGCGGTCCTGCTGGGCAACCTGGATGTCGAAATCCGGGTACAGGTCACGCGCCGCGCGCGGGTCGTCCGAGGCGCTGCCACTGGTCAGCACCGCCAGCGCGCAGCGGCGCAGCAGTTCGTGCATGCCGCCACCGGAGGCATCGCGCAGGCGCGCGACTTCCGCCCGGGACAGCACATCCAGCCCACCGCGCGGGTAGATCCGCGCGTCCTGCACCGGCAGCGTACGTGCCGGCTTTTCAATCGTCGTGGTCATGTCCAACGTTTCGCTTCCTCAAGGTGTCCGACTGTAGCGCTGCCCCCATGAAAAAGAAAACGGCCGGGTTTCCCCGGCCGCTTTTTTTACGCTTTCAGTTCCGGGAAGATCAGAACTTGTACTTCAGGGTGACCTGCATCGACCAACGCGACACAGCCGTGTTGCCCTTGTCGTTGTTGTTTTCCTGGACCTGCGGGTTGTCCGTGGAGCCGTTGAAATTGTAGACATACTTGCCGGTTGCCGGATCAATACCCGCGTAGTTCGCGATGCGACGGGTAGAGAAGAAGCCGTAGTCGTCGATCAGACCCCACTTCTTGTTGAGCAGGTTACCCACGTTCATGATGTCAAGCGCGATCTCGCCCTTGTGACCGTCCATGAAGCCCGGGAACTCCTGGCTGATGCGCACGTCGAAGCTGTTGACCCACTTCGCGCGATGCTGGTTGGCCGGCACGACCTGGCCTGCATAGCCAGCAAGGTCGGAGTTGCCTTCCAGCCACGTGAAGAACGCGTCTTCCATCGCCGCGCCGCCGGTGAACAGAACGTCACCACGGCCCGCCGGCACATAGAACAGATCGTTGGTCGTGGCGCTGTCGCCGTTCACGTCATTGTAGAAGATGTAGCTGTACGGGCGGCCCGAGCGACCTTCGTAGAACATGCCGATGCGAGTGGCGTTGTCACCGAAGAAGTTGTGCTTCCACTCCAGCGATCCGGTCACACGATCCTTGATGGCATAGCGCGAGTTGTAATCAATGTTCTCATTGGCGTTGAAGATCATCGCGTTGTTCCAGTTCGAGGTGTTCTGCGAGCTGGTCAGCGGATTGACTTCGGTGGCCTTGGTGTAGGTGTAACCCAGCGACCAGCCGAAGTTTTCGGTCAGCGGCTTGGCGAGCGAGAAGGTCGCCTGTGCACCGTGGCCCTTGTCGGTGTTCTTCATCAGCAGCACATCGCCGATGTCGTTCGGACGGTTGGCACGGTTGCCTGCGTTGTTGGTACCTGCCTCGATGCCGAAACGACCCGCGTTGGCCGGGTTGCGACCTGCAGCATTCCAGTAGATTGCCCGGCCGTCCGGGCCGACTGCCGTGGGTGCGCCCAGGTCGAGGCGTTCGAAGTAGATGCCGTCCTTGACCTTGGTGAACAGCACCTCGGCCGAAGCCACGACGCCGTACCACGGCAGCTCGTGATCAAAGGCCAGGTTGGCCTTGTACACCGAAGGCAGACGCACGCCGTCATCGATCAGATCCACATTCTGACGCGCAGCGGTCGGGCCGCCGGCCGGAATGTACGGATTATTGATGTCCGGGGTAAAGACGCCGGTCTGCGGGTTGGCCGTGGTGCTGCGCTGGTCGTATTCGATGTAGTTCAGACCGGTGTTCTGGTATGCGCCTGCCAGCCACACGTTCGGGGCAGCGCCACCGAACAGGCCAACGCCACCGCGCAGCTGGGTGGGACGATCACTGTCGAAGGTGTAATTGAAACCAACGCGCGGCTGCACGAGCGCCTTGTCCGGCAGCTTGGTGTTGTCGTAGCCGTAGCGGTTTTCAATGTTGGCGTTGTACAGCTTCTGGTCGCTGAAGTCGGGCATGTCCACGCGGACGCCGAACATCAGCGTCAGGTTGTAGTTGACAGCCCAGCTGTCCTGCACGAACAGACCGGTATTCTTCAGGTTGAAGCTGGCCGGGATGTCGGCGCGGCTGCCATCTGGACGCGGAGCGCGCAGCTGGTAACGGCTCGGGGTCCCGGCGAGGAAGTTCTGCAGGTTCGAGAACTCGTACACACCGTTGAGGTTACGACCGTAGAAGTTCATCAGGTCGTTGTCGGAATAGTCGAAGCCGAACTTCACGGTGTGATCGCCGACGTACCAGGTACCTGCACCGAAGGCGCTCAGTTCCTTGGACTCCACGATGTTGACGTGGGAGTTCTGCTCGGTGCCCAGCAGCAGCGCACTGTTGTTGGTGCCGAAGCCGTTGATGCGGATCTGCGGCAGGTCGCTGGCGGTGGCGCGGATGGCACTGTAGTCCTTGTGCGACACCTTGAACTCGGTCGAGAAGTTCTCGGACCAGTCGCTGAACAGTTCACCCATCCAGGTTTCGTAGGTCTTCGGCTGCGAATACCAGTAACTGCTGAGCGAGATGGTGCTGTTGGCGATGCCCGGGAAGCGCATCACATCCTGCTCCATCTTGTTGTAGCGCAGGGCCGCACGGTGGTTGTCGCTGATATTCCAGTCCAGCTTGACCGCATACTCTTCGATCTCGGTCTTGCTGTCCTGCGCGGTCAGGCTGCCAGCGTCATAGCCGAGAGCGGACATGCGCTGCTGCACGGTCGCAATGTCGGCGGCGGTGATCTGGCCGGTGCCGAACGGCGTGTCACCCAGGCCGATGCCCGGTGCGCTGCGCTCGTACTTTTCATAGTTGGTGAAGAAGAACAGTTTGTCCTTGATCAGCGGACCACCGAAGGTCATGCCGTAGGTCTTCTCGTCCTTGAACCCGGCGAAATCGGTGTTATCGCCTTCCAGACGATCACGCACCATGTCCTTGTCACGGTAAGCGTAATAGACGGTACCGTCGAAATTATTGGTACCCGACTTGGTCACGGCGTTGATTACCGCGCCCGTGCCGCCGGAGATCGTCGTGTCGTAGTTGGCCAGGTCGATGTTGATTTCCTGGATAGCGTCCATCGACACCGGCTGACGCTCGGTCGGCAGGTTGTTGGACTCCAGGCCGAAGGGATCGGATGCATTGATGCCGTCGATGCGGATCGCATTGAAACGGGTGTTCTGACCACCGGCGGAGATCGCGCCGTCAGCCTTGCTGACCTGCGAAATACGCGGATCCAGTCGGATGTAGTCCTGGATGTTGCGGTTGGCCGACGGCAATGCGTCCAGGCTCTCGCGATTGATGTTGGTGCCCGAGCCCATCTTGGTGGAGCTGAACACTTCCGAGCCACCGCCAACGGCGACAACCTGAACGGTGTTCAGATCGGTGGCGACCATGTCACCCGCCAGGTTGGCATTGATCGTATTGACCTGATTGAGGTTCAGGTAGACGCCACTTTCCGTCTTGGTGCCTTCGCCAGGCTTGGTGATCGTAATGGTGTACGGGCCACCCACGCGCAGGCCGCGTGCCGAATAACGGCCGGCTTCGTCGGTCGTGGCACGCGAAACGGTGCCGGACTCGGTGTGGGTGATGGTGACTTCAGCGCCAGCGACAGGCGCACCGGCGGAAGAGACGACCTGGCCGCCGACACCGGCAGAGGTGCTCTGGGCAAAAGCAGGAGCGGCGGCAAGCACGGTCAAGAGGCCAAGGGTGAGCTTGGACATCCGGAGAGTGTGGTTCATCTAGGGTAGCCTCGATGGGAGTTGGCGATGGCGGATAAAAAAGCGCATCCAGGCAGCCTTGCGGGCGGCTGCTCGGACAGTTATCTGGGGTTCCCAACCGTGAACGGCAGCTGCCGCAACGGTTAACAATAGATTAACACGGTACGATCCGAATGTGACGGTAGTGCGACAGAAGCGGCCTGATCGCAACCCATTCGTGACGATTCCTTCACTCCCCGCGAAGGTTCAGCTCACGAAACACCCTATTCAGGGCGGACGGCCTTCACGCTTCCTCGCCACGTCAAGCCCTGCGGCGATAGCAGCACGACCGCCGCGGCGGCAGCCTCCCCTGGTCCGCCGGCCGCATCATCCTGGTCCAATGACCATGCGCGGGCGCGCAGCGCTGTCCGCATCGGGGCCGGCTGCAGCCCGGCAATGCGTACCGGTCCCTGCTTCAACTCGTCGTGCAGGCTGGCCAGCAGCCCGCGCAGCCCATGCTGGGCCACGCCGTAGCCGCCCCAGTAGGCGGCCCCCACCCGTGCCGGGTCATCCAGGCAGAACACCACCGCCGCATCGTCCCGCTGCTTCAACAACGGCAGGCAGGCCTGCACCAGCAGGGCGGGTGCGGTCAGGGTTACATGCAGGGAGCGGGCGAACGCAGCCGGCTCGGCGAGCTCGAACGGGGTCAGGCCGGGGAAATCGGCGGCGCAGACCAGCACGCCGTCCAAGCGGCCCAGTTCGGCCTGCACGCGGCTGGCCAGTTCGGCGAAATCGTCCGGGGTGGCGCCTTCCAGGTCCAGCGGATACAGCAGCGGCTCCGGTCCGGCTTGTTGCACCTGGGCGTAGACCCGATCAAGCCGGCGCGGCTTGCGCCCCAGCAGGATCACCGTGGCCCCGGCGGCCGCGCAGGCCACCGCGGCGGCGCTGCCGAGCCCGCCACCGGCGCCGACCACCAGGATCACCCGGCCTTCGAGCGTGCCGACTTCGGCGTCAGGCGACGCGGCCAGGCTCATGCAACCGAGGCTTCTTCGACGATGCGCTTGAGCTCGCCGGCTTCGAACAGCTCCATCACGATGTCGCAGCCCCCGATCAGCTCACCGTGCATGAACAGCTGCGGGAACGTCGGCAGGTTGGAAAAGCGCGGCAGGTTGGCGCGGATCTCCGGTTCTTCCAGTACGTTGATGGTGCGCAGGGACACCGCCCCGGCGGCCATCAGGGCCTGCACCGCGCGGCTGGAAAAGCCACACATCGGGTATTGCGGCGTACCCTTCATGAACAGCACGAGGGGGTAACGATCGACTTCGGCCTGGATCTGCTGCATCACTGCCACAACCACACTGCCTCCCGGATGGGCGAATCCGACCGCGACGGTCGGCTAGACTTCCCACAGTAGTCGCCATTGTAAGCCGATGGAACCGGCCACCGGCATCCTCCTTCCTCTCCTTCATTGCCTGCCCATGGAACTCACCGACCTTCCCTACTCGCCCGGCGCCCTGCAACCCCATCTGTCCGAACGGTCGGTGGCGCTGCAGCATGGGCAACACCAGCGCGGCTGCGTGGATCAGGTGAATGCACGGATCATGGACACCGAATGGGAAGATGCGCCGCTGGAGCAGATCGTGCGCGAAAGCCAGGGCGCGCTGTTCGAAGCGGCCGCCCAGGCGTGGAACCTGCAGTTCCAATGGCAGAGCCTGCGGCCGCGCGGTGGCGGCGATCCAGCGGGGCGCTTGGCTGATCAGGTGAAGCGTTGCTTCGGTGACACCGCCAGCCTGCGCAAGGCGTTCAATGACGCCGCGCTGGGCCTGTTCGGTGCGGGCTGGGCGTGGCTGGTGCTGCATCCGGACGGCAGCTTGGCCGTGGTGGTGACGCGCAATGCCGCCACCCCGTTGACCAGCCACAGCGTGCCACTGCTGGCCTGCAACCTCTGGGAACATGCGTATTACCTGGATTACCAGAACGACCGTGCGCGCTATCTGGAGGCCTGGTGGAAGGCGGTCAACTGGCAATTCGCTGCGGAGCAGCTGCCGGGTTGAGCGGAGCGCCAAAGGCAGCGGCCGTCACTACCAGTCATCCAGCAGACCTGGTAGCGCCGAGCCATGCTCGGCGAGCGCAGCGGCAGGCCGTGACGACCAACGGTCGTCACCCACCATGAATGACGGCCAGCGGTCGTCACCTACCATTGAATAACGGCCAGCGGCCGTCACTACCGGTCAGGCGCGCAGGGCCTGCACGGCCGGGCCTACCTGGGCCTGTCGACCCAGCGCTTCGCCTACCTGCTCCAATGCCGAGGCGAGCGCGGATGCGTCGCCGTCGCGCAGGGTGGCATGGCCGACCTTGCGACCGTCGCGCGGCTGCTTGCCGTAGTCATGCCAATGACCGCTGGACTGCGCCAGCACCGGCGCCGCATCGGGCATCGCGCCGATCCAGTTGAGCATGCAGGCATGCCCCAGCATGCGCGTATCGCCCAGCGGCAGGCCCAGCACCGCACGCAGATGGTTTTCGAACTGCGAGGTTTCGCTGCCTTCGATGGTCCAGTGGCCCGAGTTGTGTACACGCGGCGCCATCTCGTTGGCCAGCAGTTCGCCATCGCGGCAGAACAGCTCCAGCGCGAACACGCCCACGTACTGCAGGTGTTCGGCCAAGGTACGGGCATAGCCGATCGCCGCCTGCTGCTCGGCATCGGACAAGCGGGCCGGCGCGACGCTGGCCGACAGCACGCCATCGACATGCCAGTTGCCGGTGACCGGATACGCCTGGAAGCTGCCATCGCGGCCGCGCACGGCCACCACGCTGACTTCGCGCTGGAAGGCCACGAACCCCTCCAGGATCAGGCCGGTCTTTTCGACCTGCGCGCCCAATGCGTCCCACGCCGCATCGATGTCGGCTTCGGTGCGCAGCCGGAACTGGCCCTTGCCGTCATAGCCCAGTCTGCGGGTCTTGAGAATGCACGGCAAGCCGAACGCGGCGACCTTTTCGGCCAGCTGGTCGCGGCTGGCGATGTCGGCGAACGGCGGCAGCGGAATGCCCAGCTGCTGGAACAGCGTCTTCTCGCTCAGCCGATCCTGTGCCACGGCCAGCGCCGCCGGCGGCGGATATACCGGCACCTGGTCGGCCAGCCACTGCGCGCTGTCGGCCGGCACGTTCTCGAAATCGAAGGTGACCACGTCCACCTTGGCGGCAAACGCGGCCAAGGCCTGGCGGTCATCGAACGCGGCCACGGTCAGCGGCGCCAGCGGTCCGCCACAGGCATCGGCGGCCGGATCGAACAGTTCGAAGCGCAGGCCCATCGGCGCACCGGCCAGGACCATCATGCGGGCCAGCTGGCCGCCGCCCAGGATGCCAACGGTCCTCGTGCTCATTGACGTGGATCGTCGTGGGCCATGACCTCTTCGGTCTGGCGTGCGCGGAAGGTCTCCAGCGCCGTGCCGATGGCCGGCTGGTCACTGGCCAGCATCGCCGCGGCGAACAGCGCCGCGTTGGAGGCACCGGCATTGCCGATGGCGAAGGTGGCGACCGGGATGCCGGCCGGCATCTGCACGATGGACAACAGCGAATCCATGCCGTTCAGCGCCTTGGACTGCACCGGCACGCCCAGTACCGGCACGGCGGTCTTGGCGGCGATCATGCCCGGCAGGTGCGCGGCGCCACCGGCACCGGCAATGATCGCGCGCAGACCGCGCGGACCGGCCTGTTCGGCGTAGTCGAACAACACGTCCGGGGTGCGGTGGGCCGAAACCACCTTCACTTCGAACGGAACACCCAGCGCTTCAAGCTTCTGGGCGGCGTGCTGCATGGTCTCCCAGTCGGAGCGGGATCCCATGACGATGCCGACGAGCGGCGCGGATTGGTTGGGGGTCATTGGCCGTCACCTGCCTTAAAGACGTATTCTAGCCGTCTTCCACGCAAGACGAAGAACCATGGATCGCAAGCTGCTTGACCTGCTGGTATCGCCCGACACCCGCCAGCCCCTGTCCCTGCTGGATGCCAAGGGCCTGGAGGCCCTCAACCGCGCCATCGGTGCCGGTACCGTCAACAAGGCCGACGGCAATCCGCTCGCCCAGCCGTTGCGGCAGGCGCTGGTGACCCGCGACCGCAAGCAGGTGTTCCGCCTGGACGATGGCATCCCGGTGCTGCTGGCCGAAGAAGCCATCGCCACCGCGCAGATCGCGGACTTCCCTTCCGCATGAGCACGGCCGCCGCGGGCGCGTTGATCGCGCCGGATCCGGCGCAGGTCGCCGCCGACGTGGCGCGTGCGCTGGCCGAAGATATCGGCAGCGGCGATGTCACCGCCGCGCTGCTTCCCGACCATGCCGAAAGTGCCTACCTGCTGTGCAAGCAGGACGCGGTGATCGCCGGACGCCCCTGGTTCGACGCTACCCATCGGGCCCTGGATCCGCAGGTGCGCATCGACTGGCAGGTCAGCGAGGGCCAGGCCGTGGCCGCCGGCACCGTGCTGGCGCTGTTGCACGGGCGCAACCGCTCGCTGGTCAGCGCCGAGCGCACCTCGCTGAATTTCCTGCAGACCCTGTCCGGTACCGCGACGATCACCGCGCGCCATGTCGCCGCGGTGGCCGGCACCGGCACCCGCATCCTGGACACGCGCAAGACCCTGCCCGGCCTGCGCCTGGCGCAGAAGTACGCGGTGCGCTGTGGCGGCGGCGACAACCACCGCATCGGCCTGTACGACACGGTGATGCTGAAGGAAAACCACATCCGCGCCGCTGGCTCGTTGCCGGCCGCGGTGGATGCGGGGCGCACGATGTGGCCGCAGCTGCCGTTGGTGGTGGAAGTGGAAGACCTTGACCAGCTGCAGCAGGCACTGCTGTCCGGCTGTGATCGCATCCTGCTGGATGACTTCCCGGCTGCGCTGCGCCGCGAAGCGGTACGCATCACCGCCGGGCGCATTCCACTGGAAGTCTCCGGCAGCGTCGGTCTGGATGGCCTGCGCGCGATTGCCGAAGACGGCGTGGACTGCATTTCCATCGGCGGCCTGACCAAGCACGTGCAGGCCATCGACCTGTCACTGAAGCTCGGCCCGCCACCGGGTTGAGGGGAGCGTGCCGACCAAGGTCGGCACTACGTCACCCGACAGATGCACCCGCTATTCACGTGCACACTGAGACGCTGCGCCCCTCCCCCTTCTGCGGAGCACCGCATGCGCCGGTTGCTGCTTGCCTGCCTGTTGCCCTTCTCCGCCCTCGGTCTGTCCAGCGTCAGCACCGATGCCGCGGCGGCCGAAGCCTGCGATGTGCCGCCGCCCTATGGCTTGAGTCCGTTGGCCCTGTCGATCCGGCAGACCGCCTGCAATGAACACCGCCTGTGGTTTCGTCCGTTCATCGACCGCGAAGGGCGCGCCGCCAGCCTGGCGGTGACCGAAGCGGAGAATGAGCACCTCGCCGACAACGGTCTGATTGCCTGGCAACGGGTCTCCGGTTACTGGCGCGACAGCGGCACCTTGAATGCGATGGGCGCGATTCCCGGCGCCAGCAGCTGTATCGCCCCGTTGGGATCGCGCTACACCGACAGCGACTGTCGAGCCTTCCTGATCGACAATCCCTGGTCGGCCGCCTTTATTTCCTGGGTGATGGTGCGCGCCGGGGTTCCCGGCTTCAACGCCTCCCCGCGCCACATCGATTACATCCGTGCCGCCTACAACGGCGCATCGCCCTATCGTCTTGCCGATCCGGCAGCGGAAAAACCTGCCGTCGGCGACCTGCTCTGCTTCCTGCGCGACCGCCGGGAGACCCTGACCTACACCGGCCTGGTGCAGGCGCTGGGCAACGGCTCGGTGGGTCACTGGAAGTCGCATTGCGAGGTCGTGGTCTCGGCCAACATGGGCGGCGACCGCACCCTGTACCTGGTCGGCGGCAACGTCCTCAATACGGTAGCGATGCGCATGCTGATGCTCGACCGAAGTGGCCGCATCGAACTGCCGACCAAGCGCGACGCCGAGCCGGACGGGATCGCGCCGATGTGCACGCCGGGACGCGAAGAGGAATGCAGTTTCAACCGGCAGGACTGGGCGGCGCTGTTGAAGCTGACGGCGGCCGCGCCGATGCAGGCGCCTTTGCCGCTGGCTGCGCCTACGGAGTGAGGGTCGAACGGGTGAGACCCCCTCGCGGGTGGCTTTTAGGGCGGCAACTGGGGTGGGCCCGGGGGGGGGGGGGGGGGGGGGGGGGGGGGGGGG
>NZ_JACSQS010000005.1:35593-191027 GCF_014836545.1 Stenotrophomonas lacuserhaii
ACCATGGGTCGGCGCTACCGAGGCCACCATGGACCTGTCGAAGGCGGGGTGGGGTAGCTGTGCAGGACCGTGTTTTCGCATGGATGCGAAAAGCGAGCCTACACGGACGTACTTGCGGCGTGTCCTGCACAGCTGCCCCGCCCCGCCAGCACACAGCCCTGCAGCTGTTGACGTTGGCGTTGACGTTGACGTTGACGTTCGCCTAAAAGCCCGCGCGCAGCGCTTGAACTACGCCATCCGCTGCACCATCTTGTGGGTTCCTACTTCAATCAGTACGCCGACCATGCCCACCCTGATCCTGCTGATGATCGTCGGCGCCTGCGGCTACGCCTTCTGGAACTCGTCGCGCGCGGCGGCCGAGCGTGCCGGCGTGCTCGGGCGCAACGCCTGCAAGGCTGCCGACGTGCAGTGGCTGGACCAGAGCGTGCATGCCATCGGCCTGAAAGTGGCGCGCGGCGACGACGGGCGCCTCTGCTTCGAGCGCACCTTCAAGTTCGAATATTCGTATGACGGCATCGATCGCCATGTAGGCAGGATGGTCCTGCGTGGCGATGAGCTGGTGTCTTTCAGCGGGCCCGGCGCGGCGCGGATCAGTGCGATCCGCCCCGACGTGGATGACGCCGAAGACGTCTGAGGGCGCGAAGGGAGCGGCCATCGCCGCTCCTCCGTCAGGATTACTTCACCACGCGCAGCTGCGGACGGCCGCTCGGGCGCGGTGGCGGATTGCCGTCCGGCGGCGTGTCATCCGGCGTGCCGTCGGCATCGGCCGACACGTCTTCCAGCGTCACCTCATCCTCGGCCGTTTCCGCACCGATGATGTCGTCAGGCAGCGCCATGCCCTGCCCGGTCTCGCGCGCGTATACCGCCAACACGGCGCTGATCGGCACCTGCACCGCAAAGCTCACGCCGGAAAAACGGGCCGAGAAAGCGACCGACTCGTTGTCGATCGCCAATCCCACCACCGCCCGTTCGGCGATGTTCAACACCACGCGGCCGTCCTTGATGCTGGACGGCGGCACCTGCACGCCAGCCACGCCGGCATCCACCAGGATGTGCGGGGTCAGCTGGTTGTCATTGATCCATTCCACCAGGGCGCGCAACAGGTACGGGCGGTGGCTGGTCATCCGGAAGAATTCGTCAGTCATGCGTGAAGTGTACGCGCACGCCCCCCTGCGTGGCAGGGGAGCGGACCAAGTGTTGGGCAAACAGTCGGGAAGTGCGGGTCAGCCCGGCAGGTCGCGCAGCTTCTTTTCCTGGTCGGTCAGGCTGCGGATGAAGCCGGGATGGCGGAAGATCCGGTTGCCGTAATCCTCGATCGCCTTGCCGTCCTTCGGCAGCGGCACATCCAGCGCCTGCAGGCGCCAGATGATCGGCGCGACCGCACAGTCGGCCAGGGTCATTTCAGGATTCAGGAAGAACTTGCTGGCCTTGAACAACGGCACCGCGCTGGTCAACAGTTCCTTCAATCGCTTACGACCGGCTTCGGCCTGGGTCTTGTTGCCCAGCTGGATGGCCTGCACCTGCGGCACCCAGTCATGCTCGATGCGCAGCATCGCAAGACGGATGCGCGCTCGCGACAGCGGATCGACAGGCATCAACGGCGGATGCGGATAGCGCTCATCAAGATATTCGCTGACCACCGACGCCGCATACAGCACCAGCTCGCGCTCCACCAGAGTGGGCACGGAGTGATAGGGGTTGAGGTCGATCAGGTCTTCAGGTGGATGTTGCGGATCCACCGGCACAAAGTCATAGGTGACGCCCTTGGCCGCAAGGACCAGACGTACCCGGTGACAGAGCACATCGTCGTTCGAGGAAAACAGCGTCAGGGTATTACGCATGCGTACGCTCGCCGCCATCAAAGGCTCTCCAACGACAGGAGTCCGCCTGCCGCATCGGCGCTGCCGGACCATTTCCGACAGTCGACTCTTTCCCGAGTGTGCAACCGACGCTCACAAAAGCCAATAGGCCAAGGGTATTGGGCCATGCATCAACGCAAACGACCGCGCATGCCGCAGCCGTCAATGGACATCCTTCCAGTAATCCTTCTTCAGCAGGTACAGCAGGAAGGTCAGGAAGGCCAGGAACAGCACCACCCAGACACCCAGCTGCTGGCGCTTGAGCGCGGCGGGTTCGCCGGCGTAGGCCAGGAAGTTGGTGATGTCACGCACGGCCTGGTCGTAGTGTCCTGGATCCACATTGCCCGGCGCGCGCAGCTCCAATGCCAGCACCGGCGGATCCAGCCCCGGCGCTTCCGGCTTGCCATGCACGGCATGCTGCAGGCCCTGCATCTGCCACAGCGGATTGGGCATGGAGGCATTGGGGAACACGGTGTTGTTCCAGCCCAACGGACGGCTGCTGTCCAGGTAGAACGACTTCAGATACGTGTAGACCCAGTCCGGCCCGCGCACCCGCGAGATCAGGCTGAGATCGGGAGGCATCTTGCCGAACCATTTCTCCGCTTCGGCCTTTGGCATCGATACCGGCACCGGATCACCAATCGCCGAGCCGGTGAAGTTGAGGTTGTTCATCACCTCTTCTTCGGTCAGGCCCAGGTCGGCGGCCATGCGCGAGTAACGCAGGTATTTCAGCGCATGGCAGCTGGAGCAGTAGTTCATGTACAGCTGCGCGCCGCGCTGCAGGGACGCGCGATCACCGAGGTCGTTGCCGGCCTGCAGCATCTTCGCCGTGCCTTCGGCGGCAGCGGCCAGGCCGCTTGCCAGCAGCATCGTGGCCACCAGGGCCATCCGCACCATCCAGCGCTCAGTCATGCGTGGTCACCCTTTCCGGTACCGGCTTGGTCTTGTCCAGTCGCGTCCATATCGGCATGGTGAGGAAGAAGGCGAAATACAGGAAGGTCAGCACCCGACCCACCCAGGTTTCCCACACCGCCGTTCCCGGGCCCGAACCGATAACCCCCAGCCAGATGAAGCACACCACCAGCACGCCCAGCATCACCTTGGATATCCAGCCCCGGTAGCGCACTGATTTGACCTTGCACTTGTCCAGCCAGGGCACCAGGAACAGGATCGCGATCGCCGAGAACATCACGATCACCCCGCCCAGCTTGTTCGGGATCACCCGCAACATCGCGTAATAAGGGGTGTAATACCAGACCGGCTTGATGTGTTCGGGGGTCACCAGGCGGTTGGCCTCGGTGAAGTTGTCGTGCTCCAGGAACTGCCCGCCGAAGGCCGGTGCGAAGAAGATGATGAAGGCGGCGATGACCAGCAGGAATCCGGCCCCTACCGCATCCTTCATCGTGTAATACGGGTGGAACGGGATGCCATCGGTGGGCGCGGTCGGCGACCAGCGGTTGCCCTTCGGCCCCTTCTTGATCTCCACGCCATCGGGATTGTTCGACCCGACCTCGTGCAGAGCGCCCAGGTGCAGCACCACCAGCAGCAGCAGCACCAGCGGCAGGGCGATGACGTGCAGGGCGAAGAACCGGTTGAGCGTGGCGTCGCTGGGCAGGTAGTCGCCCATGATCCATTCGGTCAGTCCGTTGCCGATCACCGGAATGGCGCCGAACAACGAAATGATCACCTTCGCGCCCCAGAACGACATCTGGCCCCACGGCAGCACGTAGCCCATGAAGGCTTCGGCCATCAGCACCAGGTAGATCAGCATGCCGAGGATCCACACCAGTTCGCGCGGCTTCTGGTAACTGCCGTACAGCAGCCCGCGGAACATGTGCAGGTAGACCACGATGAAGAACAGCGAGGCACCGGTGGAGTGCATGTAGCGGATCAGCCAGCCCCACTCCACGTCGCGCATGATGTATTCGACCGAAGCGAAGGCTTCGGCCGCGCTGGTCTTGTAGTGCATCGTCAGGAAGATGCCGGTGACGATCTGGTTGACCAGGATCAGCATCGCCAGCGAACCGAAGTAGTACCAGATGTTGAAATTCTTCGGTGCGTAGTACTCGCTGACGTGCTTGCGATACACCGGCATCAGCCCCGGCGCGCGCGCGTTGACCCACTCGGCGACACCGCTGGCGGTGCGGGCAAGGATGTTGGCCATCAGGCAGTTCCCTCCGGGTCCACGCCGATGATCAGGGTGTTGTCATCCTGGTAGTGATGCGGCGGCACCAACAGGTTGGTCGGGGCCGGGACATCATTGAAGACCCGCCCGGACATGTCGAAGCGCGACTTGTGGCAGGGGCAGAAATAGCCGCCCTTCCACTGCGCGTCATACGGTTCGGGACGGATCTCGGCGACCATTTCCGGCGAACACCCCAGGTGCGTGCACAGCCCGACCAGCACCGATACCGCCGGCTTGATCGAGCGCAGCTCCGGGTTTTCCTTCAGCACATACTCCGGCTGCTGGTCCTTGACGCTGGATTCGGGATCCTTCAGCCGGCCGTCCAGGCCCGGCAGCGCCTCGAGCACCGCCTTGGACCGTTTGACGATCCAGATAGGCTGCCCACGCCACTCCAGGATCAGCCGTTGGCCTTCCTGCAGGGCACTGATGTCAGCGGTGATCGGTGCACCGGCCAATTTGGCACGCGCACTGGGATTCCAGGACTTGATGAAAGGAACTGCGACGAAACCGACGCCGACTGCACCGACCACCGCCGTGGTGGCAGAAAGGAAACGGCGACGTCCATGGTTCACTGGATCGTATACCCCATCGTTGGCCATCCGGCACTCCGATATTGATTAGGTAGCTTTAAGGCTGCCGGCAACCTGGTGGGGGCCAGGCCGCTTTGAATCTGAAACGAGTGTAGCGAAACGTTTGTCGCGGTCAATGTGCCAGTGCAGCAGCGCCACGCCGCTGGACCGGCCGTGCAGCTACTGGTTGCTTGCCAGCGCTCCCCGGTAGCGTTCGGCAAGCTGCCCGACCCGCTGCACGTAGTAGCGCGTTTCACTGTAAGGCGGCACGCCGCCATGCCGGTCCACGGCGCCTTCGCCAGCGTTGTAACCGGCAGCGGCAAGCGTCAGGTCGCCATTGAAGCGCTTCAACAACCACGACAGGTACTGCACGCCGCCGCGGATGTTCTGCGCCGCATCATAGGAGTCGGTGACGCCGAAGCGTGCGGCGGTCGGCGGCATCAGCTGCATCAGGCCCTGCGCGCCGGCGCGGCTGAGCGCGGTCGGGTTGTAGGCCGATTCGGCATGGATGATCGCGCGTACGATGGCTTCTTCCACGCCGTACTGGCGGGCCGCCGCGGCGATCTCCGCCTGGAAGGCGGTGGTGTTCAGACGTACCGAGCCGAAATTGACACCCGGCTGGGTGCCGCAGGCGAAACACCGCTCGATGAAGCTGTAACGGATGGTACGCACCTGTTCCAGGCTGGCGACCTGCCGCGAAGGACGTGCGCTGGTGTAATGACGCACCCCATCCTGCATGTAGGAATAGACCTGGCCGCTGACCACGCGCCCCGCCTTGTTCTGCGGCTTTGGCGCTGCGACCGGAGTCAAGGCAGGGGTGACGGAAGGTGAGGCGATCACCGCGGCGGTGGTACTGGCGACCGCCGTGGCCGCGCCCATCATTCCGACCGGGACCGCGCCGGCGGCCGGTGCTTCACGCGGAGCGGCCACCGCAACCGGCGCTGCAGGGGCCACCACCGGTCGTGGCGAGCGGCTGTCGCGGGTGTAGCTGATGACGCTGCATCGGGCCCCGGCCAACCGCTTGCTGACATAGCTGGGCACGCCGTCGGCACCGACGCACTTGTATAGATTGCCGGCACTGGCCGGCACGGCAACCAGTGCAGCAACGATGAGTGCCGCGATCCCCAAGATCCCCTTCATGGGCGCGAGTGTCCCAGCTTGTGCGGCCCTTGCCAAGCACGTTCCACTCAAACCGCGCGTGAAGATCCCGCATCGGCCATCACCGCGGCCAGCCCGTCCAGGCAGGCGACCATCTCGGCACGCAGCGCCGCAGGCGTCGTCTCGATGCGCAGGGGCCGGATGCCCAGGCTGAGGATCTGGCTGGCCAGCATCGCCGGCGTGTCGGCCCCGACGTGCAGGATGCAGTGCCCCGGACCACCTTCCTGCAGCACCCCGCACCAGGGTGGCACCTGCGGGGCCAACTGTTGGAGCGACCCGGGCAGGTGCACTTCGGCCTTGAGCACGAAGGGCGCCTGGCTGACCGCCTGGTGCACCGCCACTTCCGGGGGCACCGACAGCGCGCGACGCATGCCCTGCCCCGGCAACGACTGCAGGCCACTGATACGGTCCACGCGCAGGGTGCGCCAGTCGGCCCGGCCGTGGTCCCAGGCCAGCAGGTACCAGCAGCGGCCGTAGTTCACCAGATGCTGGGCATCGACCCGGCGATGCGTGGCTGCACCGCCATGGCTCAGGTAATCGAACGCCAGCGGCGCGGCCTGCCGGCAGGCCACCGCCAGCTTGCCCAGCAGCTGGCCGTCCACGCTTGGCTTCTGCGACAGGGTGGCGGTGGCAGCATGGATCTCGCCGGCCTGCTGGCGCCGACGGCTGGGCACCAGCGGGTCCAGCTTGGTCAGCACCGAGCGCGCGGTGTCCTCCATGCCGGCCATGCTGGAGGCCGCCGCGCGCAGCGCCAGGGCGATGGCGGTGGCCTCTTCTTCTTCCAGCAGCAGCGGCAGCAACGGTCCGCCGGCGCCCATCCGGTAGCCTCCGCCTACCCCGGAAGATGCCCGCACCGGATAGCCCAGCTCCCGCAGCCGCTGGATGTCACGGCGGACGCTGCGCCGGTCCACCTGCATCCGCTCGGCCAGTTCGCCCCCGGACCAGTGCTGGCGGGCCTGCAGCAGGGCGATCAGGCGCAACAGGCGGTGGGCGGTATGCGACATGGGCCGGGCTATCGAGGTCAGAAGTTGTCCGCGATACTGCGCCACCATGGCGGCTCATTCCACTGGAGCGCGACCATGACCACCCGCCACGTCACCCTTTACCACGCCTCCCCGTCGCGTTCGAGCGGGGTGCTGGCCCTGCTCGAAGCCCTCGGCGCGGATTACGCGCTGGAACGGCTCAGCCTGAAGGAAGGCGACAACCTGGCGCCGGCGTACCTTGCCCTCAATCCCATGGGCAAGGTGCCTGCGATCGTGCATGACGGCGTTCTGGTGACCGAGCAGGTCGCGGTTTACCAGTACCTGGCCGAGCTGTACCCGGAGGCCGGGCTGGCCCCGCCGGCAGGTGATCGGCTGCGCGGTCCGTTCCTGCGCTGGCTGGCGTTCTATGGTTCGTGTTTCGAGCCGGCGATGGTCGACAAGGCGATGAAGCGCGATCCGGCGCCTCGCGGCATGTCGCCGTATGTGGATGCGGAAACCGTGCTGGCCGTGGTGGAAGAGCAGCTGCAGCAGGGGAATTACCTGCTGGGTGAGCGCCTGTCCGCAGCGGATTTCCTGTGGGGCAGCGCGCTGGGCTGGATGAGCGGTTTCGGCCTGCTGCAGCCCGGTCCGGCGACGGCGGCGTACATCGCCCGGATGGCTGCACATCCGGCTGTTCTGCGCGGGAAAGCGCTGGACGCGGGATTTGCGGCGGGCTGAGGCCGACGCGGACGGCCCATTGCCCACGGCCCGCTGCGCTCGCCGACCATGGGTCGGCGCTACCGGGGGCTGGCTCCGGTAAACTACGGGGCCATCACCCCACCCGCCTGGATTGATCGCCATGACCGGGACGCCAGACGTCTTCCTGCCCGCCAGCCCGGGCGACACCCCCCTGTTGCCCCTGCCCGCCGGTCCGCGCAAGCCCGGCACGGTGCGCGGCAAGCTCTACATCAAGACCCACGGATGCCAGATGAACGAGTACGACTCGGCCAAGATGGCCGACGTGCTCGCTGCCAGCGACGGGCTGGAGCTGACCGATCGGCCCGAAGAGGCCGACGTGATCCTGGTCAACACCTGCTCCATCCGCGAAAAAGCCCAGGAGAAGGTCTTCAGCCAGCTCGGCAACTGGAAGGCGTTCAAGAACAACGGCCGCGACGTGATCATCGGCGTGGGCGGCTGCGTGGCCTCGCAGGAAGGTGAAGCGATCATCAAGCGCGCGCCCTACGTGGACCTGGTGTTCGGGCCACAGACCCTGCACCGCCTGCCGGAACTGATCCGCGCACGTCGCGAGCAGAACCGTCCGCAGGTCGACATCAGCTTCCCGGAGATCGAGAAGTTCGACAACCTGCCGGCCCCGCGCGCCGAAGGCGCGTCGGCGTTCGTGTCGATCATGGAAGGCTGCTCCAAGTACTGCTCGTTCTGCGTGGTGCCCTACACCCGCGGCACGGAAGTCAGCCGGCCGTTCGAGGACGTGGTGGTGGAAGTGGCCGAACTGGCCGCGCAGGGCGTGCGCGAGATCAACCTGCTCGGGCAGAACGTCAACGCCTATCGTGGCCCATACGGCGAAGGCGAGTTCGCCGACCTCGGGCTGCTGATCCGCACCATCGCCGAGATCGACGGCATCGGGCGCATCCGCTTCACCACCTCGCATCCGTTGGAGTTCAGCGATTCGCTGGTGGACGCCTTCCGCGACGTACCGCAGCTGGCCAACTTCCTGCACCTGCCGGTGCAGGCGGGCAGCGACCGCGTACTGTCGGCGATGAAGCGCGGCTACACCGCGCTGGAATTCAAGTCGAAGATCCGCAAGCTGCGCGCGGTGCGCCCGGATATCTCGATCAGCTCGGATTTCATCGTCGGTTTCCCTGGCGAGACCGAAGCAGACTTCGAGAAGACCATGAAACTGATCGAAGACATCGGCTTCGACCAGAGCTTCTCCTTCATCTATTCGCGTCGCCCCGGCACGCCGGCGGCAGACCTGGAAGACACCATCAGCGACGCGGAAAAGCACGCCCGGCTGACGCGCCTGCAGGCGCGCATCAACCAGCACGCCAGCGGAATCTCCGAGCGCATGGTCGGTACGGTGCAGTCGGTACTGGTGGAAGGTCCTTCGCGCAAGGATCCCAACGAACTGAGCGGCAAGACCGAGAACATGCGCACGGTCAACTTCGCCGCACCGCCGCGGCTGGTCGGGCAGTTCGTCGATGTGCTGATCACCGAGGCGTACGCCAATTCGCTGCGCGGACGGGTGGTGGAGCGCGCCTGAGCGGTCCAGCAGGCGGTGCGCTGGCGAGGAAATGACCAGCACCTCGCCAGCGTTGTCCTCACTGCCTTTGCGCGGCTTATCCACACCTTCTTCGCATGCCCGCCCACAGTGCCTGTGGAAAGCAGGCCAAAGCCGCGCTGCGGTGGCGGTCCGTGCATGACAGCGCTACTCTGTTGTCCCATTCCAAGCCCTGCGGCACGGTCGTCCCGGCGGTGCCGCCTGATGCAATGACCGCACTTGCCCATCGCGATTTCACCCTGTCCCCGGAAGACACCGAACGGCTTGCCAACCTGAGCGGCCCCTTCGATGGCCACCTGCGCCAGATCGAACTGAAACTCGGCGTGGAGATCGCCAACCGCGCCCACGTGTTCCGCATCACCGGACCGGCCGAAGCCGCCGCCGAAGCCCAGAAGCTGGTCGAGGCCCTGTACGAAGAGGCCGCCGAAGTCACCTTCGACAGCCAGGCCATCCACCTGCGGCTGAACCAGGCCAACGTGGAACACATCGCCGAACGCGCCTACGAGGCGCAGGACGTGGCGATCAAGGTCAAGCGCGGCACGGTACGCGGACGCGGTGCCAACCAGGCCCGCTACCTGCACCAGATCGCCGCGCATGACATCAATTTCGGCATCGGCCCGGCCGGTACCGGCAAGACCTTCCTGGCCGTGGCCAGCGCGGTGGAAGCACTGAACGAATCGCGCGTGCAGCGGCTGATCCTGGTGCGCCCGGCAGTGGAAGCCGGCGAGAAGCTCGGCTTCCTGCCCGGCGACCTTTCCCAGAAAGTCGACCCGTACCTGCGCCCGCTGTACGACGCGCTGTACGAAATGCTGGGCGTGGAAAAGGTCGTCAAACTGCTGGAAAAGAACGTGATCGAGATCGCGCCGCTGGCCTATATGCGCGGCCGCACGCTCAACGACGCGTTCGTGATCCTGGACGAAGCACAGAACACCACCATCGAACAGATGAAGATGTTCCTGACCCGGCTGGGCTATGGCTCCACCGCCGTGGTCACCGGCGACCTGACCCAGACCGACCTGCCCAAGCATGTGAAGTCTGGCCTGCGCGATGCCATCGACGTGCTGCGTGATGTCGAAGGGGTGAGCTTCACCTTCCTGGAGGCCCGCGATGTCGTGCGCCATCCGCTGGTGGCCCGTATCGTAACCGCCTATGACCGTCGCGATCTGCACGAAATCCAGCCCGGAGCCACCCCATGACCAAGGGTCCGGTCCGCCTTGATGTTGCGGTCAGCTACGCCCTGCCCCGCACCGGGCTGCCCTCGGCGGTGAGTTTCCGGAAGTGGGTGGCGGCGGCGCTGAAAGGCCGCATCCGCGAGGCGGATCTTGCCATCCGGCTGGTCGATGCCAAGGAAGGTCAATCCCTCAACCGCCACTACCGCGGCAAGGATTACGCCACCAACGTGCTCAGCTTCCCGGCCGAACTGCCCGAAGGCCTGCCGAAGGGGGTGAAATTCCCGCTGCTGGGTGACCTGGTGATCTGCGCGCCAGTGGTGGCACGCGAAGCCGACGAACAGGCCAAGGCGCTCAACGCCCACTATGCGCACCTCACCGTGCACGGGGTGCTGCACCTGCTCGGATGGGACCACGAGGACGACAAGGAAGCCGACGCGATGGAACAGCTGGAGCGCGAGATCCTGGCCGAGCTCGGCATTTCCGATCCCTATGCCGGCGAGCGCTGAATCTGTCGCTGACGGCTCTTCCGTAGGCCGTGGGGTTCGTGCTTCAATCCCGCGTCGAATTCATGCCAGGAAGGCTGTGATGCTGGAACAACGTCCGACCGCCGTCGCTCCCCTGCTGCTCGTTCTCGGCGCGGCCTGCGCGCTGGGTGCAGGCTGGCTGCCGCTCTCCCCGAACAGCGGCATGGCGGTGACCGCACTGGGTACCGTCGGCGCGGTCCTGGCAGCCGGTCCGGCCTGGCGCTGGTGGACCCGCAGCGAGCAGCGCCTGCGCTGACCGGTACAGCACGCCTGGCAGGACACCGTTGGTCGATACCGGCGTGGTGCCGCTATCATCGGGCATCCTGCCCAGCGCACGCCCGTTGATTTCCGATGACACTGCCCGCCCGCATCGCCCTGCTGATCCTGTTGCCTGCACTGCCGGCCGCCGCCGCCGGCGTGGACATTCCGGCGCTGGTCGAGTGCCGCCAGGGAATCGCCGAGCATGCCGCCCTTGGCGCTGCCACCGCCGATCCGCTGAAGGCGGTCGCACTCGGCCTGCAGCCGATGCCACAGCAGAATCAGTTCATGACCGAATTCCGCCTGGCCAACCCCGCCACGGTGTTCGGCCGGCAGACCGACCACATCGCGCTGGCCGGCGCCAGCGTCATGGCCGTGCTCGACCTGGACGATCCGCGGCCGCTGGCCGGCGAATTGAAGCTGGAGACCGCCTACGACGCAGACGGCAAGTTCATGGCCGGGCGTGAAGTAGTCAGCCGTGACACCACCGATCCGAAGACCGGTGAGCCCATGATCGAGTCGATCATCCTCAGCGTGTCCACCGTCCGCAGCCACCCCGGCCAGACCCTGGCGGGCTGCACCTACAGCCTGGACCTGCCGGCGGAAGAAGCGACTGCCCCGGCCCCGACGGCGTCCGCAGAGGGCTGAACACGGCCTTCGGGGCCGGCCCCGGGCGTCGGCGGCAGACGCGTTGCACGTCCCGCCATCCTGCTAGACTGCGTCCATCGCCCGGCCTGCCGGGTGCCTTTTTTCCCGAGATGTCTGAAGACGACAGTACAAGCTCCGCACAGGAGCACAGTGAGAAGAAACGCAGCTGGCTTGAACGCCTGGGTGCTGCGTTTTCCGGTGAACCGCATACGCGCGACCAGCTGGTTGCGGTGCTGCACACAGCACACGAAGACGGCCTGATCGCGGCCGACACCCTGCGCATGATGGAAGGTGCCATTTCGGTTGCCGACCTGACCGTGGGCGATGTCATGATCTCGCGTTCGCAGATGGTGTCGCTGCCGGTGGAGGCCCCGTTCCTGGAGCTGATGCAGCAGGTGGTCGAATCCGGCCATTCGCGCTTCCCGGTGCACGGCGACAACAAGGACGACATCCTCGGCGTGCTGCTGGCCAAGGACCTGCTGCGCGGCGTGGTCGCCGACAACGGTCCGGGCAACATCCGCGAGCTGCTGCGGCCGGCAGTACTGATCCCCGAAGCCAAGCGCCTGAACGTGCTGCTGAAGGAATTCCGCCTGTCGCGCAACCACATGGCCATCGTGGTCGACGAGTACGGCGGTGTCGCCGGGCTGGTCACCATCGAGGACGTGCTGGAACAGATCGTCGGAGAGATCGACGACGAGCACGACGAAGCCGAAGATCCCACCGCCGGCATCGCCATCCAGGCCGACGGCCAGTACGTGGTGGATGCGCTGACGGCCATCGGCGACTTCAACGAGCGCTTCGGCGCTACCTTCCCCGATGATGACTACGACACCATCGGCGGGCTGGTCACCGAAGCCATCGGCCACCTGCCGGAGATCGGCGACGAGCTGGCCCTGGACCGCTTCATGTTCCGTGTTGCCCGTGCCGACGCCCGTCGCGTGCAGGCTTTCCACGTGACCGTGCTGCCGGCGGACGAGCAGGAAAACGCTTGAACCTTCGCACTGGAACGCTGCTGAGCTGCTGGCTGGCGGTACTGTTGTTGGCCGGCCTGCTGGGCCTGCCCATGCAGGCACTGGCGCAGCAGCCCGCGGCCGAGTCGGTTGCCAGCGCAGCAACCGACCCCGCGGTACCGCGCATCGGCGTGGTCACCATGCAGCCGGGCACGATCTTCTTCGAGCGCTTCGGCCACGATGCGATCGTGGTCGTCGACCCGGTCAGCGGCGCCGCCACCTCGTACAACTTCGGCTACTTCGACCCCGGTGAGCCTGATTTCGTCAGCCGCTTCGTGCGTGGCGAAATGATGTATTACCTGGTCGCGTTGCCGCTGGAGCAGGACCTGGGCTACTACGACCAGGCCGGCCGCGGCGCCAGCGTGCAGTGGCTCGACCTGGACCCGGCGCAGGCGCGTGCACTGGCCGCCGACCTGGCCGAGCGTGCCAAGCCGGAGAACGCGCGCTACCGCTACGACTACTACACCGCCAACTGCGCCACGATGGTGCGCGACACGCTGGACAAGGCGCTGGGCGGCGGCCTGCACGCGCAGCTGTCGGGCCGTTCGCGCGGCAACACCTACCGCAGCGAATCGGTGCGTCTGGCATCGCCCGCACCGTGGATGTGGCTCGGCTTCGACCTGGGCCTGGGCCCGTTCGCTGACCAGCCGCTGTCGCGTTGGCAGGAGGCCTTCGTGCCGATGCGGCTGGCCGATGCGCTGCGCCAGGCACGAAACAGCGAAGGGCGTCCACTGGTGCAGTCCGAACAACAGTTGCTGGCCCACCGCATCGATGCCGAACCGGCTGAACGCGCGCGTGCCTGGTGGCCGTGGCTGGCACTCGGGCTCGGGCTGGGCGCCGGGGTGATCGCGCTGCGTCGGCGGCCGCGCCTGCTGGCCGCGCTGGCGCTGCCGTTCTGGACCTTCAGCACAATCGCCGGCGGCCTGCTGGTGTTCCTGTGGGGCTTCAGCGACCACCACGCCGCGTGGGCCAACCGCAACCTGCTGCAGCTTTCACCGCTGTGCCTGCTGCTGCTGCCCGGCGCCGTCGCGCTGCTGCGCCGTCGCGCTCCCGGCCGCCTGTTCCGCATCACCCTGTGGAGCGTGGCGATGCTGTCAGTGGCGGGATTGGTACTGCATTGGCTCAGCCTGCAGGCGCAGTACAACATCCAGTGGATCGTGCTGCTGCTGCCCGTGCACGCCGCGCTGGCCTGGGTGCTGGGCCGACGCCTGCCGCGATTGGCGCTTCACGCACACTGACGCAGGATACGTGGCATGACCCTGCCTGATACCACCGGCCCCGCCCCACACAACCCCGCGTGCGTCATCAACTGTGTCCATTATGACGATGATGGCAAACGCCATGACATCAGCCTGGATGCGATCAGCGACGTAATCGCCAGTGGCAACGGCTTCGTATGGGTCGGCCTGTACGATCCGGCCGATCCGGTCCTGTTGAAACTGCAGGAGGAATTCGGCCTGCACGACCTGGCCATCGAAGACGCGCGCAACGCACACCAGCGGCCGAAGGTGGAAACCTACGGCAACTCGATGTTCGTGGTGGTCACCACCGCGCAGATGGTCGACGAGCGCATCCAGTACGGCGAAACCCATGCTTTCGTCGGGCCTCGCTTCCTGGTCACCGTGCGGCATGGCGCGTCGCTGTCCTATGCACCGGTGCGCGCACGCGTGGAGCGCGAGCCGCACCTGCTGAAGATGGGCCCCTCCTATTGCCTGTACGCGGTGCTGGACTTCGTGGTCGACAACTACCTGCCGATCACCAACCGCTTCCGCGATACGCTGGAGCTGCTGGAAAAAGATATCTTCGCCGAGAACTACAAGCGCAGCACCGTGGTGCGCCTGTACGAACTCAAGCGCGAGCTCAACAAGATGCGCATGGCAGTGGCTCCGCTGCAGGACGTACTGTCTGCGCTGAGGCGCTATCCCGCTGAAACCGGGCTGGTGCCCGATGAGGTCAAGCTGTACATCCGCGACGTGCATGACCATGCGGTGCGGATCAGCGATGTGATCGATACGCTGCGCGAGATGCTGGGCACCGCGCTCAGCGTCAACCTGTCACTGGTCACGCTGGCCCAGGGCGAAACGGTCAAGCGCCTCGGCGCCTGGGCCGCCCTGCTGGCGGCACCGACGCTGATCACCAGCTGGTACGGCATGAACTTCACCCACATGCCCGAGCTGGATCAGCCGTGGGCCTACCCGGCGATGATCATCGGCGTCGGCGCGGTCTGCGTGGGCCTGTTCCGGCTGTTCAAACGCGTGCGCTGGCTGTAATCGGTAGCGCCGCGCCATGCGCGGCGGATCACTCGACGCCGCGCATGGCGCAGCGCTACCGGCGCTGCTCAGGCGACGTAGATCGTCTTGATGTTCATGAACTCATGGATGCCGTGCTCGGCCAGTTCGCGGCCGAAACCGGACTCCTTGCTGCCGCCGAACGGCAGCCGCACGTCGCTCTTGACGATGGAATTGACGAATGCCGCGCCGCACTCCATCTGTTGCGCGAACGCTTCGCCACGCGCCGCATCGGTGGTCCACACGCTGCCACCCAGCCCGAAGCGGGTATCGTTGGCCACCCTCAGGGCGTCCGCTTCGTCCTTCACCCGGATCACCGCGGCAACCGGGCCGAACAGCTCCTCATCATAGGCCGGCATGCCCGGCCCGACCTGGTCCAGCACGGTTGCCGGATACCCTGCGTGGCTGCCAGCCACCGGCTCACCACCGGCCAGCACCCGCGCGCCCTTGGCAACGCTGGCCTGGACCTGCTTGTGCAGTTCATCGCGCAGGTCGGCCCGCGCCATCGGCGCCAGCGTGGTCCGCGCGTCGGCAGGATCGCCATATCGACGCTCGCCGGCTGCGGCGACGAAGCGTTCGGTGAAAGCATCAGCCACCGCCTCGACCACGATGAACCGCTTGGCCGCGATGCAGGTCTGTCCGCTGTTGTCGAAGCGGGACTTCACCGCCGCCTCGACCGTCTTGTCCAGGTCCGCGTCATCGAGCACGACGAAGGCATCGCTGCCGCCCAGTTCCATCACGCACTTCTTCAGGACGTCACCGGCGGTGGCGGCGATCGAGCGCCCTGCCCGCTCGCTGCCGGTCAGGGTGACTGCTTTCACCCGGCGGTCGCGCAGCACCTCGGCGGCCTGGTCGTTGTCGATATGCAGCACATCGAACACGCCATCGGGCAGGCCACCGGCGCGCACCACCTCGTTGATCAGGTCCGCGCATTGCGGCACGTTGCTGGCGTGCTTGAGCAGGGCCACGTTGCCGGCCATGAACGCAGGCGCGAGGAAGCGGAATACCTGCCAGATCGGGAAGTTCCACGGCATCACCGCGAACACGCAACCGATCGGCTCGTAGCGCACGTAGCTGCGCTGCGCCTCGGTATCGATCAACTGCGGCTTCAGGTAGTCGGCAGCATGGTCGGCGTAGTACTCGCAGGCGGCCGCGCATTTTTCCACTTCCGCCAGCGCCTCGGCCTTCAGTTTGCCCATCTCGCGGGTCATCGCGTCCTGGATGTCGTCCTTGCGGGCGCGCAGCTGGGCACCAATGCCGCGCAGCACCTTCGCGCGTTCCTGCAGGGACGTGGCGGACCACGCCGGAAAGGCGCTGGCCGCAGCCTGCAGGCGCTGTTCGATCCCGGCCTTGTCCAGCAGCTCATGGCGATAGTCCACGCGGCCGGTGGTGGGATTGACGATCTCGACGGTCATGGAGGGCTCCTGTAAGTCAGGCCTCCATTCTGCGCCGCCCAACGTGAGCCGGATGTTGCCGGACCAGCACCCTCGGCAGCCGACGGAGAAACCGGATGTCGCTCCCCTCTACCAGCCCGGGGTAAGACGGGCACATTGCACCAGCCGTCAATCCCCGACCGGCTTCCCTCTTACGGCGCTGGGCCCATGCGGTGAAACTTCCTCTGCGCCAGCCCTCACGCCAGCGCCATCCACGGCCTTCAAACAGGCCCACAAGGAAACGTCGTGTACAGGAAGATCATCATGAGCACACTGCTGGGGTTGACCGCCGCCGCCGCCCTGGCCAGTCCCACGCCGCAGACGCATCCGGACCATCCGTACCCCGGCATCGGCAGGGTCGTGGAGGTGGATTTCGGCGAGAATGCCTACGAACTGCGGTTCGAAGAAGATGGCCGCACCATGACCTATGTCGGCATCCGCGGTCCCGAGCAGGGCGAGACCGAAACCGTTGAATACACCGCCATCGCCACTGCGCCGGACCATTATCTTCTCTACTGGATCGAGCCGGTCCATCGGGCGACGGTCGCGCAGGTCCAGGACTGGTTCGAAGACCGCGTCTACACCAACATCACCAGCGAAGGACTGGAGTTCACCAACCTGAGCGGAACGCTGCGCGACAAGGGGCCTCTCTGACCGGCTGAGCCTGCCGGCGTCGGGTGCCTGCTGCGCACCCGATACCCTCAGCCGTTGTCCTGGCGCGCCAGCAACAGGTCGCGCTGGCGGCGTTTTTCGCCGCGCGCGGTGACATACCAGCCGATCACCGCGGCCACCGCCACCGCCGATACCATCAGCGTGGCCAGTGCGTTGATCTTCGGGCTGATGCCCATGCGCACCGAAGCAAAAACCTTCATCGGCAACGTCGTCGAACTGGGCCCCGCCACGAAGCTGGCGATCACCACGTCGTCCAGCGACAGGGTGAAGGCCAGCAGCCAACCAGCCAGCAGCGCCGGGGCGATGATCGGCAGGGTGATCTTCAAGAACACGGTCAGCCGGCTGGCGCCCAGGTCCATCGCGGCCTCTTCCAGGGATATGTCCAGCTCCTGCAGCCGCGAAGACAGCACCACCGTCACGAAGGACAGGGTGAAGGTCACGTGGGCGATCCAGATGGTGGCCGCGCCCCGTGCCGGGAACCCGGGAATGCCGCCCATCGACACCAGCAGGGTCATCAGTGAAAAGCCCAGGATCACATCCGGCATCACCAGCGGCGCGGTGATCAACGCACTGAAGGCGGATTTGCCACGGAAGTGCCGGAAGCGGGTCAACACCATGGCCGCCATCGTGCCCAGCACGGTGGCCGCACAGGCGGTCCAGAACGCCACTTTCAGGCTCATCCACAGCGCATCCATCAATGCGCGGTCGTTGAACAGTTCGCCATACCAGCGTGTGGAAAAACCGGCCCAGACCGTGGCCAGCCGTGAGCTGTTGAAGGAGAACACCATCAGCAGCAGGATCGGCAGGTACAGGAAGGCAAAGCCCAGCGCCAACGCGCCCCAGCCCATCCAGCGGTAACCGCGCAGGGTGCTCATGCCTGCTTTCCTTCCAGCACACGCTGCTGGGACCGGTTGAACAGGAAGATCGGTACCAGCAGCAGCAACAGCATCACCACCGCCACCGCCGAGGCCACCGGCCAGTTGCGGTTGTTGAAGAACTCGCCCCACAGCACGCGGCCAATCATCAGTGTGTCCGGTCCACCGAGCATTTCGGGAATCACGAATTCGCCCACCGCCGGGATCATCACCAGCATGCAGCCGGCGATGATGCCGGCCCTGGACAGCGGCAGGGTGATGCGCAGGAAGGCCTGCCACGGCTTGGCGCCGAGGTCGTAGGCGGCCTCCAGCAGGCGCTGGTCGTGCTTGACCAGGTTGGCATACAGCGGCAGCACCATGAACGGTAGATAGCAGTACACGATGCCGATGTAGGCTGCGGTCGGGGTGTACAGGATCTGCAGCGGCTGGTCGATCAGACCGATCTTCAGCAGCAGCTGGTTGAGCAGGCCGTTGCGGTCCAGGATGCCGATCCAGGCGTACACGCGGATCAGGAAGGAGGTCCACGACGGCAGCACCACCAGCATCATCATGATGTTGCGTGTGGAGGGCTTCATGCGCGCGATGGCATAGGCCATCGGATACCCGATCAGCAGGGTCAGCACGGTGGAAATGGCAGCGATCCTGAACGAGCTGACATAGGCCAGCACGTACTGCTGGTCGCGCACCAGCTGCAGGTAGTTTTCCAGGTTCAGCTTCAGCGCAAGCGCGCCATCCACGTACTGCAGCAGCCAAGTGTACGGCGGCGAACCCACCCGGGTATGCGCGAAGGAGATCATCAGGATGATCACGAACGGCACCGCGAAGAACAGCAGCAGCCACAGGTACGGTACGCCCACCACCGCATCGCGCAGTCCCGGCATCCAGCGCTTGCGCACTGCCCCGCTCATGAGGTCAGCACCACGCCGTCGTTGTCGCGCCAGTGCACCCACACCTCATCGCCCCAGGTCAGGCCATCGCTGGCCCAGCGCTGCGAATTGGCGAAGTTGGCCATCACCCTGGCCCCGCTGGGCAGGCGCACGTGGTACACCGAATGGCTGCCGAAGTAGGCGATGTCCTCGATCACGCCCTGGGCCTTGTTGGTATGCCCTTCCGGCTCGTCCTTGCCGATCATGATCTTCTCCGGTCGTACCGCGAAGGCGACCGGCTGGCCTTCGTAGCAGGTGATGCCGTGGCCGATGTAGATCGGCGCGGGAAACGCCGGCGAGCGCACGGTGACGTACTCCGGCAGGTCCTCGTCGATCACCCCTTCAAACGAATTCACCGAGCCGATGAAACCGGCAACGAAGCGGTTGGCCGGTTGCTCGTAGACATCCTCCGGCTTGCCCACCTGCTGGATCCAGCCGGCGTCCATCACCGCGATGCGGGTGGCCATGGTCATCGCCTCTTCCTGGTCGTGGGTGACCATCACGCAGGTCACCCCGGAGGTTTCGATGATGTTGACCAGCTCCAGCTGCATCTGCGAGCGCAGCTTCTTGTCCAGCGCACCCATCGGTTCGTCCAGCAGCAGCAGCTTGGGCCCCTTGGCCAGCGAACGGGCCAGCGCCACGCGCTGCTGCTGGCCACCGGACAGCTGGTGCGGCCGGCGCTTGGCCAGCTGGGTCATGTGTACCAGCTCGAGCATTTCACCCACCCGGCGGCGTATCGCGTCATTTGCCAGCCCATCCTGCTTCAGTCCGAAGGCGATGTTCTGCTCCACGCTCATGTGCGGGAACAGCGCGTAGGACTGGAACATCATGTTGACCGGACGCTTGTACGGCGGCAGCGCAACCAGCGGCTGGCCATCGAGCACGATGCTGCCCTTGGTGGGCGTTTCGAACCCGCCCAGGCAACGCAGCAGCGTGGATTTGCCACTGCCCGAGCCACCCAGCAGCGCGAAGATCTCGCCCTTGCGCACGTCCAGGTTGACGTCGTCGACCGCGACGAAACCGTCGAATTCCTTGCGCAGGTCACGGATGGACAGGTAGCCGGGCTCGCCGTGGGTATCGGCGACGACGGCTTCCGGCAGGGCTTCAGCGGGCATGGGGGGCTCCGGGAGCGGATGGTGGACAGCGGCGCCATTCTAGCCATGCCCGTGCCGAAGCGACATGACGGCAGTTGGCGGCCGGCGGCGCACCACTGCGGCGCGTCGCGGTCCGCTCTTACCCTGCGCACGATGGACAGGCACGCTCATCCCATAACCTGCACCGCAGTCCCCGAAGCCGAGACCCCTTCCATGCGCACCCTCCGCCCCTTCGCCGCCCTGATCCTCGCCTGCGCACCGCTGGGTGCCTGGGCCTGCAGCCCCACCGGCTACCCCGGAACCGGCCAGACCATGCTGTCGGACTTCGACAACGGCGCCTTCCTCATCCATTTCCACGACGACGGCTGTACGGCCAGCTTCTGGGGAGTCAGCGGTGATGCAATCGGCAACGACAACACCGTGGAGTACGCGTACACGCCCATGGGCGCCGGCCTCCACAGGCTCACCTGGGTGGCATTCAAGCCGGAGAAAGTGGTGTTCGCCAACGTCGTGCACATACAGAACTGGAACACCTGCATGGTCTATAGCAGCTTGAGCAAACCGGATATGACGTTCGTGCACTGGCAAGGTCCGCAGATCCGCAACTGGGACAGCACGTCCGACTCCGTCGCCTGCCCCGGCACCCGCATGCCCCCGCCCGAAGGCGGGGATCTGGCCGGCTGACCGCACCGATCAACGGCCGGTTTTGATTTCCGTCCACAAGCGGGTGTACAGCTTGTCGGTTTCCGGGGTGTTGATCGAATAGGTGAACATCTTCTCCGCCACGTCTGCCGGCGGGTAGATGGTCGGATCGGTACGGATCGCCTCGTCCACCAGCGGCGTCGCCTCGCTTACCGGGTTGGCGTAGTGGATGAAGTTGGTGTTGGCCGCGGCGACCTTCGGTTCCAGCAGGTAATTGATGAACTGGTAGGCGGCTTCCGGGTTCTTGGCATCTTTCGGGATGGCCAGCATGTCGAACCACTGCGGCGCCCCTTCGCGCGGGATCGAATAGGCCACGTGCACACCGTTGGCCGCTTCTTCGGCGCGGTCACGCGCCTGGATGATATCGCCCGACCACCCCACCACCAGGCAGGTGCCGCCGTTGGCCAGCGAGCCCACGTACTGTGAGGAGTGGAAGTTCTGCACGTACGGGCGGATCGACTTCAGCAGCTCGCCAGCCTTCTGGATATCGGCCGGATTGTTGCTGTGCGGGTCCAGGCCCAGGTAGTGCATGGCCACCGGAATCATGTCGGCCGGGGTGTCCAGCAGGGTCACGCCGCAGTCCTTCATCCTGGCGATGTTTTCCGGCTTGAACACCAGGTCCCAGCTGTTGGCGATGTCGGCGCTGCCGCCGAAACGTTCCTTCAGCATGTCCACGTTGTAGCCGATGCCGGTGGTGCCGATCATGTACGGCACGCCGTACTTGTTGCCCGGGTCCTGGGTGGCGATGCGCTCCATCACCTTCGGGTCGAGCTTGGCCAGGTTGGGGATCTTCGCCTTGTCCAGCGGCAGGAACACGCCGGCCTGGATCTGCCGGCCGAAGAAGTTCAGCGTCGGCACCACCACGTCGTAGCCGCTGTTGCCGGCCAGCAGCTTGGTTTCCACCATCTCGTCACTGTCGAACACATCGTAGGTGACCTTGACCCCGCTCTGCTTTTCGAACTCCGGGATGGTGTCTTCGGCGATGTAATCGCTGTAGTTGTAGACGTTCAGGACCTTGCTGTCCTGCGCGGTGCCGCTGCCACCACCGCCACCACAGGCGGCAAGCAGGGCGGCGGAAAGGCCGAGGGTCAGGGTACGCAGCTTCATGGGAGGGGGCTCCATAGCGGGGTGGGGGCCGATGCCGGCCTGCAGACGGCTGCCAGCCTAACGCCGCAGCGCCGGAACGGGTAGCGCCGAGCCATGCTCGGCCGAATGTATCCACTGTCTAGACATTCAGCAGCAGGAACTCGCGTTCCCACGAACTGATGACCCGGAAGAAGGTCTCGTATTCCTTGCGTTTCACCGAAATATAGGCCCTGCAGAAGCGCTCGCCGAGCAGCGCCTGCAGTTCGGCGCACTGCTCCAGCCCATCCAGTGCCTCGCCCAGTGATCGCGGCAGGTCGTAGCCCAGTTCCTTGGCGCTGCCACTGATCGGTGCATCCGGTGCCAGCTGTCCACGCAGGCCCAGCAGCCCGCAGGCCAGGGTGGCCGCCATCGCCAGGTACGGATTGGCATCGGAACCGGCAAAGCGGCTTTCCACCCGCATGTTGTCCGGCGTATCCATCGGCACGCGCAGGCCGCAGGTGCGGTTGTCGAAGCCCCAGTGCACGTTGCTCGGCGACACCTCGCCGAATACCAATCGCCGATAGGAGTTCACGTTGGGCGCGAAGAACGCCATCGCCTGCGGCGCGAACTTCTGCAGCCCGCCCAGGTAATGCCCGAACACCGGACTGAACTCCCCTTCCCCATCGCCATCGCCAGCGAACACATTGGCTCCGTCGTTGATCCGCAGCAGGCTCTGGTGGATGTGCATGGCACTACCTGGCTCGTTTTCCATCGGCTTGGCCAGGAACGTGGCATACACCCCGTGGCGCATGGCCGCCTCGCGCATGGTGCGCTTGAACAGGAACACCTGGTCGGCCAGGTTCATCGCGTCAGCATGGGTGAAATTGACTTCCAGCTGCGCCGCGCCGGATTCGTGGATCAGCGTATCCACGTCCAGCTTCATCGCATCGGCGTAGTCGTACATCAGGTCCAGGATCGGATCGAACTCGTTCACTGCATCGATGGAATAGGACTGCCGCGCGGTCTCCGGGCGCCCGGAGCGACCGGCCGGCGGCAACAGCGGGAAGTCCGGATCGGTGTTCTTCTGCACCAGGAAGAACTCCAGCTCCGGCGCCACCACCGGGCGCAGGCCCAGCTCCGTGTAGGCATCCAGCACGCGGCGCAGCACGTTGCGCGGCGCCAGTTCGTGCGGCTGGCCGTTCTTGGTGTAGCAGTCGTGGATGATCTGCGCGGTGGGATCGGTAGCCCACGGCACCATGCGCACCGTCTCCGGATCCGGGCGCAGCACCATGTCCGAATCCGAAGGCGAAGTCAGTTCGTAGTAATCATCCGGATAGTCACCGGTGACGGTGGTAGCGAAGATACCCTCCGGCAGACGCGTGCCGTAATCGTGGGAGAACTTGTCGGCCGGGATGATCTTGCCGCGCGCGATGCCGGTGATGTCCGGTACCAGGCACTCCACTTCGGTGATGCGGCGGTCCTTCAGCCAGCGCAGCAGGCTGCTTTCCTGCGCATCTTCCTCCGTTGGCATCCTGCGCGTGCGGCTGTCGGTACTCATGCGGAATCCTGTTGAAATCGTTGTCGCTGCCGGCAAGCTTGGCCGAACGCATGCAACACAGCGTGATAGAAGGGATTGTGGGTGACGCGCCCCACCGGATGCCACGGCACGCCCGGCACGAAGCAATGCCCACGGCTGCGGGCGGCTTCGACCAGGCCCTCGTCGGCATGCGCTTCGGCCAGCAGGCCGTCAGCCACGGCGTCGATTCCCTGGCCGTGTACCGGATTGACCACGGCAGAACGCCCGCCGTGCCACTGCGCCAGCCAGCCGCCCGCGGCCAGCGGCGGCTGCAGCGAGGGCAGCAGCACCGGGGTGACCACAGCGGCATCCAGCAGCGCGCGCACATACTTCCCGCCGGCCATCGCGAAGCGACGATGGCCCTGCAACGTGCTGTCGGTCGGCAATCCCACGAGGGGCGGAAGGCGCATGCGAAGGTCCTCGGCGCTGCGCACACGGTAACCCCGGCAGATGACCGCAGCAACCTTACCGGCAGTCACACCATCACCGTGGCAACTGCGCCAGACTATGCCCATGGACCCCACGCACGCCCTGCGCGAAGACCCTGCCCTGCCGCCCAGCTGGTATGCCGCCAGCGTACGACCCCGCGCCCCGCTGCCGGCGCTGGACGGCGATGTCCACGTTGACGTGGCGATCCTCGGCGCCGGCTACACCGGGCTTTCGGCGGCCCTGGAACTGGCGCGCCGTGGTCTGCGCGTGGTGGTGCTGGAAGCCTGCCGGATCGGCTGGGGGGCCTCCGGCCGCAATGGTGGTCAGGCGCTGGTCGGCTATGGCTGCGAGGTGGACGTGCTGGAAAAGCAGGTCGGCGCGGAAGACGCACGCACCCTGTTCGACTACTCCCGCCAGGGCGTGCAGCTGCTGCGCGATCGCATCGACCAGCACCGGATCGACTGCCATTGGGTGTCCGGCCATGCCAACGTACCGATCACCACGCGACAGTCGCAGGCGCTGCAGCGCGACGCGGAACGGCTGACCACCCATTACGACTACCCCATGCAGTGGTGGGACCGCGCTACCCTGCGCGCGCAGCTGGACAGCCCGCGCTACCAGGGCGCGATGTTCGACCCGCTGAGCGGCCACCTGCATCCGCTGGCCTACGCGCAGGGGCTGGCCGATGCCGCGATCGCCGCCGGCGCGGTGATCCACGAACACACGCCCGTGCTGGAACTGCAGCGCACGCCGCGCCCTGCCCTGCGCACCGCCACCGGCACCGTGCACGCCGCCCACGTGCTGCTGGCCGGCAATGCCTGGCTGGAAGGCATCGCCCCGGAACTGGAGCGCCACGTGATGCCGGTCGGCACCTATGTCGGTGCCACTCCGGTGCTGGGCGAAGCGCGCGCGCGGTCGCTGATCCGAAACAACATGGCCGTGTCCGATACCGGGCTGGTGCTGGACTATTTCCGGCTCAGCCACGACCACCGCGTGCTGTTCGGCGGCGGCGCCAGTTACTCGTCGCGGCCCCCGGCCGGCCTGGACGCGGTGATGCAGCGACGCCTGTGGCAGGTGTTCCCGCAGCTGCACGGCGTGCCGCTGGACTACCTGTGGGGCGGCTACGTGGACATCACTCCCAGCCGCGCCCCGCACTGGGGCCGGCTGACCCCGGACATCTACTTCGCGCAGGGCTTTTCCGGGCATGGGGTGGCCTCGGCCAACCTGGCCGGGCAGGTCATCGCCGAAGCCATCGCCGGCCAGGCCGGACGGCTGGACGTATTCGAGCGCCTGCCGCACCGGCCCTTCCCCGGCGGACGCCTGCTGCGCACCCCGTTGCTGGTCGCCACGATGGCATTTGTAAAGCTGCGCAATCTAATTTGGTGACGCAGTTCAAGTTTTCAGAGGAGCGGCCGATAGCCTTGAAGACCCAGCCCGTTCCGAGCGCACGCCTCATGCCCGCCTTGCTGCAGGGCGCTTTCGTAAGCGACCCCGGTGTTGACCCCCTGCCCCAGCGCATCCTGCTGGTGGAGAATTCGCGAACCTTCACCACCCTGGTGCGTGAAGCCATCGAACAGCGCCTGGAGCTGAAGGTGACGGTGGCTTCGACCCTTGCCGAAGCCGGCGGCCTGCTGGAGCAGGAACAGGGCTGGTTCCTGGTGCTGACCGGGCTGGTGCTTGCCGATGGCGACCGCGAAGCCGTGGTGGATTACTTCGTCTCCCGCGGCCTGCCGACGGTGGTGGTCAGCGGGGTGTATGACGAAGACGTGCGCCGCCGCGTGCTGGAACAGAAAGTCATCGATTACGTGCTGAAGAACACGCCGGGCAGTGTGGACTACCTGGTGTGGCTGGTGCAGCGGCTGGACCGCAACCGCCGCATCGCCGCGCTGGTGGTGGATGATTCGCCGTCCGCGCGTGCCTATGCCGCCGCCCTGCTGCGCATGTACGGCCACCCGGTGTATGAGGCCGCCGACGGTGAAAAAGGACTGGCAGCGATCGATGCACATCCGTCCATCCGGCTGGCCGTGGTGGACCAGGAAATGCCCGGCATGCAGGGCGTGGAATTCACCCGACGGCTGCGCATGCAGCGTTCGCGCGACAAGGTGGCGGTGATCGGCCTGTCCGGCAATACCGATGCCTCGCTGATTCCCCGTTTCCTGAAGAACGGCGCCAACGACTTCCTGCGCAAGCCTTTCTCGCGCGAAGAATTCTTCTGCCGCGTCTCGCAGAACGTGGACCAACTGGAACTGATCGGCACCCTGCAGGACCTGGCCACGCGCGATTTCCTGACCGGCCTGCCCAACCGCCGCTGCTTTCTGGAACACAGCCAGCGCCAGTTGCAGGGCGTGCAGCAGCAGGACGACTGGATCGCGGTGGCGATGGTGGACATCGACCACTTCAAGCACATCAACGACACCTTCGGCCACGACGGCGGCGACGACGCGCTGCGTGCCTGCGCCGATACCGTGGCCACGCACGCGCGCAGCGGCGATCTGGTCGCCCGCTTCGGGGGTGAAGAGTTCTGCCTGATGGTGCCCGGGCTGGCGCCGGACGAAGCGGTGGAGTACTTCGAAACCCTGCGCCAGAGCATCGCCGCGCTGCAGGTTCCCATCGCCGGCACCGCGCTGCGCATGACCGTCAGCATCGGCCTGTGCTGCATCCGCCCCCAGCATGACAGCCTGCACGAACTGATCACCGAAGCCGACCGCCAGCTGTACCTGGCCAAGGCCGGCGGCCGCAACCGGGTCTGCAGCGCCGCACTCGCCGCCACTGCCGCCTGACCTCTGCCCTGGTGGGTGACGACCGTTGGTCGTCACGCTGTTACCTCGGCGGCGTCCGGCGCGGACCGCGATGCCTGGAACATTCCGCCGAGCATGGCTCGGCGCTACCGGCCTACCGCCCTTGTGGGTGACGACCGACGCCCCGGTAGGTGACGGCCTACCGCCTTGGTAGGTGACGACCTTGGTCGTCACGCTGTCACCCGCTTTGATCCAGATCAGTGTCGCAATCGGAACGCCCGCCCAGACTCGCTCCCATCGCAAACAGGGAGCACGCAGATGGCCTTACTGGTCTGGCAGGACGATCTCAACATCGGCATCGAGGTCATCGACAACCAGCACAAGCGGATCGTGGAGATGCTCAACCATCTGCACGTCGCCCAGCAGGGCCTGCAGCAGCTTGCCGTGGCTGATGTGATCGACGAACTGGTGGACTACACCATGTCCCACTTCGCCTTCGAAGAAGAGCTGATGGAAGAAGCCGGCTACCCGTTCTGCGCCGCGCACAAGCGCGTGCACGAAATCTTCGGCAAGCGCGTGACCGACTACCGCCTGCGCTTCCAGGCCGGCGAAGACGTGACTGACGAACTGCGCACCATGCTCTCGCGCTGGCTGTTCAACCACATCCGCGGCGATGACAAAGCCTACGCCGAAACGGTCAAGCACCACCTCAACCAGTTCACCCGCGAACACCAGGGCGGCAACTGGCTGGGACGTACGCTGAAGCGCTTCTTCGGCTGATCAGCGCACCCGGCGCTGCAACGCCAGCAGCGCGCAGATGGTCACCAGCGCGGCGATGCACAGGTAATAGCCGACCGCCACCAGTCCGAAGCGTTCGGCCAGCCATGTCGCCAGGTACGGTGCGGGCGCCGCGCCGAGGATGCCGGCCAGATTGAACGACAACGAAGCGCCGGTGTAGCGCACCTCCACCGGGTAGATCTCTGCCAGGAACGTACCGCACGGACCGTAGGTGAGGCCCATCAGGAACAACCCCAGCGACAGGAAACCCAGCACCATCCACGGGCTGCCGGCCTGGAACATCGGCGCCAGCAGCACGCCGAACACCACGATCAGGCCACTGGCGATGATCATCGTGCGGCGCGTGCCCCAGCGGTCGCCGTAGCGCGCCGAAATGGGAATACCGGCGGCGAAAAACAGGATACCGACCATCTGCAGCAGCAGGAACTGCTCACGGCTGTAGCCCAGCACCGCGGTGCCATGGCCGAGCGCGAACACGGTCATCAGGTAGAACAGCACGAAGGTGGCGAACGCGCCCAACGTGCCCAGCAGCATCGGCATGGCGTGGTCGCGCAGCACCGTCAGCATCGGCAGCTTGACCCGCGCATGCGCATCCAGTGCCTTCTGGAAGGCAGGCGTCTCATGGATGTTCAAGCGCACCCACAGGCCCAGGCCGACCAGCAGCGCACTGGCCACGAACGGGATGCGCCAGCCCCACTGCAGGAAGTCATCGGCGCTGAGCAGGCGGCCCAGGATCAGGAAGATGCCGGCCGACAGCAGGAAGCCCAGCGGCGCGCCCAACTGCGGGAACATGCCGTACCAGGCACGCTTGCCCGGCGGCGCGTTTTCGGTGGCCAGCAGCACCGCACCGCCCCATTCCCCGCCCAGCCCCAGGCCCTGTCCGAAACGGCAAAGCGCCAGCAATGCCGGCGCCCACAGGCCGATCTGCGCATGCGTGGGCAGCAGGCCGATCAAGACCGTGGACAGGCCCATCGTCAGCAGCGCTGCCACCAGCGTGGCCTTGCGCCCGATGCGGTCGCCGAAGTGCCCGAACACCGCCGACCCCACCGGCCGTGCGATGAACGCCACCGCGAAGGTCGCCAGCGACTGCAGCATCGCCGCCTTGTCACTGCTCTCCGGGAAGAACAGGTGCGGGAACACCAGCACCGCCGCGGTGGCGTAGATGTAGAAGTCGAAGAACTCGATGGTGGTGCCGATCAGGCTGGCCAGCAGCACGCGCTGCGGCGAATTGGCCGGCGCGGACGGGATCGAGGCGGGTGCAGCAGTGGACGACATGGGCAGGATCAACAAGCAGAGAGCGTTCCGGATTCTGCCACGCTCCTCCCGAAGGGGGGCAGATTGGTTTCAGCCGACACCGCCCGGTAGCGCCGGGCCTCGCCCGCTTCTGGTAGCGCCCAGCCATGCTCGATTTTGGTAGCGCCGAGCCATGCTCGGCGAGCGAAGCGGCCGCCCCTGAACCCCCCAACGAAACTTTCCGCCCTCACGCCTACTCTCACCCCGAAGGTAACCGCATGGATGCACCACCAATGTCGACCCTCGCCCTACCCCGCCCATCACTCCCCGCCGCCGCCCCGCACGTCATCGCCTGGGCGCTGGTGATCGCCGTGCATGCCCTGATCGGCTGGTGGCTGCTGACCACCACGCGCGCCACCCTGACGCGCAGCGATGCCCATCGCATGAGCGTGCGCTGGTTGCCGCCGCCACCCCCTGCATCGCAGCCCATCGCGCTGCCCAGCAGCCCTGATGTTTCGCCCATGCAACGTAGCCTCCGCGTGGTCAGCCCGCTACAGCCTGTCGTTTCCGCACCCGATGCGGCGACCCTTGTGGACATCGCCGACCCGGTCGCAAGTGCGCCGCTGGACCTTCGCTTGCGCGGCGATGCGGTCAGCGGCGGTGACGGCATCGACGCTGCCACCCTCGCCCCGAAACTGATCGGACGCCGCGCCGTGCATGCGGCCTTCCAGGAGCGACCGCGCTACTTCCGCATGCGTCCGCAGATGAGTCCGCAGCAGATCATCGCCGGAGTGGCGCAGTTCCTTGGATTGTGGCCGCCCGGCTATACCGACGACCCCTGCGGACTGGGCAAGCAGGACCTACAGTACTTCCAGGATGCGGTGGACGAGCGGGATCGGCAGGCGCTGCGCGATGCGATACATCAGGTCAGCGCGAGCTGCCGTTGAGCCGCGCGGTTTGTCGCGACGGACGCGTTTTGCATGCTTTGCCCATGTACGTCGCCGGGTCGCGTTAAGCACGATCGCGATGCTGGCGACGTAGAAGCGCCAGCCAGGATTGGCGGTGTGTGGGGATTCCGTATATCCGCCGGTTTTTGGACTGCTGCACCGGTACGCCAACCCGCACCGCCCGCCACCCTGCGCCCTGACGCAGGGGGCCCATCCGGCTACGGGGTTGCCCCATGTCCGATCACACCCTAAGCGGTATGCGCCTGTATGCGGAAGACCCGACTGACCTTGGGTGGAAGCCTGCGCCCCTTGCGGGTGAAGGCCAATCGATGGAACCCCCTTATGCACTTGAAGCACCAGTCAACTCTGACCACGTCCACCGAAGCAAGAATCCTGGGCGAGGACTTCTCCATCATTGACATCAAGCGGACGGCGTAGACCCCGTTGATCCACAGAAGCAGAAGCGGACAAAACCGCAGCGCATTCTCAAGCCCCATCGCACCTCGCCGTCAGCCTCCAAGGCCGGAATACATCGCAAAATATCAAACACGCAAGCCAGCACGCGCGTCCCATCCGTTACCTTACTATCGAAGCATGTCGGCGAAAGCGCATCCGTGCTAATTCGAGGCATCCCACGCATCCAAGGCGTAGTCGAAGACAATCAAAGAATGTCAGCAAAACACGAATTCCTGATGCCCGTAGCAGCGTCGGCTCCATCGCCCCATGCAGGCACTTTTCGTGCAATGGACACGCGTCATGTCTCACCACGCATCTTGCCACTCCCACCGACGAATCCTCCTTCAACAGAAGATGCAGGCAGCGCCACCTCGCTTTTGAACGCGCGCGTTATCTCGTGAAGTACCGATTGCCGGTCCGTTCCATAGCCTGACTCCGGTGCGCTGGCCACGTGACGGGCCACGTCGCCCAGGATGATTCCCCCACGCCTTCTGCTCCGAACCTCCGACGATTCTTCGTACATGCCGGCTTTGATCGAGTAGTGAAGCCGCTTCGAGGCAATCCACACGCTAATCATCTCGACTGAGGCATCGTCATCAAGCGTAGCAACGGTATAGAGAGCTCATCCATCAGCCGGAACTGCTAGTCAGCGGCAGACTGCACGCGCACAGAGACGGAGAATGCGCACGCAATTCCGCGAGGGTAGCGGCGCGGTCCGTGCACCTTTCAAGCAACTGCAGACTCTCCCACTGGAGTTCGATTTCCGACTGCATCAGAGGGTGCGCAGCCATGACATCCTCAAAATCGAAAGAGGTTGGATCAATGTCCTCAGTGGATTGCACGAAGAGATCGGCGGTGTCTGTTGCATACGAAGCGACCGCGATGGCGCTCTCTACGGGGGCGCGGGTCAGTGCCCGCAGTGTCACGGCAAGCGCTGCACTGGCATCCAACGCAGCAGAGGTGTAGACCGAGGCATGTTCACCAGTAAAAGGCGCCTGTTCTTCGCATGCGCTGGCTACTTTCTCTGCATCAAGTGGCACCACCGACGCCGCGACCCATTCCCAGACCAAATCGAGCCCTGACCTCAGCACGGTTGCGTCACCGTATGACTCTTCTCTCTGAAACCGTTCGTAGTTGGGTAACATGCGCTCGCAGCAGCACGCCATGAAAGCGACCCGCCTCCATCCTGGCATTGTTGTGAGCTTGAGCCGCAGGCGGGTTGAATGCGCCATCACGGTACCGCGCCCTCGACTAATACCGCCTTCTTCTGCGCCTCAAAGACGAATCCGGCGACGGAAATGCACGGAAGCACCGCGGACGACCGGGCTGCCAGCAAGCGTCTTCTCATCATAGGACTCCATTCGATGGGTGCACGTTCTGGGTATAGCAACGCTAATTCTTGTCGCGCAACATGTATATTCCTCCCCACCCCAACAACTAAGCGGATAGCCGACAACTGCAACCCGCAATCGCAACCGCGACCGCGAACAGCTCACCGCAGCTCAGCACAATTCAGACGCGAACAATGACGCGTCGTACCAAATGTCTTCGTAGCCAATCGCGCCAATCAGTAATCGCCATCCCGGAGGCAGCGCTAGGTAAGGCGCGAACACCATTGGACCCGACAGGGCATGATTCACGTGCAACGGTTCAAAGAATTCAGGAAACTCGGGATAATCAACGGACCACGCCTGGCAACTCAGAACAAAACCTTCTCATCACGATCTCGATCGAATCCATAGTTGCCTGACCAATATAGATCTCTTACCGGACCTGACAACAACAAGAGCGAGCGCAATGGGCGCAATAACATGAAATACAGCATATGGGTCGGGCCCTAAATTTTTAATGATTAATATATACAAAGAATATAAAAATAAACAAACCCATGCAGCAAACACCGCGCATTGCTTTACAAGCATGAAAATCGAAACGTCGCCATTTTTCATCCCCACCCCGCGCTAATCGAAAGATGTTTCAGAACTCTCGAGAATAGAGCGAATCGCACCCTAGACTTTCTCCGCGTGGCGGACGCCGCTATCCGTTGATAGGGAGAACCCCGCCCCCTGCCCCCCCCTGAGTCAGGCCCAGCTTGTAACCCGCTTCGGGCACATGGATCTCCGTGCCGTCTCGCCTGCATATGTCCGCCTGCTGCGCCGCGTCTCGATCCTGCATGCCGACACGCTCCGCTCCAATCCTCCCCGCCGGGTCCAGGTCATCCGCGAAGTAGGGACGCGAGCGCATGATGCATTTGCAGGCCAAGAATTCTCATCGCTCGGCCAGTTAGTAGAACCTGGCGGAGCTGGCATCAGGAGCAAGCGGCAAACCCTCTCCCCACCGGATGATCTCAAGTTCGTAAAGTCGATTGTTCTCATCTGCGTATAGCACGGCAGTCAGCTCCGCTCCGTCTGCATCTGATAGGCGAATCTCAACTGGATAGCTGTGCGGGCCCTTGCAAGACGGTCGCTCATATCCCGCGATAGCAAACACAACCCTTGCACCCTGCACAGCATCATCGGCTACAACAGCGCGTTCCAGGTCGGCCGTAAGCCCTGAGGCCTCAAGAGGAGCAAGTCTGCTCGCGACGCCCTCGATCAAGAGCCTTTCGAGACCGGTGATATCCCGCATGAAAATTTCCTTGACGAGCTACCATCGGACCTGACCCCACTGCTCGCCGCACGGGATCCGATGGGTCTCCTCCGCGCCCTCGATCCTGAAAATTGACCACATCCCCACAGCCGTTCAATCCGTTCCGCTGTCAATGTCAAGTCCCTCAGAGACATGCAGGCTTCCCACAATCCACGAGTCCGACAGCACAGCACGATGCAATTTCGAACCGGGCGCAAGATCAATAAATCCAGCCAGTTCGGCCGAGACCTCCACCACCTCACGGAGACTCCAAACCTGAGCGCCATTGAGTCAGAATGACGCCACCCAGGATGTCCTACCGGACGAGCGGCTGGTGGTCGGGTTGATCGTGGCGGGGCGGGAGTTGGTGAAAGTGACTGGTCCTGCTGTTGATCTGCGGCAATTGCGCTGATGGGGAGTGCTGTCTAAGGTGACTCCTACGTCCCTTGCCGGAGGTACGTCAGTGACGGAATGAGGGGAAAGCCACCGAGACCTCCTCCCTATTGAGGGCATCCAAACACTCATCTAGCCGCTCTACGGGACACTCTGCGGGAACATCAACTGCGAAGTATCGATATGCCTCGAACTCCGCCACATTGCATCTCATGCGCTTTAGGCACTCGATTTCACTAGCAACAGAATAGTCGCCGGAAACCATGATCCAGACGATGCTTCGCTTCGACTTCTCAACATGAGACCAGGCTACGACTTCACCGTCTTCACCCCACACGACCTCGATAACGTCTCCAACTGACAAGTCTTTGATAAAAAGTGGCGGTTCTTGGATCTGGTACCCGCACTCCGCGTCGATACATCTCAAGCACTCTTTCGCCACAGGTGGCCAACCATCGTCGACATCCAGCACGAACATCAATTCTGTCTTCATTTTGCTCCCTTGTGGCGATCATTGTGACAACCAGGGCATAACACTACCGCCTTACTGTGTTTCCCGCCGCCATATTTGATGGCGGGGTCGTGGTGAATTTGTGCTTGATTTGAGGGTGTGGGAACCCCTCTCTGGCTTGCCACGCTTTCTACGCCCTTCGTACAATCAGTGCAGGCCATTTTTCCGCCGTTCTGGGCCGCGTTCTCAGCCTTAGCTGCATTTTTCTGAGCGCGCGTGAAGTCTCCAACCCGACCGCCGTTCTTGATGGCTGCTTTAGCGATATCCCCCCCGATGGGAACTACGCCAACAGCCGCACCAGCGATGTTCGCAGGCGTCGGAGCTTGGATCGCCTCAACTATCCCCTTGACATCACCCAGCACAGGAGTGAAATCCGCAACTATAGGGAGTATCTGCCGAGCCTGCTCAGCCGTTACAGGATTGTAGAAATCTCTTGGCGCCCCTACCACTTGACGACCATCGGGATCAGTGAACCGATATGGATTGCCATTCGCATACCGATACCGGTTGAACTGCCCTATCGGTTCGCTATAAGCAGTCACGGGATCCACAGACAAAAACAGCCCTACCTCCGGATCGTAGTACCGCTGCTGCATGTAGCTCAGCCCGGTTGCCGCATCACTCACATGCCCCGTATAGCCCGGGCCGTCAGCCACCGCGCCGCCCACCACCGCGCCATACGGCTCGAACGTAGTCCGCTCGACCACGTTCCCATTGGCATCGGTCTTCGCCACCACCGTACCCAGCGCATCGGTGTGCAGGTAGCGCACCGTCGTCTGCGCCTGGGCAGGCGCCAGACCTGCCACGGCCGCCGTGATTACCAGCAATCCGAATGCCTTGAGCAGCTTCGTCATCATCATCGCCTCAGTGCTCACGGGATCACCTCCCCATCGCCCGGATACGGGTCCTGTTCCAATGTCTGGTGGAATGGCGCGGACCAACCCGAGCAGCCCGCCGCATTGCATGCGCGCACAACATAAACCGTCGCACAGAATTGAATGGTCAGGTACTGGCCTTCTACAGTCGTGGCCGCTCCGCTGTAGAGCAGCGCTCCGCCGTGAGCCTGGAGGTCATAATGGCTCGCATATGACGCGGGCGTCCAAGTCACTTTGCACAAGGAGAACTCCCCATTGTGAGGACCGGCGTAGTAGTTGTGCTGGTGCGCATAGGTAATGCTGGGTGTGGCTGGCGGTCGCCGCACCGCCACCGTCTTGGTGGCCGACCACCCACCGCAGCCCGTCGCATTGCAGGCCTGCACGCGATACGCGTAGCTCCCTGAGCTGCCCGGGTTCAGCCCGACACTGGTGCCGCCATAGCTGCCAAGCGCGCCCCAGCCCCCACCGTTGATATTCTGCTGCACGTTGTAGCCGGTAGCGGTAGAGACGGCTGACCAGCTGATCGTATATGCAGCGGCGGCGGAGGCGGGGGCCGTCAACGTAGGCGCACTCTGCGGCACCAGCAGCACTGCCACGGTACCCGTGCCCGAGTATGCGCCGCAGCCACCTGCGTTGCAGGCACGTACCCGGAAGCGATAGCTGCCGGTGGCCCGTCCGGTGAATGCCTTGCTCAGCGCGGAAGTGTTCTGCTGCTGGGTCCACGCACTTCCGACCTGCTCTTCCAGCTCGTAGCGCGTGGAGGTGGCCACCGCCGCCCATGACACGCTGAAGCTGCCGTTTCCATTGGACGCGGGCAGACTCAAGGCCGGTGCAGCACCTGGCGGCCTCGTTACCACCGTGGTGACAATTGCAGAATACGCACCACAACCACTGGCGTTGCATGCCCGGCCGCGATATCCATGGCTCCCGGTACCGCGAGCGCTGGTTCCCCAGTTCACTGCCGTACCGGTGTATGCAAGAGCCCAAGCGCCGGCGTTGACCCGCTCTTCCAACTGATAAGAAGTTGCAGTAGCCACAGCCGCCCAACTCACCGTCCACGCACCACTGCTATTGGTGGCTGGCGTGGTCACTGCCGCGGCACCTGGCACACGCAGCACTGTGGTGGTTTTCTCCGCCGACCAACCGCTGCAACCGCCGGCGTTGCAGGCCTGTACGCGGTAACCGTAGGTGCCGTTTCCCTTGCCGCTGATCGCGCGCAGCGTGGCCGCTTCGGCCTGCAGCGCGCCCCAACTGCCGGTACCTGTGCGCTCTTCCAGGCGGTATTCCACCGCACCGGCCACTGCATTCCAGCCGACGTTGTAGCTGCCGCTGGTATTGCTTGCCGCCAGGGTAATTGCAGGCGCTGCGGCAGGCGGCAACAGCACGGACGTGGTAACGATGTTCGACCACGGGCCGCAACCGGCCGCGTTGCAGGCCCTCACTTGGTAGCCATGGCTACCGGTCGGTTTGCCGCTGATGCTCAGCGAGGTCGCCGTTGTGTTGGCCAAGTTGGTCCACGCACCGGTCCCCAGCCGCTCTTGCGGCTCGTAACGGGTGCTTCCGGTAACGGCAGTCCAGCTCACGATGAAGCTGCCGCTGTTGTTGCTCGTCGGCGCGGTAATGGTGGGGGCGGACTCCGACGGATAGATAACGGTCATCGCCTGTTCGGCGGACCAGCCGCTGCAGCCAGACACATTGCAGGCTTGGCCGCGGTAGCTGTACGCACCAGCGGCTCGACCACTCAGGGCCACACTCAGCCCAGCGGCATTATGGACGGATGTCCACGCACCCACCCCGGCGCGCTCCTCGATGGCATAGCGCGTGGCCCCGGTCACGGCCGGCCAGCCGATGCTGTAGCTGCCATTCAAACCGGCAGCCGGCACCACCAGGGCAGGCGCCGAGGCAGGAACCGGTACGACCTGCACCACCAGCGTGGCACTCCATCCGCCGCAATTGGAACCCTGGCAGGCACGCACCTGGTAGGAGCGCGACCCGGTGGGTGCGCCACTTACCGCATGCGATGTCGCGGTGCCGGTATAGGCCGAAGACCAGCTGGTACCTGCGTTGCTGGAATGACGCAGCTCATAGCGGTTTGCGTTGCCAACCGATGTCCAGCTGACGCTGTAGCTGCCGGTAGCCACGTTGGCCGGCCCGCTCAACGCCGGGACAGCGACTGCTACCGTGCTCTCCAGCTCTGCGAGCAGACTGGTGCCCAGGCTGACGTACTCCAGCTCCTTGCCGGTGCGCTTGTTGTGCTGCCGGCGCAGGACCCCATCGTTGCCGTAGAACGACAGGATGTCACCCAGCGAGGTGCTGTAGTTGCCGACCCGGCGCCCGTGGGCGTCGTAGGCGTACAGCTCCTTGCCCGCGCCATCGCGCAACCGATTGCCGTAGTCGAAGCGGAACACCTCGCCGTTCTTCTTGGCCAGGTTGCCTTGGACATCGTAGTCCAGGCCCATGATCGCACTGCCGTCGTCGCGGTTTACCGTCGTCATGCGGTTGCGCGCGTCGTAGTAATAATTGTGCTGCTTGATGGTGCCCAGCTTGGCGCTGCGGATGTTGTCCAGCACATCGTAGGTATAGCGGAATACGCCACCTCCACCGAACGCAGCCGAGGTAGCCTGGGTCAGGCGATCAAGCGCGTCGTACTGCATCTGACGCGACTTGCTGGCTTCCACCGCATCGGTCACGGTGGCCACGTTGCCATTGGCGTCGTAGGTGATCGTGTTGTCCAGCACGCCCGCATCGATGGCGCGTGCGGGCAGCGCACGCGCATTCTGGGTCATGCTGTGGGTGACACCATTGCCATAGGTGAACGAACGCAGCCCGCCGTTCGGGTAGTAGCGCACCGCCGATGCGTAGTTGCCTACCTGTGTCGGCTGGCCGAACGCGTTGGGCGCCAGCGTTACCTGCAATCCGCTGGGGTACTGCAGGCTGGCCATGGCCGCGTTGGCATCGTAGCCGTAGCCCATCGTCCAGATACCCACGCCCTGTTGCTGCATGGTTTCACCGGTGATCAGGCCGCGCCTGTTGTAAGCGTAGGTATTGATGACCTGGCGGCTGCCCGCATTTTCGGTCACCACCTGGGACGGTTTGCCTGCCGCAGTGTAGCTCCAGGTCTGGTTGCCATTGCCATCCGGGAAGCTCAGTTGATTCAGTCGGTTGCGACTGTCGTAGCCGCGGTCCACGCGGCGACCGGAGGCCTGTGCCGTGGCGGTCTCGCAGCCGTTTGCGGCGGTAAGTGCCAGCCCTGCTGCGCTCCAGGCAAGATTACCCGCTGCATCATAGGCCATCGCCGTCGCACCGGACTCGGGCTCGACCGATCTGCACAGTTGCTGCTGCCCGTCATACACGTAGGAGCGGGTGATGGCGACGCTGCTGTCTGCATTGCGGCGCTTGATCGATGTCGGTTTGCCGAAGCGGTCGCGGGCGATCTCGGTAAAGGCGCCAGCGGGGTGCTCTATCCGCGTCGGTGCGTCGTAGTTCGGCGTGTCGAAAGCCTGATGGCTGGTGATCGTTTTCTGCCCGCGCGGGTTGGTCGTACGCGTACGCAGGCCGGAGAGGTATTCGGTGATCGTGGTCAACAGGCCCAGTTCACTGTCAGCCGAAGTGGACGTCGGACGGCACAACGCGTCGTATTCACTCCACTGGCCACTGGTCAGGTTGGTGGTTGCACCGGGATACGACTGGAAGGTGGTGCGACCGGCATGGTCATAGCTGAAGCGCTGGTAGCGGTCGGTATCGGCGACGTTGCCGGCGTCGAACTCGCGGGTGATGAGCGGGCGCCACATGGCATCGAACCAGGTGGTCTTGCGACGGTTGCCGGTGCTGCTGCTCAGGCGCCAGTGGCCCGGTGCAATGCCAAGTTCATCAGCATCCACGCGCTCGAACACCTGGGTACTAGCATTCCACGCGACCGAATCGCCGCTGGCGAACACTGTCGCGGTGATGCGCCCCATCGCGTCGTAGTCATAGCTGGTCTGGTAGCCCAGTTCATTGGTGACTGAACGGATCCATCCGTTGTCATCCACCGTTGCGCTCATCCCGTTGCCGTCGGCAAAGCCGATGGTCTGCGGCGTGCCGCGTTTCCAGTTGTTGAGCGTGGTGCTGTTGCCGCGACCATCGGCAAAACTGGCCACCGCGCCATCGGCATGATAGTTCAGCGTCTGCACGAGCTTGCCGAATTGACGTTGCTCCACGGGCAGCGCCATACCGTTGAAACTGGTCTGGGATTCCACCAGGCCGGTATCGTTGTTGGTCACGCTGGCGGTCTGACCGAGCAGCCACGCACCGGTGTTGTCATGGTAGGCGGTGGTATCGGTACGACTGTGGCCCAAAGTGCTGCTGCGGGTGACCTTCACTGGCCTGGCTTTGGCGTCGAAGGTAGTGGCCTCCCAGGTCAGCGTGGCGCCATCACGCACGATGACTTTCCTGGCAAGCGGACGCACCAGCACCGAGGACTCGTCGCTACCGCCCCAGCGTGAGCCATAACGCGCAGGGAATGGCATGGACGGAACCTGCGCGTTGCTGACGTAGCTCAGCGTTTCGCTTTCCAGAGTCGTCCCGCTGGCGGCTACGGTACTGCGCGCCAGCATCTTGCCTTCATTGTGCGAATACACCACACCGTAGGTCTCCTCGACACTGCTGCCATCCGGCTGGGTGATGCGCACCACCTTGGACTGCACGCAGGTGGTGCACGGCGGAACGTTGCCGCTCCACGAACCGTAGCTTTGACCAAGGTCGGTGTAGTACCAGCGCAGCGGGGAGGACAGACCCGGGCCTTCGATGGTTTTCTCGGTCAGGCCCAGCACGTCGAACCAGGTCGGTACCGGGGTGTAGTGCACGATCGGGAACCCCGTGCCGATACTGCCTCCTTGCGCCTCGCCTTGGCACAGGATGCCAGGCACGCCGGATCGCGCAAGCCGCTGATGGTCGAAGCGGAAAGTGCCCAGGGCACCCGATGGGTGGCGCATCTGCAGGCGGTAAAGCTTGTCGGCCATCGGTGCGACGTTGCCGCAGCCCGGCCCGATATCTTCGTGCCAGATTTCATAGTTGATCCGGCGATCTTCCAGATGCGTGAACTCCCACGCGGCCTGGTCAGGCTGGGTCACCCGTTGCAGAGTTTCGCCGCTGTAGGCGTAGGTCCAGGTGCGCCCATGGGCGGAGGCGCTGACCAGCCGATCACCCGAATACTGGAGGGTTATCTGGCGCCCATCGCTGGCGCTGAAGGCGGTTGGATGGCCGTTACCGTTGTAGCTGATGTCGACGAAGTTGCCGAAACGATCCTGGATGCGGCTTGCCATCAGGAAGATTTCCACACGCTGGCGACCGGCGCCTCCGGAATCCCGCGCCATGAGCCCCATCGCGCGCTCGGTAGCCACGTTGAAGGTATAGGTGATGCCATCGGTGGTCTGCAGCACAAACCCTTCGCCGGGGTATCCACCTGCCATTGCGGTACAGGTAATTGAATCCAACGAGGTGGTGGTCCAGGCATGGGCCTGCCCGTCGGGGCGCTTGAACTCGTCCGGCGGCATGGCCACCAAGGAGCGCGCACCTTGGCCCGGAAGATTGACGTTGTAGCCTGACCAGACGTCTTCAAGCTTGTTGGGGACGTCCGTGCGGGGGTAGAAATTCGTACTGCAGCGCGGCGTGTCGCCAGTGACGGTCACGTTCCAGCGGAACGCCGAGTCGAATACGCCGGAGATATAGGGAACATCGATATTCCAGTCTGCCGCACCCGCATAAGTCTTGGGTGCAAGGCCGACAGCCGGGATGGGGCGGATGTTGAGCGACCGGCTCAGCCGCACCGGCAGCGCGTTGGTTCCCGGCAGATCGATATCGGTCTGGTTGAAGGTGGTGCTCTGGTCGTAGACGTTGACGGCGTCACCGAACAGATCCGAGGTCAAGGCCCCCACCTGTTCTGCAGTCCGTAGTCGCTTGTCGTACTCCTGATAGGGCTGCATGGGCTGGGCAGACGCCGTTGCCGCCATGCCGGCCCACACCATCGCTGTCCCTGCCCACGCGCCTGCGCGCGCACATGCCACGGCCGCACCTAAGCGGCCCTGCTTCACGATCTGCATCCTTGCACCCCTGTTATCGGCTTGCTCATAGTCATGGCTGGTTCAGACTGATTCAAGCCCGACGTTGGGCTCGGTGTGCCGATGCTTGTGCGGACCGCAGCGTGTCAATTGCACATACCGCTCATTCCCCACCTCAAGTCACGCCAGCGCGGCATATCCCTACGCTACAGTCAGATAAACCGCCGCCGTTCCGGAGCCCGTCATGCCCTCCCCGACCCCGCCGCTCAACGTCCTGGCCACCACGCAGCCGGACACTCTCGATGCCTTCTGGATGCCCTTCACCGCCAACGCGCAGTTCAAGGGCGCGCCGCGCCTGTTGGTCCGTGCGCAGGGCATGTATTACGAGGACGTGGAGGGTCGGCAGATCCTCGATGGCACCGCTGGGCTGTGGTGCTGCAATGCCGGTCATGGCCGCAAAAAGATCGTGCAGGCCATCGCCGAACAGGCCGGCACGCTGGATTTCGCACCCACCTTCCAGATGGGCTCACCGCTGCCGTTCGTACTGGCCCAGCGCCTGGCCGCGTTGGCACCGGCGGGCCTTAACCATGTGTTCTTTACCAACTCCGGTTCCGAGGCCGTGGATACGGCGATGAAGATCGTGCTGGCCCACCATCGTGCCCGTGGCGAAGGCCAGCGCACCCGCTTCATCGGGCGCGAGAAGGCTTACCACGGCGTCGGATTCGGCGGCATGGCGATCGGCGGGCTGCCCAACAACCGGCGCCAGTTCGGCCTGCAGTTGGGCGGCAGTGCGCATCTTCCGCATACGCTGGACCTGCAGCGCAATGCCTTCAGCCAGGGCCTGCCGCGGCACGGGGCGGAGCTGGCCGATGCGCTGGAGCGGCTGATCGCGCTGCACGATGCGTCCACCATCGCGGCGGTGTTCGTGGAACCCATCGCCGGCTCGGCCGGGGTCATCCTGCCGGCGCCAGGCTACCTGCAGCGCCTGCGCGAAATCTGCGATCACCACGGCATCGTGCTGGTGTTCGATGAGGTCATCACCGGCTTCGGCCGCGTCGGCATGCCCTTCGCCGCGCAGCGTTTCGGCGTCACCCCGGACCTGATCACCTTCGCCAAGGGCGCCAGCAACGGCGCGGTGCCGCTGGGCGGGGTGCTGGTCAGCGATGCCATCCATTCCAGCCTGCAGCAGGGGCCGGCGCAGGCCATCGACCTGTTCCACGGCTATACCTATTCCGGCCACCCGCTGGCCTGCGCCGCCGCGCTGGCTACCTTGGATGTGTATGCCGAAGAGCGCCTGTTCGAGCGCGCCATCGAACTGGGCGAGCACTGGCAGCGTGCCCTGCACGGCCTGCAGGGGTTGCCCAACGTGGTGGACATCCGCAACTTCGGGCTGGTCGGCGCGGTGGAGCTGGCGCCGCGCCGCGATGCCCCGGGCAGCCGCGGTTACGAGGTGTTCCGGCGCTGCTTCCACGACGGCAACCTGCTGGTGCGGCAGACCGGCGATACCATCGCGTTGTCGCCGCCGCTGATCGTGGAACCGGCGCAGATCGACCAGATCGCCGACGTTCTCGGCGCGATGATCCGCGCCACCGCCTGACCCGGGACGCGCCAGCCCGAGCCGGTACAATGGGCGGTTCCGCTCCACGACTGCCCGTTGCCCATGAACATCGTCGTCAAAGAAGAACTGAAGGCCTACATCGACCCGCTCACCGCAGACGAGTACGAAGCGCTGGAGCGCAGCATCCTGGCTGAAGGCTGCCGCGATGCGCTGGTGTTGTGGGGCGATGTGCTGGTGGACGGACACAACCGATATGGCATCTGCCAGAAGCACGATCTGCCGTTCAATACGGTGCAGAACACCCGCTTCCAGAGCATGGACGATGTCCACCTGTGGATGATCGAACAGCACCTGGGCCGGCGCAGCGTGTCTGACTTCCAGCGGGGCGAACTGGCGCTGCGCAAGCGCGAGATCCTGGCCCAGCGCAAGCGCATCGAGCAGGAAAAGCTGCAGCGCGAAAGCGACGGCACCGCCGACGGCCAGGACGAGGACCAGGACAGTCCGCCGTGGGATCCGGCACCCAGCTTCAGCCGCGCCGAACTGGCCCGTGAGGCGAAGCTGAGCAGCAACCAGATCAGCATGATCGAACGCATCCGTGCGCAGGCGGCGCCGGAAGTGGTGGAGGCGGTGAAGAACGGCCAGCTGTCGATCAGCGCGGCGGCAGCCGTGGCATCGCTACCGGAAGACGAGCAGCGCGCGGCCGCCACCGGTGGCAAGGATGAACTGAAGCAGGCCGCCAAGCGGGCCCGTGAAGCCAACCGCAAGCCGCGTGCGGCCAAGCCGGACGCGGCGGTGCAGGCCGAAGAGGTCAGCGAGGACGAGCAGGCGCTGCGCGATGCCGAGGTGATGCATGCCCTGGAACAGCTGGGCGAAGGCGCCCCGGCGCTGCGCGCCCGCATCGTCAGCCTGACCCGCGAAAACGATGCCCTGCGCCAGCAGCTGGCCGCGCTGCGCGCGCAGCTCAGCGCGTAATTCGGACGTGGAGCGGCATGCATCACGCTGCCGCTGCGCTCGCCGAGCATGGCTCGGCGCTACCGCATGCACTTGCCCGTCAACGGGGCCCAACACCGGCCCCGGTAGACTGCCCGCATGACCATGACTCCCGATGATCCGCGCCGCGCCCAGCTGCGGCGCCTGAAAGCCATCGCCTTCGGCATGCTGCTGGTGATGCTGGCCGGTTTCGCGGTCAGCCACTGGCAGGGCGAGCGCGGTATCTGGGCTTGGGTCGCCGCGTTCTGCGAAGCCGCGGCGGTGGGCGCCATGGCCGACTGGTTCGCGGTGGTGGCCCTGTTCCGCCGGCCGATGGGCCTGCCCATCCCGCATACCGCGATCATCCCGCGCAGCAAGGAACGCATCGGCGACAGCCTGGCGGTCTTCGTGCGCGACCAGTTCCTGGCGCCGGACATGCTGCTGGCGCGATTGAAAGTCTTCGATCCGGCCGCCCGCCTGGGCAGCTGGCTGTCCGCGCCCGAGCAGGTGCGCATGCTGGCCGACATGGCGCGCGGCTGGGCCTTGCAGGCGCTGGATTTCTTCGACGAAGCGGCCGTGCGCCGCCAGCTGCACGGCTTCGTGGTGCAGCAGCTGCGGCAGTGGAACGCGGCCTCCACCGCCGGCGAACTGCTGACCCTGCTGACCGCCGATGGCCGCCACCAGCGCGTGCTGGACGAAGGCCTGCAGCGACTGGGGCGCTGGCTGGAACAGCCGGAGGTCAAGGAGCGGGCCTCGCAGCTGATCGTGCGCTACATCCAGCGCGAGTGGCCGACCCTGTCCAGCACGGTGAACTGGATCAAGCCGATCGACGAGATCGGCGACAGCGTGGCCGAACGGCTGGCCGGGGCGGTGCTGGAGGAAATGCAGCAGGTGCTGGCCGACCCGCTGCACCCGCTGCGGCAGGACTATGAACAGTGGCTCGGCACCTACGTACAGCGCCTGCGCGAGGACCCTGCGCTGGCTTCCCGCATTGAACAGCTGAAGCAGGAAATGATCGACCACCCTGCCCTTCAGGAGTACGTGCAGGGCCTGTGGTCGCGCATCCACGCCAGCCTGCGTGCGGACCTGCAGAGTGAGAACTCTGCGCTGGCCGGGCACCTGGAGCGCAGCATGGCCGCGCTGGGCCGCAGCCTGTCTTCGGACCCGGCGCTGCGTGATGCGCTCAACCTGCACCTGCTGGAGGGTGCGCAGCGGCTGACCTCGCGCCTGCGCGAAGGCGTCACCGCACATATCGCGCAGACGGTGAAGGGGTGGGACGAACGCCACCTGGTGGAACAGCTGGAACTGAGCGTAGGCCGCGACCTGCAGTTCATCCGCTTCAACGGCACGCTGGTCGGTGGCCTGATCGGGTTGCTGCTGCACGCGGCCACCACACTGCTGCCGATGTGAGTGCGGGCGTGCGGGCGTGCTGCCGAGCTGTCCGATTGATGGCATAGCCATCAATGCCATCTCCGATGGATCTTTCCAACACCAGTGACTTTGTGATTGCCGACAAACCCGGCGTTGTCCCACGTACCTAGCATTGGCCCTGCTCGCCCGCCAATAGCGGCAGCAGCGAGCCAGCCCCGACTTCTCGACGTGGTCCCTTCCGCAGGGTCCAGGGAAGGTTGCGGCCTGAATACACCATGCCGCTCAGATCCACTCTGGAATCCGAACGATGACCATCCATACGCGCCGATTGATGAAACCCGCACTGCTGGCCGTGCTCTGCGCGGCATCCACGCTGGGAACGGCGCAAGCCGGCGGGCCTGCCGTGCAGAGCCAGGACCTCGTGTACCAGTACGAGGAAATGTTTGATTTCGATATCGCCACCTGGCTGTCCGAGCATGCGCCACAGCTCAGCCGCCACGCCGAAGTGCTGTCCCATTGGGCGGGCTACAGCGGCATCAGTCCGCGCGTCCTGCTTGCCCTGATGGAGCTGCAGACCGGCGTGGTGGGCAACCTGGATGCTTCGCCTGGCAGTCTGGAACGGCCCTTCGGCACGCTGGTCACCAGGGCCGGCTTCGGGCCGCAGCTGCGCGAAGTGGCCGAAACGCTGCGTGATGCGATGTACGACGCCGCTGACACCCGCACGATGGGGCCTGTGGCGCTGTCGGCCGACAACCCGCTGCGCACCCTGTACGCGCTGTCAGGCATGGACACTGTGCGTGCCACGGCGCTGGCCGACGCCGGTTTCAATGATGTCTACCGCAAACTGTTCGGAAGCAGCCCAGCAAGGGAGCAACGCGGTGGCGAGACTCGGGCGCAGGCCGTTGTGCCGCCGACCAACCTCTTGCAGTTTCCTTATCCACTCAAGGCGAAGTGGCATATCGGCGGCGCACACACGCACTCCGGCAGCGGCCGGTTCCCGATGTCTTCGCTGGACATGTCGGTGGGCGGCTGGTGGGGCAGCAACCAGAGCAACTACTGGGTATCGGCATCGGCGTCGGGACGTTTCAAGCGTCACTCCTCCTGCATGGCCGAGATCGTGCACGAAGGTGGCTGGTCCACCACCTACTACCATCTGATGAACATCCGCCCCGCAACAGGCGCCATGGTGGCGGCCAACGATGCCATTGCCAACCCGGCCAATACCCGGAACCAGGCCTTGTGCGATGGAGGGTCCTCTACCGGCCCGCACGAACATTGGTCCCTGAAGTCCAACGGCAGCCAGCACCATCTGAACGGTGTGACCCTGTCCAGCTACCTGATCACCGCCACGGGCACCAGTTACGACACCAACTGCCAGCGCTTCAACCTCAGCCGTAATGGCAGGCGCTACTGTTCGGATTTCTACACCAACATAGGTGTTGACGCTCCCTGAATCGGGTATTCTCCCGCGCATCGCGCGCCAAGGCGGTGCGCCGGGGGGATCAATGACCAGGATGTTGGTGACGCTGGCGCTGTGCGCGCTGGCCACGCAGGCGCACGCGCAACGCGTGTACAAGTGCAGCGATGGCAAGCAGGTGGCCTATCAGTCGGTGCCCTGCCCGAAGGAGCAGGACACCGGCATCAGCCGGCCGGTCGTGCGCGATCCGAACCTGACCAGCGCCGACCGCGTGCGCGTGGCGCAGGAATCATCGCAGGCGCGCCGCTGGGTGCGTCAGGGCGCCGGTTACGACCAGCCCGACGTGCGCGGTACGGTGATCGACAACGTGGTCGATCCGCAATCCTGCGAAGACGCCCGCCTGCGCAAGGAGATGGCCGAAGTGTTCACCGGCCGCAGCGCTCCCGCGCGCATCGACCAGGAAATCCACCGCGCCTGCGCGGTACGCTGAAAGCCCGTGCGGTCCTACGTGTGACCGTACTGAAAACGCTTGCTTAACTAAATGCGAATACTTATCATTTAGTCAACAACGTACGCCCAGCCAGTCAATCGCGGATCCCTTCCGCCGTTGCCGCCCCGTGTACCAGCTAACGTTCGCCGCCCCAGCCTGGTGCGGTAACGATGGGAGCGGGCGCTGCATGCTGGCGCTGGGCATGCGCGCCTGCGCGGCCGTTTCCATCGCCGGCTTTCTTACCTGCATGGAATCGCATCCCTCATGTCGTCGCTGTTCAACGCTCCCCCCCGTTCGCTGCTCGCGCTTGCCAGTGGCAGCCTGTTGCTCGCTTCGGCCGCCCACGCCGACACCGCGGCCGATGCCTCCGCGCGCACGCTGGATGCGGTGCAGGTCACCGCCGATGGCGAAATCCGCAACGGCTATACGGTCAAGCACGCCAGCACCGCTACCAAGCTGGACCTGTCGCTGCGCGAGACGCCGCAGTCGGTCACCGTGATCACCCGCCAGCGGCTGGACGACATGGGCCTGTTCGCACTGTCCGATGTCATGGGCCAGGTCACCGGCGTGCACGTGTCGGTCACCGACAGCGAGCGCATCAACTACGTGTCGCGCGGCTACAACATCACCAATTTCCAGGTCGATGGCATGCTCAACACCTTCGGTGGGTCGATCAAGACCAACACCGACAGCGTGATCTACGAGCGTATCGAAGTGGTCCGCGGCGCCACCGGCCTGACCACCGGTGCCGGCGATCCGTCGGGCACCATCAGCTTCGTGCGCAAGCGCCCTACCGATACCTTCCAGGCCGGTGCCAACCTGACGGTGGGCCGCTGGGGCAACCAGCGACTGGAAGCCGACCTCGGCGGTCCGATGGCGCTGGACGGGCGCATCCGGGCGCGCGTGGTGGCGGCCAAGCAGCAGAGTGATTCGTTCCGCGATGTGTACCAACTGGACAAGGACGTGTTCTACGGCATCGTGCAGGCCGACGTCACCGACAGCACCCTGCTGGAACTGGGCTATGAGTACCAGTCGCCGTACACCTCCGGGGTGACCTGGGGCGTGGTGCCCTACTGGGGCGCCGATGGCACGCCGGCGAACCTGCCGCGCTCGACCAATCTGTCAGCCTCGTGGAGTGCCTGGCCGATCATTGAAAAGACCCGCTTCGTACGCCTTGAGCAGCAACTGGGCAACGGCTGGTCGGCCAAGGCCAGCCTGACCCACGCCGACCGCGATACCGATGGCAGCGTCTGGTACGGCGCCCAGGGTTATCCGCGCGCGGATGGCACCGGCGTGTCGGCCTACGTTTCGCACTTCAACGAACAGAGCACGATGGAGGTGTTCGACCTCAACGCCAGCGGGCCGTTCAAGCTGTTCGGGCGCGACCACGAACTGGTGTTCGGTCTGGGCCGGTCGGTGCGCAAGGGGGAATCCGATGCGCTCGATTTCGACTACACCGCCGCCTATGCGGTAGTGCCGGACTGGCGCAACTGGACAGGCGATGTGCCGCGCTTGCCGGTCACCCGGCTGGGCTACCTGGCATCGGAGAACGAGCTGAAGCAGAGCGCCGCCTACCTGGCCGCACGGCTGCAGTTGGCTGATCCGCTGCTGGCCGTGGTCGGTGCCCGTTATGGCAGCTGGGAAACCAAGACCTGGCGCTATACCCATGACACCGCCGGCAACCTGACCGCCACCACCCGCACCGGCTACAAGCCCGATGATTCGCTGACTCCGTACCTGGGTCTGGTGTACGACTTCAACGCGATCTTCAGCGGCTACGTCAGCTACGCCGATATCTTCCAGCCGCAGAATTACCGCGACCGCAATGGCGATCATCTGGAACCGGTGGTCGGCACGATGTGGGAAGGCGGCCTGAAGGCCGAGTTCTTCGGCGGTCTGCTCAATGCCTCCGCGGCGATCTTCGAAGGCGAGCAGGACAACGTGGCCGAGATCGATGATTCGGTGCCGCCGTCGTCGCTGCCCGATGGCAGCCAGGCCTACCGTTCCACCGGCAAGGGCAACAAGGTGAAAGGCTGGGAGCTGGAAACCCAGGGCAGCATCGGCGAGCACTGGAACCTCTCTGCCGGCTTTGCCCACACCACCATCCGCAACCGTGCCGGCGTGCTGCAGAAGACCACCAATCCGCAGGACACCTTCCGGCTCAACGCCAGCTGGCGCCCGGGCGGCATCGACGGCCGGTTCTGGCTGGGCGGTGGTGCGACATGGCAGAGCGGCATCTGGAACAACAGTACCAAGCCGCGCGCGGACTACCTGACCAGCGGCCGCACCGAAAGTGCGCGCATCCAACAGGATGCGTTCTACCTGGTGAACCTGTCGGCCGGCTACCGCTTCAACGAAAATTTCAGTGCCCAGCTCAACCTCAACAACGTGCTGGACAAGGCGTACTACAACAATGTCGGCTTCTACCAGGGCGTGTACTGGGGCGAACCGCGCAACGTCACCATGACACTGCGCTGGAAGCTCTGACGATCTGATGGATGCCGTCGGCGATGTGCCGGCGGCCGGCCACGGACGGCCACCTTTTCCACCGGCAGCGATGCCATCAACCGCAACTGCAGGATCACCGTGGACCGCTCGTCTTCTACTGCCAACACGACCGCCAGCGCCCGCCTGGCCACCTTCTTCGCCCGCCCCGGCTGGGGGGTGTTCTCGCGCAGCATGGCCGCCATCTTCGGTGGCTACGCGCTGGCCGCGGTGACCAGCGTTTTCTGCGCGCTGGCGTTGCCCGGCGCGCGCGGACAGACCGTGCTGACCGGCATGCTGCTGGCGATCGTGGTGTGTGCCTGCGCGGCGCTGTGGGCCTTTGCCACGCGCACGGCGTTGCGCGCATGGATCGGCATTCTGCTGCCCACCGTGGTGATGGCTGCGGTTGCGCGGGCACTTGGAGCGTGGGCATGAAGAACGGATTCCGCCAGTCGATGGCCTGGCTGCATACCTGGACCGGCCTGCTGGTGGGCTGGCTGTTGCTGCTGATCTTCATGGCTGGCACCGCCAGCTATTACCGCGAGGAAATCAGCCGCTGGATGCGCCCGGAACTGCCGGCCACCACGGTCAGCACCGATGTCGCCGCCGAGCGCGCGGTGCACTACCTGCAGGAACACGCTGGCCAGGCCGAAACCTGGTTCGTCACCCTGCCCGACCCGCGCAACCCGGCCATGCGCATGTTCTGGCGCAATCCCGAATCGATGGTCAAGCCGCCGGAGGAAGGCGAGCGCCGCCGCCGCGGTGGCGGACGCTTCGGCGACGCCACGGTCGATCCGAACACCGGCGACAAGCTGGAAGCCCGCGAAACCCGCGGCGGTGAGTTCTTCTACCGCCTGCACTTCGATCTGCACTACATCCCGGTGCTGTGGGCGCGTTACCTGGTGGGTTTCTGCGCGATGTTCATGCTGGTGGCGATCATCACCGGGGTCATCACCCACAAGAAGATCTTCAAGGACTTCTTCACCTTCCGCAAGGACAAGGGCCTGCGTTCCTGGCTGGATTTCCACAACGTCAGCGCGGTGATGGCGCTGCCGTACCACGCGATGATCACCTACACCGGCATCGTCACCCTGATGGTGATGTACCTGCCGTGGGGCATCAAGGCGGCCTACCCGAGCGATGAAGATGCGTTCTTCAGCGAAGCGTTCGGCGGCATGCCGGAGGTCAGCGCACCGGCCGAAGGGCGCGCTGCGCCACTGCCGATCCAGCAGCTGCTGGACAGCGCGCGCGCACACTGGAAAGGCGTGGATGTGTCCGGCTTCAGCGTCACCCGCCCCGGTGCGGCCAATGCGGTGATCGACATCCGCCAACGCGATGGCCGCCGCCTGTCCATCGATACGCCGGCGCTGCGCTATGACATGGTGACCGGCAAGCTGCTGATGGAATCACCAGCCACCGGCGCAGCCACTGCCACCCGCGGGGTGATGTACGGGCTGCACCTGGCCCGCTTCGCCGACTGGGGACTGCGTGCGCTGTTCTTCCTGTCTGGCCTGACCGGCTGCCTGATGGTGGCCAGCGGCGTGGTGCTGTGGGCGGTGAAGGAGCGGCCCAAGCATGCCAAGAGCGGCCGGATCGGCTTCGGCCTGCGTCTGGTGGACGCGCTGAACATCGGCGCGGTGGCCGGCCTGCCGATCGCCTTTGCATCCTACTTCTGGGCCAACCGGCTGCTGCCGCTACAGGCTCCCGAGCGTGCCGATGCGGAGGTAAGCGTGTTCTTCTACGCCTGGGGCGCGGCCCTGCTGGCCGCGTTCGTCTGGCCCAAGCGGGTCATGTGGACCTGGCAGCTGTACCTCGGCGCGGCCCTGTTCGCGTTGTTGCCGCTGCTCAATGCGCTGACCACCCAGGCCCATCTGGGCGTGACCATCCCGGCCGGCGACTGGGTATTGGCCGGCTTCGACCTGGTGATGCTGGCCTTCGGCGCGATGCTGGCGATGTGCGGCTGGCGGATGCAGCGCTGGACGCCGCCGTTGAGCGCGGCAGAGAAGAAAAAGCGCGCGGCCGCGGCAGGCGGGGGCAGTGCGGTGGCGGTGGAGGCGAAGGCATGATGCTGCTGGCCTTGGGCCTGTCCTTCAGCGCGTTCACCGCGCTGTCGCTGGCGATGGAAAAGCACCAGCTGGACCTGCATGGAAAGCAGGCCGCGCCGGTGTCGCGGCGCCGGCAGTGGTCGGGGCTGGGCTGGGTGCTGCTGGGCGCGGCATTCGGGCTGAGCGTGGTCGACCACGGCTGGGCGATGGGACCGGTGCTGTGGCTGGGCACGATGACCATCGCCGGGCTGCTGCTGGCCTTCGGGCTGTACCCGTGGAAGCCACGCTGGATCGCGCCGCTGGCACTGGCGTTGCCCGCGCTGGGACTGGTTGCCGCGTTGGTTTGAGCGGTGTTTGGTGGGTGACGACCGTTGGTCGTCACGCTTTGGCGCCCCGCGCGATACCGGTAGTGACGACCAACGGTCGTCACCCACCGTAAGCGTCGGTCGTCACCCACCCGGTGCCATCACAGCGCGCGCAGTTCCCACGCGCGATGGATGCGCGCGTTGCGTTCGAAATCCGGCCCGATGGTGCGCGGGCTGATCTCGCGGCACGTGGCGAACCCGGCGATCGCGTTTTCTTCCAGCTTGAAGCGGCGGAAGTTGTTGGAGAAGTACAGCACGCCGCCCGGTGCAAGCCGGGCCACGGCCGCGCGCAACAGCCGCAGCTGCTCGCGCTGCACGTCGAAATCTTCGGCACGCGCCGAGTTGGAGAAGGTCGGCGGATCGCAGAAGATCACGTCGTACAGGCCTTCGTCGGCCTCCAGCCAGGCCATTGCATCGGCCTGCACCAGCAGGTGCTGGTTGCCGCCCTGCCCGTTCAAGGCCAGGTTGTCGTAGCACCACTGCAGGTAGGTCGCCGACAGGTCCACGCTGGTGGTGCTGGCCGCCCCCGCCACCGCCGCCTGCACACTGGCCACGCCGGTGTAGCAGAACAGGTTGAGGAAATGCTTGCCGCGGATCTGTTCGGCCATCGTCCGGCGCAGCGGACGGTGGTCCAGGAACAGGCCGGTATCCAGGTAATCGAACAGGTTCACCCGCAGCAGCGCGTTGTTCTCGCGCACGATGAGGAACTCATCGCGGCGCTCGAAGCGACCGTACTTGCTGCCGCCCTTGCCGCGCTCGCGCGACTTCAGCGCCACCTGCTCCGGCGGCACCTGGAACACCTCGCGCGCGGCCGACAGCAGTTCGTTGCGGCGGCGGCGTACGTCGTTTTCGGGGATGGTCGCCGGCGGGGCGTATTCCTGCACGTGCAGGAAGGTGCGGCCCTTGCCGCCATCTTCCTGGTAGACGTCGATGGCCGCCGCGTATTCGGGCAGATCGGCATCGTAGGCACGGAAGCAGGTCACCTGCTCGCGCGCACGCCAGGTCTTGAACTTCTTCAGGTTCTTGCGGATGCGGTTGGCCACCATCTGCGCGCCTTCGCTGAGCTCGCGCGGCACGGCCGGGTCGCGCTTGGGCACGGCGATCGGATCACAGACGATCAGCGCGCACTCCAGCGCACCGTTGAACATCTGGTACTTCTTGCCGGCGCGCAGGCCGGTGGCGAAGGCCAGTTCGTCATCGCCACACAGCAGGCTGGCGCGCCACTGCGGCACCGCCTTCTGCAGGGCATCGCCGAGGCGGCGGTAGAGCGCCGGATCGGCCGCCAGCCGCTCATCGTAGGGCGGATTGCAGACCACCGTGCCGATCTCCAGCGGCGGCGCCGGCAGGTCATCGATATCGGCGCGGGTGAAGGTGATCGCATGCGCGACGCCGGCTACTTCGGCATTCTCGCGCGCCGCGGCGATCGCCAGCGGATCGATATCGCTGCCGAAAACCACCGGCTTCAGTGCGGCCAGGCCGGCGGTCTCGCGCTCGCGCGCCTCGGTCAACAGGGCCTTCCAGCTGTCCTTGTCAAAGCCCAGCCAGCGGCTCGGCGGCAGGCTGCCGTGGCGCATCAGGCCGGGCGCCACGTCGGCGGCCATCAACGCGCCTTCGATCAGCAGCGTGCCACTGCCGCACATCGGGTCCAGCAGGCCACCCCCAGCAGCATGCAGGCGCGGCCACTGGCCACGCAGCAGCACGGCGGCGGCGAGGTTTTCGCGCAGCGGCGCCTCATGCGCGGCGCCACGCCAACCGCGGCGGTGCAGCGGGCCGCCACCGAGGTCGATGGAGATCGTGGCCCGGCCCTTGCGCAGGGACAGGTTGATGCGGATGTCGGGCAGATCGGTATTCACCGATGGGCGCTCCAGCCCCTCGCTGCGCATGCGGTCGACCACCGCGTCCTTGATCCGCTGCGTGGCAAAACGCGCGTGGGTGATCTTGTCGCCGGACACGTGGGCATCCACGGCCAGGGTCATCTCCGGCTTCATGTGGTCCTGCCACGGCATCATGTGCACGCCGTCATACAGGGCCTGTTCGTCGGGGCAGTCGAACTCGGCCAGCGGCCACAGCACGCGGCTGGCCAGGCGTGACCACAGCACCACGCGCTGCGCCTGGGCCAGGTCGCCTTCGGCGTTGGCGCCGGCAATGGTGGCGGTCGCCTTGGCAAGGCCCAGGGCCGACAGCTCGTCGGCAAGCAGGTATTCCAGGCCCTTGGCGCAGGAGACGAAGAAATTCACGGGATCGGTTTCGCAGGTGGGGCGGCCGCTTGCGCGGCGCAGGATCGGGCAGGCCCTGGCAACAGGCCCGCGCCCATGCCGGCGGCACGGGGGCACCATTGTAATCGTTGGCGGGCCGGCCCGCCCTGAAGGGTGGCCGGTGCTGGGACAAGAGCGTGACGACCAACGGTCGTCACCCACCGTGGGCAGAGTCGTCACCCACCGTGGGGAATGGTGGTCACCCACCTCCAGGCCTTGGTGGGTGGCGACCGTTGGTCGCCACGCCTTACAGCCGGCGCAGCAGGGCCTCGAAGGCGGCGGCCGATTCGGCCACGTGGTCGTTCAGGCGGTGGCCGTCGTTGACCATCAGCAGCGATGCCGAGCGCTTGCGCGCCCATTCGATGACCCCGGCCGCGGGGATCAGTTCGTCATGCCAAGCGTGGACCACGCTGGTCGGAACGGCGGCCGCATCCAGGGCCGGCATGGGGCCCATGGTGGTTGGCGGCACCATCAGGAACAGGCCGGCCACCGGCACGTGCAGCGAGGCGATGGCGGAGATGTAGGCGCCCAGGCTGGAACCTGCCAGCACCACCGGGCCGCGTGCCACGGCGGACGTGGCCCGCTCGATCAGCCGCTGCAGCCGTGCCGGCACATCGCCGAGCCGGCTCACGTCCGCTTTGGCATCCAGGTCCATGAAGTCCGGCCGCTCGTGGCTCCAGCCCAGGCGCTCGGCCACGTCGGCCAGCGCGGTCACCTTGATGGCATCGGGGCCGCTTTCGAAGCCATGCGACAGGATGCAGTGGCCGCGGCTCATGCGGACACCGGCGGAACACGCGCAGGGATCATTTCGGGAATGCAGTTCATCGCGCAATGCTAGCATCGGCACATGCCGAATCCGCTGATTCCCGGGCTGCAGATCCAGCCGCTGCCCTACCACGACCTGCTGCCACTGCGCGCGACGGATACGCTGCAGACGGTGGTGGTGCATTGCACCGAACTGCCCGACCTGGCCATGGCACGCCAGTACGGTGAGAAGCCGCTTTACGAGAGCGGTACCGGCAACAGCGGGCACTTCTATATCGACCGCGATGGCAGCGTGTACCAGTACGTGGCCACCGACCGCATCGCCCACCACGTGCGGGGCATGAACGATAAGTCCATCGGCATCGAGCTGGTCAATACGGGCCGTTATCCGGACTGGTTCGACAGCCGTTGCCAGACCATGCCGGAGGCCTATCCCGAAGCACAGATCGCCGCGCTGGTGCGCCTGGTCCAGGCATTGGCGGCTCGGTATCCGTCATTGCGCCACATCGTGGGCCATGACGAGCTGGACCTGGAGCAGATCCCGGCCAGTGACGATGCGGCGATCAAGGTGGCGCGCAAACGCGATCCCGGTCCGTTGTTTCCGTGGCGCGAGGTGCAGGCCGCCGTGCCGCTGCAGCACGCCGTGCCGTGAACGAAGCAGCTGTGTAGTGGCGAGCTTGCTCGCCGCCGCGTAGCGAGCTCGCCACCGCGTAGCGAGCAAGGTCACCGCGTAGCGAGCAAGCTCGCTACTACGGACAAGGGGCGCTATGCGCCGGTCGCCACCGGCCGGCTGCCGTCACTGATCCAGCCGCTCCAGGAATCGGCATAGATGCGTGCGCCGTGCAGGCCGGCCGATTCCATCGCCAGCAGCAGATGGCAGGCGGTAACGCCGGATCCACACATCAGCACCACCTGCGCCGGATCATGCGCGCCGATCACCTGCTGCAGTTCGGCGCGCAGTTCATCGGCCGGGCGCATCCTGCCGCCCACCACGTTCAAGCCGAACGGGCGGTTCACGGCACCAGGGACGTGGCCGGCCACGGGATCCAGCGGCTCGACTTCACCGCGGAAACGTTCGTTGGCGCGTGCATCGACCAGCCAGCCGGATGCATGTTTCAGCCGCATTGCCACTTCATCCACGCTGGCCACCTGACGGGCATCGAGCTGGCCGGGATACGGCGGCAGGGCGGCAGGTTGGACGAGCGCGGTTGCCACCGGAAGACCTGCCTGCTGCCATGCCGCGAAGCCACCATCGAGCACGGCCACCTGACGGTGACCCATCAAGCGCAGCAGCCACCACAGGCGTGCGGCGGCCATGCTGCCTTCGGCCGCGTCATACACCACCACCTGCGTGTCCGGGCCGATGCCCCAGCGACCCACGGTGGCAGCAAAGGTCGCGCTGTCCGGCAGCGGATGCCGGCCGTGGCCCACGCTGCGCTTGTCCGATAGATCGCGGTCGAGGTCGGCATATACCGCGCCGGGAATGTGCCCGGCGGCGTACTGTGCTGCCCCGGCCTGGGCATCGGCCAGCGAAAAACGCGCATCGACCACGCGCACTGCGGTGCTGGCCGTGGCGCGCGCGTCCACCACGCGCAGCGCATCGGCATCGAGCATCGCGGCCAATGATGCCGCATCGACAAGCGGGCTCCAGTTTGCATCGTTGGCGTTCATGACAGTTCCTCCAGGCGACGGCGCAGGTTGTACAGGATGGCCGCGGTTGCGCCCCATATGCGCTGGCCGGGCCAGCTGTATTCCAGGACGTGGCGCACGCGTCCACGATGGACGATTTCCACGTGGCGCAGGTTGTCCGGTGACATCAGAAAGTCCAGCGGCACCTCGAACACATCGGCCACTTCGTCAGGCGACGGCACCGGCTTGAAACCTGGATCAATCACCGCCACCACCGGCGTCACGCGGTAGCCGGTAATGGTCACGAACGGGTCCAGGTAACCGAGGGCCTGCACCTGGCCGGCCGCCAGCGCGATCTCTTCGTTGCTTTCGCGCAGCGCCGCGGCCACCGCATCGGCGTCGTCGGCCTCGGTGCGTCCGCCGGGGAAACCCACCTGGCCGCCATGCTGGCGCAGCGCTTCGGTGCGGCGGGTCAGGATCACCTGCGCGCCGGTGGCACGCGGCACGATGCCGGCCAGCACCGCCGCTTCGACCAGCGGCCCGGGCGGCAGCAGATCCTCCAGTTCGCTGCGGTTCCAGCCATCCCCCTGTGGCGGCGCATCCAGCGGATGCAGCGCGCGCATCAGGCGTTGATGATCGGCCAGCGAGCCTTCCAAGGAAGCTCGGAGCTGCTCGCGCAGCGGCAGGCGATGGTGCATGACGTGCTGCCGTTCGCGCTCGCTCATCGACGACCACCGCGCGATTTCGTCGAGGCTGCGCAGGCAGCCGGTGCACGACCGATGCGGGTCGAGTTGGCATTTTCCAATGCAGGGACTGGGCACGGCACGTGCTGGTTTTTCCGTGGTTTGCACCGCCGTACATTACCGCGAATGGACCGCGGCCGGCACCCGGCGCAAACAGAAACGCGCCGGTGGAAGCCACCGGCGCGTCGGGTCGAACGGCGCTGCTGATTACTTGACGCTAACCAGCTTGATTTCGAACTGCACGGCCACGTTCGGCGGGAACGGGGTACGCGGGTCGGCACCATAGGCCTGTTCCGGCGGCAGGGTCACTTCCCACTTCGAACCGGCCGGCATCTGCAGCAGGGTCTCGCGCATGGCCTTCATTTCCACTTCGCTCAGCTTCATCGCAGGAATCTGCTGGGCGGGGCGTGCTTCAGCCGGACGGGTGCCGTACGGGAACGGACCGGCCACTTCCAGCTGCACGGTGCTGGCCTGCGTCGGCTTGGCGCCCTTGCCGGCTTCGATCACGCGGTACTGCACGCCGCTGGCCAGGGTCTGCACGCCGGCCTTGGCCTTGTTGGTGGCCAGGAACTGGGTGCTCTTGGTCTTGTTTTCAGCAGCAGCCTTGTCGTACTCGGCCTTGGCGGCCTGCGCACGACCCTGCTCGCGCTTCTGGAACGCTTCAACGGCCGGCTTCAGCTGGTCGGCGGTAATGGCCGGCTGCTTCTTGGCGTAGGCATCCTGCAGGCCCTTCACCACCGAGTTGATGTCCAGCTGCTCACCGCGACCGGTCAGCTCGGCAAGGTTGTTGCCGTAGTCATAACCGAAGTAATAGCTGAGCTTGCCCTTTTCGGACGCAACGTCCTGGGCGAAGGCATTGCCCGTCAGGGCCAGGGCCGCGACGGCGACCGCGATAGAACGCAACTTCATCAAACAATTCTCCAGGGGTGGTAACTCAGGGGGCGTTTTCGCCGCCCTGAGGCGACGGGTTAGGATAGCGGCCGCGAGGGGGGTTCCGCTACTGACAACGCAGGCTTTGACCTGATTGCGTTTCAAGAGTTCAACATCACTGTTTTTTAACGTTTCTGGAGATTCCGCGTGGCCGACGCCCCGATTGCCGCCCCCGTTGCCGTAATGGACCACGGTGCCATCCGCACCGTGACGGTGCAGCGGCCGGAGAAACTCAATGCACTCAACGGGGAAACCCTGCGCGCGCTGGCTGCGGCGTTCGAGGACGCCGCCCGGGACCCGGCCGTGCGCGTCGTGATCCTGACCGGCGCCGGGCCGAAAGCCTTCGTTGCAGGGGCTGACATCAGTGAGATGAACACCCTGTCGGCCGTGCAGGGGCGGGACTTTTCCATTCTGGGACAGCGCCTTATGCGTCAGATCGAGCGGATGCCCAAGCCGGTCATCGCACGCGTGAACGGGTTCGCACTGGGCGGCGGGCTGGAGCTGGCCATGGCCTGCCACCTGCGTATCGCCGTCGATACCGCCCGGCTGGGCCAGCCGGAGATCACCCTGGGGCTGATTCCCGGCTTCGGCGGCAGCCAGCGCCTGCTGCGCCTGTGCGGACGCGCCGCCACGCTGGAACTGTGCCTGCTGGGCACTCCCATCGATGCTGCGCGTGCGCTGCAGCTGGGCCTGGTGAACGAAGTCGCCGGCGCCGAGGCGCTGGATGCGCGCGTGGCCGCGCACGCCGAACGCCTCGCAAACGCGGCGCCGCTGGCCCTGCGGGCGCTGCTGGATGCGGTGCACGTAGGCGGCGAATGCAGCCTGGAATCGGGGCTGGAATACGAAAGTGCGCAGTTCGGGCTGCTGTTTGCCACCCAGGACATGCGCGAAGGCACCAGCGCCTTCCTTGAACGCCGCCCTGCCGTATTCCAGAACCGCTGAACCATGGCACGCGTGATCGACCCTGCCGTGCTGCTGGAACGGGTGTTGGCCGACGACCTGGATGGCGCAGTGCAGGCTGGCCTGATGGAGTACGCGCCCGGTGAGGCCGATGCCAGCCGGGTGCCCGGGCATCCGGATCTGCCGCAGCGGTTGCTGCAGGCCCAGCACCAGCTGCGCCAGGCTTGGGCGGCACGGGAGCGCTACCGGGCACGTGCGGTACGCCTGGCGCGCCGCGATGCCGAGCGCGACGCGCGCCGCGCACCGCCGCCGGCACCCGACCAGAAGCCCGCCCTGCCCTCTGCCGCCGCGGCGATCCTGGCGCGCGCCAAGGCGCGGGCGGCCGCCCCCAAAGGAAGCTGATGGCTACCGCCAGCAAGACCGCACGCGCACCTGCGCGGCGTACCGCGAAGATGCCGCGCGCCGACGTGGTGGAGATGTTCACCCGATTGCGCGAGCTCAATCCGCATCCGAAGACCGAACTGGAGTACAGCTCACCGTTCGAGCTGCTGGTGGCCGTGGCGCTGTCGGCGCAGGCCACCGACGTGGGCGTCAACAAGGCCACGCGCAAGCTGTTTCCAGTGGCCAACACGCCGCAGGCGATCCTGGACCTGGGCGAAGAAGGCCTGAAGCGCTATATCTCCACCATCGGCCTGTTCAACGCCAAGGCGAAGAACGTGATCGCCGCCTGCCGCCTGCTGGTGGAGCAGCACGGCAGCGTGGTGCCGGAAGACCGCGCCGCGCTGGAAGCCCTGCCCGGCGTGGGCCGCAAGACCGCCAACGTGGTGCTCAACACCGCCTTCGGGCAGCCGACCATGGCGGTGGACACGCATATTTTCCGGGTGTCCAACCGTACCGGGCTGGCACCGGGCAAGGATGTGCGCGCCGTTGAGGACGGGCTGATGAAGGCGATTCCCGGGGAGTTCCTGCTCGATGCGCACCACTGGTTGATCCTGCACGGGCGCTATGTGTGCAAGGCGCGCAAGCCCGACTGCCCGCAGTGCGTGATCCGCGATCTGTGCCGCTTCAAGGACAAGACGCAAAGCGCCTGAAGCCAGTGCGCGCCCTGCCATCCCGACGCAATCCTGCCGTCATATGGATCGGGCCTGATAAGGGCCCTCCGCCCCGGCAAAGGCCGTGGCGGCCGACACGCGTTCGCAAACTGTCATATTTACGCAATCTTCACGATCTAGCCTGCGCGCATCTTCCCACCTGCCTGCAAGGCTACTTTCTCCATGAAACTGCATCGCCAACTTCTCACTGCGGCCGTTGCGGCTGCGCTGTTCGTCCCGGCCGCCCACGCTGAAGTGGCCATCGATGTGATCGGCGGCTCGGAGATCACCTTCGAAGGCCTGGTCCAGGCCGATGGCAACTGGTTCGACAACGATGTAGCCGACCTCAACGGCGGCGATGCAGCCAACGGCAAGGACAGCGAGTTCGAGCTGCGTCGTGCCGAACTGGTGCTCAAGGGCAAGGGCCCGGGCAACGTGGAATGGGTGGTCGGCTACGACGCGAAGGCCGACAAGTTCCTCGACACCAACATCAAGTACAAGCTGGGCGGCAACAGCAGCCACTTCATCCAGCTGGGCCAGTACAAGCAGCCCAACAGCCTGGAAGAACTCTCCAGCACCAAGAACAACGACTTCATCTCCAAGGCCGCAGTGACCAACACTTACGCCGTGGCGCGTCGCCTCGGCGGTGCCTGGGGCTACGGCCAGGACAACTGGTCGGTGACCGCCAGCGCCTTCGGTCGCGAACTGACCCGCAACCTCGCCCACGGCAGTGGCTACGGCGCACGCGGCACCTTCGCCCCGATCAACGAAAAGGGCCAGGTGCTGCATTTCGGCCTGAGCTACGTGGCCTATGACACCGACGCGGACACCCTGCGCGTGCGTGCCCGTCCGAATGCCGACCTCGCCACCGTGCGCCTGATCGACAGCGGCAACATGGTCGACACCGACAACGTCACCACCCTGGGCGTGGAAGCGATGTACATCGGTGGCCCGTTCAAGGCGCAGGGTGAGTACTACAGCAGCAAGGCCAAGCGCATGGCCAACGACAACTACACCAGCGATGGTTTCTATGTCAGCGGCCTGTGGAACATCACCGGTGAGACTTGGGGCTACAAGGGCGGCGTGCCGGGCACCGGCCTGCCGGACAACCCCGCCAGCGGCATGTGGCAGCTTGGCGCACGCTATGACCACATGGACCTCAACGACGGCAACCTGAGCGCCAACCCGGTCGCCGGTCGTCCGCCGATCGTGGACGGCGTGCTCGGCGGCAAGATGGATATCTGGACCGTGGGCGTGAACTACTACTGGCGCTCCAACACCAAGTTCGCCCTGAACTACGTGATGGTGGACAGCCAGAAGTACAGCTCCAGCGTGCGTGGCTTCGTCAATGACGACCCGAACATCCTGGAAGCACGCCTGCAGTTCTTCTGGTAAGACCCGTAGTTGCAATCAGCTGATCGTGGAGGGCACGGCATTGCGCCGTGCCCTTCTGCGTTTGTGGGCACCTTACCGCCGTCTGGTCGGTTTTTTACGCTGTCATGGATGCGTCATGTGACAGTCGCGCTGGTGTCACGCAATCGTTATGGAATGTGCAGCGACACGACGGGTACTCACCCGTCCACCACCCAGGAGCCATCCCCGTGATCCACGCCTTCAAGTCGCGCGCCGCCGTCGCCATCCTGGCCGCGTCGTCCGTCTTCGCCGCCAACGCCGCTGATGTGACCGGCGCCGGCGCGTCCTTCATCTTCCCCGTGATGTCCAAGTGGTCGGCCGATTACACCGTCGCCACCGGCAAGAAGGTCAATTACCAGTCCATCGGTTCCGGCGGTGGCATCGCGCAGATCAAGGCCGCCACGGTCGACTTCGGTTCCTCCGATGCTCCGCTGAAGCCGGAAGAACTGGCTGCTGCAGGCCTGGCCCAGTTCCCCTCGGTGATCGGCGGCGTGGTGCCGGTGATCAACGTGGCCGGCATCGCCCCGGGCGCGCTGAAGCTGGATGGCGCCACCCTGGCCAACATCTTCCTGGGCAAGATCAAGACCTGGAACGACCCGGCCATCGCCGCGCTGAACCCGGGCCTGACCCTGCCGGCGGCGAAGGTCACCATCGTCCACCGTTCGGACGGTTCGGGCACCACCTTCAACTTCGTCAACTACCTGTCCAAGGTCAGCCCGGAGTGGAAGAGCAAGGTCGGTGAAGGCACCTCGGTCCAGTGGCCGGCCGGCATCGGCGGCAAAGGCAACGAAGGCGTCGCTGCCTACGTGAAGCAGATCAAGGGCGGCATCGGCTACGTCGAACTGTCCTACGCACTGCAGAACCGCATGTCCTACGCTTCGATGAAGAACGCCGCCGGCAATGTCGTGCAGCCGTCGGACACCACCTTCGCCGCCGCTGCCGCCAGCGCCGACTGGGCCAACGCCAAGGACTTCTACCTGGTGATGACCAATGCACCGGGCGCCCAGGCTTGGCCGATCACCGCCACCAACTTCATCCTGGTGCGCAAGCAGCCGCGCAACGTGGCCAATGCGAAGGCGACCCAGGACTTCTTCCGCTGGATCTACAAGAGCGGCGACAACCAGGCCAAGCAGCTGGACTACGTGCCGCTGCCGGACAGCCTGGTGCAGCAGATCGAAACGTACTGGACGCAGAACCTGAAGTACTGATCCATCACGACATGGGGCCGGCGGGGACTCTCTCCCTCCGCCGGCCCCGTCCGGGGCGCGTGACCTTTCCAGGGTTGCGCGTTTTTTTTTGCGCCCGGTCTTTGGCAGGCACGCTCGGGCGAGTGGGCGAAGGGAGCTGGGCAGGACACGCCGCAAGTACGTCCTTGTAGGCTTCTGTTCGGCTCCTGCCTCACAGAGTCCTGCCCAGCTCCCTTCGCCCACTCCTGACAGACTGCGGGCGCGGTGGGGGGGGGAGCGAAGAGCAGAAGCCGCGCAGTTCTGGTCGCCCGCGCGGGAAGCGGGCGCTGGCGTGGGGGTGTGAAAGGCCCGTCATATGGTGACGTGGCGGGTGTTCGTGACCTGCGTCATCAGGCTGTAACAAAAACATCATTTCATAGCCGCAACCGCCGGACAGACCGGCAACCTACCGCTATGGAGTGACGCATGAAACTGCAGAAGGCCGGCCTGGCCACCCTTTCCCTGGCCATTGCCCTCGGGCTGTCGGCCTGCGGCGGCAACGAAGCGCCGACCGCCCAGCAGCCGGCCGATGGTTCCACTGCCGCGGCCCCGGCCGCCGGTGACAAGGTCAGCGCCGAAGTCTCCGGCGCCGGCGCTTCCTTCATCTTCCCGCTGGTGTCCAAGTGGTCGGCCGATTACAACGCGGCCAGCGGCGCCAAGATCAACTACCAGTCGATCGGCTCCGGCGGCGGCATCGCCCAGATCAAGGCAGGCACCGTTGATTTCGGTTCGTCGGACAAGCCGCTCAGCAGCGAAGAGCTGGCCCAGTCCGGCCTGGCGCAGTTCCCGTCGGCCATCGGCGGCGTGGTGCCGGTGGTCAACATCGAAGGCCTGGAGCCGGGCAAGCTGCGCCTGAGCGGCGCCCTGCTGGCCGACATCTTCCTGGGCAAGATCAAGACCTGGAACGACCCGGCCATCGTCGCCGCCAACCCGGGCGTGACCCTGCCGGAAGGCAAGATCACCCTGGTGCACCGCTCCGATGGTTCGGGCACCACCTTCAACTTCACCAACTACCTGTCCAAGGTCAGCGCGGACTGGAAGGGCAAGGTCGGCGAAGGCACTTCGGTGCAGTGGCCGGACGGCGTGGGTGGCAAGGGCAACGAAGGCGTGGCTTCGTACGTGAAGCAGATCAAGGGCTCGATCGGCTATGTCGAACTGGCCTACGCCCTGCAGAACAGCATGCCATACACCTCCATGCAGAACGCGGCCGGCACCTGGGTGCAGCCGAGCGCTGAAACCTTCGCCGCCGCTGCCGCCAGCGCCGACTGGGCCAGCGCCAAGGACTTCAACCTGGTCATCACCAATGCACCGGGTGAGCAGGCATGGCCGATCACCGCCACCAACTTCATGCTGATGCAGAAGCAGCCCAAGGATGCCAAGCGCAACCAGGACGCACTGGCGTTCTTCAAGTGGGCCTTCGAAAACGGCCAGGCGCAGGCCAACGAGCTGCACTACGTGCCGCTGCCGGCCGAGCTGGTCACCCAGATCGAAGCCTACTGGGGTACTGAACTGAAGTGATGCCGGCACGGTGCCCGCCCCGCGCGGGCACCGTCCTTTCGAGTACCGCGTCACCCCGCCCCCAACTGGCCGCGTCGCCTATCCCATGAATGCCATCGCACAGCCTGCCGCCGTACCTTCCACGCGTGATGCGCGTGACGCCCGCAATGACCGCCTGTTCCGATGGGTGCTGGTCGGCACCGTCATCTTCGTCCTGGCCGCGCTGGCCTGCGCCGCGCTGTCCATGCTGTGGGGCGGACGCCACGCCCTGGAAGCGCAGGGCCTGAGCTTCTTCTACTCCTCCGAATGGAATCCGGTGGAGAACAAATTCGGTGCGCTGGCACCGATCTACGGCACCCTGGTCACCGCGCTGATCGCCATGGTCATCGCCGTACCGGTGAGCTTCGGCATCGCCTTCTTCCTGACCGAAGTCGCCCCGCGCTGGATGCGCGGCCCGGTCGGTACGGCCATCGAACTGCTGGCCGGCATTCCTTCGATCATCTACGGCATGTGGGGCCTGTTCGTGCTGGTGCCGGTGATGACCGAGTACGTAACCCCCTTCCTCAATGAAACCCTGGGCGAATGGCCGATCATCGGCCCGATGTTCCAGGGTCCGCCGCTGGGCATCGGCATGCTCACCGCCGGCTTCGTGCTGGCCATCATGGTCATTCCCTTCATCTCTTCGGTGATGCGCGAAGTGTTCCTGACCGTACCGACCCGCCTTAAGGAATCGGCTTATGCGCTGGGTTCGACCAAATGGGAAGTCAGCTGGGACATCGTGCTGCCCTACACCCGCTCGGCGGTGATCGGCGGCATCTTCCTCGGCCTGGGGCGCGCCCTTGGCGAGACCATGGCGGTGGCCTTCGTGATCGGCAACAGCGTGCGCCTGTCGCCTTCGCTGCTGGAGCCAGGCACCACCATCGCCGCGCTGATCGCCAATGACTTCGGCGAAGCCACCGAGACCTACCGTTCCGCCCTGCTGCTGCTCGGCTTCGTCCTGTTCATCGTCACCTTCGTGGTGCTCGCCATCGCCCGCCTGATGCTGATGCGCCTGTCCCGCAAGGAGGGCAACTGATGTCCACTGCCACTGAATCGCTGTATCTGCGCCGCCGCATCGGCAACGTCGTGGCGATCCTGCTGTCCGTCGTCACCGCGCTGTTCGGCCTGTTCTTCCTCGGCTGGATCCTGTGGACGCTGTTTTCCAAGGGATTGCCGGGCATCAACTGGGCGCTGTTCACCCAGATGACCCCGCCGCCGATGCAGGAAGGCGGCCTGGCCAATGCCTTCTACGGCAGTGCGGTGATGTGCGCCATGGCGATCGGCATCGGTACCCCGCTGGGCGTGCTGGCCGGCACCTGGCTGGCCGAGTACGGCAACTTCCGCAAGGCTGGCACGGTGGTCCGTTTCGTCAACGACATCCTGCTGTCGGCCCCGTCGATCGTGCTGGGCCTGTTCGTCTACACGCTGTTCGTGATGCAGACCGGAGGCAGCTTCTCCGCCTTCGCCGGTGCATTGGCACTGGCCTTCATCGTGCTGCCGGTGGTGGTACGCACCACCGACGAGATGCTGCGCCTGGTGCCTTCGCAGATGCGCGAAGCGGCGCTGTCGCTGGGCATCCCGCAGTGGAAGGTCACCGTGCAGGTGCTGTACCGCAGCGCCTCGGCCGGCATCGTCACCGGCATCCTGCTGGCGCTGGCACGCATTTCCGGCGAGACCGCCCCGCTGCTGTTCACCGCCTTCGGCAACCAGTACTGGAGCAGCAACGTGTTCCAGCCGATGGCTTCGGTGCCGGTGGTGATGAACCAGTTCGCCGGCAGCCCGTACGAATCCTGGCAGGTGCTGGCCTGGGCCGGCGCGCTGGTGCTGACCGTCTTCGTGCTCCTTATCAGCCTGAGCGCACGCGGCATCCTGCTGCGCAACCGTATCTCCCATGACTGACCTTTCCGCGGACACTGCCATGAACGATCTTTCCAACGCCGTGCCGATGCAGCGCATCGTGGTCCCGGCCTCGCATGAATCGCTTGCCACCCCGGCGCCGGTCAAGCTGGCCGCGCGTGGACTGGACTTCTACTACGACAAGTTCCATGCCCTGAAGAGCATCGACATCGAAGTGCCGGAGAAGCGCGTCACCGCGCTGATCGGCCCTTCCGGCTGCGGCAAGTCGACCCTGCTGCGCATCTTCAACCGCATCTACGCGCTGTACCCGAAGCTGGAAGCGCGTGGTGAGGTGCTGCTGGATGGCGAGAACATCCTGTCGCCGAAGTACCCGATGAACCGCCTGCGCAGCAAGGTCGGCATGGTGTTCCAGAAGCCGGTGCCGTTCCCGATGACCATCTTCGAGAACGTGGCCTACGGCATCCGCCACCACGAAAAACTGTCCAAGGCGGACATGAACGACCGCGTCGAGCATGCGCTGCGCCAGGGCGCGCTGTGGGACGAAGTGAAGGACAAGCTGGGCCAGAGCGCGCTGGGCCTGTCCGGTGGCCAGCAGCAGCGCCTGTGCATCGCACGCGCCGTCGCCCTGCGCCCGGACGTGCTGCTGCTGGACGAACCGACCTCCGCGCTGGATCCGATCTCCACCAGCCGCATCGAACAGCTGGTGGAAGAGCTCAAGCACGATTACACCATCGTCATCGTGACCCACAACATGCAGCAGGCCGCGCGTGTTTCCGACTACACCGCCTTCATGTACCTGGGCGACCTGATCGAGCACGACCGGACCGAGGTGATCTTCTCGCAGCCCAGCAAGCAGCAGACCGAAGACTACATCACCGGCCGCTTCGGCTGATCCGCCGCACGCCCTTTTTCGAGAGCATAGACATGAACCTTCCCAACGACCACATCGTCAAGAGTTACGACGAAGAGCAGCAGCGCCTGGTCGCCGAAATCGTGCGCATGGGCGAGATGGCCGTGGCGCAGCTCGAGGCGTCGATGGACGTGATCGAGAAGCGCGACGAGAATGCCGCCCGCCGCATCATCGCCAATGATGAGGCCATCGACGCGCTGGAACAGCAGATCAGCCACGACGTCATGCGCCTGTCGCTGCGTGGCCCGATGGCGCGCGACCTGCGCGAGATCCTCGCTGGCCTGCGCATCCCGGCCGACATCGAACGCATCGGCGACTATGCCGCCAACGTGGCCAAGCGCTCCATCGCGCTGGGCAAGGTGCCGCCCCTGCCGCAGATCCAGGGCCTGCGGGCACTCGGCCGCTTGGCTGCGGTGCAGGTGCGCCGGGCCATCGAGGCCTACCGGGACAACGATGTGGAAGCGGCACTGGCGCTGCGCGAGGACGACGCCCGCCTGGATGCGCAGTACACCGCGCTGTTCCGCGAGCTGCTGACCTACATGATGGAAGACCCGCGCAACATCACCCCCTGCACCCACCTGCTGTTCATGGCCAAGAACCTGGAACGGGTCGGCGACCACGCCACCAACATCGCCGAGAACGTCTGGTTCCTGGTGCATGGCGAACAGCCGCTGCCGCCGCGCGAGAAGCGCGACGAGACCTCCAGCGCGGCGGAGTGATCCCCCCGGCGTGGCAGTGCCCGGAAGCCGAGCCCTGCTCGGCTTTCCTCGTTCATGCCCCTGGAGGGGGCGACCGGCGGCCTCTGTTAGAATTCGGGTATGACTGACACCCCGCTGCCCCCGCCCGTCGACGCCCCTGCCCCGCCTCCTGCCACGCACCGTGCGATGTCGCAGCGCTTCCGCGGCTTCCTGCCGGTGGTGGTGGACGTGGAAACCGGCGGCTTCGACTGCCGACGCAATGCCCTGCTGGAAATCGCGGCCGTTCCCATCGAAATGGACGACAACGGGCTGCTGTACCCGGGCCAGACGGCCAGCGCGCACGTAGTGCCGGCCGAGGGCCTGGAGATCGATCCCAAGTCGCTGGAGATCACCGGCATCATCCTGGACCACCCGTTCCGGCTGGCCAAGGAAGAGAAACACGCGCTGGACCACATCTTCACCCCGGTGCGTGCGGCGATGAAGAAGTACGGTTGCCAGCGCGCGATCCTGGTCGGCCATAACGCGCATTTCGACCTGGGTTTCGTCAACGCTGCGGTCGAGCGCGTGGGCCACAAGCGCAACCCGTTCCATCCCTTCAGCGTGTTCGACACGGTGACCATGGCCGGCATCGCCTACGGCCAGACCGTACTGGCCCGCGCCGCCACTGCGGCAGGACTCGGCTGGGATGCCGAAGAGGCGCACAGCGCGGTGTATGACACCGAGCAGACCGCCAAACTGTTCTGCACGATCGCCAATGCCTGGCCGCGCTGAGCTGCGTTGGAAGCGTGACGACCACCGGTCGTCACCCACGTGGACGAGCATCGGCTGACCCGAATGGGTCAGCCGATGCTTGTGCGATCGCGGCCGTCGCTCTTGGCGCGGTAAAGCGCGCGGTCGGCGCGCTGGTACAGCAGCTTGGGCGTGCGGTCGGCCGGGTCCAGCTCCACCAGGCCGGCGCTGAAGGTGACCCGCAGGTCCGGGATCCCGGCCCAGTCCGGATGGTCGTGGAACAGCCCGTGCAGGCGAGCGCAGACCTGCGCCGCTTCCTCCAGCCGGGTGTCGTTGAGCAACAGGGCGAACTCTTCACCGCCGGTGCGCGCAGGCAGGTCCGAATCGCGGCAGGCGGAGGCCAGCACCTGCGCCACCTCGACCAGCACCGCGTCGCCCACGCTGTGCGAATGGCGGTCGTTGACGTTCTTGAAGTGATCCACGTCAAGCACCACCAAGCACAGCGGATGCCCGCTGCGCTGCGAACGGGCGAAGTCACGCGCCATCGTTTCGTCGAAGGCGCGGCGGTTCGGCAGGCCGGTCAGTGCATCTTCGCGGGCCTGGCGTTCGAACGCCTCGGACTGCAGTGCCAGCCGGTCCACCAGGTCGCTCTTCTCTGAATTCAACGCCTGTAGGTGCACGGTCTGCGCCTGCAGGTCGCGCGTGGCCTCGTCCACCATGCGCGCCAGGCGGATATTGGAGGTCTTGTAGCGGTTGATCAGGAAACGGTACAGGGCGATCAGCGCGGCCAGCAGCAGCAGCGCCGCCACCGCCTGCACGCTGTGCCGCTGCCACCAGAACGGCTCGATGGTGAACGACCACACCGCTTCACTGTCACTCCAGGCACCGCCTGGATGCGCCGCCGATACATGCAGGGTGTAATCGCCTGGCGGCAGGCCGATGAACTCCACGCTGCGTTGCTGCCCGCGCTCCACCCAGCCACTGTCCAGTCCGTCCAGCCGGGTGCGGTAGCGGATCCGTTCGGACATCAGGTAGCTCAAGCCGACAAAGCTCACCGCCAGCCGTCGCCCGCCTTCGATGCGATTGCGCTCGCTGCCTTCCCAATGGATCGGTGCGCCGTCCACCTGCACGTTCTCGATCGCCGCCGGCGGCGCCAGCCGCTCGCGGAAGCGCTGCAGCCGCAGCGGATCAACCATGCTCAAGCCACCGGCGGTCACCACCCAGTAGGTGCCGTCCTGGCGCAACAGCGCCGCCGGCCCGGAACTGCCGTTGGCCTGCGAGTTCGCCATCCCGTCGATTTCGTTGTAACGCTCCACGTCCAGGCGCGCGGCGCGGCCGTCGGCCACTTCGTTGAGCATGCCCATGTCGGTACGCAGCACGCCGCGGTTGCTGCTGATCCAGACGTTGCCCACTTTGTCCGGCACCAGCTGGAACACGGTATCCACCGGCATGCCCTGCTCCAGCCCGACGCGCGAAAGCACGCCCTGCTGGTAGCGATAGAGACCGCGGTCGCTGCTGATCCACATCGCATCGCCGATCTGCTGGAAGCCGAACACACTGCGCCCCCCGCCCAGTCCGGCCAGGTCGATGTACTGCACGGTGTCGCCGCGCAGCACGCGGATGCCTTCGATGGTGCCGATCCACAGGTTGCCGGCGGCATCGTGGGCCAGCGCGGTGATCAATGCGGTCGGCATGCCTTCCATGCGCGGCAGGCTGGCACCGTTCTCATCGATGCGTGCCACGCCCCTCTGGGTACCGGCCCACACCACGCCCTGCGCATCGATGCTGATCGCGCGGATGTTGCCGATAGGCACCCCGTCGACGCTGTCATAGGTGCGTTCGGGATGCCCGCTTTCGTCCAGCCGCATCACCCCGTCACCGAAGGTGCCTACCCATACAGCGCGGTCCCGGCCCTGTGCCAGGCTCAGCACCGATGGGGGCTTGCCGCCCCGGTTATGCAGGATGACCGGTGCGAAACGACCGTCCGCGCCGCGCCGGTCCAGGCCGCTGGCGCTGCCGACCCACAGCGTGCGCTGCGCATCTTCCAGCACCGTGCGCACGTAGTCACCGCTCAGGCCGTCGCGCTCGGTGTAGCTGGCGAACAGGGTTTCGCGCAGCCGGTACAGCCCGCCATTGGCGCCGACCCAGATGCTGCCTTCGGCATCCTCGCGCAGGCTCACCACCCGCCCGCCGGGCAGGTTCAGGCCCGCCGGCAGGCGCTCCAGTCCGTGCTGTGAAATGCGCAGCAGGCCCTGGTTCTCCGTACCCAGCCACAGATCGCCGTGGCGATCCTGCAGCATGGCGGTCAGGTGGATCTGCCCTGGCAGACGATGGACCAGGTGCGGTGTATCGTCCTGCAACCGGTACAGGCTCTCCCCGCCGACGATCCACAGCACCCCATCGGGAGCGCGGTAGGGCCACACCAGACCGCTACCCACGCCCCAGGCGGCTGGCGCGCGCTTGAGCGTGCCATCGGTATCGCGCAGCACCAGGCCGTCCAGGGTTCCGATCCAGACCCGGTCCTGCGCATCGACCACCAGCTTGGTGAAGTTGAGCGCGAACGGCAGATCCTTCGGTGGCGCCTCGTAGACCATCTTCCCGTCCGGCCCCAGATAGCCGATCCCCTTGCCTTCGAACAACAGCCACAGGCGGCCATGGCTGTCCATCTGCATCGCCTGGATCAGCACCTGTGGAGTGTGTTGCTGGCGTTGCCACACGTCCCACTGGCCATCGGTCGAACGCCGGGTGATGTTGCCGCGCGAATCGCTGATCCACAGCCCGCCCTGCCGGTCCACCAGTAGCGAGCCCACGCCGTTGTCGCGCAGGCCGGGGCGCGTGCTGCGGTCGAAGACGGTGAAATCCAGGCCGTTGTAACGCACCAGGCCTTCCCAGGTGGCGAACCACAGGTGGCCTTCGGGGGTCTGGGCGATGTCGCGCAGCGAGTTGTGCGGCAGGCCATTGCGTGAGGTCCATACATCGATGGCGTAGTCGCGCAGCGGCGGCGCGCCGCCGCCGTGCGCGGATGCCGGCAGGCAGCCCACCAGCATCAGCAGCCCCAGCAGCACGTAAAGCGCCAGGCGCCGCAAGCCGGCCACGTCTCCATCGCGCCGCCGCGCGATGGCTTGAATCCCCCGGTGCCTCATCGCAGCGCGTCAGCTCCCGGCATACGATGGCACCGACGCACGCGCACGCAAGTGCGCCGTGCGCCCTTGCGGGCAGAGGCGGGATCGATCTGGTTCATCGGGTTGACGCTGGGAAGGTATGCGCATCATAGGCAAATCCGCGCCCGCCTGTGTCAAGCCCCGCCGCGCGAGGCGGCCATCACCGGCGCGGGCCAGTAAACGACTGCATCCAGACCGCCGCCTGCGCGGTTCTCCAGGCTCACCCGGGCGCCGTCCTTGCCGGCCAGGGCGCGGGCGATGGTCAGGCCCAGTCCGGCCCCGCCGGTTTCCCGCGAACGCGAGGTTTCCAGCCGCACGAAGGGATCGAACACGCTGCGCAGCTCGTCGTCGGCCAGCCCGGGGCCCTGATCGCTGATGCGCACCCGCACGCCCTTGCCATCCCGTTCGGCCCGCACACTGGCCGACTGCCCGTACATCAGCGCGTTGTCCAGCAGGTTGCTGAAAAGGCGGCGCATGGCCAGCGGCCGCAGCATCAGCACCGCGCCACAGCCGCCATCGAAGCGGGCGTCGGCCCCAGCTTCCACGGCATCTTCCACCAGGCTTTCCAGCAGCGAATCCAGGTCCAGCGGCGCCCGCTGTTCCGCGCTTTCGGCGCTGCGCGCCAGCTCCAGCCCCTCGCGGATCAGCGCCTGCATGGCCGCCAGGTCAGCGACCAGGCGCTCGCGCAGGGCTTCGTCTTCCACGTTCTCAAGCCGCAGGCGCAAGCGCGTGACCGGCGTCTGCAGGTCATGGGTGATCGCCGCCAGCATGTGGGTGCGCTCGGCCAGGTGCCGCTGCAGTTGCTGCTGCATGGCATTGAAGGCCTCGGCGGCGCGCTGGACCTCCAGCGGCCCGGTAACCGGCATCGGCTCGCGGTGCAGGTCCTGTCCCAGCTCCTGCGCAGCGCTGGCCAACCGCTGCAGCGGCGCACTGGCCATCCGCGCGACGGCATACGCCAGCACGGCGATGGCCAGCACCAGCAGGCTGAGGAACAGCGGATCCACCGCCAGCACGCCGTTGTGCGCCACTGCAGGCGATTCCAGCGCCAGCGCCAGCGCGGTGCCATCGGACAGGGTCAACTGCACTGCGCGGCAACGCGGTGGGATGAAGGCCGGATCGCGCTCGCGCGGCGGCCGGTTGCGGTGCTTGTCCTTGTCCTGCGGCGGCGGCAGCAGGTCTTCCATGCGCGGCAGGCAGGCCCGGAAGGACGTGAAATGCACCGACGCACTGGCCACCGGACCGGGGCGCGCCGCCAGCACGTCCATCAACGCGCTGTCCGCCCTGCCCTGGCGGGCACCGGGCAGCAGCACGCGCACGCTCGGACCGCCCGCCGCCAGCAGCCGCTCGCGCAGTTCCGGATTGCCGTCCAGCAGGTTCACGTAGCCCTGCAGGCGGTCAGCGATGCGGGTCAGGTTCTGCCGTTCGAACTCCTGCTGCCGCTTGGCGCCGGCCAGCAAGGTCGCGCCGATCGCCGCCACGCCCATGCCCAGCAGCAGGATCACGAACAGCCGGCCCACCATCGAAGACAGGAAGCGGCGCAGCCGGCTCATTCCAGCGTCACCGCCGCAGCCAGCACATAGCCTTCGTTGCGCACGGTCTTGATCAGGCCATCAGGGCCACCGTCGTCGGCCAGCTTGTTGCGCAGGCGACTGACCTGCAGGTCGATCGCGCGGTCCTGGGATTCGTAGTTGCGCCCGGTACTGAGGGCGACCAGCTGTTCGCGCGAGAGCACCTTGTTGGCGTGCCCAACGAATACCCGCAGCAGGCGGAACTCAGCACCGGACAGCACCACCACGCGACCATCGGGATCGACCAGATGGCGGTGTTCAAGGTCGAAGATCCAGCGCGAGAAGCGCGCACGGCGGATCGCCAGCGGCTCCAGGTTGGCCGGCAACGCTTCGGTCCTGCGCAGCACGTTGCGGATGCGCGCCAGCAGCTCACGCGGTTCGAACGGCTTGGCCAGGTAATCGTCGGCCCCCATTTCCAGCCCCAGCACGCGATCGATGGGTTCGGCGCGTGCAGTGAGCATGATCACCGGCGTGGCCGAGCGTGCGCGCAGGTCGCGGCAGAGGGTCAGCCCATCCTCGCGAGGAAGGTTCAGGTCCAGCACGATCAGGTCGACATGCTCGCGCTCCAGTACCTGGCGCATGCCCGCGCCATCGGCGGCGGTACTGACCTGGTAGCCGGCGCGACCGAGCTGCTCGGCCAGCAGGCTGCGGATGTCGTTGTCGTCATCGACGATGAGCAGGCGGTGCATCGGGTGGGTGGTCTCCATGGCGGCATCATCCCCTGTCGGCAGCTGAACCGCACTCGGGCCAATGCGTTGCAGTGTATCCAGTGGCAGACGCGATACACGGTGAAACACGCTTGATGCCGCCATGTTACACACGGACACATCTTGAGGATTGAGCCTGCAGGCAAACGGTTCGCACAATGAACACGATGCCGCTGGACGGCCTGTCGAGTACACCCCACCGTGAATTTCCGCCTGCTGCCCAAGACCCGCCGCGGTCGCCTGTTGCTGTCCCTGCTGGTCATCGTGTTGCTCGCCGCGATTGCCTGGTGGCTGCTGCGCAAGCCGGCTGCACCGACGCTGGCCACCTCCCCGGTGACCCGCGCCGACGTAGAGCAGACGGTGGACGCCACCGGGGTCATCGACGCCTACCGGCTGGTCAGCGTCGGCGCGCAGGCTTCCGGCCAGGTGCGCTCGCTGAAGGTCCAGCTCGGCGATACGGTGAAGGAAGGCGAGCTGATCGCTGAGATCGACGCCACCACCCAGCAGAACACTGTGCTCAAGGCCGAAGCCACCCTGCAGCAGCAGCGCGCGCAGTTGGCGGTACAGCAGGCCAGCCTGCGCCAGGCCGAACTGGACTTCGCCCGCCAGCAGCAGATGCTCGCCGCCGAAGCCACGTCGCGGCAGGAATACGACGCGGCCGAAGCCGCGCTGAAGACCGCCCGCGCGCAGATCCAGGCCAACCAGGCGCAGATCAAGGGCAGCGAAACCGAAGTCGCCACCGCGCGTGCCGACCTGGCCTACACCCGCATCACCGCGCCGATGGATGGCACCGTGGTGGCGGTGGTGACCGAAGAAGGCCGGACCGTGAATGCCAACCAGACCGCACCGACCATCGTGATGCTCGCGCGGCTGGACCTGGTCACGGTGAATGCGGAGATCTCCGAAGCCGACGTGGTCAAGATCAAGCCGGGCATGCCGGTGTACTTCACCACCCTGGGCGAACCGGACCGCAGGTACCACGCCACGCTGCGCCAGGTGAATCCGGCGCCGGCATCGATCGCCAACGAGAGCGCTTCCAGCTCCAGCAGTTCGTCCAGTTCGAGTTCCAGCACGGCGGTCTACTACAACGCGCTGTTCGACGTTGAAAACCCCGATGGCACCCTGCGCATCGACATGACCGCGCAGGTTTCGGTACTGCTGAAGCAGGCCAAGGATGCGCTGACCGTGCCATCGGTCGCGTTGGGGCCGAAGACCCGTGATGGCCAGCAGGTGGTGCGCGTGGTCGGTGAAGACGGCCAGCCGCAGCCGCGCCGGGTCAAGGTGGGGATCAACAACGGCGCCAATGCCGAGATCCTGTCCGGCCTGGCCGAAGGCGAGCGCGTGGTGGTCGGCGAAGGCGGCTCGGCCAGCGCCTCGGCCTCGTCCAACCGTGCCCCCGGGATGCGCATGGGTCCGGGCATGGGCGGCGGCGGGCCACGCCGATGAGCACGCCGGCCGCTTCCGCCGTGCTGCTGCGACTGCGCGACCTGCGCCGCGAATTCCCTGCCGGCGAAGACACCATCGCTGTGCTGCGTGACGTCAACCTGGACATCCATGCCGGTGAGATGGTCGCCATCGTCGGCCAGTCCGGCTCCGGCAAGTCGACGCTGATGAACATCCTGGGATGCCTGGACCGCCCTACCCGCGGCAGTTACCAGGTGGCCGGCCGCGAGACCGGTCGCATGGATCCGGATGAACTGGCGGAACTGCGCCGCGAGCACTTCGGCTTCATCTTCCAGCGCTACCACCTGCTCGGCGACCTGGATGCGCGTGGCAACGTGGAAGTGCCGGCCATCTATGCCGGCAACCCGAGCGAACAGCGCAGCGCGCGTGCGGTGCAGCTGCTGCAACGCCTGGGACTGGGCGATCGCATGCAGCACAAGCCGGGACAGTTGTCCGGTGGACAGCAGCAGCGCGTGTCCATCGCGCGTGCGCTGATGAACGGCGGCGAGGTGATCCTGGCCGACGAACCCACCGGCGCACTGGATACGCGTTCCGGCGAAGAAGTGATGGGCATCCTGGGCGAGCTGCATGCCGAAGGCCACACCATCATCATCGTCACCCACGACATGAGCGTGGCCGAGCACGCCCAGCGCATCATCGAAATCCGCGACGGCGAGATCATCGCCGACCGCATCAACGAGAAGGCGCCGGCCTACCGTGCGCAGCGCGCGCCGAGCATCGATGCCGGCAAGGGCAACAGCTGGCGTGCGGCCCGCGACCGCTTCACCGAAGCCTTCCGCATGGCCCTGCTGGCCATGAACGCGCACCGCCTGCGCACCTTCCTGACCATGCTCGGCATCATCATCGGCATCGCCTCGGTGGTGTCGGTGGTGGCACTGGGCAATGGCTCGCAACAGCAGATCCTGCAGAACATCAGTTCGCTGGGCACCAACACCATCGATGTCTATCCAGGACGTGGCTTCGGTGACATGCGTTCGGGGCGGGTGCAGACGCTCAAGGCCAGCGACGCCGATGCGCTGGCCGGGCAGAGCTACGTGGACAGCGCCACGCCCAGCGTCTCCACCTCGGTGACCGCACGTTACCGCAACCTGTCGGCCACCGCGTCGGTGAGCGGCGTGGGCGAGCAGTTCTTCCGGGTGAAAGGGGTGAGCCTGGTCAGTGGCAGCTTCTTCGATACCGACGCGGTGAAGTCACTGGCGCAGGTCGCGGTGATCGATGAAAACACCAGGACCCAGTTCTTCCCGGACAGCGACCCGATCGGCCAGGTGATCCTGCTCGGCAACGTACCGGCGCGCGTGGTCGGCGTGGCGAAGCGGCAGAGTTTCGGCTTTGGCGGCAGCACCAGCCTGAGTGTCTGGGTGCCGCACACCACGGCGATGTCGCGCATGCTGGGACAGAATTATGTGTCCAGCATCACCGTGCGGGTGAAGGACGATACGCCGATGGACGCCGCCCAGGCGGCGATCACCAACGTGCTGACGATGCGCCACGGCACCGAAGATTTCTTCCTGAGCAACAGCGCGGAGATCCGCGAGACCATCGAGCAGACCACCCGCACGATGACCCTGCTGATCGGGGCGATCGCCGCCATAGCGCTGCTGGTCGGCGGCATCGGAGTGATGAACATCATGCTGGTGTCGGTGACCGAGCGCACCCGCGAGATCGGCGTGCGCATGGCCGTGGGGGCGCGCCAGAGTGACATCCGACAGCAGTTCCTGATCGAAGCGGTGCTGGTCTGCCTGCTGGGCGGGCTGATCGGCGTCAGCCTCGCGCTGGCGCTGGGCTGGGCGTTCGGCCGGTTCTCCAACGATTTCCAGATGGTGTTCTCCACCGGGTCCATCATTGCTGCCTTTGCCTGTTCCACCCTGATCGGCGTGGCCTTCGGCTTCCTGCCCGCGCGCAGTGCCGCGCAGCTGGATCCGGTCGACGCGCTGGCCCGCGAATGAGGATCCCCATGACCCGTTCCTGCTCGATGCCTTCGCGCCTGCTGCTGGCCGGTTCGCTGCTCGCCGCGCTGGCCGGCTGCGCCACAGCGGGCCGCTACCCGGTGCAGGACGCCGCGGTTCCCGCCCGCTATGGCACCCACAGCGCCGGCCTCGGCACGGCCGATGCAGCACCGCTGAGCGGACTGGACCAGCCCCGCCCGGATGTACGCGCCGATGCCTGGTGGACCGGCTTCGGTGATGCCGGGCTGGACCGCCTGGTCAGCCGCGTACTGGACGCCAACAACGACCTCGCCGTGGCCGGGCTGAACGTGCAACGGGCCCGCCTCCAGGCTGGCCTCGCGCGCAATGCGCTGTGGCCGGACCCGTCCCTGTCCGGCATCAGCACCAGCACGGCGCGGCCGATCGACCGCAGTGCGGACTGGCAGCGTACGGGCGACTACAGCACCGGCGTTTCGCTGCAGTGGGAAGTGGACCTGTGGGGCAGACTGCGCGCCCAGCGTGACATCGCGGCGTGGTCGGCGCAGGCCAGCGAGGAAGACCGGCAGAACACCGCGCTGATCGCCATCGGCGATGCGGTCAACTACTACTGGAACCTGGCCTATCTCAACCAGTCCATCGCCGCGGGCGCGGAGGACCTCGCGCGCCTGCAGCGCACCCTGGAACTGGTGCAGGCGCGGCTGGATGCCGGCGCGGCATCGGGCATGGAAGTGCGCCAGGCCCGGCAAAGCCTTGAAGCCCAACGTGCGGGGCAATCCGCGCTGGAACAGCAGCGGGTGGAGGCACGCAACGCGCTGACCGTGCTGCTGGATGGCCAGCCGTGGCCGCAGGCGGAGGAGCCGCAGAGCCTGGCCGGTGCCAGCAGCCCGTCGCTGCAGGCCGGCCTGCCAGCCGAGCTGCTGGCGCGCCGGCCGGACCTGCGTGCGGCCGAACTGCGCCTGCGCAACAGCCTCAAGCAGATCCACGTGACGGCCACCAGCTACTACCCGACGCTGAGCCTGAACGGCGGCATCGGCACCAGCGGTCCGAACCTGGGCGATGTGCTGCGCAATCCGGTGGCTACGCTGGGCGCCGGACTTGCCCTTCCGTTCCTCAACCTGCAGCGTGCGCAGCTGGACACGGATGTGGCCGGCACGGACTACCAGATCGCCGCCACCACGTTCCGCAAGACGCTGTATACCGCGCTTTCCGAAGTGGACAACGCGCTGTCCGCACGTGACCAGCTGGCCATCCAGGTGGCCGCATCGCAAGCCTCGTTCAACGAGGCGGTGGCGGTGGAGCGTGCCGAAGAAGTGCGGTACCGGGTCGGTGCGACCGACCTGCGCGATTGGCTGCTGGCGCAGCAGACCCGGCGCCAGGCCGAGCTGTCACTGGCGCGCGTGCGGCAGAGCCAGCTGGCCAATGACGTCACGCTGTTCAAAGCACTGGGAGGCAGCGCAGCCGGGCAGTGACGGCCGCTGGCCGTCCTCCTGACGCCGGTAGTGACGGCCGCTGGCCGTCAGGCTTTCCGCCTTGGTGGGTGACGACCCGCCCTGGTGGGTGACGACCGTTGGTCGTCACGCTGTTGCTGCGTTACCGCTGCGCTCGCCGAGCATGGCTATGCCGGTCGTCCTGACCGACACCCTCCGGGCCGTCGCAAGCGACGTTGGCAGCGGCTCCAGGCCCGGCCCCCCCCCCCCCCCCCCCCCCCCCGCTACCGGTACGGTGGCTCAGCCGCGCTGGCGTACCACTTCGAACAGGCTCACGCCGGTGGCGACCGACACGTTCAGGCTTTCGATCTCGCCCGGCATCGGGATCTTGACCAGCCCGTCGCAGTTCTCGCGGGTCAGCCGGCGCAGGCCGTCCGCCTCGCCGCCCAGCACCAGCGCGATGTTGCCCTTCAGGTCCAGGTCGTACAGCGAGGCGGTCGCTTCACCGGCCAGCCCGTAGATCCACACACCCTGCTTCTGCAGGTCCTTCAGGCAGCGCGACAGGTTGGTCACCGCGACCACCGGGATACGGTCGGCCGCGCCGGCCGAGGTCTTGCGCACGGTGGCGTTCACCGTCGCCGACTTGTCCTTCGGAATGATCACCGCAGTGGCACCGGCCGCCGCCGCACTGCGCAGGCAGGCACCGAGGTTGTGCGGATCCTGCACTTCATCCAGCACCAGCAGCAGCGCCTTGCCCTCGGCAGCTTCCACCAGCGCTTCCAGCTCGTTTTCGTTGTAGGTGCGCGCAGCGGCATAGCGTGCGGCAACGCCCTGGTGACGCACCGACCCACCGACACCGTCCAGCGCCTGGCTGTTCACCTTGCGCACATCGATGCCCTTGCGGCGGGCATTCTCTTCGATCTCGACCAGCCGCGGGTTCTTCGCGCCTGCTTCGACCAGCACCTCGCGGACGTTCTCGGCATCGTTTTCGATGGAGGAAGCGACGGCGTTGACGCCGACAATCCACTGGCTGCTCTTGCTGCTCATGCTCGGCGTGACCGGTAAGGGGGGTGGGTATGGTAGAGCATCGGCCGCGCCGGCGCAGGCACCTCAGCGACTCTGCGGGGGCCAGTGCGGGGTGTCGTGGTCCGGATGCTGGTGGGAGACCAGCCGGGCCAGGAATTCCAGCGACTCCACGTCCTGCTCGGTACGCGAGGACGGCAACGCGCCCAGCGCATCGATGAACGGCAGCCGCGCTTCCATGCCGTACTGGCGCACCGGCGGCAGCCGCGCAGGCTGGTCGAAGGCCCCGGCGGCGATGGCCATTCCGTCCGGCGCGTCGTAGGTGAGCGGGGTTCCGCACTGGTTGCAGAAGCCGCGCCGCACCAGGTTGGACGACTGGAAGTGGCTGGGCTGGCCGCGGGTCCAGCTGAACTGCGCGCCGCGCACTGAAACCAACGGCGCGTAGTACGCACCGACGGCTTTCTGGCACATCCGGCAGTGGCATATCGAGCTGTCCTTCAGCTCACCGCGGACTTCGAAGCGGACGGCACCGCACTGGCAGCCGCCGCTGTGTTCGGGTTGGCCCTGCATGGTGTTCGCCTCCCTCTGCAGCGGACGCCGGGCAGGACCCGGCGCTACCCGCGTCTTCTCAGTACTTCTTCTTGGTTCGCTTGGCCGGCTTGCCGTGCTCGGGCAACGGTGCCGCGCGCGGCGCTTCTTCTTCCTCGCCCTTGTGCTCGACCAGGCGGAAGTCGATCTTGCGCTCTTCCATGCTGGCCTTGAGCACCAGTACGCGGACGCTGTCGCCCAAGCGGTAACTCGTGCCACGACGCTCGCCACCGAGCGTCTTACGCACCGCATCGAACTTGTAATAGTCATGCGGCAGCTGGGTGACATGCACCAGGCCCTGCACCTTGGAATCGGTCAATTCAACGAACAGACCGAAGCTGGTGACGCCACTGATCACGCCGTCGAACTGGCCGCCGACATGCTTTTCCATCCAGGCAGCGCGGTAGCGCTCATCCACCTCGCGCTCGGCCTCGTCCGCACGGCGCTCGCGCTCGGAACACTGCAGTGCCAGCGCGGCCATCTCGCGCGCGGTGTAGAGGTACTTGTCCGCGCGTGCGCCGGTGAGTGCGTGCTTGATTGCACGGTGCACCAGCAGATCGGGGTAGCGACGGATCGGCGAGGTGAAGTGCGCGTACGCCTCCAGGGCCAGCCCGAAGTGGCCATTGTTGTCGGGGTGGTACACCGCCATGCTCTGGCTGCGCAGCAACACCGACTCCAGCAGCGCCGCATCGGGGCGATCACGGATCTTCTTCAGCAGCTTGGTGTAGTCGCCCGGCACCACCTTCGACCACGGCGGCAGGCTCAGCTTGAATTCCTTCAGGAACTCCAGCAGGTCGGCGAACTTGGTCTCCGGCGGCTTGTCATGCACGCGGTAAGGCGCCGGTACGCCGTTGGCCAGCAGGTAGCGCGCGGCCTCCACGTTGGCGGCGATCATGCATTCTTCGATCAGCTTGTGCGCATCGTTGCGCATCAGCATGCCGGCCTGGGTGACCTCGCCGGTATTGTCCAGCACGAAGCGCACTTCGCTGGATTCGAACTCGATCGCACCGCGCTTGCTGCGCGCTTTGGCCAACACGTGGTACAGCTGGTACAGGCGTTCCACCTGCGGCAGCAGCGGTCCGATCACCGCCTTGGCGCCGGCATCGTCCTCGCCCACCGCCTGCCACACCTGGGTGTAGGTCAGGCGCGCGTGCGAGTTCATCACCGCTTCGTAGAATTTCGAGCTGCTGACCTGGCCGTCGCGGTCCACCTGCATGTCGCAGACAAAGCACATGCGGTCGACCTTGGGCATCAGCGAGCAGATGCCGTTGGACAGCGTCTCCGGCAGCATCGGCACCACGAAGCCCGGGAAATACACCGAGGTGGCGCGCTTCTGCGCTTCATCATCCAGCGGGGTGCCGGGACGCACGTAGTTGGAGACATCGGCGATGGCCACCACCAGCCGGAAGCCGTTGGCATTGGGTTCGCAGTAGACCGCGTCGTCGAAGTCCTTGGCATCCTCGCCATCGATGGTGACCAGCGGGGTGCTGCGCAGGTCCACGCGGTTGCCGATCATCGCCGGTTCGACCACCAGCGGTACCGAGGCGGCTTCATCGAGCACTTCCTGCGGGAATTCGAACGGCAGTTCGTGGCCGTGGATGGCCGTTTCCACCACCAGTGAAGCGGTCAGCTTGTCGCCGAGCACGGCGATGATGCGGCCGATCGGCGGACGGCGGCTGTCCGGGGCCTGGGTCAGTTCGCACACCACCAACTGTCCATCGCGCGCGCCACCGGTGTGGTCCGGCGGTACCTGCACATTGCGCTGGATGCGCTTGTCATCGGGCACCACGTAATTGATGCCCATCTCCACGCTGAAGCGGCCGATCAGCCGGGTCATGCCGCGCTCAAGCACGCGGGCGATGCTGCCCTCGCGGCGACCGCGGTGGTCGATGCCGGTCACGTTGGCCAGCACCTTGTCACCGTGCATGACCTTGCGCATTTCATAGGGTGGCAGGAACAGGTCATCACCGCCTTCCACCGGGCGCAGGAAGCCGAAGCCTTCCGGATTGGCGATCACCACGCCGGTCACCAGGTTCAGCGCCTGGATCGGGGCGAAGCCACCGCGGCGGTTCTGCACCAGCTGGCCATCGCGGACCATCGCGCCCAACCGGCGCGACAGCGCTTCAGCGCGATCCGGTGCGGTCAGGCCCAGGCGGGCACCGACTTCCTCGGCGGTCTGCGGCCCTTCGCAGCGTTCAAGCAAAGCCAGGATGGCCTCGCGGCTGGCAATGGGCTGCTCGTATTTTTCCGCCTCGCGGGCGGCATGCGGATCATCCACCGGTGCGCCCAGCGGCGGCAACGGACGGCGACCGCGCGGGCCGGACGGGGGCGGCCCGCGGCGGCCTGCGCCACGCGGGGCAGCAGCCGCACCGGCGCCTCCACCGGTCAGGGTTTCCGGCATCCACGGCGGCAGGCTCTTCTTCTTCGGGCCCTTCGGCGATCCGGCGGGGGCGCCCTGGGGCGGCGATGTGCGGGAGCTCTTCCCGCCCTTGCTTGGTTTTTTGGTGTTCATCGCCCTCCATGGTAGCCGGTGCGGGCGTGCAGAACGGGTCATGGCCCGGTGTAAATGAATGGCGGCCCTTTTTTCAGGAAAACCGTTGACAAGCGCCTCTCTCGTGTTCAAAATCGCCCGCTCTGCAAGCCCAGATGGCGGAATTGGTAGACGCACTAGCTTCAGGTGCTAGCGGGGGCAACTTCGTGGAGGTTCGAGTCCTCTTCTGGGCACCAAAACAAACAACCCTCGCGCAAGCGGGGGTTTTTTGTTGGGCGCGATGAAACGCCTGAAAAACAGGGTTGACAGCCTCTTCACGCCTCTGCATAATTCGCTCCCTCGATGCCCAGGTGGCGGAATTGGTAGACGCACTAGCTTCAGGTGCTAGCGGGGGCAACTTCGTGGAGGTTCGAGTCCTCTCCTGGGCACCATCGATGAAAAAAACCCCGCTGATGCGGGGTTTTTTTTTGCCTTCTCATCCGATCCACGGACGCACCACCAGCTCGATTCCCAGCAGCAGCAGGAAACCGAGAAAGCACAGCCGGAACGCGCGCGCGCTGATCCGCCCGCGGATCTTCTGCCCCAGCCACATTCCCGCCAGCGCCGGCACGATCGCCAGTGCGCTCAGCCCCAGCTGCTGCACACCGAACGCCCCGTGCACCAGCAGCCCGGTGGTCAGTGAGATCGTGGATACGGTGAACGCCAGGCCCAGCGCCTGCACCAGCTCATCGCGATCCAGCCCGAGCGATTGCAGGTACGGCACGGCCGGCATCACGAACACCCCGGTGGCGCCGGTGACCAGGCCGGATATCGCACCGACCAGCGGCGACAGCCAGCGCTCCTTTCGCGGCGGCACGCGGAAGGCCGGCGCGAGCGCCGAGTACAGGGCATACACGATCAGCGCCACGCCCAGTGCCAGGCCGGACCAGCGCGCCTGCACCCGCACCAGCAGCGCTGCGCCGGCCACGGTGGCCACCACCACGCCCAGCATCATCGGCCACAGCCGGCGCACGATGCGCCCGATCGACGGCCCGGCCAGGATCTGCCACGCGTTGGTGACCAGCGTCGGCACGAACAGCATCGAGGCGGCGGCCACCGGTGAAAGCGCGCTGCCCAGCAGGCCCATCGCAACCGTCGGCAGGCCCATCCCGGTCACGCCCTTGACCACGCCGGCCAACACGAACACCACCACCAACAGGAAATAGAAGTAGAGCGAATCATTCATTCCCTCATTAGGACCTGCCACCCGCCTGCGGCACAATGCGGCCTGGATGAGCGAGCCTTCGGCTGGGCCGAAGGCAGGGAGCAGCGGATATGCGAATGGACCTGGCCGACCTGCGCCTGTTCCTGATGGTGGTTGAAGCCGGCAGCATCACGGCAGGCGCCGAACGCGCGCACCTTGCACTGGCCTCGACCAGCGAACGGCTGCGCACGATGGAGGCCGAAGCGGGCATCGCCCTGCTGACCCGCCACCCGCGCGGGGTCACCACCACCGAGGCCGGTGAAGCCCTCGCCCACCATGCACGGCTGATGCTGCGCCAGCAGTCGCTGCTGCGCGAAGAACTGCAGGAGTTCGCCAGCGGTGCGCGTGGCACCCTGCATCTGTATGCCAACACCGGCGCACTCACCACCTTCCTGCCGGGCCGGCTGGCGCCCTGGATGGCTGCGCGACCGCGCCTGCACGTGGACCTGAAGGAACGCACCAGCAAGGAGATCGTGCGCGCGGTACGCGGCGGACAGGCCGAGGCCGGTATCACCTCCGATGCGGTGGACAGCGCCCCGCTGCAGCTGCAGCCGGTGGCCGATGATCCGCTGCTGCTGATCGTGCCGCCCAACCACCGCCTCGCGCACCGCACCGCGATCGGCTTCGCCGAGGTACTGGGCGATACCTTCGTCGCCCTCGCCGATGGCAACGCGCTGCAGGAACACATCGAAGACAACGCGCGTACGCTCGGCCGCAGCCTTTCACCGCGCATCCGCATGAAGACCTTCGAAGGCGTGTGCGAGATGGTCGGCCACGGTATCGGCATCGGCATCGTGCCGCGCTCGATCTGCCGGCAGCATCGGCGACGTTACGGCTTCCACGCCATCGCGCTGGAAGATGCCTGGGCGCGCCGCCAGCTGAGCCTGTGCTTCGTCCGCTGGAACGGCCTTTCACGCTCGATGCAGAGCCTGCTGCTGCACCTCGGCGGGCATGCCGTAGAGGACTGACGAGGCGGCGTCATCGGAATGCAGAAATAGTGTTGACACGAATTAATTCGTTCCCCATAATTCTCCTCCTGAGTCGCCCAGGTGGCGGAATTGGTAGACGCACTAGCTTCAGGTGCTAGCGGGGGCAACTTCGTGGAGGTTCGAGTCCTCTCCTGGGCACCACGACTCGGAAAATGATCAAACCCGCGCAAGCGGGTTTTTTCATGCCTGGCGTTCGGCTTTGATGGCGCCGTGCAAAAGAAAACGCCGAGCAATGCTCGGCGTTCTCGATTGCGGATCAGTGCCCCCCGGCGGCCGCCGCACTTCCCGCGCCTGCGCCGAACGGCGGCTTGGCCAACCACAGGAACGCGATGATGGCCAGGAAAATCCAGCCCAGCAGGAAGAAGATGTCGTTGAATCCCATCTGCGATGCCTGATGGTTGATCATCGTATTGAGCGCCGCCGCGCCATGTTGCAGGTCGCCCTGCCCCATCGCGGTCACCTGCTCCTGGATGCCCGGCTGGTACACCGATATGTGCTCGGTGATGTCGGCATGGTGCACCTGGGTGCGCCGTGACCACAGCCAGGTGGTCAACGAAGCCGCGAAGCTGCCGCCCAGCGTGCGCAGGAACGTGGCCAGGCCGGAGCCGGCGGCGATCTCGCGCCCGTCCAGGTCGGACAACAGGATCTGCAGCACCGGCATGAAGAACAGCGCCACGCCCACGCCCATCAGCAACTGCACGCCGGCGACGTGCTGGAAGTCCACCTGCAGGTTGAACCCGGAACGCAGGAAGCTGGTGAAGGAAAGGAACACGAACGCCACCGAAGCCAGCATGCGCATGTCGAAGCGCGATGCGTACTTGCCCACGAAGGGGGTCATGATCACCGGCAGGATGCCGATCGGCGCGGTGGCCAGGCCGGCCCAGATCGCGGTGTAGCCCATGTCACGCTGCAGCCATTGCGGGATCAGCAGCGACACGCTGAAGAACGCCGCGTAGGCCACCACCATCGCCATCGTGCCTGCACGGAAGTTGCGATGGCGGAACAGCCGCAGATCGACGATGGGGTCCTTGTCGGTCAGTTCCCAGATCAGGAACACCGCCAGCGCGACCACCGAAACGCAGGACAGCGCGACGATCATCGGCGAACTGAACCAGTCTTCGTCGTTGCCCAGATCGAGCACCAACTGCAGCGCGCCGACGCCGATCACCAGGGTGACCAGGCCGACGTAATCCATCTTCGGCTTTTCGATCTGCTCCGGGCGGCCCTTCATCTGGTTGCCCACTACCAGCGCGGCGAAGATGCCCAGCGGCACGTTGATCAGGAAGATCCACTCCCAACTGTAGTTGTCGGTGATCCACCCCCCCAGGATCGGCCCGCAGATAGGCGCCACCACGGTGATCATCGCCAGCAGCGCCAGCGCCTGTCCGCGCTTCTCACGCGGGTAGATCGACACCAGCAGCGACTGGGTGATGGGATACATCGGGCCGGCGACGAAGCCCTGCAACGCGCGTGACACCACCAGCATGCCCATGCTCTGGGCCAGGCCGCACAGCAGCGAGGCGATGGTGAAGGCCAACGTGGCCCAGACGAACAGCTTGGTCTCGCCGACCCGGCGGCTGAGCCAGCCGGTCAGCGGCAGCGCGATGGCGGTGCTGACCGCGAACGAGGTGATCACCCAGGTGGCCTGCTGCGAACTGGCCCCCAGGTTGCCAGCGATGGTCGGCAGGGACACGTTGGCGATGGTGGTGTCCAGCACCTGCATGAACGAGGCCATCGCCAAGCCGGCGGTGCACAGGGCGATGTTGGGCGGCAGGAAACCGGTCGCCGGGGCGGCCGGCGGGCCCGGCGTACCGGGCACGGCAGGGACTTGGGAAGACATGGAAACTCAGCCTGCCTTGGAGGCGTGGGGCGGCGTGGTCGGCTGCTGGCCCACCGCGGCGGTCGCCTTCGTGCCGGCCGCTGCGGCCGCGTCGGCGCGCTGCGGCAGGTTGCCCTGGATGATGCTGTGGATCGCCTCGTCGGCATCGTGCATCTGCTTGGAATACACATCGGTGTCGAACACCGAACCGGTAGCGACCTGGCTGGGCAGCACTTCGCCCTTCTGGTCACGCAGGCTCACCTCGGCCTTCATCGACAGGCCGATGCGCAGCGGGTGTTCGGCCAGTTGCTTGGCATCGATGGCGATGCGCACCGGCACGCGCTGGACGATCTTGATCCAGTTGCCGCTGGCATTCTGCGCCGGCAGCAGCGAGAACGCTGAGCCGGTGCCCATGCCCAGGCTGGTCAGGTGGCCGGTATAGCGCACGTCGCCGCCGTACAGGTCCGAACGCAGCTCCACTTCCTGGCCCAGGCGCATGTGCCGCAACTGGGTTTCCTTGAAGTTGGCTTCCACCCACATCTGCTCGGTCGGCACCACCGCCATCAGCGCATTGCCCGGCTGCACGCGCTGGCCCACCTGCACCGAACGACGCGCAACGTAGCCGCTGACCGGCGAAACGATGCCGGCACGCGCATTGTTGAGCCACGCCTGGCGCAGCTGCGCCGCGGCTGCCTGCACGTCCGGCTGGGTGGCGATCACGGTGTCATCCACCAATGCCCGGCTGCGCTCGAAGGTCTCGCGCGAACCGGCCACGGCTGCTTCGGCAGCGGCCAGTTCATCGCGCGCATGCGCCAGCTCTTCATTGGAAATGGCGCCGGTGGCCGCCAGGTCCTTGCGGCGTGCGAAGTCATCACGGGCGCGCTTCAGGGTGACCTGGCGGGCATTGAGTTCGGCCTGCGCTCCTTCCACGCTGCGGTACAGACCGCGTACCTGGCGCACGGTACCGGCCAGCTTGGCTTCGGCCTGCTGCAGGGCGACTTCGGTATCGGACCGATCCAGCTGCACCAGCACCTGGCCACGCTCCACGCGCATGCCGTCATCGGCGGCGATGCCAACCACCGTGCCGGTGATCATCGAGGTGATCTGCACCTGGTTGCCACCGACATAGGCATCGTCGGTTTCTTCGAACCAACGGCCGAACATGAAGTACCACAGCGCGGCCGCAGCGATCAGCAGCAGCACGATGACAAGCAGTCCGCGCAGCAGCTTGCCGCGGCGGCTGGGAGCGGCGGGGGCCGCGGAATTGGGAGTCTGGCTCATGGGAGGCTTCTTCAGGAATGCGAGGAATCGGAAAGGGAGGCGGCGCGGCGGCTGTCATCGGCGGAGGGCTCGAAGCCCCCGCCCAGCGCCTGGCTGAGGCGCACCGAGGACAGCACCTGTTGCGACTGCAGCCCGGCCAACCGCTGCTGTGCCTGCAACAAGGTGGACTGCGCGGTCAGCACGTCGAGATAGCCGCCGATGCCGGCGCGGTAGCGTTGTTCGGCCAGGCCATGCGCGGCGCGGGCGGTATCCACCGCCTGCTGCTGCGACTGCGCCTGCTGTTGCAGCGAGCGCACCGCGTTGACCTGGTCGGCCACCTCGTGCAGCGCGTCCACCAGCCGCTGGTTGTAGGTGGCCACCGCCAGATCGTAGTCGGCGTCCTTGCTGTCCAGTCCCGCGCGGAGGCGGCCGCCATCGAAGATCGGCAGGCTCAACGCAGGGCCGATGTAGGCGAAGGTGGAGCTGCTCTGCAACAGGTCGCCAACGTTCGGGGCGACCACCCCGGCCAGCGCGGTGAGGTTGAGGCTGGGATAGAACTTTGCCTTGGCTGCATCGATCTGCTTGCCGGCCGCTTCCACCCGCCAGCGCGCCGCCACGATGTCCGGACGACGGCCCAGCAGCGCGCTGGGCAGCACGCCCGGCAGCTGCAGCGCTATTGGATCAAGCGCATGGGGGCGTTCGATCCGCAGGCCACGATCCGGCCCCTGCCCGACCAGCGCAGCCAAAGCGGTACGGCCTTCGTCGATCTGCTGCTGGGCGGCCTGCAACTGCTGCTGCGCCGCCGGCACGCGGGATTCCGCCTGGCGCACCTGCAGGTCGCTGTCGATGCCGGCCGCGCGACGCTGGCGGGTCAACTGCAGCGCCTTCTGCGAGCGCGCCAGTTCTTCGGCCGCCACGTCGTGCAGTTGCCACGCGTAGGCCAGCCCGGCATACGCCTGGGTGATGTTGGCCGAAAGGTTCAGTCGAGCGGCCTGCGCATCGATGGCGGCCGCGTGGGCGCTGTCCACCGCCGCTTCCCAGGTCGCGCGCTTGCCGCCCCACAGGTCCACGCCGTAGCTGAAATTGAATGCGACCTGCCCGCTGCCGGCGTAATGGCCACCGGTCTCCTCGCCGAGCATCGACTCGGGCAGGCGCAGGCCGGTGTAACCACCGGAAACAGACAGGTTCGGCAACTGGTCGGCACGTGCACCGCCCACCTGCGAACGGGCCTGGCGCAGGCGTGCGTCAGCCGCTTCCAGGCTGGGGTGGCTGGCCAGCCCTTCGCTGATCAGGGCATCCAGCTGCGGGTCGCCCAGCGCGGTCCACCAGTCGCGCGCAGGGAAACCGGCCGCACCCAGCGAGGCATCGGCCAGCGTGCGCTCGCTGTGCAGGGAATCGACATCGCGCAGGGTGCCTTGCGGCTGCAGGCCGCGGCTGCTGGCGCACGCTGCCAGCGCCAGCGCAAGGCCAGCAAGCAGCAACGGCCGGCCGTGCCGCCATTTGGAAGAGAGAGTGATGGGAGTCATGGAGTCGCCAGGGAGTCGCGGATTCGGGTCAACAGGGAGAGCAGCTGCGCGCGTTCGTCGGCGCTGAGCTCACGGGAGGCGTAATCGATCACGTCTTCGCCACGTTTCTGCAGCCGCAGCCACAGCGCGCGGCCTTCTTCGGTCAGTACGATCTGCAGCGCGCGCCGGTCCTGCGCGTGCGCTTCACGGCGAACACAGCCCAGCGCCTCAAGCTTGTCCAGCAGGCGGGTCACCGCGCTGGGCACCTGGTCGATGGCCTTGGCCAGTTCGTTGGCGGTGCACGGCGCCATCCGCGCAAGCACTTTCAGGCCGATGTAGTGGGTGAAGTTGAGGCCAAGGTCTTCTTCGGCCATCGAGGCATCAAGCTGCCGGACCAGGCCGTCGCGCACCTGGCGCAACAACAGCCCGAAGCTGGGGGGAGAGTCGGAAGGACAGATCATGGCGTTGCATTCTCTTCCAAAAAATATATTTCTCAATGGAAATATTTCGATCTGGCTGGGAATGCTGTGTTGCAGCAGTGACGTGATCGGCAGGTCGCCACGTTAATGGCGTACGCAGTTGGCCTGGTAGTACAATCCAGCCAATGAATGACAGTTTCCAGCCAACTTCACCGGCCCTCGTCCGCCAAGGCCCCGATATCGAGGCGGGCCGGCAGGTCCTGCGCGAGAGTGCGCTGGAGTGGTTTGAACGCGAGGATGGGCTGCCGGTGGTGGGCTTCCGCATCGACAGCCCGACCGGCCTGGCCAACGAGGTGGACTGGCACACCCATGGCCGTGCCCAGCTGATCTGCGTGGAAAGTGGCCTGCTGACCACCCGCACCCGCCACGGGACGTGGTCACTGGCGCCCGGGTCCGCCGGCTGGATGCCTGCTGCCGAACCGCACACGGTGGCCATCGATGGGCCGCTGCGGGGCTGGGGCATGGTGCTGGCGCCGACGCTGTGCCGCGATCTGCCGGCTGATCCCTGCGTGATCGGCATTTCCCCGTTGCTGCAGGCGGTGGCGCTGCGGGTCTGCGACTGGCCGGTCGCCGATACAGCCAGCGCACCCCAGCAGCACCTTATCCAGGTGCTGCTGGACGAGATCCGCGCCGCCCCGCGCCAGCGCATGCACCTGCCGATGCCGCGCGACCGGCGCCTGCTGAAGATCGCCTCGCAGCTGCTGGCCGAACCGGCCGATGACCGCAGCCTGGCGCAGTGGGCGGCCTGGGCGGGCCTGTCGACCCGTTCGCTGACCCGCCATTTCCGCGAAGAGACCACGTTGAGCTTTGCCCACTGGCGCCAGCAGGCGCGGCTGGCCGAGGCGCTGCGCCAGCTCAGCGAGGGCCGCGCGGTGGCCGATATCGCCCACGCACTGGGCTTCAGCAGCTCCAGCGCCTTCGTCACCGTGTTCCGCCGCCACTTCGGGGTACCGCCCGGACGCTATCTGGCTCGTGCCGCGCACGGACTGGATCCACCACGTGGCTTGGCTTCTCCGGCCGCATCCGGATAATCAACGCATTGCGAGGGCGACGGCCGTCGCCGCCTCCGAACACAGGTAACAACCCCGCATGACCGATCTTGCCCGCCCCGTCTTCCACGGCTTCGAACAACTGCCGCTGCGCGAGTATGCCGAGCGCGCCTACCTCGATTACTCGATGTACGTCGTGCTGGACCGTGCGCTGCCTTTCCTCGGCGACGGCCTCAAGCCGGTGCAGCGCCGCATCATCTATGCGATGAGCGAGCTGGGGCTGAACGCTGCCTCCAAGCCGAAGAAGTCCGCCCGCACCGTCGGCGACGTCATCGGTAAGTACCACCCGCATGGTGACAGCGCCTGCTACGAGGCACTGGTGCTGATGGCGCAGCCGTTTTCATACCGCTATCCGCTGATCGAAGGCCAGGGCAACTTCGGTTCCAGCGACGACCCGAAATCCTTCGCGGCGATGCGCTACACCGAATCCAAGCTGACCCCGATCGCCGAAGTGCTGCTGGGCGAGCTGGGCCACGGCACGACCGACTGGACGCCGAACTTCGACGGCACGATGCAGGAGCCGACCTGGATGCCGGCGCGGCTGCCGCACCTGCTGCTCAACGGCACCACCGGCATCGCCGTGGGCATGGCCACCGACGTGCCGCCGCACAACCTCAACGAGATCGTCAGCGCCCTGCTGCACCTGCTGGAAGATCCCGATGCCAGCGTGCGCGACCTGTGCGAACACGTGAAGGGCCCGGACTATCCATCCAACGCGGAGATCATCACCCCGGCCGCCGATCTGCTGCACATGTACGAGACCGGCCATGGCAGCGTCCGCGCGCGTGCGACGTTCTTCAAGGAAAACGGCAACGTGGTGGTCAACGCCCTGCCCTTCCAGGTATCACCGTCCAAGGTGATCGAGCAGATCGCCGCGCAGATGCGCGCCAAGAAGCTGCCGTGGATCGAGGACGTGCGCGATGAATCCGACCATGCCAACCCGGTACGGGTGGTGCTGGTGCCGCGCTCCAACCGGGTCGACGCCGACCAGCTGATGGGCCACCTGTTCGCCACCACGGACATGGAACGCAGCTACCGGGTCAACCTCAACGTGATCGGCCTGGATGGCCGCCCGCAGGTCAAGAACCTCAAGACCCTGCTGAGCGAATGGCTGGCCTTCCGCAGCAGCACCGTGACCCGCCGCCTGCAGCATCGCCTGCAGAAGGTGGAGCGTCGCCTGCACCTGTTGGAAGGCCTGCTGGTCGCCTTCCTCAACCTGGACGAGGTGATCCACATCATCCGTACCGAAGACGAGCCGAAGGCCGCGTTGATCGCGCGCTTCGGCCTGTCCGACGACCAGGCCGAGTACATCCTGGAAACCAAGCTGAAGCAGTTGGCCCGCCTGGAAGAAATGAAGATCCGCGGCGAACAGGACGAGCTCGCCAAGGAACGCGACAAGATCCTCGGCATCCTGGACAGCAAGGCCAAGCTGAAGAAGCTGATCAAGGACGAACTGACCGCCGATGCGAAAAAGTTCGGCGACGCGCGTCGTTCGCCGCTGGTGCAGCGCACTGCCGCCCAGGCCATCGACGAAACCGAGCTGGTGCCCAGCGAGCCGATGACCGTGGTGCTGTCGGAGAAGGGCTGGATCCGCGCGGCCAAGGGCCACGACGTGGATGCGTCGTCGCTGAATTACCGCGATGGCGACAGCATGCTGGCTTCGGTGCGCGCGCGCAGCACCCAGCAGGTCGCCTTCCTGGACAGCGAGGGCCGCGCGTATTCCACGCCGGTGCACACGCTGCCGTCGGCACGCGGCAACGGTGAACCGCTTACCGGCCGCTTCTCGCCGGCCCCGGGCACCAGCTTCGTCACCCTGGCCAGTGCCGAGCCGAACGGCCGCTTCGTGCTGGCCTCCACCCATGGCTACGGCTTCGTGACCCGCTTCGAGAACCTCATCGGCCGCAACAAGGCCGGCAAGGCGATGCTCAACCTGGCATCGGGCTCGTCGGTGCTGCAGCCGGCGCTGGTGGCCAACGTGGATACCGACCGCATCGTGGCGGTGACCAGTTCGGGCAACCTGCTGGCGATCGCCGCCAGTGACCTGCCGGAACTGGACAAGGGCAAGGGCAACAAGATCATCGAGATCCCGAAAGCCAAGCTGGCCACCGAGCGGGTGGTGGCGGTAGTGGCGATCAGCCCCGGCCAGACCCTGCAGGTCCGCAGTGGCCAACGCACCATGGGCCTGAAGTTCGGCGAGCTGGACACCTACCTTGGTTCGCGCGCCACGCGTGGCCACCTGCTGCCGCGTGGCTGGCAGAAGGTGGAAGGACTGTCGGTGGAATGAGGGAGGTAGCGTCGGGCCCTGCCCGGCGCCACGCACGGCCTGGAATCGAACAAAAAAAAGCCGGGGACATCCCCGGCTTTTTCGTTGCTGGCTGGCGCGAGGCTGGCTGGCTGCGAGGTCAGTGCGCGGCAGCGCCCTTCCCGTCGATCTTGCTCAGCTGGTACAGCTCCAGGCCGATGCGCTGGATCAAACCGAGCTGCTGCTCAAGCCACCAGGCGTGGTCTTCTTCGGTGTCCTTCAACTGCACCAGCAACATGTCACGACTGACATAGTCGCCGTTGGCTTCGCACAGCTTCATGCCGGCGGCCAGGTTGTTGCGCACCGCATATTCGGTGTCCAGGTCCTTGCGCAGCATCTCTTCCACGGTCTTGCCGGGTTCGAAGGCATGCGCGCGCATGTCCGGGTCGCCGCCCAGGAACAGGATCCGGCGCAGCAGCGCATCGGCGTGCTGGGTCTCTTCTTCCATTTCGTGGTTCAGGCGTTCATACAGCGCGAACAGGCCCTGGTCCTCGTAACGGCGGGAATGGATGAAGTACTGGTCGCGGGCAGCAAGCTCGCCGCGCAGCAGTTCTTTCAGGCAGGCGATGACGTCCGGATTGCCTTTCATGGGGGATGCTCCTTTGACTCGATGGCGCCATGGTGCCCTATCCGGAAATCCCGTGATCTAATCGGAATCAATCGCAGTCGCGTCACGTCTGCGATCTGCCATACCGGCTGTCTACACTCGTTCCCACTCTTTCCCTGCAAGGAAGCGCCCCATGCGTCGATGGTTGTTGCGGCTGTTCTGGCTGCTGCTGATACTGGCCTTGGGACTCGGCCTGATGGCCTGGTGGTTGCTGCGCGGCAGCCTTGCGCCGCTGGACGGCGAGCAGGTCCTCGGTGGCCTGCAGGCCCCGGTGACCGTCAGCCGCGACGGCCTGGGCGTGGTCACCATCGAAGGCGCCAGCCAACGCGATGTGATGCGCGCCCTGGGCCAGGTGCACGCACAGGAACGCGGTTTCGAGATGGACCTGATGCGCCGCAGCGCCGCCGGCGAGTTGTCCGCGCTGTTTGGCCCGGCCGCGCTGGAGGTGGACAAACGCATGCGCGTGCATCGCCTGCGCCACCGCGCATCGAAAGAACCGGTGAGTGCCGAACTGCAGGCTTACGTGGAAGGGGTGAACGCAGGAATCGCCAGCCTGCACGTGCGGCCCTGGCCCTACCTGCTGCTGCGCCAGCGGCCCGCGCCGTGGCAGGCCAGCGACAGCCTGCTTACCGGCTATGCGATGTATGCCGACCTGCAGGATCCGGCCAACCAGAGCGAGCTGGCGTACAGCCGCCTGCGTGCCGTAGTGCCACCGGCGCTGTACGCACTGCTGAGCCACGATGGCAGCAGTTGGGACGCGCCGTTGATGGGCGGACCGCGCGGCGATGCCGTGTTGCCCGGCGCCGATGTGCTGGACCTGCGTGGCCAGCCTGCCGCGCCTGCCGCTGCCGTGGCGGATACGGATGTCAAAGGCAGCAACAACTTCGCCGTCGGCGCGGCGCTGACCACCGATGGCCGCGCGATCCTCGCCGACGACATGCACCTGGGCCTGCGCGCACCGAATATCTGGTTCCGCGTGCGCCTGCGCTACCCTGATCCGCAGGCGCCCGGTGGGCAGGTCGACGTGAGTGGATTTTCGCTGCCTGGCCTGCCGGCGATCATCGTCGGCAGCAACGGACACGTGGCGTGGGGCTTCACCAACAGCTACATCGATACCGCGGATTTCCAGCCGGTGCCGGCCGGCACGAAACTGTCCGAGTACCACGAAAAGATCGAGGTGGCCGGTGCTGCGCCGGTGGATTTCACCGTGCGCGAGAGCGCATGGGGGCCGTTGCTGCACCAGCGTGCCGATGGCAGCGGCGATGCGCTGCGCTGGGTTGCCCACCAACCCGGCGCGGTGAGCCTGGCGCTGACCGAGCTTGCACGCGTCGCCGATCTTGACCAGGCATTGCAGGTCGCCGACCGCACCCGCATCCCGGCGCAGAACCTGCTGCTGGCCGACAGCAACGGACGCATTGCCTGGCGTGTGCTGGGTGCGCGCCCGGACCGTGCTGCCGGCTGCGCGCCCACCGGCATGCGCACCACCACGGCCGATGGCTGCCCGGCATGGGGCATCCGCAGTGATGCGGCGCCCTCGCTGGTCGACCCGCCAAGCCACCGCCTGTGGACCGCCAACGGACGTGTGATGGACGGCGAAGCACTGGCTCTCGCCGGTGACGGCGGCTACGACCTCGGCGCGCGCGGCGCACAGATCCGCGATGCACTGCAGGCCAGCGGACGTTTCAGCGAAGCGGACCTGCTGGCGATCCAGCTGGATGACCGCGCGGTATTCCTGCAGCGCTGGTGGCACCTGCTGCGCCGGGTGGTGGAGGGCTCGAATGACCCGCAACTGCAGCGGCTGGAGGCCATCACGCGCAGCTGGGAGGGCCATGCGTCGGTGGATTCGGTGAGCTATCGGGTAGTGCGTGGTTTCCGAGGCATGCTGCTGGACGAAGTATCCGGTGCGATGCTGGCACCGGCGAAACAAGCGCTGGGCGAGGACTGGCTGGAACCGCGGCTGGCGCAGTTCGAAGGTGTGCTGTGGCCGCTGGTCGACCAGCGCCCGGCGCATCTACTGCCGCCTGGCCACGCAAGCTGGGACGCGCTGCTGGCCGACACCGCCAAGCGCCTGGAAGCGGACCTGACCGCGCAGGGGCCGCTGGCCGACCGCACCTGGGGTGAGCGCAATACCGCTGCGATCTGCCACCCGATCAGTCGTGCCCTGCCCGCCTTCGCAGAACGCTGGCTGTGCATGCCGGCCGAGCCGCTGCCCGGCGACAACAACATGCCGCGCGTGCAGGGGCCAGGCTTCGGCGCTTCGCAGCGCATGGTGGTATCCCCTGGCCACGAAGACCAGGGCATCATCCACATGCCGGGCGGCCAGAGCGGCCATCCGTTGTCACCGTTCTGGGCGGCCGGCCACGAGGACTACGTGCACGGACGTCCGACCCCGTTCCTGCCCGGTCCCAGCCGCCACACGCTTACCCTGCGGCCTGCCCGCTGACCTGTGTCCCGGTATCCATCCGCGGCCTTCGACAAGGAGTCGCCGAACACGGCTCGGCGATACCCACATGTCAGGCCAACGCCGCTTCGTGCACGCCGGCGATCGCCCGACCGGACGGGTCCGCGGCGGCGGCGAAACTGGCATCCCACGCGATCGCCGCCGGTGACGAACAGGCGATCGACTTGCCACCCGGCACCGTTTCCGCCGCCGCATGGCTGGGGAAGTACTGCTCGAAAACGTGCCGGTAGTAATACGCCTCTTTGGTCTGCGGCGGGTTGTGCGGGAAGCGCTTGTCGGCGGCAGCCAGCACACGGTCGCTGACCTGCGCTTCGGCGTGTGCCTTCAGGCCGTCGATCCACCCGTAGCCCACGCCATCGCTGAACTGTTCCTTCTGCCGCCACAGGATGCTCTCCGGCAGATAGCCTTCGAACGCCGCACGCAGCACACCCTTCTCCACCCGGCGCCCACCGGAGGCTTCACTGCCGACCATCTTGTGCGCGGCATCGAAACGCATCGCCACGTCCAGGAACTCGCGGTCCAGGAACGGCACGCGCGGCTCCACGCCCCACGCCATCATCGACTTGTTGGCGCGCAGGCAGTCGTAGTTGTGCAGGGCGTCCAGCTTGCGCACCAGCTCGCTGTGGAACTCCCGTGCATCCGGCGCCTTGTGGAAGTACAGGTAGCCCCCGAAGATCTCGTCGCTGCCCTCGCCGGACAGCACCATCTTCACGCCCATCGCCTTGATCCGCCGTGCCAGCAGGAACATCGGGGTGGAGGCGCGGATGGTGGTGACGTCGTAGGTTTCGATGTGGCGGATCACCTCCGGCAGCACGTCCAGGCCTTCCTCGAAGGTGTATTCGAACCCGTGGTGCACCGTACCCAGCGCCTCGGCGGCAATGGCGGCGGCGGCAAGATCGGGCGAGCCCTTGAGCCCGATGGCGAAGGAATGCAGGCGCGGCCACCACGCTTCACTCTCACCACCGTCTTCAATGCGTCGGCGCGCATAGCGTGCGGCCACCGCAGCCACCAGCGAAGAATCCAGGCCACCGGAGAGCAGCACGCCGTAAGGCACGTCGCTCATCAGCTGGCGCTCCACCGCGCGCTCGAACGCTTCACGCAGTTCGGCCAGGTCCACCGGCTTGCCCTGCACGGCGTCGTACTCGCGCCAGGACTGCTGGTAGTAACGCACCAGCTCGCCGGTTGCGCTGTCGTAGTAATGACCCGGCGGGAACTGCGCGGCATCGGCGCAGCTATCCACCAGCGCCTTCAATTCGGACGCTACGCGCAGGCGCCCCTGTGCATCGTGGCCCCAGTACAGCGGCACCACCCCGATCGGGTCACGCGCCACCAGCACCCGCGCAGCCGCCTTGTCCCACAACGCAAAGGCGAAGATGCCGTTGAGTTGTTCCAGCCACTGCGACGGTTCACCCTGGCGGTACAGCGCGTTGATCACTTCGCAGTCCGAGCCGGTCTGGAACGCATACGGCTGGCTCAGTCCGGCCTTCAGCTGCTGGTGGTTGTAGATCTCGCCGTTGACCGCCAGCGCCAGGCCACCGTCTTCGGACAGCAGCGGCTGCGAGCCGCCAGCGGGATCGACGATGGCCAACCGCTCGTGCACCAGCAGTGCGCCGTCGTCCAGGTAGACACCGCTCCAGTCCGGCCCGCGGTGGCGCTGGCGCTGCGATGATTCCAATGCGTGCCGGCGCAGCGCGGGGAGGTCGTCACCGGCCTGCAGGCCGAATATTCCGAAGATCGAACACATGGGGGAAGCTCCTGTTTGGTGTCTATACGCGGTAGGGGTGTTCGACCGGCCAGCCTGGCCCGGGAGGTTTCCCGGGCACAAAAAAAACCCGCATCGGCCGATGCGGGTTTTCTGGTGTCCGGGTGTGTAGTGTCTTATCTACCCAGGGCGCAGTCCCGCATCGGCCGCGCACGATTATTCGCGCGCAGGTTATTGCGGTTGGTATTGCGGACGGCGGTGGCGGGGAGCAAGGACATGGATCGACCGTAACCGGGTTCCGGCGGCGGCGCAACTGTTGCGATGGCAACCGTTCCTGCGCCGACGTTCAGCCGCCACGCGGTAGACGTCCCGGATAATCTCCCGCCCCCCTTGAGGACTTCACGGATGATTCCCTTCCCCCGCCGCGCACTGTTGCATGCGCTGGCACTGCTTGCCCTGGCCGGCTGTGCCAGCACGCCCACCCGCCCGCCCAGCGACACCGAGCGCGACGCCCTCGCCGCGGCCGCCGATGGTCGTTTCGACTCGGCGTTGCGCGTGGCCCGGATGTACCAAGCCTGGAATGATCCGCGCGCGCTGGACTGGTATGCGCGCGCGGCCGCGACGACCCCGCGCACGCACCACAGCACCAGTGCCGAGGAAACGCTCGGCACACTGTACGCACGCGGCCGCCTGGACAGCGGCGAGGGCCCACAGAAGCCCGCCGACGTGGTCATGAAGGCGTCACCGCGCAAGGCGTTCGGCTGGTTCCAGAGTGCGGCCTACCACGGCTCGCCCTATGCGATGCACGACCTGGAGCGCTGGTACGAAGGTCGCGGCGACATGACCGGCGCGCTGCGCTGGCGGCTGCGTTCGGCGGTGTACCTGCGCGAGCTGTACAAGCTGAAGCCGCTGCGCGAGGCAACCCGTGGCTCGGCACCGCATGGCCAGCCGATCGATACAGGCCCGGCGCCGAACCCGGTCATCGCCGGTATCCAGCGCCGCGCCGCGCGTGGCGATGCCGAGGCCCAGGTCGACCTCGGTGCACTGCATGAAGCCGGCATCGGCGTGGTGCAGGACAAGGCCGAAGCATTGCGCTGGTATGAACGTGCCGGCAGGCAGGGCAACGTGTATGGCCAGTACCTGGCCGGGCTGGCCGTGGGCCGTGGCGGCGACGGACTGGCCAAGGACGTGGATGCGGCGGCGGCATGGTTCGCCCTGGCCGAAGCACAGGGCTTCTACATGGCGGCCGAATCGTATTGGCGCGAGGCGATCGCACCGCCCTTCTGGACGTTCGAGTAACGCCGTTCCGCTGGCTTCGTACACACTCCAACGCAATGCTCAAGTCTATTGTGAGCGGTGCACATCGCCCAGAATGGCAGCATGACGACTGCCATTTTCCGCGCTGAAACCCTCACCCGCGAACGCATGCAGGCGATCATCGCCGCGCACCCCCGCGCGGCGATATTCGAAGGCTGCAGCTTCGATCATGGCGACTTTTCGCGGCTGGACATGGACGGCTTCCAGTTCAACCAGTGTTCGCTGGCGGGTGCGAACTGGTTGGCGGCTTCGCTGGAGGAAAGCCAGTGGAACAAGTGCCGCGGCGCGGCCTGCGACTTCAGTTCGGCCCTGCTCAGCGACGCGCGCTTTTCGCACTGCGATCTCAACAACAGCCACTGGCGGCGCGCTACGTTGTCTTCGGTGCAGTTCCTGGATTGCAAGCTGACCGGCGCGCACCTGCAGGAGGCAGGCGGATGGGCACTGGAGTTCCGCGACTGCCTGATGGTCAGTGCCGACCTGCGCGGCCTGTCGTTCCGCAAGGCCCAGTTGCAGGGCATGGATTTCTCCGATGCGGATCTTTCCGGCTGCGACTTCCGCGAGGCGGTGTTCAATGGCGGCAGCCTGCGCCACGCGCAGACCCGGCTGACCCGCTTCGAAGGCGCGGACCTGCGCGGGACCGACATCACCGGGCTCAACGTGATGGAGGCCAAGCTGTTCCGGAAAGCGGTGATTTCGCAGCGCCAGGCCGCCGCAGCGCTGGCCGCGTTCGGCCTGGTGGTGGCCTAGCCGCGATCCGCCTTCACCCCAGCAGGCGTTCGATCAATCGCTGGTACAGCGCCGGCAGCCGCTCAAGCTCGTCCACGCGCACGTTCTCGTCCACTTGGTGGATGCTCGCATTGACCGGACCTACTTCGATGCATTGCGCGCCCAACGGCGCAATGAAACGCGCGTCCGACGTCCCGCCGCCGGTGCTTTCTTCCGGCGGTGCACCGGCGAATTCGCCGAGCACCTCGCGTGCCACGCGCCGCAGCGTGCCTTCCGGGGTATGGAACGGCTCGCCGCTGCGATGCCACTTCACGGTGTACTCCAGCCCGTGCCGGTCCAGCAGCGCAGCGATCTCCGTTTCCAGCTTGTCTGCGTTCCAATGCGGGTTGTAGCGCAGGTTGAAATCGACCTGCAGCTGACCGGGAATCACGTTGTTGGCACCGGTCCCGGCATGCACGTTGGACACCTGCAGGCTGGTCGGCGGAAAGCTCTCAAAGCCCTCGTCCCACTGTCGGGCGGCCAGTTCGGCCAGCGCAGGCGCGGCCTGGTGGATCGGGTTGCGCGCTTTGTCCGGATACGCGACATGGCCCTGCACGCCCTGCACCAGCAGGCGCGCGGACAGGCTGCCGCGGCGACCTACCCGCAACAGATCACCCAGCCTGGCAGTCGACGACGGCTCACCGGTGATGCACCAGTCGATACGCTCGCCACGCTCGGCGAACAGCCGCGCGACATGGCGCACGCCATCGATCGCATCGCCTTCTTCGTCGCTGGTAAGCAGTACCGCCAGCGTTCCCGGATGGTCAGGGTGCGCGGCAACGAACTGTTCGGCTGCGACCACGAAGGCGGCCACGCTGCCCTTCATGTCGGCCGCCCCGCGCCCGTACAGCACGCCATCGCGCACGGTCGGCACGAACGGATCACTGGTCCAGTCCGCCACCGGCCCGGTCGGCACCACATCGGTGTGGCCGAGCAGTACCAGCACCGGCCCATCGCTGCCATGGGTGGCCCACAGATTGTCGACCTCGCCCAGCCGCAGGTGCTCGCACTGGAAGCCGGCGGCCTGCAGCCGCGTGGCCAGCAGCTGCTGGCAGCCCGCATCATCGGGGGTGACCGACGGCCGTGCGATCAGCTCGCAGGCCAGGTCGAGCACCGCACTCACGCGCCCACTCCGAAGCGCTGCTTGAAGCCGTTGTCCGAGAAGCCCTGGCTGACCTTGCCATCGGCGGTCACCACCACCGGCCGCTTGATCAACTGCGGGTATTCGCGCAGCAGCAGCTTCCACTCGGCATCCGAATCGGCCGCCTTGCGGTTGTCCGGCAGTTGCCGCCACGTGGTGGAGGATTTATTGACCAGCGCGGGGAAGCCACCGGCCTGGCTGGCCCAGTCGATCAGCGTCTCGGGCGAGGGCTTGTCCTGGCGATAATCAACGAAGGTGTACGGCACCTGGAAACGGTCCAGCCACCTGGTGGCCTTCCTGCAGGTATCGCAGTTCTTCAACCCGTGCACGGTGGTGGTCATGGCGGTCAGTCAGCCAGGCCGCGCAGCAGGTCGTTGACGCTGGTCTTGCTGCGGGTACGCGCGTCCACCTGCTTGACGATCACCGCGCAGTACAGCGAATGGGTGCCGTCGGCCGAAGGCAGCGAGCCGGACACCACCACGCTGTACGGCGGGATGTAGCCGTAGCTGATTTCGCCGGTGGCGCGGTTGTAGATGCGGGTGCTCTGGCTGAGGAACACGCCCATGCCGATCACGCTGTGATGGCCAACGACAACGCCCTCCACCACTTCCGAACGCGCACCGATGAAGCAATGGTCTTCGATGATGGTCGGGCTGGCCTGCAGCGGTTCCAGCACGCCACCGATGCCGGCACCACCGGACAGGTGGCAGTGCTGGCCGATCTGCGCGCAGGAACCGACGGTGGCCCAGGTGTCGACCATGGTGCCTTCGCCGACGTACGCACCGATGTTGGTGAAGCTCGGCATCAACACCACGTCCTTGCCGAAGTACGTGCCGCGGCGCGCGATCGCACCTGGCACCACGCGTACGCCAGCGCGGCGGAATTTCGCTTCGTCATGGCCGGCGAAGCGCGATTCGACCTTGTCCCAGAACGGTGCCGGGCGCGCATCGACCACCGCCATGTCGTTGACGCGGAAGTACAGCAGCACCGCCTTCTTCAACCATTCGTTGACCTTCCAGCCGCCGTGCCCGTCCGGCTCGGCGACGCGGAACTCGCCGCTTTCCAGGCCATCGATGACCCGGCCGACCAGCGGCTTGGTGGAGCCCTCCAGCTCATGCAGGGTCAAGGTGGCACGGCGCTCGAAGGCGCTCTCGATGCCGAACTTCAATTCTTCCACGCCCACCGCCGGTGGCTTGCGCAGCGACTTGCGGGCGATGTTCTCCGCGCGGGCCTTCTCCGCCGGCACCTTCTTCGCGACGGCCTTGCTGGCAGCCGGCTTCCTGGAAGCGGCCGGCTTGGCAGCGGCCTTTTTCACGGCCGGCTTGACTGCCACGGCCTTGCCGGCGGCGCTCTTTTTGGTTGCCACGGTCTTGGCAGCGGCGGTTCTCTTGGTCGGCTTGGTGGCCATCAGCGGGTATCTCCGGCGTTTCGGTCTGGGTCCAGGCAGCACAGCATGGCGTCCTGCAGCTGTTGCCTGGCGGTTTCATCCAGGGGGAGGTCGTGTTCGTCAGTGATCACGAAAGTATCTTCGGCGCGCTCGCCGAACGTGGCGATGCGTGCATCGTGCACGCGCAGCCGCTGGTTGCGCAGCACGTGCGCCACGTCGGCCAGCAGGCCGGGGCGGTCGGGTGCGACCAGGCTGAAGCGAGTGCCGGCGGCATCGCCCGCTTCATCGCGGAACTCGATGCGCGGGGCGAAGCGGAAGTGCCGCAGCTGGCGCGGGATCGCGCGTCGCGAAGGACGCAGCCGCGACAGGTCGCCGGACAGCGCTTCGCGCAGGGCGGCCTCAAGCCGCAGCGGGTCGCCATCGGCGAAGCTGTCGGCCGGGTTCACTTCGAAGGTATCGAAGATGGTGTCGGAGGGTCCATCCAGCACGCGCGCCCGGTGGATGCCGTAGCCCTTGCGGTCCAGCGTCATCACGATCGCGGCGAACAGGCCATCGCGGTCGGGCGAATGCACGAACACTTCCAGCGCCGGGTCATCCGGGCTGATCGGGCGTACCTTCACCAGCGTGTGGCCCTGGCGTACCGGCACCAGTGCACCCGCCTGCCACGCCAGCTGCTCCGGGCGCAGGCGGATGAAGCCTTCATCGGGCATCACCGCGAACTGGCGGTTGATCGTGGCATCGTCATAGCCCTGCTCGCGCACCAGCTGGCGCACGTATTCGCGCGCCTCGATCACCCGCTCAGCGGCCGGCAGCGGCGGCTCCAGGCCCTCACGCAGTGCGCGACGGGTAGCGAAATACAGGTCGGCCAGCAGACGGTCTTTCCATGCATTCCACAACTTCGGACTGGTGCCGGCGATGTCGGCGCAGGTCAGCAGGTACAGGTAATCCAGCCGCTCGCGGCTGGCAACCAGCGTGGCGAAGCGATGGATCACGGCCGGATCGGAAATGTCCTGCTTCTGCGCGGTCACCGACATGCGCAGGTGCTGTTCCACCAGCCAGGCCACCAGGTCGGTGTCGGCGGTACTCATTTCCAGGGTCTGGCAGAAGGCGCGCGCGTCGACCGCGCCGAGCTCGGAATGGTCGCCGCCGCGGCCCTTGGCGATGTCATGGAACAGCCCGGCAAGCAGCAGCAGTTCGGGCTTGCGCAGGCGCGGCCACACCTCATGGGCGATGGAGAAGCGTTCGGCGGCCCGGCTGCTGGAAAACTCGCCCATGTTCCGCAGCACCATCAGGGTGTGCTGGTCCACGGTATAGACATGGAACAGATCGAACTGCATGCGCCCGCTGACCTGGGCGAAGGCCGGGACCCACTGGCCGAGCACGCCCAGCCGCGCCATGCGCGACAGCGTGTCGACCGGCCGCGGCTGGCGCAGCAGCGACAGGAACTGCTGACGCGTGTGTGGGGAGGCCTGCTCGTATCCGGGCAGCTGCGGCAATGCTTCGGCCAGCGCGCGCGCGGTGAGCGAATGCAGCCCGCGGACCTGCGGATTGTTGGCCCAGCTGGAAAACAGGGCGAAGACCTCGCCGATCTCCCCGCGCGGCCAGTCCGCATCATTGGCTGCCAGATACCCCCGGCGCAGCGAGAAGCCGACCGTCAAGGGCTCCGGCACCGCCTCGCCATCGAACTGTTCCTCGAAGCGCTGCAGCAGCCGGTCGCTGATCCGCCGCACCACCGATGCGGCGCGGTAGAAGCCCTGCATCATTTTCTCGACGCCCAGGCTTTCCGCGTCGTCTTCAAACCCCAGCCGCGCGGCCAGGGTCTTCTGGTAATCAAAGCGCAATCGTTCTTCAGGGCGTCCGGCGACCAGGTGCAGTCCATAGCGCAGCCCGGCCAGCACCGCGCGCTCGCGCTGCAGTGCCACCGCTTCATCGGCGCCCAGGTGGCCCAGCCCGACCAGCGCTTCCAGTTCGCGCACGCCGAAGGCACGCAACGCCATCCAGCCCAGCGTATTGAGATCGCGCAGCCCCCCGGGGCCATCCTTCAGATCCGGCTCCAGGTTGTCAGCGGTATCGCCGAAGCGGGCATGCCGCGTGCGCAGTTCCTCCAGCTTGGCCAGGAAGAAGGCACGCGGTGGCCACAGCGATCCAGCATCGGTGGCCTGGCGCAGGGCACCCCGCGCGCCGTCTGCGGTGACCAGCGGACGTGCTTCGATCAGCGCGGTGAGTACGGTCTGGTCGGCAGCGGCGTCACGGCATTGCTGCAGCGAGCGCACCGCATGGCTGACCGGCAGGCCGCAATCCCACAGCAGCGCGAACAGCCGCGACAGCCCCGCTTCGGCGGCGTGCTGGGCCGAGGTTTCGCCCAGCACCAGCACGTCGATGTCCGAGTGCGGGAACAGTTCGCCGCGACCGTAGCCGCCTACGGCAAACAGCGAAAGGCCTTGCCCGGCCGGCATGCAGCGCTGCCAGGCGAGCCGGATCAGATGATCGGCGGCGCGTGCACGCAGTGCCAGCAGGCGCTCGATCCGATCGCCCTGGTCGAAGCGGCGGTGCAGGCGCGCGTCGGCCTGCTGCAGCGCCTGGCGCGCCGCGGCAGCCCATTCGGCATCGGGCACCGACGAAGCCGGCGTGTCCAGCAACGAACCCGCCGGCAGCATCGTCAAGCGACCTGCGATTCGCCCGGCGAGAGGGTCAGCACGTCCACGCCGGTCTCGGTGACCGCGATCATGTGCTCCCACTGCGCCGACAACTTGCGATCCTTGGTGACCACGGTCCAGCCGTCCGGCAGCACCTTGTTGTAGCGGGTGCCCTCGTTGATCATCGGTTCGATGGTGAAGGTCATGCCCGGCTGCAGCACCAGGCCCTGTCCCGGGCGGCCGTAATGCACCACCTGCGGTTCATCGTGGTAGACCTTGCCGATGCCATGGCCGCAGTACTCGCGCACCACGCTGAAGCGCTCGCTTTCGGCGTAGCTCTGGATGGCATGGCCGATATCGCCCAAGGTGGCGCCCGGCTTGACCGCACGGATGCCGCGCCACATCGCTTCATAGGTCGCATCGACCAGGCGCTTGGCCATCACCGAGGGCGTGCCCACGTAATACATGCGGCTGGTGTCGCCGTGCCAGCCGTCCTTGATCACGGTGACGTCGATGTTGACGATGTCGCCGTCCTTGAGCACCTTGGCCTCGCTGGGGATGCCATGGCAGATCACGTTGTTGACCGACGTGCATACGCTCTTGGGAAAGCCGCGGTAGCCGACGTTGGCAGGGATCGTCTTCTGCACGTTGACGATGTGGTCATGGCAGATGCGGTCCAGCTCTTCGGTGGTGACACCGGGCTTGACGAAGGGCGTGACGATGTCCAGCACTTCGCTGGCCAGTCGCCCGGCCTCGCGCATCAACTCGATTTCCTGGGGGGTTTTCAGATTTACGCTCATGCCTGCCATTATCGCCGATCCGGGCCCGATGCTGAACGGGTTGGTGACACAGCGACGTGCGGGGCTGACCGAGGGCACGGGAACATAAAGGAAGCTGAATACGGGCCGGCAGGCACTCTCGCCTGGGACCCAAAGCCCTGCCGGGTGGCCGCTCCAGCCCCGTCGCGCCGTCGCCGTTGTCGCTCACCTGGAGCGGATTGCAGCGTGCGCCCTGCTGGCCTATAATCGGCGGATTGCCTGCCGCATCCCTGCGCGGGACATCGTCCACACCGGACGTCACCGGTGAATCCACACCCATCGTCCCGATCCGTGCCGGGGTGCCCCGCAAGGGGTTCGGCCACGGAGACGATGGGGAAGCCCAACCCCGGAACCATCAATGCGCGCCCGCGCAGTCCCGCACACTTTCCGCGGGCGTCCCGCAAGGGACAACGGAGCACGCCGGTTCCCTGCCAGGAGTTTTGCAATGCCCCAGATCACCATGCGCCAGATGCTCGAAGCCGGCGTCCATTTCGGTCACCAGACCCGTTACTGGAACCCGAAGATGGCTCCGTACATCTTCGGTGCCCGTGGCAAGATTCACATCATCAACCTGGAAAAGACCGTCCCGCTGTTCAACGATGCGATGAACTTCATCTCCTCGGTGGCCCAGAAGCGCGGCACCATCCTTTTCCTGGGCACCAAGCGCAGCGCGCGTGAGTCGATCCGCGAAGAAGCCGAGCGTTGCGGCATGCCGTTCATGAACCAGCGTTGGCTGGGCGGCACCCTGACCAACTTCCGTACCGTCAAGCAGTCGGTTGCCCGCCTGAAGGAACTGGAAGCCGGCGAAAACGACGGCAGCTTCGAGAAGCTGGTCAAGCACGAAGTGCTGGGCCTGCGTCGCGAGCGCGACAAGCTGGAAGCTTCGCTGGGCGGCATCAAGGACATGAACCGCCTGCCGGACGCGATCTTCGTGATCGATATCGGCCATGAAGACATCGCCATCAAGGAAGCCAAGAAGCTCGGCATCCCGGTGATCGCCGTGGTCGACACCAACTACAACCCGGAACTGGTGGACTACGCCATCCCGGGCAACGACGACGCCATCCGTGCCGTGCAGCTGTACGCCCGCGCCGCCGCTGACTCCGTGCTGGAAGGCAAGGCCGCCGCGCCGCATGCCGCCACCGTGCGCGAAGAAGAGTTCGCCGAAGCCGCTGAAGGCGAAGAGGCCAAGCCGGCCCGTCGCGCTCCGGCCAAGAAGGCTGCGCCGAAGAAGTCCGACGACGCACAGGCCTGATCCAGGCCCCGGGTGGATGCGCTGCGTCCACCCGCCCTGCCGGCCGCTTCGGCGGCTGACAGCACCTTGTCATACGGGCCGGCCAGCATGCCGGCCCAACCCCTTTCTTTTGTGAGGTAATCCCATGGAAATCACTGCTTCCCTGGTCAAGGAACTGCGCGAGCGCACCGGCGCCGGCATGATGGAATGCAAGAAGGCGCTCGTTGAGAACAACGGCGACATCGAGGCATCCATCGAAGCGCTGCGCAAGTCCGGCCTGGCCAAGGCTGACAAGAAGTCCGACCGCGTTGCCGCCGAAGGCGTCATCGTGGCCGCCCAGGAAGCCGGCAAGGCCGTGCTGGTCGAGATCAACTCCGAAACCGACTTCGTCGCCAAGGATGAGAACTTCACCAACTTCGCCAAGTCGGTCGTCGACGTTGCGCTGTCCTCCGGCGCTGCCGACATCGATTCGCTGAAGGCCGCCAAGCTGGCTTCGGGCGACACCGTCGACGAGACCCGCGCTGCGGTCATCGCCAAGGTCGGCGAGAAGGTCGACGTGCGTCGCATCGTGCGCCTGGAAAGCAGCAACAACGTGGCCGCCTACGTCCACGGCGGTCGCATCGGCGTGCTGGTGGAACTGGCCGGCGGCGATGCCGAACTGGCCCGTGGCCTGGCCATGCACGTGGCGGCGATGAATCCCCCGCACAACAAGGCGTCCGATGTTCCGGCCGACTTCGTTGCCAAGGAGAAGGAAATCGAGCTGGCCAAGATGACCGACAAGGACAAGGCCAAGCCGGCCGACATCCTGGAAAAGATCATCAGCGGCAAGATCGCCAAGATCGTCAACGAAGTCACCCTGTACGGCCAGCCGTACGTGCTGAACACCGACCAGACCGTCGAGCAGGTGCTGAAGGCTGCCGGCGCCGACGTGGTGGGCTTCAAGCGCCTGGCTGTGGGCGAAGGCATCGAGAAGGTGGTGGAAGACTACGCCGCCGAGGTGATGAAGCAGGCCGGCCTGGCTTGATTGCCGGGTTGACCTGATTCACGAAGAAGCCGCGCTTTGCGCGGCTTTTTTGTGCGTGCGGCGCAGGGGCCCCGGGCCAGCGCCGCACTGCCTTTGCGTTATGTGGCGTTCGGACCGATACTTCTTCCGGGGGAGTTCGTTTAGTGCAAGGGCCACTATGCAGATCTGTGACGGAACCCTCATCCCGCACCCTTGAACGATCGACTCGATATGCCTCCCGAGCTGACAGCCGTCCTGGCGCTCTGCCGCAATCTCCCGTCGCCTCCCGGCATCGCGCTGCGCATCATCGAACTGGCCCAGGATCCCGAAGCGGACCTCAGCACCGCCGCCGATATCATCGCCATCGACATGGCGCTCAGCGCGCGCATGCTGCGCATCGCCAATTCCCCGCTGTATGCCAGCCGCCGCCGGATCGACAACCTGGGCCAGGCGCTGACCATGCTCGGGCTCAATGCCACCCTCAGCCTGGCCCTGGGCTTCACCATTACCCAGGGCGTGGCAGGGACGGCGGGCAGCCCCGAACAGGACCTGCGCGAACGCGCTTGGCGCCGCAGCATCCTCAGCGCGCTGGCCGCCAGCCAGCTGGGCCAGGCGCGCGGCCTGCGCCGGCTGGAAGAACTGATGCTGGCCGGCCTGCTGCAGGACATCGGTGTGCTTGCGCTGGCCCAGTCACACCCCGATACCTACCTGCCGCTGCTGCGTGACGCCGACAGCAACGCGGCCCTGCTGGACGCCGAACGCGCGCAGCTGCAGTGCACCCACGCCGAGGTCGGGGCCTACATGGCCGCGCAGTGGGACCTGCCCCGCTACCTCAGCGAAGCGATCGCGCGCAGTGAAGACGGCACCCCGTCCCAGGACACCTTCCAGGCCTGTGTCCAGCTGTCCGGCACGGTGGCCGACATCTGGCTGGACAGCGACCCCGACGCCGCACGCGAGCGCGCGCTTGAGCAGGTCCATGCCCGCCTGCAGCTGGACAGCGCGCAGTTCGACCAGGTGCTGGCGCAGATCAGCCAGGCCCTGCCGACCATCGCCAGCCTGTTCGACACCGCGCCGACCACCCCGGCGCGCGTGCAGCTGCTGATCGACCACGCACAGGAGCTGGCGACCCTGCGCAACCTGCGCCAGATGCAGGACGCCGAGCAGGCCCGCCGCCGCGCCGACGAGTTTGAAGCGCGGGCCAACCGGCTTACCGAACAGGCCCACCGCGATGCCCTGACCGGCGTGCTCAACCGCCGCCAGCTGGAAACCGTGCTGGAACAGGAATTCCTTCGCGCTACGCGGCACGGCTGGCCGCTTTCGGTGGCCTTCATCGACCTGGACGACTTCAAGAAGATCAACGATGCGCACGGCCACCTGACCGGCGATGAAGTGCTGCGCGAGTTCGCCGGCACGCTGCAGGGACAGCTGCGCACCAGCGACACGGTGGCGCGTTTTGGTGGCGAAGAGTTCGTCGCGCTGCTGCCCAACACCACCGAATCGGTCGCCCTGGATGTGATCCGCCGCGTGCTGGCGCGCATCGTGTCCACGCCGATGGCAATGCTGGAAGGCGGGCCGCTGTTCATCACCTTCTCCGCCGGCGTGGCGACCCAGGGGGGCTATGAACGCTTCGCCGACGTGCAGGACCTGCTGCGTGCCGCCGATGATGTGCTCTACCGCTCCAAGAACCTTGGCCGCAACCGGGTGATCGCGCGCTCCCCGGGCGATGGAGCGGCCCTGGCCCCACCGACCGAAGCCCCGTCCGCCGCCTGAACCAGAGCCCGCGCGCGAAATAACTACAGCAGCGCCGCGCTTGCCAGTAGAATCTGCCGGGAATTCACGCACCCTGAGGTCCCCCATGTCCAAGCTCGCCTATCGCCGCATCCTGTTGAAACTTTCCGGGGAGGCGCTGATGGGGGACGAGGACTACGGCATCGATCCCAAGATCATCAACCGCCTGGCCCGTGAAGTGGTCGAAGCCCAGCAGGCTGGCGCGGAAGTGGCACTGGTGATCGGTGGCGGCAACATCTTCCGCGGCGCCGGGCTGGCTGCAGGCGGCATGGATCGCGTCACCGGCGACCAGATGGGCATGCTGGCCACGGTGATCAATGCGCTGGCCATGCAGGACGCACTGGAAAAAGTCGGCGCCAAGGCCCGCGTGATGAGCGCCATCAAGATAAACGACGTGTGCGAGGACTACATCCGCCGCCGCGCCATCCGCCACCTGGAAAAGGGCCGCCTGGTGATCTTCGCCGCCGGCGTCGGCAGTCCGTTCTTCACCACCGATTCGGGCGCCGCCCTGCGCGCCATCGAGATCGGCGCGGACCTGCTGCTGAAGGCCACCAAGGTCGATGGCGTCTACGACAAGGATCCGAACAAGTACAGCGATGCGGTGCGCTTCGACAGCCTGACCTACGACGAAGTGATCATCCGCGGCCTGGAAGTGATGGATACCGCGGCCTTCGCCCTGGCGCGCGACAGCGACCTGCCGATGCGCGTGTTCGACATGGGCCAGCCGGGTGAGCTGCTGAAGATCCTGCACGGCGAGAACATCGGCACCCTGGTCAGCGGCCGCAATCCCGCCGCCTGAGCGCCGGATGCATGACCGGGGCCCTGCGGTCCCGGCTGGGCGCCTATTCGCCTATAATCGCCCGATTCCAGTAATACCCAGGACCGGGCGATGCTCAACGACATCAAGCAGAACGCGCAGACGCGCATGGCCAAGAGCATCGACGCTCTGCGCCACACCCTGACCACCATCCGCACCGGCCGCGCCTCGCCGGCGCTGCTGGACGGCATTTCCGTGCTGGCCTATGGCTCGCAGTCGCCGCTGGCCAACGTGGCCACCATCAGCGTTTCCGAAGGTCGTTCGCTGGTGATCTCGGTATTCGACAAGTCGCTGGTCGCAGCGGTCGAAAAGTCGATCTACGCCTCCGACCTGGGCCTGACCCCGACCGTGGTCGGCACCGTCATCCGCCTGAACCTGCCGCCGCTCACCGAAGAGCGCCGCAAGGAACTGGCCAAGACCGTGGGCAAGGAAGGCGAGGAAACCAAGGTCGCCATCCGCAACATCCGCCGTGATGCCAACCAGGAAGTAGCCAAGCTGCTCAAGGACAAGGAAATCACCGAGGACGACAAGAAGCGCGCCGAGGACGATATCCAGAAGCTGACCGACAGCAGCATCAAGGACGTGGACAAGGTCGTGGCGGAAAAAGAAAAGGAACTGATGGCGGTCTGAAGTCGATGCCTTCAGCCCCGCCCCCGCTGCCCAGCGCGCTGCCGCGCCACGTTGCCATCATCATGGATGGCAACGGGCGTTGGGCGCAGCAGCGCCGCCGCCCGCGCATGATCGGCCATCGTGCCGGTGCCCGCGCGGTCAACCGCACCATCGACCGCTGCCTGGAACTGGGCATCCCGGCGCTGACCCTGTTCGCGTTCTCCAGCGAAAACTGGGGCCGCCCGGATGACGAGGTACAGGCCCTGATGAAGCTGTTCCTGCACGCGCTGGATCGCGAAGTGGACGAGCTGCACCGGCGTGGCGTGCGCGTACGCTTCATCGGCGAACGCGAGCGATTCGGTGCCTCGCTGGTGAGCCGCATGCAACTGGCCGAACAGCGCACCGTGGACAACACGGCGATGACCCTGTCCATCGCCGCCAGCTACGGCGGCCGCCAGGACATCGCCCGTGCCGCGCGTACGCTGGCCCAGGAAGTGGCCGCCGGCCGCCTGTTGCCCGAACAGATCGATGAAGACCTGCTGGGCAGCCACGTGGCGCTGGCCGACATACCGGCCCCGGACCTGTTCATCCGCACCGGTGGCGACACCCGCATCAGCAACTTCCTGCTGTGGCAGCTGGCCTACACCGAACTCTGGTTCACCGATGTACTGTGGCCGGACTTCGACACCGACCAGCTGCAGCGCGCGCTGGACACCTACGCCGGGCGGGAGCGCCGTTTCGGCCTGACCAGTGCCCAGATCGCTGCCCTGGCCACCGAGACGTCCAGCCCATGACCAAGACCCGAGTCCTCGCCGCGCTGATCATGGCGCCGGCGGCCATCGCCGCGATCCTGCTGCTGCCCAGCCAATGGCTCGCCGCCGCCGCCGCCGCGGTGTTCCTGATCGGCCTGTGGGAATGGCTGAAGCTGGCGGGCGTGGAAGACACGCTGGCCCGCACCACCCTGCTGCTGCTCAACCTGGTGCTGATGGTGCTGGTGGTCTGGGACCGCGACGCGTCGCTGTTCCTGTTCCGCGTGGCTGCGCTGATCGGCGTCGGCTGGTGGCTGCTGGCCCTGCTGTGGCTGCGTTTCTTCAACTTCGGTGCACAGCCGGACAGCCCGGCGCGCGCGCTCAAGCTGCTCGCCGGCACCCTAGCGATCCTGCCGGCGTGGGCCTCGCTGGTGCTGCTGCACGCCACCAGCGACCAGGGCCACCTGTGGCTGCTGACCGCGCTGGCCGTGGTCTGGGCCGCCGATTCGGGCGCCTATTTCGCCGGCCGCACCTTCGGCCGCCACAAGCTGGCCCCGCGCATCAGCCCCAACAAGACCTGGGAAGGCCTGTTCGGTGGGCTGGTCGCCGGCCTGCTGGTGGCTACCGCGTTCGGCCTTGGTTTCGGCGTGGATGCCTGGCAGCTGGTCACCCCTGCACAGTTGCCCTGGCTGCTGCTGGTGACGGTGGTGGCGGTGTTCGCCTCGGTGCTCGGCGACCTGTTCGAGAGCCTGCTCAAGCGCCATGCCGGCGCCAAGGATTCGGGCCACATCATTCCCGGCCATGGCGGCGTGCTGGACCGTATCGACGGCGTATTGGCCGCATTGCCGGTGTTTGCCATCGGCAAGGAAATCTTCGGACTCTGACCATGCATGCTGCCCCTGCCCTGCGCCGTGTCGCCGTGTTCGGCGCCACCGGCTCGATCGGCGCATCGGCGCTGGATGTCATCGCGCGCCACCCGGACCGCTTCCAGCCAACCGTGCTGGCTGCCGGGACCCAGGTCGATGCGCTGATCGCGCTGTGCCTCGTCCACCGTCCGCTGCACGCGGTGATCGCCGATCAGGCGCTGTACCCGCGCCTGCGTGATGGCCTGCGCGAGGCCGGGCTGGCAACCACCGCCCACGCCGGCAGCGCTGCACTGGACACGCTGGCCGCCGGCGATGACTGCGATACGGTGATCGCCGCGATCGTCGGTGCCGCCGGGTTGTCCTCCACGCTCGCCGCTGCGGCGGCAGGCAAGCGCCTCCTGCTGGCCAACAAGGAATCGCTGGTACTGGCCGGCGAACTGCTGATGCGCACCGCGCAGCAGGCGGGGGCGGAAATCATCCCGATCGACAGCGAACACAGCGCCATTTTCCAGTGCCTGCGCTCCCGCGACGCTACCCTGGAAGGCGCCGGCGTACGCCGCATCCTGCTGACCGCTTCCGGCGGCCCGTTCCGTGGCCGCAGCCGCGCCGAACTGGAACAGGTCACCCCGGCACAGGCCGTGGCGCACCCCAAGTGGTCGATGGGACCCAAGATTTCGGTGGATTCAGCCACCCTGATGAACAAGGGGCTGGAAGTCATCGAAGCCCACCACCTGTTCAACGTGCCGGCTTCGCGGATCGAGGTGCTGGTGCATCCGCAGAGCCTGGTCCATTCACTGGTCGAGTTCGTCGATGGCTCCACCCTGGCGCAGATGGGCCTGCCGGACATGCGCACCACCCTGGCGGTGGGGCTGGGCTGGCCGCAGCGCATCGATGCCGGGGTGGCCGGCCTGGATCTGCTGCGCCAGGGCCGGCTGGATTTCGAAGCTCCCGATACCGACGCCTTCCCCTGCCTGGCGCTGGCCTGGCAGGCCATGCAGGCCGGCGGCACCGCCGCGGCGGTCCTCAACGCGGCCAACGAGGAGGCCGTTTCAGCGTTTCTTCAGGGAAGGATAGGCTTCCTGACCATTCCCGCGCTTGTGGATAACGCGCTGTCAACACTGCCGGTCGAGCCTGCCGATACACTGGGTGGCCTGCTCGCCGCCGACCAGCGTGCCCGCCTGCTCACCCGGACTGCCATCGAAGCCCTCTGAATGCACTGCCCTGCCACCACCACCGTGAGCTGCCATGACTGAGTTCCTCGGATCGGTATGGTGGATGATCGTCAGCCTGGGCCTGCTCGTGACCATCCACGAGTTCGGGCACTACTGGGTGGCGCGCCGGTGCGGGATCAAGGTGCTGCGCTTTTCGGTGGGCTTCGGCAAGCCGCTGTGGTCGCGCCGCGACCGCCATGGCACCGAGTTCGCCATCGCCGCCATTCCGCTCGGCGGCTACGTGAAGATGCTGGATGAGCGCGAGGTGGAGGTGCACCCCCACGAGCGCGGACAGGCCTTCAACCACAAGACCGTCTGGCAGCGCATCGCGGTGGTCGCCGCCGGTCCGCTGGCCAACCTGCTGTTGTGCATGCTGCTGCTGTGGGCGATGTTCGTGATCGGCAAGCAGGATTATTCAGCTACCGTCGGCCGCGCCACGGGCATGGCCCAGGCCGCCGGCCTGCAGGGCGGCGAGCGCATCGTGTCGGTGGACGGCCGCAGCGTGGCCACCGTGGGCGAGGCCAGCATGGCGCTCACCGCGGCGGCGATGGACCGCCACGACGTCACCCTGCAGGTGGTCGACGCCCAGGAACGCCAGCACCAGCGTGTGCTGCCGCTGTCCCAGCTGCCGGCCGGCTTCGACGAACGCCGGGTCGCCCCGCTGGCCGGGATCAACTGGCAGTTCTGGCTGCAGCCGGCGCTGGTGGACCGGCTGGTGGACGACTCCGCCGTACGCGGCGTACTGCAACCCGGCGACCTGATCGTGGCGGTGGACGGCGAGCGCATCGATGCGGCAGACCAGGTCTACCCGGCCGTGCAGGCACTGGGCAAGCGCGGCGGGCCCGGCATGATCGACTTGCTGCGGGGCGGCGAGCGGCTGGCGCTGGAAGTCACCCCCCGGCAGGGTCTGGATGGCAACCGGCAGCCCGTCTGGCAGCTCGGCATCGGTTTTTCCGAGTCGCACGCCCCCGCCTACGACACCGTGCTGAAGTACGGCGCTTTCGCCGCCGTGCCCGTCGCCATCGGCGAAACCGGGCGCATGGCCGCCGATTCGCTGGGCATGATGCGCCGGATCGTCACCGGCAGCGCCTCGCTGCAGAACGTTTCCGGGCCGGTCACCATCGCCCGGGTAGCCAATGTTTCCGCGCAGCGGGGGCTGGATTGGTTCCTCCAGTTCCTGGCTTTGCTGTCGCTCAGCCTGTGCATCATCAACCTGTTGCCCATTCCCGTCTTGGACGGCGGGCACCTGCTGTATTACCTTATCGAGTTGGTCAAGGGCAGCCCGCTCAGTGAGCGCGCCATGGCCGCCGGGCAGTTTGTTGGCCTGGCGCTGCTGGCAGGGCTGATGGGATTGGCGTTCTACAACGACATCCTTGGCCTGGTCACCCGATGAACCTGGGCTCCTTGATGAACTTTTTCCTGCTGTCGCCGTCTACACGTCGGCATCCCGCATCCCGCAACACGCAATCGACCTCAACCGGACGTGACATGACGCGACTCCCGAACCGCCGCCTGCTGGCCCTCGCCCTCGCTGTTGGCATCGGCGCCCCCGCACTGGCCCAGGCTGCCGCCCCCTTCACGGTCAGCGACATCCGCGTTGACGGCCTGCAGCGCATCAGCTCCGGTACCGTTTTCACCTATCTTCCGGTGGAACGCGGCCAGGCACTGACCGACGCCAAGATCAGTGAAACCATCCGCGCCCTGTACAAGACCGGCTTCTTCGAAGACGTGCAGCTGGACCGGCAGGGCGACATCCTGGTGGTCACGGTCAAGGAACGTCCGGCCATCAACAAGCTGACCGTCACCGGCAACAAGGACATCAAGTCCGACCAGCTGCTGAAGGGCCTGAGCGATATCGGCCTGACCGAGGGCGGTACCTTTGATCGCCTGAGCCTGGACCGGGTGACCCAGGAGCTTCGCCGCCAGTACAACGACCGTGGCAAGTACAACGTGGAAATCACCCCGGTGGTGAGCCCGCTGGACCGAAACCGGGTGGACATCGCGATCACCATCAAGGAAGGCAAGGCGGCCAAGATCCGCCACGTCAACCTGATCGGCACGGAGAAGTTCGAAGCCGAAGACATCCTGGATACCTGGGAGTCGAAGGAACACAACTGGGCCTCGTGGTATCGCCGCGACGACCAGTACTCCAAGGAAAAGATGTCCGGCGACCTGGAAAAGCTCAATTCCTGGTACCTGGACCGCGGCTACGTGGACTTCAGCATCGACTCCACCCAGGTGTCGATCAGCCCCGACAAGCGCGACATGTTCATCAGCGCCGGCGTCACCGAAGGCGAGCAGTACAAGATCTCCGAGATCAAGGTCAGCGGCGATACCGTGCTGCCGCAGGAAGATGTCGAGCGCATGGTCATCCAGAAGCCCGGCGATACGTTCTCGCGCGCGCTGCTGGAGTTCAGCAGCAACAGCATCACCAATTCGCTGTCCAACATCGGTTATGCGTTCGCCAAGGTGAACCCGATCCCGACCAGCAACCGTGCCGACCGCACCGTGGCGATCAACATGCAGGTCGTCCCCGGCCCGCGCGTTTCGGTCCGCCAGATCGTGTTCCGCGGCAATACCCGCACGTCCGACGAAGTGCTGCGCCGTGAAATGCGCCAGTTCGAGAACAGCTGGTACTCGCAGGCCGCCATCGACCGTTCCAAGATCCGCCTGCAGCGCCTGGGTTACTTCGAGGCGGTGGAAGTGGAAACTCCCGCGGTCACCGGCAGCAATGACCAGGTCGACGTTGTGTACAACGTCAAGGAAACCACCTCGGGCAGCTTCGTGTTCGGCCTGGGTTATTCGCAGTCCTACGGCATGACCACCTCGGTGCAGTTGTCGCAGAACAACTTCCTGGGCGGCGGCAACCGCGTGTCGGTGGAAGCATCGCGCAGCAGCTACCTGCAGCGTTACGGCTTCAGCTACACCAATCCGTACTTCACCGATGACGGCGTGTCGCTGGGTTACAACCTGTCCTGGCGCGAGCTGGACTACTCCGACTTCAACACCGCGCAGTACAACAGCACCAATGGTGCCGCGCAGATGGTGTTCGGCGTGCCGATCACCGAGACCGACACGGTTTCGCTGATGTTTGGCATTGACAGCAACCAGATCACGACGTACCCGGGCTCGACGCCGCAGTCCATCATCGACTACATCAATGCTGTAGGCCGCAAGACCTTCCATGCTTGGCGTAGTGAGCTGGGCTGGGCACGCGATTCGCGGAATGACTACTTCATGCCGACCCGCGGCACCTACCAGCGCGTCGGCCTGGAGGCCACCCTGCCGGGCTCGACCGTCGAGTACTACAAGCTGAACTACCAGATCAGCAAGTACTGGCCGATCATTCCTTCGCTGGTGATCAACACCCGCGCAGAGGTCGGCTATGGCGACAGCTATGGCAACGACAGCACAGTCGTTTTGCCCGACGGGCGTACTGTTACTGCCTCCGGCTTGCCGTTCTATGAGAACTTCTATGCTGGCGGTACCAACTCGGTGCGCGGCTTCGAAGACAACACCCTCGGTCCGCGTTCGGAAATCACCAACGGCTACCGTAACGGCCAGCCGCTCGGCGGCTCGCTGAAGACGGTCGGTTCGGTCGAAGCCTACTTCCCGCGTCTGTTCGACAGCCCATCGGCGCGTGTGTCGGCGTTCCTGGACTTCGGCAACGTCTACACCGGGGTGGACAACTTCAAGGCCAACGAACTGCGCGTCTCCACCGGTGTCGCCCTGCTGTGGCGCGCCCCGGTGGGTCCGATCTCGATCAGCTACGCCTTCCCGCTGAAGAAGGAAGACGGCGACGAAGTCGAACGCCTGCAGTTCACCTTCGGCGGCCAGTTCTAAGCCCTGCCGCACGTAATACGAAATCGCCGGGCATTGCCCGGCGATTTTTTTTCCGGCAGCGGCCGCCCGCCACCGCGCTTCGCGCTTGGGGCGGGACCCTGAGCTGCAGGGAGGGGTCTGCGGCGTGTCCTGCCCAGCCCGGCCCCTCCCCGCCCCCGTTGCAGGGAGGTGCTGCACGGCCAATCCACCGAAGCCGGACAATGACCCCCGTCACGCCACGCGGTAAACTCCCCGCGTGAACACTCCTACCTACACCGCCCAGCAACTCGCCGAGCAGTTCGGCCTGCAGGTCCATGGCGATGCCTCCACCGTGATCGGTGGCGTGGCGACGCTGGCCCATGCCGGACCCGGCCAGCTCACCTTCCTGGCCAACCCGCGCTATCGCGCGCAGCTGGCCGACAGCCAGGCCGGCATCGTGGTGCTGCGCGCCGACGACGCCGAGGCCGCCCCCGGCACCGCGCTGGTCGCCAAGGATCCCTACAACACCTTCGCCCGCATCGCCGCCCTGTTCGACGTGGCGCCCACGCGCGCGCCGGGCATCCATCCCAGCGCGGTCATCGACCCCAGCGCGCAGGTGGCCGCCAGCGCCCACGTCGGCCCCTTCGTCACCATCGGCGAGCGCAGCGTGGTCGGTGAGAACTGCATCATCGGCGCCGGCAGCGTGATCGGCGAAGACTGCACGCTGGACAGCGGCTGCGAACTGATCGCCCGGGTCACCCTGGTCACCCGGGTGAAGCTGGGCAAGCGCGTGCGCATCCATCCCGGCGCGGTGCTGGGCGCCGATGGCTTCGGCCTGGCGATGGACGCCGGCAAGTGGATCAAGGTGCCGCAGCTGGGCGGCGTGCGTATCGGCGATGACTGCGAGATCGGCGCCAATACCTGCGTGGACCGTGGCGCCCTGGAAGACACCGTGCTGGCCGAAGACGTGCGCCTGGACAACCTGGTGCAGATTGCCCACAACGTGCAGATCGGCGCCCATTCGGCGATCGCCGGCTGCACCGGCATCGCCGGCAGCGCCAAGATCGGCCGCTACTGCCTGCTGGGCGGTGCGGTGGGCGTGGTCGGCCACCTCGAAATCTGCGACAAGGTCGTGATCACCGGCAAATCGGTGGTGCGCAACTCCATTACCGAGCCAGGCGAATACTCGTCCGGCACCCCGTTGACCGACAACCGCACGTGGCGCAAGAACGCCGCGCGCTTCAAACAGCTCGATGCGCTGGCCCGTCGCATCCTGTCTGTGAGCAAGGAGAAGGAATGAGCCAGGAACAGACCCTGCCGGACATCGCCCAGATCCGGGCATTGATCCCGCACCGCTACCCTTTCCTGCTGGTGGACAAGGTCGTATCGCTCGACTTCGAGAACCGCAGGATCGTCGCGCACAAGAACGTCAGCATCAACGAGCCGTTTTTCCAGGGACATTTCCCGGAACAACCGATCATGCCCGGCGTGCTGATCATCGAAGCCATGGCCCAGGCCGGTGGCGTGCTGACCCAGCTCACCCTGGGCCGCGATGCACAGTCCAAGCTGTTCTACATGGTGAAGGTCGACAACGTCCGTTTCAGTGACAAGGTCGTTCCCGGCGATGTGCTGGAGATGCACGTGGAGATCAAGCGCGTGATCCGCAACATGGCGGTGTACGACTGCAAGGCCTTCGTCGACGGCAAGATCGTCGCGTGCGCCGAAGTCATGTGTGCCGGCACCCGCGAATAACCCAACAGGAGGACCACCGATGAGCGGACACGCTCCGTTGATCCATCCCACGGCGGCAATCGATCCGTCGGCGAAACTCGCCGACGGCGTCCGCGTGGGCGCCTTCACCCTGATCGGTGCCGATGTTGAAATCGGCGAGAACACCGAGATCGGACCGCATTGCAGTGTGCACGGTCCCACCCGGATCGGGCGCGACAACCGCTTCATCGGCCATGTGGCGGTGGGCGGCGAACCGCAGGACAAGAAGTACGCCGGCGAACGCACCGAACTGGTGATCGGCGACCGCAACGTGTTCCGTGAGTTCGTCACCCTCAACCGCGGCACCGGCGGCGGCGGTGGCATCACCACCGTGGGCAACGACAACTGGATGCTGGCCTACACACACGTGGCGCATGACTGCCACGTCGGCAACCACTGCGTGTTTTCCAACAACACCACGTTGGCTGGCCATGTGACCGTGGGCGACCACGTGATCATCAGCGGCTTTGCCGGTGCGCACCAGTTCTGCCGCATCGGCGCGCATGCCTTCCTCGGCATGGGCGCGCTGACCAATGGCGACGTGCCGCCGTTCACCATGGTCGGCAGCGATTCGCTCGGCCGCCCGCGCGGCATCAACAGCGAAGGCCTCAAGCGCCGCGGTTTCGATGCCGAGCGCATCGCCAGCATCAAGCGCGCCTACCGCACGCTGTACGTGGCCGGCCTGCCCCTGGCCGAAGCCAAGGTGCAGCTGGCCGAGCAGGCCCGCAGCAGCGAAGACGTGGCCGAGCTGTTGGCGTTCATCGAGCAGGCCGAGCGGCCGCTGCTGCGATGAATCCTGCGCCGCTGCCGCCGACCGCTGCGGTCATCCCATTCCGCGTGCACAACGCCAGCTTGCCGGCACACGTGGATCCGCGGCCGCTGCGCGTTGCGCTGGTGGCCGGCGAGGCCTCCGGCGACCTGCTCGGCGCAGGCCTGGTGAGCGAGCTCAAGGCCCGTTTCCCGAATGCCGAGTTCGCCGGCATCGGCGGTGACAGCATGCGCGGTGCGGGCTGCCAGACCTGGTTCGATGCCAGCGAGCTGGCGGTGATGGGCCTGACCGAAGTATTGCGCCACCTGCCGCGCCTGCTGAAGCTGCGCGCGCAGTTCCGCCAGCGCGTGCTGGAGTGGCGGCCGGACGTGTTCATCGGCATCGATGCCCCGGACTTCAACCTGCCGGTGGAGCGCTGGCTGAAGCAGCGTGGCATCCGCACGGTGCACTACGTCAGCCCCTCGGTCTGGGCCTGGCGTGAGAAGCGTGCCGAGAAGATCGGCGCCAGCGCCGACCTGGTGCTGTGCCTGTTCCCGATGGAACCGCCGATCTATGCCCGGCACGGCATCGATGCGCGTTTCGTCGGCCACCCGATGGCCGATGACATTCCCCTGCACGTGGACCGCGAGCAGGCGCGCGCGGCGCTGGGCCTTCCGTCCAATGCCAAGGTCCTGGCGGTGCTGCCCGGCAGCCGGCTGGGTGAAATCAGCCGGCTCGGTGAACCGTTCTTCGAGGCGGCCTGGCAGGTATGCGAGCGCATCCCCGGGCTGCACGTGGTGGTACCGGCGGCCAACGCGGCCTGCCGTGCGCTGATCGACGAACAGTTGTCGCGCTCGGCGTTGCCGGTGGTGCATTCGCATGTGCTGGATGGCCAGGCACGCACTGCGATGATCGCCGCCGACGTGGTGGTGCTCGCTTCCGGTACCGCCACTCTGGAAGCGATGCTGGTGAAGCGGCCGATGGTGGTGGGCTACCGGGTCAACGAGCTGACCTACCGTCTCGTCAAGGCGCTGGGCCTGCTCAAGGTGGACCGCTATGCACTGCCCAACATCCTGGCCAACAAGGATCTTGCGCCGGAATTGATGCAGCACGACTGCGTGCCGGAAAAGCTGGCCGCGGCGATCCAGCAGTGGTTCGACCATCCGCAGAAGATCATCGACCTGCAAGCGACCTACGAGCAGCTGCACGGAGCGTTGCGCCGCGATGCGTCGGCACGCGCGGCCGACGCGGTAGCCGAACTGGTCGCGCGCGCAGCGGTGGCCTCGTGAGCCGTCGCGGCGCTGCCGCCGCCTCGCTGGCGCTGTTCGGCGCGGGCGTTCCGGCCCCCGTGGTGGTGCGGCGCATTGCCGGCGTGGACGAAGCCGGTCGCGGTCCACTGGCCGGCCCGGTCGCGGTGGCTGCGGTGGTGTTTGATCCGGCGCGGCCACGCATCAACGGCCTGGACGATTCCAAACAGCTGACTGCCGCCCGCCGCGAGCAGTTGTACGACCGCATCATCGATCGCGCACTGGCCTTCCATGTGGTGCTGGTGGATGCGCCCACCGTGGACCGGCTGAACATCTACCAGGCCACGCTGCAGGGCATGCGCGAGGTGGTGGCCGCCGTCGCCCACGTGGCCGAACTGGCCCGCATCGATGGCAACGTGGTGCCCAAGGGCCTGGTGCTGCCGGGCGAGGCGCTGATCGGCGGCGATGCCATCGACCGCGCGATCATGGCCGCCTCGATCCTGGCCAAGGTCAGCCGTGACCGGTACATGCAGCAGGCGCACGTGCAGTACCCGCATTTTGGTTTCGACCAGCACAAAGGGTATGGCACACCGGCGCATCTGGCTGCGTTGCGCGCGCACGGCCCATGCGAGGAACACCGACGCAGTTTCGCGCCCGTGCGGGAGTGCCTGCCGGTGCCTGCTCCTGCTCCGGTGGAGATGGCGCTGGCGCTGTGAGTGGGTCGTCGAACGGGTGACCCCCTCGCGGGTGGCTTGAAAGCCGCAGCGCTGGGTTGGGCCGGGCGGTGGGGCTGTGCGGGGGACGGCAAGAGCCGCTCCTGCGTGCCTCGCTTCGCCAACCCATAGCAATGCAGCTGTTGACGTTGACGTTGCTTCGGCTTCGAAGCCCACGCGCAGCGCGCCCACACCCCCACGTCAAGACCTTGTCCGTACAGGCCCTCGCCGCTACCCTGAGCACGCACTCCTGCGCACCTGTGACCCCGGCGGCCGTTCCTACGCCTGCTCCCGGGGCCGGTGCGCTCCAACCTGGTCCGGCATGTCCAACTCCCGTTTCGTCCATCTCCACGTCCACACCGAATTTTCGCTGGCGGATTCCACCATCCGCGTGCCGGCGAAGCCGGAACAGGCTGACCCGAAGAAGGCCAAACAGGCCAACCTGCTGTCGCGTGCGGTCGAACTCGGCCTGCCCGCGCTGGCCGTCACCGACCTGAACAACCTGTTCGCGCTGGTCAAGTTCTACAAGGCCGCCGAAGGCGTGGGCATCAAGCCCATCGCCGGCGCCGACGTGATGATCGCCGAGGAAGGCCAGGATCCCTGGCGGATGACCCTGCTGTGCCGTGACCGCGAGGGCTACCTCAGCCTGTCGCGCCTGCTGACACGTGCGTGGATGGAAGGCCATCGCCCGGAAGGCGGCGTGGCCGTGCACCCTGAATGGCTGAAAGCCGGCTGCCAGAACCTGTTCGCACTCAGTGGCCGCGACAGCCTGGCAGGCCGCCTGGCCGCCGCCGGCAAGCACGACCTCGCCGAACAACAGCTGGCCGACTGGCAGCGGGTGTTCGGCGATGGCCTGCACCTGGAACTGACCCGCACCGGGCGCGAAGGCGAAGAGGCGTTCAACCAGTTCGCGCTGATGGCGGCCGGCCAGCGCGGCCTGCCGGTCATCGCCAGCAACGATGTGCGCTTCCTGCAACCCACCGATTTCAGCGCCCACGAAGCGCGCGTGTGCATCGCCTCCGGGCGCGTGCTGGATGATCCCAAGCGTCCGCGTGACTACAGCGACCAGCAGTACCTGAAGTCATCCGAAGAGATGTGCGCGCTGTTCGCCGACATCCCCGATGCGATCGACAACACCCGCGCGCTGGCCGAGCGCTGCAACATCGAAATGCGGCTGGGCACCTACTTCCTGCCCAACTACCCGGTGCCCGACGAGGAGACGCTGGACAGTTGGATCCGCAGCGAAGCGCGCAAGGGCCTGGCGCTGCGCATGGAGAAGAATCCCGTAGCGCCTGGCATGACCTTGCAGGACTACAGCGACCGCCTGGAATTCGAGCTGGATACCATCATCAAGATGGGCTTCCCCGGCTACTTCCTGATCGTGGCCGACTTCATCCAGTGGGGCAAGAACCAGGGCATCCCGATCGGCCCGGGCCGCGGTTCCGGTGCCGGTTCGCTGGTGGCCTGGGCGCTGCAGATCACCGATCTCGACCCCCTGCCCTACAACCTGCTGTTCGAGCGCTTCCTGAATCCCGAACGCGTGTCGATGCCCGACTTCGACATCGACTTCTGCATGGACCGCCGCGACGAAGTCATCGACTACGTGGCGCGCAAGTACGGACGCGAACGGGTCAGCCAGATCATCACCTACGGCACCATGGCGGCCAAGGCCGTAGTGCGCGACTGCGGGCGTGTGCTTGGCTTCCCGTACGGCCTGGTGGACAGCGTGGCCAAGCTGATCCCCAACATCCTGGGCATTTCGCTGAAGGATGCGATGGGCGAAGGCAAGGACAGCGAGATGGCCTCGCCGGAGCTGATCCAGCGCTACCAGAGCGAGGACGATGTCCGCGACCTGATCGACCTGGCCCGGCAGCTGGAAGACCTGACCCGCAACGCCGGCAAGCACGCCGGTGGCGTGGTCATCGCGCCGGAGCCGCTGGCCGAGTTCTGCCCGCTGTTCGCCGAGCACGATGAAAACGGCATCGGCCGCAATCCGGTCACCCAGTTCGACAAGAACGACGTGGAAGAAGTCGGCCTGGTGAAGTTCGACTTCCTCGGCCTGCGCACGCTGACCATCATCGACTGGGCGGTGAAGGCGATCAACAAGCGCCATGAGCGCGCCGGCATCCCGCCGGTGGACATCACCCAGTTGCCGCTGGACGACGCCCCCACCTACAAGGACATCTTCGCCTCGGGCAACACCGGCGCGGTGTTCCAGTTCGAATCCTCCGGCATGCGCCGCCTGCTGAAGGACGCCAAGCCGGACCGCTTCGAAGACCTGATCGCGCTGGTGTCGCTGTACCGCCCCGGCCCGATGGACCTGATTCCCTCCTTCGTCGACCGCAAGCATGGGCGCGAAGACGTGGAATACCCCGATCCGCGCACCGAGCGCATCCTGCGCGACACCTACGGCATCATGGTGTACCAGGAGCAGGTGATGCAGATGGCGCAGATCGTCGGCGGATATTCGCTGGGCGGCGCCGACCTGCTGCGTCGTGCGATGGGCAAGAAAGTGCCGGCCGAGATGGCCAAGCACCGCGAGATCTTCCGCGAAGGTGCGGCCAAGGACGGCGTCGGCGAGGCCAAGGCCGATGCGATCTTCGACCTGATGGAGAAGTTCGCCGGCTACGGTTTCAACAAATCCCACGCCGCCGCCTACGCACTGGTCAGCTACCAGACGGCTTGGTTGAAACGGCATTACCCGGCCGAGTTCATGGCCGCCACGCTGTCTTCGGACATGGACAATACCGAGAAGGTGGTCGGCTTCCTGGATGAGGTGCGCAACCTCGGCCTGACCGTGCTGCCGCCGAAGGTCAACCAGTCCGCCTACATGTTCGAAGCGGCCACGCCGGACACCATCCAGTACGGTCTGGGCGCGATCAAGGGCGTCGGCCAGGGCGCCTGCGAAGCGGTGGTCGACGAGCGCCTGCAGAACGGGCCCTATACCGACCTGCTGGATTTCTGCACGCGCATCGGTTCGGCCAAGCTCAACCGCCGCACGCTGGAAGCGATGATCAACTGCGGCGCACTGGATGAGCTGGGGCGCAATCGTGCCTCGCTGGCCCTGCAGTTGCCCGAAGTGATCAAGGCGACCGAGCAGATGGCGCGCGAGCGCGCGTCCGGCCAGAACTCGCTGTTCGGCGGTCCGGATCCGAATGCACCGGCGATCCACCTGGAACTGCAGGAAACCGACGAATGGCCGCTGCTGCAGCGCCTGACCGGTGAGCGCGATACGCTGGGCTTCTACCTCAGCGGACACCCCTTCGATCCGCATCGCGAGGACGTGCGCGACCTGGTCGGCACCGATCTCGGCGCGGTCGAGAAGATCTGGAGTGCCGCCAGCGGCGGGGGCGGCGGTGGCGAAAAGCGCTGGCGCCCGGAAGTGCAGACGGTGCTGGCAGGCCAGGTCGTCGGGGTGCGCCGCAAGGGTGAAAGCCAGATCTTCATCCAGCTTGAAGACGGTCGCGGCCGGGTCGAGTGCAGTGCGTTTTCCGATGCAATGGCCGAGTTCGGCCACCTGATGACCAAGGACCGCATCCTGGTGGTCAAGGGCGGTCTGCGCGAGGACGAATTCAATGGCGGCTTCGCCCTGCGCATCCGCCAGTGCTGGGACTTCGACGAGGTCTGCGCGAACTACGCCACGCGGCTGTCGCTGCGCGTGGACCTGCGCCGCGAACGGCCGGTCTGGGAGCGCGTCAATGCCCTGCTCGACCGCCATCGGCCCGGTCGCACGCCACTGCGCCTGGACCTGCTGCTGAAGGACCCGGAAGGGTCGCTGGCGGGGATGTTGGACGTAGGCGGCGACAGCGCTGTACGCATCGATTCCAAGCTGATCCAGGCCCTGCGCGCCGACCCCGCCGTGCGCACGCTGAAGGTACGCTACAGCCCGCCGTGGGCGAGCTGACCAGACGACGGCGTACGGGGCATCCGCACGCATTCGGCTAAACTTCCCTCCTTACATTCATACGACGGCTTCCGATGAATCCGAACTACCTCGACTTCGAGCAACCCATCGCCGACCTGGAAGCCAAGATCCAGGAGCTGCGCAGCGCCAGCGCCGGTCCGGCGGTCAACGTTGAAGCCGAAGTAACGGCCCTGCGGGGCAAGCTGCGCACGCGCACCGCGCAGATCTTCCGCAACCTGACCTCATGGCAGGTGCTGCAGCTGGCCCGCCATCCCTCGCGTCCGTACACACAGGATTACCTGCACCTGATGTTCGACGGGTTCCAGGAGCTGGCCGGCGACCGTGCCTTCGCCGACGACAAGGCGATCATGGGCGGCCTGGCCCGCCTCAATGGCCGCCCGGTCATGGTGATCGGCCACCAGAAGGGCCGCGACACCAAGGAAAAGATCAAACGCAACTTCGGCATGCCCAAGCCGGAGGGCTACCGCAAGGCGCTGCGCCTGATGAAGATGGCCGAGCGTTTCGGCCTGCCGGTGCTGACCCTGATCGACACCGCCGGTGCCTGGCCGGGCATCGACGCCGAATCCCGTGGACAGTCCGAAGCCATCGCACGCAACCTTATGGAGATGGCCGAGCTGAAGGTGCCGGTGATCTGCACGGTGATCGGCGAAGGCGGCTCCGGCGGTGCACTGGCATTGGGCGTGGGCGACCGCACGATCATGCTGGAATACAGCGTGTATTCGACCATCAGCCCGGAAGGCTGCGCCTCGATCCTGTGGAAGGACGCCAGCAAGGCCAAGGACGCCGCCGAACAGCTGGGGCTGACCGCGCCGCGCCTGAAGGGCCTGGGCCTGATCGACAAAGTGGTGCGCGAGCCGACCGGCGGCGCACACCGCAACCCGGTGCAGATGGCCAAGCGCCTGAAGGCCGTGCTGGTCAACGAACTGGACGCCCTGCAGGACCTGCCGACCGACGAGCTGCTGGCCAAACGCTACACGCGCCTGCGCAGCTACGGCACCTACGAAGCCGCATGACCTGACACGCCGGGACGATGCCCGGCGGCTGTCCGATCAGGCATATCGACGCCGGACGCGGGCCGCGCTTCGCGCTCGCCGAGCATGGCTCGGCGCTACCCAGCGCGGCTCAGAACGGCTCAGAACGGCTTGGCCAGTACCAGCCATACGATCGGGATGAAGGCCAGCAGCGGGATCTCATTGATCCAGCGCAGCGCGCGCGAAGACGGCAGCGCGCGGCCCTTGGCCACGCCTTTCAGCAGCCGCCCGATCCAGATGAAATATCCCAGCAGCACCGCCACCAGGCCCAGCTTGGCGTGCAGCCAGCCGGCTCCGCCCGGGGCCACCATGGTCGGGAAGTCCGGGATGAGGCGGTAGCCCAGCCACAGCACCAGCCCCAGCACGAAGGCCAGGCCGAACATGCTGTGGCCGAAGCGATACAGGCGCATCCCCATCAACTGCAGACGTTCGCTGACTGCCGCCTGCCCTGCCGCCTCGGCGATGTTGACCAGGATGCGCGGCAGGTAGAACACCGTCGCCATCCAGGCCACCACGAACACCAGGTGGAAGGTCTTGACCCAGAAGTAGGACTGCATGTGCTCGCTCCAGCGGCTGGCGTAGGATGAGCACCATTTTCACCGATGCGCAGGGCCACGTACATGCACAAGACCTACGACGCCGCTTATTTCCAGCACTGGTACCGGCGTGCCGATATCGGCGGCAGCGCGCGGCTGGCGCGCAAGGTCGCCTTGGCCGTGGCCAGCGCCGAGTATTACCTGGAACGCCCGATCCGCAGCGTGCTGGACATCGGCTGCGGCGAAGGCGCATGGCGCGTGCCGCTGCTGAAGCTGCGCCCGAAGCTGAGCTACCTGGGCTTTGACAGCAGCGACTACGCCGTGGGCCGCTACGGTCGCACCCGCAACCTGCACCCGGCCAGCTTCGGCGATTTCGCCTGGCTGCGGCCGTGCGCGCCGGTGGACCTGCTGATCTGCTCGGATGTGATGCATTACGTGCCCGACCGGGAGCTGCGTGCCGGCCTGGCCGGCATCGGCGAGCTGACCGGGGGCGTCGCCTTCCTGGAGACCTTCGCCGCCGAGGACGACTTCGACGGGGACCACGAAGGCTTCCACCCCCGTCCGGCCCGCTGGTACCGGCGCGAACTGGGCAAGCACGGCCTTACCCCGATCGGTTCGCATTGCTGGCTGGGCGCCTCCTTGGGCCAGGAAGCTTCGGCGCTGGAAACTGCCTGAACGGGTGCCGGCGGATCTGCGACCCCAATTAATATTCCGCCGCGCCGGATCGGGTATGCTGCACGGCAACATATGACCATACATATTGAGTCGATATGCTCTACCAGCTTCACGAATTGACCCGTAATCTGCTGGCCCCCTGGGTCCACCAGGCCCAGGCAAATGCCCACTTCTTCAACAATGCCGGCCACTGGTGGGGGCAGATGCCCGGGGCTGATCGCCTGGCGGCGATGAACGAGCTGTTCCATCGCCTGGGCAAGGATTACGAGAAACCCGAGTGGGGCATCAACGAGATCGAGGTGGACGGCGAGCGCGTGCCGATCGTGGTCCACGAAGAGGTCAGCAAACCGTTCTGCAAGCTGCTGCGCTTCAAGCGCCACAGCAACGAAGCCGACCAGCTGCACACCATGCTCAACCAGCCGTTCGTGCTGGTGGTGGCGCCGTTGTCCGGCCACCACGCCACGCTGCTGCGCGATACCGTGCGCACCCTGCTGCGCGACCATCGCGTGTACGTGACCGATTGGGTCGACGCACGCATGGTGCCGGGCAGCGAAGGCGAGTTCGGGCTGGATGATTACGTGGAGTACATCCAGGCGTTCATCCGTCACCTCGGCGTGGAGCGCCTGCACGTGGTGAGCGTGTGCCAGCCCACCGTACCGGTGCTGGCCGCGGTTTCGCTGATGGCCAGCCGTGGCGAACCCACCCCGAAGTCGCTGGTGATGATGGGCGGTCCGATCGATGCGCGCTGCAGCCCGACCGCAGTGAACAACCTGGCCACCCAGAACCCGCTGTCGTGGTTCGAGAACAACGTCATCCACACCGTGCCGCCGAGCTACCCCGGCGCCGGCCGCCGCGTGTATCCAGGCTTCCTGCAGCACGCCGGCTTCCTGTCCATGAACCCCAGCCGGCATTTCAGCTCGCACTGGGATTTCTACGCCGACCTGGTCAAGGGCGACCTGGAAGATGCCGATGCGCACCGGCGTTTCTACGACGAGTACAACGCGGTGCTGGACATGCCGGCCAAGTACTACCTGGATACCATCAGCGTGGTGTTCCAGGATTTCCTGCTGCCGCGCGGCGAGTGGTACATCAAGGGTGAGAAGGTCGACCCTTCGGCCATCCGCGATACCGCGCTGTTGAGCATCGAAGGCGAACTGGACGATATCGCCGGCCTCGGCCAGACCGAAGCGGCGCAGTCGCTGTGCACGGGCATCGCCGAAGCCCGCCGCGAGCATTTCATCGTCGAAGGCGCCGGCCATTACGGCATCTTCAGCGGCCGCCGCTGGCGCGAAGTGGTGTACCCGAAGGTGCGCGATTTCTTCGCCGCCAATGCCGAAGCACCGGCCTCTGCGAAGCCGAAGAAGAAGAGCAACGTCACGCCATTGCGCCGCAAGGCCGGCTGACGACCCGGCTGCGGTGCTGACGGCCAGCGGCCGTCACTACCGTTGATCCAAGGTAGCGCCGAGCCATGCTCGGCGGCTTTTCGATCCGGCATCGTGGTGGCTGACACAGGCCGCGCTGCGCGCTCGCCGAGCATGGCTCGGCGCTACCGGCCCGCCGCCCCTACAGCCGCACCAGCAGGTGCTTGGCCAGGGTGCCGTGCATCCGACCGACCGCCCGCGCCAGGTGCAGCGTGCCGAACAGCAGCAGCCCGCCGGCCAGTGCCAGCAGCGGCGTTGCCCATGCGCCTTCCAGCAGCGGCAGGCCATTGATGGTCACCCCCGTGTAGGCACCCGGGAACCACACCGCCACCGGCGACCAGATCAACGCCAGCGAAAGCGCCAGCAACGTCGTCGCCACGGTGAAATACGCGATACCCAGCGGCAGCATCAGCACGAAGTACAACAGGGTCAGCCAGGTGCGGCCATCGGTGAACATATCGCCGATCCGCTGCAGCCAGCTGCGGCTGCGATCGCTGAAGCGCGGCCGACGCGGCATGCGCTCGCCCAGCAGCACCTCCACCAGCCGCCCCTCCAGCAGCGACAGCCCGCGGATGGAACCGAAGAACAGAACCGCCACCGGTACGCCGATGATCAGGATCAGCAGGCCCAGCGACAGCGACAGGCCGGTGACCACCCAGCTGAAGAAGAAGGTGCCCGTCGCCAGCGACAGCAGCATGTAGAACAGGGCGCCATAGGTGTGCGGATCCACCGCTACGCCGAAGAATCGCGCCGCCAGCGAGCGCGGTGGCGACGGCGGCGGATCCGGAATGGCCGGACCGGAAGCCGCCACGCCTGCCGCCGGTGGCACCGCATCCAAGCCGCTGGCCAGTGCGGGGGTGGTCGCAACGCGTGTCCCGAGCGGCGTCTTCGGCGTACGCAGCGCGCGGTTCACCGTCAGCTCCGTTTCACGGTAGATGTCGGCCACCTCGTCCGGCGCGCCGTAGCTGCCGGCCACGTCGGCGATCACCTCGCCCTCGCTGCGCCCCGGCTGTGCGGCCAGTTCCGAACGCAGGTACTCCTCGGCGTCGTACAGCGCATCCTGGACCATCGCCGGATCGGCATCGTGCAGCGCCGCGCGCAACTGCGCCAGGTAATCGGGAATGGTCGCCGGCAGGGTCCTGCCCATGGTGTGTTCGATGTTCATTGCAGTACGCCCTCCAGAACGGAATCGACGGAATCGCGGGTGGCACGCCAGGCCTGGATCCACTGCTCCAGCACGGCACGTCCCTGCTCGGTGATGCGGTAGTAGCGCCGCGGTGGGCCGCTGGTGGATGGCTCCACGTGGCTTTGCAGCAGGCCGGCCCCTTCCAGGTTGCGCAGCACCGGGTACAGGGCGCTCTGCTTGCCACTCAGCACGCCCTCGCCCACCTGCTCCAGTTCCTTGGCGATCAGGTAGCCGTACAACGGCTCCGGTGCCTTGGCCAACACGGCCATCAGCGCCAGCGATACGGTCCCCGCACTGAGCTCCTTCTGGAACTTCTTCAGCTGGATCTCTTCATCGACCATGGCGGCATCTCCACTACGTTGAAGTGAACACTAGTGCGGAGTTCGACCTAGTGGAATAGGCCGGACGTCACAGTGCCGTGCGGCGACCGCGCCGGCGCTGGCAGGAAACCGTGGCCTCGCGCATGATCGGGCTCTCTTTCCTGAAAGGCTCACCATGGACCGTCGCCCTGCCCTGTTGGCGCTTGCCCTGGCCACCTGCCTGCTGCCTTCGTTGGCCCCCGCGGCCACGCCCTACCGCAGCGCGCAGCAGATCCTGGAAGCCGCACCGGATCGCGACTGGCGCACGCCCGACCCGGCCAACCTTCTGTATATGGACCTGCCCGCCGGAAGGGTGATCATCGAGCTGGCGCCGCAGTTCGCGCCGCGCCACGTGGCCAACATCCAGACCTTCGCCCACGAACATTTCTGGGACGGCACCAGCATCTACCGGTCGCAGGACAACTTCGTGGTGCAGTTCGGCGATGCCGACGCCGACGATGCCGCCAAGGCCCGGCCGATGGGATCGGCGCAGAAGAAACTGCCGGCCGAATTCGAACGGGCCACGGCGGGATTGAAGGTCAGCCCGCTGCCTGACCCCGATGGCTGGGCGTCGCGCACCGGTTTCGTCGACGGCTTCCCGGTCGGCCAGGATACGAAGGATGGCAGGACCTGGCTGGCGCACTGCTATGGCGCGCTCGGCGCAGGTCGCAACAATGACGAAGACAGCAGCGTGGGCGCCGAACTGTATGTGGTTACCGGCCAGTCGCCGCGCCAACTGGACCGCAACATCACCGTGGTCGGCCGTGTGCTGAAGGGAATGGAACTGCTCAGCGCGGTGCCGCGGGGCCCGGCGCCGATGGGCTTCTATGCCGATCCGCAGCAGCGTACGCCGATCACCGCGATCCGTCGCGCCAGCGATGTCCCCACCGCCGAACGCACGCCGATCCAGGTACTGCGCACCGACTCGAAAACCTTCGCCGATACCGTGGAAGCCCGACGCAACCGCGTCGATGATTTCTACAAGCGACCGGCCGGGCACATCGATCTGTGCAACATTCCGGTGCCGGTGCGATAACGCGCAGCGGCGCTGGCTGGCCGCCACGCGGCCCGTGCAGCGCCATACAGAACGCGTGAGCACGGGCCCCGCTCCACCCTCACCCGCTCTTTTCCACCGGCTGGCTAGGCTGGAGTCCTGTTTCCCATCAGGACAACCCCATGGCCATGCTGCGACTGCGAATTACCGGGACCGAAGACGATGCACGTGCGATCAGCGACCTGCTGCAGAGCATCGAAGGTATCGAGCATGTCGAAGAAACCGACGACCTGATGCCGAAGATGGACGACGACGATTCCAGTTCGGCCGGCCTGTCCGATGACATCGGCCCGGGCAGCCATGAGCTGGAAGTGGAGGTGGGCAACGAAAGCACCGCGCAGAAGGTGCGCGATGCGGTACAGGAGCTCGCCCTGGAGCTGGATGTCTTCGTCGAATACGAGACCGACGAGGGCTGATTCCGCGCGATTGAAGTGCGGGGTCAACCCGCCCTGCGTGCACGTCGCCGGCGCCACAGGCGCAGGCCGATCCAGCCGATGATGCTGCCGATCACCAGCACCGGCAGCAGCGCGGCGACGGCCCGTATCAGGTAGGCGATGCTGGTGGTCAGGATGGCTCCGGATTCGGACAGCGCCATGCCGATTTCATTGCGGCTGCGCTGGCCGGACGGCGCGTTGAACTGCATCGTCACCAGTTGCGTGTCGATGCGTCGGCGCTGCTGGGCCGCCTCTTTGTTGGCCTGTTCCACCCCTGCCTCGATCTCCGACAGCCGCTGGGTGATGACCAGCAGGTCGGCCAGCTTGATGTCCTTGCTGTCCTGGTAGGCGAGCAGGCGCTCGTGCTCTTTCTGCAGGCGCGCCTTGGCCAATGCAGTGTCCGCTACCTGCTGGGCGAGGTCTTCGGCATGGGTGTTGCGCGAGGACACCTCCCCGCCCTGCCCGGCCAGTCCGATGATCGGCTCCACGCCCTTCGGCGCGATGCGCACGCGGATCGAACCACTGGGGTACTCGCCACCCTGCTGACCCACCTGCAGCACCGCGCAATCGCCGAAGCGGGCGGATTGGCAGGCGTCGGCGATCTGCTTGACCCGCGGGCCGATCTTCGCCGCATCCAGGCGGATGTCCAGATCATGTTCGTAGGCAAGCGATGCGCCTTCCGGCGACACCACCGCACCGGCAGCGCCGGCACCCGCTTCGGCCGCCGCCTCATGCCGTCCGCAGCCGGCCAGGGTCAGCAGCACGGCCAGCGCGCCGACCCAGCGCGGATGACGCCTTGCTTCCTTGTACATTCTGTCCCGTCCCTGCGTTGGAATGCGACGATGGTAATCCTTTGGCACGCAGACAGGGCGACGGCCCCGGCCTATGCTTGGCGATTGACCCCAAGACAGGATTGCCGATGCGCCAGCATCTCCTTGCCCTCGCCCTGATCGCTGCCCTCGGCGGCTGCCAGCAGGCCGACGCTCCGTCGTCCGCCACCCCGCCCGCCGCCGCGCCGGCGCAGGCCGCCGATGCCGCTGCAGATGCGGCCTTTGCCGATCTGTCCAAGCGCGCCCTGGACAGCTGGATGCAGCTCTCGCCCGTGGGTGCCACGCAGATCGGCGACCACCGCTTCGACAGCGAGATCGACGACCTCAGTGCCGCCGGCCAGCAGAAGACGCTGACCGCCTACAAGGGCCTGCTGGCCGAGCTGGAAAAGATCGACGTGGCCAAGCTGGGCCGCGAAAACCAGGTGGATGCGGCGATCCTGCGCAACCAGCTGCAGTCGGATATCTGGAATGCCGAAGTGCTGCAGTCGTCCAAGTGGGATCCGCAGATGTACAACGGCCTGGCAGGCAGCGCGATCTACGGCCTGATGGCGCGTGAGTTCGCCCCGCTGCCCGAGCGCCTGAAGTCGGCCACCGCGCGCATGGAGAAGATCCCGGCGATCTTCGCACAGGCCCGCGAAAACCTGGATCCAGCCCGCGTGCCGAAGATCCACGCCGAAACGGTGGCCAAGCAGAACCGCGGCATCCTCAGCATCGTCGATACCTTCATCACCCCGCACATCGGCGAACTGCCGCAGGCCGACCAGCAGCGCCTGCAGGCCGCCATCGAGGGCCTGAAGAAGGCCGTGGACGAGCAGCAGCAGTGGCTGGACAAGACCCTGGTGCCCAATGCCAAGGGCGAGTTCCGCGTCGGCGCCGAGCTGTACGACCAGAAGCTGAAGTTCGCGCTGAATTCCTCGCTTTCGCGGCAGCAGATCGGTGAGCGTGCGCGTGCCGAACTCAAGCGCGTGCGTCAGGACATGTATGGCATCGCCCAGACCGTGCTGAAGGACAAGCCGGGCGCACCGCAGATGCCGGCCAACCCGAGCGACGAGCAGCAGCAGAAGGCGATCGAAGCAGCGTTGGAACTGGCCTACGCCGACAAACCGGCCCGCGACAAGGTCGTGGAAGATGCCAAGGCCGCGCTGGACCAGTCCACCGCCTTCGTGCGCGAGCATGATCTGATGACCCTGCCTGATGCACCGGTGGACATCATCCTGATGCCCGAATTCCAGCGCGGCGTGGCCGTGGCCTACTGTGATTCGCCCGGTCCGCTGGACAAGAACCTGAAGACCTTCTATGCGGTCTCGCCGATTCCCGATGACTGGAACGACAAGCAGGTCGACTCGTTCCTGCGCGAGTACAACTCCCGCATGATCCACCTGCTGAGCATCCACGAAGGCACCCCGGGACACTACCTGGAAGGCTGGCATTCGGCCAAGTTCCCCTCCACGCTGCGCGCGGTGCTGCGCTCGGGCCTGTTCGCCGAAGGGTGGGCGGTCTACACCGAACGCATGATGCAGGAACAGGGCTACCTGGATAACGATCCGCTGTTCCACCTGGTGCAGCTGAAGTTCTACCTGCGCACCATTTCCAACGCGATCCTGGACCAGGGCGTGCACGTGGACAACTGGACGCGCGAACAGGCCATGCACCTGATGACCCACGATGCCTTCCAGCAGGAAAGCGAAGCGTCGGGCAAGTGGGTGCGCGCGCAGTTGACCTCCGCGCAGCTGCCGACCTACTTCGTCGGTGCGCAGGAACACTTCGATACGCGCAAGGCCGCGCAGGAAAAGCTGGGCGACCAGTTCAACCTGAAGGCCTACCACGACAAGATGCTGTCCTACGGTGCCCCGCCGGTGCGTTTCGCGCGCCAGCTGATGCTGGATCAGCCGATCGAGTAAGCGCTGCATCCGATAGCGCCGAGCATGGCTCGGCGCTACCGATCATCCCTCGGCGGCGACAAAGCCCCCGGTCTGGCGCGCCCACAGCCGCGCGTACAGACCGCCGGCCGCCACCAGTTCGGCATGCGTGCCGGTTTCCACGATGCGTCCCTGGTCCATCACCACCAGCCGGTCCATCCGCGCGATGGTCGACAGCCGGTGCGCGATGGCGATCACCGTCTTGCCGCCCATCAGCTCGTCCAGGTTGTCCTGGATCGCCGCTTCCACCTCCGAATCCAACGCGGAGGTGGCTTCGTCCAGCACCAGGATCGGCGCGTCCTTCAGCAGCACGCGCGCGATCGCGATGCGCTGCCGCTGCCCGCCTGACAGCTTCACCCCGCGCTCGCCGACCAGCGCGTCATAGCCTTGCCGCCCCTGGCCATCGACCAGCGAATCGATGAAGCCATCGGCACGCGCCTTGGCCACGGCCGCACGCAGCTCGGCTTCAGAGGCTTCGGGGCGTCCGTACAGCAGGTTGTCGCGGATCGAACGATGCAGCAGCGACGTATCCTGTGTCACCACGCCGATCTGTCCGCGCAGGCTTTCCTGGGTGACCCCGGCGATGTCCTGCCCATCGATCAGGATGCGGCCGCTCTCCAGGTCATACAGGCGCAGCAGGACGTTGACCAGGGTCGACTTGCCCGCGCCCGACGGCCCGACCAGGCCGATCTTTTCGCCCGGCTTCACCCGCAGTTCCAGCCCGGCGATCACCCCGCCGCGCTTGCCGTAGTGGAAGTGGATGTCCTGGAAGTGCACGCCACCGGCACTCACTTTGAGCGGCACCGCGTCATCGCGGTCCTGCACGGTCAGCGGCTGGGAAATGGTGGTGATCCCGTCCTGCACCGTGCCGATGTCTTCGAAGATGCCGTTGATGGTCCACATGATCCAGCCGGACATGTTGTGGATGCGAATGACCAGGCCGGTGGCCAGGGTGATCGCACCGACCGTGATCAGCCCATCGTTCCACAGCCACAGCGCCAGCCCACAGGTGCCGGCGATCAGGAACCCGTTGACGATGGCGATGGTCAGGTCCATCCCGCTGGTGATTCGCGTCTGCCGGCGATGCTTCTCCGCCAGTTCCTGGATCGATTCGGCGACGTAGGCCTGCTCGCGTCCGCCGTGGGCGAACAGTTTCAGCGTTGGAATGTTGGTATAGCCATCGACGATGCGGCCCATCGCCTTGGAACGCGCTTCGGAGGCGATCCAGGCGCGCTCCTTCGCACGCGGCACGAAGTACACCATGATCACCGCGTAGGCCAGCATCCACAGCACCAGCGGAATCATCAGCCGCCAGTCGGCCTGGGCGAACAGGAACAGCGCGGTGCCGGTGTAGACCACGATGTACCAGAGCGAATCGACCATCTGCACCGCCGATTCACGCAGCGAGGTACCGGTCTGCATCACGCGGTTGGCCACGCTGCCGGCGAAATCGTTGTGGAAGAAGGTCAGGCTCTGGCGCACCACGTAGTTGTGCATCAGCCAGCGCGAGCGGTTGCTCAGGCCCGGCACGATGGCCTGGTTGACCAGCAGGTTGTGCAGCCCGACCAGCACCGGCCGGGCGACCACGCACACCGCCACCATCCACAGCAGGTCCGATGCGTGGCGCTGGAAGAACCCGGCACCGGGCTGCTCGGCGACCATGTCCACGATGCGGCCGAGGAAGTCGAACATCGCCACTTCCACCAGTGCCAGCAGCAGGCCGGCGACCAGCGTGGCCAGCAGCACCGGCCACACCGGGCGCAGGTAGAACAGGTAGAACTTGAACACGCTGCGCGGCGGCATGCGCTTGTCCACCGGCGGAAAGACCGGGATCAGGGATTCAAACCAGCGGAACATCACAGTCGCTCACAACGGGGTAACCGGTTGATTATCCCACCGTAGGCATATCGGGTAGTGACGGCCGCTGGCGATCATCCACGCCAACCTCATTCCTGCGGCACGAACAACAGATCCTGGAAGTCGAAACTGAAGTCGGTCAGCTCGGAGATCGCCTGCATGCGGACCTCGCGAACCTTCCCGTCCGGGTCCAGGCTGAAGTTGACGAAGGCGTCGGCATTGAGCGAACGGTCGTCCCAGCGCACGATGAAGGTGTCGTGCTGCCAGTGTTCCAGCGTGCCGACCAGCTGCGCGGTCTTGTCGAACCGCAGCCGCAGCGCCTTGCCGTTGCCGGTGATGTGCATGTCCCCGTACCAGCGGTCGCGGTAACGACCGGCATACCGCTCCAGGGCCAACGATGGTGTGCTTTGCGCGGTGCGTGCCGCCTGGTGTTTGGCCCAGGCCGCGTCGGCCTTGTCACGGCTCTTGTCCACGGCCTTGCCGTAGGCGTCCACCCAGTCATGCCGGTCGCCGCCCAGATAAGCATCGAGCACGCTCAGGGTGATGGCATTGAAGGCCGCGCCGACTTCCTGGTTGGTCAGCACCACCACGCCCAGGTTCTCGCCGGGCACCAGCGTCACCCGGGACACCATGCCCGGCCAACCGCCGGTATGCCATACCAGCTTGCGGCCGCGGAAATCGCTCAGGCTCCAGCCTTCGGCGTAGCCGGCGAAGTTCGGCCGTGCCGGCGCCAGTTCCGCCACCGCCGGCTCGGCCACCACCTGCGGGGTGATCATCTGCCACATCTGCTGCTGGCTCTTCGCTGTGAACAGCGCACTGCCGTCAGCCAGCGTTCCCTGCGCCAGCTGCACCTGCATCCAGCGCGCCATGTCATGCACGCTGGAGTAGATGCCACCGGCGCCGGCATTGTTCTGCCAGGTCAGCGGTGCCACCGTGCGCAGGTCCTTGAAATCGAACTTGGCATGGCCGACCGCGGCGTTGTCGCCGGGGCGCAGGTGGTCGGCGTTGTAGCGGGTGCCGGCCATGCCGACCTTGTCGAAGATGCGTTGCTGCAGGAAGTCCTGATAGGACTTTCCGGAGACCTTCTCGATCACCTGTTGCGCCACCGCGTACAGGATGTTGTCGTAGGCATAGCGTTCGCGGAAGCCGCCCTTCAGCGGCACCTTGCCCAACCGTTCCACCACCTCGGCGTTGCTGTAGCCGGTGGTCGGCCAGAACAGCAGGTCACCGGCGCCCAGCCCCAGCCCACTGCGGTGCGAGAGCAGGTCGCGCAGGGTCATCTGCTGGGTCACGAAGGAATCGGACATGCGGAACGACGGCAGGTGATCGACCACCTTGTCGTCCATTTTCAGCTTGCCTTCTTCGGCCAGCAGGTTCAGCGACAGCGCGGTGAACGCCTTGGTGTTGGAGGCAATCGCAAACAGCGTATCGGCCTGCACCGGCTCCGGGCGGCCCTGCTCGCGCACGCCCCAGCCCTGCTCCAGCACCACCTTGCCGTCCTTGACCACGGCCACCGCGATGCCCGGCACGTCGAAGCGCGCGCGTACCCGCTCCACCGTGGCATCCAGGTCCTGCAAGGGGGCCGGAGTCGCCGCAGTCGCCAGGGTGGTAAAGGCCAGCAGCATCGCGCCTCCGATCAGGGGCTTCATCACGCACGTTCTCCAGAGTGGATGGCTGCGCCGAGCGGGCGCGCCGGGAATTCTCATGATGGTAACGGCCGGCGGTGCAGCCTTCCCCGTGCCAAAGGAGGGGTGGGATGGAGACACGTGGAAAGACCAGAGGGGGTTCGACTTCCGCGCCGATCCGTTGCGGCATCGGCGGCTGGGTATTCCCGGAGTGGCGCGGTGCCATGTTCTATCCGGAAGGACTGCCACAGCGCGAGGAACTGGCATTCGCCAGCAACGCCCTGCGCTGCATCGAAATCAACGGCACGTTCTACCGCACGCCGACCCAGGCACAGTGCGCGCAGTGGGCCGCGCAGACACCGCCAGGCTTCCGTTTTTCGATGAAAGCCCCGCGTTACCTGGTGCAGCGGCGCGACTTGTCCGGCGTTGCCGAGGCCGCGCAGCCATTCCTGCAGGCCGCGCTGGGCCTGGGTGACCGGCTGGGCCCGCTGCTGTGGCAGTTCGCCCCCACTCACAAAGCCGATGCCGGCGCGCTGGCGGAGTTCATGCAGTCACTGCCAGCCACCCTGCAGGGCGTGCCGCTGCAGCACGCGCTGGAGGTACGCAACGCCGCGGCAGTGAATGCCACGCTGGTGCAGGCAGCACGCACCCACAACGTTGCCCTGGTCATCGAAGACAGCGACGAGGCCCCACTGCACGGCGACCTCAGTGCCGACTTCGTCTACGCCCGGATCAAGCGCAGCCAGCCGCGCCTCCGTGCCGGGCTGCCGGCCCCGTTACAGCAACGCTGGGCCGCGCGCGCGCAGGCATGGGCACAAGGCGCTGCGGTCGAAGATCTTCCGTTGATCACATCGCCAGCCGATCCGACGCCGCGCGAGGTCTACCTGCTGTGCATCGGTGCGGGCAAGCGGCGCAACCCGGCAGCCGCCATCGCCCTGCAGCAGCGCTGCGACACACGCTGACCCATCGCCGCCGACGCTGGCTTGACGCACAATACCGCGATGAGCAGCCCCGATACCCGCAAAGCCCTTTTCCAGATCCACTTCTGCGTGCTGCTGTGGGGCATCACGGCCATCCTTGGCAAGCTGATCACCCTGCCCGCACTGCCGCTGGTGTGGTGGCGCATGCTGCTGGTGGTGGCCATGCTGGCGCTGCTGCCGCGGGTGTGGCGGGGCCTGCGCAACATGCCCTGGCGGGTGGTCGCGGCTTACTCCGGCATCGGCGCGCTGGTCGCGCTGCATTGGCTCACCTTCTACGGTGCGGTGAAGCTGGCCAATGCCTCGGTCGCCGCCACCTGCATCGCGCTGGCCCCGGTGTTCACCTCCATCATCGAACCCTGGGTCGCCAAGCGGCCGTTCCAGCTGCGCGAACTGCTGTTCGGCATCGCGGTGCTGCCCGGCGTGGCGCTGGTGGTGGGCGGGGTGCCCGAAGGCATGCGCCTGGGGGTGCTGGTGGGTGCGATGTCGGCGCTGCTGGTGGCGGTGTTCGGTTCACTCAACAAACGCATGGTCAGCCATGCCGATCCACTGACGGTCACCGCGCTGGAACTGGGCGCCGGCACCCTGACCTTGACCCTGCTGGCACCGCTGATGCCGTTCCTGCTGCCCGCCCTGGCCAGCCCGCTGTGGGTGCTGCCGGACGTGCACGACGGCATCCTGCTGCTGGTGCTGGCCGGCTTCTGTACCCTGCTGCCGTTCGCGCTGGCGCTGGTCGCGCTGCGTCACCTCAGCGCCTACACCGTGCAGCTGGTGACCAACCTGGAGCCGGTGTACGCGGTGATCCTGGCAGTGGTGCTGCTGCGCGAACAACATGAAGTCGCAGGCTGGTTTTACCTCGGCGTCGCGGTCATCGTCGGGGCGGTCTTCCTGCATCCCCTGCTCAACCGTCGTCGCCCCGTCCAGCATCCCGAACTGATCTGACTTTCCTACCAGTCGACCTGCCCCGGCAGCAGCCCGCGCAGTTCCGGCTCGCTGAGGTTGCGCCACTGGCCCGGCTTGAGCGCGCCGATCTTGATGTTGTCGATGCGTACGCGGCGCAGCTGGGTCACCCGGAAACCGAATTCAGCCGCCATCAGGCGGATCTGCCGGTTCAGGCCCTGCTGCAGGGTGATGCGGAAACCGAACTTGGCGATGCGCGAGGTGCGGCACGGCAGGGTCATCTGGTCATGGATGCGCACACCACGCGCCATCGCGCGCAGGAACTCGTCGGTCACCGGCTTGTTCACCGCCACCAGGTACTCCTTCTGGTGGCCGTTTTCGGCGCGCAGGATCTGGTTGACGATGTCGCCGTTGCTGGTCATCAGGATCAGGCCTTCGGAATCCTTGTCCAGCCGGCCGATCGGGAAGATCCGCTGCTCATGCCCGACGAACTCGACGATGTTTCCCTTCACCGAACTTTCGGTGGTGCAGGTCACCCCGACCGGCTTGTTGAGCACGATGTAGACGTGGCGGCGGCCGCCCGGACGGCTGGCCTGGCGGGCGCGCAGGGGCTGGCCGTCGACCAGCACCTTGTCCTCCTCGCCGACCACCGCGCCGGTACCGGCGGGACGTCCATTGACAGTGACGCGGCGTTCGCTGATCAGCCGGTCGGCCTCGCGACGGGAGCAGAAGCCGGTTTCGGCGATGTATTTGTTGATGCGGATGGTCATGCCCCCATTATCCGGCATTGTCGCGCCCACGGCATCCGTTCATAGCGGACGCACCGCGTCCAGCTGCTCACCATCCATCACCCGGTCACGCCCCGCGCGCTTGGCGCCGTACATCGCATGGTCGGCCCGGCGCAGCAGTGCGGCCAGGTCATCATGGTCGGGCCGCCACTGGGCCAGGCCGATGCTGGCGGTCAATGCCAGGCCGTCCACCTGCAGCGCCACCCCGGCCTCGGTGATCCGGCGCCCCACCTGCTGCAGCCGCGCCGCAGCGACATCGCGCGGAGCGCCCGGCAACAGCAGCAGGAACTCCTCCCCGCCCATCCGGAACACCTCGTCACGGCCTCGCAGGGCGCCGCGCAGGGCCCCGGCGACCGCCTGCAGCACCGCATCGCCGGTGTCGTGGCCGTGGCGATCGTTGATTTCCTTGAACAGGTCGATGTCGAGGAAACCGATCACCAGCGGTGCGCCCTCGGCACGTGCGCGTTCTATCTGCACGCCCAGCTCGCGCAGCCCGGCGCGGCGATTGGGCAGGCCGGTCAATGCGTCGGTGTCGGCCAGTTGGCGCATCTCATCACGTTGTTCGCGCAGGTTGCCCAGGCGCTGGTTGAGCGCATAGGCGGCCATCATCAACAGCCAGGTCACCGCCAGTTGCAGGGCTTCGACACGGTGGGCCAGCAACCACTGGGCGCGCGCCAGGTCGGCCACGATCATCACCAGGAACGGTGCCAGCGCGACCAACCCGATACTGGCCCAGCGGTCATTGCGCGACCATGCCCATACCCCCGCCAGCAGGGCCGCCGCGCAGCCGGCAAAATGGGCCGCCTCCAGCACATCCGACGTCCAGCCCAGCAACGTCCAGTCCATCCAGGGCACCAGCAGCGCCACCGCGAACAAGGCGCAACTCACGGCCGACACCACGCCACGCGAACGCGGCCAGGCGCGATGGCCTGCATTGAGTCGCCACAGCATGGGCAGCAGCACGGCCTGTGCGCAGGCGGTCAGGCCTACCAGCCACCAGGCACTGTCCACCCCGATCGGGAACCATGGCTCGGGATACCCGCTCAGTCCCCCCAGCACCGCCTGCCACAGCACGAACACAGCGCAGGCACCGATGTACATCAGGAAAATGCGGTCACGGGAGGTAAAAAATCCCATCAGGGACGACAGCGCCAGCGCCAGCGCGACCGCCACGCAGGCGGTACGCACCAGCAGCCGGGCGGTATCACGCTGCTGCACCGGGCTCGGCGCGCCAAGCCGCAGCGTGGGCCCCCAGCGCTCCTTCAGCGGCGTGGCCCAGGACACATGGATCGGTTCGCGGCTTCCGGCACGCGGCACGGTCACCATGCCGATGCCCGCGCGGAACCGCGAGTCACGCGTACGCGCATCGCCCATGTTGCCGCAGATCTCGCGGTCGCCATGGCGGATGGACACCTCGCCGGCGAACACATTGAACACATCCAATGCCTGCGGCTGGCCGGACCATCCCCCCTCCGGCGCGGGGATATCCAGCTGCTGGCGCTGTCCGCGCAGCATGTAGGCCTCACACGCGCGATGTGGCGTCGGCTCGTCGGTCGCCCCGCCCAGCAGCAGGTAGTCGCGCACCGGCTGCGGTGCGGCGGCGGCATTGCACACCCACAGCAGGCTGGAAAGCAGCACCGCAGCCAGCCCCCATCCGCCCCTGTTCCAGCGGCCCGACCGTACCATCGTGCTCCCCACGCAACACCCGCCTGCTTGCCATCCGTGTCGGGAGATTATCGCAGCCCGGCCGATTTCACGCCGGACCGCCGCCGCGCGCGGGAGCGACGAGGCGCTTCAACCGCGACCCAGCCACTTCCCGTGCGTGTCATGCCGCACCGGGTGCAGGGCGGTCTGGGTGATCCGCTCCAGCGGCTGCGGGCGTTCGATCGCATAGCCCTGCAACCCCTGCACGCCCATCTCCACCAGCTGCGCCGCCTGCTCTTCGGTTTCCACCCACTCAGCGATCACCTCCAGCTGCAGTTCGCGCCCCAGCGCGGCGATGGCGCGCACGGTGGCACGGCTGACCGGGTCGGTCTGCATGTCGCGCACGAAGGTTCCATCGATCTTCAGCAGGTCCGCTGACAGCTGCCGCAGGTAAGCAAACGAGGAAAGCCCCGAGCCGAAGTCATCCAGCGCGATGCGGCAGCCACGCGCCTTCACTGCATCGATGAACTCCCGCGCCTGGGCCAGGTTGCTGATCACCGCCGTTTCGGTGATCTCGAAGCACAGCCGCTTGGCCAGCGTGCGGTTGCGTTCCAGCAGGTCGTTGACGAAGGTGAGGAAACCTGGCTCGGCGATCGACTGCGCCGAGACGTTGACGTTGCACAGGCCCAGCCGCGCCACGTGCGCCGGACAGACCTGCAGGTGGCGGAACAGCATGGACAGCACGCAGCGGTCCAGCGACATGCCCATGCCATAGCGTTCAACGGCGCCAATGAATTCACCCGGACCATGCAACACGCCCTGCTCATCGCGCATGCGCACCAGCACTTCGTAATGCAGGTAGTCCGGCTCGCCGACGGTCGCTATGCGCTGCGCATACAGCAGCATCCGGCCGTCGGCGATGGCGTGGCTGACCCGACGCAGACGCTCGGCCTCGCCGCGGTGCTCGTCCAGCGCCAGCCGGTCTTCGTTGAAACAGTGCACCCGGTTGCGCCCGCCCTGCTTGGCGGCATAGCAGGCGCTGTCAGCCGCGCCCATCAACCAGTTCACGTCCGGCGTATCGGCGCGCACTTCGACCACGCCCACGCTGCAGCTGATCTTCAGCGTGTCATCGCCGAACTGGATGCTGGCCTGGCCCAGCGTGCGGATCACCCGCTGCAGTACCCGCCGTGCCTCCTCCTGGCTCGCGCCGGCGAGGAACACCGCGAACTCGTCCGCTCCCAGCCGGCCGACCCAGTCCCCTTCGCGCACCGCCCCCTTGAGGTGTTCGGCGAAGGCCCGCAGCATCTGGTCACCTGCCGCGTGACCGACCGCTTCATTGACCAGCTTGAAGTGGTCCAGGTTGAGATGGCACAGCGCATGCACTCCGCCGTCGTGGCGCACCTGCTGCAACGCCAGTTCAAGCTGCCGCTCGATCTCGCGGCGGTTGATCAGGCCGGTCAGCACATCGTGGCTGGCGTGGTGCTGCACCTGCCGGGCCAACACGTGGTTCTGGGTGACATCTTCGACGATGGCGAAGATCGACGTGCCCTGCTTGCCGCGGTGGACGGCGGTGCCGCTCCAGCGCCCCCACATCAGGCTGCCATCGGCGCGCAGGAAACGCAGCTCGCCGGCCTCCAGCTGACGGGGCCAGTCGATCTCCCCTTCGCCGTCCAGTACCAGCTCTCCTTCGGCCAGCAGCTGGCGCAGGTGCATGTGCACCAGCTGCTCGCGGGGGCGCTGCAGCAGATCGGACAAGGCTTGGTTGACCTCCATCAGGCCTCCGCCGCTGTCGATTTTCAGCATGCCCACGCTGGCCTGGTAGAAGGCCGCACGGAAGCGCGTCTCCTGTTCCATCAGGTCGATGCGTACACGCCGGGCCAGCAGCACCGCCACGATCGCGATCGCCACCACCGACAGCGCGCCGACGACGAGGGTGGTCATGCGCACCAGCGCGGACATGTTGACCAGCGCCAGCGAGAATCCGCGCGCCGTGTCCTGCAGTTGCAGGTCCAGTTGCTGCAGCCGCCGCTCATACCGCGCTGCGTCCTGGGCCGGGATGGCCCCGCCGGACAGCCGCTGCTCCAGTTCGTTGCTTATCGCGGCGATTTCCAGCAGCGGCGAATCGGTTTCCCGCCACAGCTGCGAGGCCTCGCGGAAATAGGCGAGGTCGCGCCCATAGCGGTAGGACAGGATCAGCCGGTTCACATCGCCGCGTGCATTTCCCCCGCGCAGGAACGCCGCGCGGGCCGCGTTGGTATCCGGCGGCTGCCGCTCCAGCGCCTGACGCGCCTGCAGATCAGCCAGCGGCACGTCGAGCTGCGTGCGTGCCTGCTGCAGATCCGCCGCGTGGCCGCTTTCCAGATAGCGGTGCAGCGAGGCGACCGCCTGCTGTTGGGCACGCGACCAGTGGCTCTGGCCGACGATCCAGGCGGTAGAGGCAGCCTGCAGTTCCTGGATGAGCGCGGAGATGCCCACCAGGCCGACCGCCATGCCGGTGAGCAGTGCAAAGCGCAGTGTCAGGCCGCGTGCCCTTGCACGCTGCCGCGTCCCCGCACCGGCCTCAACCATACCTGGAACCCCCCGAATCCGTGGTAGATCCTGCTTGCTGCCTGCGCATCATGCACGCTGGAATCGGCGCTGTCTGCATCCCCGGTAGACCGCCCGCCGCTGGCCGGATGCCTGTCCCGGGACAAAAAAAAACGCCAGCCCGGAGGCTGGCGTTGCATTCATCGGATCATGCGCGGATCAGACGTTGCGCGGACCACGCGGCTTGAAGCCTTCGCGACGCGGCGGACGATCACTGCCGCCCGGGGCACCCGGACCACCCGGACCGCTGCGGCGCGGACCGCCCTTGTCGAAGCGCGGCTTGGACGGCGCACGTGGTGCCTGGCTGATGTCCTCGCCCGGCTCCACGCGGCGCATGTTGAGCTGCTGGCCGGACACCCAGACTTTCTTCAGGTGGGTCAGCACGTCCTGCGGCATGTCGATCGGCAGGTCGAGCACCGAGAAACCGTCGTGGATGTCGATGCGACCGATGAAGCGGCTTTCCAGGCCGGCTTCGTTGGCGATGGCGCCGACGATGTTGGCCGGCTTCACGCCATGCTGGTGGCCCACTTCGATACGGAAGGTTTCCATGCCCTGCTCCGGTGCACCGCGCGGCGGCATCTCACGACGCGGACGCTCCTGGAAACCTTCGCCTTCGGCGCGCGGGGCGCGGTCGAACTTCGGGCGCTCGCCGCGATCGAAGCGATCATTCCGCTCCGGACGGTCGGTGCGCTCGAACCGCTCGCGCGGGGCACGCTCTTCGCGCGGCGCACGCACCGGCGGCTGCAGCAGGAACGGAGTGTCACCCTGCATCATCTTGGCCAGCGCGGCCGCGATGTCGATCGCCGGCACGTTGTTCTCGCCTTCGAAGCGCTCCAGCAGCTGCCGGTAGAAGTCCAGGCCGCCCTGGCCCAGCGTTTCGCTGATGCGCGCGGTGAACTTGTTGACGCGGTTGTCGTTGACCGCTTCCACGCTGGGCAGCTGCATCTCTTCGATCGGCTGGCGGGTGGCGCGCTCGATCTGGCGCAGCATGCCCTTCTCGCGCGGGGTGGCGAACAGGATCGCCTCACCGCTGCGGCCGGCACGGCCGGTACGGCCGATGCGGTGCACATAGCTTTCGGTGTCGTACGGGATGTCGTAGTTCAGCACGTGGCTGATGCGTTCCACGTCCAGGCCACGCGCGGCCACGTCGGTGGCGACCAGAATGTCCAGCTTGCCTTCCTTCAGCATGGCGATGGTGCGCTCACGCTGGGCCTGCTGCATGTCGCCGTTGATGGCGGCGGCGGCCAGGCCGCGGGCCTGCAGCTTGCCGGCCAGCTCTTCGGTGCCGGCCTTGGTGCGGGCGAAGATGATCATCGCATCGAACGGCTCGACTTCCAGGATGCGGGTCAGCGCATCCAGCTTGTGCATGCCGCTCACCCACCAGTAACGCTGGCGGATGTTCGCCGAGGTGGTCGTCTTGTTGACGATGGTGACTTCGGCCGGATCCTTCAGGTAGGTCTGGGCGATGCGACGGATGGCCGGCGGCATGGTGGCCGAGAACAACGCCACCTGACGCTTCTCCGGCAGCTTCTTCAGCACCGCTTCGACGTCGTCGATGAAGCCCATGCGCAGCATTTCATCGGCTTCGTCCAGCACCAGCGTCTTCAGCTCGGACAGGTCCAGCGTGCCGCGGTTCAGATGGTCGATGACGCGGCCGGGGGTGCCCACCACGATGTGCACGCCACGACGCAGCGCGGACAACTGGGTGGCATACGGCTGGCCGCCGTACACTGGCAGCACGCGGAAGCCGGCGATCTTCGACGAATAGGTCTGGAAGGCCTCGGCGACCTGGATCGCCAATTCGCGGGTCGGCGCCAGCACCAGGGCCTGCGGCTTGCTCTGCTGCAGGTCGATGTTGGACAGTACCGGCAGGGCGAACGCAGCGGTCTTGCCGGTGCCGGTCTGGGCCTGGCCCAGCACGTCGCGGCCTTCCAGCATCGCCGGGATGGTGGCGGCCTGGATCGGCGAGGGGGTTTCGTAACCGACGGCGGCAACCGCCTGCATCACGGGCTCGGAAAGGCCGAGCTGCGCGAACTGCAGCGGCGCCTGGGTATCTTGGGACATGGGGAACTCCGAAGGCACTGCCACGAACGTGGCAGGCGAAAAAAGGGGGGTATTTTGCGCTTAGGGCGCCCTTCTGACGCGTGCCCCGGCGCTTTTTCGAGTGCATAGCTTACAGCACCTTGCATGAACGACGTGCACGGCGTGTCATCGCTGTTCCCCCTGGCCGCCCCCCGGACCGGTGCGTGGGGCCCGCGCCTGCTTCACAATGGACGGCATTCATTCCAGGAATACCCCATGCAGATCCTTGAATTCGACCTCGACGGCGAGTACGTCGAGCTGAAGCAGCTGCTCAAGCTGACCGACCTGGTCAGCAGTGGCGGCGAAGCCAAGATGGCCATCAGCGAGGGCCTGGTGCTGGTCGATGGGGCGGTCGAGCTGCGCAAGGCCTGCAAGATCCGCGCGGGCCAGCAGGTGGAATTCAATGACAGCGTGATCCGCGTGCTGGCGCTGCCACCCGAAGCCGGGTAATCCCGGCACTGCCGGGTCCGTGGCCGGCTCCTACCCGGCCACGGGCTGGGTAAGCCGGTGGGCGATCAGCCGGCGGAACGGGCGCACGCCCTGCGCGATGCGCAGCCCGGCCGCGCGCAGCAGCCGCGCCGGCACGCGATCATCGGTGTAGACCCGGGCGATGGCGTTGGTGGCTTCGTACAGCGCGCGGGAAGCCAGCCGGTGCTCGCGCTGGTAGCGGGCGAGCATGCGTGCATCGGCGATGTCCGCCCCCCGTGCCTGTTGCGCGATGACCAGCCGGGCAAGCCGCTGCTGGCTGGCCAGGCCCAGGTTGAACCCGTGCGCGGTCACCGGATGCATGCCCACGGCCGCATCACCGATCAGCGCCGCACCGGCAGCGATGAAGCGTTCGGCATACACGCCCACCAGCGGATACGCCTGCGGCGTGGTGACCGGGTGCATGTGGCCCAGCCGGTGTTCGAAGAACCCGCTGACCGCTTCACCGAACGCGGTACCGTCCATCGCCAGCAGCGCCTCGGCCTGCCGTGGCGGCAGGGTGACCACCGCCGATGCCAGACGGTCGTTGAGCGGCAGCAGGGCCATGGTGCGGCCATAGCCGAACCATTCCCACGCCGTGTGCTGGTGGTCGCGCTCGACCTGCATCCGGCATACCAGCATCGTTTTGCCGAAGTCCTGCAGGCGCGCACCGATCCCCAGCATGCGCCGGGTGGAAGAGAACCGGCTGTCAGCGGCCACGACCAGTCGTGCCTGCACGGTGCTGCCGTCGTCGAGCAGCACCTGCTGGCCACCGTCGACCGCATGCACGCCCTGTACCTTGCATCCGTCACGCAGCTCCAGGCCCGGCTGGTCATGGACGGCATCCCACGCCGCGCGGCGGATCAGATGATTGGGCACCAGCCAGCCCAGCGGGTCGCCGCTGCGTCGGTCGCTGGCGAAGGTCAGTGCGAACGGCGAGCGCCCATCCAGCACCCGCGCGTCCCGCAGTTCGGCGATTTCCGCGGCAGGGAGCCGTTGCCATAGCTGCAGGTCCTGCAGGACCCGGCGCGAGGCATGGGTCAGGGCGATTTCGCGGCCGTCGAACGCTGCGTCCGCCAGCGCCTGGCGCGGCTGCGGCTCCACCACCGTGACCTGCAGTCCACTGCCTGCCAGCGCGCGGGCGAAGCAGAGTCCGGCCGGGCCTGCGCCCACCACCACCACATCGGTCACCTGCATGCTGCTTCCCCGCGATTTCATGTCCAGCAGCAGCATAGCGATGCGGGCACGCGCGGGGCCTTGATCTGGATCAGGCGCTGCGGTGACGGTTCACAGCAGCGCCCACAACAGCATCAGAATGCCAGCCAGCGACACCAGCCATGCCAGGCTGCGCACGTAGGGGATGCCGGCCGCATACAGCGGCACATAGGCCAGTCGCGCCCAGAAATACAGCTGCACCGCCAACGCCGTACTGCTGTCCTGCCTGCCTGCCACCACCACCGCGATGGCGGCGGCGGCGAACACCGCGAAGGTTTCCAGGAAGTTGGCCTGCGCCCGTTGCAGGCGCCCGGCCAGCAGCCCGGGCGGCGGCGCCTGGCCATCGCGGGCCGAAGCGTTCCAGTGCGTGCCACGCTCGCGGGTGATCGCCGCAGCAGCCAGCATCACCTGCGCCAGCCCGAGCACACCGGCCCAGGCCAGCATCTGCAGTTCGATGGCCATCGCTCAGGTCCCCGGCGCGCGGACGCTGTAGCCGGCGAGACGCCAGACGCGGTCCTCATCCAGGCGGAAGCTGACCAGTTCGCGTACCGGCTGGGCGCTCTTCTCGAACCGCGTGGGGTAGGTCACGTTGAGGTACAGACCTTCAGGCACCGCCGCACCGGCATTGAAGCGGACCCGGCTGATGCTCGGCTGGCCCCTGCCGACCAGCGCACCCAGTCGGGCGCGATCAGCGGCGACCTGCTTGGCGAACGCATCGCGGGCAACCGCCTTGCGTGCCACCGACGAGGCGCCATCCCACAGCTGTGCGGCCTGTCCGCCATCGACCAGGCGAACGGCCTGCAGGGCGGCAGCACTCATTTCGGCATTCTGCTTGTCCAGCTGGGCCTGCTGGGCCGGGGTGAGCTGCTGGGTCGGCGTGCCCGGCCGTGCGGCGGCCGGTGCGGCAGCCGGCGTGGCAGGCGCAGCGGCAGGTCGCGGCGCCGGCTGCGCCGCCGGCTGGGGCTGCTGGGCCCCTGCGGTGAACGGCAGCAGCAGGGACAACACCATCAACGAACGCTTCATCGGACACTACCTGTTCAGGAGAAGTTTCCGCAGTCTACGCCAGCTTCGCGATGCGGCTTCACGACTCCGGTGGCGCCTCCGCGGGCTGCCGTCCTGCGGCCGTGGAAGCATCCATCCCAAAGCTCCCCTGTGCGGCATCGTCGGCAGCCGGGGAGGCGCCCGGCGCAGGGGGCAGGGTCGCCACATCGATCTCCGACAACGGGCTGTCCGAGGGGCACACCTCATCGGGGAAACCATAGTCTTTCTTCAGCGCCTGGCCACAGCTGTTGACTGCATCCAATTCCGCGCCTTCGCGTTTGCACTGCTGGTCGAAGGCCACCAGGAAGGCATCCTTGCGGCGCACGAAGTCATCGCCGCAGGCCCGCATCTGCTTGATCCGCTCCAGGTCGTCCTGCACCGCGTTGGTGCCGTCCAGGCCGTACTGGCGCAGTTCGTCGGCGCTGAGCAGGCGCAGGCTGCGGTTGGGCACGGTCATCATCAGGTCGGCCACGCCCACCGCCACCCCGTTGCGCTGCAGGTAGTCCTTTACGTTGTCGTACACCTCGTGCAGTTCGCGGTTGAGTTCGGCGCGCGAGGTGGCCTTCGAACTGATCCGCATCATCCGATGGATGCCGACCTTGCCCGAGACCAGGCGATTGTCACCTGCGGCCAGCACGAACACACAGGCGCTGTGGCAGATCGACCCTTCGCGCACCCAGATGGTCCAGTTCGATTCGCCGATGCCATCGCCAGCCACGATCGCCGACTCCACCTGCCCACCGCTGGAATCCAGGTCCAGGATGCGCTTGTGGATGCCGAGTTGTTCGGCCACCACGGCCAGCCGCCAGCTCAGTTCGGCAAATCCCGGGTTGATCTTGCCGCTGTAGCGGACGCGCAGCAGGCCACGCTCCACGCAGGGCTGCAATGCCTGCTCCATCTCGGCCCGCGCAAGGCCGGGCAGCGCTACGCCGTCACCCTCGCTGGCGTAGTCGGTGCTGCAGCTGATCCAGGCCTCGCCGTTTTCCAGTGATGCCGTCGGCCATGCACGATCGGTACGCTCGGCAGGCGGCGCGACAGGACGCGGGGCGTCGGCCACGTTGATCGATACCATGTGGTCGCCATCGGCGCCGGGCGCGCGCGTGGCCGCTTCATTGGCGGTGACGTTGCCGGGGTTCTCCAGCTTGCTGCACGAAGCGAGGGCGAGGCATAGCAGGGGCAGGCACCATCTGGGCGACATGAACCTTGGAACCGGGAAGAGGACACGTCCCCAGTCTAGAGCCTGCGCCGCGTGTGACGACAACGCTTCCTGAATCGGTACCCGCCCCCGGCATCCATGTCCGAAAATGGCGAGCCCCGCCCTGCCCTGCGGCCTAGACTGTGGCCATGTCCTCGACCGCCGCCCTCGACACTGCCACCTGCGAACGCGCCCGCCTGGCGCGCGATGCGCGCTTTGACGGCTCGTTCTTCACCGCCGTGCGCAGCACCGGCATCTATTGCCGGCCGGTGTGCCCGGCCCCGCCGCCGAAGCCGTCCAACGTCACCTACTACCCCAACGCAGCGGCCGCCGCCGCCGCCGGCTACCGGCCATGCCTGCGCTGCCGCCCGGAGTTGTCGCCCGCCGCCCAGCAGGTACTGGAACAGGAGACGGTCCGTCGCGCGCTCGATCTGATCCACGCAGGCTTCCTGCAGGACGCCAGCGTGGCCGCGCTGGCCGAACGGGTCGGCGTGGGCGCGCGCCAGCTGCAGCGTGTGTTCGTGGCCGCGCTGGGCGTGACGCCGCTGCAGCTGCATACCACCCAGCGCCTGCTGCAGGCCAAGCAGCTGCTGACCGAAACCCGCCTGCCGGTCACCGATGTCGCGCTTGCTGCAGGCTTCAACAGCCTGCGCCGATTCAACGACGCCTTCCTGGCCGGCTGCGGCATGCCACCCAGCGCCATCCGCCGGCTGCCCGGCGTGGCAACCCGGACCGGCGAGGGCCTGCGCCTGCGATTGGGCTACCGGCCGCCGCTTGATTTCGGCCTGATGCTGCAGTTCCTGCGCCGGCGCATGATCCCCGGCATCGAGCGCATCGAGGAGGACGGCTATGCGCGCGTCATCGGTCCGCCCGAGCGCCCCGCGCTGCTGCGGGTGCATGCCGACGCACGCCGCAGCGAGCTGGTGCTGCAGCTGGACGGCGTCGACCCGCGGCAGATTCCGCAGGTAGTGCGGCGGGTACGGCATATGTTCGACCTGGATGCCGACCTGCGCCAGGTACACGCCACGCTGCAGGACGACCCCCTGCTTGCGCAGGGCATCGCGCTGCGGCCCGGACTGCGCGTGCCAGGCGGCTGGGAGGGCTTCGAAGTGGCGGTGCGCGCGGTACTGGGGCAACAGGTCAGCGTGGCCGCGGCGACCACGCTGGCACGGCGCCTGGTGCAGGCGTACGGGCAGGTGCTGCCGGGCATGCCGAACGGTCTTGACCGGCTGTTCCCGCAGCCGGCACAACTCGCCGACGCCCCCTTGGAATCGATCGGCCTGCCGCGTACGCGCGCGGGCACCCTGCGCGCTCTGGCACGCGCCTGCGATGCCGGTGAGCTGGATTTCAACGCCGGCCAGCAGTTGCAGGAATTCGTACAGCGCTGCGTGGCGTTGCCCGGGATCGGTGCGTGGACCGCGCAGTACATCGCGCTGCGCGCGCTCGGCCAGCCCGATGCCTTCCCGGCCGGCGACCTGGTGCTGCAGCAGATGCTCGGCACACCCGAAAAACGCCTGACCGAGCGCCAGGCCGAGCAGCGCTCGCAGCCATGGCGTCCGTGGCGGGCGTATGCCGTGCTGCACCTGTGGCATCTGTCCACCCCGTTTACCGGAGTTCCGTCATGACCCTGCACTACGATCGTTTCGATAGTCCGATCGGCGAACTGACCGTGGCCGGTGACGCGCACGGCATCGCCCACATCCTGTTCCCGCAGAACCGCCACGATGCCAAGGGGCGCGAGCACTGGATACACAACCCGGCCACCGTGCACGACGCACGCGAGCAGTTGCTGGCCTACCTGCACGGCGAGCGCACCCACTTCGACCTGCCGCTGGCACCCCGCGGCACGCCGTTCCAGCTGCGCGTCTGGAACGCGCTGGCCCACATTCCGTTCGGCCAGACATGGAGCTACCTGCAGTTGGCGACCCTGCTTGGCCAGCCCACCGCCACCCGCGCAGTGGGCGCCGCCAACGGGCGCAATCCGCTGCCGATCGTGCTGCCCTGCCATCGGGTTATCGGCCGCAATGGCGCGCTGACCGGCTTCGGCGGCGGGCTGGAAACCAAGGCCGCACTGCTGCGCCTGGAACAGGGGGATGGCGGCTTGTTCGCACGCCAGTGACATGGGGTGTCTTGGGGGTGTCTTGGGTGCGTCATCGCCTCGCCTTAGAATGGCGTGATGACTCGACGCCCCTTTGCCTGGATGCTGGCCGCTGTGCTGCCGCTGGCTGCCTGTACCACCGCCCCGCCCCATTCCACCGTGTCCACCACGCCCGCGGCCGTGGCGCAGGAAAAGCCCGCGCACAAGCTGCTGCTGGTATCCATCGATGGCCTGCGCGCCGATGCGCTGGACCGCGGCATCACGCCGAACCTGCAGCGCATCATCGACAGCGGGGTACGCGCGAAATGGATGACCCCGTCGTATCCCTCGCTGACCTTCCCCAACCATTACACCCTGGTCACCGGCCTGCGTCCGGACCATCACGGCATCATCCACAACAGCATGGACGTGGCCGAACTGGGCCGCTTCAAGCTGAGCGAGGCCGAGACGGTGACGCGGGTGGAGTGGTGGGGCGGCGAGCCGATCTGGGTCAGCGCCGAGCAGGCCGGGGTACGCACGGCGACCTGGTCCTGGCCGGGCAGCGAAGCGGAAATCAAGGGCATCCGGCCCAGCCAATGGCGCCGCTACGATGAAAGCATCGCACTGGAAGCCCGCGCCGACAGCGTGCTGGGATGGCTGCGGCAGACCGACGCCGCTGCACCGCGGCTGGCCACGCTGTATCTGGAAACCGTCGACAAGGCCGGCCATCGGCATGGTCCGGATTCGATGCAGTACACCGCAGCGGTCAAGCACGCCGATGCCGTGGTGGGGCGCCTGCTGGATGGCCTGCAGCAGCACGGATTGAGCGCGGACACCAACGTGGTGGTGGTCTCCGACCACGGCATGGCAGCGGTGGCGCCGGGCCATGTGATCGCCACCGAAGACATGGTGGACCCGCGGCTGGCACGCAACATCAGCACGGGCCAATCGATCGGTTTCGAGCCGGTGGAAGGGCAGCAGGCCGCCGCCGAACGTGCACTGCTCGGCCGCCACGCACACTACCAGTGCTGGAAGAAGCAGGACCTGCCGGCACGCTGGCACTACGGCAGCAACCCGCGCATTCCGTCGATCATCTGCCAGATGGACGAGGGCTGGGATGCGCTCAGCCGCCAGAGCATCGCGCGCCGCAGCTACCAGGATCGGGGCTCGCACGGCTATGACAATGCGCTGCCGTCGATGCGTGCGGTGTTCATCGCGCGCGGCCCCTCGTTCAAGCAGGGCAAGGTTATCGCGCCGTTCGACAACGTGGATGTGTATCCGCTGCTGGCGCGGCTTCTGCAGGTGCCTGCGGCCGCCAATGATGGCGATGCCGATCGGTTGCTGGACGCCCTGCGCTGAGGTTGTGTGTTTGCCGGGCTGCGCCCGGCGCCCGCGCTTCAAGCAACGTCAAGATCAACGTCAAAGGCTGCAGGGCTGTTTGCTGGCGGGGCGGGGTGGCTGTGCAGGACACGCCGCAAGTACGTCCGTGTAGGCTCGCTTTTCGCATCCATGCGAAAAGA
>NZ_JACSQS010000005.1:191037-228397 GCF_014836545.1 Stenotrophomonas lacuserhaii
CCCCCCCCCCCCCCCCCCCCCCCCCCCCCCCCCCCCCCCCCCCCCCCCCCCGGCCCCAACCACGTATCCAGCTGTAAACAGCCACCCGCGAGGGGGTCCCACCCGCTCGCACCGCGCAACAGCCTGTTGCCCATTCGGGGCATCCCCTGCCCCGCACCGCGTGCGATCCTGCGCCCCTGTCCCCGCCAGCGAGTTCGCCCGCATGACCACCATCATCGCCCCCCGCGTGCACGACATCGGCGGGCTGGAAGTACGCCGCGCTGTGCCATCGCTGCAGGCGCGCAGCGTCGGTCCGTTCGTGTTCGTCGACCAGATGGGCCCGGCCCTGCTCGATGCCGGCACCGGCATCGACGTGCGTCCGCATCCGCATATCGGCCTTGCCACGGTGACCTTCCTGTGGGCCGGCGCCATCGGCCACCGCGACAGCCTCGGTTCGGACCAGGTGATCCGCCCCGGCGATGTCAACTGGATGACCGCCGGCCGTGGCATCTCGCATTCCGAACGCACGCCGCCGCCAGAACGCGAACACGGCCATCCGCTGCACGGCATGCAGACCTGGATCGCGCTGCCCAAACAGTACGAGGAAGTTGAACCGGCCTTCCACCACCACAGTGCCGCCACCCTGCCCCAGCAACGCCGCAATGGCGCCTGGCTGCGGGTGATCGCCGGCCGCGCCTACGGCGAAGAATCCCCGGTCAAGGTGTTCGCCGATACGCTCAACGTGGCCATCGACCTGGACCCGGATGCGGAGATCGACATCGACACCGGCCACCGCGAACGCTCGCTGTACATCCTGGAAGGCCAGGCCCAGCTGGACGGCGTGGATGTTCCCGCCCAGCACCTGATCATCCCGGCCGAAGGCGCCCGCGGCCGACTTCGCGCGAAGACGCCGGTCAAGGCGATGCTGATGGGCGGTGAGCCGTTGGATGCACCGCGCCATCTGTGGTGGAACTTCGTCTCCAGCTCCCAGGAGCGCATCGAGCAGGCCAAGCACGATTGGGAAAACGGCCGTTTCGGCACCATCCCCGGCGACGCACAGGAGTTCATCCCGCTGCCGGCCAGATGATCCTTCATCGCGCGTTGACATCGCCTTCACCGCCCTGACACGTAAATGGCGGCGTCCCGGCACCGCCGGGACCCCAATGGAGGCTGCTGCGATGAGCATGGGCAAGCGTCTTGCTGCCGAGTTCCTCGGCACGTTCTGGTTGGTCCTGGGGGGCTGCGGCAGCGCGGTCCTGGCCGCGAACTTCGGCGGCGATGGAAATCCACTCGGCATCGGCTTTCTCGGCGTCGCGCTCGCCTTCGGGCTGACCGTGGTGACCGGGGCGTACGCCTTCGGCCACGTCTCAGGCGCACACTTCAATCCGGCCGTGAGCATCGGCCTGTGGGCCGGTGGCCGCTTCGCCGGCAGGGATCTCGGCCCGTATGTCATCGCCCAGGTGCTGGGCGGCCTGCTGGCCGGCTTCATCCTGCTGCAGATCGCCAAGGGCAGCCCGGCGTTCAGCATCATGCCCGGACAGGCAGGTGCTTTCGCCAGCAACGGCTATGGCGCACTCTCGCCCGGCGGCTACAGCGCGGCCGCCGCCTTCCTCTGCGAGGTGGTGCTCACCGCCGCGTTCCTGGTGGTCATCATGGGCGCCACCCATGGCCGCGCGCCCGCAGGATTCGCCCCGCTGGCGATCGGCCTGGCCCTGACCCTGATCCACCTGATCAGCATTCCGGTCACCAATACGTCGGTGAACCCGGCCCGCTCCACGGCCGTGGCGCTGTTCGCCGGCAGCGGGGCCGTCTCGCAGCTGTGGTTGTTCTGGGTCGCGCCACTGCTGGGTGGGTTGATCGGCGGCATGATCTACAAGTGGCTGGGCAGTGCTCGCGACTGAGGCGCCAAGGCTTCGCCTGCCATGCACAGCGCCGGAATTTGGTTACCGATGAAACCGCGATTTGTGCAGTTGCTCACGTTCCGTTAAGGTCAAGGCATACCCGCCAGCTGGGCTGGCGGGCCGACGCGGCATCCGGGGATGGATGCCAGGTCGCAACGGCGACCACGCCGGCCCGCCGCTGGCGGTGCCGTCGACTTGAACGCCTCTGGGGGAACTGCATGAAAACCGTCTCTGCTGCCATATTGCTGTGCCTGTGCGCCATTGCCATCACCGCCCACGCGCAAAGCGCACCCAAGTGTCCGTCGCTGCCGGCCGCCAGCAACCTCCAATGGCAGGAGCAGGCCACCGGCGATTTCCTGGTGTGCCGCGCCAGCACCCGCGATGGCCGTGAAGTCATGAGCCTGATGCTGACCGGAAACGATCCGGACCTGCGCTTCCCGCGCGCGTTGCGCCAGGAAAAGGACAGCTTCGCCGGCGAAGAACTCTACTGGTACCTGCCCGACCTCGGCGGCCAGGAACCCCCGGGCTTCGCCGACCGCCGCGTCAGCGTGGTGAAGATCGACAAGAACCGCTATGCGCAGCTGGCGCTGTATCCCGGCGACAGCGAAGAGCGCGCCGGCCTGCAGCAGATGATCCGCAGCATGAACCTCAATCCGGCAGCCGTGGCCGCCGGTCGCTGATCATGCGCCCCGTGTTGGCGGGGCCGGTGGACGACCGGCCCAACGCCACGGCGGCCTCAGAAACGGCCCTCCTGGAAGTCCACGAAGGCCTGCATCAGCTCCTGCCGGGTATTCATGACGAACGGGCCGTGCCGCATCACCGGCTCGCGCAGCGGGCGACCGGCGACCAGGATCAGCCGCGCACCACCGCTGCCAGCGGCGAGGTGCAACGCATTGCCACCGCCCAGCACCGCCATCTGCTGCGCCGCCACCGGCCGCGCCTCATCTGCCACGCCGATCTGCAGCTCGCCTTCGAACACATAGGCGAACACGTTGTGGCCATCGGGCAGCACGTAGTCCCACGTCGCGCCGGCGTCCAGGGTGATGTCCAGATACACCGGATCGGTGGCCGGCTGGATGATCGGCCCGGCGGTGCCGCCGACCTCACCGGCGATGATCTTGACGCTGACGCCGCCCGCCGGGGTGACCTGCGGGATGCGGTCCGGGGCGAACTCCTGGTACTTCGGCGCGGTCATCTTGTCGCGCGCCGGCAGGTTCACCCACAGCTGGAAGCCGCGCATGCGGCCACTTTCCTGCTCGGGCATCTCTGAATGCACCAGCCCACGGCCAGCGGTCATCCACTGCACGCTGCCCGGGGTGAGCAGGCCTTCGTTGCCGTGGTTGTCCTTATGCCGCATGCGCCCGTCGAGCATGTAGGTAACCGTTTCGAAGCCGCGGTGCGGATGGCTGGGGAAGCCGGCCAGATAGTCTTCGGCCTTGTCGGTGCCGAATTCATCCAGCAGCAGGAAGGGATCCAGGTCCGGCAGGGCCGAACCGCCTATCACGCGGGTCAGGCGGACGCCGGCGCCGTCGGACGTGGGCGCGCCTTCGATGGTGCGCAGCACGCGGGCCGCGATCTGGGTGCTCATGGAAACTCCAGCAAAGTGTCTATCCGCAAGATGGCGGCTGTCGGCGGCAGCGCCAAGCCCTCGCACCGCAACCCATTGTTCCAGCGGTGCCCGCCACGGCCGGGAGCCGCCGTGACCGCGTTACGACCAAAGTACTAGCCGGGAAACACCCTGTCTGCATTGACCCAACACTGGGCAAGGCGGACCCTTGTGATGTTCTTAAGGGAGAGTTCACCTCATGAAAGGCTTCTCAAAGCTGGGCTGGGCACTGCTCGCACTGCTCGGCGCATTCTGTCTGGGCACCGTGGCACTGCGCCGCGGTGAACCGATCAACGCCTTGTGGATCGTGGTTGCCGCGGTCTCCATCTACCTGATTGCCTACCGCTTCTACGGCCTGTTCGTGGCCAGCAAGGTGCTGCAGCTGGACCCCACCCGGGCCACGCCGGCGGTGCTCAACAACGATGGCCTGGACTACGTCCCGACCAACAAACACGTCCTGTTCGGCCACCATTTCGCTGCCATCGCCGGCGCCGGCCCACTGGTCGGCCCGGTGCTGGCCGCGCAGATGGGCTACCTGCCCGGCCTGCTGTGGCTGGTGGTCGGCGTGGTGCTGGCCGGTGCGGTGCAGGACTTCATGGTGCTGGTGCTGTCCAGCCGCCGCAACGGCCGTTCGCTGGGTGACCTGGTGCGCGAGGAAATGGGGCCTGTTCCCGGCACCATTGCGCTGTTCGGTGCGTTCCTGATCATGATCATCATCCTGGCCGTACTGGCGATGGTGGTGGTCAAGGCGCTGGCGGAGAGCCCGTGGGGCATGTTCACGGTGATCGCCACGATGCCCATCGCGATCTTCATGGGCGTGTACATGCGCTACATCCGTCCCGGCAAGATCGGCGAGATATCGGTGGTCGGCCTGATCCTGCTGCTCGGCTCGATCTGGTTCGGCGGCATCGTCGCGGCCGATCCGGTCTGGGGCCCGGCCTTCACCTTCACCGCCAAGCAGATCACCTGGATGCTGATCGGCTACGGTTTCATCGCTTCGGTGCTGCCGGTGTGGCTGCTGCTGGCGCCGCGTGACTACCTGTCCACCTTCCTCAAGATCGGCACCATCATCGCGCTGGCGGTCGGCATCCTGATCGTCATGCCCGAACTGAAGATGCCCGCGCTGACCCAGTTCGCCGCCAGTGGCGACGGCCCGGTGTGGAAGGGCGGGATGTTCCCGTTCCTGTTCATCACCATCGCCTGCGGTGCGGTATCCGGCTTCCATGCGCTGATCGCCTCGGGCACCACGCCCAAGCTGCTGGCCAATGAAGCGCACGCGCGTTACATCGGCTACGGCGGCATGCTGATGGAATCTTTCGTCGCGGTGATGGCACTGGTCGCCGCCTCGATCATCGAGCCCGGCATCTACTTCGCCATGAACAGCCCGGCCTCGGTGATCGGTGCCGATGCGGTGTCGGCGGCGCACTACATCACCACCAACTGGGGCTTCACCATCACCCCGGAGCAGCTGGAAGCCACCGCGGTGGCCATCGGCGAGCCGACCATCCTGCATCGCGCAGGTGGCGCGCCGACCCTGGCCGTGGGCATCGCGATGATCCTGCACGAAGCGATCCCCAGTGCCGGCGATGCGATGATGGCATTCTGGTACCACTTCGCCATCCTGTTCGAAGCGCTGTTCATCCTGACCGCCGTCGATGCCGGTACCCGTGCCGGTCGCTTCATGCTGCAGGACCTGCTGGGCAACTTCATCCCGGCGCTGAAGAAGACCGAATCGTGGACCGCCAACATCCTGGCCACCGCCGGCTGCGTCGCGCTCTGGGGATACCTGCTGTATTCCGGCGTGGTCGATCCGTTTGGCGGCATCCAGACCCTGTGGCCGCTGTTCGGCATCTCCAACCAGATGCTCGCCGGTATCGCGCTGATGCTGGGCACCGTGGTGCTGTTCAAGATGAAGCGGGACCGCTACGCCTGGGTCACCGCCGTGCCTGCGGTGTGGCTGCTGATCTGCACCACCTACGCCGGGCTGATCAAGATCTTCGACAGCAACCCGGCGCAGGGCTTCCTGGCCCAGGCCCACAAGTACCAGGACGCCATCGCCAGCGGCACCCTCACCGCCCCGGCCAAGACCGTCGGGCAGATGCAGCAGATCGTGGTCAACGCCTACGTCAATACGAGCCTGACCGTGCTGTTCCTGCTGGTGGTGTTCTCGATCCTGTTCTATTCGCTGAAGACCATCGCGGCCGCACGCCGCACGCCGCAGCGCACGGACAAGGAAACCGAGTACGTGAAGCTGCTGCCACACCAGATGGCGGACCTGTGATGAGTACCGAACTGGTACCGGTCGGCCAGCACCAGGCCCATCGCCGCATCTGGCGACGCCTGGTGCAGACCGCGCGGCTGTGCTGTGGCATCCCGGACTACGACAACTACGTCCGGCATGTGCTGGAGAACCATCCGGACCGCACGCCGATGGACTACAAGACGTTCTTCCGCGAGCGCCAGGAAGCGCGTTATGGCGGCAGGAACGGCGGACGCTGCTGCTGAGTCAGACGAAAACGGCGGGGCTTCGGCCCCGCCGTTTTTTCATGCCCCGGCCATCCATTTCAGGATCAGGCCGGTGACGTACGCAAGGCCGGTACCGGTCGCATAACCCACCGTCCCCAGCAGCACGCCCACCGGTGCCAGCGAAGGATGGAATGCGGCGGCGACCACCGGTGCCGATGCCGCCGCACCGATGTTGCCCATCGAACCGACGCCGAAGAAGAACAACGGCGCGCGCAGCAACTTGGCCACGACCCACAGCACCAGCACATGGGTGGCCATCCAGATCAGGCCCAGCAGGAACAACCACGGACGATCCAGCAGCGACAGCAGGTCCATCTGCATGCCGATGCAGGCAATCAGGAAATACAGGAACACCGTGCCCAGGCGCGAGGCACCGGCAGATTCCAGCCGGCGCGCGCGGGTGAAGCTCAGGGCCAACCCCAGCGCCGTGGACAGCAGCACCACCCACACGAACGGGCTGTCCAGGCTGAACTGGCTGGACCAGGCCACGTTGGCCTTGAACCAGCCCGCCAACGGCGTGGCGATGGCATGCGCCAGCCCCACCCCGCCCAGCGCCACCCCGACGATCACCATCAGGTCGGTCAGGCTGGGAATGCGCGCGTTCTGCGCCTCGTAGGCACTGATACGCGCTTTCATTTCATCGATGGCGCGGGTGTCGGCGCCGTTGCGCGCATCGATCTGCTGCGAGCGGTTGGCCAGGAACAGCAGGATCGCCATCCACAGGCTGGCGCAGGCCACGTCCACCACCGCGAACTGGCCGAAGGTGGTGGCATCGGTGCCGAAGACCTCGCGCATCGCCACCATGTTGGCGCCGCCGCCGATCCAGCTGCCGGCCAGCGCGGCCATGCCCGCCCAGGTATCACCGGCCACCGTCTCCGGATGGATCAGCTTCATCACCTGGAAGGAGACGATCGCACCCAGCATGATGCCGGCCGTGCCTGCGCAGAACACCACCAGCAGCTTCGGACCCAGCTTGGCGATGCCTTTGAGGTCGATGGACAGGGTCAGCAACACCAGCGCTGCCGGCAGCAGTACATCGCGCGCGACCGGGTTGTACAGCGCGGTGCCATGGCCATCGATCAGTCCGGCGGTGTTGTAGATGGCCGGGATGAAATAGCACAGCAGCAAGGCGGGCACCCACGCGAAGATCTTCTTCAGCAGTGGCGTGGGACCACTGGCTGCCCAGAAAATGAGCGCAAGGGTGGCGGCGATGAGCCCCAGGCCGACGATGTCGCTGGAGATCAGGGCGGTAGCAGGTTCGGTCGGCATGCAGTCCTCTGTCGATCGAAAAGTGACGGGCGAAAAAAATGCCGCAGGAGGCGGCACCCGCTGAGCTTACCATCGGCCCTGCAGCGTGAGTAGCGGTGCGGGGGGCCGACCGAGGTCACCACTGCGCGAGCGCCTCACTGCAGTCGCGAGGCACTGACATCCAGCGTGGCCAGGGTGCCGCGCGTCTTTACCGGTTCGAACCGCAGCGTCCAGCCCAGGTGTTCGCACAGGCGTGCGACCAGCTCCAGGCCGATGCCGCCGTGTTCGTTGCGCAACCCGCGCGCCATCCGCGCGTGGATCGCGGCGATCTCCTCCGGGCTCATGCCGTGCCCGGGATCGCGCAGGGTCAGCACCCCACCGGATGAGAGTTCCAGCTGGATGTTGCCACGCCCGCTGTTTTCGATGGCGTTGCGCAGCAGGTTGCCGATCGCCGCCTGCACTACCGCAAGCGGTGCCACCAGGTCCACCGGCGCAGCCCGCAGGCCGACGGTGAGGTCCTTGTCGCCCAGCAGGTGGCGATGATCCTCGATGATCTGCGGCAGCAACTGGTCCAACGCGATGCGCTCGGCACGCGCAGCGAGCCGCGCCGGATCGCGCGCCAGCACCAGCAGCAGTTCGATCAGTGCCTCCATGTCGCCGGCGGTGCGTTGCACGCGCAGCACCTGCTGGCGCGCGCGCTCGGGCAGGCCAGGCTGTTCCAGCGCCAGTTCGGCCGCCCCGGTGATCACCGCCACCGGCGTACGCAGCTCATGGCTGGCGGTACTGATGAACACCCGTTCGCGCTCGACGAACTGCTCGTTGCGCGCCAGGTAATCGTTGAGGGAGTTGGCAATGGTATGCAGCTCGGCGCTTCCACGCGGATCCACGACGATGCGCTGCCCCGGCGCCCCTGGCTTCAGTGCGGCGATATCGCCGGCCAGCAGGCTCAACGGGCGTACCACCCGCTGCATGCCCAGGCGCGCCATGATCACCGTGACGATCACCATCACCAGCCCGGCCAGCAGCACCCAGCGCGTGGCGAACTGCTCCAGCGCTTCGAAGTCGGAGATATCCAGGGCCAGTGCCAGCCGGCCCATGGTGTCGGTCTGCCGCACCATCACCGCCGCCTTGCGCTCGCCGATCGGAATGCCGTCATGCAGCCCGGGGTGCAGTCCGCGCAGCGTTGCCGGGGTGCCCGGCTGGTCCAGACGGAACAGGCTGAGCGTGTCCGAATCCTGCCAGCGGTAGTCCGGATCATCTTTGCTGTGCAGGATGATGCTGTCCAGCTCGGAGTTCAGCAGCGCGCGCCACGCCGCGTGTTCGGCATGTTCATGCACGTTGTTGCCCACGCCGAACACCGCCAGCGAAATCAGCGCAAGGTAGGTCAGCAGCCAGCCCAGCACGCGCCGATACAGGGGGGCGGGCCTAGCGGCCATCGGTGGCGTCTCCTTCCTGCACGGCCAAGCGATAGCCGACGCGCGGCAACGTATGCACCAGCTTGCGCGCGAACGGTCCGTCCACGCTGCGGCGCAGCTCGTAGACATGGGATCTGAGCAGGTCGCCATCCGGGGGTTCATCGCCCCACAACGCGAACTCCAGCTGCTGCCGCGTCACGGCGGCGGGACTGGCACGCATCAGGACCTCCAGCAGTTTGCGGCAGGCCGGATACAGGTGCAGCACCTGGCCTGCACGCTGGGCTTCCAGCGTGGCCAGGTCCAGCACCAGGTCGGCCACCTGCAGGCGTTTGCGTGCGTTGCGCCCCTGCGCGCGCAACAGCAGCGCGTCCAGCCGGACTTCCAGCTCGGGCAATGCGAAGGGCTTGGTCAGGTAGTCATCGGCGCCGGCGCGGAAGCCGGCGATCTTGTCGGGCAGTTCATCGCGGGCCGTGAGCATGATCACCGGCACTTCCGAGGCGTGTTCGGCGCGCAGGCGACGCAGTACCTCAGGGCCCTCCATGCGCGGCAGCATCCAGTCCAGGATCAGCGCGTCGTAGACCTGCGTGGTGGCCAGGTGCAACCCGGTGACGCCGTCCGGCGCTACGTCCAGCACATGCCCGCGCGACTCGAAGTAGTCGAACAGGTTGGCGACCAGTTGCCGATTGTCTTCGATCACCAGCAGACGCATGCGCGTATCCATCCCGTAATTCCCTGCATGGTAGCGCTGCCGGTGTCGGAATCCCGTGCCCCCGCGCTTCCGACGATTTTCCCACGCGCCTGGGTGGATAGTCCGGCTTTATCCGGACGCCCCCCTTTGTCCCTTCCTTCCTTCCCCCGCGCGCGCTGGCGCCTGCCCCTGCTCTGGCTGCTGGCCGTGGTCGCGCTGGCTGCCGGCATCGGCATGCGCCTGCCACAACCGCCGGACGAGCCACGGTTCGTGCTGGCCGCGCGTGCCATGGTCGACTCCGGCCAGTGGCTGGTGCCACACCGGGGCAGCGAGTTCTATGCCGAAAAGCCACCGGTGTACATGTGGATGCAGGCCGCGGCGCACCAGTTGCTGGACTGGAAGGGCAGCTTCCTGCTGCCCTCCCTGCTGGCCGCCCTGCTCAGCCTGTGGCTGGTGGCTGACCTGGCACGTCGGCTGTGGTCGCCGCGGTTGGCGCCCTATGCCATGGCGGCCCTGTTCTGCAGTCTGCAGTTCGGCCTGATGGCCAAGCGCGCGCAGATCGACATGGTGCTGGTGGCGATGACCACCGCGTCGTTGTGGGGCCTGCTGCGGCACCTGTGCGAACGTCCCAACCAGCCCGCACTGTGGCTGGCCGGCATCGCCGCCGGGGTGGGTACGGTCACCAAGGGGGTCGGTTTCCTGCCCCTGCTGATCGTGCTGCCGTGGTTGGCGTGGCGGCTGCAGTACCGGCGCAGGCATTGCCGGGACGCGCCTGGCCCGGCCCCGGCGACGCTGGCGTGGCTCATTCCCGCTTTCCTGCTCGGCACCGCCGTCTGGCTGGCGCCGCTGGGTTGGGCCCTGCTGCGCCATCCCGACCCTGCCCTGCAGGCCTATGCGCACGAGTTGCTGTTCAAGCAGACGGCCACGCGTTACGCCCATGCCTGGCATCACCTGCAACCTGCCTGGTACTACCTGCAGGTGATGCTGACGCTGTGGCTGCCCGGCAGCCTGCTGCTGCCCTGGCTGGCGCGGCCGTGGTGGCGGCGGCTGCGTCGTACCGATGCACGCTTCTGGCTGCTGCTGGGCTGGGCCGGGCTGGTGCTGCTGTTCTTCACCATCAGCGCAGGCAAGCGCGAGGTCTACGTGCTGCCGATGTTGCCGGCGCTGGCACTGGCCAGTGCGCCCCTGTTGCCCGGCCTGCTGCGCCGGATGAGTGTGCGTCGCTACCTTCTGGGCTACAGCATCGCGCTGGGGCTGCTGTCATTCACAGTCGGCGCCCTGCTGCTGCACGGCGCGCCCTGGGCGCTGGCGCAACTGGAACGACGTGCGATGCCGATCGGTCTGCTGCCCGTGCTGGGCGGGAGCCTGCTTGGCCTGGGAGCCGCCGTGCTCGGCATGTGTGCATGGCTGCGGCAACGCCGCGCAGCCTTGCTGGTGTTGTTGACCCACAGCCTGCTGTGGTGCGTGTACGGCGTGCTGCTGCTGCCCGCGGTGGACCCCTACGCCTCCGCTTATGACCTGATGCAGCGCGCAGGGGAGCGTATCGGACCGCAGGCAGAACTGGGCCTGCTGGCCTGGCGCGAACAGAACCTGCTGCAGGCCGACCGACCGGCACGCGAGTTCGGCTTCAAGCGACCGTGGGACCTGCAGTGGCGTGATGCGGGCCGCTGGCTTGCTGCTGCGCCGCAGGCACGCTGGCTGCTGGTGCTGGATACGGCAATGAGCCCCTGCGTGGATACAACGCAGGTCATCGACATCGGCATGTCCAACCGCAACCGGTGGCAACTGGTGCCGGGAACCGCATGGTCCAGCGACTGTCGTGCGGCGATGAACGGTGCCAGCAACGCCGAAGAATGATCGAAAGCGCCACGCATTCGCGCTTTAACCAAAGGCGAACGGGGCTCCGATTTTTCTCCGACAGCACGCTCCCTAGCATGGCCGCAGATACTCAGATGGCCTTGACCATGCACCGCACCGCTGTTCCCGGATTCCCGCTCCCACGCGTTCGGCAGACCGCAGGCAGCGGATTCACTGCACGCCATCTCTGGTTGCCCTTGATCGCCGCATCCCTGCTTTTCGGCGTGCTGATGCTGGGCGGCGACCAATGGATCGCCGATCACATTTTCGCGATGGAAGGCCACCAATGGGTGCTGCGCGAAGCGTGGATGACCAGCACGCTGATGCACAAGGGTGGCAAGTGGCTCAGCGCCGCCGCTACGCTTATGGTGCTGATGCTGTGCCTGTACCAGTGCCGCCATGGCAAGGATCGCCGCCTGCGCTGGGCGCTGTCGTATTTGGTGCTGGCCATCGCGCTGGGCACCGGCGCGGTATCGCTGCTGAAATCGCTGACCCACATGGATTGCCCCTGGGACCTCGTGCGTTACGGCGGCGAGCGCCCGTTCGTCGGCCTGCTGCAGGCCCGCCCCGCCGCCCTGCCCGCCGCAGCCTGCTTTCCCGCCGGCCAGGCCAGTGCGGGCTATGCGTGGGTCAGCCTGTACTTCTTCGCGCTGCTGTGGCGCCCGGCCTGGCGCTGGCGGGGGCTGGCCATCGGGCTGCTCGCCGGCATCGCGCTGGGGTGTGCCCAGCAACTCCGCGGCGCGCATTTCATGTCGCACGACGTCGCCACCCTGATCGTGTGCTGGCTGCTTTCGCTTGGCCTTTACGCACTCATCCGTGGCTACCTGCAGCGCCCGGCCGCTCGCCCGGTGGGAGCGCGCGCATGAATGCCACCGTCGCACGCACCCTGCGCCTGCCTGCCATGGCCTGGCTGCAAAGCCGGCCGCAGCTCTCCACCGAAGCGCTGATTGCGTTGGCCAGCCTGTTCTTCGCCATCGCCGGCAATGGGCTGTTCTGGAACAGCGCGATGGCCACCCATCCCGGCAGCCTCCGCTATGCGCTGTCGCTGCTGCTCCTGCTGCTGGGCACGCATGCGTTCCTGCTTGGCCTGCTGGTCTGGCGATGGAATGCGAAGGTGGTGGTCAGCGTGCTGCTGATGCTGACCATGCTGGCTTCCCACTACATGGGCCGTTACCACATCTACCTCGATGCGGACATGCTGCGCAACGTGCTGGCCACCGACCGCCGCGAAAGCAGCGAACTGCTGACCGCATCGCTGGCCGCTCCGTTGCTGCTGGGGCTGGTGCCCACGCTCGCGGTCTGGCGCCTGCAGCTCACCGACCGACGCTGGACCGCGGCGCTGTCGTGGCGGGCGGGATTCCTGCTGCTGGCGGCCGGCGTTGCAGTGGGCGGCGCCCTACTGTCGTTCCAGGAGATTTCCGCCTTGATGCGCAGCCAGCGCGAAGTGCGCTACCTGGCGACCCCGGCCAACGTGCTGCTGGGCTTGCCCCGTGCGCTGCGCGGCGACAACCCGGTGCAGCGCGCGCCCAAGCTGCCGATTGGCCTCGATGCACAGGCCATGCACCACGCGTCGGGCAGCAGGCCGCGGCTGCTGCTGGTCGTTCTCGGCGAAACCGCGCGTGCGCAGAACTGGGGCCTGAATGTCGGCGCCCGCCAGACCACCCCGGAGCTGGCGCAGAAGCCGGTGATCAACTTCCCCGACATGCATTCCTGCGGTACCAGCACCGAAGTGTCGGTGCCCTGCATGTTCTCGCCCTGGGGACGCGGCGACTATGACGAGAAGAAGATCCGTGCGCACCAATCACTGCTGCATGTACTGGACCACGCCGGTATCGGGGTACTGTGGCGTGACAACCAGTCCGGCTGCAAAGGCGTCTGCGAAGGGCTGCCGGTGCAGTCACTGGCCGATGCAACCACGCCGGGGCTTTGCGCCAACGGACGCTGCCTGGACGAGATCCTGCTGCAGGACCTTGCCGCACAGGCGCGCGCGAAACCCGGCGACCGGGTCATCGTGCTGCATCAGCTGGGCAACCACGGCCCTGCCTACTTCCAGCGCTACCCGCCGCGCTTCCGCCGCTTCACCCCTACCTGCGATACCGTCGAGCTGGGACGTTGCACCCGCGAGCAGATCGCCAACAGCTACGACAATGCGCTGCTGTACACCGACCACGTGCTTGCCCAGGCCATTGGTACGCTGCAGGGAATGGAAGACTACGACACGGCGATGATCTACGTGTCCGACCACGGGGAATCGCTGGGCGAGAAAGGCCTGTTCCTGCATGGGATTCCGTACGCGATCGCCCCGGAAGAGCAGACCCATGTCCCGATGACGATGTGGTTCTCGCCATCATTCGCGCGCAACCGCGGGCTGGACCTGGAGTGCGTGCGCCAGCGCGCTGGCCGGTACACCGACCACGATGCGCTGTTTTCGTCGGTGCTCGGATTGATGCAGGTACGTACGGCCCTGTATGCGCCGTAGCGGGACCTGTTTGCCGCTTGCGAGGGGTGATCATCGGCAGGCGCCTCCGGCGCCCCCGACCTCTGCCCCTTGCGGCAGCGGGCCCGGGCCACTAGCCTTCAGCGGTCGTTCACCGCCCAAGGATCACCCGTGAAACACCGTCATCTCCTGCTGGCTTCGGCAATCGCCGCCGCCACGCTGTCGCTGGTCGCCTGCAAGAAGGAGCCCACCCCGGGCACCGCATCGGCAACGGCAACCGCGCCGGCCGGCGAAACCGCCGACCAGTTCGTGGCCCGCATCAATGCCGAATACAAGGCCGCGTACCCGGAGATGACCTCGGCGCAGTGGTTGTCCTCGACCTATATCAACAGTGATTCCGAGCGCGTGGCGGCCAAGGCCAACGAGCGCTCGTTGACCCAGCTCAACAGCTGGATCGAACAGGCAGCGAAGTTCGAAGGTCAGCCGATGTCCGATGACAGCAGGCGCGCCCTGCAGCTGCTCAAGCTGATGTCTTCGATGCCCGCCCCGCGCGACCCGGCCAAGCTGGCGCAGCTGACCCAGATCGCCACCCGCATGGAAGGCAGTTATGGCGCTGGCAAGTACTGCACCGATGCCAACGATCCGAGCTCCTGCCGCCAGCTCGGCGACCTGGAACAGGTGCTGTCCAGCAGCCGCGACTACGACCAGCAGCTGGATGCGTGGCAGGGCTGGCACGGCACCACCAGGAACATGCGTGGCGACTACCAGCAGTTCGTCGGCCTGGTGAACGAAGGCGCCAGGGGCCTGGGCTTCGCCGATGCCGGGCAGATGTGGCGCAGTGGCTATGACATGCCGCCAGAGCAGATCGGACCGGAAACCGACCGCCTGTGGGAACAGGTCAAGCCGATGTACGAGCAGCTGCACTGCTATGCACGCGGCAAGCTGGACGCCACCTATGGCAAGGACAAGGCCGAAGTGGGCAATGGGCTGATCGCCGCCCACCTGACCGGCAACATGTGGCAGCAGGACTGGTCCAACCTGTGGGACCAGCTGCAGCCGTATCCCGGCGCCGGCAGCCTGGACATCACCGCTGCACTGGAAAAGCAGTATCAGGGCAACCTCAGCGGCGCGCTGGCCAAGGCCGGCAGCAACGCCAACGTGGAAGGCCTGTACAAGGCGCAGCGCGAAGCCGAACTGCGCACCGCACGGCAGATGACCGAACGCGCGCAGGACTTCTACGTATCGCTGGGCATGCCGGCGCTGCCGAAGTCCTACTGGGAAAACACCCAGTTCATCAAGCCGCAGGACCGCGACGTGGTCTGCCATGCCAGCGCCTGGGACATGAACATGGACGGCGATGTGCGCACCAAGATGTGCATCAAGCCGAACGAAGAGAACTTCACCACGATCTACCACGAGCTGGGCCACATCTATTACGACCTGGCCTACAACCCGCTGCCGCCTCTGTTCCAGGGCGGTGCCAACGATGGCTTCCATGAAGCGATCGGTGACACCATCGTGCTGGCGATGACGCCGAAGTACCTCAATTCCATCGGTCTGGTCGACAAGCCCGAAGAGAGCCGCGAAGCGGTGATCAACAACCAGATGCGCATGGCACTGTCCGGCGTGGCCTTCCTGCCGTTCGGCCTGATGATCGACCGCTGGCGCTGGGGCGTGTTCGATGGCTCGATCACCCCGGATAACTACAACAAAGCCTGGTGGGACCTGAAGGCGCGTTACCAGGGCGTCGCCCCGCCGACCACCCGTGGCGAGGAGTTCTTCGACCCGGGCGCCAAGTACCACGTGCCGGGCAACACGCCGTACACGCGCTACTTCCTTGCGCGCATCCTGCAGTTCCAGTTCTACAAGGGCCTGTGCGATGCATCCGGCTACAAGGGCCCGCTGCACGAGTGCAGCTTCTACGGCAACAAGGAAGCCGGGCAGAAGTTCTGGTCGATGCTGAGCAAGGGCGCCAGCCAGCCGTGGCAGGCCACGCTGAAGGAACTCACCGGCGGTGACAAGCTCGATGCGGGCCCGATGATCGAATACTTCACCCCGGTCAATGCCTGGCTGAAGGAACAGAACCAGGGCCAGGTCTGCGGTTGGCAGGCCAGTGCCGCGGCGCCTGCCGCACCGGCAGCGCCCGCGCAACGCTGATCGATATATCCGGAATCCGGTAGCGCCGAGCAGGGCTCGGCGCTACCTTCGGACTCCATGCAACGCCTGATCAGTTGGCCTTGCCCACCGCCATTTTCGCGGCAAGCGCGTCCTTGAACTCATCGAAACTGAGTCCCTGCGCATTGGCCTCGGCCTGCGCGGCGTCGCGCAGCGCGTCCGAGTACACCAACCGCACCGGGGTACCCTTGCGTTCGTGCAGTTCGCCGGCCTGCATGATCAAGGCCAGCACCTGGGCGGCACTCTCACTCTGGCCGGCGATTCGGCCGTCCATGCCCAGCACCCATTCGCCATCGCGGCGGACAATGCCGGCCAGTAGCGTGCGCTGCTGGTCGCGCAGTTCGGCATGCGGCTCGACCGGTGAGGCGTGCGCGGCTTCGCGGTTGGCGGCCTGGGTTTCGCGTCGCCGGCGGATATCGCGGCGCAGTTTGGAAGTGGTCGACATCAGGGGCTTACGGTCATCCGGGTGCGTAAGAATACCCCAGCGGCGTCCCGCGCCGGCTTCACCCCCACGGCCCGCGCACGGCGCCGCTGCTCGGCCAGCTGGCGCTCAGCGCGCAGGGGCAGGCGGGTTGCGCCGAGCACAGGCGTTTTCCCAGTACCACACCGACGCCCCAAGCACGAAGAAACCGGCGTAGCCAAAAGCGAGACGCACCGGGTTGCTGCTCAGCAGGGGCGACAGCACACCGGCAACGAAGGTATTGATCATCATCTGGATGAACATCTGCATCGAGGAGGCGAGCCCGCGCTGATGCGGGTACAGATCCAGCACGCCCAGCGCCAGGATCGGAAAGATCATCGCCAGTCCGGTGCCCCCCATGAATATCGGAACGACCGCCCAGGGCAAGGCGATTTCTGGCACCGACAGCACGTAGCCGATGTTGAGCACCGCCGACAATCCACACAGACCGAAGCCGATGCCGATCTGACGCTGCGGAAGCACACGCCCGGCCATCTGCCCGGACAGGAACGCCCCCAGCGTCATCCCGCCGATGGTCGGCACGAACAGCCAGGCAAAACCGCCCTCACCCAGTTTCAGGTGCTGCATCACGAACACCGGGGCCGAGGAGATGTACAGGAACACGCTGGAAAAGTTCAGCGCACTGGCCAGCGCAAGGCGCAACAGGCGTGGGTTGGAGCCCATCCGCAGGTAGTCGCGCAGCAATCCGCGCGGCGACAGCGACGTACGCGCTTCGACCGGATGCGTCTCGGGCAGGAACCGCGCCGTGGCCACCAGCAACAGCAACGAAAACACCACCAGGAACCAGAAGATCAGCGGCCAACCGGCGCCACTGAGCAGGATCCAGCCGCCGATGATCGGAGCGATGGCCGGGGCGATGCCGAAGATCATCGAGACCTGGCTCATCAGCCGCTGGGCATCATGGCCGTGGTACAGATCGCGGATCACCGCACGGCCGACGATCATGCCCACGCCCGCTGACAGGCCCTGCAGCGCGCGGAACACCAGCAGCGTGGTCAGATCGGTTGACAGCGCGCAGCCTACCGAGGCGCCGACAAAGATCACCAGCCCCCCCAGGATCACCCGCTTGCGACCCAGCGCATCTGAAAGCGGCCCGTGGGCCAAGCTCATCAGCCCGTAGAACAGCAGGTACACACTGATGGTCTGCTGCACCGCGACCTCGTCCACGCTTAGGCGCTGCGCCAGTTGCGGAAAGGCGGGAAAGATCGTGTCGATCGAAAACGGACCAAACATCGCCAGACCTGCGAGCAGCAGGGCCAGACGGCGGGTCGAAGGCGAGGCGGCAGTCATGGGAGCGTCCGGAGGATCCGCGCAGGCCATGCGCGGCAGGCGTCAGCCCGTGTCCAGAAGAGACAGAAGGGCGGCGCCGGATGAATACGAGTAGTGCGCCATGATAGACCGTAGCGCTCGCCTTTTCCATTCGGTCCGGTCCGAAAACGTCTGGTCCCTGACCCCATCCAGCCGCGCATCGGTGAGGGCCGACCGCTATAATCAGGGGGCAACAAGGTGGGAGAAGCAGGACACCGCTGCCGAAGGCGCAAACGCCCGTAATCGCTCAGGCCCGTGACCACCCGCATCAAAACTCTGGAGAGACCGGTTCGATCCGGCGCCGAAGGGGCACGAAGCCGCGCACATGCGTGCTTCCAAACTCTCAGGCAAAAGGACAGAGGGGCGCCCCCGCAGGCTGCTGATCGGCAGCCTGCCCACGTGCGTGCCCTTTCCCGACGGATCCTTCGCCATGTCCCAGAACACCCCTTCGTTGCGCGAGCTTGAACACCACAACGCGTTCGTCGAGCGCCACATCGGCCCCAACGATGCGGAGATCGCGCAGATGCTGAGCGTGGTCGGCCATGCCTCGCTGGATGCGCTGACCGACGCCATCGTGCCAGCCCGGATCAAGTCGCCGGCGCCGTTGGCGCTGCCCGAATCGATCACCGAAGTGCAGGCACTGGCCAAGATCCGCGCCATCGCCGACCAGAACACCGTGCTGCGCAGCTTCATCGGCCAGGGCTACTACGGCACCCACACGCCGAACGTCATCCTGCGCAACATCCTCGAAAACCCGGCGTGGTATACCGCCTACACGCCGTACCAGGCTGAGATCTCGCAGGGCCGCATGGAAGCGCTGATCAACTTCCAGACGCTGTGCGCGGACCTGACCGGCATGGAAATCGCCAACGCCTCGCTGCTGGACGAAGCCACTGCGGCGGCCGAAGCGATGACCCTGGCCAAGCGTTCGGCCAAGTCGAAGTCGGACACGTTCTTCGTGCATGACGCGGTGCATCCGCAGACGCTGGAACTGCTGCGCACCCGCGCCGAACCGCTGGGCATCGTGCTGCGCGTGGGTACCCCGGCCGAAGCGCTGGAAGCGGAGGCCTTCGGCCTGCTGCTGCAGTATCCGGATACCTTCGGCCAGGTGGCCGACCACAAAGCGCTGGTCGATGCCGTGCACGCCCGCGGCGGCCTCGTCGCGGTGGCGACCGACCTGCTCGCATTGACCCTGCTGGCGGCCCCCGGCGAATGGGGCGCGGACATCGTGGTCGGCAACAGCCAGCGCTTCGGCGTGCCGTTCGGCTTCGGTGGCCCGCATGCCGCCTTCATGGCCTGCCGTGATGCCTACAAGCGCTCGATGCCGGGCCGCCTGATCGGGGTCTCCATCGATGCGCAGGGCAATCCCGCCTACCGCCTCACCCTGCAGACCCGCGAGCAGCACATCCGCCGCGAAAAGGCCACCTCCAACATCTGTACCGCCCAGGTGCTGCTGGCGGTGATGGCCTCGATGTACGCGGTGTACCACGGCCCGGACGGACTGACCCGCATCGCCCGGCGCACCCACCGCCTGGCGGCGATCCTGGCCGCTGCCCTGCGCAGCAACGGCGTGGCCGTGGGCAGCGACTTCTTCGATACGCTGCACGTGACCGGCATCGACGCCGCCGCCATCCACGGCGCCGCACGCGCGGCCGGCTACAACCTGCGCGCCATCGACAGCAGCTCGGTCAGCATCAGCCTGGACGAAACCGCCACCCGCGAGGACGTGGTCGCACTGGCCGCGGTATTCGGCGCACAGGCCGACGTGGATGCGCTGGACGGCAGCACGGCCGACGCCATCCCGGCCGACCTGGCCCGCCGCAGCGCTTTCCTGACCCACCCGGTGTTCAACACCCACCACAGCGAGCACGAACTGCTGCGCTACCTGCGTTCGCTGGCCGACAAGGACCTGGCGATGGACCGCACGATGATCCCGCTGGGTTCGTGCACCATGAAGCTCAACGCCACCGCCGAGATGATCCCGGTGACCTGGCCGGAGTTCGGCAACATCCATCCGCTGGTGCCGGCCGAGCAGGCCGTGGGCTACAAGGCGCTGATCGAAGGCCTGGAAGCCATGCTGGTGGAATGCACCGGCTACGACGCGGTGAGCCTGCAACCCAATTCCGGCGCGCAGGGTGAGTACGCCGGCCTGCTGGCGATCCGCGCGTATCACCGTTCGCGCGGCGATGACCACCGTGATATCTGCCTGATCCCGGATTCGGCGCACGGCACCAACCCGGCATCGGCGCAGATGTGCGGCATGAAGGTCGTGGTCACAAAGACCGACGCCAACGGCAACGTCGATGTCGACGACATCCGCCGCAATGCGGAAAAGTACAGCGACCGCCTTGCCGCGCTGATGGTCACCTACCCGTCCACGCACGGCGTCTTCGAGGAAGAGATCGTGGAGATCTGCGAGATCATCCACCAGCACGGCGGCCAGGTGTACACCGATGGCGCCAACATGAACGCGCTGGTCGGCGTGGCCAAGCCGGGCAAGTGGGGCTCGGACGTGTCGCATCTGAACCTGCACAAGACCTTCTGCATCCCGCATGGCGGCGGTGGTCCCGGCGTCGGTCCCTGCGCGGTGAAGTCGCACCTGGCCCCCTTCCTGCCGCGCGTCCTCGGTGGCGAAGGGGATGTCGGCATGGTCTCGGCGGCGTCCTTCGGGAGCGCGTCGATCCTGCCTATCAGCTGGATGTACATCACGCTGATGGGCAGCGAAGGCCTGCGCAAGGCGACCCAGGTCGCCCTGCTCAACGCCAACTACATCGCCACCCGCCTGGCCCCGCACTTCAAGACCCTGTACACCGGCCGCAACGGGCTGGTGGCACATGAGTGCATCCTGGACGTGCGCCCGCTGGAAAAGACCAGCGGCATCGGCGCCGAGGACATCGCCAAGCGGCTGATCGATTTCGGCTTCCACGCGCCGACGCTGAGTTTCCCGGTCGCCGGCACGTTGATGGTGGAGCCGACTGAAAGCGAATCCCAGCACGAACTGGATCGCTTCATCGACGCGATGATCCAGATCCGCGAAGAGATCGCCGCGATCGAAGATGGCCGGCTGGAGCGTGAGGACAATCCGCTGAAGAACGCACCGCACACGGCCACCGCAGTGACCGCAAGCGAGTGGACCCACGCCTACCCGCGCGAACTGGCGGCGTTCCCGCTGGCCAGCCTGAAGCAGTCCAAGTACTGGCCGCCGGTGGCCCGGGTGGACAACGTGTACGGCGACAAGAACGTGATGTGCGCCTGCATCCCGGTCGATGCGTACAAGGATGACGAAGTCGACGCCTGATCGGCCCCACGGGGTATCCACGGTCAACCACAAGGCCCGCGCAAGCGGGCCTTGTGCGTCATGGGCAGTCGTTCGCCATCGCCGGCATGAAGAACGACGACAAACAAGCACGCAGGCCCCTGACGGGGGCGCACCTGCTTCCCTGATGGGTCTGGTGCAGCGGTAGCGGGACGATGCTGGCACGTTCCGGCGCTACAGCCCCGGAACGGCCCCGCATCAATCGGGGCACGTCCGCTTCCTGCAGCGCAGGGAGCCTCTCGTCACTAGTGGAGACATTCCATGAAACGCATCAGAACACTGCCCGCCATCGCCCTGCTCACCGGGTTCCTTGCCGCGCCGGCAGCCTTTGCGCAGAACAACGCCGAGCAGCGCGGCATCATCGACTGCGGCGTTCAATACGCCACCTGCATAATCACCAAGAACATCTTCACGTGTTCGGCGGAACTCGCTCTGTGCCTGCTGGGCAGTGGCGGTGGCAACGGCTCAGCCGCCATGGAACGCCGTGACTGACAGCGTCCCGGGCGTAGCGGTACGGATCGCTACGCCTTCATGGCCGCTCAGCCTGCGCTGCCGCGCAGACGCCGGGCGGTGGCGCTGCAGCCGGCGATGAACAGGGTCAGCACCACCATCGACAGGAACTGCAGGCGGGTCTGGTCGCCATACAGCAGCAGCGCGAAGATCAGCGCCAGGATGCCCAGCGCCAAGGCCGTCAACCAGGGGAAAGCAGCCATCCGGAACGGCAGCGACACACCGGCGCGGTCCGCCCGCCGACGCAGCACGAGCTGCGACAGCAGCGACAACGTCCACACCAGCAGGCAGGTGGAACCGACGATGTTCAGCAGCACCGGCAGCACCTTGTCCGGGAACAGCAGTTCCATCACCGTGGCGGCGAAGCCGAACAGGACGCTGGCCAGCACCGCCAGCACCGGCACCTGGCGACGGTCGGCCCAGCCCAGCACGGCGGGTGCCTCACGGCGCTGTGCCAGCGAGAAGATCATCCGTGACGCACCGTAAAGATTGGCATTGAGCGCCGACAGCAGCGCGATCACCGCGACCAGGGTGATGGCCGTACCGGCGCCGGGGATATTGGCCGCTTCCAGCACAGCGGCGAATGGCGACTTCAGCGCTTCGCTGGTCCACGGCACCACGGCGATGATGACGCTAAGCGAACCGATATAGAACACCAGGATGCGCCACGCCACGGTGCGGATCGCGCGCGCGATGCTGCGCTCGGGATCCTCGGTTTCGGCTGCGGCGACCGCCACGATCTCGGTGCCGCCAAAGGCGAAGATCACCACCAGCAACGCCGCGCCCACGCCGGCCAGCCCGGTCGGGGCAAAGCCGCCGTTGCCGGTGAAATTGGACAGGCCCGGCGAGGTCGCATCCGGCAACCAGCCCAGCAGAAGCGCCGCACCGATGGCGATGAAGCCAAGGATCGCGGCCACCTTGAGGATCGCGAACCAGAACTCGAACTCACCGAAATTCTTCACCCCCAGCAGGTTGATGGCGGTGAAGAAGAGCATGAAGGCCAGTGCCGCCATCGGCACCGACAGCCCGGTCCATACCGTAGCCAGCAGGCCGGCCGCGCCCACCGCCTCGGCGGCGATCACGATCACCAGCTGCACCCACCACAGCCACCCGACGGTGGCACCGGCGGTCGGTCCCAGGGCGTCGGCGGCATACACCGAAAAGGCGCCGCTGGTGGGCTTGTTGGCCGCCATTTCGCCCAGCGCGTTCATCACGATGATCACCAGCGCACCGGCCACCAGGTAGGACAGCAGCACGGCCGGGCCGGCCAGCTGCACGCCCACCCCGGAGCCGAGGAACAAGCCGGCGCCGATGGCACTGCCCAGCCCCATCATGATCAGCTGGCGGGGCTTGAGCGCATGCCCAAGGCGGGTGGTCGAAGCAGGAGCGGCAGGCGTCGGGTTGGCGGGCATCGAAGGACACTGTGTGCGGCAACAAGGCCGTCACATTACCTTGTCCAGCGCGCCGGTGGGATAGTCCGGATGGCCTGCCGGCTCAGCCGCCGGCCAGTTCGGTGATGCGGGCCCGGTAGGCGCGGGGAGAAACCCCCGCCTCTGCCTTGAACTTGCGGGTGAACGCGCTCTGGTCGCTGAAACCGCACGCCTGGCCGATGCTGGCGATGCTGTCGTTGCCATGCAGCAGATGCATGGCCATCTGGATCCGCAACCGGGTAAGCACCTGCTGCGGGGTCATCTGGAATACCTTGCGGAAGCTGCGCTCCAGCTTGGACAGCGAGAACCCGGTGATGTCCAGCAGGGTCTGCATGCGCACATTCTCGGCGTAATGCGCATTGAGGTGCGCCAGCGCCAGTCGCAGGTGTTCGTACTGCGCGCCCAGGCTGTGCTTCTGGCCGAGGTCGCGGGAAATGCCGATCAGCCCCTTGATCTCCCCTTCCACCACGAGCGGACGCTTGCAGGTCAGGCACCAGCCCGGCTCGCGATTGGCGAACAGGTGCAGTTCCATCAGGTTTTCGATCACCGCCCCGCCGATCACCCGGGCATCCTGGTCGGCGTAGTCCGCGCTCAGTCCGGTCGGATAGATCTCCGCCGCGGTGCGCCCGATCACCTCCTTGCGCGATTTCAACCCGAGCCGGCGCAGCATGGTCTGGTTGATGTGGGTGTAACGCCCCTCGCAGTCCTTCATGAAGAACAGCACGTCCGGGATGGCGTCGAACAGGGCTTCGATGTCGGCAGGTTCAACACGCATGGACACAGCATAGCCGACCGCCGTTTTCCCTGCGCACTCACCTGCCCGGGACCCGGGGTTAACACCTGTAGCCCCACAGTCGATGGGAGAACCCCGCCGAACCCCCAGGAGATCCCTCGATGGCCGCCAGCAAGCCCTCCGGCAAGCGCGCACCCGCCCAGCCCACATCCGCACCGTCGTCCAGCGAGGCGCTGGAGCAGCGCGGCCAGGGCGATGAACTGCACCAGTTGGCCGGTGGCTCCCACCCGGTCCTCACCAGCAACCAGGGCATTCCGGTTTCCGACAACCAGAACTCACTGCGTGCAGGGCCGCGTGGCCCCAGCCTGCTGGAAGACTTCCTGCTGCGCGAGAAGATCACCCACTTCGACCACGAACGGATCCCGGAACGTATCGTGCATGCGCGCGGCAGCGCCGCCCATGGCTACTTCGAGCTGACCCGTTCGCTGGGCAAGTTCACCCGCGCGAAGGTGCTGACCGAAGTCGGCGTCAAGACGCCGGTGTTCACGCGTTTTTCCACCGTAGCCGGCGGCGCGGGCTCGGTGGACACCCCGCGCGATGTGCGCGGATTCGCGGTGAAGCTGTATACCCCTGAAGGGAACTGGGACCTGGTCGGAAACAACATCCCGGTGTTCTTCATCCAGGATGCGCTGAAGTTCCCCGACCTGATCCACGCAGTGAAGATGGAGCCGGACCGTGCCTTCCCGCAGGCCGCCAGCGCCCATGACACGTTCTGGGACTTCGTGTCCCTGATGCCTGAATCCATGCACATGATCATGTGGGCGATGAGCGATCGCACCATTCCGCGGTCGCTGCGGATGATCGAAGGCTTCGGCATCCACAGCTTCCGCCTGCTCGACGACGCCGGTAACTCCACGTTCGTCAAATTCCACTGGCGGCCCAAGCTGGGCCTGCAGTCGACCGTCTGGGACGAAGCCCTGAAACTGCAGGGTGCCGACAATGATTTCCAGCGCCGCGACCTCTTCGAAGCGATCCAGCGTGGCGACTTCCCCGAGTGGGAACTGGCCGTGCAGCTGTTCACCGAAGATGAGGCCGAGCAGTTCCCGTTCGACCACCTGGACCCGACCAAGATCGTCCCCGAATCGCTGGTGCCGCTGCAGGTGATCGGCAGGATGGTGCTGGATCGCTGGCCGGACAATTTCTTCGCCGAAACCGAACAGGTGGCGTACTGCCCGGCCAACGTGCCGCCCGGCATTGATTTCAGCAACGATCCGCTGCTGCAGGGGCGGTTGTTCTCCTATCTGGACACCCAGCTGATCCGCCTGGGCGGGCCGAATTTCCACCAGATTCCGGTCAATGCACCGAAGTGCCCGTTCGCCAACCACCAGCGCGATGGCCACATGCAGATGCAGGTGCCCAAGGGCCGGGTGGCCTATGACCCCAGTTCGCTGGAAGCGGACACGCCGCGAGAAACGCCGGCCGGTTTCCGCAGCCATGCCACCGCCGATGACGGGCGCAAGGGCCGCACCCGCGCCGAAAGTTTTTCCGACCACTTCAGCCAGGCGCGGATGTTCTTCCGCAGCCTGGAGAAGCCGGAGCAGGCGCACCTGGCGTCCGCGCTGGTGTTCGAACTGTCAAAGGTGGAAACCGCGGCGGTGCGCGAGCGCACTGTCAGCCAGCTGCGCAATGTCGATGACAGCCTGGCCCAGCGCGTGGCCGATGGCCTGGGCATGGACACGCTGCCGGCCCCTGCCCCGGCCGCGGTCCCCGCGCAGGACCTGCCCAACGCCCCGGAGGTGCGCACCATCGGGCGAGGCAAGGACACCCTGCAGGGCCGGTGCATCGGCATCCTGTTCGATGAAGGATCCGACGCCGGCACCATCGCCGCACTGCGCAACGCGGCGCAGAAGGCGGGCGCCGAGGTGAAGCTGGTGGCGCCCAAGCTGGGCGGCGGCGTGCTGAGCGACGGCAAGCGCCAGGCCGCCGATGGCCAGCTTGCCGGTACGCCGTCGGTGGTATTCGATGCGGTCGCGGTGGTGCTGAGTGCCGAGGCCGGCAAGGCGCTGTCCAAGGAGTCCGCCGCCATTGATTTCGTCAGCAACGCGTGGGCGCACCTGAAGGCCATCGGCCACGACGAGGGTGCCAAGGCGCTGCTCAAAGCCGCCGGCGTCGGCAGTGATCCGGGCATCGTGCAGGCGTCCGATGCCAAGGGTTTCATTGCGGCCGCCGCAACCCGCCAATGGGCGCGCGAACCGAAACTGCGCCTGCTGGCTTGATCCCCTGAGAGGAGAAACCTCATGACCCAAGGTGATAAATCCGCCTACACGGACAAGCAGAAGCGCAAGGCGGCGCACATCGAAGAGAGCGAGAAGGACAAGGGTCGCTCGGCCAGTGATGCCGAACGGATCGCGTGGGCCACGGTCAACAAGCAGGATGGCGGTGGCAACAAAAGCGGCAGTGGCCGCAAGGATGCCAAGGACAGCTGACACCGCTGGGGGTGGAGCGTCAGCGGGCGGTTCGGGCCGGTGGCGTCGGTACCGCGCCGCGGCGTATGCCGGCTGCCTGCACACGGCGTACGGCGGCGATCGGAACCGCCTCCGCCCGTCGCTGCGCCGGCCACCACAGGAACACGAACGCGCTGCTGGTGCCCAGCAGCCGCGCCTGCCCCGGTAATGCGGTGACATCGCCGATCAAGTGTACGGTCACCGCATCACCTGCGCGACGATCGCGGATGTCGTTGCCGCGCTGGGATACGTAACCGGCTGCCGCCACCGCCATGAACAGCGTCACGGCCACGGTCATCGCGGTCAGCGGACGCATCCGGGTCGCTTCCCAACTGGTGAACACCGAACGCCCCAGCAGCAGTCGCCACAACCGGTTGCGATCCTTCAAGCGAGCGGCCGTTTCCGGATTGCGCAGGCGCAGCGTCTCCGGCCAGGTCACCAGCAATACCAGCAGCACGCCCAGCAGCAACAGGGCGATGTATACCGGGTCGCGCACGCCGGCGACCAGGAAGTCACTGGCCTGCAGGTAATCCAGGATCGATATCCCGAATCCGCGATAGAACCAATAACTGCACCACAGGCCCAGTGCCGATACCAGCAGGTAAGCGGTGGTGAACAGCAGCGCCGGCTCGCGCTGCATGCGGCGCGAAGCCTGCAGCACAATCGAATCTTCGTTGCCCTCCGCGAGCGGTATCAGCGACCAGTCGAATACCCTCGGCGGCGGCGGCGCCGGTGCGCCTGCAGGCGCTGGATTGTCACTGCTGTCCATGGCATCCCCTTGTCTGCTGCGTAGCATCGGCCAAGTTGCAGCGCAGCGGTAGTGTCTCGCTTGCCCCGCACCCGTCGACGCCGAGCGCTCAGCCGCCCGTCAGCCTTTTCACGGTGGCTGCGCACGTCTCATGGGCATGGTGGAGGCATTCGAACAAGGAATTCCCGATGTTGCCCAAGCGCCTGCCCCTTTCTTCCCTGCTGATCGCCTGCCTCGGCCTGGCGGCCGCGCCACTGGCGATGGCCCAGGCACCGGCACCGGCCGCCCCCGCCCAGACTGCTGCCGCGCAGCCGGTGAACATCGAGCCACGCTCGCCACTGCATGCGCAGGTATTGCTGGACCGGGCGAACTTCTCGCCCGGCCAGATCGACGGCGAGGTGGGCTCGAACCAGCGCCGTGCCGTTACCGGGTTCCAGGCTGCTCGCGGACTCAAGGTGACCGGCGAGCTGGACGAGGAAACCTGGCAGGCGCTGCAGGCCGACAGCACCAACATGCTGGTGCGCTACACGCTCACCGCCGAAGATGTGGCCGGTCCATTCCAGCCCACGCCGAAGGGGCCTGCCGCGCAGGCGCAGCTCAAAGCGCTGGGCTTCGGCTCGGTGGCCGAAGCGCTCGGCGAGCGCTTCCACGCCTCCCCGGACCTGCTCAAGGCGCTTAACCTGGGCGTGGATCTGGGCAAGGCCGGCACGTCGATCCAGGTGCCGAACATCGGCAGCGGCGCCTTGCCGAAGGCGGCCAAGGTGTTGATCGACAAATCCGATTCCACCCTGCAGCTACTGGACGACCAGGGCAAGGTCCTGGCGCAGGTACCCGTCTCCTCCGGCAGCCAGCACGATCCGTTGCCGATCGGCGAGTGGAAGATCCTCGGCGTTGCGCGTGATCCCACCTTCCACTACAACCCCAAGCTGTTCTGGGACGCGAAGAAGGGTGACAGCAAGCAGACCCTTCCGCCGGGCCCGAACAATCCTGTAGGCGTGGTGTGGATCGACATTTCCAAGCCCCACTACGGCCTGCACGGCACGCCCGAGCCGGGCCATGTCGGCAAGACCGAATCGCATGGCTGCGTGCGCATGACCAACTGGGATGCGCTGCGCGTGGCCGATGCCGTGGGACCGTCGTTGACCGTGGTGATGCAGGAGTAAGCCGATGCGCGTGATGCCGTTGATCGCAGTGGGGTTGGTGGTGGGTATCGGCACCGGTTGGTGGCTGTTCGGCCAGCGCGGCGCGGCGGTGGACATCGCGCCGGTGGATCCGGCGTCGGTGATTGCGGTGCCGGGTGAACCGGCGCCGTCGCCTTCGGTGACGCCTGAAGCGGTGTCCGGACCGTCTCGTTCATCGCTGCAGGTGACCGCTGCGGCGCCGGCCCTGCCGGTTGCACCGGTGGTCGCCACGCCTGCCACCGCGCCCGCGCCCGCGTCCGCGTCCAGCGGACTGCTGCTGCCGGTGCAGGGCATCTCGCCTTCGCAGTTGCAGGACACCTTCACCGATGCGCGCAGCGAGGGCCGGGTGCACGATGCCATCGACATCATGGCGGCCGAAGGCACGCCGGTACTGGCGGTGGCGGACGGCCATGTCGAGAAACTGTTCGACAGCGACAAGGGCGGGCTGACGATGTACCAGTTCGACCCAGATGGCGTGCACTGCTACTACTACGCTCACCTGCAGCGTTACGCCGACGGGTTGGCGGAGAAGAAGCAGATCAAGCGGGGCGAGGTGATCGGCTACGTAGGCAGCACCGGCAACGCCAGTCCCCAGGCGCCGCACCTGCACTTTGAAGTCCATGTGCTGGGACCGGAGAAGCAGTGGTGGAAGGGAGATTCGATCAACCCGTATCCGTTGCTGACGGGGCATTGATTCCGAGGGCGCCGCTGCGCTCGCCGACCATGGGTCGGCGCTACCAGGTGGGCGGGTTTCTGGTAGCGCCGAGCCATGCTCGGCGGGAACCCTACCCTCGCGTCACACCGTCAACTCGCCATTGTCCTCGCCATCCCACCAGGTGATGCGCGAGGCACGCACGTGCAGCAGCACGATGCCCGGGGTATCGATGCCCTGCTCGAACCAGCGCTCCAGGTCCTTGACCCAATGCTCGGCGAAGGTCGCCTTGTCCGTATGCAGGTGGCAATGGCCCTGCACGGCGACGAAGATCGGCGGTTTGCCCAGCAGCGACTTGGCACCGGTGAAGGAGAGGCCCACCTTGGGGTCGCGGCGGATGTCGGCCACCATGCGCGTGTTTTCAAAGGTGAAGAACCAGCTGTCACCGTCGTAGTCGACGTCGCCGTTGTTGCTCATCGGCCGCGCCGCATGCTCACCCCCGTCGGTGGTGGTCTGCAACATGACGAAATCGATGTCGGCCATCTTCTTGGCCAGGTCCTGCAGGGTATAGGCGGTCATCGGTGATTCCTGGTGGGTGATGCGCCGAGGGTGGAGCGCCTGCGGTAAATGCGCCGTGTAGGGCCAGCGAGGGCGATGTGCAGTGTCATCGCCGGTCACGCAGGTTTAAGACGGCAAAGGGCGTGACGACCGGTGTGGTCGTCACGCCCTCTGGTGGAGCCCGCCGAGCATGGCTCGGCGCTACCGGGTCATCGCGTCGTCTGGGATCAGGCGAACGGGTCCTGCAGGACCATGGTGTGGTCACGGTCCGGACCGGTCGACACGATGCTGATCGGGCAACCGGCCAGCTCTTCCAGCGAACGCAGGTAGGCACGTGCGGCCGGCGGCAGGTCATCCCAGTTGGTGATGCCGTGGGTGTTCTCGGTCCAACCCGGGAACTCCAGGTACACCGGCGTGCACTCTTCCCAGCCCTGGCCATCCAGCGGCGCGTACTCGGTGCGCTTGCCACGGTATTCGTAGGCGATGCAGATCTTCAGCTTTTCCATGCCATCCAGCACGTCCAGCTTGGTGATGCACAGGCCGCTGATGCCGTTGATCGCCACCGCGCGCTTCAGCGCGACGATGTCCATCCAGCCGCAGCGACGCGGCCGACCGGTGGATGCACCGTACTCGGCGCCACGGTCACGGATGCCTTGGCCGATTTCATCGTCCAGTTCGGTCGGGAACGGGCCACCGCCCACGCGCGTAGCGTAGGCCTTGGCGATACCCAGCACGTAGTCGATGGAATCAGCGCCCACGCCGGCACCGGCCAGTGCACCACCGACGGTGGTGTTGGAGCTGGTGACATACGGGTAGGTGCCGTGGTCGATATCCAGCAGCGCGCCCTGCGCCCCTTCGAACAGCACCCGCTTACCCTGCTTGCGAAGGTCGTGCAGGATGCCGGCCACGTCGGACTTCATCGGCTGCACGTATTCGCCGAAGGCCAGCGCTTCGTCGAAGGTCTGCTGGAAATCGACCGCGTCGGTGCCCAGGTACTTGGTCAGCACGAAGTTGTGGTAATCCAGCGCGGTGCGCAGCAGTTCTTCCAACTGCGCCGGGTAGTGCAGGTCAGCGATGCGGATGCCGCGACGCGCCACCTTGTCTTCGTAGGCCGGACCGATGCCACGGCCGGTGGTGCCGATCGCCTTGCCACCGGCAGCGCGTTCGCGCGCCTGGTCCAGGGCGATGTGGTAGGGCATGATCAGCGGCGCGGCCGGGGAGATCTTCAGGCGCGAACGCACTTCCACGCCGGAGGTTTCCAGCTCGGCGATTTCCTTCTGCAGCGCGGCCGGGGAGATCACCACGCCGTTGCCGATCAGGCACAGCGCATCGGCGCGCAGGATGCCCGACGGAATCAGGTGCAGGACGGTCTTCTTGCCATTGATGACCAGCGTGTGGCCGGCATTGTGGCCGCCCTGGAAACGTACTACGGCACCGATTTCCTCGGTGAGCAGATCGACGATCTTGCCCTTGCCTTCATCGCCCCACTGGGCACCAAGCACTACGACAGACTGACCCATGACGGGCTCCTCGAATTGTGTGCGGCCATCGGGGCCGCTGACGGGTAAACCGTGGCAGGACAGGCCAGCGCGGGATGGCGGCTCCAACGGGGAGGCGCCGGCGAAGGAAGGTCCCGGACACAGAAAAAGCCGAACGGGAGGGCCCGTCCGGCTTTTGTGCATTATCCGGGTTTCAGGGGGCAGGTGCCACCCTGTGCCGGCGCCATGGGTCAGCCCGTGTTGGGCTCGGCGGCGGCCCGCACCGGCGCCGCCTGGGTGAACATCCGGTCAAACGGGGTCGAGGGGCGCGGCTCGCAACCGAAGGCCTCGTCGAATCCTTTCAGCGAACGCCCCAACTCGGCGCGGAACGGGCCCGGTGGGTGGTGGTCCTCGCTGATCTTCGCTCGAAGCTGGGCCGCGGTGGGGTTGGCTGCGTGCAGTCCGGCCGCTGCAACGAAGAACCGCCGGAGATCGAACACCCTGCCCTCGCGCGCGGCCTCGGCCTCCCCGGCACGCCGGCTGGCGCTCAATCCACGCAGGTCACACGCTGCCTCGCCACGTACTCGCTGGGGATCGAGCTGGGGCTCGCTGCTCCACAGGCCCCCGATGCGCTGGCCGATGGCCACGTTCTCTTGTTCCATCATCGCCTCGCCCACTGCGCTGAGGGTGCCCCCATCGACCATCAGGTGAGCCAGTTCGTGCCCCAACATCACGCCCAGCGTCGCCCATTCGTGCTCCGCCGATGTCGCCGCTGTCTGCACGCTCCCCAGCAGCGCCGGCGTGGTGAACACCTGCCCGTCCCGCACGTTGGTGCCCATTGCGAGGTGATGGGCCGGACTGCCGGTGCGGCTCGCTCCGGCCGGGTCCTCGATGATCTCGATATCTTCCCGCACCTTGAGTCCGGCAAGGCGCTGCAGGTTGATCGCAAACGAAGGCGAGGCCTCGAAGCCGCTCCAATCCATGTCGCGCCCGTCATCCCACCGCAGGCTGGCATCGTGCAGGACGTCCTGCAGCAGGCTTTTATCCTCCACTGGCAATGACGATGCTGCCAGGTCCTCCAGATAGACCTGCTTCACGCCATCGAACAGGGCCCGTGCCCGGGCTTCCAGGGCGGGGTCGGCGCTGCTTCCATACCACGCTCCCAGCAGGCGGCGCCCGCCACGGGAATCCTCCAGCCGGTGCAGGAGCTGTCCGGGCTGGCGCCCGGTCTGCAGCAGATGCTGCATCCGTCGCGCCTGCTGGCAGCGCAGGAAGGCCTTCCACTCGGGCAGCGAACGGCTGCTCAGCAGGCCCTCCAGGCTCCGGCAGGTTTCCACGCTGGTGAACAGCGCGGTCATGGGATCCAGCCTGAGCGCACTCCACACCTCGGCCCAGGGGAAACCCGGCAATGCATGGATCGCCTGGGGCAGACTGTAGGATCCCATCCGCATCGGTTCCATCGGCACGCGGGTCAGCTCGGCTTCCATGTCGAAGATGCCGTCAGCCGCTTGCTCGGCCTCCGCCTGCGGCATACCGGTGTGTACCAGCAGCCGGGCGATATCGGCCTTGTGCGCGAGCACGGCCGGATGGGCAGGCGGCAAGCCATGAAGTCCAGCGGGCTCGGCCGGTTGCAGCGCCAGTCCGACGACCAGCACGCCGACGCGGAAGTAACGTTCCAGCCCCAGTACGGTCTCCTGCCCCTTCAGCATCGAGGCGCAGATGTGTCGCATGACGTCGTCCATGCTGGCCAGCGCTGCGATTTCATCGCGCTGCGCAGCGAACGCGCTCCACGACCAACCGCCAAGGTCCCTTGCACTTGCCCAGGTCAAGGCAAGTGCCTGCTCCGCGCCCAGTGCATCCGGCGATGCGTGGGACAGGTTGTCCAGCATCTGCGCCTGGAGCGTCTTTCTGGCTTCGCTGAAAAAACTGGGCGCGACAGGCCCGGCAGGATGCTGGAGTTTCCAGAACCCGTTGGCGTACTGGTCCAGGTCGGTACACGGATCGGCGAACCAGGCCGCGATCCCCTGCCACAGCAACGACCGACCGCCGCCCACGCTTTCTTCGGCCACCAGCAGCGCCTCCTGTCCGGCCAGCTCCGCCGGCGGATGACTGATCTGCGGCAACAGTGCGGGATGGAACGCATGCAGCGCGGGGGCCTGTTGCACATCAGACTGCGTGGCCCCAGCGGACGGGCCGCTCGGCGAGCCGACGCTGTGCGGCAGCCGCCTGCCGATTCCAGCGGCCGATTGGCCGGGATGCAACGGGGGTATGGCCGGCGAAGGCGCCGGGGCGTCGCTGATCCTCGCGGCAGCACCGGCGAGATGGCTCCCCGCCAGCAACATCACCGTACCGGCCGCCAAGGCGGCGTGCGCATTCCAGGGCTGGTTCGCCACCCGCCACACCATGCCGGCGGGCTGCCGCGGCACACACTGCAGATGGCCGGAGACCGGCCTGCCTCGTTGGGCCTGGAGATACTGGTCACGTCCCTGGGCGCTGCGCGCCATGCCATTGCTCACTGGCATCGTTGTTTCCTCCACACCATGGAGATCAAGACGCTAGCAACGGCTCTTTCAGCGAGACATAGCCGGACACGACAACGCGCGAATTCTGCAGGAGAGCCGCGTTCCTAGTGGCGTGCCCACCACAGCAGGCTCAAGCCCGCCAGCAACACCAGCCCGCCGAAGCTGCGCAGCGCCGGCCCGGGCAGCTCCATCAGACGCGCGGCCATGCGTTTCCACGCCAGTGGTGCGGCAAACAACAGCAGGCCTTCCAGCACGGCCACCAGGCACAGTGCGGCAAACAGGTCTTTCATCCAGCCACTCCACAAAAGCACGGGGCCCGGACATGCCGGGCCCCGTGGGAAACCGCCGTAGGCTCAGCGGTCGCTTTTCAGGTACTGCAGGAACGGATCATTCTTGTCCAGCACGATCACCCCGTTGCCATCGGTCAACGAGTTGCGATAGGCCTCCAGGCTGCGGGTGAACGCAAAGAACGAGGGATCGGCCGAACCGGCCTGGCCGTAGATCCGCGTCGCTTCGGCATCACCTTCACCGCGCATGCGCTGGGCATCGCGCTCGGCTTCGGCCACCAGCACCGTCGCCTCGCGGTCGGCCTGGGCACGGATGGTGAGCGACTGCTCTTCGCCCTCCGCCCGCAGCTTGGCCGCTTCCTGCTTGCGCTGTGCGCGCATGCGCTCGTACACGTCGTTGATCACCTGGCTGTCGGTCGGCAGGTCGATCTGCTTGATGCGCAGGTCGATGATCTGCATGCCCAGCCCCTGCACGGCTTCGTTGATGCCGGTCAGCTGGTCGGCGATCAGTTCGCTGCGGTCACCGGACACCAGCTCGGTCAGCGAACGCGAGTTGATCTGGTTGCGCAACGAGTCGGTGATGATCGGTGCCAGGCGGGCGTTGGCCACGCGCGGATCGCCACCGGTGGCGCGGAAATAATCGCCCACGTTGGAGATGTAACCGATGGCGAAGAAGTCGACGCTGACGTCCTTCTGTTCGGCGGTGAAGTAACGCGCCGGCGCGGTGTCGAGCACCTGGAAGCGGCGATCGAACACGCGCACCGTTTCCACCAGCGGCACCTTGAAGTGCAGGCCCGGCTTGATGTCGGCCCGGACCACGCGGCCCAGGTTCAGCACCATGCCGGTCTGGTCCTCACGGACCACGAACACCGACCCCAGCAGGCCGAACAGAATCACGACCACCAGGCCGATCCACAGTGAACTCCTCATTGGCTGCCCTCCTCACGGCCGCTCGGTCGTCCCGTCGGACGGCCCACGGGCCGGCCTGGATCACGCGGAGTGGGGCTTGCACTGCCGGTAACGGCAGGCAGCACGACATCCGGGTTGGACAAGGGAAGCTGCGCTGCACCGGTCGGGCGCGTCTCGCCCGGGAACGGCACGTACAACACCTGGCGGCTGTCGCCACCGATCACCTTGCGGTTCTCGGCCAGCACCTGCTCGACCGTTTCCAGCCACAGGCGCTTGCGGGTCACCTCCGGCGCGTTCTTGTACTGCTGCTGCAGCAGCGTGAAGCGCTGGGCATCACCCTCTGCACGCGAGACCACGGCGGCCTTGTAGCCTTCGGCAGTGGTACGGGTCCGGGCGGACTGGCCGCGCGCTTCCGGAACCACCTTGGCCGCGTAGGCCTGCGCTTCGTTGATCAGCCGTTCCTTGACCTGCTGCGCACCGTTGACCTCGTCGAAGGCCGGCTTCACTTCTTCCGGCGGGCGCGCGTCGGGCAGGGTCAGGCCGGTCACCGTGACACCGGTGCGATACGCGCCCAGCAGGGTCTGCAGGCGGGTTTCAGCGGCGGTTGCCAGCGGGCCACGGTTGTTGAGCACCGAGTTCAGGTCGGCACGGCCGACTTCCTCGCGCACCGCGCTCTGCGCCGACTGCTCCAGCACCTGGTTGGCATCGAAGGTGCCGAACAGGAACAGGCGCGGGTCATCGATGCGGTACTGCACGTTGAGCGAGACGTTGACGATGTTCTCATCGCGGGTCAGCACCGGCACCGAGACCGAGAAGGTCTTGATCTCCGTGGCGTTGACCTTGGTCACCGACTCGATCGGCCAGGGCAGCTTGAAGCTGGGGCCTGGCTGCAGGATGCGCGAGAACTGGCCGAAGCGCAGCACCACGCCACGCTGCTGTTCGCCGATCAGCTGGAAGCTGGAGAACAGCAGCAGCAGGACCGCCGCAATGACGATCCAACGGACGATGCCGCCATCGAACATGTCTTTCAACGGCCCCGGGAACCCACCCCAGCCACCACCAAATCCGCCGCCGCGGGGCTTGGAAGGCCCCCGCCGGTTGTCTTCGGGACGTTGTCCGTCCCTGTTGCCGCCGGGTGTATTCCAGGCCATGCACGCTCCATCTGAATTGGGCCGCGCCACGGGCCCTTCCCGTGACACCAGCCTTGTACCGGTTTCCCTGATTCTACAAGATGGGGCGGACCAGGAGGATTGGAAGGGGGTAAGGTGACATTTCCCCGTCAGCGAGCGTTCCAATGTCCCTTCCGGCCACCTTCAGCGCCTTCCGCATCCACAAGGACGACCACGGCCACCACAGCGGTATGGCGCCGCTGCAGGTGGACGATCTTTCCCCCGGGCAGGTGCTGATCCGCGCGCAGTGGTCGTCGGTCAACTACAAGGACGCCCTGGCCGGGACCGGCCGCGGCCGGATCCTGCGCCGGTTCCCACTGGTCGGCGGCATCGACGTGGCCGGCGTGGTGGTCGCTTCGAGCGATCCGGCCTGGCGCGAGGGCGATGCGGTACTGGCGACCGGCTGCGGCCTGAGCGAAACCCGTGACGGTGGCTACAGCCAGTACGTCCGGCTGGAATCCAGTGCAGTCATCGCCCTGCCCGCCGGTCTGACCCCGCGCGAGGCGATGGTGCTGGGCACCGCCGGGTTCACCGCTGCGCTGGCCCTGCTGCGCATGCAGGACAACCGCCTGACGCCCGGGCATGGCCCGCTGGCAGTGACTGGTGCCAGCGGCGGAGTCGGCAGCCTGGCCGTGGATATCTTCAGCCGCGCCGGCTACACGGTGCATGCGGTGAGCGGCAAGCCGGAGCAGGCCGACTGGCTGCGCGCGATCGGTGCCAGCGAGGTCCTGCCGCGTGATGCGCTGGCCGACACCGCGCCGCTGCAGTCGGCGCGCTTCGGCGGTGGGCTGGACAATGCAGGCGGCCCGATGCTGGCCAGCCTGCTGGCACAGACCGTCGGCTACGGCAGCGTGGTCAGCGCGGGACTGGCCGCCGAGCCTTCGCTGGAGATGACGGTGATGCCGTTCATCCTGCGCGGCGTCTCGCTGCTCGGTGTGTCCTCGGCCAGCGCCCCGCGGGCGCTGCGCGAGCAGGTCTGGGAACGTCTGGGCAGCGACTGGAAGCCGGCGCACCTGGAAGCGATCTGCACGCGGGAAATCGGGCTCGCCGAGCTGCCGCCGGTCTTTGAAAGCATGCTGTCGGGCGGCTCGCACGGGCGTACCGTGGTACGGATCGACTGAACGTCGCAGGCGGGCGACGGACGGCACGTTGTCGGCTTCTCCGCGAGGCAAGCGGCGCACTACACTGCGGCATCACCTGGGGAGCAACATGGCACGCATCCTGATCGTCGACGATTCACCATCGCAGCTGTTGGGGATACAGCGCATCGTCGAGAAGCTGGGCCACCAGATCCTGACCGCCACCGATGGGGCGGCCGGCGTGGAAACCGCGCGCGCCGAACTGCCGGACCTGGTGCTGATGGACGTGGTGATGCCCAACCTCAACGGCTTCCAGGCCACCCGCACGCTGGCCCGCGATGAAACCACCCGCCACATCCCGGTGATCCTGGTGACCACCAAGGACCAGGACACCGACCGCATGTGGGGCATGCGCCAGGGCGCGAAGGCGTACATCACCAAGCCGTTTTCCGAGGACGAGCTGTCCGAGGTACTCGAACGCGTGTTCGCCGGGCAGCCCTGACCGGGCGTGGGTCGAACGGGTGAGGCCCCCTCGCGGGTGGCTTTCAGAGCCGCAGCTTTGGGTGGGCCGGGCGGTGGGGCTGCGCGGGGGACGGCAAAAACTGCGTCCATGCGGGCCTCGTTTCGCGCCATCCATGGCGCTCAACGCCCCCGCCCAGCCCC
>NZ_JACSQS010000006.1:0-17080 GCF_014836545.1 Stenotrophomonas lacuserhaii
TGGTAGCGGGGGCAGGATTTGAACCTGCGACCTTCGGGTTATGAGCCCGACGAGCTGCCAGACTGCTCCACCCCGCATCAGAAGTGGTTGAATTGCTGCCCCGCGAGGGAGGCCTCTTGCAACGATGTTCTGGCAGAACCGCTGCAGTCACAACTCAGGAAACGAATATTACACTAATTGCGCAGCTTTGTATCGTTTTTCAGGAAATATGTGCAAATGCCTGCTGGCACCACACCATGATCGGGTTCCAGGCCAAGCCCAGGGCCAGCAGCGCCAGCGCATTCACGCCCAGCACCACGCCCAGCACGCGGTCGTTGTTGCGCGGCAGCGGTTCGCCCACCGGCTCATCGAAGTACATGACCTTGATCACGCGCAGGTAGTAGAACGCACCGATCACCGCGCAGATCACACCCAGCAGCGCCAGCCACAGCATGCCGCCGTTGACCGCCGCGCCCAGCACGGCCAGCTTGGTCCAGAAGCCCAGGAACGGCGGAATACCCGCCATCGAGGCCATGATGCACAGGATCAGCGCCGCCATCCACGGGTTACGGGCGTTCAGGCCCTTGTAGTCGTTGATGTTCTCGGCTTCGAAGCCGTTGCGCGACATCGCGATGATCGCGCCGAAGCCGGCGGTCGACATGATCGCGTAGCTCACCGCATAGAACAGCGCGGCGGCGTAGCCCTGCGAACCACCACCGGCGATGCCCATCAGCAGGAAGCCGATGTGCGACACGGTGGAGAAGGCCAGCATGCGCTTCAGGTTGTGCTGGGCGATCGCCATCAGGTTGCCGATCACCAGCGACAACGCGGCCAGGCCACCGATCAGGAGCTTCCATTCATCCGACAGCGGACCCACGCCGACTTCCAGCAGGCGGTAGGCCATGCCGAACGCAGCCAGCTTCGGGGCCGAGCTGATGAACAGCGCGACCGGCGCCGGGGCACCCTGGTAGACGTCGGGCAGCCACATGTGGAAAGGCGCCGCACCCAGCTTGAAGGCCACGCCGGCGATCATGAACACCGCGCCGGTCAGCAGCAGCATGCGCTCATCCGACTGCGGGATGGCGGCGTTGATCGCGTCCAGGTGCAGCGAGCCGGTGGCGCCGTAGATCAGCGACATGCCGTACAACAGCAGGCCGGAGGCCAGCGAACCAAGCACGATGTACTTCATCGCCGCTTCCGAGGCCAGGCCGTTGTCACGGTTGCTGGCGACCAGCGCGTAGGAGCACAGCGCCAGCAGTTCCAGGCCCAGGTAGACCATCAGCAGGCTGCCGGCGGAGACCAGGATCATCATGCCGGCGGTGGCGAACAGCACCAGCACCGGAATCTCGCCCTGGAACAGATCGCGTTCGCGCAGGTAGCTCCAGCCGTACACCAGGCTCAGCCCGCTGCACAGCACGATCACCACCTTCATCACGTCGGCAGCGGTGTCACGCACGAACATGCCGTGGAAGACCTCCCCCTGCCCGCCCGTGCCGGTGGCCAGCATGACCAGCACCACTGCCAGTGCGGCGAGCGAGAACAGATGGGTGATCAGCTTGTTCTGCTTGCTGACGAACAGATCGAGGATCATCAGGGCGAAGGCGCTCGCGACCAGCACCAGCTCGGGAGCGAGCGGGGGCAGGTCAGCAGCGGTCAGTGGCAGCAACGGCGAGGTGGTCATTATCAAATCCTGGAATCAGTTCGCTCGGCGGGCCGATCAGAGCAGTTTGCTGGAAGCAATCTGCATCGCCAGCTTGGCGATCGACGGCTCCATCAGGTCGGTCAGCGGCTTGGGGTAGATGCCCAGGGCCAGTACGCCAATGGCGAACACGCCCAGCACCAGCCACTCGCGGCCGTTGATGTCCTTCAGTTCGGCGACGTGGGCGTTGGCCACTTCACCGAAGAAGATGCGCTTGTACAGCCACAGCGTGTAGGCGGCGCCGATGATCAGGGTGGTGGCAGCGCCCAGTGCGATCCACGGATTACGCTGGAAGGCCGCCATGATGACCATGAACTCGCCCGCGAAACCGGAGGTACCCGGCAGGCCGGCGTTGGCCATGAAGAACAGCATCGCGAAGGTCGCAAACCACGGCATCACGTTGACCACGCCGCCGTAATCGGCGATGCGGCGGCTGTGCATGCGGTCGTACAGCACGCCCACGCAGGAGAACATCGCACCGGACACGAAGCCGTGCGAGATCATCTGCACCATCGCACCCTGCAGGCCCAGGCGGGCGGCGTCGGCATTGCCGGCCTCACGCACCAGCCACAGGGCGATGAACGTACCCAGCGTGACGAAGCCCATGTGCGCGATCGACGAATAGGCGATCAGCTTCTTCATGTCGTCCTGCACCAGGGCGACCAGGCCGACGTAGATCACCGCGATCAGCGACAGCGCGATCACCAGCCAGGCCCATTCCATCGAGGCGTCCGGGACGATCGGCAGATTGAAGCGCAGGAAGCCGTAGCCGCCGATCTTCAGTGCGATGGCGGCCAGGATCACCGAACCGGCGGTCGGGGCTTCCACGTGGGCGTCCGGCAGCCAGGTGTGCACCGGGAACATCGGCACCTTGACCGCGAAGGCGATCAGGAAGGCGAAGAAGATCCAGGTCTGCTCAGTGGCGGTCAGCTGCAGCGCATACAGGTCTGCCAGCTGGAAGCTGCCGCCCTTCAGGTACAGGTAGACCAGGGCCACCAGCATCAGCACCGAGCCGAGGAAGGTGTACAGGAAGAACTTCAGCGCGGCATAGATGCGGCGCGGCCCGCCCCAGACGCCGATGATCAGGAACATCGGGATCAGCATCGCTTCGAAGAACACGTAGAACAGCATCGCGTCGGTGGCAGCGAAGATGCCGACGGTGACGCCTTCCAGGATCAGGAAGGCCGCCACGTACTGGTTCACGCGCTTGTCGATGGCACTCCAGGCGCCGATCAGCGCGAGCACGCTGACCAGCGTGGTCAGCGCGATCAGCGCGATGGCGATGCCGTCCACGCCCAGGTTGTAGCCGATGTCGTAGGCCGGGATCCAAGCGCGGGTTTCGACGAACTGCAGCGCGTCGATGCCCGGGTCGTAACCGGTGAGCAGCGGGATGCTCAGGGCGAAGGTCAGCAGCGCGACACCCAGCGACGCCCAGCGGGCGGTCTGCGCATCACGGATGGCAAGGACCAGGGCGCCACCGATGATCGGCAGCCAGATGAGGACACTAAGTAGGGGCCAGTTCGACACGTTTTCTTATTCCGTACAGGTCATCAACGCAGGTAATGCATCAGCAGGCCCAGGAGGGCAATCAGGCCGATGATCATCGCGAAGGCGTAGTGATAGAGGAAACCGGATTGGGTACGACGCAGCACATTGGCTGCCACGTCCGCCCCACGTGCGACCAGGTTGACGGTGCCGTCGACGATGTTCGTGTCGAGCCAGCGCGCCACCCTGCCCAGCTTGACGCTGCCGCCGGCAAAGCCGTCGATCCACAGCGTGTCCATGCCGTATTTGTTTTCCAGCACCGACACGATCGGCGCGAAGGTCCTGCGCGCCCGGCCCGACAGGTCCGGCTTCCACAGGTAGAAGATCACGGCGAGCAGGAAGCCTGCCACGGTCAGGAAGAACGGCCAGGCGGTCATGCCATGCAGCGCGAACGCCACCGGGCCATGGAAGTGCTCGCCGAGGAAGCCCACGGTGTTCTTGGCCGGGTCGTAGAAGTCCACGATGCCGGTGAAGAAGTTGGTGGCCTGGCCCTTGATGCCTTCATGGGCGTGGTGTCCGGCCCAGTCGGTGCCATGCAGCATCGGACCGATGCTGAAGAAGCCGATGATGATCGACGGGATCGCCAGCAGGATCAGCGGCAGCGTCACCACCCACGGGGTTTCATGCGGCTCGTGCGGGCCATGGCCGTGACCATGGTCGTCGTGGCCGTGGTCGGCATGCGCGTCGGCGGCATGGGCATGGTCATCGTGCGCATGCGCATCGTGGCCATGGCCGTGGTCGTCGTGGGCCACGTCACGGAAGCGTTCCTTGCCATGGAAGGTCAGGAACAGCAGGCGGAAGCTGTAGAAACTGGTCACCAGCACGCCACCCAGCACCGCCCAGTAGGCATAGGTTGCCACCCAGCTGCTGGACATGTGCGCGTGGATCTCAGCCGCCTCGATGATGGTGTCCTTCGAGTAGAAGCCGGAGAAGAACGGGGTGCCGACCAGGGCCAGCGTACCGATCCACATGGTGATGAAGGTGATCGGCATGTACTTGCGCAGGCCGCCCATCCTGCGCATGTCCTGCTCGTGGTGCATGGCGATGATCACCGAACCCGCACCGAGGAACAGCAGCGCCTTGAAGAAGGCGTGGGTCATCAGGTGGAACACCGCGGCCGAGTACGCCGAGACGCCCAGCGCCACGGTCATGTAGCCCAGCTGGGACAGCGTGGAGTACGCAACGACGCGCTTGATGTCGTTCTGCACGATGCCGATCAGGCCGGTGAAGAACGCCGTGGTGGCACCGATGAACAGCACGAAGTTCAGCGCGGTCGGCGACAGCTCGAACAGCGGCGACATGCGGGTCACCATGAAGATGCCGGCGGTGACCATGGTCGCGGCGTGGATCAGGGCCGAGATCGGGGTCGGGCCTTCCATCGAGTCCGGCAGCCAGACGTGCAGCGGCACCTGGGCCGACTTGCCCATCGCGCCGATGAACAGGCAGATGCAGATCACCGTGGCGCTGGCCCAGACGACCGGCTGTTCCAGTACCTGGAGGGTGTGCAGGCCGAACAGGTCGATCGAACCGGACCATACCTGGATGGCACCGTTGGCCAGCTCCGGATCCATGATCTTGGCGAATACGGTCGCGTAGTCGAGGGTGCCGAACACCCACAACACGCCGCCGATACCCAGCAGGAAGCCGAAGTCACCGACACGGTTGACCAGGAAGGCCTTCATGTTGGCGAAGATCGCGGTCGGGCGCTTGAACCAGAAACCGATCAGCAGGTAGGACACCAGTCCCACCGCTTCCCAGCCGAAGAACAGCTGCAGGAAGTTGTTGCTCATCACCAGCGTCAGCATGGAGAAGGTGAACAACGAGATGTAGCTGAAGAAGCGCTGGTAACCCGGATCTTCTTCCATGTAGCCGATGGTGTAGATGTGCACCAGCAGCGACACGAAGGTCACCACCACCATCATCATGGCGGTGAGCTTGTCAACCATGAAACCGACATGCGCCGAGTACTGGCCGACTTCGAAGAAGGTGTACAGGTTCTCGTTGAACGGCTGCGCGCCACCCCACAACAGCTGGTAGAACACGTACATCGACAGGGCGCAGCTGACCGCCACGCCGAGGATGGTGATGGTCTGCGCGCCGAGGCGCCCGACCTGACGACCGAACAGGCCGGCGATGATGCTGCCGAACAGCGGTGCAAGCACCACTGCGATCAACAGACTCTTGGCGAGTGTGATTTCCATCTGTTAATCAGCCCTTCAACGAATCGACTTCGCCGACATTGATCGTTCGACGTGTACGGAACAGGGTCACCAGGATTGCCAGGCCGATGGCGGCCTCGGCGGCTGCGACGGTGAGGATGAAGAACACGAACAGCTGGCCGGCCGTGTCACCCAGTTCGCGCGAGAACCCGACGAAATTGATGTTCACCGACAGCAGCATCAGTTCGATGGACATCAGCAGGACGATGACGTTCTTCCGGTTGAGGAAGATGCCGGCCAGGCTGATGCAGAACAGCACCGCACCCAGCGCCAGGATATGGCCCAACGTGATCATGGCTTGGTCTCCTCGCCGGCTGCCGGCATATCGACGGCGGCCTTGGTGTTGCTGTGCACGAACGGCTGGTCGACGTCCATCTTGACTACGGTGAGGCGGTCACGCGACTTGACCATGGTCTGCTCGCCGGGGTTCTGCGTCTTGATGCCGGTGCGATGACGCAGGGTCAGCATCACGGCGGCGACCACTGCAACGGTCAGGATGACCGCGGCGAACTCGAACGGCAGCAGGTACTCGGTGAACAGGCTGCGGGCCAGCCAGGTGATGTTGGACGTGTCTGCGGCCAGCGCAGCGGCGTTGTCGGCCGGGAACGGGTTGACCGCCCTGCCCCGCACGCCGATCAGGGTGACGATCTGCACCAGCATCACCACCGCGACCACCAGCCCGACCGGCAGGTAACGTACCCAGCCTTCGCGCAGGTTGTCGGTGTCGATGTCCAGCATCATCACCACGAACAGGAACAGCACCATCACCGCGCCGACATACACCAGCACCAGGGCCACGCCGAGGAACTCAGCGCCGACCAGGATCCAGATGCAGGCCACGGAGAAGAAGGTCAGCACCAGGCAGAGCACGGCGTTGACCGGGCTGCGCGCACTGATCACCGCCGCGGCCGAAACACCGGCTGCGATGGCGAAAACCCAGAAAGCGATATTTACCCAATCCATGTCTCGACCTCAGCGGTAAGCGGCGTCGGCGGCACGGCGCTCGGCGATTTCGGTTTCAAGCCGATCACCCAGGGCCAGCAGCTGCGGCTTGGTAACGATGTTTTCGCCACGATTCTCGAAGTGGTACTCGAGGATGTGGGTCTCCACGATCGAGTCCACCGGGCAGCTTTCTTCGCAGAAGCCACAGAAGATGCACTTGAACAGATCGATGTCGTAACGCGTGGTGCGGCGGGTGCCGTCCTCGCGCTTGGCCGAATCGATGGTGATGGCCAGTGCCGGGCAGACCGCTTCGCACAGCTTGCAGGCGATGCAGCGCTCTTCACCGTTGGGATATCGGCGCAGGGCGTGCAGGCCGCGGAAGCGCGGGGACTGCGGGAACTTTTCCATCGGGTACATCATGGTGTACTTCGGCTTGAAGCTGTACTTCAGCGTCAGCCACAGCCCGGCCAACAGCTCCAGCAGCAGCAGGCTCTTGAAGTAATGGGTAATCCTGTTCATTACGTTAGACACCCTTTTGAATCACGCCGAAGAACACCATCAAGGCGGTGACCGCGATCCAGAAAATGGTCAGCGGGATGAAGACCTTCCAGCCCAGCCGCATGATCTGGTCATAGCGGAAGCGCGGGAAGCTGGCACGGAACCAGATGTAGGCGCTGGCGAAGAAGAACACCTTGATGAACAGCCACGGCCAGCCGCCGGTCCAGATCCAGTCGATGAACGGCGAGATCGCGCCCGGGTTCACCCAGCCCTGGATCGGGCTCAACCAGCCACCGAGGAAGAAGATCGCGATCAGGAAGCTGATCAGGATCATGTTCGCGTATTCGGCCAGGAAGAACAGCGCGAACGCACCGCCGGAGTATTCCACCATGTGGCCGGCGACGATTTCCGATTCGCCCTCCACCACGTCGAACGGCGCGCGGTTGGTTTCGGCCACGCCGGACACCCAGTACACGACGAACAGCGGGAACAGCGGCAGCAGGAACCAGTCCAGGAAGCCGGAGTTGCCGGCCTGCGCCATCACGATGCCAGTCAGGTTGAGGCTGCCCGAGGCGATCATCACGCCGACCAGGGCAAAGCCCATGGCGATCTCGTAGCTGATCATCTGCGCCGAGGCACGCATCGCACCGAGGAACGCGTACTTCGAGTTGGATGCCCAACCGGCCAGGATGATGCCGTACACGCCCAGCGAGGTCATCGCCAGCAGGTACAGCAGGCCGGCGTTGGCGTTGGACAGCACCAGCTGCGCATCGAAGGGCACCACCGACCAGGCCGCGAAGGCCGGTGCCAGGGTGATCAACGGCGCCAGCAGGAACAACACCTTGTGCGCATTGGCCGGCTGCAGCACTTCCTTGAACAGCAGCTTGAAGACGTCGGCGAAGGCCTGGAAGATGCCCATGCCCACGTACATCGGGCCGTGGCGGACGTGCATCCAGCCGATCAGCTTGCGTTCCCAGACCACGTAGAAGGCCACCGAAATGATCACCGGCATGGTGATCACCAGGATCTTCAGGATGATCCACAGCAGGGCGCCGATCTCACCAAGGCCAAGCAGCCACTGGTGCAGCGGGTCCACTGCGTTCAACAGCAATTCGTTCATGCAGCCACCACCGTTACGCGTGCGGCGCCCAGCGGTGCGGTTGCACCGTGGCCCGATTCAATCCAGACCGAACCCGCGGCGACGCGGGCGTCTACCACCACCGGCAGCGTGGCCCGGCCGGCCTCGGTGCCGACCTTGGCCATCTGGCCTTCCTGCAGCTGCAGTCGTGCGGCATCGGTGGCATTAAGCACGATGCGCGGGGCGGTGTTGAGCGGATGCGACTGCAGCGCCGGTGCACGACGGACCACCGCGTCGGTGCGGTAGATCGCCGCGGTCGACGCCACTTCCAGGCCTTCGCTGGCCACGGAAGCGGCCGACGAAGCGGCGACCGTCACGCTCACCGGTGCCAGGCTGGCGCGCAGGCCGGCCAGGTCGATGAACTCGAAACCGGCCAGTGCCATTTCGCCACCCAGGGCGCGCAGCACGCGCCAGCCCTCGCGGGCCTCACCCGGCAGCTTGCCGCCGGCGCGTGCCGACTGCGAGCGACCATCGAGATTGGTCAGCGTGGCGTCGATTTCCGGCAATGCGCCGATCGGCAGGATCACGTCGGCGACATCGCGGGTCGAGGCGCAGGCGAACTGGCTGAAGGCCACTACCTGGGCACCGGCCAGCGCCTTGCGGGCGGCGGGGGCGTCGGCGAAATCCAGGCCCGGCTCGAGGCCATAGACCACGTAGGCCTGGCGCGGCTGGGCCAGCATGCCGGCCACGTCCTTGCCGGCCGGCAGCACGCCGGCGCGGGTCAGGCCGATGGCATTGGCGCCCTGCGGGATACGGCACAGCCTGGCACCGGTCGCAGCAGCGAAATCACGCGCAGCGGCGCGGATCGCGGCGGCCTGCGGGTGGTTTTCGGCGATGCCACCGACGATCAGCACGGTGTTGCGACCGCCCTGCACCGCCGAACGTAGGTCTGCGTTTTCCAGCGCGCCGGCGAAGGTCGACGGGGCGACGATCTGCTTGCTGGCGATGCTGAAGGCGAAGTCGAAGTCGACCGGGTTGACCACGTGGATCTTCGCGCCGTTGCTGGTCTGCGCCTTGCGCAGGCGGGCATGCAGCAGCGGAAGCTCATGGCGGATGTTGCTGCCCAGCACCACGATCTGGTCGGCGCCTTCGATTTCGGCCAGCGGCAGCCCGAACACTTCGGCGGTCGCCGCGTCGGAGAAGTCGCGGTTGTTGATGCGGTGGTCGATGTTGGTCGTACCCAGGCCCGATGCCAGGCGGGCCAGCAGCGCGCCCTCCTCGTTCGAGGTAGACGGGTGTACCAGCACGCCCAGGGCATCGCCCTGGTTGGCCTTCAGGATGTCAGCGGCGGCAGCCAAGCCTTCGGCCCAGCTCACTTCCTTCCACTCGCCGTTGACCTTGCGCAGCGGCTTGACCGCACGGTCTTCGCTGTACAGGCCCTGGTGCGAGTAGCGGTCACGATCGGACAGCCAGCATTCGTTGACCAGCTCGTTGTCGCGCGGCACGGTGCGCAGCACTTCGCCGCGACGCACGTGAAGGAACAGGTTGGAGCCCATCGCATCGTGGTAACCCAGCGATTCGCGCGCGGTCAGTTCCCACGGACGCGCACGGAACTGGAACACCTTGTTGGTCAGCGCGCCGACGGGGCACACATCCACCACGTTGCCGGACAGTTCGGTGGTCAGCGGCTTGCCGTCGTAGGTACCGATCTGCAGGTTCTCACCGCGGTACATGCCACCCAGTTCATAGGTACCGGCCACGTCGGCGGTGAAGCGGACGCAACGGGTGCACTGGATGCACCGGGTCATCTCGGTGGCCACCAGCGGCCCCATGTCCTCGTCCACCACCACGCGCTTGCGCTCGTTGAAGCGGCTGACCGAACGGCCATAGCCCAGCGACACGTCCTGCAGCTCGCACTCACCGCCCTGGTCGCAGACCGGGCAGTCCAGCGGATGGTTGATGAGCAGGAACTCCATCACCGAACGCTGGAACTTGAGCGCTTTTTCGCTGCGGGTGGCGACCTTCATGCCATCCATCACCGGGGTGGCGCAGGCAGGCGCCGGCTTCGGCGACTTCTCCACGTCCACCAGGCACATCCGGCAGTTGGCGGCGATCGGCAGCTTCTCGTGATAGCAGAAGCGCGGGATCGGAATGCCGGCCTTGTCGGCGGCCTGGATGATCATCGAACCCTTGGGCACCACCAGCGACTGGCCGTCGATTTCGACGGTCACGTGGTCCGGTGGCACGTTGGGCGTTACGGGTTGCGCGCTCATGCGGCAGCAGCCTCCACCTTCTTGCCGTCAACCATCGAATGACCGTTGACGATGTAGTACTCGAATTCGTCCCAGAACTGGCGCAGGAAACCCTGGATGGGCCATGCCGCCGCTTCACCGAACGCACAGATGGTGTGGCCTTCGATCTGGCCGGCCACGGCCTTCAACTGGTGCAGGTCTTCCATCGTGGCCTTGCCGGCGACGATGCGCTCCAGCACCCGGTGCATCCAGCCGGTGCCTTCACGGCACGGGGTGCACTGGCCACAGGATTCCTTGTGGAAGAACTGGCTGATGCGGCAGGCGAACTTGACGCAGCATACGCTGTCATCCAGCACCACGATGGCGCCCGACCCCAGCCCGGTGCCGAGGGCACGCAGGGTGTCGTAGTCCATCTGCAGGCCCTTCAGCTCTTCGGCCTTCAGCACCGGCATCGACACGCCACCCGGGACTGCGCCCTTCAGCGTGCGGCCCGGCTTCAGGCCGCCGGCCATTTCCAGCAGCTCGTCGAAGGTGGTGCCCAGCGGCACTTCAAAGTTGCCGCCCTGCTGCACGCAGCCGGACACCGAGAAGATCTTCGGACCGCCGTTCTTGGTCAGCGACAGACCGGCGAACCACTCTGGACCGTTGCGGATGATCGCCGGCACCGAGGCATAGGTCTCGGTGTTGTTGATGGTGCTGGGCTTGCCGTACAGGCCGAAGTTCGCCGGGAACGGCGGCTTGTAGCGCGGCTGGCCCTTCTTGCCTTCCAGCGATTCCATCAGCGCGGTCTCTTCGCCGCAGATGTAGGCGCCGGCGCCCAGCGCACCGTAGATGTCGATGTCCACGCCGCTGCCGAGGATGTCCTTGCCCAGCCAGCCGTTCGCGTACGCGTCGGCCAGGGCCTGTTCGAAGTTCTCGAACGGCTCGTGGTGGAACTCACCACGCAGGTAGTTGTAGCCCACGGTGCTGCCGGTGGCGTAGCAGGCGATCGCCATGCCTTCCACCACCGAATGCGGGTTGTAACGCAGGATGTCGCGGTCCTTGCAGGTACCCGGCTCGGATTCATCCGAATTGCACAGGATGTACTTCTGCATCGTGCCCTTGGGCATGAAGGACCACTTCAGCCCGGTCGGGAAACCGGCACCGCCACGGCCGCGCAGGTTGGACTGCTTGACCATCTCGATGACCTGCTCCGGCGGGATCTTCTCTTCGAGGATCTTGCGCAGGGCGGCATAACCACCGGTCTTGAGGTAGCTTTCGTACGACCACGGGGTGTCGTAATGCAGGGTGGTGTAGACCACCTGGTGCGGCAACGGTGCGGGACCGACCGGACCACTGGGTGCGTGATGATGTGCCATGGCTTACTCCAACCCGTCCAGCAACTCGTCGACTTTCTCGACGGTCAGGCGCTCGTGGTAATGGCCGTTGATGACCATCATCGGTGCACCGGCACAACCGGCCAGGCACTCTTCTTCGCGCTTGAGATAGATACGTCCGTCAGCGGTGGACTGACCGGTGCGGCAACCGAGTTTCTTCTCGGCGTGCGCGACCAGGTCTTCGGCACCGTTCAACCAGCAGCTGATGTTGGTGCAGAACGCCACGTTGTGGCGACCGACCTTCTCCAGCTCGAACATCGAGTAGAAGCTGGCGACCTCGTAGGCCCACACCGGCGGCAGGTCCAGGTACTTGGCCACGCCGGCGATCAGCTCGTCGGTCAGCCAGCCGGCATTCTGCTCCTGCGCGGCGTGCAGGCCCTGCAGCACGGCCGAGCGCTTGCGGTCCGGCGGGAACTTGGACAGCCAGTGATCGATGTGAGCACGGGTCTTGTCGCTCAGCACCACCATCGGATCGACGTCGCGCGCCGCCTCGAAATTACCTGTCGCCTTCATCGGCCGACCTCAGCGAAATGCATGTCTTGGAATTCCATATGCTGCGGCGCCGGCTTGCGCCGGCTGCCTGCAGGAAAGAGGGTCAGATCGGCCGGGTTCACCGGTCGACCTCGCCGAACACCAGGTCGTAGGTGCCGATCATCGCCACCACGTCGGCCAGCATGTGGCCGCGCACGATCGAATCGATCGAGGACAGGTGGGCGAAGCCCGGCGCACGCAGGTGCACGCGGAACGGCTTGTTGGCGCCGTCGGACATCAGGTAGCAGCCGAACTCACCCTTTGGCGCTTCGACGGCGGCATAGGTTTCGCCGGCCGGCACGCAGTAGCCTTCACTGAACAGCTTGAAATGGTGGATCAGCGCTTCCATGTCGTCCTTCATCGCCTCGCGGGACGGCGGCGCGACCTTGAAGTTGTTGACGATCACCGGGCCCGGGTTGGCCTTCAGCCACGCCACGCACTGCTTGATGATGCGGTTGGACTCGCGCATTTCGGCCACGCGGCACAGGTAGCGGTCGTAGCAGTCGCCTTCCTTGCCCAGCGGGATGTCGAAATCGACGGCATCGTACTTGGCGTACGGACGCTTCTTGCGCAGGTCCCAGGCAACGCCCGAACCCCGCAGCATCACGCCGGTCATGCCCCACTGGTGGGCCAGCTCCGGGGTGACCACGCCGATGCCGACGGTACGCTGCTTCCAGATGCGGTTGTCGGTGAGCAGGGTTTCGTACTCGTCGACGCGGCCCGGGAATTCGTTGGTGAAGTTCTCGATGAAATCGAGCAGCGAGCCTTCGCGCGATGCGTTCAGCTGCTTCAGGGCGTTGCCCTTGTGCCAGCGCGATTCCTTGTACTTCGGCATGTGGTCCGGCAGGTCGCGGTAGACGCCGCCCGGACGGTAGTACGCCGCGTGCATGCGGGCGCCGGACACTGCTTCGTAGCAGTCCATCAGCTCTTCGCGCTCACGGAAGGCGTACAGCATCACCGCCATCGCACCCAGGTCGAGCGCGTTGGAACCCAGCCACATCAGGTGATTCAGGATGCGGGTGATTTCGTCGAACATGGTGCGGATGTACTGCGCACGCTCCGGCGCTTCGATCCCCATCAGGGTCTCGATGGCACGCACGTAAGCGTGCTCGTTGCACATCATCGACACGTAATCCAGGCGGTCCATGTAACCGATGGACTGGTTGAACGGCTTGGATTCGGCCAGCTTTTCGGTGCCACGGTGCAGCAGGCCGACGTGCGGGTCGGCACGCATGATGGTTTCGCCGTCCATTTCCAGGATCAGGCGCAGCACACCGTGCGCGGCCGGATGCTGCGGGCCGAAATTCATCGTGTAATTGCGGATTTCCTGCCGGTTCTCGGCAGCGTTGCTGGCGAAGGCGGCGTGCGCCTGTTCGACCGGCTTGATGACCTGTGCACTCACTTCATTGCCTCCTGCGAACGCTCGCCGGCTGCGGTCTGCAGGCGGGCGTCGTCACGGATCACGCGCGGCACGCCGACGCGTGGCTCCACCGAGGTGACCGGCTCATAGACCACGCGCTTCTTCTCTTCGTCGTAACGCACTTCGACGTTGCCGATCAGCGGGAAGTCCTTGCGGAACGGATGGCCGACGAATCCGTAGTCGGTCAGGATGCGGCGCAGGTCCGGGTGGCCTTCGAAGATGACGCCGAACAGATCGAACGCTTCGCGCTCGAACCAGTTCAGGCCCGGCCAGACGTCGGTCAGCGAACGCACGACCGGCAGGCCCTCGTTCGGGGCGAAGCAGCGCAGGTGCAGCATCAGGTTGTGCTGGTACGAGCGCAGCTGCGCGACCACGGCGAAGCGCTGGGTCGGCATGTGCTGCGGCTGTGCGCCGCCGGCATCTTCTTCGCTGGGGAATTCACCCCAGGCAAAGCGGCCCGCGCCCTTGCCTTCGACACCGCGGCTGAAGCCCTGCGAGGACACGTCAGCGGTGTCCCATTCGTCAGAGCCGTAACCGAGGTAATCGACGCCGCACAGGTCGACGGACTGCTCGAAACCAAATTCGTCACGCAACGCGAGCGCGGTGGCGTGCCAATCCGAGGCAGGCACTTCCAGCGTCACTTCGCCGCGGGGTTCGACCACGATGACCTTGCCGCCGGTGAAGCGGGCGGAAAGTCGGTCGATGAAGGATGCTTGCTCTGCCATGGGGGCTTGGCGCGCTCTTGTAGTGTGGAAGGGTCAGCGGGCGATGGTCTGCGTACGCCAGATCTTCTTCTGCAGCTGCAGGATCCCGTACACCAGCGCTTCGGCGGTTGGCGGGCAGCCCGGGACGTAGATGTCCACCGGCACCACGCGATCGCAACCGCGAACAACCGAATAGGAGTAATGGTAGTAGCCGCCACCGTTGGCGCAGCTCCCCATCGAGATGACCCACTTCGGGTCCGGCATCTGGTCGTAGACCTTGCGCAGCGCCGGGGCCATCTTGTTGACCAGCGTACCGGCCACGATCATCACGTCGGACTGGCGCGGCGACGGGCGGAACACCACGCCGTAACGGTCCAGGTCCAGGCGCGCGGCACCGGCGTGCATCATTTCAACGGCGCAGCAGGCCAGGCCGAAGGTCATCGGCCACATCGAACCGGTACGGGCCCAGTTCAACAGGGCATCGACGCTGGTGGTGACATAGCCCTTTTCCAGCAGCGGATTATCGCCAGCCGGTCGCAGGATGTCGTCAACCCGCCCTTCCGGGGTGGGGTTGTTCATCAGGCCGTCGAGAGTTTGGATCACTCCCATTCCAGCGCTCCCTTCTTCCAGACGTAAATGAAGCCGAGGAACAGCATGCCCACGAACAGGCCCATGGTGACCAGCGAACGCGCGCCGAGCTCCATGAAGACCTGGGTCCAGGGCACGATGAAGATGATTTCCAGATCGAAGACGATGAACTGGATCGCGATCAGGTAATAACGCACGTCGAACTTCATGCGTGCGTCTTCAAAAGCCTCGAAGCCGCATTCGTACGGCGAGAGCTTCTGCAGATCGGGACGGCGTGGGCCGAGGAATCGTCCAATCAGCATCAGCGTGATGCCGATACCGGTAGCGACGATCAGAAACAGCAGAGACGGCAAATATTCGGCCAGCACAGCGATTCTCTCTTGCCTCTGCCGCCGCGCCTGCAGGCGCTTTGGCATGGGGGAGTGGACGGGGACAACGCTACCCGGCGCAGAGCGCGCCGGACGTACCCGCTTTACTTACTAAATGGTGCCCAAGAGGGGACTCGAACCCCTACGACCTAAGTCGCTACCACCTCAAGGTAGTGCGTCTACCAATTCCGCCACCTGGGCTTACGATCACGCTGGACTATCCATCCAGTGCGCGGCGTATTGTAACCGTCTTCAGTCTTTCTGGGAGCCTTCCGGCTGCTTTTCTTCGCCAGAATTTGAAGATTCCGCCTGAGCCGGCACAGTCGCGGCCGGAACCAGCTGCTGGGCAGGCTGCTGCACCGGCACCGGATCGGCCGCCGGCACGCTGGCCGGACGCTCACCCGCTGGTGCAGCCGGGACGCTGGCGGCCGGCGCGGCCATCAGGCCGAGGCCCTGCTGCTCGGCCGGGCGGCTGCCATGGCCGGCATACCACGCCATGAACAGGCTGATGCCAAAAAACACCACGGCCAGCCACTTGGTGGACTTGGACATGAAGTTGGACGCACCACGCGCGCCGAACACCGTGCCCGAGGCGCCGGCACCAAAGCCCGAGCCAGCGGCGGCACCGGAACCACGCTGCATCAGGATCAGCGCGATCATGGCCACTGCGACCAGCACGTAAACGACATTGAGGATCAACATCAGCATCTGGAATCCGTCCTCGGACTACTTCTAATCAGGTTGCAGCCGCCGCCTGGGCGATGGCCAGAAAATCGGCGGCCACCAACGAGGCGCCACCCACCAGCCCGCCATCGACGTCGGGCTGTGCGAACAGCTCGGCGGCATTGTCAGGCTTCACGCTGCCACCGTAAAGGATGGTCAGGGAATCGGCGATTCTAGCATCCACCTTGGCCACTTCGCCACGGATGAAGGCATGCACCTGCTGGGCCTGCTCCTTGCTGGCGGTGCGCCCGGTGCCGATTGCCCAGACCGGCTCGTAGGCCACCACGGCGTTTTCGAAGCCCTGCCCGCCCACCAGTGCCAGCACCGGAGCCAGCTGGCTGGCGATCACCGCTTCGGTCTGGCCCGCTTCGCGCTGCTCCAGGGTCTCGCCCACGCACAGCACCGGCACCAGGCCGGCATGCAGCGCGGCGGCGAACTTGCGCGCGACCAGCTCACTGCTCTCGTGATGGTACTGGCGGCGCTCGGAATGCCCGACCAGGCCATAACGGGCGCCCACTTCGTGCAGCATGCTGGCCGAGACTTCGCCGGTGTAGGCGCCCTTCTCGTTGCTGCTGACGTCCTGGGCACCAAAGGCAACGGCGGTATCGGCGAAATCATCGGCGAGCTCGCCGAGGTACGGCAGCGGCGGCAGGATCACCAGCTCGACCCCCTGCTCCGGCGCCCCGTTGGCGATGTCGGTGACCAGGGTGGTGGCGAACTCACGGGTTCCGTGCAGTTTCCAGTTTCCGGCGACGATCTTGCGGCGCATGGGCGATGGCTCCGTTTCGTATCAGCCGGACATGATAACGAATGAAATTATCCGCCGTTGGGCCGTAACCGGTTACATCGTGTCTGCGGGTAGTCGAACGGGTGAGGACCCCCCTCGCGGCTGGCTTGAGAGCTGGAGCTGCGGGTGGGCCGGGCGGGGAGGCCATGCGGGGCACGCGCAAGTACATCCATGTAGCTCTTCGCGGCTCCTGCCGCTCAAGGCCCCGCATAGCCTCCCCGCCCGACCCATGACAGGTTCCGGTAGCCGCCACCCGCGTTAAAAAAAAGAAGAAAAGCGGTAGCGCCGAAGGTTCCAAGGCCACCGCGCCCCTGTCGATGGCGGGGCGGGGTGGGTTGGCGGGGGCGTTGAGCGCCATGGATGGCGCGAAA
>NZ_JACSQS010000006.1:17090-48996 GCF_014836545.1 Stenotrophomonas lacuserhaii
GCCTTTGACGTTGACGTTGCCTGATTGCCGGCCAGCGGCCGGCACTACTTCAGTTTGATTTCGCGCAGGCGCTCTTCGAGGAAGCCGTGGGCGGTGATCGGCTCCGGATACCGGCTCGGATTTTCCGGGGTGATGCACGAGGGCAGCACGTCGATCAGGTAATCCGGGTTCGGATGCAGGAAGAACGGCACCGAATAACGCGGCTGGCGCGCCAGCTCGCCCGGCGGATTGACAACGCGGTGGATGGTCGAGGGATACACATGGTTGGTCAGCCGCTGCAGCATGTCGCCGATGTTGACCACGATGGTGTCCGCGTCCGAAGTGAACGGCACCCACTTGCCATCATGCGACTGCACTTCCAGGCCGGCGGCACTGGCGCCGACCAGCAGCGTGATGAAGTTGATGTCGCCATGCGCGCCCGCGCGCACGTTGGGGATGTCGTCGGTGGTGATCGGCGGGTAGTGGATCGGACGCAGGATCGAATTGCCGTTGTTGGTCTTGTCGGCGAAGAAATCCTGCGGCAGCCCGATGTGCAGCGCCAGGGCAGACAGCACCCGCGAACCCAAGTTGTCCAACGCCTGGTACAACGCATAGCCACGCTCACGGAACGCCGGCACTTCGCTTGGCCACAGGTTCGGCGCCATCACCTCGCGGTATTTGGAATCATCGGGAATCTCGCGCCCGATGTGCCAGAACTCCTTCAGGTCGAAGTGGCTGGAGCCCTTCGCCGTTTCCACGCCGAACTGGGTATAGCCACGCGCGCCGCCGCTGCCGGCGATGTGGTACCGGCGCTTGACCTCTTCCGGAAGCGCGAAAAAGGCCTTGAAGACGTCGTAGGCCGCGTCGATGTCGGCCTGCGGAATGCCATGGTTGCGGATGCCGGCGAAGCCCCACTGGCGGTAGGCGGCGCCCAGCTCGGCCACGAAGGCCTCGCGGTCGCTGTCGAAGCGGGTGATGTCGAGGGTGGGGATCTGGCTCACAACGGTACCTGGTTGGTCATGGGTCTGGACAGCGGCACACGCTGCCTACGGGCCGCGTTCCGCGCCTGCATTGTGACAGATCAGGCTGCGCCACGTTGCCTCCCAGGCGGCCCCAGGCGCGCCGCCACCATGTCGCATCAGGCACGACGACCCACGCCGGACACCCCTCCGACCCGACCGATATCGTCCCTGTATGTCGCAGTGAACATCGTTGATCTACGGCCCACCTTCCGCCGCTCGAGCGCCCGCATCTTCCGCGTCACGCTGGCCTCCCTGCCCCATCGCGTGCACTGGCTCCACATGCAACGTCCCCTGCGCATTCTGCATACCGAAGCGGCGATGGGCCTGGGTGGCCAGGAGATCTACATCTTCCGCCACATGGTCGCCATGCGGGCGCGCGGCCATGATGTCTCGCTGTTATGCCAGCCAGGCGCTCGGCTGGGCGCATTGGCTCAAGCCAATGGATTCATCGTGCACCGGCTGCGGATGGGCGGATGGGTCCGGCTGCTGCGGGGAATCGACCGGGTAGCCGCGCTGGTAAGGTCGCATCGCTTCGACGTAGTGAACACGACCAGCCGCCGCGACGCCCTTATCGCCGCGGCCGGTGCGCGCCTGGCGCGCGCGCCGCTGGTGGTGCGTTCACGCCACCTGATGAGCCCGGTGAATTCGCTGTTGACCTACACCGGCCTGCCCCATCGCGTGCTGACCGTCAGCCGTTTCGTGAAGCAGCAGTTGGTGGCGCGGGGCATCCAGGAGGGGCACATCGGCGTGGTACCGCCCATCGCGATGCCGCCGCAATGGCATGGCGTGCGCGGACCGGATCCCTGGCAATGCCTGCAGGATACCCGCGCCCGGGTGCGGGCCGAGCTTGGACTCGAAGCCGGTGATGTGGTGGTCGGCTGCGTCGCGGTGCTTCGTCGCCCGAAGGGCCACATGGACCTGCTGCGCGCCATCGCGCCGCTCTGCCACGCCCATCCCTGGCTTCACCTGGCGGTGATCGGAGAGGGCGAGCCGGTCATGACCGAACTGCGCACCGCCAGCCAGCGGCTGGGGCTGCAGCGGCAGGTGAATCTGCTGGGCCACCGTTCCGATGCGCAGCGTCTCATGGCAGGACTGGACGTGTTCGCCCTCGCCACGCACAAAGAGGCGGCCGGCACCGTATTCCTGGAGGCCGCCTTCGTCGGCGTGCCCATCGTGGCCACGCGCGTTGGCGGCGTGCCGGAGATGGTGCGCGAAGGTGACAACGCGCTGCTGGTCGAGCCGGGCGATCCAACCGCATTGACCACGGCCCTGCAACGCCTGGTCGAGCAGCCGGAGCTGCGCAGGCAGATGGGCCGTGCCGGCTGGGACTGGATGCGCAGCGACGACCGATTCAGCCCCGTCGGGCACTGCCGCGCGACGGAAGCCTGCTACTACCAATGGTTGGAGGAACTTGGACATGTGTAAGGCCCGGAGCGTGCCGGTGTTGATGCACCATCATGTCAGCCCTTCGCCGGGGATGATCACCGTGTCCCCGGCGAACTTCGAAAGCCAGATCGCATGGCTCGCCGACACCGGCTGGACGTCGTTGACACTGGATCAGTACGCCGGCTTCCTGGCCGGCAAGCCGGTCCCGCGCAAGTCCATCGTCATTACCTTCGACGACGGTTATCTGGACAACTGGGTGTACGCCCACCCGATCCTGCAGGCACATGGCATGCATGCCGTGGTCTTCGTCGTCACCGGCTGGATGGGCCAGGGGCCGGTGCGTCCGCACGCGGGCGACTCCAGCGCATTGCTGCCCGCCACGCCGGACCATCGTGGCTGCGAAGACGCGATATTCCGCCAAGGGCAGGCCGACCAGGTGATGATGCGCTGGGACGAGGCACGCGCGGCCATCGCCGCCGGCACCTTCGAAGTGCATTGCCACACGCACTCGCACACGCGCTGGCTGCAGCGCGCGGACCTGGACCGCAGCCAGCGCAGAAGCGGGCTGGATGCCGATCTGGCGAAAGCACGCCACGTGCTGCAGCAGGAGCTGGGCAGGGCCTCGGACACACTGTGCTGGCCCTACGGCGACTTCGACGCGGACCACGTGGAGATCGCCCGCGCGCACGGATTCCGTTACCTGCATACAACGCACCCGTTTGGCCGCAACCGCATCGGGGGCGACGCCGGCCACATCTATCGCTTCGCCGTGCGCGACCGCCCGGCCTGGTGGCTGCGCAGGCGCATTGCCTGCAGCTACCTGCCCGCACTGGCCCCCCTGTTCAACGGCTTCAAGGCCCGTCGCAAGGGCTTGCCCGCCGGCCCCTGAGCGCCGCCTACCGGCAGCGGGCATCGGCGGAGCGATACAAGCCGATACAATGCGCCCCCGCCACGACAGACGCCTGCGTGCCGTCCTCCCCTGCACGATGAACCCCTCGATGCCTGCACGCCCCTCTTCCGCCACCCCCTCCCTGCGGTGGCAGCGCCTCGCATGGGCGAGCTTGATGACCGCCATGGGCGCTGTGCTGGCGATCGGCATCAGCGCGACCAACATCCCGTGGACGGCCAATCCCGGCGGAATGCTCGGCAGGCTGTACCTGGCCCTGGCCGTACCCGGACATTTCCTTGCCTTCGGCGCGCTGGTGATGCTGCCGGCGCTGCTGGCCGGCCTGTGGACGCGCAGCGCGCAGCCGCTCACGATCACCGCGGTGGTCATGCAGGGCCTGTGGCTGTGCCTGCTGATGGTGGATGCGAAGGTCTTTGCGCTGTATCGCTTCCACCTCAATGCGATGGTGCTGAACATGGTGTTCGGCGGCGCAATGCAGGACCAGGTCAGCCTGTCCTGGAGCAACTGGCTGCAGATCGCCAGCGTGGTCATGGCCGTGTTTGCTGCCCAGGCGCTGCTGGCCTGGGGCTGCTGGCGGCTGCTGCCACCGCGTCCGCCTCGCGCCTGGGTGCTGGGCGGATGGACGGCAGCGGCCGTGCTGATGACTGCGGGCCAGATCGCCACGGCCTACTACGACGCTCGCGGCGAACGCGCGGTGGTCAGCCAGTGGGCCTACCTGCCGTGGGCGCAGCCGATCACCGCCAAGCGGCAGATGCGTGCGATGGGCGTGCCGGTGGTCGATCGCGCCGCCGCACTGACCGATCCGAAGCTCAGTGAACTGGCCTACCCGAGCGCTCCGCTGCGTTGCCAGAGCCACCGGCGACCGAATGTGCTGGTGGTAGTGCTGGAATCGCTGCGTGCCGACGCACTGGATCCGCAGACGATGCCCGGCACCTGGGCGCTGGCGCGGCAATCGCAGGTGTTCGAGCGCCATTACAGCACCGGCAACGCCACCCGTTTCGGCCTGTTCGGTCTGCTGTACGGCCTGCCCGGCGGCTACTGGCAGCCGATGCTGGCCGAGCAGCGCGGCTCGGTCCTGTTCGACGTGCTCAAGCAGCAGGGTTATGCGATGTACCTGCATGGCAGCGCGCCGCTGTACAGCCCGGAGTTCGACCGCACCGCATTCGCCGACGTGCGGGAGCTGCTGCAGACCGCACCGGCGGCGCTCAGCGTCGCCGAACGTGACCGCCACGTAGTCGACACGCTGCGTGCGGAAATCAGCGCGACCCCCTCCGGCACGCCGTGGTTCGGCTTCGCCTTCCTCGACGCCACGCATGCGCCGTACCACCTGCCCAAAGGTTACCCCGCGCTGGACACGCCGATGGCCAAGGACATCGACTTCCTGGCGCTGGACCAGGACCACGATGCCACCCCGGAGCGCAATCGCTACCGCACCGCCGTCCACTATGCGGACAGTCTGGTCAGCCAGTTGCTGCAGTCACTGCGCGAAGCCGGCATGGAGGACAACACCATCGTGCTGGTCACCGGCGACCACGCCGAAGAATTCAACGACCTCGGCCTGAACTACTGGGGCCACAACGGCAATTTCTCCGACTTCCAGCTGCAGGTGCCGTTCGTGCTGCATTGGCCGGGAATGACGGCATCGCGGCAGGCGCGCATCAGTTCGCATGAGGACTGGGTGCCCACGCTGATGCGGCATGCACTGGGCTGCGAAAATCCGCTGGAAGACTTCAGCACCGGCCAGGACCTGCTTGCACCGGCACCGATGGCACCGCGTTCGCTGCTGGTGGAAAGCTGGTCGCAGCGTGGCATCCGCCAGGGTCCGGATACCTATGTGTTCGATAAATTCGGCAACAGCACGGCACTGGGGCCGGACTACCTGCCGTTGCCCGTGCAGCAGCCGGACAGCGCCGGCCTGCGCGAAGCCTGGGACGAACTGACCCGGTTCCGCCGGCGCTGAGGCACCCCCTGCGCCCTCCGCGGCGCCGCCGATACCCGGCGGCGCTGCGGAACGGGGTCAGGCCGCAGCAGCGGCCTTCACTGAATCGGACAAACGATCCAGCGTTTCCTGCATCAACGTGGCCTCGTCGGCCTCTACGGTCACCCGCACCACCGGTTCAGTGCCGGACGGGCGCAGGAACGCGCGGCCGCGGCCGGCCACCGCCTGCTGCGCCTGCAGGAGCGCCTGCTGCACGCTTGCAGCCTGTACGGTGGCCTTGGCCGACACGTTGCCGAGCCGCACATTGACTGTCTTCTGCGGCACCCGCGACAGCGGCTGCAGGGCCTCACGCAGGCTCTGCCCGCTGCGGCGCAGTTCAACCAGCACCTGCAGCGCACTGACGATGGCATCGCCGGTGGTGGCGCGATCCAGGCACAGAAGATGCCCCGACGCTTCACCGCCGAGCACGCCGCCGCCTTCCACCAGCGCCTGGTGCACGTAGCGGTCGCCGACGTTGCTGCGCACGAACGGAATCTGCAGCTTTTCCAGTGCCTGTTCCAGCCCGAAGTTGGTCATCAGCGTGCCCACCACGGGACCGCGCAGGCGGCCATCGGCCTGCCAGGCGCGGGCCAGGATGAACAGCAGGTCATCGCCATCGACCGGGTTGCCCTGGTCGTCGGCCATCAGCACCCGGTCACCGTCACCGTCGAAGGCAATGCCCAGGTCGGCACCGGTTTGGCGCACCTTGGCAGCCAGGTTGTCGATGTGCGTCGAGCCGACGCCGTCATTGATGTTGACCCCGTCCGGCGCCGCGCCGATGGCGATCACCTCCGCCCCCAGCTCGCGGAACAGCAGCGGTGCGATGTGGTACGTCGCGCCGTGTGCGCAGTCCAGCACCAGCCGGACGCCGCGCAGATCGAAGTCGCGCGGCACGCTGGCCTTGCAGAATTCGATGTAGCGGCCGATCGCCTCGCGCGCACGCATCGCCTTGCCCAGCTTTTCCGATTCGGCGGTGGTGAACGGCTCATCGATGCCCGCTTCCAGCGCCATTTCGGTGGCATCGTCCAGCTTCTCGCCCTGGGCGGAAAAGAACTTGATGCCGTTGTCATGGTGCGGGTTGTGCGAGGCGCTGATCACGATGCCGGCGTCAGCCCCCAGCGTTCGGGTCAGGAAGGCAACAGCCGGCGTGGGCATCGGCCCCAGCAACTGCACGTCCACGCCCGCAGCAACCAACCCCGCTTCCAGCGCCGCTTCGAACATGTAGCCGGAAATGCGCGTGTCCTTGCCGATGACGACGATCGGGCGACGGTTGCCCGCCGCCTGCTGGGCCAGCAGCACGCGGCCGAACGCATTGCCCAGCCGCAGTACGAAATCAGCCGAGATCACGCCCTGGCCGACCCGGCCACGGATACCGTCGGTGCCGAAATACCTGCGCGTTCCCATCAGGCCTCCGTCGGCGCAGGTTCGCGGCGCATCATCGCCAGAAGCTCGGAAAGGCGGTCGCGCAGCTCGCGACGATCACAGATCTGGTCGATGGCACCGTGTTCGAGCAGGAACTCCGAGCGCTGGAAGCCTTCCGGCAGTTTCTCGCGCACGGTCTGCTCGATCACGCGCGGGCCGGCGAAGCCGATCAGCGCCTGCGGCTCGGCGATATTGATGTCGCCGAGCATCGCGAACGATGCCGACACGCCCCCGGTGGTGGGATGGGTCAGCACCGAAATATACGGCAGGCCGGCAGCGCGCAGCTTGCCCAGCGCCGCAGAGGTCTTGGCCATCTGCATCAACGAGAACAGACCTTCCTGCATGCGCGCGCCGCCGCTGGCGGAGAAGCAGATGTAGGGTGCACCGATCTCCAGCGCGGTTTCCGCGGCCAGCGCGAAACGCTCGCCGACCACCGAACCCATCGAGCCACCCATGAAGGCGAAATCGAACGAGGACGCGACCAGCGGACGGCCTTTGAGCAGGCCGCGCATGGCGATCAGCGCATCGTACTCACCGGTATTCTTCTGCGCGATCTTGATGCGCTCGGCGTACTTTTTCTGGTCCTTGAACTTCAACAGATCGTTCGGGCCCAGCCGGGCGGCGATCTCGGTCATGCTGTCGGCGTCGAACAGCGAAGCCAGCCGCGCGCGCGCGCGGATCGCCATGTGGTGCCCGCAGTTGGGGCAGACCTCCAGGTTCTTTTCCAGCTCCGGGCCATAGAGCGCGCTGCCGCAGCTGCTGCACTTCTCCCACAGGCCTTCGGGGACGCTGCGCTTCTTGTTGGGGACGTTGTCGGTGCGGATGCCCGACGGCATCAACTTGCTGAGCCAACTCATGCGGGTTGCTACTTCCGTTCAGGGCGGCCCGAAGGCCGCAAAGGCCGACAGTCTAGCTCAGCCTTTCCCCACCCGTGCACCCCCACAAAACCGTGCCCCGGCGTACGTTTGCAGCAAAACCACGCCATCTACCACCCCGCCGCCATGGGTCGGCGCTACCAAGGCCATCAGGAACCTGTCGAAGGTGGGGCGGAGTGGCTGTGCAGGACCGTCTTTTCGCATGGATGCGAAAAGCGAGCCTACACGGACGTACTTGCGGCGTGTCCTGCACAGCCACCCCGCCCCGCCCCCCTCCAGCCCTGCAGAAGCGTCAAGCGTCCAGCGCCTGCCGCAGCGGCGCCAGGAACGCCCCCGCCGCCTGCACCGCTTCATCCACCGTGGTCGCCTGCGCCAACACCGACACCAACGCACTGCCCACCACCACGCCATCGGCCTGGCGCGCCATCGACGCCGCACTGGCCGCATCCTTGATCCCGAACCCGGCCACCACCGGCACGCTGGCCCGGTCGCGCAGTGCCTGCAGGCGGGCACCCGCCGCATCATGGTCGAGCAGGTCCGATGCCCCGGTAACACCGGCGAAACTCACGTAATACAGATAACCGCGCGCCAGGCCCAGCAGCGTAGCGGCACGTGCATCGCTGGTGGTCGGCGAGGCCAGCAGCACCAGCGCCAGCCCCGCCGCGTCGAACGCTTCATTGGCCTCCGCCGCTTCTTCCGGCGGCAGGTCCACCAGCAGGATCCCGTCCACGCCAGCGGCAACCGCCTCGGTGGCGAAGCGGACATAACCGTGGATCTCCACCGGGTTCAGGTAGCCCATCAGCACCACCGGCGTTTCCGTGTCGCGGCTGCGGAATCCGGCGACCGCCTGCAGCACGTAACGCAGCCCGGCACCCCGCGCCAGCGCGCGCTCGGAACTGCGCTGGATGGTGGGGCCATCGGCCATCGGATCGGAAAACGGCACGCCCAGTTCCAGCACGTCGGCGCCGGCCTCGACCAGCGCGTGCATCACCGGGACGGTGGCCTCCAGTGATGGATCGCCGGCGGTGATGAAGGGAATCAGCGCCTTGCGCTGCGCATCACGCAGCCGCTGGAAACGGGCATCAAGTCGGGATACAGGCATTTCAGGCACGTCCTTCAATCAATACAGGGATGGCAGACATCACAGGATCAGGCCTTCGCGCGCGGCGATGGTGTGCACGTCCTTGTCGCCGCGGCCGGACAGGTTGCACAGCACCAGCTGGTCGCGCGGGCGCTCACCGGCCAGCTTGATCGCCTGCGCCAGCGCATGGCTGGACTCCAGCGCCGCCAGGATGCCCTCGGTGCGCGACAGCAGGTGGAAGGCCTGCAGGGCCTCCTCATCGGTGATGCCCAGGTACGTGGCGCGGCCACTGTCGGCCAGGAACGCGTGCTCCGGCCCGACACCCGGGTAATCCAGGCCAGCGGACACCGAATGGGTCTCGATGATCTGGCCATCGTCATCGCACAGCACATAGGTGCGGTTGCCATGCAGCACGCCGGGGCGGCCTGCCGCGATGGAGGCGGCATGGCGCCCGGTCTCGATGCCGTCACCGGCCGCTTCGGCGCCGAATATCTGCACCTCACGATCATTCAGGAACGCATGGAACAGGCCGATGGCATTGCTGCCGCCCCCCACGCAGGCGGTGATCGCATCGGGCAGGCGGCCGTATTCCAGCAGCATCTGTTCGCGTGCTTCACGGCCGACGATGGCATTGAAATCACGCACCATGCGCGGATACGGATCGGGGCCGGCCACGGTGCCGATGATGTAGAAGGTGTCCTGCACGTTGGTGACCCAGTCGCGCATCGCTTCGTTGAGGGCATCCTTCAACGTCGCCGAACCCGACGTCACCGGAACCACGGTCGCGCCCAGCAGCTTCATCCGATAGACGTTGATCTTCTGCCGTTCGATGTCGGTGGCGCCCATGTACACCACGCATTCCAGGCCCAGGCGTGCGGCCACCGTCGCGCTGGCCACGCCGTGCTGGCCGGCGCCGGTCTCGGCGATGATGCGCTTCTTGCCCATCCGCGAGGCCAGCAGCGCCTGGCCGATGGTGTTGTTGATCTTGTGCGCGCCGGTGTGGTTCAGGTCTTCGCGCTTGAGCAGGATCTGCGCACCGCCAACGTGGTCGCTGAGCCGCCGCGCATGGTAGATCGGGCTGGGACGGCCTACGTAATGGGCCAGGTCGTGGTCGTATTCGGCGATGAAGGCCGGATCTTTGCGCGCCTGGTCGTAGGCCGCGGCAAGCTCCTGCAGCGGTCCGACCAGGGTCTCGGCGACGAAGCTGCCACCGTAACGCCCGAAGTGCCCGTTGGCATCGGGATAGGCATGGAAGTCAGGAATCGGGGGGAGCGACATGAGGGCAACCGGGTCGAGCAGGTGGACCGCCACTCTAGCGCACGGGTTGCACGGGGAATATCGATATTTCAGCCACTTCATGTCAGTATTTCTCACATGACAACGCGCCCGCTGCCTCCGCTCAATGCCCTGCGCGCCTTCGAGGCCACGGCCCGGCTGGGCGGCGTCGGGCGCGCAGCGCAGGCCCTGCATGTCACCCACGGCGCGATCAGCCGCCAGATCAAGCTGCTCGAGGCCGATCTCGGCCTGGCGTTGTTCGAGCGCGACGGCCGCGGCCTGCGCCTGACCGCCAGCGGCCAGACCCTGCAGGCCGCCTGCAAGGATGCGTTTGAACGGCTGCACGCCGCAGTGGACCAGCTGCATCGCCCGGCCCTGCACGACGCCCTGGTGCTGGGCTGCAGCAGCAGCGTGCTGGCGCGCTGGATGATCCCGCGCTTGCCGCGGCTGCAGGCCGCCCTGCCCGCGCTCAACGTGCACTGGTCGGCGCTGGATGGCAGCTTCAGCGAAGCCCAGGCACGGCTGGATGCGGTGCTGCTGCTGGCTGAACCGCCGTGGCCGAACGGCTGGCAGGTGATCAAGCTGGCACCGGAACGGGTCGGCGCGGTGCTCTCCCCACAGCATCCGGCGGCGGCCCGCCTGCAGGGTCGGCCGGCGTCCGCATTGCTGCCAGAGGAACTGCTGCATACCACCTCGCGGCCACAGGCATGGCCGGCCTGGGCCGCTGCGCATGCACTGGACGCGCGCGCACTAAGGCCGGGACAGGGCTTCGAACACCTGTACTACCTGCTGGAAGCGGCGGTGGCGGGACTGGGCGTGGCGATCGCGCCGGAGCCCCTGGTTGCCGATGACGTCGCGGGCGGGCGACTGATCGCGCCGTGGGGATTCACCTCCACCGCGGGCGCCTGGGTGCTGGCGCGGCACGCCGCGCGTGCGGATCCGCGTGTCGATGCGTTGGTGGCCTGGCTGAAGGCCGAACTTGCCGATCGGTGAACCCGCAGCGGCGGCATGCGTTCAGTCGAGACTGGCGCAGTCCGCGCGACGGACTTCTTCAACGAACTTGCGCATCAGGTAACCATCCTTGATACCCGGCTCGGATTCGATCCCGCTGGACACATCCACGCCCCACGGCAAGGTCGCCAAGGCCGCGTCGAAGATGTTTTCCGGGGTCAGCCCGCCTGCGAGCAGGAAGGGTCGGTGCAAGCCGCTGGGGATGCGCGTCCAGTCGAAGGCAACGCCGGTCCCGCCGCCGCCACCTGGCGCATGGCTGTCGAACAGGAAGCCGGCCGCACTGGGGTAGCGCAGCTGCAGGGTGCGCGCGTTGACCTCTTCGCGACCGCCCATCGCGATGGCCTTCAGGTAGGGCATGTTGAAGCCGCGGCAGAAACCCTCGTCTTCATCGCCATGGAACTGCAGCAGCGTAGGACGCACGGTCCGCAGCACTTCGCGCACTTCCTCGCGCGTGTTGTCACGGAACAGGGCCACCACATCGACCATCGGCGCGATCGCCTGGCGCATCGCACGTGCTTCGGCGGGTGCCACGCGGCGCTTGCTCTCGCGGGCGAAAATGAAACCCACCGCATCCACGCCGAGCTCGCCGGCCAGGCGGACATCGCCGGCGCGGGTCATGCCACAGAACTTGATGCGGGTACGGTAGTAGGAGCGGCTCATAGGGTGACCTCGGCAGGCAGTTGCCAGTTGTCGGGGTACAACGGGCCCAGGAACACCAGGCCCTGAGGGGGTGCAGTGGGCCCGGCAACAGTACGGTCCTGGCCGGCCAGCAGCTCACCGATCCACTCGACCGGACGCTCCCCGCTGCCCACCAGGATCAGCGAACCCACGATATTGCGAACCATGTGATGAAGGAATGCATTGGCCTGCACCGACACTTCGATCACCTCCTCGTTGCGCAGCACGCTGACCGACTGCATCTGGCGACGCGCGTGCAACGCTTCGCACTGGATGCTGCGGAAGGCGCTGAAGTCGTTCTCGCCGAGCAGCGCCTGCCCGGCCTGGTGCATCAGGCCGGCATCCAGCGGGCGCCGTTCCCAGCTGAGCGTCTGCCGCTGCAGCGCCGGTCGTATCGAACGGTTCAACAGACGGTAGCGATAGCGTCGTGCGCGCGCGGAAAAGCGCGCATGGAAGTCATCGGCGACCGGCGTGCACCAGCGCACCGCGATCGACCTGGGCAGCCGCGCGGTAGTGCCCAAGGTCCAGCCGCGCGGATCACGCACGGCATCGGTATCGAAATGCACGACCTGGCACTGACCATGCACGCCTGCATCGGTACGGCCGGCGCAGACCACGCGCACCGGCGAATCGGCGACCGACGACAGCGCCTTTTCCAAGCTGGCCTGCACGCTCGGGCCGGCTTCGCCGAGGTTCTGCCAGCCCTTGTAATCGCTGCCGTCGTACTCCACGCCCAAGGCGTAACGCATGCTGCTTCCTCTGAATCTGTGAAAAGACGCCAAGCCGGCCGCCGCTGCCGGCGTCAGCCGGCTGGATCGCGCTCGGACCATACCGCCAGCGCGTTCCCGCCGGGCTCGCGGAAGTGGAACCGGCTGCCTCCCGGAAACGAGAAGACCGGCTTGAGCAGCTCACCGCCCGCAGCGAGGATCGCCGCGATCACCGGCTGCAGCTGGTCGGCATACAGCACCACCAGGGGCGCGCCTGCGGTGTCGGTGGACACCGGTGCGGCACGATAGAAGCCGCCCTGCAGCCGCCCGTCGTCGAAGGCGGTGTAGTCCGGGCCGTAATCCTGGAACTGCCAACCGAACACGGCCTGGAAGAACGCGCGACTCGCCGCCGGATCCTGCGAAGCGAATTCGATGTAGTCGATGCGATGGTCGCGTTGCATGGTCGTTACTCCGTACAGCTCTGGGGGTCAGCCGAGGCGCGCCAACAGCTCGCGCGCCTGAGCCTGCAGATGTGGATCATCGCTGCGGGCCACCTCTTCCAGCAATGAGCGCGCCGTCTGCGCATCCCCCAGGTCCAGATAGGCGATGGCCAGTTCGAGGCGGTCATGGCCACCGGCATGCGCTGGCGTGGCGGCGGCCGCGTCGGGGGCGTGCGCCGCTGCATCGTCCGACATCTCCGGCGCGGCCGGCGCATCGCCGGCGGGAAGCTCGAAGACGCCGCGGAAGGCGTCCTGCTGCTCGGCATGGCGGGCGTAGGCGGGCACCGGGTCACCCACCGGTTCGGGCTCCGGGAAAGGTTCCGCGGCAGCCGGCGCCGCGGTCGAAACGCTGGCCGGTGTTTCCAGATCGAAATGCACCGGCGCTTCGCCGGCAATGCCGGTTTCGGTGTAGGTCTCGGTCTCGGTCTCGGCCTGCTCCCGAGGATCCTGCTCCCACCCCGCGCGCTCGGCCAGCACGTCCAGCCCGGCACCGGCCGGGACGGCGGCCGACAGCGCACTGTCGTCGTGGTCGTCACGGCGCAGCGGCGGCAGGGGCGAGGGTTTGCGGCGACGCGACAGCCACCAGCCCACGGCCACCAGCAGCAGCAACGGCAGCGCCAGCCAGAACCAAGGGCCGCTGGACGCCTGCTGCGGGGCCTCTGCCAAGCGCGCCTGTGCGGCCGCGATCTCGGTGTCCTTCAGGCTGACCAGCGCCTGCTGCTGCGCTTTCAGCTTTTCCAGATCCGCGATGCGTTGCTTGAGTTCATCGATCTCGGCATCGCGCGTGGCGACGTCTTCCCTTGCCTGACGCAGTTGTTCGTTGCCGAGCATGTCACCCTCGTTGCCATCACCGGTGCCGGTGGTTGAGCCAGCGGTGGCAGCGGCAGCCGCCACCGCCGGAGCGATTTCAAGACGCGCGCCGGTGCTGCGGGCCGGCGCTGCGGCGGGAGCCGGCGTGGCGGCCGCAACGCTGGAATCGGCTGCTGCAGGCTGCGGGATGGTGCGCGACCGCCGCCATTGCGCAGCATGCTCCCTCACCATCGCTGCCGCCTCGCTGCCATCGACGGCGGCCAGCGAGGCCGCATCGGGCACGCGCAGTACCGCACCCTGCTTGAGCAGGTTGATGTTGCCGCGGATGAAGGCTTCTGGATTGGCCCGCAGCAGGGCGATCATCGCTCGCTCGCGGCTGATCTGCTGGCCGACGGCCAGCGACTGTGCAATCTGCGAAAGGGTCTGCCCCTGCCGCACCGCGATATCACCGGCAGCGCCGGTGGCCTCGGGCACCGGCGCGCGTGGTGAAGCCGTGTTGGCGGTGCGCGCCGCAGGTGCAGGCGCAGGGGCAGCGGCTGCAGTCGACGTTTCAGGCGGCAACTGCGCCGGTACGGCCTGCGGCTCACGGATGATCGCATTGGACAGCGCGCCGGCCGGCGCCTCGATCTCCGGCTCGCTCAGTGCAACCGCGCTGGTCGGTGCATCCATGAGCGCCGAATATTCGCGCACCAGCCTGCCCTGGCCCCAGTCGGCCTCGATCAGGAACGCCAGCGCAGGGGTTTCCACCGGCGAAGCCGAGGTGACGCGCACCACCGCCCGTCCCTGTGCGGTACGGGTGAGTTCGAACTGCAGTTCACTGACCAGGCCGGTTGGGCGCTGCAGGCCCACCCGTTCGAACGTCACCGGCGACGCCAGCCCGACCCGCAGGTTCTGCAGTTCGGACGGATCAGCGGAAATGATCGGAATTTCAGCTACCAGCGGCTGCCCGGGACGGGACAGCACACGGATGTCACCCAGCCCCAGCGCCATCGCCGAGCTGCTGGCGAGCGCCAACAGGAGGGTGGAAAGATACTTGAGCGGTCGCATGACGCCGCGGGCCCCGTTGTTCATGGCGGCCAATATAACGGCTGGCCGCCACAAAGTGGGGGGTCGTGACCGGCACGCCCCCCGCCCTGCTCAACGCGGTTCGGCGGCGACCAGCTCGGCCAACTGCACCGCATTGAGCGCCGCGCCCTTGCGGATGTTGTCCGAGACGATCCACAGGTTCAGGCCACGCGGGTGCGAAAGGTCTTCGCGGATGCGGCCGACGTACACCGCATCAGTGCCCGAGGCGTGGGTGACCGGGGTCGGGTAGCCGCCCGCTTCGTGGCGATCCACCACTTCCACGCCCGGCGACTGCGCAAGCAGTTCACGCGCCTCGGCGGCGGTGACCTTGTCGCGGGTTTCGATCGCCACCGCTTCGGAGTGGCCATAGAACACCGGCACGCGCACCGCCGTGGGATTCACCAGGATGCTGCTGTCGCCGAGGATCTTCTGGGTTTCCCAGACCAGCTTCATTTCTTCCTTGGTGAAGCCGTTGTCCAGGAAGTCGTCGATGTGCGGGATCAGGTTGAAGGCGATCTGCACCGGGAAACGCTGCGGGTCGATCTCCTGGAAGCTGAGCAGCTGGCCGGTCTGCTTGCCCAGCTCTTCCAGCGCCGAACGCCCGCCGCCGGACACCGACTGGTAAGTGGCCACGTTGATCCGCTCGATGCCGTAACGGCGATGCAGAGGCGCCAGTGCCACCAGCATCTGCATGGTGGAGCAGTTGGGGTTGGCGATGATGCCGCGCGGACGGTTGGCGACCTGATCCGGATTGACTTCCGATACCACCAGCGGCACGTCGTCGTCGTAGCGGAAGGCCGACGAATTGTCGATCACCACCGCACCGGCGGCGGCGAATTTCGGCGCGTATTCCTTGGACACGCTGCCACCGGCGGAGAACAACGCGATGTCCACGCCGGTCGGATCGAAGTCGGCGAGGTCCTTGATGATGTGCTTCTGGCCGTTGAACTCGACTTCACCACCGGCCGAGCGCGAGGAGGCGAGCAGGGTCAGCGTGCCGACCGGGAAGTCGCGCTCGGCCAGGATCGACAGCATGGTTTCGCCGACCGCACCGGTGGCGCCGACGACGGCGACATGGAAGGAACGTTGTTCGGTACTCATGTGGAAATTCTCAAAAAAAGTAGGGGATTCACGCAATGCGGCCGGGTTCGGGGAACCTCCTCGTGCAGGCGCGGAGGCTCCCTATCGTTTTTTGCTTTTATCGCCCGAAGCAGCGCGCGCGGCCAGCGCCGCGTCGGCATTTATCGCGCTTGGCATGCGCGTCGCTTCACCGGCCACGCCCAGCGCGGCCAGCAGGTTGTCCGCCGCCAGCTGCACCATCGCCTTGCGCGTGCCCAGCGAGGCGCTGCCGATATGCGGGGTCAGCACCACGTTGCGCAGCGCCAGCAGCTCCGGGCGCACCTGCGGCTCGCCTTCGTAGACGTCCAGCCCGGCCGCTGCCAGCCGACCGTGTGCCAGTGCATCGGCCAGCGCCAGCTCGTCGACGATACCGCCGCGGGCGATGTTCACCAGCGTCGCGGTGGGCTTCATCTTCGCCAGCGCGGTCGCGTCGATCAGGTGATGCGAGGCTGCCGTGTACGGGAGCACCAGCACCAGGTGGTCACTCTGCGCCAGCAGGTCATCCAGCTCGGCGTACTGCGCGCCCACGTCCGCTTCGGTCGCAGCCGGGAGCCGCGAGCGGTTGTGGTACAGCACGCGCATGCCGAAGCCGTGCGCGCCGCGGCGCGCGATGCCCTGGCCGATGCGGCCCATGCCCAGGATGCCCAGCGTGCTGCCGTGGATGTCCGCGCCCAGCATGGTCTGGAACGACCACTGGCCCCACTGGCCGTCGCGCAGCCAGCGTTCGGATTCGGTGATCCGGCGCGCGGCGGCCATCAACAGGGCAAAGCCCATGTCCGCGGTGGTCTCGGTCAGTACGTCCGGGGTGTTGCTGGCCAGGATGCCGGCCGCGCTCAGCGCATCGACATCCAGGTTGTTGTAGCCCACGCCGACATTGGCGATCACCTGCAGGCGATCGGCATCGGCCAGCTGGGCCACGCCGATACGCTCGTTGAGGGTGATGATGGCACCGTCGACGCCCGCCAGCCGCTCTGCCAGCTGGTCCGGCGTCCACGCGGTCACCGCGTCGGTGGTGATCAGTTCGACCTGCGCACGCAGCGGCTCGATCACCGCATCGATGAGCGGCTGGCTGACCCAGACGACGGGGCGCGCATCAGCCATCGATGTGGCCCGGGATTCGCGGGGTGATGCTGCCGACATCGCCGCACTGCGCACGGTGGCGCAGCGCCTGGTCCATCAGCACCAGTGCCATCATCGCCTCGGCGATCGGTGCGGCGCGGATGCCCACGCACGGGTCATGGCGACCGGTGGTGACCACCTCGATGACCTTGCCTTCGCTGTCCAGCGAGGCGCCGGGAAGGCGCAGGCTGGAGGTGGGCTTGAGCACGATCGACGCCGTCACCGGCTGCCCGGTGGAAATACCGCCGAGGATGCCGCCGGCATGGTTGCTGGCAAATCCCTGCGGGGTCAGCAGGTCACGGTGCTCGGTGCCCTTCTGCGCGGCGCTGGCGAAGCCGTCGCCGATCTCCACGCCCTTGACGGCGTTGATGCTCATCAGCGCCGACGCCAGCTCGCCATCCAGCTTGCCGTAGATCGGTTCACCCCAGCCCGGCGGTACGTTGTCGGCCACCACGTCCACGCGTGCACCGACCGAATCGCCGGACTTGCGCAGCGCATCCATGTAGGTCTCCAGCTCCGGCACCTGCGCGGCGTCGGGCCAGAAGAACGGATTGTCTTCCACCGCCGACCAGTCGAAAGCACGTGGGGTGATCTCGCCCAGCTGGGACAGGTAGCCGCGCACGGTCACCCCGAAGCGCTCGGCCAGCCACTTCTTGGCGACCACGCCGGCCGCCACGCGCATCGTGGTTTCGCGCGCCGAAGAGCGGCCGCCACCGCGTGGATCGCGGATGCCGTACTTGTGCCAGTAGCTGTAGTCGGCATGGCCGGGGCGGAACTGCTGGCCGATGTTGGCGTAATCCTTGCTGCGCTGATCGGTATTGCGGATCAGCAGGGCGATCGGGGTGCCGGTGGTCAGCCCCTCGTACACACCTGACAGGATCTCGACCTCATCGGCCTCGCGGCGCGCGGACGTATGCCGGCTCTTGCCGGTGGCGCGTCGCTGCAGGTCGTGGGCGAATTCGGCCGCATCCAGCGTCAACCCCGGCGGGCAGCCGTCGATCACGCAGCCGATGGCCGGACCGTGCGACTCGCCGAAGGTGGTGACGGTGAACAGCTTGCCGAACGAGTTGGAACTCACGGCCGCTGTGCCGCCAGTTCGGTGATGCGTGCACTGTGGGCGATCAGTTCACGGCATTCCACCGCGAAGATGCCCATCTGGCCGACCTTGAACTCCACCCAGGCGAAGTCGACTTCCGGCAGCAGCTTGACCAGGTGCTGTTCGGATTCGCCCACTTCGCAGATAAGCAGGCCGTCTTCGCTCAGGTGCAGCGGCGCATCGCGCAGGATCTTCAACACCAGGTCCAGGCCATCGTCGCCGGCGCGCAGGCCCATTTCAGGCTCGTAGGAGTACTCCTGCGGGAGCGCGTCGGTTTCGTCATTGGTGACATACGGCGGATTGGTCACGATCAGGTCGTAATGACGTCCGGCCAGGCCAGTGAACAGGTCCGACTTCAGCAGGGTCACGTTGTGCGCCTGCAGGCGGTCCTTGTTCTCATGGGCCAGCGACAGCGCATCATCGCTCAGGTCCACGCCGTCCACTTCCCAGTTCGGGTAGTAATGGCCCATGGCGATGGCGATGCAGCCCGAACCTGTGCACAGGTCCAGCGCGCGGTCCACGTGGCGGCCAGCCAGCCACGGCTCGAAACCGGTTTCAATCAGCTCGGCGATCGGCGAACGCGGGACCAGCGCACGGCTGTCGCTCTTGAAGCTCAGCCCGGCAAACCACGCCTCGCCGGTCAGGTAGGCGGCCGGCACGCGCTCGTCGATACGACGCTCGAACAGTGCCAGCACTTCCTGCTTTTCCGACTGCAGCAGGCGCGCCTGCCCGTACGCCGGACCGAGGTCGTGCGGCAGGTGCAGGGCGTGCAGCACCAGCTGGGTCGCTTCATCCAGCGCATTGTCGTAGCTGTGCCCGAAGGTCAGGCCCGCAGCGTTGAAACGGCTGGTGCCGTAGCGGATCAGGTCGATGATCGTGTGGAGTTCGGCGGCCGGTTCGGCGGTCATGGCGGTACGACGGGTAGATTGGCCCCCGATTATAGGGTCTGGCGCCTGCCTCGGCATCCGTTGCAGGGGAAACCGCCGCCCCGCTGCCGTTATGATGGGGGCCGATCCCTCGGCAGCGCAGGCCCTCATGTTCAATCGCAACGTCGGCATCATCCTGCTGATCGCCCTGGCCGCGGGCCTGGGCCTGCTTGCCGCGCAGAAGGTGTTCGCGCCCAAGGCGCCCACCGGCCAGCCTGCCACCGAAGCGATCACGTTCTATCCCCAGCCGCGACCGCTGCCGGACTTCAACCTGGCCCAGGCCGACGGCACCCGGCTCATCCCCGGCGAGCTGAAGGGACACTGGACCCTGGTGTTCCTGGGCTTCACGTTCTGCCCGGATGTCTGCCCCACCACCCTGCTGGAACTGGCGGAGGCGCAGAAGCAGTGGGAAGCAGTGCCTGAGACCCTGCGCCCACGCGTGCTGTTCGTGTCGGTCGACCCGGCGCGTGACAGTGCCACCCGGCTCGGCGAGTACGTCCACGCCTTCAACAAGGACACCCTGGCCGCCACTGGCGACGTGCCGTCGCTGGAAAAATTCGCGACCTCGCTGGGCCTGGTGTTCCAGAAGGTGCCCGGCAAGACCTTCGACGAGAACCCCGAGGACTACACGATGGAACACTCGGCCACGCTCGCCGTGCTGGATGCCGAAGGCCGGCTGGCCGGCATCATCCGCCCCCCGTTCAATGCGCCGGCCATCGCCCGCGACCTGCAGAAGCTGACCGAGAAATCCGCCCCATGAGCTTGATGACCACCCTGAGCTACGCCCTTCCCCACCGCCTGTTGTCTTCGATGGCGCGTGCGCTGGCGTACTCGGACAACCCGCGCGTAGCGCAGTGGTTGATCGACACCGTCACCGCGAAGTTCGGGGTGAACCTGGGCGAGGCCGCCGACCCGGACCCGCGCAGCTACAGGACGTTCAACCAGTTCTTCACCCGGGCGTTGAAACCCGGCGCGCGCGTGGCCGATGCCGACCCGCGCAATCTGGTGATGCCTGCGGACGGCCGCATCAGCCAGCTCGGCCGCATCGAAGATGGAAGCATTTTCCAGGCCAAGGGCCAGTCGTTCACCACGGCCGAACTGCTCGGCAGCGCCGAGGATGCGAAGCCGTTCAACGACGGCCTGTTCGCCACGGTGTACCTGTCGCCGAAGGACTACCACCGCGTGCACATGCCGTGGACCGGCACCCTGCGCGAAACCGTGCACGTGCCGGGTCGATTGTTCAGCGTGGGCCCGGCGGCGGTCAGCAGGGTGCCTGGGCTGTTCGCCCGCAACGAGCGGCTGGTCTGCCATTTCGATACCAGCTTCGGCCCGATGGTGAGCGTGATGGTCGGTGCGCTGCTGGTGTCCGGCGTGGAGACCGTCTGGAGTGGCGAGGAGATCCCGCATTACGGTGATCGCATCACGCGCAAGGACTACCGCGGCCAGGGCATCACGCTGGAGCGCTTCGCGGAAATGGCGCGTTTCAACTATGGCTCCACGGTGATCGTCCTGCTGCCGCCCGGCGTGGCCGATTTCGCCCCGCACCTGGATGCCGAACACGCGGTGCAGCTGGGGCAGGCACTGGCCACGCTGCGCTGATCCGGGTCGCATGCCGCTGCCGCTTGGGTAGCGCCGGGCCATGCCCGGCGAGCGCAGCGGCAAGCAACAGCGTGACGACCAACGGTCGTCACCCACCGAAGGCAGGAGCGGACGGCCAACGGTCGTCACCCACCGATGGCAGGAGCTGACGGCCAGCGGCCGTCACTACCGGGACCAGGCAGCGAGCGCAGCGGCGACAGCGCTGGGGATAGAATGCGGCCATGACTGAATTCATTCCGCCCGGCACGCTGTTCCACGCCCTTCCCTCGCCCTTCGCGTTCAAACGCGGCGGCACGCTGATCGATGGACGCGTGGCATATGAAACCTGGGGAACGCTGGATGCCGACGCCGGCAATGCGATCCTGATCGTCACCGGGCTCTCGCCCGACGCGCACGCCGCCAGCAACGCCGCCAACCCGGCCGCTGGCTGGTGGGAAGGCATGGTGGGCCCGGGCAAGCCGATCGATACCGAGCGCTGGTTCGTCATCTGCGTCAACTCGCTGGGCAGCTGCAAGGGTTCCACCGGGCCGGCGAGCATCAACGCGGCGACCGGCGAGCCCTATCGCCTGACCTTCCCTGAGTTGTCGGTCGAAGACGGCGCACGCGCGTCTGTGGAAGTGGTGCGCGCGCTGGGCATCACGCAGCTGGCCTGCCTGGTCGGCAACTCGATGGGGGGGATGACCGCGTTGGCGTTGTTGCTGCTGCATCCGGGTATCGCGCGCAGCCACGTCAACATTTCAGGCAGTGCCCAGGCCCTGCCGTTTTCCATTGCCATCCGCTCGCTGCAGCGCGAAGCCATCCGCCTTGATCCGCAGTGGAACGGGGGACAGTACGATGATGATCACTATCCCGAATCAGGCATGCGCATGGCACGCAAGCTGGGCGTGATCACCTACCGCTCGGCGCTGGAGTGGGATGGACGCTTCGGTCGCGTGCGGCTGGATTCGGATCAGGCCGACGACGATCCGTTCGGGCTGGAATTCCAGGTCGAAAGCTACCTGGAAGGCCACGCACGTCGCTTCGTCCGCTTCTTCGATCCCAACTGCTATCTGTACCTCAGCCGCTCGATGGACTGGTTCGACCTGGCCGACCAGGGTGATGGCGATGTACTGGCCGGCCTGGCCCGGATCAAGGTGGAGAAAGCACTGGCCATCGGGGCGAACACCGACATCCTGTTTCCGGTGCAGCAGCAGCAGCAGATCGCCGACGGGCTGCGCGCGGGCGGTGCCGAAGCACGCTTCATCGGTCTGGATTCGCCGCAGGGACACGACGCGTTCCTGGTCGATTTCGAACGTTTCGGTCCCGCGGTGCGTGGCTTTCTCGGCGAACTGTGAGTCGTCGCGCCACGCCACGCAAGCGCGCAAAGGCCACGGCCGATGCACCCGCACTGAGCCCGCGGACCGCCCTGGCGCTGCTGGTGGCGGGGATGCTGCTGGGCTGCACGGTGGCCGGCTGGCTGCCGGCCTGGCTGGCTGGCTGGATGCTGCTGGCCAGCGTGTGGACCTTCGCCCTCTATTGGCGCGACAAGCGCGCGGCGACCCGCGCACAGCAGCGCACGCCGGAGCGCACGCTGCAGGTGCTTGCGCTGCTGGGGGGCTGGCCGGGCGCCCTGTTTGCCCAGTCGCTGTTGCGCCACAAGAACCGGAAAGTTTCCTTCCAGCAGGTGTTCTGGATCTGCGTGGTGGCAAACGCAGCGTGCACCATGGCACTGCTGCGCGCGTTCGCCTGACGTGCCGGGGAGTGCCTACGGTACGACGTTGTTGAAGTACTGCTTTACCTGCGGCCAGATCAGCTCGATCCTCGCCCCGGAATTGGTGCAGTTGCCCCAACTGAGGTGATGAAGTGCGACCACCCGGTTGTTGCCACGCCCGATGACAGGCGAGCCGGAGCTTCCGCCCTCGGTGTCGCAGCTGTAGCTGGCATCGCGCCCGCTGTTCGCGGTGGTGCTGATGAGCGTGCAACGCCCCCCACCCTGCGTGTCGCTGGTAACCGACAGTTCTTTCAGGCGACCGCCAGGATGCTGGGGGACGAAGATCTCCTGCCCGGGCCGCGCGGTGCCGACATCCAGACCGAGGTGGCCAAAGCGTGCGATGTTCGTGAACTGGTTGACCGTGAAAAGGCTGTAGTCGAGTGCGGCGTCGGTTTTCAGCAGGGTGGCGCCACTCACTTTCGTCACCGCCGCGCGAACCCCGCTGCCACACTGCGCTGCCTCATGGTTGAACCAGACCTCCGTGGAGGCGACCCCTGCGGCGCTGTTGAAGCAGTGATTGTTGGTGAAGAGTCGGTTGTCTCTGCCCACCCGCCACGCGGTGCACAGAGAGCGTCCACCGATCAGCAATCGTGCCACCGGCCTGGCTGCGTTGTACGCCTGTCGGTCATTGCCTGCCAGGCACGCGACCGGCTGCAGGTCACTGGCGCCGCAGATCGCGCGCGTCCCTACGGGCGCACCCTCGGCGGGACTGGCCGCAGCGGCCCGGGCAACCTGGTCAAGGGGCATCCCTTCGTCATAGTGCGCGACCTGCACGCCGCGATGGCCGTCCCACGGCTCTTGCGCCGTGCCGGTCAGGCGCAGGATGGCGGTGTCGCCGTGGATGGACATCGCACCAAACCGGGAGCGACCGTCCTCATCCAGGGCGGCGTCCACCGTGTGGGCATCACGCGCTTGGCTGCTGTAACGGTGGACTTCGGATCCGTCCGGGCTGGAAACCTCAAGCGTTACCCCCCGCGGCAGATCGAACTGGCCCAGATGGACCTTGATGTAGGTGGCATCCCGTGCCGACACGACGATGGGCGTGGTTTCACCCGCATCGCGCCACGCCGAGGGCGTCAGCCGCAGGTCCGTCGCGCGGGTGACCCCTGCGACAAGCGGCTCAGCTGCGTTGGCAGCCACGGAAAGCGTTGAACCCAGGGCCAGGACACAGCCCAGGCGACGGATGTGTGATGCTGCATGTTTCATTGCGCGCTCCGGGGAAAGGAAACAGCTCGACTGTGTAGTGCTGCACCATGAAGCAACCTCGAGCAAACACCCGACGCCTGCCGGGCAGATGGCCCTGGCAGACGTCGGAGTTCGCCGGGAAACGTCCTGTCATGGCATGCCAGCAAGCCGGTCCAGGGCCGCACGCAGGTTGGGCAGGGGGCCGATGTGGCCATTGTTGCCGACCTGTGGCGTACCGGTTTCCACCAGCAGGCTGCGCATCTGCAGCGGTGTGAGCGTCTTGCCGCGGGCCTTGGCCGCACCCGATACCGCAGCGACCGCCGAGGCCACGATCGGTCCCGCGCTGGAGGTACCGTTGAAGCGCTGCGTGTAGCCCGCATTGGGCCCACCGTTGTACAGGTCGCGGCCTCCGGTGGTGGCCACGCAGCCGCCCCACCCCTGCAGGTTGACCCGGCGTCCATGGGTGGAGAAACCGAGCCGCGAGCGGGGTACGACGGCGTCCCTGCACCACGGCGTGGCCGCCGCGCCGCCGGCACCCGCCAGGATGGCGCCGGAGTCCGGCCGCCCTCGAGGGAAACCGGGACCGAAGCAGCCGGCGTCCAGGTTGATGTTGCCATTGCCTGCGGTCTCCACCACATGGATGCCACGCCTGACCGCGGAGACCACCGCATCGTAGATCGAGGGGATCCATTCCGGCGCTACGTAGTCGTTGCAGGGCGCCGGGCCGGGGAACTGCTGTTCGATCAGGATCACATCGCCCGGCCCCAGTCTCGCCGCCGCCAGCGCCACCGCATTGGCTGCGTTGTAGCCGGTCTGTGGACTGGTGACATTGACGTAGTGCGGCGTGGCGCCACTGACCAGCCCGCGCACCCCGAAGCCGTTGTCATCGGCGATCATCTCGCCAAGCACCGATGTGCCGTGGTTGTTGTCGTTGAACGGATCGCTGATGCTGGCCCCCTGCCTGATCCAGGTTCCCGGCACGCGCAGTTTGGTCAGGTCCTCGTGCTGCCAGTTCCAGCTGTATTCAATGTCGACCACGCGTATGCCCGTTCCGTCGCCGCCCGGCACCGTGCGTGCGTGGACCGCGTCGATACCGGACGCGGCAGCCAGCGCATACCCCTGCCGCTCAATGAACAGCGGTGACGCCCACTGCGTCGTGGCCGGCGCTGGAGCGGCCGATGGCGGTGGCGCCGGCAGCGGTGCGGCGTAGGCGATTTCCACCGCGTCCATGCCGTTCAACAGGTCGATGATGACGGCCGCGTCCTGGCCCGGTTTCAGCTGCATGCGATACCACTGGCCCAGTGCAGGCAGGTCCGCGCGATCGGATGTGTCGTGCAGGACATCGGCGGAGAACAGCGGGGTGACCCGCGATACCGGTCCGCCCGCTGCCGTCAACGCATCAAGTCCAGGCAATGCGCCGCTGCGCCGGGAGGTCCAGCCGGCCTCGCCTGGCGCCGTGCGGTCGGCATTGCGGAACTTCACTTCGATGAGATCCTGCGAGTAGCCAGGGCCGATGCGGGTCTGCCGTGGTTTTTCGATGGACCACGCCGGGTCATCGGTGCCGGCCTGCGCACCGGCGGCCGAGGGCGCCAGCAGGGAAAAGGCAGCGCTGGCGAAGAGGGCCTGGGACAAGGTCAGGCGCATGGAGATTCCTCCTGGGGACATTGGCGCGGAACGAAGCCCGCGCACGCCACGGGGTGGCGCATCTCCAGTGTGCTGAACCCCCGGAACGCTTCCATCGGACAACGCTGCAGCGCCAGCTCCGGGAATCACCTGCCAGTGTCGGGCTCAGCCGGGCTCCACCGCGTGCAGCCGGCCGCCCTGCAGGCGGTACACCTGGTCCACTACGCCGGCAGGCAGCGGATCATGGGTGATGACCAGCAGGCTGCGTCCGTCAAGCAGCGCGGACAGGTCGGCCAACAGGGCATGCGCGGCATCCACGTCCAAGCCTTCGGTGGGTTCGTCCAGTATCAGGATCGGGGCCTCGCGCAGCAGCGCGCGCGCCAGTGCCAGGCGGCGCGCCTGCCCCGCCGACAGCGTGGCGCCGTTCTCGCCGACCCAGCCCTGCAGGCCACCGACGGCACGTGCCCAGTCGCCCAGCCGCACCCGCTCCAGCACCGCCCACAGTCTGGCGTCGCTGGCGTGGGGATCGCCCAGGCGAAGGTTGTCGGACACGCTGCCGGCGAATACCGGGGCGTGCTGCGGCAGCCACGCCAGCTGCCGGTGCCAGTCATCCTGCGCGTAATGGCAGATGTCGGTCCCGCCATGCGTGACGCGTCCGCTGGTCGGGTCATGCAGGCGCAGCAGCAGACTGGACAGCGTTGTCTTGCCACTGCCGCTGTCGCCACGGATGGCGATGCGCCGGCCCGGCTGCAACAGCAGGTCCACGCCGTCCAGCACGCTGCGACCGCCGTCCTTCCAGGCGAACGAGACGCCTTCCCAGCACACCGCCTCCGCAGCCGTCGGCAGGGGCTGCGGCGATGCTGCCTCGCTGACCATCGGCGGCTGGTCGACGATGGCCTGCAGTCGGGACACCGACACCTGGCCGGATTGTAGTGCCTGCCAGGCCAGGCCCAGCCCGGCCCACAGCTCGATCATGGCCACGGTGAGAAACACCAGTCCGGCCGCCATGGGTGCATCGACGCGCCCTTGCTCATGCGACGAAAGCGCCAGCGCCAGCATCCCCAACAGCCCGCCACCGGTCACCACGCCGTGCAACGTCGTGCCAGCCAACAGGCGCCAACGCCGACGACGATCGCGCGCGCGCAGCTGGCGTGCGGCCACTTCCACCCGGCCCTGCCAGTGGTCCAGCGCATCCAGCGCCGCAAGGTCGGCGGCGCCTTCGATGCCTTCGAAGGAAAGATTGCGCAGCTGCGTGCGGTGCGCGGCGCGGTCCCGCTCTTCCCCTGCGCGTCCGCGCACGCCCAGCCACGGCACGCCCACGCCGACCAGCACCGCCATGGCCGCCAGCAACGCCGCTGCCTGCGGCAGGATCAGCCAGGCCGATCCGATGGCCACCAGGCTCAGGGCTGCCAGCGCGCACAGCGGCCCCAGCGCGCGCACGAACAGACCGTCCACCTCGGCGATATCGCCCAGCAACCGCGCCAGCAGTTCGCCCGTACGCGTGCTGCCCAGCCGCGCCGGTGCCAAGGGCAAGGCGCGGCGGAAGAACCACACCCGTGCATCGCGTGCGATACGCAACGTCACATCGTGGCCGACCAGCTTTTCAAAGTAGCGCGACACGATGCGCGCCATGGTCAGGCCACGAATGCCGGCAGACGGTGAGAAGAAATTGAAACCACTACCCAGTCCCGCCGCACCCGCCAGCGCGGCCGCTGTCAGGAAGCCGCCGGAGAGCCCGAGCAGGGCCGTTCCGGCGAGCATCGTGGTCCATAACAGCAATACCGTCAGCAGCAGGCGCGGCAGGTGCCGGGCGAACACCGCGCGCAGCGGATCGCGTTGCGCGGCGCTCATGCGCGCACCTGCCGCGGGTCGTGGTGCAGGTGGCCGTCGGGCAACCGCAACGTGCTGTCTGCCCAAGCGATGGCCGCAGGGCTGTGGGTGGCGATGATCACGCTGCGACCGCGCGCATGGATCGCCAACGCATGCAGCAGGGCCGCTTCGGTATGCGGATCCAGGAACGCGGTGGGTTCATCCAGCAGCATGACGCCGGGATTGCGCAGCAGCAGCCGTGCCAGCCCGATGCGCCGCGCCTCACCGCCGGACAAGCCGAATCCGCGCTCGCCGATCACCGTATCCAGTCCGTCGGGCAGGTGGTCGGCGAAGGCAAGCACCTGCGCGGCCTCGGCCGCGTGGCGCAGGGTGGCCAGGCTGGCGGTGGGATCGGCAAGGCGCAGGTTGTCGGCGATGCTGCCGTGGAACAGGTAGGGGCGTTGGCCGGCGTAGCCGACCTCCACTCCGGAACGCAGCATGAGGCTGCCCTCGCGCGGTGGCAGCCAGCCGGCCAAGGCTTCCAACAGGGTGCTTTTGCCGCTGCCGCTGGGGCCCACCACCGCCAGTCGCTGGTTGGATTCAAGCTGGAAACTGATGTCCTTCAGCACATCGTGACCGGCGCCCAAGGGACGCAATACCAACCCGTGCGCCTGCAGCAGCGGAGCATGCGGTTGCAGCGGCTCGGCAGCCGCGCTGGCCAGGGGCCGCGCCGTAGCCAGCGCCGCAGCCGGCCCCGGCAGCGCGCCGAGCAGACGCTCGATTTCGGCAGCGGCAGCAAGCGCGTTGGCACGATCATGGTAGTGCGCGGCCAGGCGGCGCAGCGGCGCATAGAACTCCGGTGCCAGCAGCAGGCAGAACAGGCCGGCCCCCAGCGTGGGCACCTGCGCGTGCAGGGACATCAGGCCCAGGTAACTCAGCCCCAGGTACAGTGCCACCATCGCCACGCTGACCGATGCGAAGAACTCCAGCACGGTGGAGGACAGGAACGCGATCCGCAGCACTTTCATGGTGCGCTCGCGCACACCCTCGGCCGCGTCGGCCACGCCCTCCAGTTCGGCCTCGCCGCGGCCGTACAGGCGCAGCAGGCCCAGGCCTTTGATGCGGTCGGCGAAGTGCCCGCTCATCCGCGCCAGTTCACCCAGTTGTGCGCGCCCGGCCGCCTCGGCGCCCCAGCCCACCAGCATCATGAAGAACGGCACCAGCGGCGCGGTGGCGATGAAGATGATCGCCACCACCCAGTCCACCCAGGCCACCGCCAGGGCGACGATCAGCGGCACCACCACCACCTCGATGCGCACCGGCTGGAAGCCGCTGTAGTAGTTTTCGATGGCATCGGCATGGGCCAGCATCACTTCGCCCAACTCGCCGCTGCGCTGTTGCCGCAGCCACAACGGCCCCTTGCCCAGCACGCTGGCGTAGGCGCGCTCGCGCAGCGCCAGTCGCGCTGCATCGGCCACGTCGCCGGCGCAGGCCTGGGTCACGCTGCCCAGCAGGGTGCGCAGCAACAGCACCACCGCGAGGGCAGCCAGCACCCACAGGCCATCGGCCAGCGGCGCACGCTCCAACAGCACGTGCTGGACCAGCCAGGCAATAGCGCCGGCCTGGGCCACCAGCAGCATCCCGGACACACTGATCGCGATGGCGGCCAGCCGGCGGCGGCCGCTTGCCGCCGCTCCCAGCGTATCCAGCCAGTGCTGGCGGAGTCTGCGCTGCTGCGCCTCATGGCGCTGGGCTTGCCTCAGCTGGGTTTCGGTGTCCTGGCTCACGGTGGCTCGGCGGCAACGGTCTGGGGGCATTGTAGGCGCAGGTCACGGCGCCCCTGCGGCGTACGGTCGCACGGACACTGCCGTTGGCATACGATCACGGCGGGGATCCTTTTCTACATTGATCTGAATCAAGGCTGTTCGAAGTAGTCGGTCACATCATCGCTCCACGTAGACCACCCTTCCCGCACCCCCACGGCACTATCCCACGAGGTAGCCAGGCCATGATTGATTCGACAGTCGTAGAACTGTCGCGGCTGCAGTTCGCCCTGACCGCGATGTATCACTTCCTCTTCGTCCCCCTCACCCTTGGCCTGTCCTTCATGGTGGCCATCATGGAGAGCGTGTACGTCATGACCCGCAAGCCGGTCTGGCGCCAGATGACCCTGTTCTGGGGCACGCTGTTCGGCATCAACTTCGCCATCGGCGTGGCCACCGGGCTGGTGATGGAGTTCCAGTTCGGCATGAACTGGTCGTACTACAGCCACTACGTCGGCGACATCTTCGGGGCGCCGCTGGCGATCGAAGGCCTGATGGCGTTCTTCCTGGAAGCCACCCTGATCGGCCTGTTCTTCTTCGGCTGGAAGCGGCTGACCCCGGTCAAGCACCTCGCCGTGACCTGGTTCATGGCGCTGGGCACCAACCTGTCGGCGGTGTGGATCCTGATCGCCAACGGCTGGATGCAGAACCCCACCGGGGCCATATTCAACCCGGAAACGATGCGCATGGAGGTGGTGGATTTCGCCGCGGTGCTGCTGAACCCGGTGGCGCAGGCAAAGTTCGTGCACACCGTCAGCGCCGGCTACGTGACCGGTGCGATCTTCGTGATGTCCATCAGCGCGCTGTATCTGCTGCGCAACAAGCACCGTGACCTGGCACGCCGCTCATTCGCCGTGGCCGCAGCCTTCGGCCTGCTGTCTTCGCTGTCAGTGGTGGTGCTGGGTGACGAGAGCGGTTATGCCGCCAGCGAGCACCAGAAGATGAAGCTGGCGGCGATCGAAGCGATGTGGGAGACCGAGCGTGCGCCGGCGGACTTCACTGCCTTCGGCATTCCCAACCAGACCACCCAGCAGAACGATTTCGCGATCAAGATTCCCTACCTGATGGGCCTGATCGCCACCCGTTCGGTGGATCAGCCCATCCCCGGCATCCTGGAACTGGTGGAACGGGCCGAGCATCGCATCCGCGGCGGGCAGATCGCTTACGGTGCGCTGCAGCGGGTGCGTGCGGACAAGAACGATGTGCAGGCGCGCGAGATGTTCGACCGCCACTGGCAGGATCTCGGCCACGGCCTGCTGCTGAAGCGCTATCGCGACGACATCGGCAACGCCACGCCGGAAGAGATCAGCAAGGCAGCGATGGATACGGTACCGCGCGTTGCCCCGCTGTTCTGGACCTTCCGCATCATGGCCGGGCTGGGCTTCTACCTGATCGCCTTCTTCGCGCTGGCGTTCTATTACTCCTGCCGCAACAACTTCCAGGACAAGCGCTGGTTCCTGACCCTGGCCCTGTGGTCGCTGCCGGCGCCGTGGATCGCCATTGAGTGCGGCTGGTTCGTCGCCGAATACGGTCGCCAGCCGTGGGCCGTGGACGGCGTGCTGCCCACTTTCTACGCCGCCTCCGGCCTGGCCCTGCATGAAATCCTCACCACGCTGGCGGTGTTCACGCTGCTGTACACCGTACTGCTGGTGATCGAGGTCAAGCTGATGCTGAAGGCGATCCGCACCGGTCCCGAGGAGATCCTGCCGTCCCTGCAGGCGCCGCGCGCGTCCGTTTCCCACAATGCCGCCCCGGCCCCAGGCCAGGCATAAGGCAGGAGAACCCCGATGGAATTCCTTGGACTCGATTACACCACCCTGCGCATCATCTGGTGGCTGCTGCTGGGCATCCTGCTGACCGGTTGGGCCGTGATGGACGGCTTCGATCTCGGCGTCGGCACGCTGCTGCCATTCGTGGCGAAGACCGATGAAGAACGCCGACTGGTGATCAACACCATCGGCCCGGTGTGGGAAGGCAACCAGGTATGGCTGGTGCTCGGCGGCGGTGCGATCTTCGCCGCTTGGCCGCCGCTGTACGCGGTCAGCTTCTCCGGCTTCTACCTGGCCATCTTCGCCCTGCTGTTCGGGCTGATCCTGCGCCCGGTGGGCTTCAAGTACCGCAGCAAGATGCCGGGCAAGCGCTGGCGCGACAACTGGGACCGGGTGTTGTTCGTCGGCGGCCTTCTGCCCGGCCTGATCGCCGGCGTGGCGGTGGGCAACGTGCTGCTGGGCGTGCCGTTCCACTTCGATGACAGCATGCGGATCTTCTACACCGGCTCGTTCTTCGGCCTGCTCACCCCGTTCGCATTGATCGCCGGACTGGTCAGCGTGGCGATGCTGGTGTCACACGGGGCGGCCATGCTGGTACTGAAGACCGACGGCCCGGTGGCCGAACGCTCGGCCCGCTATGGCAGCGTGGCGGCGCTGCTCAGCTTCGTGCTGTTCGCCCTGGCCGGCGCCTGGGTGGCCTTCGGCCTGCCCGGCTATGAAATCACCTCGCAGGTGGTGACCGATGGGCCGACCAATCCCTTGCTGAAAACCGCCGCTGAAGGGGCCGCGGCCGGCGGCTGGCTGCGCAACTACAGCAGCATGCCGGCCACCCTGCTGGCACCGATCGTCGGCCTGCTCGGTGCGCTGGCCAGCGCGGTGCTGCTGCGTGCCCGGCGTGGCGGCCTGGCGTTCCTGGCCTCGGGCGCGTCGATCACCGGCATCATCCTGACCGTCGGCTTTGCGATCTTCCCGTTCCTGCTGCCCTCCTCCAGCCAGCCCGGTTCCAGCCTGACCGTGTGGGATGCGTCCTCCAGCCACCTGACGCTGTTCATCATGCTGGTGGCTACGGTGATCTTCCTGCCGATCGTGCTGGCCTACACCACCTGGGTCTACCGGGTGATGAAGGGCAAGACCACCGCCGAAGACATGTCAGACAACCCCAACGCGTATTGATTCCCACGTGCCGGCCCACGGCCGGCACCTCTTGAAGGAGCACACCATGTGGTATTTCGCCTGGATCCTCGGCACCGGCCTGGCCTCGGTCGTGGCCATCCTCAACGGCATGTGGTTCGAAGCCCGCGAGTCGGGCAGCATCGACGGCCGCGACGGTAAATGATGTAACAAAAGTGTTGCCGCCTTGGCCTTCACACGGTATCTTAGGCGGCTCCTTCG
>NZ_JACSQS010000006.1:49096-94929 GCF_014836545.1 Stenotrophomonas lacuserhaii
GGGTGTAGCTCAGTCTGGTAGAGCGCTACGTTCGGGACGTAGAGGTCGCAGGTTCGAATCCTGTCTCCCCGACCACTCCGGTGGTCGGAACGACCGAAGGAAAAATGCGATTCCCCTTGCCGCCCAGTGCGGGAATCGATATGATAGGCGGCTACCCTTCGGGGTGTAGCTCAGTCTGGTAGAGCGCTACGTTCGGGACGTAGAGGTCGCAGGTTCGAATCCTGTCTCCCCGACCACTTTGTTGGTCACGAAGAAACCTGGAAGACGACGGTCTCCCGGGTTTTTTTGTGCCTGTCGTTTTGCCTGGCAACGTACAATGGGCCCCTCCCCCACCCTGCCGCACCGGCGTCCGCCCGGTGCCGCCGTTGCATCCGGAGGCCGCCGCGCGCGCCACCGGCAAGGATCCACCATGAGCCCCACCGCCTCCCCTTCGTCGCCTGCGCCTTCGCTGCTGCACGGGCGCGCCCTGGTCTTCGCTGCCATCGTGCTGGCCGCGGTCAACCTGCGTACCGCGGTCACCTCGGTCACCCCCCTGCTGGACGTGCTGGGCCAGACCTTCGGCTTCGGCACCACCATGACCGGCGTGCTCGGCATGCTGCCGACTGCCTCGTTCGCCTTGTTCGGCGTGTGCACGCCGATGCTGGCGCGCCGCCTCGGGCTGGAGCGCACCACGCTGCTGGCGATGTCGTTGGCGCTGGTCGGCCTGCTGTTGCGCTCCAGCGCGGTCGGCATGGGCAGCCTGCTGGGCGGCTCGATCATCGCTTTGGCCGGCATGGGCATCGGCAACGTCGTGGTGCCGCCGCTGGTGAAGCGTTATTTCGCCAACAAGGTGGGCACGATGAGCACGCTGTACATCAGCGCGCTGCAGCTGGGCACCATGCTGCCAGCGTTGCTGGCGGTGCCGGTGGCCAACGCGGCCGGCTGGCGCGTGTCGCTGGGCATGTGGGCGCTGCTGGCACTGGCCGCCACCCTGCCGTGGCTGATGCTGGTGCGCCGCACCCCGCGCCATGATGTGATCACCGACGGCCCGGATCCGAGTGCGCAGCCGCACGGGCGGGTCTCCGCGACCTCGCTGGGCTGGGGCATGACGCTGATGTTCGGCATGACCTCGCTGATGACCTATTCGATGTTCACCTGGTTGCCGCGCATCGTGGTCGAAGCCGGCGCCTCGCCGGCCTTCGGCGGGGTGATGGTGGCGATGTTCTCCGCGCTGGGCCTGTTGCCCTCGCTGGTGATTCCTTCATTGGCGGTGCGCATGGCCAACCCGTTCCCGCTGGTGTTGATCGGCTTTGGTTCCTTCGTGGTGGCCTTCGCCGGGCTGCTGCTGGCGCCGATGAAAGCCCCGCTGCTGTGGGCCTGCCTGCTGGGACTCGGTCCGTCGACCTTCCCGCTGGCGCTCACGCTGATCAACCTGCGCACGCGCACCCCGACCGGATCGGCCGCCCTGTCCGGCTTCATGCAGGGCGTGGGCTACAGCTTCAGCTGCCTGGGTCCGTTCCTGGTGGGCTGGCTGCACGACGTGAGCGGCAGCTGGACGTTGCCGTTCGGCTTCCTGTTCTGCTGCGCGCTGGTGATGCTGTGCGCGTCGTGGTTCGCCTGCAAGCCGCGCAAGCTCGAAGACCTGTGGTGACTACATCGCTGCGTGAGCAGGCCACCGACGTGACCACGTTGTGATCGGTCGCAACTGACGCAGCGCGTCAGTTGCTGACCCTGTGTTTGTCGCAGGGCGTCTTCCTGCGGTGGCGGCCGCAGCATGCGTCCGTTGCCGGACGGGCATCCCGTCGCCCCCTGCGCTGCGTAAGGAGGTACGGATGCGCTTCGGAGTCCCGCACTGCGGGCGGTTGGCACGTGATGTGCGTCACACTTTCCAATTCTTCATCGTACGAACCAGCTTCTGGGGGTTTCATGTCTGTCCATCGTCCGCTGGCGCGTTGCGTCGGCCTGGCCTGCCTCGTCCTGGCGACAGGCGCGCACGCCGCCCCTGCCCCGTCCAACCGCGCCGGGCAGATGGCTGAAATCAGCCGCCATCGCGACCAGGCCCAGTGGCTGGACGCGCTGGCGGCGATCGAGCGCGCGCAGCAGTCCAGCCCCGATGATGACCTGCTGTACAAGCTGCAGGTGCTGACCCTGGGCGACATCGGCAACGCCAGTCGGGCCTGGCAGCTGTACCAGGCGCGCCCGGAGCTGTTTGATGCGGCTCAGAAGGAACGCTTCGAAGCGGACTACCTGGCCCGCCTGGTGGGCTGGAGCATGGCCTACGGCGAAAGCGAGGACACCCGCCTGGATGAAGCCGAAGACACTCTGGCGCTGATGGATACGTACCTGCAGCGCGACGGTACCCCGCTGGCGCAGGCCCCCCGGCGCATCCGCCTGGACCGCCTGATCCTGCTCAACCGCCTGTCCCGCCACGCCCAGTTGCGCGAGGAATATCTCGCCCTGCGCGCCGATGGCGTGGAGCTGCCCGACTACGTGCTGCCGGCGGTGGGCGATTCACTGATGGCCACCCAGCATCCGGACGAGGCGATCCCTGTGCTGTCGCAGGCGGTGAAGAATGACCCCTCGCGCTTCCAGGCACGCTCGGAACTGGCCTATGCGTACCTGGAAACCGAGCAGGCCGGCACCGCCATCGAGTATCTGGTGAGCTGGCAGAAAGACGAGCCGATCTGGCGCTGGGGCCCGAATGCGCGTGCCCCCTATGCGAACTGGGCCCGCTATGAGGCCGACCTCAACCTGGCGATGATCCGCGCCTACAGCAACGACCTTCCGTCCGCCCAGAGCGAGCTGGAGCAGATGGTCGCCACCGGGCCGGGCAACGGGGGCCTGCAGACTGCGCTGGGCGGCGTCTACCAGATGCGCGGCTGGCCGCGGCGTGCGCTGGAACGCCACCAGATGGCCTATACGCTGGATCCGCGCGATGTCTCCCCGCGCATCGGCATGTTCGAGTCCCACATCGCGCTGCAGCGCGACGACCTTGCCCGCCCGATACATGACGACCTGCTGGCCCGCTATCCGAACCAGCCTTCGGTGCAGCGCATGGACCGCGCCTGGCGCGCACACCGCGGCTGGCAGCTGGACGCCAATGCAGAGGTCGGCCGCAGCAGTGGCGGCGGCGGCGCATCGCCGCTGGGCAACGACGATGGCAGCTACCGCGTGAGCGCGTCCTCGCCGATCCTGGCCGATCGCTGGCGGGTGCTGGCCTTCGCCGACCGCCGTTCGGTGGACTTCCAGAACCAGCGCATCAACCCGTGGTGGTTCGGTGCCGGGGTGAACTACCGCTTCGACCAGCTGGACGGCGAACTGGTGGCCTTGCATCCGAACGACGACGTCGGCGATACCGGCCTGCGCGCGGGGCTCGGCTGGCAGTTCAACGACCAGTGGCACATCGGCGCAAGCGCCGCACGCAACGATGCCGATGCCTCGATGCAGGCCCGCGTGTCCGGCATCACCGCCGACAGCGTGGCGCTGACCAGCACCTATAACCGCAACGAGCGCACGCAGTGGCGGATCGGCGCCAGCCAGTACCGCTATGACGATGGCAACCACCGCGACACCATCAGCACCTCGGTGGAGCAGCGCCTGCTGAGCCGCCCGACCCTGCAGGTGGATGGGCTGGGCAGCCTGTATGCCAGCCGTGGCAGCCGCGATGACGTGCCCTACTTCAATCCTTCGCGCGACCGTTCGGTGGAAATCGGCCTGCGCATCGACCAGCAGTTGTGGCGGCACTACGAGAAGCACTTCCGCCACCGCCTGACCGTGTCGGTAGGCGACTACTGGCAGGAAAGCTTCGGCAGCGCACTGGTGCCCTCGGTTGAGTATCGCCACGAGTGGCAGATCGGCGCGGGGCGGATTTTCGAGTACGGGGTGCGCTGGTCGCGTCCGGTGTATGACGGTCAACGTGAGCGGCATGTCGGCCTGGAAGCCGGCCTGCGCTGGGGAGAATGAGATGCGGGTGAGCAACATGCGACTGCCGATGGTGATGATCCTGCTGGTGCTGCTGGCGCTGTGCGCGCCGCTGCAGGCGCAGACCCTTCCGGAACTGGATGCGGCCGGCAACGGCCTGCTGGTGCTGAGCTACCACGACATCCGCGATGACGTGGCCGCCAAGGGCGATCCGGATGCCTATGCGGTGAGCACGCAGAACTTCGCTGCCCATCTGGACTGGCTGTCCGCGCACGGCTACCACCCGATCTCACTGAGCCAGCTGGTGAAGGCATCGCGCGGGGAAGCCGTGCTGCCATCCAAGCCGGTGCTGCTGACCTTCGATGACGGCCTGCGCAGCGTCTACAGCAAGGTCTACCCGCTGCTGCGTGCGTACGACTATCCCGCCCTGGTGGCGGTGATCACCGACTACGTCGACATGGCCCCGGATCGCACCATCGATTACGGCTACCGGCCGTTCGGTCGCGATGATTTCCTGACCTGGGAGCAACTGCGCGAGATGAAGGACAGCGGCTTGATCGAGCTGGCCAGCCATACCGACAACCAGCACCACGGCGTGCAGTCCAACCCGCAGGGCAATTCCACTCCCGCGGTGATCACCCGTGCCTTTGATCCGGCCACAGGCCGCTACGAGACCGCGGCGGCCTACGAAAAGCGCCTGCGCGATGACCTTTCGCGCAGTGCCGGACTGATCGAGAAGAACCTCGGCGTGCGTCCGCAGGCGATCGTCTGGCCGTACGCGGCCTACAACCAGCTCAGCAACGCGATCGCCGAGCAGCTCGGCATGCCGGTGTCCTTCGACCTGGAAGGCCGCAGCACGCCGGTCACGCGCGACCTGCACGGCCTGGCGCGCCTGCTGGTCACCGGCAATCCAAACGTCACCGGGCTGGCCTTCGAACTGCGCCGCAACACCACCCTGGACGGCACCCGCGCCCTGCAGATCGACATGGACGCGGTGTATGACAAGGACCCCGCGCAGCTGGCGCGCAACCTGGACACGCTGATCGACCGGGTCAAGAAGATCGGTCCCACCCACGTCTACCTGCAGGCCTTCGCCGACCCGGATGGCAACAACACCGCCGATGCGCTGTATTTCCCGAACCGCCACCTGCCGATGCGCGCGGACCTGTTCAACCGCGTGGCGTGGCAGCTGAAGACCCGCGCCGGGGTCAAGGTCTACGCGTGGCTGCCGGTGCTGGGTTATGAACTGCCCGATCCGGCGCAGAAGCAGGCGCTGGGCATCGCCAGTCCGGAAAAAGACGGCATGTACCGGATGGATTTCACCAAGCCGGCCGCGCGCCAGATCATCCTGGACATCTACGAAGACCTGGCGATCAACTCCTACTTCGAAGGGCTGCTGTTCCACGACGATGCCTACGTACGCGATACCGAACTCACCGGCCTGGCGCAGGAAGGCCTGGACGGCAACCGCACCCAGGCGTTGATCGACTTCACCCTGGCCCTGCGTGACCGTGCGCAGCGCTGGCGGCCGAAGCTGGGCACCGTGCGCAACCTGTATGCGCAGCCGGTGCTGGAGCCGCAGAGCGCGGCCTGGTTCGCCCAGCGCCTGGACCTGTTCAACGCCGCCTACGACCATACCGCCCTGATGGCGATGCCCTGGATGGAAGGCAGCCGCCACCCCGAGCGCTGGCTGGACCGCCTGGTGGCCGCGGTGCGCGAACACGATCCGGAGCTGAAGCACACCCTGTTCGAGCTGCAGACCGTTGACTGGCGTACCCGGACCGCGATCCCCGGCGAGCGCCTGCGTGCGCAGGTACGTCGCCTGCAGGCACAGGGTGTGCGTCACCTGGCCTGGTACCCGGATGACTTCATTGCCGACAAGCCGTCCACCGCCGATGCACGCGCGGCGATGTCGGCGCGCAACTTCCCCTATCCGGAGCGGTGAGATGGACCACACGCCTGTCTACTACCTGTTCCAGTTCGCCTTCTTCTACCCGATGGTGATGGCGTTCTTCTGGATGTCGGGAGGCCTGTACTACTTTTTCCGCCGCGAGCGGAAGTCGCGCGACCGCAATGATCCGCCGCCGATGGACGAGTACCCGTTCACTTCGCTGCTGATTCCGTGCCACAACGAATCGGACAACCTGGACGACACCCTCGGCGCGGCGCTGGCGCAGCGCTATCCGGACTTCGAGGTGATCGCCATCAACGATGGGAGCGGCGACGCCACCGGCGCGCGCCTGGATGCGCTGGCGGCGATCCATCCGCGCCTGCGCGTGGTGCACCTGGACCGCAACCTGGGCAAGGCCAATGCGCTGCGCATGGGGGCATTGGCCGCGCGCTCGGAGTACCTGGTGTGCATCGATGGCGATGCGATGCTGGAAGAGCACGCCATGCACTGGATGGTCTGGCATCTCACCAGTGGCCCGCGGGTGGGCGCGGTCACCGGCAACCCGCGCATCCGCAACCGCTCCACCCTGCTGGGCCGCCTGCAGGTGGCCGAGTTCTCTTCCATCATCGGCATGATCAAGCGGGCCCAGCGCGTGTACGGGCGCATCTTCACCATCTCCGGGGTGATCGCCGGCTTCCGCCGCACCGCCCTGCACCGCATCGGCTACTGGGCCGATGACATGGTCACCGAAGACATCGATATCAGCTGGCGCCTGCAGCTGGACCACTGGGACATCCGTTACGAACCCAACGCGCTGTGCTTCATCCTGATGCCGGAAACCCTGCGCGGGCTGTGGAAGCAGCGCCTGCGCTGGGCCCAGGGTGGGGTGGAGGTGCTGCTGCGGCATGGCATGAGCCTGTTCAACTGGCGCAAGCGCCGCATGTGGGGCGTGCTGGTGGAGTACATCTTCAGCGTGCTGTGGGCCTATGTGATGCTGTTGATCATCGTGTTGTGGGCGCTGGGCAAGGTCGTCGACCTGCCGCCGTCGCTGTACATCCAGACGCTGCTGCCGCAGTGGCACGGGGTGATCCTGGCGCTGGTCTGCCTGCTGCAGTTCGCCAGCAGCCTGATCATCGACCGTCGTTACGAAATCAACATCGGCCGTAATTACTTCTGGGTGATCTGGTACCCGATGGCCTACTGGTTGATCAGCCTCTTCACCACCCTGGTGGCACTGCCGAAGACACTGCTGAAGCGAGGCAGGACGCGCGCCACCTGGGTCAGCCCGGACCGGGGAATTCGATGAACGCCAACAAGCCGTCCCGTCGTTTTGATTCGCGCCTCATCCAGAAGCCGCGCCAGCAACCCCGCCTGCAGCGCACCGCGTGGGGCTTCGTCACCATCGCGTTCTGGGCGTTCTATTTCTATCTGTGGGCGCCGGTGCTGACCCTGATGTCCTGGCTGGTGGGCGGCCGCCTGGCGTGGGTGCAGCTGTACGAGCGCAAGCAGCAGCTCGATCCGTTCCTGGTCATCGCCCTGCCGGTATTGCTGATCGGTTGCGCAGCGCTGCTGATCGTGTGGGCGGAATACAATCGCTTCCGCTTTTCGGGCAAGGAGCGGCGTGCGCCGCGCATCGATGTAGCGCATGCGGAGATCGCCCGTGACCTCGGCGCCACCGATGCGCTTGCCCGTCAGTTGGCGGGCGCCAAAGCCGTCACGCTGCACATGGACGATGATGCCCGCCCGGTCGGCATGACCGAACAGGTGCTGACGCAACCTGCTTTCCGGTAGTGACGGCCGCGGGCCGTCAGCGCCTGGCCGTCGTGGGCGACGACCGTTGGTCGTCACATCTTTGCCGCTGCGCTCGCCGAGCATGGCTCGGCGCTACCGGGTGACGGCCCGCAATGGCACGGCGCGACCGGGTGACGACCCGCCCCGGTGGGCGACGACCGTTGGTCGTCACATCTTTGCCGTACGCACCTGCCCTTCCCCGCGCACCACGAAACGTTCCACCGTCAACGCTTCCAGACCCATCGGCCCGTACGCATGCAGGCGCGTGGTGGAGATGCCGATCTCGCTGCCGAGGCCGAGCTGGCCGCCATCGGAAAAGCGCGAAGAGGTGTTGACCATCACCACTGCCGATTGCAGCGCGTGGATGAAACGCTCGGCATTGGCGGCGTCGCGCGTAGCGATCACCTCGGTGTGGTCGGAGGTGTAACGGCGGATATGCGCGATCGCAGCCTCCACGTCATCCACCACTTTCACCGCGATGATCAGATCCAGGAACTCGGCCGCGTAGTCCTCATCGGAAGCGGACGTGCTGCCCGGCAGCAACGGCTGTGACAGCGCGTCGGCGCGCAGCTCCACGCCGCGCGAAGCCAGGGCCTGGCCGGCGCGCGGCAGGAATTCCCCGGCGATATCACGATGTACCAACAGGGTCTCCAGCGAATTGCACGCCGAGGGCCGGCTGCACTTGCCATCCACCAGCAGGTCGACGGCCTGCGCCACGTCCGCGCTGGCATCCACGAACAGGTGGCAGACGCCCTTGTAGTGCTTGATCACCGGCACGCGCGCATGCTCGGCGACGAAGCGGATCAGGCCTTCTCCTCCGCGCGGAATCGCCAGATCGATCAGCTCGTGCAGCTGCAGCAGTTCCAGCATCGCCTCGCGGCGCAGGTCGGTCAGCACCGTCACCGCCGCCTCCGGCACCCCGTGGGCCGCCAATGCACTGCCCAGCGCGGCGGCGATCGCGGTATTGGAATGGATCGCCTCCGAACCGCCGCGCAGGATCACCCCGTTGCCGGCCCTCAGGCACAGCGCCGCGGCCTCGGCGGTGACGTTGGGCCGCGCCTCGTAGATCATCGCGATCACCCCCAACGGCACGCGCACCTTCTGTACGCGGATCCCGTTCGGACGCACGTCGTCGCGCGTCACCTGGCCCACCGGGTCCGGCAGCCCGGCCACCTCGCGCACTGCCTCGGCCATGGCGAACAGCCGCGACGGGTCCAGCATCAGGCGATCCAGCATGGCGTTGCCGATGCCCTTCGCGCGTGCTGCGGCAAGGTCACGCGCATTGCCGGCCAGGATCTGTCCAGCGTTGGATTCCAGCGCCGCAGCCATGGCCCGCAGCAGCGCGCCGCGCTGCGCAGTGTCCAGCCCGGCCACCATGGTGGCGGCCGCACGGCAGGCACGTGCCTGTTGTTCGATGTCACTCATGGGAATCGCCTCGTGGTTCATACCAGCACCAGGTCGTCGCGGTGCACGACGTTTCCACCATAGTTGTAGCCCAGTGCCGCTTCGATGTCGCGCGAATGGCGGCCCGCGATACGGCGAATGTCGCTGGCCGCATACTGGGTGATGCCGCGTGCCACGCTGACCTCGCTGCCTGCATCGCCCGCCCGGGAGCGGATCTCCACCATGTCGCCGCGGCGGAACTCGCCGTGCGCGCCGGTGATGCCGCCGGGCAACAGCGAAGCCCCCTTGGCCCGCATTGCCTGCACCGCGCCATCGTCGACCCAGATCACCCCGGGTTCCACGGGTGCGTGCCGCAGCCAGTACTTGCGCGCGGCCTCGCGACTCTGCGCGGCATGCAGGCGCGTTCCCTGCAGGCGCCCCTGTGCCAGCGCACGCACCACATCGCCATTGCGGCCATTGAACAGGATCGTCTCGATGCCCAGCCGCGCTGCCTTGGATGCGGCTTCCAGTTTGGTGCGCATGCCGCCGGTGCCGGCGCTGCTGCCGCTGCCCCCGGCCATCGCCAGTACCTCGGCAGTCAGTTCATGCACCTGCGCGATCGGCTGTGCAGACGCATCCCGGCGCGGATCGGCGCTGTACAGGCCGTCGATGTCGGTGGCGATGAACAGCACATCGGCATCCACCAGCGCCGCCACGGTAGCGGCCAGGTTGTCGTTGTCGCCAAGCTTGAGCTCGTCCACCGATACCGTGTCGTTTTCGTTGACCACCGGCAGCGCACCGAGCCGCAGCAGTTCAGTCAGCGTGGCACGGGCATTGAGATAGCGACGCCGGTTGCGCAGGTCATCATGGGTAAGCAGCACCTGCGCCACGGGACGTTCGAAGAAGCGTTGCCACAGCCCGATCAGCTGGGCCTGGCCGAGTGCGGCCAATGCCTGGCGGGCAGCCATCGCCGCGCCATTGGCCTCCACCCGCGGCAGGATCGCGCGGCCGGCGGCGACCGCGCCCGAAGACACGATCACCACCTCGCGGCCGGCCAGTACGTTGGCCGATACGAACTGGGCAAGCCCCAATGCGTAGCGCGGGGACAGCCCGCCACCATCGGCGGCGAGCAGGCTGCTGCCGACCTTCAGCACGGCGCGCCGCCAGTCCGGCAGCGCTTGTTCGGGAAACGGCGATGCGGTCATGGCGGCAGGGTCGCTCATCAGGGGCTCAGCGGGTGGTCCATTCGTGGACGGTCAGGTCCGAAGACTGCAGGGTCACCAGCGGATCGCGCGCGACGATGGCACGCGCCTGTTCCAGGGTGGCGACGTTGCACAGCACGTAGGCGCCACCGCTGCCGTCACTGAAGCCACCGGTCAGCTGCAGCTGGCCGGCGGCACGCAGTTCATCGAGGAAAGCGATGTGCGGCTGCACCGCCGCCGGGTCGAAATCCGGCCGGCGCATCGCCATCACCAGGTAGACGGTGCCGGCCATCAGGCCAGCGCCTGCCAGCGCGCGCGCAGGACGTCCAGGCGCAGGTCGGCGGCGGCGCCGGGCGACACCCTGGCGGCCAGGCTGCCTTCCGGCGTACGGCCCTGCCCGGCCGTGTCCGCACCTGCGGCAGCGGCCTTGTAGGCTTCGCGGAACGGTACGCCGGCGACGGCCGCCTCGACCGCCACATCGGTGGCGTACATGCCCGAATCGATGCCAGCCCGCAGCTTGTCATTGCGCCATTCCAGGTTGGCCAGCAGTGCCGGCAGCAGTTCCAGCGCGGCCAGGCCGCGGCCGAAGCCGTGGAAGATCGCGCCCTTGGAGCCCTGCAGGTCACGGTGGTAGCCGGACGGCAGCGAGAGCAACTGCTCGATCTCGGTACGGGCAGCGGCGACGCTGGCATGGGTGGCGCGCATCAGCTCGATGACATCGGGATTGCGCTTGTTGGGCATGATCGAGCTGCCGGTGGTGTACTGCGCGGGCAGTGCCACGAAGCCGAATTCCGCGCTGGTGAACAGCGACAGGTCCCATGCGATGCGGCGCAGGTCCAGGGTGGCGCCGCCGAGTGCTTCCAACGCGGCCATCTCGAACTTGCCGCGCGACAGCTGCGCGTAGATCGGCGATACCTGCATGCGCGCGAAGCCGAGCGCGGCAGTGGTGTGTTCACGGTCCAACGGCAGGTTCACGCCGTAGCCGGCGGCGGTACCCAGCGGATTGGCATCCACCAGCGCGTGTGTATCGCGGGCGCGGACGGCGTTGTCGATGAACGCCTCGGCCCAGCCGGCCCACCACATGCCGGCGGAGGACACCACGGCCCGCTGGATGTGGGTATAGCCCGGGATCGGCAGGTCCTTTTCGGCTTCTGCACGGTCCAGCGCCACCTTGGCGATCTCCGCGCTGAGCTGCGCCACGCGCTGCAGCTTTTCCTTCAGCCACAGCCGGGTCGCCACCAGCACCTGGTCGTTGCGGCTGCGGCCAGTGTGGATGCGGCGGCCGGCATCGCCAAGGCGGTCGGTCAGGCGCGCTTCAATGGCCGAATGGCCGTCTTCGTACTGTTCGTCCAGCACGAACCGACCGGCGCGGAAGTCATCGGCCAGCACCTCCAGTTCGCGCTGCAACCCGGCCAGCTCGTCGGCACTGAGGATGCCGATGTGCTGCAGGCCCTCGGCATGCGCGGCACTGGCGGCGATGTCATGCAGGAAGAATTCGCGATCCAGGATCACGTCATCACCGGCAAGGAAGGTCTGGATCTTTGCGTCGACCGCGACGCCCGGCTTCTGCCACAGAAGGTCTGCCATGCTGTGCTCCATCGGCGGCCTGGGCCGCCCGTTGATTCAATCAGTGCGGGATCGAAGTGAGTTCGTCGATGCCCAGGGCGAGGTTGAGGTTCTGCATGGCCTGGGTGGCTGCGCCCTTCAACAGGTTGTCCAGCGTGGCCACCACCACCACCCGCTTGCCGCCCGGCGCCACGGTGAACCCGCCGACCTGCACGCCGTGGCGGCCGGCGATGCGGCTCACCCACGGCGCTTCGTCGACTACTTCGATCAGCGGCTCATCGGCGTAGGCATCGGTGAAGCGCGCGGCGATCTGTTGGCGGGTCTGCGCCTGGTTGAGCCAGATATTGACCGTCATGGTGATACCGCGGAAGTGCGGCGCCACGTGCGGCATGAACTCCACGGGCACGCGCAGGTGCGCGGACACCTCGCGTTCGTGGACGTGGTTGGTCAATGCGTACGGCATCAGGTTGTCGGCCAGCAGCTCCGGATTGTTCTTGTCCGAAGGCGTGGTGCCGGCGCCGGAATAACCGGAAACACCGAAGCACTGCGGCGGGCCGGCCAGCAGGTCCAGCAACGGGTGGATCGCCAACTGCATCGCGGTGGCATAACACCCCGGGTTGCTGATGTGTTTCTCACCGTTGTAGTTGCCGCGGGTCAGCTCGGGCAGGCCGTAGTACCAGCTTCCCTCGAAGCGGTAGTCAGCAGACAGGTCCACGATGACCGTGTCCGGCTTGGCGGCTTGCAGCGCGGCGACGAACGGTGCGGCCAGGCCATTGGGCAGCGCCAGGATCACCGCGTCCACGCCCTTGGCGGCGACCGCGTCGGCGTCCAGGTTTTCGTACTGCAGTTCGCCGGTGATTTCCGGGTGGTGCTCGGACAGCCGCTGCCCGGCGCGCTCGCGCGAGGACACGAAAGCCAACTGCAGGCGCGGATGCGCGGCCACCAGCTTGATCAGCTCCGCACCGGTGTGGCCGCGGGCACCGACGATGCCCAGGGTGAAGGTTGTTTCGTTCATGCGTGGGTATCCAGGCGGAACTGCAGGTGGCGTTTCACCGCCGCCCATTCCGTATCGATGATGGAGAAAACGACGGTATCGCGCGGCGTGCCGTCGGGATGCCGGGTATGGTTGCGCAGCACGCCGTCCTGCTTGGCGCCAAGGCGCGCGATGGCCGTGCGCGAGGTATGGTTGAACCAGCTGGTTTCAAACACCACGGCCAGGCAGCCGAGCGTTTCGAAGGCATGCCGCAGCAACAGCAGCTTGGCCTCGGTATTGACCCCGCTGCGCTGCACGCGCGGTGCGTGCCAGGTATAGCCGATGCTCAGCTTGGGCACGCTGGCATCGAGTCCGTAATAGCGCGTGGTACCTACGATCTCTCCGCTTGCATCACGGATCACCATCGGCAGCATCTTGCCTTCGTCCTGCGCCTGCAGCGCCGCCTCGACATAGTCAGCTACGCCCGTGACCGACGGCACCTGGGTGAACCACAGCTGGTCCAGCCCGGTGCCTTGCACCGCGCGCTGCAGGCCCGGCACGTGTGCGGCCTGCAGCGGTTCAAGCGAGACATGGCGCCCTGACAGCGTCGGCGCAGCGGTCCACCCGGTGGGCGTGCTCATCCGAGCAGGCTCGGCGAACGCTGCGCGCAGTGGTCGACGTAGGCCTTGATGCGGTCAAAGCCATCGGCACCGAACCAGAAGGTCTTCCACGTGCCCTGTTTGTAGCAGCCATCGGATTCGGCGTAGTAGAAGTGATTGATCGGGTTGCCGTTGCGCGAGCGCCAGAACAGCTGCGGGGTCTCGTCCAGCATCACGTTCCACACCGCCCGGCCCAGGCCCTCGCCCTGTGCGTCGTCGAGCACCGCGAATTTATCCAGGTACACGCCTTCCGCTTCGTCGGTGAGGATCACCGCGGTGCGGTAGTTTTCGCTGACATACGCGCGCAGCAGGCGGGTCTTGTCGAAGTAATCCGGCACCAGCACGCGGCCGAAACTGGATTCGATCAGCCCGCGCAGGCGCGGCAGGTCCAGTTCGTCCCACGACGTCGCGCGCAGCACGCGTTCGCCCTTGCGCACCAGCGTACCGGAGCCTTTGTGGGTGAACAGTTCCTTGGCCAGGTCGGCCGGCCGGGTGATCGACACCGACGACTCCAGCGGCAGGCGGTCCAGCAGCGATTTGATCTGCTCGATCTTCACCTTCATGCCGCCGTGGATCCACGGCTGGCTCATCAGGTGTTCGTACTCGGTGGACAGGTTGATCGAATCGATCACCTTGCCCTCCTCGTCCAGCAGCCCGCCGGTGCCGGTCAGGAAAATGATCTTGTACGGCTGCAGCTCCTGTACCAGTTCGTTGGCGGCGAAGTCGGCGTTGACGTTGAGGATCTGCCCGCTACGGGTTTCGCCCAGGCTGGTGATGACCGGGATCGAGCCGGCACGCAGGCTGGCTTCGATCGGCGCCAGGTTGACCTTCTTCACTTCGCCGACCAATCCATAGGTGGCCTGGTCCATGTACTCGGCTTCGAACACGCCACCGGTGATGGACGTGGCACGCGCACCGTTCTGCTGCAGCGCTTCCACCAGCCGCAGGTTGGACTGCTGGAAGACCTGGCGCACGATCGCCAGCGCTTCCGGCGAGGTCACGCGCAGGCCGTTGATGGTCTGCTTTTCGATGCCGGCAGCGGCCAGCTCGGTGTCCAGCTGCGGGCCGGCACCGTGCAGCACGATCGGGGTCAGCCCGACTTCCTGCAGGAACGACAGCGAGGACGTCAGCGCCTCCAGGTCATCGCGCAGCACCGCCCCGCCCACTTTCACCACCGCGAAGCGTTTGGCGTCGAGCTGCGAAAAACGCTTGAGGTACTGGCTGATTTCCTTCGCGCTGGCCATGCTGGAAAGCAGGCGCACGATGGTCTGGCGGGTCTGGCGATGAGGCTGGAGGGCTGGGGACATTTCGGTTTCATCACAGGCGGCGGGGGCCGCGTTGCAGTTCCGCCGTGCCGGGGCACGACGGCATCGGGGGGTTCACGCGCCGGCGCTGATGATCCGGTGCACGGCGTCGGCATAGCGCTGCAGTTGTTCCAGCGTCACGAACTCATCGGCGGTATGGGCCTGGGCGATGTCGCCCGGGCCGAACACCAGCGTGGTGTAGCCACCGGCCGAGAACAGCGAGGCTTCGGTCCAGAAATCCACCGCGTTGCCGATCGGCAGGTCCAGCGCATCGGCCACGTCACGCGCGGCAAGGCGCCGGTTCTCGGCATCGGCGATGTCCCCGGCCGGAAGGCTGGGGCCACGGAAGGTCTCGGTGAACAGCGCCGCTTCCGGCTCGGCCAGGCCGGCGAAAGTGGCCAGCAGCGCATCGATGTCCATCGACGGCAGCGGACGGAAACCAAAGCGCAGCTCGGCCGCTGGCGCGATCATGTTGGCCTTGATTCCGCCCTCCACGCGGCCGATGTTGAAACGCAGCCCGGTCAGCCCGCCGAAGCGTGCCGAGGACAACGATTCCACATGGTCCAGCGCGCGGTTGCCCCAGCGCATCGCCTGGTGCAACGCGCTGGCGGCCGCATCCTGCTTGCCCGACGCGTGGCCGGCGCGGCCTGCGAACTGCATCAGCACCGAGCTGATGCCACGGTGGGCCAGCACCGCCTCGCTCATGGTCGGCTCGGCCACCAGCACCGCCTCGTAGGGCAGGCCACGGGCCAGGAAGGCGGCAATGCAGCGCGGATCGTTGGCTTCTTCGTCGCTGGAAAACAGGAACGCCGCATCACCTTCGCTGGCATTGGCGGCAGCCACCAGCGCCGCGGCCGCGCCCTTGATGTCACACACGCCCAGCCCGACCACGCGATCGTCCAGGCGACGCATCACATGCGGATCCGCGCTCCAGTGCGGCGAGTCCGGCACGGTATCCAGGTGCACGTTGAACAGATACTTCGGCGTACCACGCACCGCATGCAGGCTGACCGCCCCGTCACCATGGTCGATCACCTCCACCTGGAAGCCGGGCAGGTTGTCGCGCAGGTAATTGAAGATCCCCCCCGCGGTGATCGCACGCGGCGGATTGCGGGTGTCGAAAGACACCAGCGCCTGCAGGTGATGAAGCGTCTGTTCCAACATGTTGCGTAGATCCTTCAGGACAACGTGAATCCAGATGGAGGAGAACCCCCTTCTTGTTGAAGGGGGTGCGCCAACGGCGCGGGGGTCAAGGTGGAATGCGTGGGCAAGTCAATTGCTTTCAGCGATTGACCTGCGCATACAACGTAGAGCTCATCCCGAACAGCTTGATGAAGCCCTCGGCCTCTTCCACACCCCAGTCTGCAGACTGCGCATAGGTGGCGCCCTTGGTGTTGAGCAGGTGCGGCGAACGCACGGCCACCGCATCGACGCGGCCGCCACGGGTCTCCAGCACGACTTCACCGTTGACCTTTGCCTGGGAGGACTTCAGGAACGCTTCGATGTCGGTCTTCAGCGGATCGTGGTAGAAGCCTTCGTACACCAGCTCCACCCACTTGCGCGCCACGTCCGGCTTGAAGCGGTTCTGCTGCTTGGTCAGCACCGCGTCTTCCAGCGCACGGTGCGCGGCCAGCAGCGACACCAGCCCCGGCGCTTCGAACACGATGCGGCCCTTCAGGCCGATCACGGTGTCGCCGGTGTACACGCCACGGCCCACGCCATACGGAGCGAACAGCTTGTTGAGCGTGGCCAGGATCTTCTCGCCCGGCAGCGCCTTGCCGTCCAGCGCCACGGCAACGCCGTCGACGAACTTCAGGGTGACGGTGAGGGCCTGCTCCGGCCACTCGCTGCGCGGTGCGCACCAGCCGCGGGCGCCTTCGCCCGGTGCTTCCCAACGGTCGATCTCACCGCCGGACATGGTCAGGCCCAGCAGGTTCTCGTTGATGGTGTAGGCCTGCTGCTTGGCGCGCACGCCGAAGCCGCGCTCTTCCAGGTACTTCTGCTCGTAAGCGCGGGTCTGGGTGTGTTCTTTCTGGATTTCGCGGATCGGGGCGATGATCTGGTAGTCGCCCAGCGCCTTCACCGCCAGGTCGAAACGCACCTGATCGTTGCCCATGCCGGTGCAGCCATGCGCGATGATGTTGGTACCCAGTTCGGCGGCGCGCTTGAGCGCAGCATCGACGATCAGGTAACGGTCCGACACCAGCAGCGGGTACTGGCCCTGGTAGCCTTCACCGGCCCAGACGAACGGCTTGACGAAACCTTCCCAGATCGCAGGACCCCCATCGACGGTGACATGGCTGGTGACGCCCAGCTCGGCGGCGCGCTTTTCGATGAAGTCGCGCTCTTCGTCATCCACGCCGCCGGTGTCGGCGAACACGGTGTGCACGTTGTAGCCGCGCTCCTGCAGGTAGGGCACGCAGAAGCTGGTATCAAGGCCGCCGGAGAAGGCGAGGACGACGTCTTTGTTGCTCATGGGGGTAAGGTCCTGGTAGCGCCAGGTGATGCCCGGCGGAATGTTCGAATCAGAAAGAAATCAGCGGCCGGCCAGCGCGGCCATGATGGCCTTCTGCACGTGCAGCCGGTTCTCGGCCTCGTTGATGGCGATGCACTGCGGCGAATCCATCACCGCATCGGTGGCCTTGACGTTGCGACGCAGCGGCAGGCAATGGCTGAAGACCCCGTTGTTGGTCAGCGCCATCTTCTGCTCGTCCACGATGAAGTGCTTGTACTGGTCGCGGATGGGCTTTTCTGGTTCCCAGTTGCCGAAGAACGGCAGCGCGCCCCAGCTCTTGGCGTACACCACGTCGGCACCGGTGTAGGCGCTTTCGATGTCATGGCTGACCTGCAGCGAACCACCGTTCTCGGCCACGTTCTGCTCGGCCCAGCCCATGTAGCGCTCGTCCAGGATGTAATCCGGGGTCGGGCACAGCAGGGTCACGTCCATGCCCATGCGGGTGGCGATGGTCAGCGCGGAGTTGGCCACCGCGGTGTTCAGCGGCTTGGGGTGGTAGGTCCAGGTCAGCACGTACTTCTTGCCACGCAGGTCCTGGGTCCCGAAGTGCTCCTGCAGCGCCATCGCGTGGGCCAGTTCCTGGCACGGATGGGTGATGGTTTCCATGTTGATGACCGGCACCGGCGAATACCTGGCAAAGCTCTTCAGCACGGTGTCTTCGCGGTCGACCGACCAGTCCACGAACTTCGGGAAGGCGCGCACCGCGATCATGTCGCAGTAGCGGCCGAGCACCTTGGCTACTTCGGCGATGTGTTCTTCGGTATCGCCATCCATCACAGTGCCGAGGTTGAACTCGATCGGCCATGCATCCTTGCCCGGCTGCAGCACCACCGCGTGGGCACCAAGCTGGAAAGCACCCAGTTCGAAGCTGGTGCGGGTGCGCATGGACGGGTTGAAGAACACCAGCGCGATCGATTTGCCTTTCAGCTGGTCGCCGAGCTTGTTGCGCTTGAACAGCGCGGCCTGGGTCAACAGCGCATCGAGTTCGCTGCGGCTCCAGTCCTGGGTGTTCAGGAAGTGCTTGAGGGACATCAATCGATCCTTGCGGTGTGGAATTGGGTGCAGATGCAACTTTTCAGATCCCGGAAACGAAAAAACCCAGCCGGTGGGCTGGGTTTTTTACCGAACAGACAGCACGAAGCTCCGGTCACCCAGCGGAAATGTGGGATTCCGGTCGGCGGGCACGCGAGGTCATGCTGCTGGCCTGGCGGGCGGCGCTGGAGTCGTGCTGGAAGTCGGTTGCGTTCATTTCCGCCCATGGTGGCATGGCCGATGGTGCGGTGCAAGACCCGCCATCAGGGATTTGCCGGCGAACCCTGTTCGGCACCGACCCACGGGGTGATCGAGACCCGGATCTTCAGCCGGTTGCCGGGGTCTTCGGGCAGCCGCGAGCGGTACTTGGTGCCCTTGTAGACGTAGTCCACGTCGTAGGCGATGGGCCGGCGGAACTCGCGACCGACCGGCACGATGCGGCAGTCCCGGGTCAGGATCGGCGCGTTGCTGGGCTGGGCCCCGGCGGGCACGGCCGCCACTTCGGCGCTGCCCTCTTCGCCGGGCTTGAAGATTGATCGCACCGAATCCCACAGGCGCCCAAATCGGCCCTTCTCTTCCACCGGCTCTTCGCCGGTGACGTTCACCGGCGGCAGGTTGCGCGTGGTGACCGGCTCACAATGCTCTTCGGTGCGGGTGGCGCGCAGGGTCTGGAACACCGGCTCGACGTTGAGCACCTGGGCGTAATCCAGCTTGATGTTCTCCACGATCACCACCCGGTTGCGCGGCTCGCCCTCTTCCGATTGGGCCATGGCAGGGCCGGCCAGCAGGCAGGCAGCCAGTGCGGGAAGGAAGAGGTATCTCATCGGCAACGGGTTCGAAGGCACATTGATAGTGTAGGCAGCACGGACACCAAGGGGCTGAACATTACCCGTCCGCCGCGCAGGGGGCCAGCCCATGGCGTGCCCGGATGAGCCCGCGCGGTACCCCGGGAGCCCCTGCAGCGCTAGAATCGACGGCTTGTCCCCCAGCGCCCCCACCATGACCCTGCGCCTGCACAACAACCTGACACGCCAGCTGGAAACGTTCACTCCGCTCGATCCGGCCTGTCCGACCCTGTATGTGTGCGGCCCCACGGTCTACAACTACGTGCACATCGGCAACGCGCGCGGCCCGGTGGTGTTCGGCGTGCTGGCCGACCTGCTGCGCCGTCGCTTCGGCGCCCTGCGCTATGCCCGCAACATCACCGACGTGGACGACAAGATCAACACCGCCGCGCGCGAGCAGGGCGTTCCGATCAGCACCATCACCGACCGTTTCGCCGCGGCCTACCGCGAGGACATGGCCGCGCTGGGCGTGGTGCCGCCGGACATCGAACCGGAAGTCACCGCACACATGCCGCAGATCATCGAGATGATCGCCCGGCTGATCGACAGCGGACACGCCTACGCCGCCGAAGGCCACGTGCTGTTCGCGGTGGACACCTTCGAGGGCTACGGCGAGCTCTCCCGGCGGGATCCGGAGGAAATGCTGGCCGGTGCCCGCGTCGAAGTAGCCCCTTACAAGCGTGCAGCCGGCGATTTCGTGCTGTGGAAGCCCTCCAGCGACGATCTGCCCGGCTGGGACTCGCCGTGGGGCCGTGGCCGCCCTGGCTGGCACATCGAATGCTCGGCCATGGCCGCCGCCCACCTGGGCCCGACCATCGACATCCATGCCGGTGGCGTGGACCTGCAGTTCCCGCACCATGAGAACGAAATCGCGCAGAGTGAGTGCGCGCACGGCGGTGAGATCTTCGCGCGGTTCTGGCTGCACAACGGCATGCTGAACTTCGGCGGCGCCAAGATGAGCAAGTCGCTGGGCAACATCGAGCGCGTGCACGACCTGGTCCAGAAGCATCCGCCCGAAGCCCTCCGCCTGGCCCTGCTTTCGGCGCATTACCGCCAGCCACTGGACTGGTCCGATGCGGTGATCGAGCAGGCCGGGCGCACCCTGGACCGCCTGTACGGCACCCTGCGCGACCTCGCCGACCTGCCGGCTGCTGCACGCATACCGGCGGTGGTGGAAGCCGCGCTGGACGATGACCTCAACACACCGCTGGCGCTGGCCGAGCTGGCCCGCATCGCTGGTGAAGCACGCAAGGCCACCGATCCAACCGAGCGCGCGCAGCTGAAGCAGGATCTGCTGGGCGCCGGCCTGGCGCTGGGCCTGCTGCAGCAGGATCCCGCCGCATGGTTCGGTACCGCCGGCGGCAGCAGCGACGACGATGCCCGCATCCAGGCGCTGATCGACGCGCGTGCCGCTGCCAAGCAGGCCCGTGATTTCGCCCGCTCCGACGCCATCCGCGACCAGCTGGCCGCCGAAGGCATCGTGCTGGAAGACACCGCACAGGGCGTGCGCTGGGTGCGCAAGCGCGCCTGATCGCCCTCGTGCCGGCCCCTCCCGGCCGGCCGCACCCCGCCAGATGAAGAACGAAATGACCGACTCCCCGTTCCCGCTTGAAGCTACCGCCGCCGAGGCCCAGACCACCATTGCCGAGGAGTTCTCCTTCTTCGGGGACTGGTCCGAGCGCTACCAGTACCTGATCGACCTGGGCCGCAAGCTGCCGGTCTTCCCGGAAGAATGGAAGACCGAGGAGCACCGCCTGCTGGGTTGCCAGTCGATGGTCTGGATCGTGCCGGAGGGCAATGCCGATGCCCTGCACTTCCGTGCGGTCAGTGACTCGGCGATCGTGTCCGGGCTGATCTTCCTGGCGCTACGGGTGTACTCCGGGCGCTCCGCACAGGAGATCATCGACACCGAACCCAGCTACATCCAGGAGATCGGTCTGTCGCGGCACCTGTCGCCCACCCGCAGCAACGGCGTGGCCGCGATGTTGGCCTTCATCCGCGAAACCGCGCAGGCCCAGCTGCATTCCACGCGCCCGTGAGTCTCCCGGCCCCCACCGAAGAGACCGCGCGCACCCTGCTGGCGCGGCCGGGCTTCAGCCAGCTGCTGGCCTACCGCATCTTCGCGATGCTGTCCTACCAGGTGGTTGCGGTCACGGTGGGCTGGCACATCTATGAAGTAACCCGCAATCCCTTTTCGCTGGGCCTGGTCGGCCTGGCCGAAGTGTTGCCGTTCTTCTGCGTGGCCCCGTTTGCCGGCTACCTGGTCGACCATCTGCCACGACGCCGGCTGGGCATGGCGGCCTGCGCCGGACTGGTCGCCACCGCACTGGTGCTGTGCGCGGTGGCACTGGGCTGGCTGCCGTTCCATGGCGTATGGCCGATCTATGCCGCCATCGCGCTGACCGGCATGGTCCGGGCCTTCCTGTCGCCGATCTACAACGCGCTGTTCGCACGGGTGCTGGAGCGCCACCAGTTCGCCCGCGGCGCAGGGCTGGGCAGCGTGTTCTTCCAGGCCGGGATGGTGGTGGGACCGGCGTTGGGCGGCGTACTGGTCGGCTGGGGCGGCAAGGGCGTGGCCTACGGCGTTGCCACCGGCTTTGCAGTGATGGCGATGGCCTGCCTGGCCTCGTTGAAGGTGAGCGAGCCGGTGCATGCCGGGCCAGCCGCGCCGATCTTCCGCAGCATCGCAGAAGGCGCGCGCTTCGTGGTCGGCAACCGGATCATGGTCGGAGCGATGGCGCTGGACATGTTCTCGGTGCTGCTGGGCGGCGTGGTGGCGATGCTGCCGGCCTTCCTGCAGGAGATCCTGCATTACGGGCCCGAAGGGCTGGGCATCCTGCGCGCGGCGCCGGCATTGGGGTCCATCGCAGTCGGCCTGTGGCTGGCCCGCCACCCGCTGCAGCAGCATGCCGGCCGCGTGCTGTTGTTCGCGGTGGCTGGCTTCGGGCTGTGCGTGATCGGCTTCGGGCTGTCGCACCACTTCTGGCTGTCGGCGCTGATCCTGCTTTTCTACGGCGCCTTCGATGGCGTGTCGGTGGTGGTGCGTTCGACCATCCTGCAGCTGGCCACGCCGGAGGAAATGCGCGGCAGGGTGTCGTCGATCAACGGCATCTTCATCAGTTCGTCCAACGAACTCGGCGCGTTCTATGCCGGCACGATGGCCAAGTGGCTGGGGCTGGTGCCGGCGGTGGTGCTGGGCGGTTTTGCGGTGCTCAGCGTGGCGGGCATCACGGCGTGGAAGAATCCCACGCTGCGCCGCCTGAACCTGCGCGACCTGCAATAGATCCAGAAGCGTGACGACCACCGGTCGTCACCCACCACGGCAGCGGAACCACATGACGGCCAGCGGCCGTCACTACCGGGTTGGTCAGTTGCCGCAGCCCTGCAGCTTCAGTGTCTGGCCCTGGCGCAGGCTGTAGGCCGGGGCCTTCAGGCCATTGGCGCGGGCCAGCGTGGGCACGTCGCAGCTGAACTTCGCGGCGATCCTGCCCAGCGTCTCGCCCCTGCCCACCTTGTGCGAACGCACTGGCTGCGCGCGCGGCGCAGCGGGACGTGGCGCCACTACCGGGGCGGTCGGAGCGGTGCCCACCACGCTGGCTTCCGCTGCGGCCACCGGCACTACCCCGCCCACCGCCACGCTGCCGGTGAAGCTGGCCGCACTCGGGCGCACGATCGCCGCGTTCAGATCAGCGGTGATCAGGGTGCGTGCCAGGTCAGCACGCGGGCCGCTTACGCAGTTGCGCGTGTACAGGCCGGCGATGCGGGTGGTGGCGTTGATCAGCGTGCCGGCCGGGATCCAGCCGTCCGCTTCGTAACGCGGGTTGAGGTTGCGCAGCGTGCGCATGTAGCCATCGCGCGTACCCTGGCTGCCCAGGCAGATGGTCAGTTCATAGATCGTGGTGGACTTGGCCAGGCGCACCGTCGCCGGCTGTGCGTTGACCTTCGGGAACTCCACGCCGTACTGCTGCGGGTGGAGGAAAATCCAGGCGGCGGCAATGACCATCGGCACGTAGTCCTTGGTCTCGCCGGGGAACTCGTTGTAGACGCTGTCCACCCAGAAGCTCTGTCCAGCGTTCTGCCGGAACACGCGCAGCGCGCGCCCTTCGCCGCCGTTGTAGCCGGCCAACGACAGTTCGATGTTGTTGTTGAGCTGGCGCATGCGCTCGTTGAGGTAGGTCGCGCTGGCTTCGGCTGCGCTGCGCGCATCGAAGCGGGTATCGAAGCCGGTGCCATCCGGACCCAGCCCGAAACGCCGGCCGGTGGCCGGCATGAACTGCATCAGGCCGGCGGCGCCGGCACGCGAAGAGGCATGCACGCGGCCATTGGACTCCTTGGCCATGATGCCGAACAAGAGCGCTTCGGGCAGGCCGCGCTTTTCCCATTCCGGCCACATCACCGCGCGCACGTTCTGGTAGTTCTCGTAGCTGGTCAGCAGCGCCGGGCGCATGTCGGTCAGCCAGCGCCGGATACCGGCCTGGATGGCCGGGTTGTACTCGACCATGCTGTCGAAGGCATGCCGCTTGTCGTTGAGCAGCGCCGCCGCGCGCGCCGCTTCGGGCACGTCGGCCGCCAACGGCCCGATGTGGTCCGGGTCGGCCTGCAGGGTGTCACCGGCTTCGTCGGCCACGCTGTCCTCGCCCTCGGCGTCGGCATCGCGCTTGAGCAGGCGCTTGTAGGTGGCCAGCAGGGTGCTCATCTGGCAGCCCTTCTGTCCCACGCACTCGCTCAGCACATCTTCCATGTCTTCCAGCGCGGCATCGGCCTCGGCGGCGCCCTTGGGATCGGCATTGGCCACGCGCAGCAGCGCGTCGGTATAGCGCTTCTCGGCCACGCCCATGCGCTGCTGCAGCGCTTCGGCCTTGGCCCGGTCACGGTTGGAAACACGTTGCGCATGGGCGTCGGGGACGGCCAGCAGCAGGCTGGCAAGGGCCAGGACGGGCAATCCACGAACAAGCAGGACAGGAACGGGCATTTTTGGCACTGTGTGCGAATCAGGCAGGCAGAGTAGCGGTGCCGCCACGATCCGGGCAACCCGGAGAGGGCCCGCACCGTGCAGCCGGTTAACATTGCGCGCATTCATCACAAGGGATGGACCATGGACCCGATTCTGCTCGGCAAAGGCATCACCGACGACGTAGCGGTCACCCTGTTGCCCAAGCTCGGCAATCGCCACGGACTGGTGGCCGGCGCCACCGGCACCGGCAAGACAGTGACCCTGATGACGCTGGCCGAAGGTTTCTCGCGGATCGGCGTGCCGGTATTCTTGGCCGACGTGAAGGGCGATGTGTCCGGCCTGGCCGTGGTCGGCGCCGGCGGCGATGCGCTGTTGCAGCGTGCCGCGCAGATCGGAGTGGCCGACTACGCGCCGGCCGCCAGCCCAGCCATTTTCTGGGACCTCTACGGCAAGCTGGGCCATCCGGTGCGCACCACCGTCAGCGAGATGGGCCCTACCCTGCTGACCCGCATCCTCGAGCTCAGCGACACCCAGGCCGGCGTGATGGACATCGTGTTCAAACTGGCCGACGACCGTGGCCTGCTGCTGCTGGACCTGGACGACCTGCGCGCGCTGCTCGGGCTGGTGGCCGAAGAGCGCAAGGACATCTCCACCGAATACGGACTGGTCAGTGCGCAATCGGTGGCGGCGATCCAGCGTGCCCTGCTGCGGCTCTCGCAGGATGGCGGCGAAGCGTTCTTCGGCGAGCCGGCGCTGGAACTGGCCGACATCATGCGCGTCAACCACGATGGCCGCGGGGTCATCGGCATCCTCGCCGCCGACCAGCTGGTACTGAAGCCGAAGCTGTATTCGACCTTCCTGCTGTGGCTGCTGTCCGAGCTGTTTGAAACCCTGCCGGAAGTGGGCGACCTGGAAAAACCCAAGCTGGTCTTCATCTTCGACGAGGCCCACCTGCTGTTCAACGATGCGCCCCCTGCCCTGGTGCAGCGCATCGAACAGGTGGTGCGGCTGATCCGTTCCAAGGGCGTGGGCGTGTACTTCTGCTCGCAGTTCCCCGACGACGTGCCGTCCAACATCCTCGGCCAGCTGGGCAACCGGGTGCAGCATGCGCTGCGCGCATTCACCCCGCGCGACCAGAAGGCGGTGAAGACCGCTGCCGAAACCTTCGTGCCCAATCCGAAGCTGGACGTGGCACGCGTGCTGTCCTCGCTGGGCACCGGCGAAGCGCTGGTGTCCACGCTGCAGGACAAAGGCATCCCGATGCCGGTGCAGCAGACCCTGATCGCCCCGCCACGCTGCCGGATGGGGCCGGTCACCGAAGCCGAACGTGCGCAGGTGCGCGCCGGCAGCCCGGTCGGCAGCCGCTACGACACCGCCATCAACCGTGAATCGGCGGCAGAACGGCTGGCCCAGCGCGCGCAGAAGAGCGTCGAGCAGGCCTCCACCCCCAAGGCGCGCACGCGCGAGCAGGACGACGCGCAGGACGGCGGGTTCGGCCAGACGATCAAGGATGCGATCTTCGGCACCAAACGACGCCAGGGCATGATAGAAACCATGGCCAAGCAGACCACGCGCACGGTGGGCACCAGGCTGGGCAACCAGATCGTGCGCGGGATCCTCGGTGGCATCTTCGGCGGAAAGCGCTGAAGGTCCGTAAGCTGTCGCATTGCAGTTGCGTAGAGAGCAGTAGATGTCGCGTTGGCGTCCCCCCGCAGAAAAGAGCACCGCGCTGATCACCTCCGGCGGCCATGCACGGCTGAAGGCCGAGCTGGAGGACCTGTGGCGCGTGCGCCGCCCGGAAGTGGTGAAGGCACTGGCCGCAGCCGCGGCCGAAGGTGACCGCTCGGAGAATGCCGAGTACACCTACCGCAAGAAGCAGCTGGGCGAGATCGACCGCCGCGTGCGCTACCTCAGCAAGCGGCTGGAGGCGCTCCGCGTGGTCGATGGCGAACCGAGCGACCCGCAGGCGGTGTTCTTCGGCGCGTGGGTGGAATTGGAGAATGTGGACACGGCGGAGATCAGCCGTTACCGCATCGTCGGGCCGGACGAAACCGATGCCGCCACCGGCTGGATCAGCATCGACTCACCGCTGGCGCGGGCCCTGTTGAAGAAGCGCGTGGACGATGAGTTCGAGGTCGACCTGCCGGGCGGCCGCCACGGCTTCGCGATCCTGTCCGTGCAGTACGGCGCCGGAACACCGGACCGGTAGCGCCGAGCCACGCTCGGCGAGCGCATTGCGCGGCCGCCCTAGAAGCCGCCGAGCGTGGCTCGGCGCTACCGAAACACGCCGCGCCGGTTGCACCAGGCCGCGCAGGGCGCGAACGGAGAATCACCGACCTACAGCGGCGGCGGATACCCGCGCCCAGCCCGCAGCGGACGGAAATACGCCGTCTGTTCGTACAACCCGGCGTCCTGCCGCGGGTGCCAGCCTGGGATGCCGGCCAGCGGCAACGGCCGCAGCTCCAACGGATCCTGCAGCACCGCACCCTCGTCCAGCGCAAGCGCCACCGCCGCGATGCAGGCAGCGTCATCCTCGCCCTGCACCACCAGGCATTTGCCCACCAGCAGTCGCGTCGGCAGCAGTGCCTGCTCCATCAGCGCATGGCCGATCACCGCTGCCACGGCGATGTCCCCACTCGCCCACTGCCCTGCCCCCTGCACGAACAGCGCCTGCCAGTCGTGCGCATTCCACGCCGCGAGCAGGCGGGCGTCACGCACCCGCACGATCACACCGGATTCGTCGAACTGGGTCAGCGCGGCCTGCGCGCGGTTGCGGACGTGCGCGCCCATCTGCCGGATGTGCAGGCACTGACGGGTATTGAGCGCCCGCTTGATCGCTGGATGGCGCGCCCAGACCAGCGCGTTGAACAGGTCGTGCCAGTTGCTGGCACGGGTGGCGATGCTGCCTGTTTCGGCAATGCGCTGCTCATAGTGCCGGCCATCGGCGAGCAAGGCCGCGTCCTGCTCGACCAGCCGCTTGTCCTGCAATGGCAGCACGCCGTTGAGCATTTCGATGGAAGGCCACTCCGCACCCGCCAGCAGCCGGGAAAACGGCGCCAGTGCGTCAAACAGCGGATGCACGAAGCAGGCCGCATCCACCGCCTCGCGCGGTGGCGCGACGAAGCGGCGGCGGGTCGCGCTGGAAGCCGAAGCGTGACGGCCAACGGTCGTCACCCACCCGGGATCCGGCGCTTCCGGATGGGTCACAGCATTTTCAGATCGAGTGCCTTGCGCGCGGCGGGCACAGCGGTCGGCGGCAATGCATCGCCGTACAGATCGTGCTCATCGCTTTCGGTGATTTCCACGTCGACGAAATCGCCGACCCGCAGGGTCACCTCATCGGCATTCTGGATATGCACCAGCCCGTCGATCTCCGGTGCGTCGGCCTTGGAACGCGCCACCGCGATATCGCCTTCGATCGCATCGACCAGGCACTGCTGCACGGTGCCGATCTTGGCTTCAAGCCGCGAGGCGGAAATCTGCGCCTGCTTTTCCATGAAACGCGCCAGGCGTTCCTGCTTCACTTCTTCCGGCACCGGATCGGGCAGGTCGTTGGCCGTGGCGCCTTCCACCGGCGAATAGGCGAACGCACCGACACGGTCCAGCTGCGCCTCGTCCAGGAACGACAGCAGCTCTTCGAACTCGGCTTCGGTTTCGCCGGGGAAGCCGACGATGAAGGTCGAGCGCACCGTGATGTCCGGTGCGATGCGGCGCCAGTTCTGCACCCGCTCCAGGGTCTTTTCCACCGCGCCGGGACGCTTCATCAGCCGCAGAATGCGGGGGCTGGCGTGCTGGAACGGAATGTCCAGGTACGGCAGGATCCGGTTTTCCGCCATCAGCGGCACCATCTCGTCCACGTGCGGGTACGGGTAGACGTAGTGCATCCGCACCCAGGCATCCAGCTCGGACAGACCTTCGCACAGCGACTTCATCCGCGTCTGGTAGGCCTTGTCGCGCCACATGCGCTCGGCGTACTTCACGTCCACGCCGTAGGCGGAGGTGTCCTGGGACACCACCAGCAGTTCGCGCACACCGCCGCGCACCAGCCGTTCGGCTTCGCGCAACACCTCATCCACCGGCCGCGAAACCAGCTTGCCGCGCATCGAAGGAATGATGCAGAAACTGCACTTGTGGTTGCAGCCCTCGGAAATCTTCAGGTACGCGTAATGGCGCGGGGTCAGCTTGACCCCGTAGTCCGGCACCAGGTCCACGAAGGGGTCGTGACGCGGCGGAATTGCCGCATGCACCGCTTCCATGACGCTCTGGTAGTCCTGCGGCCCGGACACGGCCAGCACGTCCGGGTACGCCTCGCGGATCTGCTCCGGGCGCTTGCCCAGGCAGCCGGTGACGATCACCTTGCCGTTGGCGTTCATCGCCTCGCCGATCGCATCCAGCGATTCGGTCACGGCCGAATCGATGAAGCCACAGGTGTTGACCACCACCACGTCGGCGGCGTCGTAGGTCGGGACGATGTCGTATCCCTCTACCCGCAACTGGGTGAGGATGCGCTCGGAATCGACGAGGGCCTTCGGACAGCCAAGGCTGACGAAGCCGACTTTGGGGTTCAGCAGGGACATGGATCGGGACTCTGGGGGCCTGGGCCGGGCGTGGCCTGGGGGCCTGGATCGGACAAGTATACCGGGCCCGCCGGGCGCCCCTGAACCCTGCCCGGCCGGCAGCGGGCGTCGGTAAGGACACGCTCGCCATCTGCACAGGGATTCCGCAGCATTCTGCATAGCCAGACTGCCCGGCCAGCCACAGGATCGACGGGCGCGCGAAAGACATCGCCCGCGCGCCGGGCCGGCACGATGCCGGCATCCCTCCAACAGGAGTCCCCGATGAAACCCTTTGCCGCCACCTGCCTGGCCGCCGTGCTTCTGGCCGCTGGCCTGCCGCCCGCCAAGGCCGCCGCCAACAACTACACCTGCTCCTATCAGCTGTACGAAAACGGCCAACCCGTGGTCCGCCGCGTGGAGTACGTCGAGCCGAGCCTGCAGGCGGCGATGGCCAAATTCGAGGCCTTTCTTGCCGATTTGAGGGCGCAGGGCAAGCAACCACAACACCTGGGATGCCGCTGAGCTGACACCGCCCTGACGTCCCAGAGGAGGATAATGCTGTCGAAATCACTCTGAAGAGGCGTCGCACCATGGGCAACTGGATCACCTTGGATACCCACCACGGCAAGGCCCGGGCCTGGGAGGCGCTGCCGGAAGGCACCCCGCGCGGCGGCCTGGTGGTCATCCAGGAAATCTTCGGGGTCAACGAGCACATGCGCTCGGTGGCCGAGCGCTTCGCCGCCGAAGGCTATGCGGTGCTGGCGCCGTCCTTCTTCGACCTGCTCGATGATGCCGATGGCAGCAAGCCGCTGGAGCTCCCCTACGACAACGACGGGGTCAAGGCCGGCTTGGATGCGGTCAACGCCATCGGCGTGGAAAAGTCGCTGGTGCTGGTGCGTGCCGCGGCTACCCGGCTGGCCGGCCACGGCAAGGTCGGCACGGTGGGCTACTGCTGGGGTGGCAGCATCGCCCTGCTCGCCGCGCTGCGGCTGGGCCTGCCCTCGGTCAGCTACTACGGGGCGCGCAACGTGCAGTTCCTCGATGAGACCCCGAAGGCGCCGGTGATGTTTCACTTCGGCGCGCTGGACAAGAGCATCCCGCCGGAGGCCATCGCCGCCCACCGCGAAAAGCTGCCCAAGATGGAAACCTTCGTCTACCCGGCCGACCATGGCTTCAACCGCGACGTCGGACATGCGTATGATCCAGACAGCGCCGCCCTGGCGCTGCAACGCACCCTGGACTTCTTCACGGAGCATCTTGGATGAGCGATTTTGAACTGGATACGCGCCTGGCCAACGACAGCGTACTGGTGGCCGACGGCCCCCTGTCCCAGATCAGGCTGATGAACGACGAACGCTTTCCGTGGCTGGTGATCGTGCCGCGGTTGGCCGGCATCACCGAATGGATCGAACTGGACGGCGAGCAGCAGGACAAGCTGCGCACCGAACTCAACCGCACCTCCAAGGCGCTGAAGTCCGAAGACGGGGTGGAGAAGATCAACATCGGGGCGCTGGGCAACATCGTGCGCCAGCTGCATTTCCACGTGATCGGCCGCCACGAGGGCGATCCGGCCTGGCCCGGACCGGTCTGGGGCAGCGGCCAGGCGCATCGGCATGATGCCGACGAACTGCAGCGGCGTGTCGCGCACTGGAAGGACAAGCTAGGATATCCGCCCCACCCTTGAGCGTTCGCAGACTCCGATGCGTTTCAATCTAGTCGCTGCCATCCTGCTGATCCTGGTCGGGCTTTTCATGCTCGCCACCAACCTCGGCTGGACCAACATGAACTTCACCCGCCTGCTCACCACCTGGTGGCCGGTCGGCCTGGTGGCGGTAGGCATCGGCATGCTGTTCGGCCGCGGCAAGTAAGCCACGGCCCGGCGGTGCCGGTCCTGTCGGGCCGGCACGCCACGGACGCTCAGGTGCGCGGCAGAGTGACGCCGGTCTGGCCCTGGTACTTGCCGCCACGGTCCTTGTAGGACGTCTCGCAGATGTCATCCTGGTCGGCCTGGAAGAACAGCATCTGGGCCACGCCTTCGTTGGCGTAGATGCGCGCCGGCAGCGGCGTGGTGTTGCTGAATTCCAGGGTCACGTGGCCTTCCCACTCCGGCTCCAGCGGGGTCACGTTGACGATGATGCCGCAACGCGCGTAGGTGCTCTTGCCCAGGCACACGACCAGCGTATCGCGCGGGATGCGGAAGAACTCCACCGTGCGCGCCAGCGCGAAGCTGTTGGGCGGAATGATGCACTCATCGCCCACCACGTCCACGAAGCTCTTCGGGTCGAAGTGCTTGGGGTCCACGATGGTGGAATTGATGTTGGTGAACACCTTGAACTCGCGCGAGCAGCGCACGTCGTAGCCATAACTGGACGTGCCATAGCTGACGATGCGCTCGCCGTTGGCCTGCTTCACCTGCCCGGCTTCGAACGGCTCGATCATGCCGTGCTGTTCGGACATGCGGCGGATCCAACGGTCACTCTTGATGCTCATGCTAAGTCCTGGCTGGGAGGGACGGGCGCGCGCCCGGGAGCTGATTCTACAGGCCCGATCCGCTCAGAGCAGCGAGGACAGGATCGGGATCGACGCGCGCGGACGCTTGGCCAGCTCCTCCAGCAGCCGGCTGGCGGCCTGGCGGTAGGCCTGCGCTGCAGTGGACTCGGGCTGCGCGGCGGTGATCGGGGTACCGGCGTCGCCCTGCTCGCGGATGTCGATCTGCAGCGGCAGCGATCCCAGCAGCGGCACGCCGTACTGTGCCGCCATCTTTTCGCCGCCACCGTGACCGAACAGATGCTCCACGTGGCCGCAGTTGCTGCACGTGTGCACGGCCATGTTTTCCACGATGCCCAGCACCGGCACTTCCACCTTCTCGAACATCTTCAGCGCCTTGCGCGCGTCCAGGGTGGCGATGTCCTGCGGGGTGGTGACGATCACCGCGCCGGCCAGCGGAATCTTCTGGGTCAGGGTCAGCTGGATGTCACCGGTGCCCGGCGGCAGGTCGATCAGCAGCACGTCCAGGTCGTCCCACAGGGTGTCGTTGAAGAACTGGGTCATCGCCGAGGTCGCCATCGGGCCGCGCCAGATCATCGGCGTCTCGTCCTCGATCAGGTAGCCGATCGACATGGTGTCCACGCCGAACGCGCGCGGCGGCTCGATGCTCTTGTTGTCCGGGCTTTCCGGACGGCCGGACAGACCCATCATCGCCGGCACCGACGGGCCGTAGATGTCCGCATCCAGCAGCCCCACGCGCACGCCCAGCTGCTGCAGGGCCACCGCCAGGTTCACCGACGTGGTGCTCTTGCCGACCCCGCCCTTGCCCGAGCCCACCGCGACGACGTTGCGGATGCGCGCATGCGGGCTCAGTCCTTTCTGGACCTGGCTGGCGTGGGGGCGGCGTTGCGGGTTGTTCACTGCGGTGCTCCGGAATCTTAAAGACGGTCGGCTGCCATGATACAAGCCGGTGGGTCACGTGCCGCTCCTGGCCTGCTTGGTGTGCCGTCTTGATGCGGGCACCGCCCTGCGTTTGCCGAGCCTGTCCGGCGAAGCCTCTTGCGCCCCGACATGACCTTCGACACCCTTGCAGGCTTGGCCGGAGGCGTATCGTCCGGCCTACAGCCCTCTGGGAACCTTCCCAGACATCACGCGGCCTGGAGGCCATACAAAAGTGACCCGTACTCCCAAGATCGTCCTGCTGACCCTGGCCGTTTCGGCCGCGCTGGTCGGCTGCGGCAAGAGCGAAACCCCGGCCAAGGAAGGCGCCGCCTCCACCCCGGCCGCCGCCACCGAAGCCCACACCTACACCCTGGACCAGGCCAAGCTGCCGGCGTACAACGCCTTCCAGCCCAGCGACCTGGACACCACGCTGGACGCGTGCACCGCCTTCGGCGACTACGTCAACAGCAAGTGGCTGGCCGCCAATGAAATCCCGGCCGACCGCACCAGCTGGGGCGCCTTCACCATCCTCGACGAACGTTCGGTCGCCGCCCAGCACCAGCTGGCCGAGCAGGTCGCGCACGTCAAGAACCCGAACCACATCGAAAAGGTGGTCGGTGACCTGTGGGCCACCGGCATGGACGAAGCCAAGATCAACGCCCAGGGCATCGAGCCGTTGAAGGCTGACCTGGCTGCCATCGACGCGCTGTCCGACAAGGCCGCCATCGCCGCCTACCTGCGTGACACCGCCGCCAAGGGTGAGAACGTGCTGTTCGGCTTCGGCGCCGAAGCGGACTTCAAGAATTCCGCCGTGAACATGGCCTACGCCAGCCAGGGCGGCCTGGGCCTGCCGGACAAGACCTTCTATACCGACGCGGCCAAGGCCGACAAGCTGCAGGCCTACCAGGCCCACGTGGCCAAGGTACTGGAGCTGGCCGGCGTGCCGGCCGCCGACGCCGCCACCCAGGCGGCCGAGGTCATCAAGTTCGAAACCCGCCTGGCCAAGGCCTCCAAGTCCAGCGTCGAACTGTCGCGCGACGTCTCGCTGTACTACCACCCGGTCACCCTGGCCGAAGCCGATACCCTGACCCCGAACTTCAGCTGGACCGAGTTCTTCAAGAGCCAGGGCGTGGCCGCGCCGGAGAAGTTCTCGCTGGCCATCCCGGCCTTCCATGAAGAAGTCAGCAAGGCGCTGGGTGATACCGATCCGGCCGTGTGGCGCGCCTACCTGCGCTTCCACACCGTGGACAGCGCATCGCCGTACCTGAGCGATGCCTTCGCCAATGAGAACTACGCCTTCTACGGCAAGACCCTCAACGGCCAGAAGGAACAGAAGCCGCGCTGGAAGCGCGTGCTGGGCACCATCGAAAACGGTGCCGGCGAAGCGTTCGGCCAGCTGTACGTCAAGGTCGCCTTCTCGCCGGAAGCCAAGGCGAAGATGGAAACGCTGGTGAAGAACCTGGCCGATTCGCTCAAGGAGCGCATCCAGGGCCTGACCTGGATGAGCGATGAGACCAAGGCCAAGGCGATCGCCAAGTGGGAAACCTTCACCCCGAAGATCGGTTACCCGGACAAGTGGCGTGACTGGTCCGGCCTGGAAACCGGCCGTGACAGCTTCCTCGGCAACGTCCGCGCCGCCAACGCCTTCAACTACAAGTTCAACCTGGCCAAGGTCGGCCAGCCGGTGGACAAGACCGAGTGGGGCATGACCCCGCAGACCGTCAACGCCTACTACAACCCACTGCAGAACGAGATCGTGTTCCCGGCCGCCATCCTGCAGCCGCCGTTCTTCGATCCCAACGCCGACGACGCGCTGAACTACGGCGGCATCGGTGCGGTGATCGGCCACGAGATGACCCATGGTTACGACGACCAGGGCAGCCGTTTTGGACCGACCGGCAACTTCGAGAACTGGTGGACCGAAGCGGACAGCAAGAACTTCTCCGGCCTGACCGGCAAGCTGGTCAAGCAGTTCAACGAGTACAAGGTGGATGGCCAGGCCGTCGATGGCAGCCTGACCCTGGGCGAGAACATCGCCGATCTGGGCGGCCTGGCAACCGCCTACGATGCGCTGCAGAAGGCATCGGCCGGCAAGGAAGATCCGAAGGTCGATGGCTTCACCCGCGACCAGCGCTTCTTCTTCAACTGGGCCACCGTGTGGCGCACCAAGTACACCCCGGAGAACGCCAAGGTCCGCCTGGCCACCGATCCGCACGCACCGGCGCAGTTCCGCGCGATGGGCGCGCCGTCGAACCTGCCGACCTTCGCCGCCGCGTTCCAGTGCAAGGCCGGTTCGCCGATGTCGCGCGCTGGCGATGCCAAGGTCGTGATCTGGTAAGCCACGGCTGACGCCGCATTGAAAGCGAGGCCCGGGGAAACCCGGGCCTTTTCGTTGGCGATGCCGGCCGCGGGGTGACCGGCGCTGGCGTGCATGCCGTGCACATGTCTGGCTTGCTATAGTTCGCCCGCCCTTAATCCATCATGGATTTGCTCTACATGCCCACTCTTCGTCCGCTTGCCATCTCCCTGGGCGTCAGCCTGGCCATGCTGGTTCCCGTCCACGATGCGCTCGCCGCCAAGAAGAAGGCCGCGCGTGCGCCGGCCGTCAGCGCGCAGTGCACCGATTTCCACGACGCGGCCAATGCCGCCTGGCTGAAGGCCAACCCGGTTCCGCAGACCGGCGCCACCACCGCGCTGGGGCAACTGGTCGAGCGCAGCCGCCTGCAGCAGCGTGAACTGCTGGACGGCGCCATGGCCAGCCCGCAGGGCAACGTGCAGAAGCTGCTCGGTGACTTCTGGGCCAGCGGCCTGGATGAAGCGGCGGTGGAAGCCGATGGCTCCAACCCGATCGCCCCGCTGCTGACCCGCATCAATGCGATCAAGCGCGCCAAGGATGTCCCCGCTTCGATCGCCGCCCTGCACCAGGTCGGCATCCCGGTGGCGTTCAACTTCAGCCCGGACGTTGACCTGAAGGCGCTGGACCGCCACATCGGCTACTTCATGCAGGGCGGCATGGGCCTGCCGGACCCGGCCTTCTACACCCGCACCGACGCCGACACCGTCGCGGTGATGGGCCGCTACCGCGCCTACGTCAAGCAGATCCTGGCGCTCACCGGCACCCCTGCGGCCAAGCTGGATGCCGAGGTCGCCTCGGTGATCGCGCTGGAAACCGAACTGGCGCGCAACGCGCAGTCGCTGGCCGACCTCAACAACCCGTTCCGCAACTACGCGCCGATCTCCACCCGCGACCTCAACGGGCGCTACAAGAACCTGCAGCTGGACGCGTTCCTGAAGGTGCAGGGCGTCAACGACGACCTGGTGTCGCTGTCCGACGCCGCGCTGTTCCAGGCGCTGGACGGCATGGTCACCCGGATCAAGCCGGACCAGTGGAAGGCCTACCTGCGCTGGCGCGTGGGCGATGCGATGGCACCGTACCTGTCCAAGGCCTACCGTGACGCCGAGTTCGAATTCCGTGGCCGCGTGCTGCGTGCACAGACCCTGCCCGCCCCGCGCTGGGAGCAGGTGCTGGATGCGATCAACGTCGCCGCCGGTCCAATGCTCGGCCGCGAGTACGCCGCCAAGCACCTGAGCGCCGAAGATCGCCGCCAGGCGGCCTGGATCATCGACAAGCTGCGCGAAACGCAGATCGAAGCGGTCAAGCGCAGCACCTGGCTGAGCGCCGAAGCCAAGGCCGAAGCGGAAGCCAAGCTGGGCGCGTTGAAGATCGAGATCGGCACCCCGCTGCGCGATCTGGATTACAGCGTGCAGCCGATGGGCCGTGGCAGCTTCGGCGGCAACATGCTGATCGCTTCCACCTGGCGCCACCGCGAAGAAATGAAGCGCATCGGCCGCGGCAACGCAGACCGTCGCTGGGACGTGCTGCCGCAGCAGCCGTCGCTGGCGTATGACCTGGCGCAGAACCGCCTGATCGTCACCGCCGCCGCCCTGCAGGGCCCGATCTTCAACGCCCAGTCCAGCGCGGCCAACAAGTTCGGCAGCTACGGCGCACTGGTCGGCCATGAGCTGACCCGTGCGATCGACGCCAAGGGCGCGCTGATCGACGCACGTGGCGAACTGCGCAGTTGGTGGACCCCGGCCGACAAGACCGCCTGGACCCTGCTCGGCACGCGCATGGCCACGCAGTACAGCGCCTACGATTTCCCGGGCGTGAAGGGTGCCAAGGTCAACGGCACGCTCACCGCGGACAACAACCTGGCCGACCTGGCCGGGCTGGAACTTGCCTGGGATGCCTACCGCGCCGTCGAAGCCAACGCCAAGCCGGCTGACCAGCAGGGCTTCTTCACTGCCTGGGCCGCCCTGTGGCCGCAGCAGCTGTCGCCCAACGAAGCAGCGGCACGTGCCAGCATGGACATCGAAGCACCGGGCAAGTGGCGCACCAATGGCCCGCTGGCCAACCTGCCGGCCTTCGGCGCCAGCTTCACCTGCAAGCCCGGCCAGCCGATGCAGCGTACCGACGCCGAACAGATCCGCGTCTGGCGTTGAGCCGGCTGTTTCGGCAGCAACAGGAAGGGCGCCCGGAGGGGCGCCCTTTTTCGTGGCCGGTGCAGCGTCCGATCGTCAGAAATCGTACGAGGCGGTCAGCCGGGCCGAGCGCGGTGCCGTGAAGTAGGTCCCGATGCCGTAGGTATTGGAGCCGGTGTACGGACCCTCCTCGTACTTGCTCTCGGACTGCAGCGGGCGGCGCTGGTTGAACACGTTGAACACATCCAGACCGAACGCGAGCCGCTTCTGCGCGAACGCAGGGCGATACATCACGCCGAGATCGACGCGGGCGGTCCACGGCTGGCGACCGGCATCGCCGGGGCGCGACGGGCTGCCATTGCAGTAGTGGTACGACGATCCGTAACCGACCGGGTCACTCTCGTCTGCCCCATAGAAGCCCAGGCAGGTCTTCGGTGCACCGGACATCACCCGCAGCGTGGCCGAGGCCGTCCATTCGTCGGTGAACTGGTAGGCGCCGTAACCCTTCAACTGGTGGCGACGGTCGTTGGCCAGGTAGCCGCCGGCGTATTCCATCAGGTACGACGAATCCCAATCCTGGGTCTTGGACACATCGTCCTGGCCCAGGTCCGACTTCACCTGGCCCTCGGTGTTGCCGAAGTTGCGCGACCAGGTGTAGTCCACGCGGCCGTACCAGTTGTTGCGCATCGGGTGCTCGATGAACAGATCCACTGCCACATAGTCACGCTTGGCCTTCTGCCCACCCAGCCCCCAATCTTCGCCACTCATGCTCACCGGGACATAGCCCGAGCCGTCGCGCTTCTTCACCAGGAAGGTGTTGCGCTTTCCTGGGTTGAAGATCACGCAGCCGGGGATATCCAGTGTGCTGGGATCCACTCCCATCGCGTCCAGCTTGTCACCGATGCGGCCGGCATCGCAGGTGTCGTCGATCGCGGTCTGCAGGCGACGGTAGGTCGCCTTGGCGCCGCTGTTCCAGGAATCGCCGAGGGTCTTTTCGAAGCCCAGGATCAGCTCATCCTGGTATTGCGACTTCAGGTCCGCCGGGGCCACGCTGCGCGGGTCAGGCGTCTGCCCGTACTCGTTGTTGGAAGAGACCGGACCCGGTCCCAGCGCGGTCAGGCCAGTCGGGTTGCCGTTGGCATCGATGCCACTGTAGGTGAAGTATTCGCGGGTATACGTCGACGCCGATGCACCGCGGATGGCCACGCTGTTGGGCAGCGCCAGGTAGTAGCGCCCCAGGTTGGCGAATACCTTCAACGAGGAATCGCCGAACACATCCCACGCCGCGCCCAGCCGCGGGGCCCATTGGTCACCACTTTCCACATAGGCGACACCGGCGCTGTTGTAGTTGGTGAACTTGTCGTTGCGCAGGCCCAGGGTCAGCAGCCAGTCCGGGGTCACCTGCCAGCGGTCTTGCAGGTAATACGCTTTCTGCTGCAGCGACATGCTGGTGGTGCTGGAGAAGATGTACTTCTGCACGAAGTAGCCGTCACCGCCGGGCGGGGTGATACCGAAGCCCGGCGACGGCGAGGAGCCCGGGGCAACGCGCGAATAGATCCACGCATGGCCGGGACCGGTCATCGCCTGGCCCTCGTTGTTGGCCTGGAAGGTCATGTTGTCGATGCCGGCGGTGAGCTCGTGGTCGCCGATGCGGTACTCCAGGTCCACGCGCAGGCCGCGCGTCGTGCTGCCCGCATTGGAGGCCTTGTCATTGATGGCGGGCTGGTCATTGCGGATCGGCGTGCCGCCGGTGATGGAGGGATCCTGGTTGTTGGCGCCGCTGATGAACGGGTTGGACGAATCCAGCGGATTCGCGTCCAGGTTGCGCTGCCTGCTGCGCCCCCACAGCGCGCTCAGCGTCAGGTCGTCGCTGAGGTAGCTGGTGAACTTGAAGATATCGAAGTTGTCTTTGAGCTTGGTGGTGTTGGCGAACGTGCCGGTGCGCTCGCCTTCCTGCCGTGTCGGGTAGTCGTAGGCACGGTAGTAGGCGTCGTAGCGATCCGTATTCTGGATGCGGGTGTACTCCAGCGTATTGCTGTCGTTGATGTTCCAGTCGATCTTGCCGTAGAACTTCGGCGCATCCAGGGTGTAATGCCGCCTGCCCTGCTGTGCCGACTCGATGCTGTTGGTCAGAGCACCGCTGGACCGGTCGTACTCGCCGGCCAGGTGGAAGAACAGCCGGTCTTCGATCAGCGGGCCGCTGACATAGCCACTGTAGGTGGTCCGGTCGGCCCTGTCGCCGCGCCGCGAACGGTACAGCGAACCGGGAAGGGTGGGATCCTGCAGTTCATAGCCGGGCGGCAGCGAAGCACCGGGGTAGCGGATATCGCGCGGCGATTCGGCCAGCGAACCCGGCTGCCAGGTGGCCTGGACACCGTAATGCCACTGGTTGGTCCCGCGCTTGCCGAGCTGGTTGATCACCCCGCCGGTGGAGCGTCCGTAACTGGCCCCGTAGCCGCCAGTGAAGGTTTCCTGCTGGTCGATCGAACCGTAGGGCAGGCTCACCCCGCCGATGTTGTTGAGCGGATTGGTGGCATTGAAGCCGTTGAGGTAGTACGCGTTCTCACTGACGCTGGCGCCGCCGAAGGACAGCGAAGCACGCGAACCGTTGAGGAACGCGCCACTGCCCGCGACCACGCCCGGCGCCAGCAGCGCGATCGCTTCGGCACTGCGGCCCAGCGGCAGCACATCCAGCTGTTCGGAGGTGATCACCGAGCGCGAGACGGTGTTGGTGACATCGATCTTCGGCAGCTGGGCCGCCGTCACGGTCACGGTTTCCAGCGTGGTGGCCGCCGCTTCGGCGAAGGAGACATCGGTGCCCGCACCGACCTTCAGCTGCACGTTGTCGCGCTGCTGCACCACTTTTCCATCACGCTGCAGGGTCACGGTGTACTTGCCGACCGGCAGCGCACCGAGGGTGTAGCGGCCGTTGGCGTTCACCTCCACGGTTCGCTTCAGGCCGCTGTCGCTCTCCACGATGATCGAAGCGCCCGCAGCGCCCGGTGCGCTGCCGTACAGCGAGCCGGTGGTGCTCTGTGCGGAGGCCGCGCCGATGATCGACATCAGGGCCACGACGATGCTGGTCCGCTTCAATGTTGCGGCCCGCTTGATGCTGCTCATGCAAACTCCTTGTCCAAGGGGAAGCAGGCCGCGGTCCACCGCAGATCTGCAACGCAAGTTGAACAAGCAGCTGAACCGCAGGCCTATGACGAAAACGACATGAGAGCGTTTCGGGGTCGATGACGGCGCTCGGTTACGCAATCAGCTTGCCCCGGTCACACAGGCGCGACAGCCGGAAGCGGGGTTCCGGCCACTCGCGACATCCGCATTTCACTCTGGTCCGCGTCCAGCGTTCCTCGATAGGCCACGATCCGCCCCGGCACGCCCCACACCGACCAGCGCCGCGGCAGCAACTGCAGCCGGCCGCCGTCCACCACCAGCGCCAGGGCGAGGTCGATCAGCCCGAAGCGTTCGACCAGCAGGGCTCCGTTGCGGCCCACGCCCGCGCTCTGCAGCGAAGAGAAGGTCCTGCCGGCGAAGCGGCGCGTACGATCATGCCGCCGCGATGCTCGCCGGACTTCAGCCGGTTCAGCACCCGATGGACAGCGGGGACAGCGGGGACAGCGGCTGCAGCGAAGGCAGGCGCAGGCGATGACGCGCGGTGGCCAGCAGGTTGAGCTGCCGGGTGCATCGCAGCCCTCGCGACGCAGCATCACCGGCGCGCCGGCATAGCCCACCACCGCGCGCATGAGGTTCAGACCGATGCCGGCGTGGCGTTGCGTCCGTGTCCGCGCTGCCGACAGGGTAGCGTGGCAGCGGCTCGGTAGAGCACGATCCGGGATTAACACTGGCCGTGCTATCGCTGCACGCTCGTCCCTGAGGGAGCACCACCATGGTCCACAAGAACACGGTCTGCATCTGGTACGACAACGGCGCGCTGGAAGCGGCCACCTTCTACGCACAGACCTTCCCGGACAGCAGGGTGGTCGCCGTCCACCATGCGCCGGGTGACTTTCCATCAGGCAGCCAGGGCGACGTGCTGACGGTGGAGTTCACCGTCTGCGGGCTGCCCTGCGTCGGCCTCAATGGTGGCCCCGCCTTCCGCCAGACCGAAGCGTTTTCGCTGCAGGTTGCCACCGAAGACCAGGCCGAGACCGACCGGCTGTGGAATGCCATCGTCGGCAACGGGGGCCAGCAAAGCGCCTGCGGCTGGTGCAAGGACCGCTGGGGCGTGTCCTGGCAGATCACCCCACGTATCCTGCTGGAGTCCGTCACCAGTAAAGACAAGGCGCTGGCCAAGCGCGCCTTCGACGCCATGATGACCATGCACAGGATCGACATCGCCACCATCGAGGCCGCCATCCGGTGAGCGCACGTGACGGCCAGCGGCCGCCACTCCCCTGGCCTGTCTTACTTGATCGAGCGCAGGTGGTTCGGGCGCTTCGGCGGGCCCGGTGGGCGCGGCTTGAACGGCGGCTGGCCGCGCCAATAGCGGATCAGCAACCAGCCGAACAACATGCCACCCAGGTGCGCGAAGTGGGCCACGCCCGGCTGCCAGCCGGTGGCGCCCAGCACCAGTTCGCCTACGCCGAACAGGATCACGAAGGTGCGCGCCTTCATCGGAATCGGCGGGAACAGCAGCATCACCCGCTGGTTCGGGAACAGCATGCCGTAGGCCAGCAGCAGGCCGAACACGCCGCCGGAAGCCCCCAGCACCGTGGCCGGATTTTCCATCAGGCTGCCCACCAACAGCTGGCACAGGCCCGCGCCGGCCACGCAGACCAGGTAGAAGGTCAGGAAGCGCTTCTCGCCCCAGGTCTGTTCCAGCGGTGCGCCGAACATGAAAACGGCGAGCATGTTGAAGAACAGATGGCCGAAGCTGCCGTGCAGGAAACCGTAGGTCAGCAGCTGCCACGGCTGGAAATTGCCGCCGGGCGAAAAGGCATCGAAGCTGCCCTGCAGCGGTTGCAGCATGAACGGTGCGAAGGTGGCATCGCCCAGCAGGAACGGCTGCTGCAGCAGGAACAGGATCGCGTTGGCGATCAGCAACGCCTTGGTAACGGTGGGCAGTCGCGGAAGCATGGGGGCATCCTCTGGAACGGCCTCCATCATAACGGCAGCGCCCGTGGATGGCGTTGTCTTCAGCCGCTCACGCGTTCAGCCCGCTAGCACGCTCAGCGCGGTCCCCAGATCTCCGCGTCCAGCGCCTGCGCCGGATCCAGCGCAGGCATCCGCACGCGCCCTCGTTCCACCACCACGCCTTCGGCACGCAGGCGCTGGCTCTGCTCGCGCCAGCCGCGCGAACCTTCCGGCATGGCGATGCGGCCATCCGCGCGCAGCACGCGGTGCCACGGCAGCTGCGGATCATCGTTCATGCCCAGCACGCGCGCGGTCAGCCGCGCCCTGCCCGGCAACCCGGCGCGCGCGGCAACCTGCCCGTATCCCATCACCTGCCCGGCCGGAATGGCGCGGATCACCGCCAGGATGCGCTCGCGCGCCTGCTCCGGGGTCAGCGCCGCAGGCGGGTCACCAGCAGCACCCCGCACAGCACCAGCACGGTGCCGGCGATCTGCGCCGGGCCCATCGGTTCGTCGAGCAGCCATAGACTCATCACGATCGTGGAAACCGGCCCGAGCATACCGACCTGCGCGGCCAGCGACGAGCCGATGCGCTTGACCGCCAGCATGATCGCCATCACCGGCAGCACCGTACAGACCGTTGCGTTGACCAGCGACAGCCACTGCACCGCTGCCGGTGCCTGCCACAGCAGCGGCCATGGATGGGTCAGGCCGAAATGCAGCAGCACCAGCACGCAGGCCACGCAGCTGGCCTGCGCGGTCAGCCGCACCGCGCCGATGCGCGCCACCACCTGCCCGCTGCCGAACAGATACAGCGCGTAGCTGATCGCACTGCCGAGCACCAGCAGACTGCCAAGCACGATCTGCCCGCCTTCGCGCTGCAGGTCGTGGCCGAACGCCACCAGTACGCCGGCGTAGCTGAGCGCCAGCGCGGCCAGTTGCCAACGGCCCGGGCGTTGCCGCGCCAGCAGTACGTTGATCAGCAGCACCAGGGTCGGGTTGAGGTACAGGATCAGTCGTTCCAGCGTCACGCTGATGTACTGCAGCCCCTGGAAATCCAGCCAGCTGGACAGGTAATAGCCGGTGAAACCCAGCCACAGGATGCGCGCGCGGTCAGCCCAGCCCAGCGATGCGGCACGGCGCGAGGACCCCCAGGCCAGCAGCAGGAACAGCGGAAACGCCATCGCCATGCGCAGCGCCAGCAATGTGGTCGGATCCACGCCATGGCGCAGGCCCAGCTTCACGATGACGGCCTTGCCGGACGCTGCCACCGCACCGATCGCAGCCAGCCCGATGCCTCCCAGCGCGATGCGGGTGGACGAGGTGGCGATAGGCGAAGGGGCGCTCATACAGCGCGCCATTATCGCACGGGTGCGGCCCTGCCCTTCGTCGTGCTGCATGCCGACCGAGGTCGGCACTACGCGCTCAGCCGCGCATCAGCACGATCTCTTCCGAGGAGGTGGGATGAATCGCCACGGTGTCGTCGAAGTGCGCCTTGGTCGCGCCCATTTTCACCGCCACCGCGAATCCCTGCAGGATCTCGTCGGCCGCCTCGCCCAGCAGGTGGACGCCGACCACGCGTTCTTCGGCGCCCACGCAGACCAGCTTGAACATGCTGCGCTGGGTGCCGTCGGCCAGCGCCTGCAGCATCGGCCGGAAATTGCTGTGGTAGGTGCGCACCTCGCCGTACCGGGCGCGCGCCTCCTCTTCGCCCAGGCCGACCATGCCCAACGGGGGATGCGAGAACACCACGCTGGGGACGTTTTCATAGTCCATTTTCGCGTCCGGCTTGCCGCCGAACAGCCGGTCCATCAGATGCCGCGCAGCGGCGATCGCCACCGGCGTCAGGCCCACCTTGCCGCCGATGTCCCCCACCGCGTGGATGCTTGGCACGGACGTGTCCTGCCACTCATCGACGATCACCTCGCCGCGGTCACCCACCGCCACACCGACCTGCTCCAGGCCGATATCGGTGGAGTTGCCACGCCGGCCGATGGCGAAGAACACCGTGTCGAACACGCTGTCCAGCGGACCATCGTGGCCCAGCACGCGCACATGCTGGCCATCATCGTCGCGCTGCAGTTCACGCAGGCGGTAGTCGAACTGGATGCGCACCCCCTGATGGCACAGGTTGTCGGCCAGCTGCGCCGCCAGTTCGCCATCGAAGCGGTCCAGCAGCCGGCCACCGCGCACCAGCAGGGTCACCCGGCTGCCCAGCGCCTGCAGCAATCCGGCCAGCTCCACCGCGATGTAGCCACCACCGACGATGGCGACCTGCGCCGGTGCGTCGCACAGATTGAAGAAATCATCCGAGACCAGGCCCAGTTCCGCGCCGGGGATGTCCGGTCGCTGCGGGTGTGCGCCGGTAGCCAGCAGGATGTGCTCGCCGCTGAGGCGTACCCCGTCGCTGCACTCCACGGTATGCGCATCCACCAGCCGCCCACGACGTGGCACGCGCACTACGCCGGTCTCGTCCAGGCGCTTGCGATAACTGACATGGATGTTCTCGATATAGCCCTGCCGATGCACCACGAGTTCCTTCCAGGACAGCGCCGGACGCAGCGGGACGTCGAAGCCCATTGCACGTGCCAGTCCGATGCGTCCGGCCAGGTCGGCGGCCAGCCACATCGCCTTCTTCGGCACGCAGCCGACGTTGACACAGGTGCCGCCCAGCTCGCCGGGCTCCAGCATCGCCACCTTTTTGCCATGCTGTGCCGCGCGGAAGGCAGCGGCCAGGCCTCCGGATCCGCCCCCCAGGACGATCAGATCGTAGTCATGCGCAGTGCTTGTCATCGGGCTCGCTCGCTTCGTTGCATCAACAGGGGGTGCCAGTGCAAAGCATGCCACGACAGGCCGCGCGCCAGACGTGACGGCGCCCGATCAGCGCGCCTGCGGCGTGCGTCGCAGCGGCGGCCACTGCAGGTAAGTCATTGCCCGCCACAGCCACTCCATCGGGCCATGGCCGAAGCGTGCCAGCCACCGGTGGCTGATGCCCACCTGCAGCGCGAACAACGCCACGGCGAATACCAGCTGCCACGCCCGCGGCAGCTGTTCGAACAAGCCCAAGCCATACCCGAAGAACAGCCAGGTGCACAGCAGCGACTGCAGCAGGTAGTGGGTCAGCGCCATCCGCCCCGGGGCGGCCAGCCAGCCCAGCGCGTGCCGCGCGTGCACGATCCAGCCCAGATAGCCGAGCGCCATCAGCAGGCTGGCCACCGCCGCCAGCGCGTAGGACAGCCCGGTCTGTACGGTGAACTCGCCAGGCGCCAGGTAGGGGTGCCACGCGGCACTGGCCAGCATCAGCACCACGCCCACGGGCATGGCGATCCAGCGCAGGCGCGCGTACAGAGGCGCAAAGCGCATGGGGTCGGCCAGTGCACCGCTGCGCGCGAACCAGGCTCCGATCAGGAACATGCCGAAGATCTCCGGGCCGGTGATCAGGATGCCGCCGATCATGTGGCGCAGGTCGGCCAACCGCTGCACATTGGCCTGCGCCCAGCTTCCCTGGCCGTAGGCGAGGCGCTGCGCCTCGATGACCTCCTGCGCCGCGCGCATGCTGCCCGCGCTGTCCAGCGGACTGCCACCGCGCGCTGCCGCCCACACCAGCAGCGCGAACAGCAGGCTGAGCCCCACGGCGAAGGCATACACCAGCGCGCCCATCGCCGGCAGCATCGACAACGGCCAGCGCCGCGTGCCCAGCAGCAGGAAGGACAGCAGCGCATACACCAGCAGGATGTCGCCGGACCACACCAGCAGCGCGTGGCAGGCGCCGATCAGCAGCAGGGCGACGCTGCGACGCAGGTAGATCGGCGTGAAGTCCCGCCCGGCGCCCTGTGCCCGCTGGGCCATCACCGCGAATCCGGCGCCGAACAACAGCGAGAACAGCAGGAAGAACTTGCCCTGCACGAACACATACACCAGCGCGTCGGCGAGGTAATCGATGCCGTGCCAGTGCGGATCCACCCCGGTGAAGGACAGGTCCAGTGGACCGGTGAACGCTTCGATGTTCATCAACAGGATGCCGAACAGGGCGGCGCCACGCAGGATGTCCATCACGGTGATGCGGTCGGCGGTGGTCAGCGGCTGCAGGGCAGGAATCGCGTTGGTCACGGGGGATCCGGGGGTGCGGGGCGCCATTATGCGGTGGGGGTGGGTCGAACGGGTGTGACCCCCCTCGCGGGTGTCTGCTTTTTGAAGCCGCAACTGGGGGTGGGGGGGGGGGGGGGGGGGGGGGGGGGGGGGGGGGGGGGGGGGGGGGGGGGGGGGGGGGGGG
>NZ_JACSQS010000006.1:94939-111007 GCF_014836545.1 Stenotrophomonas lacuserhaii
CCCCCCCCCCCCCCCCCCCCCCCCCCCCCCCCCCCCCCCCCCCCCCGACCCCCTGACAGGTTCCGGTGGCCGCCACCCGCGTAGAAAAAAGAGAAAAAGCGGTGGCACCGAAGGCAGCGGCAGGAGCCGCTGCCAACGTCGCTTGCGACGGCCCGTAGGGTGCCGGTCAGGACGAGCGGCATACCCATGGTCGGCGAGCGCAGCGGGCCGTTGGCGGGAGCATTCCGCCAACCATGGTTTGGCGCTACCGAAGGTCCGATGGCCACCATGGACCTGTCGAAGGTGGGGCGGGGTGGGTTGGTGGGAACGCTCATCCGCATGGATGCGGATGGCGAGCCTACAGGGACGTACTTGCGGCGATTCCCACGAACCCACCCCGCCCCCCCAACACACAGCCCCGCAGCTGTTGCCGTTGATGTTGACGGACAAAAAAAAACGACCCGCTTGCGCGGGCCGTTCGAACGAGTTCAGACGCGCTCAGCACTCAGTGCTGGTGGCCGCCATCGCCGTGCACGTGGCCGTGCTGGATCTCTTCTTCGCTGGCTTCGCGCACGTCGATGATCTCCACGTCGAAGTGCAGGTCCTTGCCCGCCATCGGGTGGTTCAGGTCAACGTCGACCACGCTCATCCCGACCTTCTGCACCGTCACCGCGCGCGGACCGAAGTTGGTCTGCAGCACGACCTGCGCACCCGGCACCAGCTTCTCCTTGCCGAAATGCTTCTTCGGCACGCGCTGGGTCAGGCCCTCGCGGCGCTCGCCGTAGGCATCGGCCGAGGCGACGTCCACGCCGAAGGTGGCACCGGCTTCCTTGTCTTCCATGGCCTTTTCCAGGCCCGGGATGATGTTGCCGTGGCCCACCAGGATCGCCAGCGGCTCACGGTCCTTGGAGGACTCGATCGGCTCCTGGCCGACCTCGGACACGGTGTAATGGAAACGGACGACGCGGTCTTTTTCGATCTTCATGCGCAACTCTGTCTGGTAACTGCCAAGGGCAGGCGGTGGGGGCGGGTTGCCGCCCGACGGGTACGCCGCCATCATGACGGCCTATCTGAGGTCGCGCATTATCCGGAGATCACGCACATGACGCCAGTTTCGACCGGACTGCGCCGTCGCGCCGCCGCCCTGATGCTGCTGATGGCGACCGCCGCCCTGGCCGCCTGCGGTGGCGGAAAGACCAGCCGTCCTGCCGCTCCGCCGCCCGCCACCCGGGTCTGGCCGAGCACCTCCCCGGCCAACCCGCAGCTCGCCAATGCCGTGCTGATGCGCGCCATCGGACTGGTCGGCACGCCTTACCTCTATGGCGGCAACACGCCGGAATCCGGCTTCGACTGCAGCGGCCTGGTCACCTATGTCTACCGCGAGATGGTCGACCTGAAGCTACCGCGGACCTCGCGCGAGCTGGCCGCCGTGCAGGGCCCGAAGATCGAACCCCAGCGTCTGGCGACCGGCGACCTGGTGTTCTTCGGCAGCCGAGGCAATGTCAGCCACGTCGGAATTTATGTAGGGGAAGGCCGCTTCGTGCATGCGCCAAGTTCTGGCGGAACCGTCAGGTTGGATTCCCTGGGCGGCCACTACTGGAAGGACCACTACACAGGAGCCAAACGCGTCCTGCACTAAGCTGAACAGGGGAAATGATCCAAAACGTGACGAACATCACACTCAAACAAACGAAACTTTAACGAAATTTGTACTTGTTCCACGCTTTGGCAGGGCATGATTGCCCATCGCTTCCAACCCTGTGACCGCCGAGTGACGACCGACGAACTGATACGTGAAGGCCAGCGCGCCGTGATTTCACCCCGCCTGACCCAGCGCATCAAGCGCGCCAGCCTGCTCTCCCTTGCCCTCGTGCTCACCAGCGCGCCGGCCTGGGCACAGAACGCACCGGCCACCCCGGCCACTGCCGAGGCCGCCGTCGCCGTTGTAAAAGCCAAGACCGAACCCGCACCGACGCGCAGCCGCGCCGATGCCGCCGCCAGCGCCACCCTGGCCGCCCTGCTGCCGCACCTTGCAGCCAATGACAGCATTCCCCTGATGGACCGCTCGGCGATGGTCGCCGGCGACCTCAGCCGCCTGCTCGCCAACTACGACACCAGCGCATCGGGTTCGATCGTGGTCGGTGGCGCCGAAGAGAACGGCAAGATCCAGTCGGTCCTGCGCCGCGCGATGACCCTGCTGGGCACGCCGTACCGCTGGGGCGGCAACACCCCGGACAGCGGCTTCGACTGCAGCGGCCTGGTCGGCTACGTGTTCCGTACCGCGCTGGGCGTGGAGCTGCCGCGCGTTTCCCGCGACATGGCCAGCGACCGCAACAACCAGCTGATCGCCGACCGCACCGCGCTGACCGAAGGCGATCTGGTGTTCTTCGGCCGCAAGGGTCGCGTGGACCACGTTGGCATCTATGTCGGCGAAGGCCGCTTCCTGCATGCGCCGAGCACCGGCAAGGACGTCCGCGTGGACACCCTGCTGACCGGCTACTGGGGCAACAAGTTCATGCAGGCGCGCCGGGTCGAGCTGTAAGCGCCGCCATACCGCACCGCATGTTGAAAGCCGCTGCCCTGCAGCGGCTTTTTTCATGGACGGCGCTTCGGCGCAATGGCCGCTGCCGGCTGCCGACCGCGTTTGCATGGGTATCCCCGGAATGGATCCGGTGGCGGTCGGACAGCCATGTCCTTCCGGGATGGCGGCGTGGGGGCGGCACGCACGTGTTCCTGAGTCATCAGCCGCCCCTCTACAAGGACAGGTGAGGCATGGCGGCGGTCTCGGAGATTCAGTCACGGTGTGTGATCTGGTTTGGCCATCCCCTGGTGGCCGAACGCGCTGCGCTGGCAGCCGCCGGCTGGCAGGTGCGCAGCGTGGATCCACTCAACGCCCAGGCCGTGGGCCTGCGTGCCCGCGACCAGCTGGTCGGCATGATCGACCTGCGCCAGATCCCCGCCGCTGCGCTCGGCGCGGTGCAGGAATGGATCCAGCAGCACGACCACCTGCCGCTGCTGGCAGTGCTGCCCGGCGGCTTCAGCTGCCCCCCGCCCAGCTGGCAGCCGTTGCTGGACGCCTGTCCGCATCATTACGTGATGCCACAGGACCTGGCCGGGCTGGTGGACCATCTGCAGCGCCACGACCAGGATACGACGACGGCAGCGGACAGCCCCGCGCAACGACTGATCGGTGACAGTCCGGCCCTGTTGGCCACCCGCGCATCGCTGTTCAAGTTCGCTCCGGTGGAACTGCCGGTGCTGGTCACCGGCGAAACCGGTACCGGCAAGGAGCTGGCCGCGCATGCGCTGCATGCGATGTCAGCGCGCGCCGCCCACCCTTTCATGGCGGTCAACTGTGGTGCCATCCCGGCCAACCTTGTGCAGTCCGAACTGTTCGGGCATGAGCGCGGCGCCTTCACCGGTGCCGCGCAACGACGGCTGGGCCTGTTCGAAAGCGCGAACGGCGGCACCGTCTTCCTGGATGAAGTAGGCGACCTGCCGCTGGATGCGCAGACCAGCCTGCTGCGCGTGCTGCAGGAAGGCACCATCGAACGCGTCGGCAGCAGCCAGCCACTGCGGGTGGACGTGCGCGTGCTGGCCGCTACCCACGTGGATCTGGAACAGGCGGTCGCGCAGGGGCGCTTCCGCCGCGATCTCTTCTATCGCCTCAACGTGCTGCGGCTGGCGATGCCGGCGCTGCGCGAACGCAGTGGCGACGTGCTGGTATTGGCCGAACATTTCCTGCGCCAGTTCCGTGCCCGCCATCCGGGTCGCGCACGCGGTTTCAGCAGCTGTGCACGCCAGGCGATGCAGCGCTTCGACTGGCCGGGAAACGTGCGCGAACTGCTCAACCGCGTGCAGCGCGCGGCGATCGTCGCCGATGGCGAGCTGATCGAACCGTCCGACCTGGACCTGGTGGCCACCCTGCCCGCCGCCGCACGCGCCCTGCTGCAGGATGCACGCGAGCAGGTGGAACGCGAGCTGCTGTTGCAGGCGCTGCGCGAGCACGAGTTCAACGTGTCCGCCTGCGCACGCCACATGCAGGTCTCGCGGGTCACCGTGTACCGCCTGTGCCGCAAACACCAGGTGGAACTGCCCGCACTGCGCTGACGCGTTGCAGGATCACAGCATGTACGGCACCTTGAACGCCAGGGTGAAGTCCGGAGCGTCCGGCGTCAGTCCAATGCCGAGCAGACTCACCAGCGTGGTCTTCTGGTTCAGCGCATAAGTGACGCCCAGGTTGAACGTCGCCGCGTTGGCATCACTGCCGATCACCTTCATCCACTGCCCGTTGCGATAACGGGTGGACGCACGTGCGCTCAGTTTGTCACTGAAGGAGATGCTCAGGCTGGTGCGCTCGTTGAACGCGAACGCCACGCCGGCGCCGAAGTAGTAGGAGCCGCCGAGCTTCACGTCACCGGGATTGACAGTGTCCGGATTGCCGTCGAGATCGTCGAAGCTGGCTTCGAAGGAATGGATGTAGCCCGCATTGGCGAACAGGATCGCCGGGTCGGCGGTCTTGACGATGGACAGGCCCACGTTGGCCTGCCACACCCCGTTGCCGGTGGGCTGCTCCTTGGGCACGGCGAAGCGGATGTAGTCATCGTCATCGCGCTCCAGCACGGTCCAGTCCACGCCATAGGGCTCGCGTCCGGTGGGCGCGGTCACGCCTGCGGTCAGCACCGTTTCCGGCTTCCAGCCACGTTCGCCGAACAGCCGGTAGTTGGCGCTCAGGCCGATGTCGCCGATGCCATTGCCACTGGTCTCCTCTTCGGCCACCGCCGCAGCGGATCCGCCCGCACCGCCCTTCTGGTAGACCGTCCTGCGTGCCACCCACGGCACGTCCATGTTGACGGTCAGGTTGGGGCTGACACCCCAGCGCGCGGCCAGGTTGTAGGTCAGCGAATCGGATTCGACGTTCTCGATGCCGATGTTGCCGAGGAAGATCGCATCCAGGGCGAGGAAGCCGTTGAGGGTCAGCTGCTTGCGGTCGTAGCGCGCGTAGGTCAGGCTGTTTTCGACGGTGAAACGCCGCGAGAACAGCGCCTGCTGTTGCTGCTTCACATCGTCCACGCTGCGCCGCGCCGCGTGCTTGGCCTGCTGCGCTTCCGCTGCGCTGCTGGCGTAGCCGCCTTCGGCCCCGGCGGTCGCCGTGGCGGGCGCGCGTGCCGGTTCGGGTGGCAAGGGGGGGCCCTGCTGCGCGACGCCGCCGGCCTTGCCGGACAGCCGCGCCTGCATCGCCTGCACCTGCATGTCCAGCTCGCGCAGGCGACGGACTTCCTGCGCGTAATTGGCCTTCAGCGTTTCCAGCTGGGCCATCAATGCCTGCACATCGGCCTGCTCGTTGCCGGCCGCCGTGGCCGGCTGGGCGTGCGCGTTGTCGGCGAACACGATCCAGGCCAGCGCCGCCAGCGCCAGCGGGGTGATGCGGTGATTGGTGTGCATGTCCTTCGTCCGTTGAGTGCCATCCCCCTTGCCGCGCCTCTGTTACTGGCCCGGCCCGATCCCGCGTGTCAGCGCCATCGCCTGGGCGATGTTCTGGGTCAACGGGGTATTGCTCGCCATGCTCTGCCTGACCAGTTCGATCTGCAGCCGGTTGCTGACCTGTTGTGCATTGCCGCCCAGGGCGATGGTCTGCCCGACGCTGCCGCTGCGGATCCATTGCTGCACCGCGCCCACGCCTTCCAGCTGCAGTTCCAGCCGGGCCTGGTTGTTGTCGAAGGACGCGGTGGCGCTGGCGCCGCCCTGCTGTGCGGTCGCGCTGCGCGCACCACTGTCGGCGACGGCGGGCACCTCGCCATCACGGATGGTCAGCGAGGTCACGTTGCGCGCACTGTTCTCATCGCCCGCGACCTGCACGCTCTGCACCAGGCCGGACACATTCGCCAACCCGCTGCTGTCCACGCTGGCAATGGCCGCGCTGGCGGTGTCGGCGGACGCCTGCGGCAGCGGCGCATCGGCCGCGGTGACGCTGACGGTCGGGGTGAAACTGACCTTCGGCGTACCGCCCTGGCGGAAGTCCATGCCGAGCTTCAGCGCGCCTTCCATCGCTGCGCCGCTGGATGCCTGCCACTGCGATGCCATGGTCACGCCGAACCAGGCGACGTTGTTACCGCCTACCGTGTAACGCCCACGCATCAGGTTGAGTTCGGGATCGGGGATTTCGGTCAGTCCCTTGCCGCTGCGCTTCTCCTGCGCGTGCAGCGCAGTCGGCAACAGGGCGGCGAGGACACTGGCAATGACGATCAGGCGCATGTTCATGGTGGAGCTCCTTCAGAACAGGTCGGCGTGGCTGAAGCCGAAGTCGACCAGTTCGGCATCGGTGATGGGGCCCTGCCGCGCATACAGCGCGCGTGCACTGGGCCGTTCGCTGGGTTGCAGCAGCACGGTGTTGCGATCGAAATCACTGCCGATCACGATGAAGACCGCGCGTGACGGCCAGGCCTCCAGGAATTCCGCCAGCGGCACGCTGCGGTTGCCGAGGATCGGATCGGCCACTTCCACGAAGTCGCCGCGGACTTGCTTCATGACCACGAAATGGCGGAAACCACGCACGTCCATCAGCACCAGGCCAGGAACGCGCAGGTTGCGCAGGCGGGCTTCGTCAACGCGGTAACCACGTCCACGCATGCCCATCGATTCAACGTAACGCTTGATGTCCAGCAACGAAAAACCACGGTCGCGTACCAGGGTCTGGTCGGACACGTTCATCATCCCCTCGATCACCGTGGCCTCGTCGGCATCCAGGTGATAGGCGTATTTGAGGATGGTGGCCAGCGCGGCGGCGCCGCAGCTGTAATCGGTGTGCTGGCGGACCAGGTGGCGGAAGCGCCGTTCCTGCATGCTCTCCACGCGTTGCTGCAGCAGCCCGCCGTTGGGCAGGACGCCACTGAAGGCCACGTCGCCGGCACGTACCGGCGCGGCGCCAGCCATCAGCATCAGGCAAGGCAACAACACAATGGACCCGGATACACGCATTGCAACGGCTCCTTCCAAGGTAGGAGCCCCTGCCCCAAAGGGGGGATGGGACAGGGGCTCCCGGGGAGCCCGGTCATTGGCGGATGACCGGGTTTGTTGCGCTCAACGCAGCAAGCCTGCGAAAGCGGTCACGCCAGGTGTTACTCGCCGCCGCCACCACCCGGGGTGCCGCCGCCGGTCGACGGCTGCGCCACGGCCAGGGCCAGGCTGTTGGCCTGCAGGTTGCCGGTGCCGGAGGCCACGTTCACCCCGATGTTGCCCGACGCATTGGAGAACGCACTGCCGGACAGGCCCGCGGTGTTGGTCGCATTGACCGCCACCCAGCGCGAGGTGCGCACGGTGCCACTCAGGCTGGCATAGAGGTCGGCCACGCCCAGTTCGACGAACTGGCTGGTGCCTTCCTCGTCGGTGTCGAAGGCGATGCCGCCCACGCCGTCACGGTACGGGTTGTCGGTGGCGTTCTGGATCTCGTTGTCCAGGTCGATGTGGCCGGTGCTGTCACCGCTGGTGTGCGGCAGCGCGCCATCCCAACTGTCGAGGTAGTAGTTGTCCTGCTGGTAGGCGTTGCCGGTACCTTCATAGGTACCTGCACCGAAGGCCAGCGTGGCACCTGCCACACGACCGCGCAGGCTGACTTCAGTGGTGTCACTGAAGCGCTGCACGTAACCGGCGTTGGACACCGAGTTGCCACTGGATACCTGGTTGGACGAGATGCTCGACTGCGCCATCGCGGCGGTGGCGACCGAGGCGGCCAGCGCGTTCTTCTGCGCGTTGTTGTTGCCCGAAGCCACGTTCACCCCGATATTGCCCGACGCGCCGGAGAACGCGTTGCCACCCAGGCCGGCGGCGTTGGTGACGCCTTCGTTGAGGGTGGTGTTGCCGCCCACCGCCTGGTGGACGAACACTTCCGCATCGGCCATGCCGAAGCTGAAGGAGGCATCGGCCGCAGACAGCGAAGCGGCGTTGTCCTGTGCGTTGTTGTCACCGGCGGCGACGTTGAAGCCCAGGTTGCCCGATGCACCGGACGCCACGTCATCGGAGATCGACGCGGTGTTGTCCAGCATCTCGTTGGAGGCTTCATTGGCGCTGATCGACTGACGGTTGTCGATGACCGCGATGGCGGCGGAGTCGAGATCGATGTCGCCGGTGATTTCCGGATCACCCGAGAAATTGATGTCCGAGCTCAGGCGCAGGTCCTTCTCCAGGTTGACATCCACGCCGTGGTTGTTCTTTTCCTTGCGCTCGTCGGCCGAGATGTTGCTGGTCTCGTTCACCGATACGTCGCGGGTGTGGTCGACGTCGGAGTAGTCGACGTTGGAACGGCTGGTGTTGGTCGTGGTGCTGGAGTACCGCACGTTCGAGGTGGTGTTGGCGGTGTTGTCGGTGGTGCTGGTGTTGTTGGTGGTATTGGTGTTGCGGGTGGTGTTGCGCACCACGTTGCGGGTGTCGTTCACCGTGTCCGTATCGGTGTCGGTATTGCTGGTCACGTTGTTGCGGGTGACATTGCGGGTGTCGTTCAACGTCCAGTTTTCATTGACGTTGTGGTTGTGGTTGATGGTGGCGCTTGCGTTCTGGTCGTCCGCCGCGTGTGCGGTGGCGACCACGCCAGCGATGGCCATGGCGAGTACAGTCCCTTTAACGATCGCTTTCATGGTGCCTTCTCTCTCATCAGTGGTGTAACGGGTGGGTACCACTCACGGGTTGCCGTGCACGGACATACCGAGGATGTTGGCCGTGTCATTTCCTGCGCCCGCGATTTGATTGAGTTGCAGGACACCGTCGAACCCCTGCATCGCCGACGCTGCCACGCCGACGCTGCGGGTGCCCGCGGCCAGGCCGTTGCCGGCCCTGCCCTGCCCCCCTGCTGACGCGGTCACGCTCGATTCGGCCAGGGCCTCATCGTCGGACTCGCGTATTCCTTCCCGCGCCAGCGTCGCGCGCACCACGTTCATGCTCGTGTTGGCGATGCCGCTGGTCTGGTTGATCGTTGCGATGCCATTGGCGTCCTGCAGGGCCTGGCCATCGAGGTGCGCGCTGGCGTGCAGCGGTCCGTCCAGCAGCACGCTGTTGCGCGATGAAGTGCTGCGCGCATCGATATCGACCCGGGCCTGGTTGCCTTGGGCCATGCCCACCAGGTTGGCCTGGGTGTTGATGTCACCGGCCACCTGGTTGACCGCGATGGCACCGCTGGCGCCGGCCAGCGCGCGGCCGTCGATGCGCGACTGGTTGAGGTAGCCGAGCATGCCGGCGTACTCGTCGGCCTGGGCCAGCGCCGGCAGCAGCATGGCGACGAGCAGCAGCGCACGCGCCTTCACTTGCCACCTGCCGGGGCGCCCATCGGGAACTGCGCCAGGGCGCCGCGTACCGTATCGCCGATGCCGCGCGTGGTGTTGCCGACCGCGCCCAGTGGGCCGCTCATCGCCCCGCTGATCTGGTTGCCGGAAATGATGCCGCCGTTGGAGTTGCCGAGCCGTCCGACCGCCCCGCCCAGTGCGGTACTGGTGACCCGTTCGACGGTCGTGGTGCCTGCATGCGGGGTGTGGACCGCCTGGCCCGCGCCGAGTCCAGCGAAGTCATCGTCGCTGAGTTCGGCCATGCCATTGGAAGTACCCAGGGCGGCGCCCACTTCGCGCTGCGGCGACGGATCGGCGATCAGCGCCACGCCGGGAGGGGCAGGCCGGTAGGCGGTGCGGGTATGCACATCGCGCAGGAGCACGATCTCGCCGGGCTTCTGGACGACACCCTGGCGGGCACCGGAGGCATGCACCAGCACCGGGCATGCGGCCAGCGCGGCCACGCTGGCTACCAAAAACATCCTGCGCTTCGTGCTGCTGTCCATGCCGCTCTCCCGTTACGTATGGGGAGGGAGGACGCAGCTTTCGTGCCAAGTGCGCAGGGCCCTGAAACAAAGGGATACCGGCTGGAAACAGGGGCCCAGCTGGATGCCGACCTTTACACATCGGTCGAGCGCAGCATGCGCCTGAATCCGCAGGGAGGCCCGCTGCGCCTGCCCGGCGCCGGGGTGTAACAGACCTGTTACAGGTCATGACACAACCGCGTACGCCCCCGCTTCAGGTCGGCCATGCCTCGGTAGTGGCGGCCGCCGGCCGTCAACCCGTGTGTCGGGTGGGTGCTTTGGGTGGGTGACGACCGTTGGTCGTCACGCTCTTGCGCTGGAGCAGTGACGACCAACGGTCGTCACCCACCGGCTCGGATCGCATCCCCCATCCGATCGCCCGGACATTGACGGCCAGCGGCCGTCACTACCTATGCGCGGCCCTCACGCCCGCGGCGCGGGGTCCGGGTCATCGATACCCACATTGGTCGATGGGTTGTCGTACACGCTCTGGTCCAGCAGCCCGGTCTCCTTGGCCACCAGCACCGGCACCAGCATCTGGCCGGTGACGTTGGTCATCGTGCGCATCATGTCCAGGATGCGATCGATCGCATACAGATAGCCGATGGTCTCCAGCGGCAGTCCGGCCGCGCTCAGCACCACCGTGGCCATCACCACCGCCGTGCCCGGCACGCCGGCGGTGCCGAAGCTGCCCAGCACCGAAGCGATCAGCACGATCAGGTACTGCTCCGGCGACATCGGCACGCCGCTGTACTGCGAAATGAACACCGCGCACAGCGCCGGGTAGATCGCCCCGCAGCCATCCATTTTGATGCTGGCCCCCAGCGGCACCGCGAACGAACCGTAGTCTTTGTTGACGCCCAGGTTGTGGGTGATCGAACGCAGCGCCACCGGCATCGCCGCGAAGCTGGACGAGCTGACGAAGGCCACCTGCATGCCCGGCGCGGCACCGCGGAAGAACTTCAGCGGATTCAAGCCATGCGACAACAGCAGCGCGCTGTACACCACCACGATGTGCAGCGCGCAGGCGATGTACAGGGCCAGCACGAAGTTGCCCAGCGGCAGCAGCTTCTCGAATCCGTAACTGCCGACCAGCCCGGCGATCAGGCCGAAGGTCCCGATCGGAGTGACTTCCAGCACGAAGCGGGTCACCTGGATCATGATCTCGCTCATCTGCCCGACCAGCTGGCGGGCCTGGCCGACCTTCTCGCCCAGCTTGACGATGGCAAAGCCGACCAGCCCGGCGAAGAAGATCACCGGCAGGATCGAACCGCGACCCGCGGCCAACACGGTTTCGCCGGCCGCATTGACCCGCGTACCGATGCCACTCAGCGCGTAGAACACGTTGGACGGCACCACGTCCAGCAGCACCTGCACCACGCTGGGCACTTCGCGCGGCACGTAGTTGTGGGCCATCGCCAGCTGCAGGCCACCGGTGCCGGGCTGCATCACCGTGCCCACCAGCAGGCCGATGCCCACCGCCAGCGCGGCGGTGATGACGAACCACAGGAAGGTGCGGCCACTGAGCGCGGCGACCGATTTCTGCCCGTGCAGCGAAGAGATCGCATTGATGACCGCGAAGAACACCAGCGGCACCGCGATCATCTTGATCAGGGTCACGTACAGCTCGCCCAGCGGGCCGAACCAGGTTTCAGCCGCCGGCCCCATCAGCCAGCCGGCCAGGGCGCCAAGGACGAAGCCTGCGACCACGCGTTGCCAGAACGGGATGCGCAGCCAGGCAGAGACCAGCTTCATGGAAATTCCAGGGGGAGAGAACAATGCTCGCACCTTAGCCCAAGCGGGCCCTGCGTACGACCAGCCTGCGGACAAATCAGCGTGTCATCGGCATGCCTTGTCCACCCGGTCATAATGAACACCTGTTTCGTTTCGTGAGGACGCGCTATCCATGATCCGTACCACCTCCCTGCTCGCCGCCACCGCCGCCACCCTGCTGCTGGGCGCCTGTTCCAGCACTCCGCAGGCATCCAGCCCGGGCGGCCTGTCGATCACGGTACCCACCGTGGCCCACCCGGATGGCGAGACCCCGCAGTGGTGGTACCGCAGTGGCGCGGCCCAGGCGGCCGGCAATGGCGCCATGAACGGCAAAGCCAGGAACGTCATCCTGTTTCTTGGCGATGGCATGAGCCTGACCACCGTGGCCGCCGCGCGCATCTTCGAAGGCCAGCGCAAGGGCGCATCCGGTGAGGAGAACCTGTTGTCCTGGGAGCACTTCCCGGCCACGGCATTCAGCAAGACCTACAACGTCGATTCGCAGACCCCGGATTCGGCCGGCACCATGACTGCCATCACCACCGGCGTGAAGACCCACATGGGCGCCATCGGGGTCAGCGCCGGCAAGCGTCCGGACTGCGCCGACAGCCTGCAGAAGGGCCTGCTGAGCTGGCTGCAGTTGGCCGACAGCGCCGGCATGGCGACCGGCATCGTCACCACCGCACGACTGACCCACGCCACCCCGGCGGCTACGTACGCGCATTCGCCGGAACGCAACTGGGAAAACGATACCGACCTGACCGAAGAGGCCAAGGCCGCCGGCTGCAAGGACATCGCCCAGCAGCTGCTGACCACCTCGCGCTTCGGCCGCGGCCCGCAGGTGATCCTGGGCGGCGGGCGCGGCGAGTTCACCACGGTGGAAGAGCGCGATCCCGAGTACGACGACAAGGTCGGCCAGCGCCTGGATGGGCGCAGCCTGGTCAGCGAATGGCAGCAGGCCAACCCGCAGGGGGCCTACGTCTGGAATGCCGACCAGCTGAAGGCAGCGGCCAACGCGCCGGCGATCTTCGGCCTGTTCGAACCGGACCACATGCAGTACGAATACGAACGTGCCAACGACGCCGGCGGTGAGCCGAGCCTGGCCGAACTGACCCGCACCGCCATCGCCAACCTGTCCCGGGAAAAGCAGGGCTACGTGCTGATGATCGAAGGGGCGCGCATCGACCACGCCAACCACAGCGGCAATGCCTACCGTGCCCTGACCGATACCGTGGCGATGTCCGATGCGGTGCGCGTGGCCACCGAAATGACCCGCGACGAGGACACCCTGATCATCGTCACCGCCGACCACTCCCACACCCTCAACTTCGTCGGCTACCCGGCACGCGGCAACCCGATCCTGGGCAAGGTGAAGGACAGGGGCGGCGAAGACGGCCTGGGCACCATGGACCTGGCCCGCGACGGTGGCGGCCAGCCGTATACCACGCTGAGCTACGCCAACGGCCCCGGCTTCACCGGCGCCACCAACCAGCAGCCGGCCGGTGCCAAGCGCTACCCGCACAACCCGTCCAGCTTCGACCCGGCCACCGGCCGCCCGGACCTGACCGCGGTGGATACCGAGCACCCGGATTACATGCAGGAAGCGCTGGTGCCGGGCAAGAGTGAATCGCACGGTGGCGAAGACGTGGGCATCTGGGCGCGCGGTCCGGGCAGCAACGCGATCCGCGGCACGCTGGAACAGAACGCGATCTACCACATGATCGTGCAGGCGACCCCGCGCCTGCGCGAGCGCCTGTGCCAGGCCGGCACCTGTGACGCCAACGGCGTTCCGGTGGAACTGCCGGCGCCGGCCAGGTTCGAGCGCAACGCGCCCGCCCCGTAAGCGCAGCGGGACTGGAGCAATACGAAGGCGGCGACCATACTGGTCGCCGCCTTTTTTCGTGCTGCCCATGCCCTTGTTCCCTGCCCTCGCCGCTGTTGATACCCCCCTGCTGGTCGGCTACAGCGGTGGGCTGGATTCGACCGTGCTGCTGCACTGGCTGCAGCGGTCGGCTGCAGCAGCGGGCGTGGGCGTGCGCGCCGTGCATGTGCACCACGGGCTGCAGGCCGCGGCCGATGACTGGGCGCTGCACTGCCAGCAACAATGCGACGCACTGGGCGTGCCGCTGCATATCCACCGCGTCAAGGTGGATCTGCGCGCCGGCACGGGAATGGAGGCCGCCGCAAGGCAGGCGCGGCGTGCCGCCTTCGCCGCCGAACTGCGCGACGGCGAGACGCTGGCCCTGGCCCAGCACCAGGATGACCAGGCCGAAACCTTCCTGCTGCGCGCCCTGCGTAGTTCCGGTGTGGATGGGCTGGCGGCGATGGCGGCCGATTCAGTACTCGGCACACATCGGCTGTGGCGGCCGCTGCTGGAGGTTCCGCGCAGCGCGCTGCTGGCCTACGCACGGCAGCACGCACTACCGTGGATCGAGGACCCCAGCAACGCCGACGACGGCCCGGACCGCAATTTCCTGCGCCTGCACGTGCTGCCGCTGCTGCGCCAGCGCTGGCCGCATGCCGGCCAGGCGTTGGCCGCCAGTGCCGCGCTGTGTGGCCAGACGCGGCGGATGCTGGACGAAGAAGACGAGGAGCTGCTGCAGCATCTGCAGGTGGCATCGCGCGTGCTGTCGGTGGAGCTGCTGCGGCAGGTATCACCGCAACGCCGTGCCCGGGTGCTGCGGCGCTGGGTGCTGGCCCACGGCGTGCCCGCGCTGCCGTCCCGGGTGGTATCCCAGCTGGAGCACGAACTGCTGCCTGCCGCGCCGGATCGTGATGCGCAGGTGCGCTGGCAGCAGCACAGCATCCGCCTGTGGCGCGGTCACTGGTACCTGCTGCCGGCCGAGTTGCCACAGCTGCCGGCCGGCTGGCAGGCCACGTGGGATGGCCGCGCACCGCTGGCGCTGCCCGATGGCGGCCAACTCCGGTTGCAGGGCGCGGCGGCATTCGAGACCCCGATGCAGGTAACGGGCCGGCAAGGCGGTGAACGCATCCAGCTGCCCGGTCGCCACCACCAGCACGCACTGAAGGACTGCCTGCAGCGTGAACACCTGGCCCCGTGGCGACGCCGCCAGCTGCCGCTGCTGTTCGCCGATGGCCAGCTGCAGGCCGCTGCCGACGTGGTGCTGTCCGCGCCGCTGCAGGCCTGGCTGCAGCAGCACGATGCCCAGCTGCACTGGCGTCCGGGCGGTTGGTGAATTGACCCCTGCGCGCGGGCCGTCCACACTTGTCGCATGGCTAAGAAAACCCCCGAAAACGCCTCCCCGGTAGCCCAGTTCGAGCAGTCGCTCGAGTCGCTGGAGCAGCTCGTAGAGCAGATGGAAACCGGAGAGCTCAGCCTGGAAGCTTCGCTCAGCGCCTACGAACGCGGCGTCGGCCTGTACCGCCAGTGCCAGCAGGCGCTGGAACAGGCCGAACTGCGCGTGCGCCTGCTCACCGATCCGGCCCAACCGGAAAACGCAGAGCCCTTCGATCCGCCGTCCAATGACGGTTGAAGCGAGCTTCGCGCGCCTGCGCGATCGCATCGAAAGCCAGCTCGACGCTGCCCTGCCCTCGCCCGCCGACGCCCCGCGCCGATTGCACCAGGCCATGCGCCATTCGGTGCTGGGCGGCGGCAAGCGCATGCGTCCGCTGCTGGTCCATGCGGCCGGTGAAGTGTTCGGCACCGACCCGCACCGGCTGGACGCCCCGGCGATGGCGGTGGAACTGATCCACGCCTATTCGCTGGTGCACGACGACCTGCCGGCGATGGACGACGACGCCCTGCGCCGCGGCAAGCCGACCACCCACATCGCCTTCGACGAAGCCACCGCGATTCTCGCCGGCGATGCCCTGCAGACCCGCGCCTTCAGCCTGCTGGCCGAAGCGGCGCTGCCGGCGGAACTGCGCGTGGCCTGCCTGCAGTCGCTGGCCCACGCCGCCGGCGCGGCCGGCATGTGCGGCGGTCAGGCGCTGGATATCGATGCCACCGGCCAGCTGCAGTCACTGGAGGCCTTGACCCGCATGCATGCGCTGAAGACCGGTGCGCTGATCCGCGCCGCGGTGCGCATGGGCGCGTTGTGCGGCCACGCCCCGGAGGCGGATCTCGCCCGCCTGGATCGCTTCGCCGATGCGCTGGGCCTGGCCTTCCAGGTACGCGATGACATCCTCGACGTGGAAGCCAGCTCCGAACAGCTCGGCAAGACCGCCGGCAAGGACGTGGCGCAGGACAAATCCACCTTCCCGGCCCTGCTGGGCATGGATGGCGCCAAGGCCAAGCTGGCCGAACTGAGCGCGGTGATGCACGAGGCCCTGGCCGCCTACGGCGAAGAAGCCAACGCCCTGCGCGCCCTCGGCCGCCTGGCCATAGAACGCGACCACTGACGACCGCCCTGCTGGGTGACGCCCCCCCCTGGTGGGTGACGACCGTTGGGCGTCACGCTCCTGTCGGTTGGTGGGTGACGACCGTTGGTCGTCACGCTGCCTGCCGCTGCGCTCGCCGAGCA
>NZ_JACSQS010000006.1:111017-186884 GCF_014836545.1 Stenotrophomonas lacuserhaii
CCTGGTGGGTGACGACCGTTGGTCGTCACGCTTCCGCCTTCCGCCTTCCGCTGCGCTCGCCGAGCATGGCTCGGCGCTACCCCGCCTTCGGTAGTGACGGCCGCTGGCCGTCACGCTCCGCCCTTGGTGGGTGACGACCGTTGGTCGTCACGCTTCACCACCCGGTCCATAATGCCCGACACCCCGCCAGCAACCCCTAGCGAAAGGACGCCTAGCATGCTGAGCCAGCACTTCCTGTTCTTCTTTGCCATGCTCGGCGCCTTCATGGGGCTCGGCCTGGCCAGCGTTCTCTGGTGGCGCGCCAAGGGCGAACCCACCCAGCGCTGGCTGTCCCTGCTGGTGCTGGCGGTCGGCGTGCGCACCGGCAAATCCGTGGTCTTCCATTTCTGGCCGGATATCCCACGCATCGCCCTGCAGCTCGGCCTCACCGCCTGTTTCCTGATCGGGCCCTGCCTGTACTTCCTCATCCGCTCCACCCAGGGCAACACGCGCGCCGCCAGCCGCGTGGACCGCTGGCATATCACCGCGCTGGTCATCATCACCCTGGCGGTGAACCTGTTCCTGCCCTACACAGGCAACGATGTGCTGTGGCGCAACCTCATCACCCCCGGCATCAATTACGCCTGGCTGGCCTACCTGCTGCTGGCCACCGCCGAGGTCTACCGCCATCGCGCGCGTTTGGCGCGAAGCCCGTCCGGCCCGCTGTTGCTGGGCGCGCTGCTCGGCATCTGGTTGATCTGGACCGCCTACTACACCGCCGGTTACACCTCCTACATCGTCGGCGCGCTGTGCTTCACCTTCGTGCTGGCGTCCAGCGTGCTGGTCTACCTGCGGCTGCGCTCCGGGCAGGCCGCCATCGAGCCCTACCAGGACCGCCGCATCCCGACCGACGAGGCGGCCACCCAGCTCAAGACGCTGGCCGAACTGATGGCCCGCGAGCGCCTGCACCTGGATCCCAGCCTGACCCTGCCGCGCCTGGCGCGTCGCATGGGCGTGCCGCAGACCCGGCTGTCGCAGGTCCTCAACGCCGACAACCAGACCTCGTTCAAGCGGTACCTAGCGCAGCTGCGGGTGGCCGAAGCCAGGTCGCTGCTGCTGCAGGTGCCGGTGAAGCCGCTGGAAATCGTCGCCTCCGAAGCCGGCTTCCAGTCGATGTCGACCTTCCACAGCGCGTTCAAGAAGCACGAGGGCATCACCCCGGCCGCCTTCCGCAGCCGCGCCACCGACTCCGGAAACGCATTCCAGCACTCCTGAAACACGACGCAATACCTTGATCTGAAAGGGATCACCTAACGTGCGGACTCCTTCCCGTGAGTCCGCACCATGTATACATCCCGCTTCATCCGCCCCTTGCTGATGCTGCTGCTGGCCGCCTGCCTGGGCGCGGTCAGCACGGTCCAGGCGGCCACCCCGCAGCGCATCCTGTTCGTACTCTCCAGCAGCAAAGTCCACGGCAGCTCCGCGCTGCCGGCCAGCGTCAGCTTCGGCGAGGTCGTCCACGCATGGGATGTCTTCCACGAAGCCGGGTATGCGGTGGATTTCGTCTCGCCCGATGGCGGGGCCGTGCCGATCCTGGATGCCTACGTGAGCGACGAGGTGGCCACCCGCCAGCAGGACCCGCGCATCATGTCCGGGTTGCGCAACACCACCACGCCCGCCCGGATTGATCCGTCCCTGTACCGCGCCGTGTATTACGTCGGCGGCAGCAACGCCATGTACGGCGTGGCCGAAAACCCGCAACTGCGGCGCATCGCCGTGCATGTCTACGAGCGCAACGGTGGGGTGGTGTCGGCCGTCTGCCACGGCACCGCCGGCATCGTGGACCTGACCCTCAGCGGCGGCCAGAGCCTGCTCGCTGGCAAACGCATCACCGGCTATCCGGAACAGCACGAACAGCAGGATGCGGCCTACTTCAAGCAGTTCCCGTTCCTGATCGGCCAGACCGTCACCGCACGCGGCGGCACCTTCAGCGCGATCGACAGCGAACAGCCGTACATCCAGGTCGATGGGCGCGTGGTCACCGGCCAGAACTACGCCTCGGCCGCGCCGGTGGCCAAGGCCGTGGTGGAGGTGCTGCGCGGCGGGCGCGCCGAGGTGGAGCAGGTCATGCAGAAGGTCATGCAGGCGTTCGAAGCCGGCGACGCCAACCGGATGTTCGAGGTCCTGCGACGCGATGGCGTCGTGCTCGGCTACTCCGAAGGCCAGCGCCGCGTGGTCACCCAGGACGCCGAGGAATGGGCCACCGGCTTTACCGGCGTGGCCGCCGACGAAGACCAACGCTACCGCCGCTACGAAATCCTGGACGTCAACGAAAACGCCGCCGTGGTGAAACTGACCCTCGATTATCCCCGCTGGAAGGGGCTGGACTACCTGGCGCTTTCCCGTATCGACGGCACCTGGATGGTCGTCTCCAAGTCCTGGTCAGGCCAGGTCACACCCTGATTCCTTCAACCGACGCGCTTCGCCACAGACCCACCATCGAGAATCCTCATGAAGACCCTTATCCGATCCCTTGCACTCGCAGGCAGCCTGCTCCTGCTGCTCCCCAGCTACGTCATGGCGCAGGCCAGCGACCGTGAGGCCGTCGACCAGGTCATGCAGACCTTCATGCGCGCCTACCCCACTGCCGACAACGCGCTGGCCAGGCAGGTTTTCCGCAGCGACGGGGTGATGATCGGCTACTCGGCCGCCCGCGGCAGCGGCCTGGCCACGCGCACCGGGGAACAGTTCGCCGAAGGCTTCAACGGCAAACCGGCCGCCAACGAAGCACAGCGCAAGCGCAGCTATGAAATCGTCGACATGGCGCAGAACCTGGCCGCGGTCAGGGTCACGCTGGACTACCCCGGCTGGGACGGCGTCGACTACGTCGTGCTGCTGAAGACCGACGGCAAGTGGATGATCATGAGCAAGTCATGGACAGGCCAGGCCAGACCCTGACCTTCGGTGGGTGACGGCCTTCGGTGGGTGACGACCGTTGGTCGTCACCTTCCTGGCCCTCACAACTTCAAGTTCAATCCTACATACACCGAACGCCCTGCAGCAGGCGAAAACATCGGCTGCGCCTGCTCCCAGAAGAAGCTGTCATACCACGCATACGCATACTCCCGGCCGGTGGCATTCTTCACCTGCAGGTCCACGCTCCACGCCGGAGTGATCTGGTAGCGCGCGCTCAGGTCCAGCACCGCGAAGCCGCCGAACTTGCCCGCCACGTTGCGTTCTTCCAGGTAGTAATCGCCCTGCGCACGGGCCTGCAGGCCCAACTGCAGCGCATCGCTGGCCTGGTAATCCACGCCGACGTTGCTGATGTACCGCGGGGTGGCAGCCACTTCGCGCCCCTGCAGCGAAAGGGCCGCATCACGATCATCGCGGGTGATCTTTGCTTCCTGATAGGCATGCGATGCCCACAGCGTCCAGTTGTCGCCCCACTGCGTGCTGATCTGAGCATCCACGCCGCGACGGCGGGTCTTGCCCAGCGTCACCGTGGTGCCCGTGGCCGGCATGTTCGACACCTCATTGGCCGCGTCCTGCTGCCACACCGCGATGCGTGCCTGGCTGCCCCCGAACGGACTGAACTTCAGGCCCAGCTCCATGCCGGTGTTGGTCGACGGACGCATCGCTGCCTGCCCTGGCGTCAGGTAGGCAGGCGCGGTGGAGCCGGTCAGTACCTGGAAGGTGCGCCCCCAGTTGGCATACACGTTGGTGTCCTCCGCCAGCGCGTAGACCACGCTCAGTTTCGGCTGTTCGATGGTGCCGTAGCGCTGCAGCGGGCCGGTGACGCCGCCGGGCAGCCGGGTATCCCCGTCGAAGCGGTCCACGCGGTACGCCGGCACGATCTTCAGCGGTTCGATCGGCTGGTAGATGGCCTGTACATAGGCGCCCCAGTTGTCGAAGGTGTGCCGGTCATCATTCTGGATGCGCGCCGGTGCACTGCTGAAATCGGTCGGCTCGCTGTAGCTGAAGCGCAGGCGCTGGTAGCCGTTGTCCTGGTGTTCGTAGTTCATGCCACCTTCCACGGTAACGCTGTCCCTGGCATGCCAGGTGAGCGTGGTCAGCATGCCGGTCTGCTTCTCGTCCCACACCCGGCGCTGGCGCGGTGCGTTGCCGGTGGGCAGGTCACTGAAGGTCACCCGACGGTCGTCTTCGTAGCGGTTGTAGTACAGCCTGCTGCCCAGGAACAGGCTGTCGGCAAGCTTCAGGTCCAGGTGTACGCCCACCTGCTGCATGTCGCGCACATCGCGGTCATTGAGGTTGCGGCGCTGCGATCCCCGCCGGTCGCTTCGCAGCTCGTCGGCGGTCATGAAACCGGGTTCATCGGCGATGTGGTGATAGGCGCGCGCGGTCAGCCCGATGCGCATGCCGTCTTCAAGATTCCCATGGAACCACTTGCCACCCAGCGCGTATTTTTCGGAGCTGTCGTGGTCACGGTAACCATCGGATGCCTGGCTGCCGACGAAGTAATTCTGCGCGAATCCATCGCGCTCGCGACCGACCGCCAATTGCGCATCGCGCGTGTTGTAGCTGCCATGGCCGAGCCGGGCATCGGTATAGTTGCCCCCCTGCCGCGTACCGAAGTTCACGTTGCCACCGATGTTGTGCAGCCCGTAGCGCGGATCGTTGGTGCCGCGCACCACCTCGATGAAGCTGATTTCCAGCGGGAACAACATGTCGATGAAGCGCTGGTTGCCACTGTTGACGTTGCTGGGCACACCGTCGATCAGGGTCTTGATGGCATTGAGGTAGCCCTCGCCGTTGAAGGCGCGGAAGCTCACCTTGCCCGACTCCGCACCCTGCCGGGTTTCGGTCAGCTGGATGCCGGGCATCTGCCCCAGCAGCTCCCAGCTGTGCGACACGTTCTTGTCCTCGATCTGGTCCGCACCCAGCACGTCCACCGAGGTCAGCACCTGGTGCGCGGTGAGCTGCCCGTCGGTGTGCTGGTGGACATCCACCTTGCCCAGGGTCAGGGCGGAGCTGGAGGACTGCGCGCGCGACTCGGGCGCGAACAGGATGGCCGCCGTAGCAGCGACCAGAGCTTGGATTTTCATGGGGTGGAAACGCCTGATGCAGAAGGGGACAAGGTCGCGAGCGGGGCAATGTTACAGAATAACATTACATTTCGACCAGTCCCCCCACCGGGCGATGTACTGCCCGCCGCCCCGCCTTACCATCGCAGCCTCGCCGTTCCGCACAGAGAGCACCCGCATGGCCCGCGTCCACGTCACCTCGACCGGCAGCAACTTCGCCCATCGCATCAGCAGCGGCCAGCACACGCTGCTTGCCGATGAGCCCGCGCCACTGGGAGGCCAGGACCAGGGCATGGCCCCGTTTGAACTGTACCTTTCCGCGTTGGCCGCGTGCACCGCCATTACCCTGCGCATGTACGCCGAGAAGAAGGGCTGGGAGCTGGGCGAATTCAATGCCGAGCTGACCTCCACGCGGGACGCGGCAGGCAAGCTGCTGGTGCATCGCACGCTGCGCGCATCGGCCAGCGTGACCGACGCCCAGTGGACGCGCCTGCTGGACGTGGTGGAGCGCACCCCGGTGACGCTGGTGATGCGCGAAGGCGCCACGATCACCAGCGAACGCGGCTGACCGGCAGCACGCGCGGATTACCCGGCGTAGGCCACCCAGCCCCTGAAACTGAAAGCGGCGTAGAACAGTTCCACCGTGCCGAAGCCAGCCTCGTGCAGCAGCGCCACGTCCTGCTCCGGTGACAGCGCGGGCAGCAGTCGGGCCATGCTGTCCACGGTGTGCGCCACGTCCAGCGCGATCCCCGAAGAGGCCGAGAACGCGGCAAAGCGCTGCAGCCAGCGGCCCTTCTGCGCGTCATCCTGCGCATAGCTGTGATGTGCCACCACCAACGGCGCGCCTGGTTTCAGCCGGCGCCGCATTGCTTTCAGCGTGTGCAGTCGCTGCTCGGCCGGCAGGAAATGCAGGGTCAACAGGCAGGCCGCGCCGTCGCATACTTCTTCGGGCGCGTCGTCGATGTAGCCCTCGGTGAACACCACGCGCGATGCCAACGGCCCCAGCCTCTGGCGCGCCATGTCCAGCATCGATGCAGACGGATCGACAGCGCGGAAATGCCACCCGGGCTGTGCCTCGGCGAAGGCGCGTAGCTCCATCCCACCGCCCGCGCCGAGCACCAGCACAGTGCCGTCTGCCGGCACGCGTTCTGCCAGCAACAGGCGCGCCATGCGCTGCATGTCCAGCAGGCCCGGTACCTTCTGCATCGCACCTTCTGCATAGCCTGCAATGGCGTGGGGATCGGAAAACATGGGCGCCTGCCTCGTTGATTTGACCTGTGGCGCTAAAGGTAACATCATTAGTTACATGAAACGCGACAGCCGACTTTCCGCCGTCCTGCATGCCCTGCTGCACATGGCCGAGCAACCCGGACCGATGACCTCCGACGCGCTGGCGACCTGCCTGGGCACCCATCCGGTGGTGGTCCGCCGCACCATGGGCCTGCTGCGCGAAGCCGGGCTTGTCGCCGCCGTGCGCGGCCACGCCGGCGGCTGGCGCATCAACGCGGACCTGAGCAAGGTGAGCCTGCGCCAACTGCACGAGGCACTGGGCGAGCCGGCCTTGTTCGCCATCGGCAACCGCCACGAAAACCCCGAGTGCCTGGTCGAACAGGCCGTCAACGCCGCCCTGGACGATGCCTTCGTCCAGGCAGAAGCGCTGCTGCTGGAGCGGTTTGCCGCGGTGTCACTGGCCGATCTCGCCGCCGACTTCAAACGTCGTCACGCCCACCATCTGCGGAGCAAGCATCCATGAACACCCAGGACGTCATCATCATCGGCGGCAGCTACGCCGGCATGGCCGCGGCCCTGCAGCTGGTACGTGCCAGGCGGCGCGTGCTTATCATCGACGCGGGCAAACGACGCAACCAGGCGGCCGCCGATTCGCACGGCTTCCTCAGCCAGGATGGCGCCGACCCGGCCGAGATCGCCCGCATCGCACGCCAGCAACTGCAGGCCTACCCCACCCTCACCTGGGTGGAAGACGTCGCCATGGATGCATCGGGAACACGCGATGCCTTCAGCGTGGCCACCACAGCATCCGGCACCTTCAGCGCCCGTCGCCTGCTGCTGGCCACCGGCGTGGCGGACGAACTGCCCTCCATCGACGGCATCGGCGAGCGCTGGGGAAAGAGCGTATTCCACTGTCCCTACTGCCATGGTTATGAGCTGGACCAGGGCGAGATCGGGGTGATTGCCGTGGTGCCGATGTCGATCCACCAGGCGCAGCTGCTGCCCGAATGGGGCAACGTTACATTCCTGCTCAACGAGGCCATCGAGCTGGACGCGGCGGCGCGCGAGGAACTTGTTGCGCGTGGGGTACGCATCGAAGCAACGCCCATCGCACGTATCGAAGGGCACGCCGATGTGGTGCTGGCGGACGGGCGAAGGCTGTCTTTTGCGGGGCTGTTCACCGCCCCGCTCAACGCGCCTTCCACGCCGATCGCGCAGACGCTGGGCTGTGCGCTGATGGAAACCCCGATGGGTACCCAGCTGCAGACCAGCGATGCCAAGGAGACCAGTGTTGAAGGTGTGTTCGCCTGCGGCGACGTTGCGCGCATGCCGCACTCGGTTTCACTGGCCGTGGCGGATGGCGCGTGGGCGGGGGCGCAGATTCATCGGACACTGGTGTGGCCTACGGCGGGGTGATGTCTGGAGTCCTTCGGGGACCTGCTTTAAAAAACCATCATTCGTTGCAGCTCGTCCACTGCCGAATTAGATCCTCGACATGCTCAATCTGCGCCTTCGCGTAATCCCTGTCCTTCACCCTGATATCCACATCGTCGAGGTAATGCCACAGTTCATGCGGAACACCCACGGCGCCTCGATCCAGCATCATGAGCCGCTTGATGGTCGCTGCATCACTGTTCCACTGCGCCATGCCCTCCCTGCACTCCGGCTCGGATAGAAGAAGGGTCCGGATACCATTGATGATGGCATCCCTGAGTTCATCATCAGCCATAAAAACCACTCCTTGACTCCGAATCGACCAGAAATCTGACACCGGAACCATCTGGTACGCACGCTATGGCCGGCGCAGGAAGATGGCCAGCATCAGCCCTTTGCACGGAAACGTCCCACACCGAATCATCCTGCCCGTCGTCTTCCACGGACACACATAATTCGATCACCACGGCGTCAATGACTATGGATAGCCGCCCATCCGCTTGGAGTTGAGTGGCATCAACCGTCTTGCCAATACAGAAGAATACTCGCGCAAGAAACTCACTCCGCCCGTCAAAGAAGTCGCTTGACCCTGGCGTGTCGGGCGACAGTCCATTCTCGCGAATCGTGGCAGCACACACAAAATCGACGTCAACGTACAGGCTCTCGCCCGGAATCACGACAGGATTGATGAATCGAAGGGAGATGGAAATGCTGGTAACACTAAAGCTGTCAAGGCATGCCCCTGCAAGCATCTGAAGCAGCGCGCCATTGGCAGATTCCGTATCCAGCTCCATCTTTGCGCAAGTCGACGTCACCGCGTCTTTCCTTTGGACAAAATGCCGCAGCCAAGGCCCACACGCATCAGGTCAGCCGTCATCGACCTTGCTCGCCATCAGCCACGCAACCATACGTTCTCCGATGCTGTTCACCCGCAGACAAGACTGCGTGGTCTTCGGGCGAAATCGACGCTTCCGTCAGCGGCAACTTTTCAGACATCATCGCCCACCCATGATCAAACGACCCGCCCTTGCAGCGGACAACCCGCGAACAGCGAGCCAAAATCGCTCCAGCGGGCCGATCCGGAAGAACGTAAAGCCCGAGTCGGCCGAGCGATTTTCAAGGCAGGACTCGTGGGTAACTTCCTCGATCTCATGAACCAGGTAGTACTCGCTGATAAGCGCTCCGCAGACGCCAACAACATGATGGGCGGCCATCCCTTCGCGGACAGGCGCCTCGACTTGCAGGCGCGCCACCCGTTCATCAGATGCCTCGCCATAGACCGTTGAGTAAAAGCCAAGCAGCATCTTATCGGGTCCCGGAGGAACCACGAAAACACCTTCGACAACTACCCTATATGCATGCACATCCAACCACCTTGAGTTGACCAGGCGTGGCACTTAGCGGCTCCAGCGCATTCCTACAAGCACCCCAAGCCGATCCGCGTCCACGGCCTCGAAGCTCGGAGAGACCTCGCCTCCAGCAATGTGCTGGAACGCACCCGATACACGGACATACTGAGGGCCGTCCTTGGTCATACTGACGAGCTTCTTGAACGATTCCGGTGAATCTACCGGATAGACAACGATCGAGGAGAAGGGATCGCGTGCATCAAGCAAATCCTTTGACGGGAACAGCATGATCACATCGTTCACTGGCTCTGCCCACGCCATGAAACTTACGCGCTCACCATCGTAAAGGGCAGGGTCTACGAGAACCGCAACGAATGAAGTCGCGCAGACACGGTCGTCGATGGAATTGACCATGAACCTGCAAACCCCTGGCGAACGCGTATCGCGCTGGGGCACCGGGTCCTTGGCACATGCAACCAACATGAGCGCAAGCGCGATGCCTGCGCAAGCTCTGACCTTCTTCATTGCAGCACCTCGTGACCTTCCTTGTTCCGTCAAGCACACCACCCCAGTGGCGCCAGCTTAACGAAGTCCTGTCAGCCTCACCAGCAGCGGCGACCATTCACTAACTCGGCAGTCTAGTCGGGGACACAGCTACCTCGGCAGGGGTAAACGCATATCTCACGACCCGCATCCTCCCGCGCAGTTACTGGTCGCCGAGCTGCGCGTTATCGACCATGTCGCGCCAGCGTTCGGCCTCAATACTGAAGGGATGCGTCGGCAATTAAAGGGTGCTCGATAGATCCATTTCGAGACCGCCATGGGCGTGGTGGGCGCGCTCGGGCTACACTTGCAGGCCCGGTCTACGACCTACGGATGACCCGCGCACATCACTCGCAAAACTGGCTTCAGGCGCCGTGCGCGGACCCAAAATGCCGGTACAGCGACTCTAGATGCAGCCTATTGACTGAAGGTGCCGATGGGTACCTTCAAGCTGACTTAGCCTTGCATCGACACGAGTTCTTCACCTGCCACGTTTATCCCGATATGTCGGGGCCCCGTGTTTGCGCACCTACACTTCCATGACTCAGCCCGTCATGAAAGCAGCGAATGTAAGCGCAACTACAGTGAATCCCAGAAAAACTCGAATCACCATCATCTCAAGCCGCACCTGATGCAGTTCTTGACGCGGAATCCTGGTTTCCAACCCGAGCACTATGGCGAGATACGTTGACTGTCCCCGCAGACCGAACGCCTCCGGGCAACCTACCCTTACCCACAGCTCTGGGTAGAGCCGAGGAAAGCGTCTCGAAAACCGAAAAAACACGATCAAGTAACCAACGACCGACAGAAAACCTATTGCAAAAATCATCTCAAGCATTATGGAAATTTCCCTGGTGTAGCCCCAACTTCGTAAATTTCCACGCGAGCTTCCGCACCTCCGCCGGGCTGACCCATCGCCCTTTGGTAACTCTCAAAACTAAATTCGTACACTCGCCCATTACGCACCATCATCGCGTCAACTCTCCTAGACGCGGCAGTAGAAAGATCGCCGCACCCAGAGTTCTGCCCGCCGCGGAACATCCCGCGACTCGACTTGTGCACTAACATATCAGCCGAACTCCTGATGGCTATTTGGGGTGCGTATGCATAAAGCCAATCTCGTCCCTTCCGCGAGTTAGAGGAAAAACTCCACTCGCGCTCGTTGGCCGTCCATCGCTATGTGCTGGCCCAGCTCGGACTTTGCCTCCCGGAGCTTTGTAGAACAAGGACACAATCTCAACCCCCCAACTCTCCGACACCGGCTCAACACTACTTGCCCAGACGCCGTACATTTCCTTCTTTGAATCGAACGGCCTGAACCCATCCGCGTTCCGCAAAGCTTGGTTCGCTTGTCGTGCCGCCCCTGCACCCGCTGTACTCGTTACCAACCCAGAAACGCCCCCGGCTTGACACATAGCGGTGATGTGAGCACCTGTGCACTGCCTTCCATCTCGATCAACGTTCCCCACAGGATTCCCGTTGGCATACCTATACCTGTTGAACTGACCAAATCCCTGCCCATACGGCGTCACGGGATCGACACTCAGGAAGCTGCCGATCGCACTACCTCGTTCGACGTGGTAATGGTTGCCGGCTTGCCGTCCGCGGTGTAAGTCCAGTCCTTGTCGCCATTCTTGTCCGGGAAGCGCAGGGTGATCAGTCGATTGCGCGCGTCGTAGCCACGCGCCACCTTCCGTGCGGCGACGGTGGTCGAAGCCATGTCACACGACGTTGTACTGGGGAGGTTGAGACCGGACGCGCTCCAGACCAGATTTCCCGCGTCGTCGTAACCCACCAGGGTCGAAGACGATTCCATCGGCGGTGACTTGTGAGCGGCAACTCCATCTACAGCCAACAACATGAGCCACCTTTACCCTGCACGAATAGAAGTGGGAATGTCGCAAAACTTTACATGACGCACTGCTCGGGCAGCTTTAACAGTACCTGTTCGATACATTCATCGAACCCATTATCGCAACGACCCTCTACTGAATTCGACTGAGGATCCTGCACGTCGAAGTCGATCAAATGTTTCGACAGCGGGCTTCCATCCGCTGCCTGCACGACGTCTCGAGTCAAGGGCCTGACCTCTCGGATGTTAATTTGCCATGAACCATTATTTAAATCGGCCGTCTGCGCGAGCTGGACACGCCTCATTAGCTCTGCCTGATACCACTGCGCCATTCCCGCACTAGGCATCTGGTTGATAACAACAACCTGACATGGAGCGTAGCCACATCCAGCCAGCATAAAACCAGAGCCAAGCAGAAACGCGGATCTCAGTACCCGCATCCTCAGCGACAATCGATTTCTTCCCATTATTTACCACCCAATTTTTTCTCAAGCTGCTTTGATTCAATCCTACCACTCACTCTGAACACCCCTTGGAAAGATCCCAATTGGTGCCTGAATGTAGTGGAGTTTCCTTTGATTGCATCCTCATCCATTGCGCGAAGCGAGTTTCCACTGCGATCAGCCATGATATGTTTCTGCGAATACCCAGGCCGATAGGTGGATGTACGCCCCTCCCTGCTACCTGAGTCAGCATAGCCCTCAGGCGCGCCAGCAAAATGCAATATGTCATGCACCGCTGCTCCGCGCCAGTTGAGCCCACCCGTGTCAATATAGCCTTTGTTTCCGCCAAAGCTGTCAACCCCTTCGCCAGCGCGAGGATAGGATTTGTAGTCCCTCCCCTCCTCGAGCCGCATAACATTAGTTCCAATACCCCCTGGCGCCTGAAGGGGCTGAAGCACTATCCTCAGCCCAGAGAATTCGGATTTAAGCGAATCTACTCTACGCTTGATTTCCCCAACATTCTCTCGCGTTGCACCAGAACCACTAAAATGAACGGGTATGACTACTACATTTGCGTCTGTGAAATAAATCGCATCATTCCCGTCAGGATCAAGAAATTTGAGCGGGTTCCCATTCCCATAACGGTAGCGATTGAAGTTCGCAGAACTACCGCTGTAAGCAGCGACGGCGTCGACTGAAAGAAAGGCGCCGATCTCTGCGTCGTAGTAGCGTTGTTGCATGTAAGTCAGACCGGTCGCGGAGTCCGCCACATGCCCCGTGAAACCCGGCGCATCCGACGGCCCGGTTCCTACGGTCGCGCCATACGGTTCATACACCGTCCGCTCGGTCACGTTCCCCGCGGCATCGGATACCGCAACCGGCGAGCCCAGCGCATCGGTGTGGATGTACTCGATGATCTCTTGGCTGGCGGCACTCCACGTGCCTGCCAGCAACACAGCGCCCGTGGCCAGTCTCTTGATGATATTCATGGTTCGCATCCGCTCGTCACAGGGGGTTGGTGAGGTCGCCAAGGTCAACCAACGACTGATTGACCGGCGGGCTGGACCATGCAGAGCAACCACTGGCATTGCAGGCGCGGATGATGTGGCTGGAAGCACAATATCCGGCGCCCTCAGACTTGATGGAAGTCAGCGGCCCGGTGTACTGCGTTCGGCCGCCATATGCTTGGAACTCATACGTTGCAGCCCCTGTCACAGGAGTCCATTGCGCCTCACAGCGGTTCTTGGTGGCACGGTTCACGATCCACTGATACTTCACTGACTTGGTGATCGCAGGCGTACCAGGCGGCGGGCTGGAAACTACCGTCACGTTGTTGGAGTACCCGCTGCAGCCGGCGGCATTGCACGCCTTCACCCGATACGTGTAAGTGGCAAACCCAAGGCCATTGCGCGTTGACTGGGTAGATCCATCGTTCTGGACCACGCCCCAACCGCCGCCATTCACGCTCTCCTCAAGCACATAGTTCACCGCCATCGCAACGCCATTCCAGCTCATCGTGGCGCTTCCACTACCAGTGCTTGCCGGGCCGCTCAGCCCCGGCGCGCCCGGAGGCTGGATGACCGAGACAGTCGCGGTTCCCGAATAGGCACCCCACCCTGCATCGTTGCCGCCACGCACGCGGTATGCATAACTACCCGTCCCCTTACCGCTGAACGCCTGACTGGTACCGGTAATGGAAGCCACCACCGTCCAGCCGCTTCCATTCACACTTTCCTCCAGGCCGTAGCGCGTGGTCGCAGCCAGCGCATTCCAGCTCACGGTATAGGCACCACCCAGGCTCTGGCCAGGTGCGGAGATACCCGGCGCGCTTGCCGGCGGGTAAAGAACCGTCGTCTTTGCGGTAGCCGACACCGCTCCACATCCTGCCGGGTTGCAAGCGTAGACACGGTACCCGTAGCTGCCCGTCGCCTTGCCCGAAACCGCCCAGCTACGCGCCGCAGTCTCCTGCACCGTTGCCCATGCACCGCTGCCGATCTGCTCCTGCAGCCGGTACGTGGCAGCGCCCGTTACAGCCGTCCAGGTGACGGAATAGTTGCCGTTCAGCGCGGTTGTCGGAACTGAGACAACTGCTGAGGCAGCGGGCGGCTTCTGCACCGAGATCGTGGCCGTCGCACTCCAGCTACCACAGGCATCCTGCTGGCACGCACGGATGCTGTAGCCATAATTTCCTTCGGCTTTGGCAGAGGCACTCCAGGTTCGCGCCGTGCCGTTGTGCACAGTGGTCCACGCCCCCGTCCCGAGCTGCTCGCGCAATTCATAGCGTGTTGCATAGCTGACAGCGGTCCAGCTCACCCCATACGTCCCGCTATTGCTGAACGATGGAACAGTCAGCGCCGGCGTGGTCGGCGCAACGACCTGGATCGCGCGCGCGACCAAGCTCCCGTTGAGCTGGATATACTCCGTGTTCTTGCCTTCGCGAGCATTGTCCTGCCGGCGTAGAACGCCGTCGTTGCCGTACAGGGAGCGGATGGTGCTGCCACCGCTGGTCGCGGTCGACAGGATGCGCCGCCCCTGTGCATCGTAACGATACCGCTCAGCGGCAGCCACCGCGCGCAAGCGATTGCCGAAGTCAAAGGTGTGCGTGATACCGCTGCGCTTGGCGACATTGCCCTGCACATCGTAGGTCAGCGCTATGGTTGTTGCGCCCGCGCTGTCCTGCACGTTGGCCAGGCGATTCTTGGCGTCGTACCAGTAGTTGTGGTCCTTGACCCCACCCAACTTCGCGCTACGCAGGTTGTCCACCGCATCGTAGGTGTAACGGAACACACCATCGCCGCCGAACGACGCCGAGTTCGCCTGCACCAGGCGATCCAGGCCGTCATAGCTCATCGTCCGTGTGCGCGCGCCGTCCAGGTGATCCACGATGCGCCCCACGTTGCCGTTGGCATCAAACTCATAAGTGGTATCAAGTGCGCCGCGGCTGTCGGTCACCCGTGCAGGCAACTGGCGTGCGTTCTGCTGCATCGTGTGGACGATGCCATTGCCATAGCTGAACTGCTTCATCCCACCGTTCGGGTAGTAGCTGACGCCGGTTGCAAAACTGCCGGCCTTGGTCGGCTGACCCAACGCATTGGGTGCGTAATCGACATAGCGGCCGCTGGGATAGGTCAAACCCGCCAAGGCACCCAGCGGGCTGTACGCATATCCGATGGACTGAATGCCCAGCGTACTTTCACTGGACGTTTCAGCAACAAGCATTCCGCGCTTGTTGTAGCTGTAGGTGTTTATGGCCTGGGCGGTGCCCGCCTCGTTCGACGTGGTAATGGTTGCCGGCTTGCCGTCCGCGGTGTAAGTCCAGTCCTGGTCGCCATTCTTGTCCGGGAAGCGCAGGGTGATCAGTCGATTGCGCGCGTCGTAGCCACGCGTCACCTTCCGTGCGGCGATGGTGGTCGAACCCATGTCACACGACGTTGTACTGGGGAGGTTGAGACCGGACGCGCTCCAGACCAGATTTCCCGCCTCGTCGTAACCCATCAGGGTCGAACCAGTTTCCGGCTCAATCGACTTGCAGAAGCGCTGATTGGCGTCGTAAACGTAGCTACGGGCAATGCGCGTGCTGCCATCGAGGTTACGGCGAACGATGGAACGGGGCTTGCCGAACACATCGCGCGTGATTTCGGTAACCGCACCTTCCGGATGGGTGATGACCGTAGGCGAATCGGTTGATGGCTCACCAAACGCTTGGAATCGCGTGGTGGTGATGTTTCCGCGCGCGTCGGTAACCTTCACCTGACCCGCGCCAGGGTAGTCGGTCAGCGTGGTAAGCAGGCCAGACTCCGCATCAACGGAAACGGAGCGCTGGCGGCCGAGCGCATCGTACGTCGTCCAAGCGCCTGCGTTCAGGGTCGCGCTGGTCCCCCAATGGGAGGCGAATACACGACGCCCAGCCTCGTCATACGCGAACCGCTGATAACGCTGCGTTGCACTACGCGCTGCGTTGTCGTATTCCTCTGTCACCAACGGCCGCCAGAACGCGTCGAAATACGTATTCTTGCGGGCATTGCCAGTCATGGTGCTCTGTCGCCAGTGGCCGGCCGGAATGCCGTACTCGTCACCATTCACCGCCGAGAACGTCTGTGTGGTCCGCGTCCAGGCAACGCTGTCATTTGCCGGCCAGTCGATGCTGGCAATGCGGCCCATGGGGTCATAGCCGTACTGGGTGGTCGCGCCGTTCTCGTCTGTCACCGAGGCAATCCAGCCGTTGTCGTCCACTACGGCGGACTGCGTTGCACCGTCGGCAAAGCGGATCTGCTGTGGCGTGCCGCGTTTCCATGCAGACAACGTGGTCGCGTTGCCCAGCACGTCCGTTACAGAGGCCACCGTGCCATCGGCGTTGTAGCCCAGCGCCTGCTTCAGTTTGCCGAATGCGCGCTCTTCGATGGGACGCATCAGCGAATCGAAGGTCGTCTGGGATTCAACGGCCCCGGTGTCATCATTGGTGAGCTTGGCCGTCTGACCCATCACCCACAACGCACTGTTGTCCTGATAGGTCGTAGTGTCCGTGCGCGAGCCGTAGGCACTGGAACGGTTGACCCGTGTAGGACGGGCCATGGCATCGAAAACCAACATACTGGTCTGGTAACTGTCGCCGTCCTGATCGATGGCCTCGGCCACGACCGGACGTACCTGGGCCGTGCTGGGATCGTCACTACCGTAGATCAGACCATAGGTGGGTGCGAAGGGCTGGCCTGCGACTTCACCCGTCGTCATGTAGACACTGGACCGCGTACTGACTGTATTGCCTGCGGCATCCAGCGTACTGGTTCCGAGTAGCCTACCTTCGTTGAGCGCATAAAGCGTGCCGTAGCGGTGAACGGTCCGCGTGCCATCCGGATTGGAGATGGTTACGTTCTTTTCCTTCTTGCATGTGGTGCAGGGATAGTTTGCAGGCGAGCCTGAGCTGCCCCAGAGAGGCTCAAAGCCTGCGCCGTAACTGTAGCTCCAAGTCAGCGGCTTGGAGAGGCCTGGACCAGTAATCGTCTTACTGGTCAGAGACACAACGTCAAAGAAGAAAGGCCTCCCCAGCACGTAGTAATACTGCGCTTCGCCGCCCTGAGTACTGCTCAACCGCTGCAGGCACTCACTCATGTGGACACCGCTGCGGCCATGCCGCAGATTGCGCAGCTTGAACGTTCCGGTGGCACCAGAAGGATGACCAACCGTCATCGTCAGCTCACCAAAGGATTCAGGCGGCTGCTCGGCGCAGTTGGGCCGCGAATTTCCATCCCACATCTGCGAATCGGTCCTCAACGCGCTTGAGTAGGAATACGACCAAGCACTACCGTCGGGTAAGGCGACCCGCGTAAGACGTGTTTGCCCTTCAACACTTCCGTAGGAGTACGACCATGTCCGTCCCGCTGCGGTCGCGGTGGCCAGATGACCGCCGCTGTACGTCAGCACGATCTCGCGCCCATCGCTGGACCAGATGCGGACCGGGCGTCCCTCTGCGTTGTAGGTGTACTGCACCCAGTTGCCGAAGCGGTCTTCCACACGACTGGCCTGAACATAAATGCGCATGCGGGAGACGCGGGCACGTCCACCGAATCCCAACGAACGGTCGATGATGCCGGCCAGGCGGCTGGCAGCTGTATCGAAGTAGTAGGAAACGCCTTCCGTGGTCTTGACCCGGTACCCTTCACCAGCCAGTCCAGACTTCATCGGAATACAGTCGATGGCATCGCGCTGGGCTGTAGTCCATTTACGGGCCACGCCATCATTGGGGCGCGGCGTGTCGGCGTTGAGTCCCAGCATGGCGCGATCGCCACCGCCCGGAATATGGATCTGATTACCCTGCCAGATCTCCGTCAGCTGGAAGGCTGTTGGATAGGAGGGCACCATGTGCCCACTACAGCGGTTCTCACCCCAGCCGCTGGCCGGAAAGGTCCCCGAAATGCTGGGCACATCGACTTCCCAGCCGCCTACGCCGTCAAGATTGGCGTTGTAGTTGGTGCCACCGATCAGATCCAGCTCGACGCTGAAGCGTCGACGCATCTGCACCGGCAAGGAATTGTTACCCGGCAGGGTGATGTCGGTGACGGCGAACTCCGTCTTGCCGTTGTACAGGCTGACGTTGTCGCCCATCAGGTCATCTTTCAGCGCGGTGAGGTTCTGCGCCGATTCGATGTGCTTGCGGTACTCCTGATACGGCTCGATGGCCGCAGCCTGATTCGCGCACAAGCCTGCTAGTACGGCGGCGCCGATACGGCCGCCCCAGGTCAGTTTCGTAGTCAACCCCAGTCTCCCTTTCACTACACGTCCGCGTACCCGGCCACGACGGCGGACGACGCTTCCATGCGCTGTTTAGGCGTCGAGTCTAAAGGATGAAGGATGGCTGAAGGAATGGCACGACAGCAAATCTGTGAAGTGGTTCGTACTGCACTGCCGCAATCCACGTCCGCCGTGTTCCCGTGACCGTGCACGACTCCCCCTCCTGCTTCGTCAACCAGTTGGAACGCAACCTGGAAGAACGGAGTCCACGATCAAGGAACAGCACCGACCTACGACGGTGCTGCCAACCTGACGCATGTCGAACGTATCGTCATCCCTGTCACTCCGCTGCGGGCGCTGGCGAACGCCGGCGCAACGTGGTGGGTGCACCGGGGAGCAGGTGTGGGTAAACGCTGCGCCATAGCGCATCGAATTGAAAAGGCAAACGCCAGCGGTGAATGACCGCCGTGAAGAATCAGTGTCATCCGCCTCGGTGCCCGGCGCCAGAACCCCTTTCCCATCAGGAAAAGAGGATCGGGCGCCGGCAGTTGTCACGCCTACGCGGTGCTACTGCGGCAATGCGTAGGCCACCACGAAGTTGCCGCGTGGGGTGTGCATGAAGTGGTGGCCGGTTGCCGTGATCACCACGTATTCCCTGCCCCCTGCCTCGTAGACCATCGGCATCGCCTGGCCACCGGCCGGGAGCGGAGCAGACCAGACGGTTTTGCCGGTGGTGATGTCGATGGCACGGATAAGGTCATCGGTTGCCGCCGCAATGAAGACCAGGCCGGACTTTGTGACCACCGAGCCGCCGTTGTTCGGCGTGCCGATGACGATGGGCAGACCCGTGGGCAGGCCGAAGGGACCATTCTTGCGGGCCGTACCCAGCGGTCGATCCCACACGGTACGACCGTCGCGCACATCGATCGCGCGGATGCCACCGTACGGGGGCTCCTTGCACAGCATGCCGGTGAACTTCATCTGCCAGCCCGCATTGACATCCACGGCAACCGGCAGGCCTTCCTGCGGATCGCCTGCGCCTTCGCCGTGCGCCTTGTAGCCGGGATCGTTGATGATCTGCGGGGCCTTCCACCCAAGCTTGTCCGCCTCTGCACGGCTGACCAGCCGGGTGTAGTTGGGCATGTCGTTGTAATTGGCGATGATCAGGCCGCGTGCCGGATCAAGCGCCACGCCACCCCAGTCCGAGCCGCCGTTATAGCCGGGATAGTTGATGATCGGCTTGTCCACGCTGGGCGGTGTGTACTGCCCGCGATAATCCGCCTGGTGGTACTGGATGCGGCAGGCCAGCTGGTCCAGCGGGGTCAGGCCCCAGGTCTTCTCCGGCGTCATGTCTCCCTTGGCCAGGCTGTTGAACAGCGAGAACGGTTGCGTCTTTGAACGCGCCGCCGGCTCGAAGCCACCCTGCGGCACCGGTCGCTCTTCCACCGGGAACAGCGGCTTGCCGGTCTCGCGGTTCAACACGTAGACGTCGCCACTTTTGGTCGGGAAGATCACCGCCGGGATGCGCGTTCCGTCTGCCTGCGGATAGTCGAACAGGGTCGGCGGTGAACCCGGATCGTTGTCCCACACATCGGCGTGGGTGTTCTGGAAGGTCCAGCGCGGCTGCCCGGTTTCCACGTCGAGCGCGGTCAACGAGGGCGAGTATTTCAGTTCTTCCGGCGTGCGCTCGGAGGAATAATAGTCGCCCGATGCATTGGCGACCGGCAGGTACACAAGGCCCAGCTTGTTGTCGCCGGTGAAGGAGGTCCACACGTCCGGCGAGCCGCGCTTGTACACGTCCTCGCCAACGCGCGGCGCGGTATCCATCGGGGTTGCCGCATCCCATGCCCACTTCAGCTTACCGGTGCGCACATCGTAGGCCTTGGTGACGCCGGAAGGACCATAAGCGCGCTGCCCATCGATGGTGGTGTGCCCGACGATCAGCGTATCGCGCACCACCGCAGGCGCCGAGGTAATGGCCACGTAACCCTGGTACACCTCGCCCATGCCTTCGGTGAGCTTCACTTCGCCGTTGCTGCCGAAGGAATCGCAGCGCTTGCCGTCACGCGCGTCGAGTTCGATGATGCGCGCATCCAGCGTGCCGACGATGATGCGGGTTGCGCAGGTGGCACCCGCTGTCGCGGTGTCGGCGGCCGGTTCGGCGAAGTACGCCAGCGAACGACAGGCCGGGGTGTAGGGCACTGCCTTGGAGGTCACGCCGGGGTCGAAGGTCCATTTCGCTTTGCCCGTGGCAGCGTCCAATGCGGTCACCGTATTGAGGTAGCCGCATACGTACAGAGAATCGGCGATTTTCAGCGGCGTGTTCTGCACGCCCCAGCGCGAATCACTCGGCACCTCGCCGACTTCCGCGGTCCATGCCACCGCGAGATTCTTCACGTTTGCAGGCGTGATCTGGCTCGCCAGCGAATAGCGCATGGCAGCCTGGTTGCCCCCGTAGGCGGGCCAATCGGTGGACGGCAACGCACTGTCCGTGCCGGCCCCGGTGGCGGCCTCGAAGGCATTGCCTGCCACGGCGGGTACATTCTCTGCTTCGGTCACGCCCTGCGGTACGAAGGCCAGCCCGGTTGCGACCAGGAACGCGGCGACCAGCACACCGGTGACCGCCCCCGCCCTGCGCCGGGTCATGCGGGCATGCAGCGTAGGCAGCAGCAGCGAGAAGCCGATGGCAAGCACCAGCACCAACGCAAAGCGCGGCACCCAGGCCCAGTAGCGTGAACCGGCCTCCCAGACAGTCCACGCCAGTGTGAGCAGGAACAAGGCGCCGAACCAGAGCGAGGCCGATGGTCGTCGCCGCGCCAGTCCGATGGCACTGCCAAGGCTGAGCAGCCCGGCGATGGCGTAGTACCAGTTGCCGCCCAACGCGATGAGCCAGATGCCGCCGCCGACCATGCAAAGGCCGAACACGGCCAGGACCAGCGACAACAGCCACCGACCTGCGCGAACGAGGGGTTTTTCCGAGGAGTTCATTTCAGTTCCGGGAGAGAGGGGGACGCGAGCCTGGCGCCTGGATACCGGTGCAGGCGGGTCCCCGGGGGAGACCGGGTAAGCAGGCCGGGCGTCGCATCGGGCGCAGTGGGCCGCTTCGGGGGATGAAACGTTTTTTGCATAGCTATGCAAGACTACGCCCACAGAAGTGAAAACCAAATCATCAGACGGTGCATCCATGTGTCCTGCAGGCTCGACATCGAACGGAAAACGGCGATCGCAGGTCTCTTCCTGGTCCGTGGCACGGTTGGCCGGCGTTTCCCAGTCCACGGTCTCCCGGGTCTTCACGCCCGGGGCGTCCGTGTCCCTGGCGGTGCGGGAAAAGGTCCTGGCCGCTGCGGACCAGCTCAAGTACCGGCCCAACGCGTTGCCGGCGATCCTGCAGACAGGCCGCTCAGGCCTGGTCGCGGTGGTCATGGGCGGCTTCTACAATCCGGTTTACGCAGGGATTCTCCACGGCATCACCACCGCCCTGAAGGAACGTCGGCTGGAAGCGGTACTGGTCGATGCCGGCAGCGACGAGAACCTGGGGGATCGCGTCGATGACCTGTCGCGCTACCGGATCGATGGCGCCATCAGCGTACTGGCGGTGCGTTCGGCCAAGGTCGCCGACCGGCTCGATCAGCTCGGCATTCCGGTGGTGGCGGTGAACTCCCGCCAGTTCGGCACGCTAAGGGTGGTATCCACGTCGAACCGGGCCATCGGCCGGGACGCTGCGAACGCGCTGGTGGACAGGGGCTGCACGCAGCTGGCGTATCTGGCAGGGCGCGATAACCCATCACAGCGCGAACGCGAAAGCGGCTTCAGCAAGCGCGTTGTCGCCCGCGGACTGCCCACACCGCAGCGCGCCGTGGCCGGATTCACCTATGAAGAAGGTTACGCCGCAATGGTGCAACTGCTGGCATCCGGGGCGCGGCCCGACGGGCTGTTCTGCGTGAACGACCTGGTGGCCATCGGCGCACTGGACGCCATCAGGACCGTGCCCGGGTTGCGCGTGCCCGAGGACATCCAGGTCATTGGCTGCGATGACATTCCCATGGCGGCATGGCAGCAGAACCGCCTCACCACATTTGCCCAGGACATGACCCTGCTCGGCCGCCAGTGCGTGGAAATGCTGGGCAATGACCCGCCTGCCAGCAGCGTAAGCGTACCGTCCACGCTGGTGCTGCGTGCGACTACCCGGACGCTGCTGCAGACACCGCAACAGATGCAGCGCAAGGCGCCGGCAGCGCAGTGACGGTTCACGCGGCCGGGTGGCGATGGATGCCGCCGACCATGGTCGGCGCTACCGGGCTAGGTGGCAGGATGCGAAGACTTCCGCCGGAACCTGCGTGACATCCACTCCCCCAGATCATCCACCACCGTGAACGCGGCCGGGATCACGATCAGGCTGAGCAGCGTGGAGGTGATCAACCCACCGATCACCGCGATCGCCATCGGCGCGCGGAAGCTGGAGTCACCCGCAAAACCCAGCGCGATCGGCATCATGCCTGCGCCCATCGCCAGCGTGGTCATGATGATCGGCTGTGCACGCTTGCGGCAGGCATCCACCAGTGCATCGTGCTGGCTCATGCCGTGCTCGTCCTCGGCGATCACCGCGTAGTCCACCAGCAGGATCGAGTTCTTGGTGGCGATGCCGATCAGCATCAGCAGGCCGATCAACGCCGGCAGCGACAGCATGTTCTGGGTGATCAGCAGCGCACCGAACGCACCACCGGCGCAGAGCGGCACCGCCGCCAGGATGGTGACCGGCATCAGCGCATGGTTGAACAGCAGCAACAGCACCATGTAGATGCAGACCAGACCGGCCGCCATGGCCAGCATGAAGCCGATGAAAAGCTCCACGAACACTTCGGCATCGCCGGTGTTGAGGAAGCTCACGCCCGGCGGCAACTGCTTCACCCCAGGCAATGCCTGCACTTCAGCCATCACCTCGCCCAGCGGACGGCCGTTGAGTTCGGCGGTGAGGGTGACGTTGCGCTGGCGCTGGTAGCGCGAGATCTGCGACGGGCCACTGCCCTGCTGGATATCGGCCACGGCCGCCAGCGGCACCGGACCATCGCGCCCCGGTACGCGCAACTGGCTGATCAACGCCGGGTTGGCCAGCGTCGCTTCGGCGAAGCCCACGCGGATCGGCACCTGGCGGTCCGGCAGGTTGAGCTTGGCCAGGCGCTGTTCGTAGTCGCCGGCGGTGGCGATGCGTGCGGCTTCGGCGATGTCGGCCGTTGCCACGCCCAGATCGGCGGCGCGCGCCGAGTCCGGAACGATCTGCACTTCCGGCCGCAACAGCGAGGCGGTGGAGCTCACGCTGCCCAGTCCCTGGATGCCACGCAGGTCGCGCTCCAGCGCGGTGGAGGCCTCCTGCAGGCGTTGCGGATCATCACCGGACAGCACCAACTGAAGCAGGTTGCCCGGTTCGGAACTCACGTAGCTCACGCGCACGCCGGGCAGGTTGGCCAGCTTGTGCCGGGCCTCGCGTTCGAGTGCGCGCTGGTCGCGGTCACGGTCATCGGCCGATCCCCAGTCCAGCACCAGCGTCGCCTTGCGCGGCTCGCCCACGCCGGTGGCGCCGGGGTCGCCGAGATCCAGCACGCTGCCCACGGCGGTGTAGACCTGCTTGAGTTCCGGCATGTCGGTGAGCAGCGCGCGGGCACGTTCGGCCACCGCCACGGTGTCCTGCAGGCGCGTGCCGGGCGGCAGTTCCAGGTTGAGGTTGCTGCGGCCCAGGTCGGACTGCGGGATGAAGGTGGCCGGGATGAACGGCACCAGCCCCAGCGAGGCCACGAACAGACCGGTGGCCAACCACAGCGTCCGGCCACGGTGGCGCAGCGCTGCGTCCACCCAGCCCAGGTACCAGACCATCAGGCGCGAATCCGGCTTCTCTTCGCCATGGGGCTTGAGCAGGTAGGCGGCCATCATCGGGGTGAGCAGGCGCGCCACCAGCAGTGAGAACAGCACTGCGGTTGCCGCTGTCCAGCCGAACTCACGGAAGAACTTGCCGGCGATGCCGGGCATGAAGGCCACCGGCACGAATACCGCGGCCAGCGTCAGCGAGGTGGCGATGACCGCATTGCCGATCTCGCCGGCCGCTTCGCGCGCAGCTTCCAGTGGCGGCTTGCCCATGCGCAGGTGGCGCACGATATTCTCGATTTCCACGATGGCATCGTCGACCAGGATGCCAACCACCACCGACAACGCCAGCAGGGTGATGATGTTCAGCGTGAAGCCGAAGAAGTACATCACCGCGAACGTGGGAATGATCGACAACGGCAACGCCAGCGCAGCTACCCAGGTGGCACGCCAGTCGCGCAGGAACAGCCACACCACCAGCAGGGCCAGCAGCGCGCCCTCCCACAGCATCGTCATCGACGAATCGTAGGAGCGGTGGGTTTCGTCGATGGCGGTGGTGACCAGCCGGAAATCAATGCCGGGATGGTCCGCCTTGATCTTGTCCAGCGCGGCATGCACGCCGGCTTCCACCTTGACCTCGCTGGAGCCGCGCGTACGCGACATCGAAAACGCCACGACCTGCTTGCCATCAAGCAGCGCCGCTTCGGTCGGGTCGGCGGCCGCGTCGGTCACCGTGGCCAGCGTGGAAAGACGCACCGCGCGGCCATCCGGCAGCGCGATGGAATAGTCACGCAGCGCCTGCGCATCGCTTACCGTGCCCAGCGTGCGGATGGTCTGCTGGGCGCCTTCTATCTCGGCCTTGCCGCCCGCGCGCTCCACCTGGATGCGCGCCAGCTGCTGGGAGACATCGCCGGCGGTGATGCCCATGGCGATCAGCGCGTTGGGGTCCAGGTCCACGCGTACCTGGCGCTCCACGCCGCCCACCCGGGTGACCTGGGCCACGCCGGGTACACCGTACATGGCGCGCGCGATATCGCGGTCGACGAACCAGCTGGCTTCGTCGCTGCTCATGTGCGGTGCGACCAGCGCGTAGGTCATCAGCGAGCCGCCGATATCGACCTTGGAAATGACCGGTTCCTGGATGTCCTGCGGCAGGTCGGTGCGGATGCGCGTGACCGCATCGCGGGTGTCATCCAGTGCAGTGGCGAGGTCCGCTTCCAGCTGGAACTCGATGGTGGTGGTGCTGACGCCCTCGCTCACCGAGGACATCACGCGCTTGACGTTGTTGACGGTAGCGACCGAGTCTTCGACCTTGCGCGTGACCTCTGCTTCCAGTTGGCTCGGCGAGGCGCCGGGCTGGGTCACCGTCACGGTGGTCATCGGGAAGGCGATGTCCGGGAAACGCGCTACCGGCAACTGGTAGAAGCCCCAGAGTCCGGCCACGCACAGCACGAAGAAGATCAGCAGCGCGGGAAGCGGGCGCTTGATCGCCCAGGCGGAAAAATTCATTGCGCAGCCGCCTTCGCATCGCTGGCCTTCGGCGTGGTGACCACGCGCACGCGGTCGCCCTCACCCAGGAAGCCCGCGCCTTCCACCACCACCTGGTCGCCGGCCTTCAGGCCTTCCAGGATGGCGGTGCGGCCCTGCACGGCCTGCCCGGTGCTGACGCGGTGGCGGCTGGCCTGCTGCTTGTCGGTGACGGTGAACACGTAATTGTGGCCGTCGCGCTGCACGATCGCCGCAGTCGGGATGGTCAGCGCCTGCCCGTCACCGGTGACGATGCGGCCTTCCACGTAGACGCCGGGCTTGAGCGGCCCGGGCGTGGGCAGGTCCGCGTACAGGGTGCCGGTGCGGGTCTGCGCGTCCACGCCGGGGGTGACCGCGCGGATGCTGCCGGTGACCACCTGGCCTGCGTAACGCAGTTCGATGGTGTTGCCTACGGCGACGTCGGCCAGCTGGTTTTCCGGCAGTTCGGCGCGCCATTCCAGGCGACCATCGCGGATCAGGCGCAGCAGCTCGGTGCCGGCCGATACCACCTGGCCGGGCTGCACCAGCCGCTTGGAGATCAGGCCATCGGCCGGCGCGCGCAGGTCGGCGAAGTCACGCCGCAGCTTGGCTGCATCGCGCGCGGCACGGGCGGTGGCAGTCTGGGCTTCGGCATTGATGCGGTTGGCGCGCAGCTCGTCCAGGCTGCTGGCGCTGATCAACTGCTGGGCGGCCAGCTTGGCGCTGCGCTCGTAGTTCATCCGTGCCAGTTCCTGCGAAGCCTGCGCCTGCCGCAGCGAGGCATCGGCCTGCGCCAGTTCGCTGTCCAGCGTGCGATGGTCCAGCTGCAGTAGCACTTGGCCCTTCTTCACCCACTGGCCCACGTCCACCGGCAGCGCGGTGACACGCTGGCCGCTGATTTCCACGCCCAGCTGCATTTCCTCGTAGGCAGTGACCGGCCCGGACACCAGCACCGTGCGCGCCATCGCCTGCTGCTGCGCGGGCGCCAGCGATACCGGAAGCGCGGAGCTGTCGGCTGCGGTTTCATCGGCCGCTTCGTCCTTGCCGCCGCAGCCGGCGAGCAGGAAAACCAGCAGGATCAAAAAGGGTGCACGCATGTGTGGCTTTCCGTGTGGAGGCATCAGGTTCAAAAGGAATGCGGGAGTCAGGGGGTGCGGCCAAGCCGCAGTTCGATGCCGTCCAGCATCAGCGCCAGGCCCTGTTCAAAACGGGTATCGAAATCGACTTCGCGCCAGACCTCGCGCGCTTCCCAGCAATGCGGGAAACGCTGCTCGGCCAGCGCCATGAACGCCTCACCCAACGCTTCCATGCTGCCGTCGCCGGGCCAGGACTGTTCTTCGATGACATAGCCCATCGTGTAGTACACGATGTCCATCGCCGTGGTGGCGGCAAAGCAGGCCGATGCACCAGCGCCAACCAGTGCGGCGATGCTGGCCTCGCCCACGCGCAGCACGTTTTCGGTGGCCAGGAAGGTCCCGGCATACACCCGTGCGCCATCACGCCGCGCCTTGAACGCGACGCGGAACTCGCGTGCGATCTGCAGCAGGGTCTGGCGCCAGGACTGGCCATCGGGAACGGCCTGCGCCACGTCGGCGATCATCGCGTCGGCCATGGCATCAATCAGCGCCTGCTTGCTCTTGAAGTGCCAGTACAGCGACGGCGCACGGATGCCCAGCGAACAGGCCACCTTGCGCAGGGTGAGCCCCTCCAGGCCGGCCTCGTCGAGTATCCGGAAGGCCGCCCCGACGATCTGTTCACGGGCAATCGGTTGGCGCACGAAGTTTCTACCTAACGTTGTTAGGGGGCGAATCTAACAGTGTTAGGTTGGCCGCCGCAAGCGCCCCGGTGGGGTGACGCCCCGCCGTGGTGGGTGACGACCCGTTTCGGTGGGGTGACGACCTGCTTCGGTGGGTGACGACCGTTGGTCGTCACGCCTTTGCCCCTGCCTGAACCATCCGCCACTTGGACACCCTCGGTAAGTCGCCTGTAAGTCAGCCCCGGCAAGACTCGGCGCACTCTCCCCCGCGAAGCCCTTCCGATGCTCAAGTACGTAGTGTCCGTTCCCTTCCTGCTGCCGGCCGCGGCCCTCGCGCAGAACACCTCCAGCACCGGCGATCTGCTGGCCAAGGCGGAGAACGACCGCTGGTCGATCGGCGTGGCCGCCGCGGCCAGGCAGAGCCCGTATGCCGGCGAAGGCACCCGCGTGCGTCCGCTGCCGCTGGTGACCTTCGAAGGCGAGCGGATCTTCTGGCGCGGCGTGAGCGGCGGCGTGCACCTGTTCAAGGGCGAATCGTTCACCCTGGATGCCGTGCTGGCCGGCCGCTTCGACGGCGTCGACATCAAGGATCTGGGGCGCCGCGAGCTGGCCGACAACGGGGTCGATCGGACCCTGCTTGAGGACCGCGACGACGGCCTCGATGCGGGCCTGGCGGCCAGTTGGAGCAGCCGTGCCGGCGAGTTCAAGCTGAGCGCAGTGGCCGATGTCACCGATACCAGCGGCGGCTACGAAATCGCCGCCGACTATGCGTACGCCCTCACCTGGGGACGTACCACCCTCGTTCCGGGGGTCGGGGTGCGCTGGATGTCCGGCGACGTGGTCAAGTATTACCATGGCACGCTGGATGAAGAAGTCGCACGCGGTGTGGCACGCTACCAGCCGGGATCGGCGGTGGTACCGCAGATCAGCGTCGGCTTCTCGCGCCCGCTGGGCGACAAGTGGCGCCTGATGGGCGGGGTCGACTACAGATTCCTGCCGAATGAAATCACCGACAGCCCGCTGAGCGAGCCCGATACGGATGGCTCGGCTGGCCTGCGGATCGGCATCACCCGCAGTTTCTGACCTCCCGCCCCCCGGTATCGTCCTGCATGCCACCGCCCCCGCTCGCTGCCCTGCCCAACCGCATCGCCCTGATCGAAGACCATCCCCGCCTGGCCAGCCTGGTAGAGCGCGGGCTGGGCGCGGCGGGCATTGCGGTGGATGTCTACCCGGGGGTGGAAACAGCCTGGCATGCGCTTGCGCGGCACGGTTATGCGGCGGCGGTGATCGACCGCGGCCTGCCGGATGGCGATGGCCTGGACCTCGTACGCCGGATGCGTGCGGCCGGCAACCGAATTCCCTGCCTCATGCTGACGGCCCGCGATGGCCTGCACGATCGCGTCGATGGACTCGATGCCGGGGCCGATGATTATCTTCCCAAGCCCTTCGCCATTGAGGAGCTGACCGCACGCGTGCGTGCGCTGATGCGACGTCCATCGGAACTGCGCGAGCTGGATGTGTCCCACCAAGGCCTGTACGTGAAGGCTGCGGAAGGCTGCATGCGCTGCGGCGACGAGCAGATCAGCCTGGCCCCGGCGGAGCTGCAGATCATCCTCTCGCTGGTGCACGCCGCTGGCCAGGTGGTCCGCCGCAGCACGTTGGAAGCGGCCGCGTGGGGTGTTGGTGAAGCGGTGACCCCGAATGCGCTGGACGTGGCGCTGCACCGGCTGCGCCGCAAGCTGGCGGCCATTGAATCGGGCCTGTCGGTGGTGAACGTGCGCAACCTGGGCTTTGCGCTGCGGATAGCCGATGCTTCCGCGTAGCCTCAGCGCACGCCTGATGCTGGCCACGCTGTTGGCGCTGCTGGCCGCAGCGGCCGCCGCAGTTGCGGTCACCGCCTGGGTAAGGATGAGCACGCCGGAAGACGCCGTGCGCGAGGAACTGCTGGAAGAGGTCGATGAGGTGCAGGCAGGCCTTCGGCCGGATGCCACTGGCAGCCTGCACGTGGTGCTGCCGCCACAGGCCGGCAACGTATACGACGCCATGCCCCGTGATGCGGCCTACTGGATCACCGACGCGCAAGGCCGCACGGTCGCCAGCAGCCGCCCCAGTCCCGCGCTGGACGCATTGAAGCGCGTTGCTGCCGGCGCAACGCGGATGACCGTCCCCAACCCCGGGGGAGACATCGCGCTGCAGGTGATCCACGCCCGGATCGATCATGCCGGAACCTCCTACGTGGCAAACATCGCACGCAGCGACCGGCTGGTGATCACCCTGAAAAACCATGCAGACAAGCTGTACCTGCGTGCCGGCGCGGCGGTGGTCATCCTCGCCCTGCTGACCTTCGCGCTGGTAATCACCCTCACCGTCAACCGCATGCTGCGGCCGCTGCGGCAGGCCTCCCGCATGGCGGCGCGGGTCGGTCCACGCAACCTGGACGCACGCCTGCGCAGCGACGGGTTGCCCTCCGAAGTGGTGCCGTTGATCGATGCGTTCAACGCCGCGTTGGAACGCCTGCAACAGGGCTTCCGCGTGCAGCAGGACTTCCTTGCCGCCGCCGCCCACGAACTGAAAACCCCCCTCGCACTGCTGCAGGCCGGGATCGAACTCAGCGGCGCCCCCAACACACCGCTGCTGCTGCGTGACACCGAACAGATGGCGCGCCAGGTGCACCAGCTGCTGCACCTGGCCGAAGTCAGCGAGGGGCATAACTACACGTTCACGCCAATCCACCTGCGCGCGGTAGTCAGCGATACCGTGGACTATCTGTCACGGCTGTCCGCGCAGCACGCGGTGCATGTGGCGGTGCTGCCGGCCAGCGTGCCCTCGACTGCCGTGGAAGCCGATGCGTCGGCGGTGTTCGTGCTGGTCAAGAACCTGCTGGAGAACGCGCTGCACCATTCCCCGGCGGGCAGCACGATCACCATCGCACTTCAGCCGGATGGCTTCAGCGTGCGCGACCAGGGATGCGGCATCGCTGAGGCGGACCGTCCACACCTGTTCAAACGCTTCTGGCGCGGCACTGCACGGGACGGCCGCGGTGCCGGACTGGGCCTGTCCATCTGCCTGGAAATCTGCCTGTCGCATGGGTGGGCGATCAGGCTTGAGCCCGTCAGTGGCTCATCCGGCGCGTGTTTCGTGGTGGAAACCAACGGCGGAGTGGAATGATCAGCCGACCACTTCGCCATCTTCCTTGGTGAATGGCCTGGTGATCGGCGGCAGGATCTGCAACACCACGTCCGAAGGCCGGCACAATCGCGTTCCCATGTCAGTCTGCACGAAGGGGCGGTTGATCAGGATCGGATTGGCCAGCATCGCATCCAGCAAGTCGTCATCACTGAGGGTGGCGTCGTCCAGACCGAGCTCCAGGTAAGGCGTACCTTTCTGCCGGATGGCATCGCGCACGCCAAGGCCAGCAGCCGTGATCAGGTCAACCAGCCGGCTCCTGTCCGGCGGATCGGCGAGATACTCGATCACCTCAGGCTCAATGCCTGCATGACGGATCAGCGCAAGCGTATTGCGCGAGGTTCCGCAGCGGGGGTTGTGATAAATCACCGCGTTCATGCGTTTTCCTGTTCAGACGAAGACCCACGCCAGCATGCCACCGGCGGGCAGAAAACCCAGAATCACAAACACGCCCAGGCACCCCGAACCACCGCCACGTCCCTGGCCGGCATACGTATCGGGCTCACGTCGGGGCTGGGATTGCAGCCACTTCAGGTGACAGGGCGGGCAGAAGAACCGTGTTTTCCCACGACGCCATGCTTCGATGGTGCGATTGCTGTGTCGGCTGGCGGTGTTGCAACGTCCACATTTGAACACCATGTGCGGTGGCTTGCGCTTGGGCCAGAACGATCCCATCAGCCCCAGAATGACGACTGCGGCAGCGACGCCTGCAAGGATGGTTTCCGGGCTCACGAAGCGTCCTTTCTGTCAGCGGTTTGAACCACGGGTTTCGATGCGGGCCCTGCGATCCATCCCCCTGCACAGGGCGCGCCCGGGCTCACTATATTCAACCGAGGCGTAATTGGCAGCATCCCTGCGCTGGTGACCCCGGGCCCAGGTGTGACAAAGCGTCGCAGCAGGCAGGTAAACGGCCCTCTCACGCGCTGATCCCGCTGGCTTCCCCTAGAATCCAAGTCGTGCGCTCGCCCCTCTTCCACCGCTGGCTCCACGCCTGGGCATGCCTGGCCATGGCCCTGGTGATGGTGGCGCCGCTGATCAGCCGTTCGCTGGCGGAGCATCCCGCGCCAACGGCTGCCCTGGCGCCCGTGGAAGCTGCCGCGAACCCGCACATGGGCAGCGCACACGATATGCACCATGGCATGCAGCACGCCATGCATCACGACATGACGGCAGCGCAGCCGCCGTCGCACGCCGCTTCAAGCGAGTCCGTAGCGCCCGCCTCCGCCGATCCCCACGCCAAGCATGAGATGGGCGTGGAGTGCGACTACTGCCTCATGGCTGCGCGGATGATCAGCCTGCTGGTCGCGCTGCTGCTGTTGCTCACTGTCTGGCCCGCAGCCTTCGGCACGATCACGGCACGTCACCCGACCCGGCCCGCTCCTGCGCTGGGCACGCTGGGCGCCCGCGGTCCGCCGGCCATCGCCTGCTGATTCAGTCCCCGGCCTGCGGCTGCATGCTGCACGTCGAGTAATGACTGAATCCCCGACTTCCCTTCCACCGGGCTGACGCACCGGATCTTCTGCCTGTCCCGACCGCCCCCGGTCGCGGCATTTCGATGTTGTGGACCATGAAAAAACTTCAACCAAAGCAGCCGCTGCCAACGGCGATCCTGGCGGCACTGGCGTGCGCGGCCGCCTTACCTTCGGTGGCAGTCGCGCAGGATGGAACCGCACTGACGTTGGGCACCGTCCACGCCCGCGCGACGGCGCAGCGGGAGCTGCCGGCACGCCTGGTGTTCACTTCGGTGGACGTCATCGGCGGTGACCTGCTGCAGCGGCAGAAAGTCGACCACAGCTGGGAGCTGCTGATGAACGCCCCCGGCGTGCAGGTGACCCAGTTCAAGATGGGCACCGATGCCGGCCGCTTCTCCTTCCGGGGCTTCAACGGCGAAGGCCGCATCAACGCGGTCAAGCTGCTGATCGACGGTATTCCCAGCAATGACAATGCTGGTGGGATGCCCTACCTGGATGCGGTGTTCCCGCTGGACATCAGTGCACTGGAAATCGTCCGCGGCACCAACGATGCCCGCTATGGCCTGCATGCCATCGCCGGCGACGTGAACGTCCTGACCCGCCAGGGCGGCAACGATGGGCAGGCCAGCCTCACCGTCGGCAGCTTCGGTACCCGCGATATCCAGATCGCCAAGGGATTCGAAAAGGGCGCGTGGGCGCAGAACTATTTTGTCGGCTGGCGCGGCTCCGAGGGTGAGCGCGACCATGCCGAAGCCAACCAGCGCAGCTTCGCCGGCAAGTGGTTCTACAGCAACGAAGAAGACCAGTGGCGTGCGGGGCTGAGCACCCGCTATTACAAGAACACCGCGCTGGAAGCCGGCTACCTGAATTACGCCGAAGTGCAGGCCAATCCAACGCAATCCCCCGATTACGCGCGCGATGACCGAAGTGAGCGCCGGACCGTGCAGACCTCACTGCATGCCGATGGCCAGCTGGGCAACGGCTGGAGCTGGAATGCCAAGGCCTACCAGAATGACTACCGCAACCAGCGCTGGGTGACCTTCACCGCGGGCGGCGCACAGCAGGAGCGCTTCAACGACGAGACGCACCGCGGCGTGATCCTCAACACCACCTGGCGCCCTTCTACCTCGCTGGCGGAGCTGGTGCTGGATGCCGGCGTTGACGCGCAGTGGCAGGACAATCTTGCCGCCCGCTACCGCACCGTGGCACGCGAGCGCCAGAGCACCCTGCGTGACTGGAGCTTCGACCTCGACACGCAGGGCGCGTATGTGCAGGCCGTGGTCAAGCCGGTTGAAGCGCTCAAGATCGTACCGGCGTACCGGGTGGACCAGATCGACGGAGGGTTCCGCAACCGCACCGATGGCAGCCATGCACCCGCTTACCGCTATGGCCTCATCAAGCAGCCGAAGCTGAGCGCGTCCTACGACCTGGGCGCCCGCACCGTGGCATATGCAAACTGGGGTCGCACGTTCCAGATCGGCAGTGGCAACGGTGCTTACCGTATCCAGGCCAACAACGTGCTGCCCTCGCGCAATGAAGGCTGGGAAAGCGGGCTCAAGTGGACGCCGCTGCCGGGGCTGCAGACCCGCGTGGCGTACTGGGAGCAGCGCGCATCGGATGAAGTGGCCACCATCCTGGGCGTCAACGGCGCGATCGGTGCCAATGAAGTCGGCAATGTCGGCCAGACGCTGCGGCGCGGCTGGGATGCCCAGCTGAGCTGGCAGGCCAACGAGCAGTGGCGGGCCTGGGGCGCGTATTCGCGCCAGAAAGCGGTGATCACCGTGGCCGACCCGAGCGCGCCGCAGACGCGTGGCAGGCAGATCGAGAACGTGCCGAACTGGCTGGCCAGTGCCGGCGTGGAGTACGCGCCGCGGGTGGACTGGAGCTTCAGCGCATGGGGCAACGGGCAGGGCGATTACTTCGTGGAACGGAGCAATACGCTCGGCCGTCATGGCGGCTACGTGCTGATGAACCTGAGCGCGACCTACCACGTGGACAACCGTAACCGCGTGGCCCTGCAGCTGAAGAACGCGACCGACCGTTTCTATGTCTATGCCTGGTATGACAGCGGTTCCTCCGGTTACTCACCCGGTGATGGACGCGCGCTCTACCTGAGCTGGACACGGGATATCTGACATGCAGACCACGCCTGCCCGCAGCCCGACTGATCGCTGGCGCTTCCATCGTGCAGTGTGGCGGTGGCACTTCTATGCCGGCCTGTTCGTGCTGCCGTTCATCGCATGGCTGGCGGTGACCGGCGCGGCGTATCTGTACCAGAAACCGATCGACCGCTGGATCCACCACGATCTGAAAGTGGTGCAGCCCGCGCACGGCATGCCCACATCAGCGAGTGCCCAGATCGCCGCCGTTGAAGCCGTCGCAGCAGGACGAACGTTCCGTTACACCCTGCCCGAGCGCGTCGATGGGAGCGTGGAAATCGGCGTGCAGCAGGCCGATGGAGCGCGCGATGTGTACTACGTCGACCCCGGCACCGCGCGGGTGCTGGGCTCGCTGCCGGACAAGGGCACCTTCTCCGGCGTGGTGCGCAGGCTGCACAGCCTGGACCTGATCGGAAGCTGGGCCAGCGCGTTGATCGAAATCGCCGCAGGCTGGGCGATCCTGCTGGTGATCACCGGGGTTCTCCTGTGGTGGCCGCGCGGGCAGCGTGGCGGCGTCAGCAGCGTACGCGGGCGACCTGCCCAGCGCCTGTTCTGGCGTGACCTGCATGCGGTGACCGGCGTGTGGGTGGGTGCGGTGCTGCTGTTCCTGGCCCTGACCGGCATGCCGTGGTCGCTGCTCTGGGGCAAGCAGGTCAACGTCTGGGCAAACGGCCACGACGTTGGATACCCGGCTGGCGTGCGGGTGGACGTACCGATGTCCGACCAGCGCCTGGCCGATACCACCGCCACCAGCTGGTCGATGGAGCAGGCAAGGCTGCCGACCTCGCACGTCGCCCCTGCGCAGCACGCCGCGCCGCCACAGCAGCAGGCCCACGAGGGCCATGAAGGTCACGGCGGCAGGGTGTCCGGTGATCTCGCCCCGCAGCCCGGAGCCATCGGCATCGACGCCGCGCTGGAGCGCTTCAACGGGATCGGCATGGCACCCGGTTACAGTGTGGCGCTGCCGCGTGGCCCGATGGGGGTGTACTCCGCGTCGGTCTATCCGGAGCGGGTCAGCCTGCAACGCGTCGTGCACATGGACCAGTACAGTGGCCGCATCCTGCTGGACATGGACTACGCCGACTACGGCGCGCTTGGTCGGGGACTCGAATGGGGCATCAACGTGCACCTGGGCCAGCAATACGGCACCGTCAACCGGCTGTTGCTGCTGATGGCCTGCGCGGCAATCTTCCTGCTGTGCGTCAGCGGCGCGGTGATGTGGTGGAAACGCCGTCCCGCCGGTGGCATCGGCAGTCCTCCCCTGCCGCATGCGAAACGCACGGTCGCCATCGTGTTCGCGCTGCTGTGCATCGGCGGCATCCTGTTCCCGCTGATGGGACTGTCGCTGCTGGTCATCGGCGTGCTCGATTTCATCCTGACCCGCGGCTGGCGCAGCAGCTAGCGGCGAAACGCTGCTTCCTGCGCCCCGTCGTCGAAGCAGGAAATCAGCAGTTCGGTCAGCGCCCGCACCTTCAGCGAGGGGTGCGGGCCCGGCGGACGGATCACGTAGATACCGGCTGCCGGCGGCGGATAACGCGGCATCACCGGCACCAGCGTGCCAGCATCCAGGTACGGCTGGGTGAGTCCATCGGGCAGCCAGGCGATGCCCAGCCCCGCCACCGCCGCGGCAATCAGCGCAGTGCCGTTGTCGGCCTTGAAGCGCCCACGCGGATGCACGGTCACCACGGCATCGCCATCGCTGAACTGCCAGGCTTCGGTGCCCTGCATCAGCGCCTCATGCGCCAACACTTCGTCCGGCGTTTCCGGCGCGCCATGCGCCGCCACATACGCCGGACTGGCGACGAGCTTCCCGTACAGCGGTCCCACGCAGCGGGCGACCAGGTTGGAATCAGGCAGGTAACCCACGCGGATCGCGCAGTCGAATCCCTCCGCCACCAGGTCTGCGAAGCGGTCGCTGTAGGACGCGTGCACATGCAGTTGCGGATGGCGCCGCGCCATTTCGGCGAACACCGAAGCGAAGTGGGTCGGGCCAAACGTCAGCGGAGCGGCAACCCGCAGGCGACCGCGCAGGTCACCACTGGGCAGGATCGCATCGCGCGCCGCATCGATCTCCGCGCAGGCCTTCGCCGCATGATCGCGGAAGGTGGCACCGGCTTCGGTCAGCGCTGCGCCGCGCGTGGTGCGTGCCAGCAGCTGCACACCCAGCTCTGCCTCCAACCGGGCCAGCCGCCGGCTGACGATCGACTTGGACACATTCAACCGGCGCGCGGCAGGCGAAACACCCCCTGCGTTGGCCACTTCCACGAACGTGCGCAGTTCTTCGATATCCACCGTGACCTCCCGGATCCACTCGCCAGCCTGACACACGCCGGGCCCGTCCCGCGTTCCGCATTGTGCGACACAGCTTGGCAGGAAAGGGTTCTACCGCCCCGGACGGGGGGATGACAAGGTTCGGTTTCGCTGCACACCCCTCGGCAACAGGATGACTCCATGACCTTCCGCAACGGCCTTTCCTCGCTGCTCCGCCCTGAAGATTCCGTGCTGGTGCTCATCGACCACCAGCCCTACCAGCTGGCAAACCTCAACAGCCACGACCCGCATGCCGTGGTGAACAACGCGACGGCGCTGGCCAAGGCAGCCAAGGCCTTCAAGGTGCCCACCATCCTGACCAGCGTGATCGCCGATCGCGGCGGGCTGATCTTCCCGCACATCACCGATGTTTTCCCCGGCCAGGAGGTCATCGACCGCACCTTCATCAATACCTGGGAAGACCCGAAGGTGGTCGATGCGGTAAAGGCCACCGGCCGCAAGCAGCTGATCATCGCCGGCCTGTGGACCGAAATCTGCGTGGCGATGCCGGTAATCCAGGCGCTGGGCGAAGGCTGGGATGTCACCGTGATCACCGATGCCTCCGGCGCGGTTTCGGTGGAGGCCCACCACGTGGCGATCCAGCGCATGATCGCGGCCGGCGCCAACATGATGACCTGGATGGCATTGGCCGCCGAATGGCAGCGCGACTGGGCGCGCACCGAGCACGCCGCCGAACTGACCGAAGTGCTCAAGCAGCACGCCACCGGCAGCGGAATCGCCTACCTGTGGGAACAGCAGCTGCTCAACACGCCGGTGCCGCCGAGCGCGGGCTGATACTCCGCGATCCGATCCGGGAAACCGGTAGCGCCGAGCCATGCTCGGCGAGCGCGCGGCGCGGCGCAAAAAAAATGCCCGGCATGGCCGGGCATTCTGTGCAGAGCGTGACGACCAACGGTCGTCACCCACCGTGATTACTTGATCAGGCGCAGGGTGAACGGGTAGCGGTAGGCTTCGCCGTTGTTGGACTTCACTGCGGCGATGATGCAGAAGACCACGTTCAACACGCCGACCACCGGCATCAGCAGGGCGCCGATGAAGACGATCATCAGCACCACGCAGATCGCCATGGCGATGGCGATGGTGATCTGGAAGTTCAGCGCTTCCTTGGCCTGGTCGGTGACGAAGGCCTTGCTGGCGTCGTCCTTGTTGATCAGCCAGATCACCAGCGCGCCGATGAACCAGGTGAAGATGCCCAGCAGGTGCGCGGCCAGTGCCATGGTGCGCTGGTCGGCCGGGGCCGGCTCCACGCTGGACGGCGGCGGCGGCGGGGCGGTGACGTTGTCGAATTCGCTCACGGAAAACTCCTTTTAAGGTGTAGGGTCGGCGCGACCCACTCCCCGTGGGCCGTCGCAGCCCGGCAAGAGTACGCCAATAACGACGTCAGTCGTTACCGGCGACCGTCATTTTGCCGATCAGGAGCGAGCCGATGGCGATGTGCGAACGGACGTCCACGTCGCTGCCGATCGCCTCGATGGACTGGAACATGTCGCGCAGGTTGCCGGCGATGGTGATGCCGTCCACCGGGGACAGGATTTCGCCATTCTCCACGCGGAAGCCGCCGGCACCACGCGAGTAATCGCCGGTCACGCCGTTGACGCCCTGCCCCATCAGCTCGGTCACCAGCAGGCCGTTGCCCATCTGCCGGGCGATGGCATGCAGGTCCAGGCCCGGTGCGCTGGCGGCCACCTGCAGGTTGTGCACGCCACCGGCGTTGGCGGTGGTCTGCAAGCCCAGCTTGCGCGCCGAATAACTGCCTAGGATGTAGCGCTGCAGCACGCCATCGCGCACGATCGCCGAGGTCCGGGTCGCCACGCCGTCGCCATCGAAGGCGGCCGAGCGGCGGCCACGACGCAGGTGCGGCAGCTCGTCGATCTGCATCCAGGCCGGGAACAGGGAAGTGCCCAGGCTGTCCAGCAGGAAGCTGGACTGGCGGTACAGCGCGCCGCCCGAAATCGCCGACAGCAGGTGGCCGACCAGACTGCGCGCCACTTCCGGTGCGAACAGCACCGGCATGCTGCTGGTGGCCATCGAACGCGGCTGCAGCCGGGCGATGGTGCGCTCGGCGGCCTTGCGGCCCACCGCGGCCGGGTCTTCCAGGTCCTCGCGGGCCAGCGCGCTGGTATACCAGCCATCGCGCTGCATGCCGTCGCCCTGCCCGGCAATCAGCGCCACGCTGATTGAATGGTGAGTGCCACGCTCGCGGCCGAAGAAGCCGTGCGAGTTGGCATACACCGACAGGCTCTGCCCGGTCGATGCCGAGGCGCCATCGCTGTTGCTGATGCGCGCATCGCTGTCGCGGCCGGCCGCCTCACAGGCCAGCGCCAGGTCGATGGCCTGGTCGGCCTGCAGCGCCCATGGATGCCAGCTGTCCAGTTCAGGGAATTCGCGGGCCATCAGCTCGGCGTCGGCCAGCCCGGCGGCGGCATCGTCTTCGGTATGCCGGGCGATCGCGCAGGCCTGCTCCACCGTGGCCACCAGGCTGGACGGCTGCAGGTCGGCAGTGCTGGCGCTGCCCTTGCGCTTGCCGAAGTAGACGGTGACCGCGATCCCCCGGTCGGCGGTGGATTCCACCGTCTCCACCTCGCCCAGGCGCACGTTCACGTCCAGCCCGCGGTCCTCGCTGCAGGACACTTCAGCCTGGCTGGCGCCCAGCCGGCGGGCGTGGTCCAGCAGCTGCTGGGAGATATCGGCAAGCTGTTCCAGCCGGGCCTCGGTGCCAGCGGCAGCGGCCGCTTCAGGGGCGATGACGTTCAATGCTTTATCCTGTACAGGTTGGGCCCGGCACTGCGCCGGGCGACGTATTTACGAAAGTAGGAAAGACGATGCGCGGACGCGACGAAGAAACCGGTGAATTCCACGATAAAAGCCGCAAGCAGAAGCGCAACGAAGCGCTGGACGTGCTTGCGCTTGGCGAAAAGCTGGTTTCGCTGACTCCTGCGCAGCTGGCGCGCCTGCCGGTGCCGGAAGACCTGCTGCCGCACATCGCCGAATGCAAGCGGATCACTGCCCACATCGCGCACAAGCGGCAGCTGGCGTTCCTGGCCAAGCACATGCGCCGGGAAGAAGAGGCCACGCTGGATGCCATCCGCGAGGCGCTGGACGCCAACAGCGATACCGGCCGCCGCGAAGTGGCGATGATGCACCGGGCCGAAGACTGGCGCGAAAAGCTGATGAGCGACGGCGACGCCGCGCTGTCCAAGCTGCTGGACGAATACCCGCAGGCCGACCGCCAGGAGCTGCGCACGCTGGTGCGCAACGCCCAGGCCGAGAAAGCCAAGAACAAGCCGCCGCGCGCCTACCGGGAAATCTTCCAGGTGCTGCGTACGCTGATGCTGCCGGCCGCGCTGGGGCTGATCGTGGCCGACAGCGGCGAGGACGCCGAAGCCGTGGAAGAAGACGCGGACGACAGCCAGGACTGAGGCCTGCGCTGCCGGGAAAGCCGCCGAGCATGGCTCGGCGCTACCTGCTTGCGCTGCCGGGAAAGCCGCCGAGCATGGCTCGGCGCTACCGGGCAGGGATACCGCCGGGAAGCCCGCGGCGCTGCCGGGCAGGGGCACCGCTGGCATCACGCCTGGGTGCCACCCACGGTGAGTCCATCGATCAGCAGCGACGGCTGGCCCACACCGACCGGTACGCTCTGGCCGTCCTTGCCGCAGATGCCGACGCCCTGGTCCAGCGCCAGGTCGTTGCCGATCATGCGCACCTTCTGCATGGTCTCCGGGCCGTTGCCGATGATCGTGGCGCCCTTCACCGGCGCGGTGATTCGACCGTCTTCGATCAGATAGGCCTCGGTGGCCGAAAACACGTATTTGCCGCTGGTGATGTCGACCTGGCCGCCGCCGAAGTTCACCGCGTACAGGCCCTTCTTGACCGAGCGGATCATCTCTTCCGGGTCATGCTGCCCGGCGCGCATGTAGGTATTGGTCATGCGCGGCATGGTCAGGTGCGCGAACGATTCGCGGCGGCCGTTGCCGGTCGGTGCCATGCCCATCAGGCGCGCGTTGAGTGAATCCTGCATGTAGCCGACCAGGATGCCGTCTTCGATCAGCGTGGTGCACTGGGTGCGCTGACCCTCGTCATCGATGTTGAGCGAACCGCGCAGGCCTTCCAGCGTGCCGTCATCGACGATGGTCACCCCCGGCGAGGCCACCCGCTCGCCCAGGCGACCGGCATACACGCTGGTACCCTTGCGGTTGAAGTCGCCTTCCAGGCCATGGCCGACCGCTTCGTGCAGCAGCACGCCGGGCCAGCCCGGGCCGAGCACCACCGGCATCACGCCGGCCGGTGCGGGTACCGCCTCCAGGTTCACCAGGGCCTGCCGCAGCGCTTCGCGGGCGAAGGCTTCCGGACGGCCACTGGCAAACAGTTCGGTGTAGTCGTAGCGACCACCGCCACCGGAATAACCGGATTCACGACGGCCGTTCTGCTCCACGATCACCTGCACGTTCAAGCGCACAAGCGGGCGGATGTCCGCGCCCAGCACGCCGTCGCTGCGTGCAATCAGGATGGTGTCCACGCCGCCGGACAGGCTCACCATCACCTGCTTCACGCGCGGGTCGGCGGCACGCAGGTAGGCATCCAGGCGCTTGAGCACTTCCACCTTGGCTTCGTTGCCCATGCTGTCCACCGGATCCAGCGCCGGGTACAGCGCGCGCGCATCACCGCGCAGCAGGGACTTGCCGGTCTGCGCCCCACCCTCGCGCGAAATCGCGCGGGCCGAGTGCGCGGCGTTGGACAGCGCGTCGCGGTGGATTTCATCGGAATAGGCGAAGCCGGTCTTCTCACCGGAAATCGCGCGCACGCCGACGCCCTGTTCGATGGAATGCGCACCGTCCTTGACGATGCCATCTTCCACGCTCCAGCTTTCGCGGCGGGCGTGCTGGAAGTACAGGTCACCGAAGTCGATGCCCGGGCCCAGCAGGTGGCCGAAGGTGTTTTCCAGGGTGCCTGCATCCAGCCCGGCGGGCTGCAGCAGGCGGTCGGTCGCGAGGGTAAGGGCGTTATCGGTCATGAGCTTCAATCTGGGGGCAGAACGCGGCCATGGCAAGCCGCGTCATGCAGAGGGGAGTGCCGAGCGCTCAGCGCGCGGTCGGCTTGGGCGGCGGCGGCACGGACGCATCGCGCTCCACCACCTCCACTTTCGGCTCTTTCCAGGGGCCGGTGACACGGTAGGTCTTGGCCCCGATTTCGCCCAGCGGCTTGGACAGCACCGCATTGGTGGCCGCGCCGAGCGCGGCGCCCACCGGGCCGCCGGCCACTGCGCCCACCACCGTCAGCAGGTTACCCGAGCGCGGGTTGACGTCGATGGTCTGGTCGAACTGCTGCGCGCGCAGGTCGGTACGGCCGCGGATACGGATGTTGGCGGCCGGGCCTTCGATCATCACCTTGTCGGTGGTGGCCGATCCATCGGCGAAGGCCAGCGTGCCGGCGATCTGGTTGAACGCAAAGCCCTTGGAGAAGAAGTCGCGGAAGTCCAGCATCAGCCGGCGCGGCAGCTGGGTGATGCTCAGCAGGCCCAGCACGCGCCCCGCACCGGGCTCCAGTTCCAGCAGCTGGCCGTTGCGTGCATCGACCTTCATGCTCCCCTGCAGGTTGCCCAGCTGGAAGTCCGACGGCCCACCGGCCCAGCCGGCCTGCAGGTCGATGCTGCCCTGCCCGCCACGCAGCTGGCCACCGTAATCCAGGTCGCGCAGCAGGTCGCCGAGGTCTTCGCTGCGCACCTGCGCGGTGAGGTCGGTGCGTGCCGCAGGCCCCTTGCCCAACCAGCTGCCACGGACATCGATGGCCTGTTTCGGCGAACGGAAATCCAGTTGCTGCACGCGCAGACCGTTGGCAACGGGCTGGGTGCGCACCACCGCCTGGCCGAGGTTGATCTTGCCGAACTGCAGGTCGGCGATGTCCAGCGACAGCGGCGGAATGGCGGCTGGATCAGTGTCGTTGGCGCTGGCCTGGACGCGCGCCGCCATCACTTCACCATCGGGCATCACGATCGGCGCGCCATCGCGCGGACGCGGCTGCGCCGGGCCCGGCAGTGACTTCCAGTGAACGCGCTGCAGGGCGCCGCTGATGGTGGCGCCGCTGGCGTTGGGCACCTGCAGCTGGCCGGCCAGCGAGGGGCCGTCCAGGCGCACGTCCAGGTGCTGGGCGGTCGGCCGCAGCTGCAGGCGGGTCTGTTCGAACACCCCGCCGATCAGCAGCAGCTGGGCCACCTGCACATCCACCGAACGCAGCGGCATCGGGTCGCTGGGCGTGCCGTCGTCCTTGCCATCGCCGGCCGAACCACGCGCCAGGGAGATCCATTCGAGCGCATCCAGCGAGCCGCTTCGGCCATTGACCGCCAGCCCGCTGGCCGGCGGATCGCGGTCCACCCGGGCACTGCCCAGCGTGACCTGCACGCCGGTCTGGCCCTGGTGCGTGCGCGCGGCCAGTGCCAGGCGCTCGCCGAAGGCCACGTCGATGCGACCATCGCCCATCGGCAGCTGCGCCGCCACGCGGGTATCCAGCGCCTCGGCGGCCGGCTTGTCCAGTGGTGCCGGCAGGCTCAGCGTGGTGCCCACCAGGTTGGACTGCAGGTGCAGCCGCGCAGGCGGGGTCGGCGCCGCAGTGCCGCCGCCCGCTGACGGCGCCGCAGCCACCGCCTTGGGCATGTCCACGCCGATCTTCCAGTCCGAGCGGCCTTCGATGTAAGGCTTCAGCCAGGCCATTTCCGGGGCGCGGTCCAGCAGCGTGCCGGCGTCCAGGTTGGCATCCAGTTCCGATTCGAAGGCCAGCTGCGGATCGCGCACGAAGCCGCCCGCGCGCAGGCTCAACGTGCCCGGCGCGCCAAGGTGGCGCACGCTGAGGTTGTCGGCACCGAAGCCGCCACCGGCGTACTTCGCGCTGCCGCGCACGTCCTCGAAATCCAGCGCATAGCGCTTGTCGGACAGCTTTACGCCATCCAGCGCCACGCTGCCCTGCAGGTGCCCGGGCTGGCCGGGATGCAGCGGCTGAAGCAGGTCGAAATCCACATTCGCCGGGCCGCTGGCGCTGAGCGCATCCAGAGTGTCGCCGTACTGTCCGTGCAGCGGACTGCGCCGCAGCATGGCCAACAACCGGCTGGCTTCGCTGCGGCTCTGCGCACGCACGTACAGCGGGGTCTGGCCGAAGTCCTCGATCCCTGCTTCCATCGCATCCACGTTGACCCCGGCCAGGTCGCCGCGGCCCTTGAGCGAAAAGCCCGGACCGATGAAGGCGATGTCCGCATCCACCTGGGTCATGTCCGGCCAGGTCTTCTGGAAACGGATGGTGCCGTCCTCGATATGGCCGGTGGCCTCGAAGCGGCCGTTGTTGCGGTCGAACGGCCAGTCGTCCAGGTCACCGGTGACCAGCCCGATGCCGTTGCGCACGCGGCCGGACTGCAGCGCGGTATCCAGCCAAGCGCGCGCGTTGGCGCTCATCTTCGAACGGATCCAGAAGCGCTTGGCGGCGGTCATCGGCACATCGTCGATCTTCGCCGCCAGCTGCATCCACGGCCGCGTACCGTCGCCCTGGAACCACAACCCGCCGCGCACGTCGGCCGCGTAATCGGTGCCCTGCACGCGCAACGCCGGGGTGCCGATGCGCCAGCCACCGGCTTCGTCGTGCCAGCCCACCACTTCACCGGCCAGGCGCACGTCGTGACGCACGCCGAAGCCCTTCGGCCAGTCGAACTGCAGTTGCTGCTGCGGCTGCAGCTGCAGCGAAAAACCTTCGGCGTCGCCCTGGAAGCGGCCGCCTACGCCGGCCAGCCCTGGCCCGCCGTCCACGCTGGAAAACGCCAGTGTTTCCAGATCACCCTGCACCCACAGCGGCCCGTTGCGTTCGCCGCGAGCCTGCAGCGAACGCACGCGCACCTGCGGGTGGGCGCGGTACAGCCAGTCGCGCAGCCCGGCGTCGACCCGATCGGTCAGTGCCAGTGCGCGCAGCAGCACGTTGCCATCCACGTTGTCGGCGATCAGCGCCATGTGCTGCCCGGCACCGACCAGCAGGTCATCAAGCACCTGCTCGCGGCCGTCGGCACGCACCCGTAGCAACGGCGCCTGCGCGCGCCAGCCACCTTCGCTGTAACGCCATCGCGCGCGCATCTGCAGGCGCTCCACGTCCAGCGTCGGCCGCGCCACATGGGCCGTGGGCGCGCCGGCCAGGTGCAGCGCGGTCAGGTCCGAATCGGTGGTGACCATCACCGGGCGGAAGTCACGCAGGGCCACCCAGGCATTGAGTTCACCGCGGCCCTGCAGCACCTTCACGCCGGCACCGGAGAGCAGCGACGACCACGCCTGCAGGTCCACCGGATCCCCGCCCAACCAGGCCTCACCATTGCCATGGCGGCGGTCCACGTCCAGCACCGCCGAAAGCGGCAGCGCGTCTTCCCTGGCCCACGCCCGCACGCCCACGCGCAGGCGGTCACCGTTGACCCGCAGCCGCACGTCCAGCCGCGACAGGGTCGCCTGCAGCCCCAGCGAAGGCGCATCCACGGTCAAGCGACCGCGTTCGACCTGGAGTTCACCGAGCCGCCGCAGCGCCTCCAGCGGATCGCTACCCGGCCGGCTCGGCAGGCCGCGCACGCTCCAGCGCCCGTCGTCGGCTCGCTGCAGGGTGAGCGCCAGTCCGCGCAGGCGCAGTTCGGTCAACGAGCGCCCTGGCAGCAGGCCGGCGTACATCGCCACCTGCACTTCGGCCTGGCCCACGCGCAGGCCATCGCCGGCCCCGATGCGCAGGCCATCGAGCTGCAGGAGTGGGCCACGGCGGGTCCACTGCGCTTTCAGGTCATCGAAGCGCACCGGCTGGCCGGCACGTGCGGTCAACCAGGCGGCAATCTGTTCCGGGTGCCGCTCAGCCAGCGGAAGCAGCTGGCTGAAGGTACCCACCAGCAACGCCACCGCCACCAGGGCGATGGCGGACGCGTACAGGGCAAGACGGCGGATCCTTCGCAGTCGCAGGCGCGGCGGCGCGCTCATCGGCCCTGGCCGGCAACCGGCCGGTAAAGATCAGAGCAGGACCACATCGAATTGTTCCTGCAGGTACTGGTCGTCCGCCTGGAAGCGGATGCTCTTGCCGAGGAATTCTTCCAGCTCGGCAACGGCGGTCGATTCCTCGTCGGTGATGCGGGCCACCACCTTCGAGGAGGCGATCACCAGCAGGCGCGCCGCTTCGAACTGGCGCACCGCACGGGTGATCTCGCGGAAGATTTCGTAGGTGACCGTTTCGGTGGTCTTGATGCTGCCGCGGCCGCTGCATTGCGGGCAGGTTTCCGAAAGCTGGCGCTCCAGGCTCTCCACGGTGCGCTTGCGCGTCATTTCCACCAGGCCCAGCGGCGAGAAGTCGTACACGGTGGTCTTGGCATGGTCGCGGGCCAGTGCTTTTTCCAGCGTGCGCAGCACCTGGCGACGGTGTTCGGCGTCCACCATGTCGATGAAGTCGATGATGATGATGCCGCCCAGATTGCGCAGGCGCAGCTGCCTGGCAACGGCCTGCGCCGCTTCCAGGTTGGTGCGGTAGACGGTTTCTTCCAGATTGCGCTGGCCGACGAACGAACCGGTGTTGACGTCGATGGTGGTCATCGCTTCGGTCTGGTCGATCACCAGGTAGCCACCGGATTTCAGCGGCACCTGCTTGTCCAGTGCGCGGCCGATCTCGTCCTCCACCCCGAACATGTCGAAGATCGGGCGGTCGCCAGCGTACAGTTCCAGCTTTTCGGCCAGCACCGGCATGTACTTGGCCACGAAGGCCTGCAGCTGCACGAAGGTTTCCTTGGAATCGACCTTCACCTTGTCCACGTCCTTGCGGATCAGGTCGCGCACCGAACGCAGCGGCAGGCTGAGGTCTTCATAGATCACGCTGCACGAAGCGGCCTCGCGGCCGCGCCGCTCGACCACGTTCCACACCCGCGACAGGTAGGCCACGTCTTCGGCGATCGCTTCGGCCGGTTGGCCTTCGGCGTTGGTGCGCACGATGTAGCCGTAGCCACCGTGCTGGGCCGACAGTTCGGTCACCAGCGCCTTCAGCCGTGCGCGCTCGCCTTCGTCTTCGATGCGCGCCGAAACGCCGACCACCTTGGACTGCGGCAGCAGCACCATGTAACGCGAGGGGATGCTGATCTGGGTGGTCAGGCGTGCGCCCTTGGTCCCGATCGGGTCCTTGACCACCTGCACCACGATGTCCTGGCCGTCGCGCAGCAGCTCCACGATGGGTACGCTGGAGGGCGGCGGCAGGGTGGTGCCGTCTGTGTCCGGGCTGGCCACCGGAGCCGGCCGCACCACATCGTTGGCGTGCAGGAACGCAGCGCGCTCCAGCCCCACTTCAACGAACGCGGCCTGCATGCCGGGCATCACCCGCTGCACTTTTCCCTTGTAGATGTTGCCGACCACGCCGCGCCGCCAGCCACGCTCGATGTGCAGCTCCTGCAGCATGCCGTTCTCGATCACCGCCACCCGGGTTTCGCGGGGGGTTACGTTGACCAGTATTTCTTCAGACATGTACGGCAGCCTCCGTGGCGGCAACAGGGTAGGAAGGCAAGCCCGCGCCGGCCAGCAGCCGGTCGGTCTGGTACAGCGGCAATCCCATCACGCCGGAATAGCTTCCGGCCAGATGGGTGATGAAGCGCTCTGCTTCTCCCTGGATGGCATACGCACCGGCCTTGCCGAACGGCTCGCCGGTAGCCACGTAAGCGGCGATGTGGGCTTGCTCCAGCGCGGCGAAGGTGACCTCGGACACCACCAGGTCCACCGACAGGCCGCCGGCAGAAGCCAGCACCACGGCGGTCATCACCTGGTGGGTGCGGCCGGACAGCGCGGCCAGCATGGCGGCGGCATCCCCGGCATCGGCCGGTTTGCCGAACACGCGCTCACCCAGCACCACTTCGGTATCCGAGCCGACCACCACCGCTGCGGGATCGGCGGCCAACACGTGGGCCAGCCCTGCGCGGGCCTTGTCGGCGGCTGCCCGCTGCACGTAGTCGCGCGGCGTTTCGCCAACCGCGCGCACTTCGGCCACGTCCAGGTCCAGGGTCTGGAACGGACGGCCAAGGCGGGCAAGCAATTCACTGCGGCGGGGGGAGCGGGAGGCAAGATAGAGCATCGACACAGCATACCCTGCGCGCACGGCCTGAATCGCAGGCAACGTGCCGCGGCCATGCGCAACCCCGTTCCGGCTCACAACGCGTTCATCCCTTCGCCAGCAACCTCGATGGCCTTCAAGGAGATCTCCATGCGTCGCCCTGTCCTCTCACCCCTGCTGCTCGCCCTGTCCCTCGCCCTGGGAGCTTCCGTGACCGCTCAAGCCGCCGTACCGGCCCCTGCCATCGCCCCGGTGGAAGGCACCCTGCTCAACGTATCGGCCAACGCCGAAGCCAGCCGCGTGCCGGACATCGCCACGCTCTCCGCCGGCGTGGTTACCCAGGCCGTGGACGGCAACACCGCGATGCGCGAGAACGCGCAGAAGATGGACACCGTGCTGGCCGCGATCAAGGCCGCGGGCATCGCCGAGCGCGACGTGCAGACCAGCGGGGTGAACCTGAGCCCGCAGTATCGCTACGCTGACAACGAGGCACCGAAGATCACCGGCTACCAGGCCAGCAACACGGTCAGCCTGAAGGTGCGTGACATCGCCAAGCTGGGCAAGGTGCTGGACGCGCTGGCCGCACAGGGCGCCAACCAGATCAACGGCCCCAGCTTCGAGATCGACCAGCCGGAACCGGTGTATGACGAAGCCCGCCTGGCCGCACTGAAGAAGGCCCAGGCCCGTGCGCAGACCTACGCCAAGTCGCTGGGCCTGCAGGTGCGCCGCATCGTCAGCATTTCCGAAAGCAGCGGCGGCGGCTTCCGCCCGGTGATGATGCGCGCGGCCGCCGCGCCGATGGCCGCCGACATGGCCAGCACCCCGGTGGCCGCCGGTGAAACCACCGTGTCGGTGAACCTGGACGTGGTGTTCGAACTCGGCCGCTGAGGCCTTCGCAGTTGAGTGCCGATCCACTGTTTGGTGGGTGACGACCGTCCTTGGTGGGTGACGATCGTTGGTCGTCACCGTTCTGCCCGGGTGCCAACTTGTAGGGACGACCTTGGCCGTCACGGCGATCTGCGGGTGACGACCAAGGTCGTCACTACGTAGCGCCATCGCCGTTACCTGACTCGTAACCAAACGAACGCGCCTGCCCCGCTGGGCACGCCGCGCTGGCCGCGCTATTGCTGATCCGCCGGCATCCACCGGCCCCGATGACGTCCCCCTGCTGGCTTTGCATGGAGGTGAACCATGGTTCGTACGTACCCGGTAGTCCCGCTCCGCTTCGACCCCGCCCGCATCGCCGCATGGAGCACCGCGATCGCGCTGCACGTGCTGGCCTTCATGCTGCTGGTGATCCCCGCCGCCTACGTGGCCGTCCCCCTGCCACGTGAGGCCCCGCAGATCCGCTGGATCACCCCGGACAAGCCACTGCCGCCCACGCCGGTTCCGCCGGAAGTCGTCCAGCAGGTCGCACCGCCGCAGACCGTGGTGAAACCGCAGCCGACGCCCCTGCCGACCCCCACCACCGTCACCGAGCAGGTCCCGGCCTACGCCGTGCCCGCCGCCGAACCGCAGCCCGCCCCCGTTCCGAGCGTGCCCCTGCAGGCCGCTACGCCCACCCGCAGCGGTCCTGGCGCACAACTGCGGTACCGCTCCGCCCCGCCGCCGACGTACCCGATCGCCGCCCTGCGTGGCCGTGAGCAGGGCACCGTCCTGCTGCGGGTGGAAGTCAGTGCCGAGGGCCGCCCCACTGCGGTTTCCATCGAACGCAGCAGCGGTTCGCGCGCGCTGGACCTTGCTGCGCGCCAGCAGGTACTGCGCCAGTGGCGATTCGAACCGTCCATGCAGGACGGCGTGGCCACGTCCTCGGTGGGCCTGGTGCCGATCGAGTTCTCCTTGCCAGAGTAAGGCGCGACAGGGGGTGACGGAGATTACCCCCTGTCCAGCTCCCTGACGGACGTCACAAAGCGGACCCGATTAAGCAAAATTTCACTCTTGCGTCACCTGAAAGAAACCTAGATTGGCGACATCGCGGGGCAAGGGGGCCTGCGGTAGGACACGCCACTACGTATTCCCAGTCAGGAGAGAGCTGTGAAATACCCGACCCTTCCACGTGCCAGCCGCCGCACGTCGCTTGCCACGTCCATCACCCACGTCCTTGCTGGCAGCGCGCTGCTGATCGCGGCCGCCGGATCCACGACGGCCTTCGCGCAGGACCCCGCCACCAACCTGGACCGGATCACCGTCACCGGCTCCAACATCCCGCGCACCAATACCGAAACCCCCTCACCGGTGCAGGTGGTCACCCGCCAGGAGATCGACCGTACCGGCAAGACCACGGTCGCCGAATACCTGCAGACCCTGACTTCGGACGGCTCCGGCTCCATCCCCAAGACCTTCGGCAACGGCTTCGCCGGCGGCGGCGCCGGCATTTCACTGCGCGGTCTGGGCGCCGGTTCCACTCTGGTGCTGTTGAACGGACGGCGCATGGCCACCTATGGCCTGGCCGATGACGGACAGAAGGTCTTCACCGATCTCAGCACCATCCCGCTGGATGCCGTGGAGCGCGTGGAAGTCCTGAAGGACGGCGCGTCTGCCACCTATGGTTCGGACGCCATCGCCGGCGTGGTGAACATCATCCTGCGCAGTGACTTCGAAGGCGTGATCCTGCGCGGCTCCTATGGCTTGTCCGGCGACAGCGACGGCGATGCGCGCAAGGCAACCCTTACCGCCGGTACCGGCAATCTGTCCGAAGATGGCTGGAATGCCTTCGCCAGCATCGACGTGGGCAAGTCCGATGGCATCCGCGTCAGCGACCGCCGCAACCGCGACTGGATCGGCACCGGTGACCTGCGTCGCTGGGGCTACAGCGCCGGCGGCAGCCAGTTCCTTGGCGGGGCGATCACCGGCAACGGCAGCGGCGGCGGCAACTCGCCGACCGGCAGCATCTTCAACCCGACCACCGGCCTGCTGGAATCACTGCCCGGTTGTTCAGGCCTTTCCAGTGTCGCCCCGCAGGATCCGGGCGGCGGCTGCCTGTGGGACATGGCCGACTATCGTGACCTGAGCCCGGAAGAGAAATACGTCAACGTGTTCGGACGTGCGACCTTCGCCTTCAGCGACAGCGCCGAAGCCTATGTGGAAATGGGCTACTCCAAGAAGGAAACCACCTTCAACAACACCCCGTCCAACGTGTCCGGCGCGTGGGGTTATCCTGGTGGCCCGGTCAATGCCAACAGTGGCCCCGGCGCCACCGTGCTGGCGGTCGGGCATCCCGACAACCCCTACGGCGAACCGGTGCGCGTGCGCTACAACGCCTTCGACGTCGGCCCGCGCGTGACCAACAACGACAACGAGTTCATCCGCTTCCTGGCCGGGGTAAAGGGCACCTGGGGCGAGTGGAGCTACGACACCGGCTACCTGCATTCGTCCACCAACCTGGTCAACAAGCGTGACGGCTTCCTGCGTTACAGCGCGGTGCAGTGCGTGCTGGGCGACCTGGCCTGCCCGGCTGGCACATGGAACATCGGTGCCGGCTCGGAAGGCAATCCGCAGAGCCTGTACGACTACATTTCCCCGACCATCCAGGCCACCGCCAAGAGCAGTCTGGACATGTTCGACTTCAAGGTGAACCGCTCGCTGATGGACCTGGCCGGTGGTCCGCTGGGGCTGGCGCTGGGCACCGAGTGGCGTCGTACCACCAACAGCCTGTCGCCGCAGACGTACACCGATGCCGGCGACATCATCGGGCTGGGCTTCTCGTCCTACGACGGTACCCAGAACGTCTACGCCGCCTATGCCGAACTGGCCGCGCCGGTGCTGGAATCGCTGGAACTCACCGCCGCCGCGCGCTATGACAAATACGAAAGCGGCGATGATTCGGTGACCCCGAAGGTCGGCTTCAAGTGGACCCCGATCGACTGGATCGCCCTGCGCGGCACCTATGCCGAAGGCTTCCGCGCGCCGAACCCGGCCGAAAACGGCGATGGTGGCCTGGCCGCCTTCTCCAATGCGCTCGACCCGGTCCGCTGCCCGGGTGGCACCCCCGCCCCGGGTGGCACGCAGGATGATTGCGGCCAGCAGCCGGTGGCGATCATCACCCGCCCCAACCCGCTGCTGGAAGCCGAAGAGTCCAAGAGCTATTCGCTGGGCATCGTGCTGCAGCCGACCCGCACGACGTCGATCACCGTGGACGCATGGCGGATCAAGCGCACCAATGAAATCGCACAGGGTTCAACGGCTGATGCCATCGCGTCAGGCAACGTGCTGCGCGATACCGACCTGCTCAATGGTGTGCCGGGTACCGGCTCGATCCTGGCCATCAACACGAACTACGTGAATGCCAGCGCGTCGAAGGTTGAAGGTATCGACACCGATATCCGCCAGGACATCCCGCTGGGTACTGCCGGCGACCTGCGGCTGGACCTGCAGTGGAGCCACACCAGCAAGTTCGAGCGTACCGAGGGTGACACCACCCACGAATACGCCGGCACCCACGGCAACTGCGATGTCACCAACTGCATCGGCACGCCGAAGGACCGCATCAACTTCGGTGCCACCTGGAACTACCACGACTGGTCGGTCAGCGGCATCGTCAACTACATCAGTTCGATGGACAACCTGGCCGAAACCGGCGGTACCAAGGAAGACGACTGCCTGAACTTCCGCGCCGATGGCAGCCCGGCCCCGGGCGACTGCAAGGTCGCTTCATTCACCACGTTTGATCTGTCGGCCAACTGGAAGGCCATGGATGGACTGGAGATCTTCGGCTCGGTGGCCAACGTGTTCGACCGCACCGCACCGCTGGATCCGGCCACTTACGGCGGCATCAACTACAACCCGCTGCACTTCAGCGGCGCCATCGGCCGCTACTTCACGGTGGGCGCGAAGTACACGTTCAACTGATCGGATTCATCGCGTGATGTGACCAAGCCCGGGCCCCGTGCCCGGGCTTTTTTCTGCGTGCATCGGCGCGCGGGATGACTAACGGCGACGCGTGGATCGGAGAACGCGCGCGATGCATCCCAGCACGCACCCTGCCCCCACGCCCAGCAGCGCGCCGTGGCCGGGCGCGGCGCCAAGCAGCCAGGCAAGCGGCATGCCCACGATCAGGCCGGCAAGGCCGAACCAGGCGATATCCCGATTTCGGGCTCGCTCGCGCGAGGCCGCCTTCAATGCCGCGGAACGGTACTGCTGTGCCTGCAGGTCGGGGTCGAGCACCGCCTCTGCGATGGCGGCGGCCTGTTGTTTCTCCATGAGTCACTGCTCCTGATGCCGATGCTGGCCGCTGAAGCCTACCGCCGAGCACGGCTCGGCGCTACCAGGGCGGGCACATGCGCTGGGTTACCTCATGGCTGGATCTCGGCCAGCGCGCGGTGCAACGGCGCGGCGGACACCTGGATCGGCCCATGGAACGGCACGCTCATGTCCAGCACGAAGTACACCGAGGTCGCGATCAAAGCGGCCGATAAAAGGAACATGCCGACCACCATCGGGTTGTGCGGGGCACGATAGCCGAAACTTCCATAGATCAGCGTCATCCACGCCATCAGCATCCAGATGATCAGGCGCGGCACGCTGGCTTCGGACTGTTCGACGATGCTCCATCGTTGCAGCACGACGGTCTGGTACTGCTGTCGCGCATTGGCCAGCAACCCTTCGTGGAAACGATCCGCTGGCGCGATACGATCCAGCGCGCCACCGACCTGGTCCAGTGCGTTGGCCGCCGGGTCGTGGTGGTGGACGAGGGCATCGTCGCTGCGCGCGGGATGGGCGATGGCGGTCTCGATGTACTCCCTGAGCCGCCGTCGGGTCTCCTCGGTTTCCACCCCGTACGTCCGCAGCGAGCGGTCGAACATGATCAGGCTGGTCGAAAAACCGTGCACGTTCGAATCGATGGTTTCGAAGGTGTTCTTCGACGAATTGATCAGCAGGCCGAACACCAGCGAGGTCATCACCACGAAGATATTGGCCACCAACCGCAGGACCGTATTGGTCTCGTCATCCCGGTGCCGGGCCGAAAGCCGCGGATACAGGTACATCATGCCGATCGACGCCGCGCTCAGGCAGGCGAAGACGATACCCGCTGTGATGATCTCACCCATCGTGACGCTCCGGCCAAGGATGGGCGCAGCATGCCACACAAAAAAAACCCGCATCTCGCGATGCGGGTTTTCAAAATGGCGCCCGAAGTTGGACTCGAACCAACGACCCCCTGATTAACAGTCAAGTGCTCTAACCGGCTGAGCTATTCGGGCAGACGACCAGTATAACGACTCTTCACGCGCGATGGTAGGGGTGGTTGGCCAACATCGCCGCGGCGCGGTACAGCTGTTCGGCGACGACCAGGCGCACCAGCATGTGCGGCAGGGTCAATGGGCCGATCGACCATTTTTCATCCGCCAGTGCCGACACCTCCGACGAATGCCCTTCCGGCCCGCCGATCAGGAACGCCAGGTCCCTGCCCTGCCCGCGCCAGTGCTCCAGCCGCTGCGCCAACTGTTCCGAGCTGAGCTGTCGGCCGGGCACGTCCAGCGCCACCACGCAGGCATTCTTGGGCAGCGCGGCAATCACCCGCTTGCCTTCGTCATCGGTCGCACGGCGCGCATCGCGGCCCTTGCCACGCAGGCCCGGCTCGATCTCCACCAGCTCGAACGGCAGCCAGTGCGAGAGCCGCTTCTGGTATTCGGCAAAGCCCTGCGCCACCCAGCTGGGGGCGCGTTCACCGGTGGCGATCAGTCGCGCTTTCATCAGGCTTCCTCATAACGTCCAACGGCGCCATCGGCGCCGTCGGGGGTACACCACGGGCAGCAGGTCGGTCGATCAGACCTCGTCGTCCTGGCCTTCTTCTTCTTCGTGCTGGCGACGCTGGTCGCCCACCGTCCACAGGCGCTCCAGCGCATACAGCTCGCGCACGCGCGGCAGCATGACGTGGACCACGACATCGCCCAGGTCGACCAGCACCCATTCGGCTTCGCGCTCGCCTTCAACGCCCAGCGGCATCATGTCCAGCTTCTTGGCGAAGCGGACCACTTCCTCGGCGATGGACTTCACGTGACGCGACGAGGTACCCGAGGCGATCACGAAGTAATCGGCGACGCTGGACTTGCCGCGTACGTCGATGGTGACCACGTCCTTGGCCTTCAGCTCTTCGGTGGCGTCGGTCACGCAGGCCAACAGCTGCTCCACGGAGGGCGGCGGGTTGGGCAGTTCGACCTTGATGGTCTGGGGTTGGGGCTGGTTGCTCAAAGCGGGTCGACTCGATAAACGTAGGGGGGATTATACGTGGGACCGGCGCGGGAGGCATTCACCGGATTCAGCCCCCAGGCGGACAAGCCGCTGACCTGACCCGCGCCGCCGGCTATGCCTGATAACGGGCCCGGTTGGGCGAGCCGATGATGGTGGCCCGCCGGTTGCGCGCCCTTTCCCATTGACTGGAGCATCACCATGAGCCTGCTTGCCACCTTCGTCGTCGCCTCGGGTATCGCGCTTGGTAGCGCTGCAGCGCCCGTCCAGGCGCCAGTAGGTCCTGAAGGGGATCCCTGCCCGGGTTGCGTTGCCTGGCGGTGCGATACGCGCGGAAGCGTCCACCTACCGTTGGTAGTGAATGAACCCGATCACAAACAGGCCGTCCTGCGTGCCATTTACGAGCATACCCGCGCCACCTTCGGCGGCCAGGTTCCCGCGTCGGTGACCTGCACCACGACGGGCGGATGACAGCTGCCAAGCCCCAGGATCACACACCGTAAAGCCGATGTCCGGTGATGTAACCCGCCACCGCCGGCGGTACCAGGGCCTGCCAGGTGCCGCCGGCGGCGATGCGGGCGCGGACCTCGCTGGCCGACTCGCTGCGCAGCGGCTGATGCAGGCGCAGCACACGCCCTGCCGCTGCATCCTCAAGGTCCTGCGGCTGGTCGGTCCAGCGGCCGTGCAGTGCCTGGCCCAGCACGCCCTCCACCACCTGCGGCAAGCTGCTGCCGGGGCGCTCGGCGACGATGAAATGCGCCAGCCCGAACAGGTCCTGCCAGCGATGCCAGGTGGCCAGCGACAGCAGGCTGTCGGCCCCCACCAGCCAGGCCAGCGGCGTATCCGCGCCGAACGCTTGGCGCAGTTCGGTCAGGGTATCCACGGTGTAGGACGGACGTTGCGGATGGCGGGCGGCGCGCTCCAGTTCGTGGCGATCCAGCAGCAATCCGGTTTCATCGGCAAGCGCCAGCTGCAGCATCCGGCAACGTTGCTCGGCGCTGGCGCCGGGTGCCGGACGGTGCGGCGGGTCGGCCGCCGGCAGCAGCCGTATCGGCAGGTTCAAGGCATCGCGTGCGGCACGGGCAATGGCAAGATGCCCGTTGTGCACCGGATCGAACGTGCCGCCGTAATAGATGCGAAGGCCCATGGCCAGCGCTCAGGCGCGCGCCAGCAGGCGTACCGCGCGTGCTTCGGACACCGCCACCAGCAGGCGTTCCAGGGCCAGCCACGGGTCACCGTCGGCGCGCCCTTTGGCAATGCGATCCACCAGCCCGGCTTCGGCAACGAAGCGCTCCCAGCGCTTGGCTTCCGGGTGCCGCTGCAGCGCGCGCTTGTACGGCGCCTGGCGGGACTCCCAGATGCCGCGTGATTTCATTTCCGCTGCCAGGTTGCCGCCCCGCGCCTGCACCTGGGCCAACGCAGCGCCAGCCAGCAGTTCACGGATGACAATCGGCATAAGGGCGGCCACCGCCTCGCCTTCGGCGCGCAGCCCGGCCACCATCCGCAGCACCGCGGTGGGCTGGCCGGAGAAGGTCGACTCCACCAGCCGGAAAACGTCATAGCGGGCCGCATCGGCCACCAGCGCGTCCATCTTTTCCACATCCAGCACCTGCCCGGATTCGACCAGCAGGGCCAGTTTGTCGATTTCCTGCGCGGCGGCCAGCAGGTTGCCTTCCACCCGCTCGGCCAGCCGCTGCACCGCTTGTGGATCGGCGCGCAGGCCCTTGCCACGCAGGCGGCGCTCGATCCACTCAGGCAGCTCGTGCGGCTTGATCGCCCAGGCTACCGAAATCACGCCGGCACGGCCTACGGCATCGGCCCACTTGCCCTGGTGCGATTTGCTCCATTCATTGGCGGTGATCAACAGCACCACGTCCGGTGGCGGTGAGGCGCAGAAGTCACTGATGACTTCGGCGCCTTCCTTGCCCGGCTTGCCGTTGGGCAGCCGCACTTCGATCAGGCGGCGTGCACTGAACAGGCTGGGCGCGTTGAACCCCGCCTGCAGCCGTCCCCAGTCGAAATCGCGCCCATCGGCATCGAATACTTCGCGTTCGCTGATGCCCTCTGCGCGCGCTTTTGCGCGCACCGCATCGGCCGCTTCCAGCACGCGCAGGGTTTCAGGCCCGGCGATGAGATAGACGGGCGCCAGCGGCTGACCGCCGGTGGCGCTGGCCAGCTGCTCCGGGCGCTGTTCCATCCGGGTGCCGGCTCAGTCCTGCACCGGCTTGGTGGCCGGCTGGGGGATGGGCTTGGCAGTGGGGATGGTGGTCTGGATGGCCGGGACGCCGGCCGGTGCCGGACCTGCCGGAATCACCTGCCCGTCAACCGGGCCTTCGACCGGGGCCGAAATACTGCGGCCTTCGCGCAGCTCGTTGCGTACCACGCTGTCGATGCGGCGGATGATCGAGGCCGACATTTCACGGCGCAGCTCATCGGCCAGGATCTCGCGCTCGGTGGTGGTGCCGGTGGCGTCGGTCGGCGGGGAAACGTAATCGCGCGACAGCTCGATCACCTGCTGCGGCACCAGTTCGCTGCCGTCTTCGCGGCGGAAGATGAAGATCACCGCGTAGCGCAGGCTGTATTCCTGCGCACGACCCTGTGCGTCGATGGCGATCGGCAGGTCACCCCAGCGCTCGGACAGAACCTGCAGCTGCGCGGCCGGTGCGGTCGAGTCGTCATCGGCCAGGGTCGCCCCGGACGCCCGCAGGCTGCGTCGCAGCAGCTTGGCCAGTTCGCTGTAGGGCGCGGTGGAGACCACCTTCACTGCTGCCGTGTCGGCCGGCAGCATCAGCTTGTTGCGCATGTGGAAGCCGCAACCGGCCAGGCCGAGGGCGAAGAGAAGGGCAAGCAGGATTCGGGTCATGGACACAGTCTGTAGTAGCCGGGCGGCTGCGGCAATACAGCCTGCCCGATGAGGCGTGAATGACGGTTGATCATCGGGGCCCGGGAAGGCGGTGACGACCAACGGTCGTCACCCACCAGAGCCTGGCGTCACCCACCGCGGTGGCGCGGCCGGGTCAGCCGACGACGATGTTCACGATCTTGCCGGGCACGATGATGATCTTGCGCACGGTCAGGCCTTCCATGAACTTGGCCGCGTTCGGTTCGGCCACCGCCAGCGCTTCGATCTGCTCGCGCGCCGCGTCGGCGGCGACCTCGATCGTGCCGCGCAGCTTGCCGTTGACCTGCACCGCCAGGGTCAGCGCATCGCGTACCAGGGCACCTGGATCGGCCTGCGGGAAAACCTGGTCTTCCAGCAGCGTCTGGCCATGGCCCAGCACCTGCCACAGCGCATGGCTGGCATGCGGGGTGATCGGGTTGAGCATCAGCACGATCGCCTGCAGGGCTTCGTGGCGCACCGCCCGGCCTTGCGGCGTGGCGTCATCGAACTTGGCCAGCGCATTCATCAGTTCCATCACTGCGGCAATGGCGGTGTTGAAGCTGTGGCGGCGGCCATAGTCGTCGCCGACCTTGCCGATGGTTTCATGGGTCTTGCGGCGCAGGGTCTTCTGGCCGGCGTCCAGCGCGGACACGTCCAGCGCCGGAGCCGCACCATCGGCCGCATGCTTGTGCACCTGCGCCCACAACCGGCGCAGGAACCGCGCCATGCCGTCCACGCCGGCTTCGTTCCACTCCAGCGACTGTTCCGGCGGTGCGGCGAACATCGAGAACAGGCGCACGGTGTCGGCGCCGTACTTGCCGACCATGGTCTGCGGGTCCACGCCGTTGTTCTTGGACTTGGACATCTTCTCCGTGCCGCCGACCACGACCGGCTGGCCGTCGGCCACCAGGGTGGCGCCGGTGATGCGGCCACGCTCGTCGCGCTGCACGTCCACGTCGGCCGGGTTGATCCAGTCCTTCGACCCGTCCGGGTTGGCGCGGTAGTAGGTTTCGGCGATCACCATGCCCTGGCACAGCAGGTTGCGCGCCGGCTCGTTGCTGTCCACCATCCGCGCGTCACGCAGCAGCTTGTGATAGAAGCGGAAATACATCAGGTGCAGGATCGCGTGTTCGATGCCACCGATGTACTGGTCCACCGGCAGCCAGTAGTTGCCACGCTTGTCCACCGCATCGCGTGCGCCCGGGGAGGTGTAACGGGCGTAGTACCAGCTCGACTCCATGAAGGTATCGAAGGTGTCGGTCTCGCGCTCGGCCGCGCCGCCGCAGTCCGGACAGGTGGTCTTGCGCCATTCCGGATCGGTCTTGATCGGCGAACCGGTACCCGAGAAGGCCACGTTTTCCGGCAGGACGACGGGCAGTTGCTCTTCCGGCACCGGCACCGCGCCACATTTGTCGCAGTAGATCACCGGAATCGGGCAGCCCCAGTAACGCTGGCGGCTGACACCCCAGTCGCGCAGGCGGTAGTTCACGCGGCGCTGGCCCTGGGCCTTGCGCTCGAAGCGTTCGGCCAGGGCTTCGAAGGCGCCCTGGAAATCCAGGCCGTCGAACTCGCCCGAATTGACCAGCTCGCTTTCGCGGCTCTTGTCGCTGTACCAGTCCTGCCAACGGCTGGCGTCGTACGCGGTTTCGTCCTTGCGCAGCGATTTCAGCGCGATGACCTGGCGGATCGGCAGGCCGTACTTGTTGGCGAATTCGTTGTCGCGCTGGTCATGGCCCGGCACGGCCATCACCGCGCCGGTGCCGTAGCCCATCAGCACGAAGTTGGCCACCCACACCGGCACCTGCTCGCCGGTCACCGGATGGATGGCCTTCAGGCCGGTATCCATGCCGCGCTTTTCCTGGGTTTCCAGTTCCGCTTCGGATACCCCGCCCTGCTTCAGCCCGGCCAGCAGTTCAGCCAGCTGCGGGTTGTTCCTGGCCGCATGCAGCGCCAGCGGATGTTCGCCGGCGATGGATACGAAGGTCACGCCCATCACCGTGTCCGGCCGGGTGGTGAACACGCGCAGCGGGTCCAGCGTGTTGCCCTCGGCATCACGTACGGCGAACTGGATCTCCAGCCCTTCCGAGCGGCCGATCCAGTTGCGCTGCATGGTCTTGACCGATTCCGGCCAGCCATCCAGTTCGTCCAGTCCGTCCAGCAGCTCCTGGGCGTAATCGGTGATGCGCAGGAACCACTGCGGGATCTCGCGCTTTTCCACCAGCGCACCGGAGCGCCAACCGCGGCCGTCGATGACCTGCTCGTTGGCCAGCACGGTCTGGTCGATCGGATCCCAGTTGACCACCGCGTTGCGGCGGTAGGCCAGGCCCTTGCGCATCAGGCGGGTGAACATGCGCTGCTCGTGGACGTAATAGTCCGGGTTGCAGGTGGCGAACTCACGCGACCAGTCGATGGCATAGCCCAGCGACTTGAGCTGGCTGCGCATGTGGTCGATGTTCTTGTAGGTCCACTTGGCCGGCGCGGTCTTGTTCTTGATCGCGGCATTTTCGGCGGGCAGGCCGAACGCGTCCCAGCCCATCGGCTGCAGCACGTTGTGCCCGGTCATCCGCTTGTAGCGGCTGATCACGTCACCGATGGTGTAGTTGCGCACATGGCCCATGTGCAGCGCGCCCGACGGGTACGGAAGCATCGACAGGCAGAAGTACTTCGGCTTGTCCGAGGTCTCGTTGACTTCGAAGGCACGGGTACCGTCCCAGAACTGCTGGGCGGCGGATTCAACCTGCTGCGGGTCGTAGGCGTTGGGTTCGACGCTGGTCATGGAACACACAAGTGCGGCGGCAAAGCGGCACAGGGTACCGCAGTGCGGCAAAAGCCTCCAATCCGGTCGACAGGCGGCCCGCCGCCCGCTCCCGGCCGCTTACCGGCGGGTATCGGCCGGGCCCAGCAGGCGCAGCCCCAGCAGCAGCCATGACGCCCACGCCGCAAAGGTAAGCCGCTGCGCCAGCGGCGCCGGCACCACCCCCTGCAGGGCGAAAGCGGTGACCGCCGCGACCAGCCCGCAGCCCAGCGCCAGCCGCGCCAACGGCGGCGATCTGCGCCAGCTGCCGATGCCCAGCATCAGCGTGCCGGCAATGAACGCCAGCGCCCACACCATCCATGCGCTGGCATGCGCCTGGCTGGCCGGGCCGTCCAGGTCCTGCACGTCCAACGGGAACAGGCCCATGCCGGCAAAGGCCAGTCCGGCCAGCACCAGCAGCTGGCCGGCCACTCGCAGCAGCCAGCTGCTGCCTGCCGGCAGGCGCGCCAGCAGGCACAGCGCCATCGCCGTGGCGAGCAGGCCCGGCAGCACCCAACCCAGCAGGTTGAAGCCGAGTGCATGGGCGATGCCGCCCGCCCCAAGCAGCGCCACGGGATGGCGCCCCTGCTCGAAGCCGTCCAGCGCAGCGCCGAAACCGGCCACGGACAGCACCCACCCCACCGCCGCGGCAGGACCGAGCAGGTTCTCGAGACGGCGCGGAAGCAGGGTCGGCATGGAGCGGCACTCGGGAAATCGGGGACCCTATTGTGGAACATCGACCCGGCGGTGGGTTGAAGCCGCAAGCGTCCGCCACCATAGAATCGGTCTCCCGCCGTAGATCCAGAGTTTCCATGAGCGAACTGCCGAACGTATTCGACGCTGTGACCGAAACCTTCGAAGCCGAAGTGCTGCAGAAATCCCTGCAGACGCCGGTACTGGTCGATTTCTGGGCGACCTGGTGCGAGCCCTGCAAGACCCTCGGACCGCTGCTGGAAAAGCTGGCCGGTGAATACAACGGTGCCTTCCAGCTGGCCAAGGTGGACGTGGACAAGGAACAGCAGATCGCCGCGGCGTTCCAGATCCGTTCGGTGCCGACCGTGTTCCTGGTCAAGGGCGGCCAGCTGGTGGATGGTTTCCCAGGTGCAGTGACCGAAGGCCAGTTGCGTGAGTTCCTGGCCCAGCACGGCATCGCCCCGGCCGAACCGGTGGCCGAAGCCGAGCCGGAGCCGCTGGATGCGCAGGCGCAGGTCGACGTGCTGCGCGCGCAGATCGCGGCCGAACCGGGCAAGGACGAGCTGCGTCTGGACCTGGCCGTGGCCCTGCTGCAGATCGGCGGGGTGGACGAAGCCCGCACCCTGATCGATGGACTGCCGGCCAACCTGGCCACCGATGACCGCGCCGTGCGCGCCCGCGCGCGCCTTTCGTTCGCTTCGGCCCTGAAGGATGCACCGGCCCCGGAAGCCCTGGAAGCGCGCATCGCAGCCGATGCTGGTGACCTGACCGCCCGCCACGTGCGCGGCGTGCAGTTGCTGCTGGCAGGCGAAGACGCGGCCGCACTGGAGCAGTTCCTGGAGATGCTGCGGGTGGATCGCAGTTTCGATGACGGCCTGCCGCGCAAGGCGCTGATCGATGCCTTCAACGTGATCACCGACCCCGCATTGGTCAGCCAGTACCGGCGGAAGATGGCCGCGCTGCTGTTCTGAAGGTAAATACGTTCAGAACCGGCCTGCGGCCGGCACGCGATACTGATCCGGTGGCGTCGTAGACGTCACGGTTCATTCGGGGGAATGAAACCCGGCCAGCCGGCCGAGGGCATCGCTCCACCGATCTTTCCCGGGGGAGGATCGCGTGATTGCTGAAGGAGTAACCCCATGTGGCTGGCGGCGGCGATGAAGCGGCAGCCGCTGGCCTGGCGCTATCGGCTGCTGCTGGCGCTGCTTGCCGGGCTGGCCGCTGCTGCCGCCAGCCATGGCCGATGGCTGGGCGCAGTGGACGAGGCGATCTTCGACCACTACCTCGCCCGCTGGAGCTACCCAGCCGACCCCAGCCTGCTGATCGTCGCCATCGATGAGGCAAGCCTGAAGCAGATCGGCCCGTGGCCCTGGCCCCGCAGCGTGCACGCGCGCCTGTTGGACCGGCTGACCCGGGCCGGCAGCAAGCGGGTGCTGCTGGACCTGCCGTTGTCCGAACCTGACCGTCATCCGGGCGCCGACGCCGCCCTGGCGGCGGCGATCGCGCGCAACGGCCAGGTGGTGTTGCCGGTGCTGGCGGTACCGGCCCGCGACGGCCGGTTGGCCGAAGAACGGCTGCCCATTGCACGGATGACCGCCAATGCCGCCGCGCTGGGCCACGCAGAGGTGCACGTGGATGCCGATGGGGTGGCACGCGGTATTTTCCTGCATGCCGGCATCGGATCAGCCCATTGGCCGGCGCTGGGCGTCGCACTCGCCGACCTGCCCGAGCGTATGAAGGGCCTGCCGGTTCGGCAACAGCACGCCGCGCCTTTCCAATGGGTCGGCGACGACTACGTCCGCCTTCGATACGCGGGGCCGCAGGGGGTCCCGCAGCTGTCCTATGTCGAGGTGCTGGAAGGTCGGGTGGCGCCCTCCCTGCTGCACGGCCGGCGCGTTCTGGTGGGGCCTGCCGCCCCTGCCATCGCACCGGGACTGCGGCCCCCAGGCGCCGGTGGATCCGTAATCAGCGCAACCGGATTCCAGGCCCACGTGGCCTCGATGCTGCTGCAGTCACGCACACTGCAGGTCATGGCAGGGACCTGGCAGGACGGCATCAGCGCGCTGGTGGTGGCGCTTTGCGTGCTTGGGGTCTGTGGCGGGCGCACAGCCACCGTGGCGGGCGTGATGGTCGGGCTGGTCCTGCCCTTGCTGCTTGCACTGGGATTGTTGCGGTCCGGCAACCTGTGGTGGGCGCCCGCGGCCGCGTGGGTCGTGGCGCTCGCTTGCATCACGGCAGTCGCCGCGTGGTCGATCGCCGGATGGCGTCGACGGGCCGGGCTGGACGCGCTCACCGGGCTGGGTAACCGGCAGCGCTTCGACCACACCCTGCAGCAGGAGCGCGAGGCCGGGCTGCGCGCGCGCAGGCCGCTCACCGTCGTACTGATCGAGGTGCAGCGCGGCATGGGCCACCCCCTCCGGCCCGGTCATCGGGCCGACGAGCAGGTGCTGGTCGCGGTCGCCCGGTTGGTGGCCGCCCATGCCCGCCGACCACGCGACGCCGCCGTCCGCCTTGGCGACGATGCGTTGGCGATGATCCTTCCCGATACCGCGCCGGGCGGTGCCCGCCAGGTGGCCGAGGACCTGATTGGCGATGTACGTCGGCTTGCCTCTGCCGCGACCGATCCGGCCGCCTCGAAGGTGACCCTCAGCATCGGCGGATTCTGCCGGGTGCCGGACCCGGAACTGTCCGCGCAGGCGTTCGTGGCCGGCGCGGACGCCGCACTGCATCGGGTCAAGGCCACTGGTGGCGACGGCTATCAGCTGGACGCCGGCTGAGCGGGTCACGCTTTTCCATACGCAACCGCATGGTTACACTGACCTCCCCCCTCCTGGATGCCGGTCCACCATGAAAGCCAGCCTGTTCCGCCACGGCATCAATCTGTGGCCGCCCTTCCTGTTCGCCGGCATCCACGTAACCCGGGTGTCACCGGATTACCGCGACATCGACGTCGAACTGCGCATGCGTCCGTGGAACCGGAACTATGTCGGCACCCATTTCGGCGGCAGCCTGTTCGCCATGACCGATCCGTTCTGGATGCTGGGGCTGATGCACAACCTGGGCCGCGACTACTACGTGTGGGATCGCGCCGGCGAGATCGAATTCCTCAAGCCCGGCCGTAGTACGGTGCGCGCGACCTTCCGCATCGATGACGCAATGCTCGCGGAAATCCGCTCGGACGCTGCCGATGGCAGCAAGCAACTGCGCTGGTACAGCAACGACGTACTGGATGCTTCAGGAGAGGTGATCGCGCGCGTGCGCAAGCAGGTCTACATCCGGCTCAAGCCGCAGGCGCGCGGCGGCGCAATTGTCGATTGAGGCGAGTGCCGCCGAATCGAACGCTTGTGCTTATACCGAGATGGAGCGCACGGCACCGCATCGCGGCATATCGATGATGAAGTGCGGCGCACATGCGGTGCGCCATTTTCATCGGAGAAACGAAATGTCAGCAACGATCAGCAGACGCCACGCCCTGCAGGCCGCCGGGTGGGCGGCCACCGCCCTGTTCACCACCACCGCCGCCGCGCAGCAGCAACGCCGTATCACCGTGGAGGACATCATGGGTCCGTACTATCCCATCCAGCGACCGCTGGACGAGGACGCGGACCTTACCCGCGTCGACGGACAGCCGGGCGTTGCGCAGGGCACCCGGATCGACCTGCATGGACGCGTCGTCGACACCCTGGGCCAGCCGGTGGCGGGCGCCTGGATCGAGATGTGGCAGGCCAACACCCACGGGCGCTACGCGCATGCCACCGACGCCAACGAGGCTGCGCCGCTTGACCCTGCGTTCCAGGGGTTTGGACGACAGGAAACCGACGCGGAGGGGAGGTTCCGCTTCCTGACCATCGTCCCCGGAGCGTATCCCATCGGAACCGGCCCGGATCAGCTTCGCACCCCGCACATCCACTTCGACATCCGCGGCCAGCATGATCGCCTGGTGACACAGATCTATTTCAGTGGCGAGCCACTCAATGACAGCGACCTGCTCTACCAGGCGCTGTCTGCCGAAGATCGCGAGACCGTTACCCTGCTGCCGCGCAGCGTGGGGGAGGATGAACCGTTGGAAGCAGAGTGGACGGTGGTGCTCGCCACCGGCTGACGCCTGTGCAGGGTCCGCCTCACTTCGCAGCTTGCCGTGAAGGTTCTGCATCCCAGCGCAGCGGCACCCTCAGCAGGCGGTCGTCGGGCCCGCGCGAGGTGTCACGCCGCGCGACCTGAAGCCAGCGCCCCTCGGCATCCGCATGGGGGGCGCGGGTTGCCGAACGTAGCGCCACCGGCAGCCTGGCCAGCGCGTCGGCGGGTGAACCCGACTGCGTGCGCAGCCACTGCTGCGCCGCCAGCAGCCGCACCATCGCGGCGGCGTCCTGGCTGCGGCCGGCATAACGCAGGTAAAGCTGCGCGGGAATATCGCTCAACTCGCAACCTGCCAGGTTGGCCACGCAGTCGAATCCGCGCGTGGCCTGCGTGGGCGCCGCGATCTGCCTGTCCTCGCCCAATCGCTGCTGCTGTGCGGGGTCGCACGCCCATGCATGCGCCGTGGCGATGCGCGCCAGGGAGCGCTCGGTATCCAGCACCAGCACTGAACCCGGCGATCGCGCAGAGTAGCGCATAGCCATGCCGGCGTAGCGCATCTCGCCCTGCAGCGGTCGGCACAGGCTGGTTTCCGCCGCCGTCATCGGCCGCAGCGCCGCCGTACAGGCAGCGGGAAGCGAGGCGTCGCGCGGCAGTTCGGCCAGCACCTCGCCCAGCACGCCACCATTGAGTTCCACCATGGCCATGCCGACACTGCTGGCAAGCAGGGTATCGCTGCCGGACAGCAGGCGGCGGCCAGCGAGGAGGCCGCTGCACAGTCCCTGCAAGGCACCGGCGGTATCGCCCTGGACATGGGCCAATGCGTGCGCGGTGACCGGATCCGTCAATCCATTCAACGCAGGGAACGGGAGCATGATCGCGGCGACCTGGCTGTCCCATGGGCTGGTGAAATGCCCGTATGCCGCCGTCTGCGCCACGCGCGCATGCAGGCCTGCATGCCCGGCGTGGGCCCGGGCGAAACGCTGCGGGTCGCTGCGCACCTGCTCCAGGCAGGCGCCGGTGGGCCCGCTGCAGTGGCGTCCTTGTGGATAGGCCACGCGCGGATGATCGCCTTCGGCACTCATCCGCACGCCGCCGGCAAGGTCCGGAGCGGCCTGCCAGCGTGCGGCGTCCACCGCCATCGCCGCTGCGCGGGAACTGTCGTCCATGCCATCGAAGTCCAGCATCCACAGCAACGCATAGCCGTTGCGGCCTTCGGCCGGAACCTGCGTGCGCATCAGCGCCAACGCGCTGCGCTGCTTGTCGGGCATCGGCCAGAAATGCGATGCACACCACAGCAACACCGCCGCTGCCACCGCGCCCAGCACGCTGACCACCGACCACCTCACCCCCTTTGCCATCCTCGACACCATCGCAACCCCTCCCCTGCCACGTCCTATGACACAGCAGAGCCTAACCGGCGCCACGCGACCGCTACAATGCGCCGATGTCACTCCCAGCCCCCACTCTCACTCCCCGCCCTTCCCTGCAACGGCTGTTCCTGACCGGCCTGCTGACCCTGCTGCCGATCTGGCTCACCTGGGTCGTGGTGAAGTTCGTCTTCGTGCTGTTGTCCGGCATATCCAGCCCGCTGGTGGTGGCGATGTCCGAACCCATCGCCACACGGTTCCCGCACTACCTCGGCTGGGTTCACATCGAATGGATCCAGAACGTGGTGGCGCTGCTGGCCACTCTTCTGGTGATCCTGGCCGTGGGCGTGCTGAGCCGCCGCGTGGTCGGCCAGCGCCTGCTGCGCTGGGTCGGCGCGGTGATCAAACGGATTCCGCTGGCCAGCATCATCTATGACAGCGCCAAGAAGCTGCTGGACATGCTGCAGACCGAGCCGGGCACCACCCAGCGCGTGGTATTGATCGACTTCCCGCACCGTGAGATGAAGGCGGTGGGCCTGGTCACCCGGGTCATCCGCGAACAGGGCACCGGCCGCGAGCTGGCGGCAGTGTACGTGCCGACCACGCCCAATCCGACCTCCGGTTATCTGGAGATCGTGCCGGTGGAACTGCTGACGCCGACCGACTGGACCGTGGACCAGGCGATGAGCTTCATCATCTCCGGCGGTGCCGTCGCGCCGGAAACCGTGCCCTTCACCCGCGCTGGCGAACGCGGCTGATGAGCGCGCGGCCGCTCCAGGACCGTGCGGTCCTGCTGTTCATCGGGCTGGCCGCATTCTTCTGCGCCAACGCGCTGCTGGCCGAGCTGATCGGAGTGAAGATCTTCGCGCTGGAAGACACCCTCGGTGTCGCACCGCTGGATTGGAACCTGTTCGGCCAGACCGGTTCGCTCAGCTTCACCGCCGGCACGCTGTTGTGGCCGGTGGTGTTCGTCATGACCGACACCATCAATGAGTTCTTCGGCAAGCGCGGCGTGCGCCTCATTTCGTGGCTGGCTGCGGCCCTGATCTGCTACGGCTTCCTGTTCGCGTATGCTGCCATCTCGCTGGCGCCGGCCAGCTGGTGGGTCGGCTCGATGAGCGCGCACGGCGTGCCGGACTATCAGGCGGCGTTTGCCGTGGTGTTCGGCCAGGGCATGTGGACCATCACCGGCTCGCTGGTCGCGTTCATGGGCGGCCAGCTGATCGATGTGGCGGTGTTCCACCGCATCCGCCGTGCTACCGGCGAGCGCCATGTGTGGCTGCGCGCCACCGGATCGACCGCGGTGTCCCAACTGATCGACAGCTTCGTGGTGATCTGGATCGCCTTCGTGCTGGGGCCGCAGCAGTGGCCGACGTCGCTGTTCCTGGCGGTCAGCAGTGTCAATTACGTCTACAAAATGGCCTTCGCCATTGCCCTCATTCCCTTGCTTTACCTGATGCGGCATGCGATCACGCAATACCTGGGTGCGGACCGGGCACGACAGCTACGGGCCGACGCGGCAGCTGACTGAGCGACAACGCGGCGTTTCCTGACTGCGCGCTCGATGCTGGCCGTATGCGTCTGGATCGTGCAAGCTCCACGGTCTGTGTTCCACGGAAATATCCGATGCCCCAGCTTGCCCGCGCCCTGGCAGTCGCACTTGCCTCGTTGATGCTGTTCAGCGCCGCGCCGCCGGCCGAAGCCGCCAAGAAGAAAGCCACACGCCCTGCAGCCGCGCAGACCCGCCAGGCGACCAAGCCCAAGGCCAGGCCGCGTGCACGCCCGGCAGCTGCGGCAGGCCGGCAGGCCGCCGCTGCACCCGCCAGCAAGGCGGTCCAGCTGGAGCGGCTGTACGACGAGTACTGGGATGCCTCGATGCGGCTCAATCCCCTGCAGGCCACGTTCCAGGGCGACGCGCGCTACAACGGCGAGCTACCGAACATCCTGTCTGCGGCCTGGCGCCAGCAGTCGCATGACTTCACCACGCAATGGCTGGGCAAGGTGGAAAAGATCGGCAGCAGCGGCCTGCAGGGGCAGGATCTGCTGAGCTACGAGATCTTCGTCCGCGATGCCAAGGCATCGCTGGCAGCCGAGCAGTACCCCTCCTGGATGCTGCCGATCAGCCAGTATTACAACCTGGGCAGCATCATGGCCATCCTCGGCGCCGGTGCGGGGGCGCAGCCGTTCAATACGGTCAAGGACTACGATGACTGGTCAAAACGATCGCTGGGCATCCCGGCCCTGTTCGAACAGGCCACTGCGAACATGCGCCAGGGCATGGCGGCCGGGGTGGTGCAGCCGCGCGACCTGATGGAAAAGGTGCTGCCGCAGCTGGATGCGGTAATCAAGCCGACTGCCGAAGAAAGCATTTTCTGGACGCCGATCCGGACCATGCCGGAGACCATCCCGGCCGAAGAGAAGACCCGCATCAGCGCCGAGTACAAGCGCATGATCGAGTTCCGCATCATGCCCGCCTACCGCGCGCTGCGTGGGTTCATCGCCACCGAATACCTGCCGGCCACGCGCGAAACCGCGGGCCTGGGCGCATTGCCCAATGGCGCGGCGTGGTATGCCGGCACGCTGCGCCAGGCCACCGCCACCGCCCAGGATCCGGCCCAGCTGCATGCCTGGGGCGAACAGCGCGTACAGGCCCTGCATGCACAGATTGCCGCGGTGATGAAGGACAACAAGCTGCGCGGCAGCGAAGCCAAGCTGCTGCAGCGCATGCGCAGCGACCGGCAGTTCCAGTACACCGATGCCAATGCGCTGCTGGGCCGCTATCGGCAGGTACAGCAACAGGTGGCCGCGAAACTGCCCAGCGTGCTGCAGACCCTGCCCAAGGCCGCGTTGGAGATCCAGCCGGTCGAAGCCGACCGCGCCGCTTCCTCGGCAGCGGCGTCCTACCAGCCCGGCGTCAACGGCAGCCGCCCCGCCGTGCTGTCGGTGAACACCAGCAACCTGCCCGCACGCAAGCGCTGGAGCGTGCCCATGCTGTACCTGCATGAGGCCGTGCCGGGCCATCACGTACAGCTGGGACTGCAGCAGGAAATCGAAAAGCTGCCCCGTTTCCGACGTCTCGGCGGCGATCTGGCCTTCGTTGAAGGCTGGGGCCTGTATGCCGAATCGCTGGGCGAGCCGCTGGGGCTGTATGCCGATCCTTACGACCATATCGGCTACCTGCACGCCGCGCTGACCCGCGCGGCACGCGTGGTGGCCGATACCGGGATCCACGCGCAGGGCTGGAACAAGAAGCGCGCGGTGGAGTATCTGGAGCAGAACACCGGCATGGCCGTCGACGATGCCAACGCCGAAGTGGAACGGATGATGGCCCAGCCCGGACAGGCGCTGTCCAACGTACTGGGCGAGGCGAAGATCGTGGAGCTGCGCGACCGCGCCCGGCAGGCGCAGGGCGGCGCCTTCGACCTGCGCGCCTTCCATGCCGAACTGCTGAAGGACGGCTCCATGCCGCTGGACATCCTGGAACAGCGGATGAGCCGCTGGCAGGCGCAACCCGGACGCTGATGGGGCCGGATCCCGCTGCCGCAGGGCACGGGATCCGGCACAGGCCAAAGGTCACAAGTAGACGCCGACCTCCTCTTTCAATTGCTGGTTGTGGCGCAGCGCGGCTTCCAACCTGCGATGCAGCTCCTGCAGCTTTTGCAGCTGCTGCAGCTGAAGGAACGCCTCGCCCACGCCCGGCTCAGCCGGCTCGTTGTACCGGACCAGGTCGCCCCAGAAACTTCCACTGGCGAGCGGCTCAGCCGGCGCGTCGTCCCGGCCGAGATCGGTCCAGAAGGCTTCACCCATCTCGGCATGGGTCGGCTGGTCATACCGATCTTCGTGGAACACGGAATGCACGACGCACCCACTGTCATCGGCAGCCGTCAGGACGCGCGGCATTGCGAACGCGGCCACACGTGGGCCGGTGCCTGGGTTGTCGCTGATCTGGTCCGGCGATATCGACTGCCTGGACTGATTCGGCTTCCATTTTCCATCGTGCTCTTTGGTCAGGAAGAACGCGTCTGTCACTGAAACCGACTCGCCCGACTCGGGGTCAACCTCGAGCACCCGGCTGGTTTCGACCTGGTCAAATTTCACGTTTCCCCGGCGCCCGGGCGAACGCAACACCGGATCTGCATCCTCTTCTTCAAGCGCTGCGTTCCCACGCAGCATCGCTTCACTGCGCAGCCTGCCCTGCTCCCAGCGCGGTGTCGTCCCGAAGAGCTCGGACGCGTGGAAGGGATTCTCCTCGTCCTCCTCAAGGATCATCGGAGGCTTGGCACCACGCGGACGCTGCGCTTCAGCGAGCGCGCCGAGTTCCTCATCCAGTGCGCGCTCCTCTTCCAGCAGCTGCGCGTCGATCGACGCGGCCTCCGCTTCGGCGGCTCGATGCGGGTGTTCCATCTGGTCCAGCAGCGTCGTCAGTTCCCACGGGTCATCGACCGACACCGGATCGTCAGTCTGCAGCACGGACACCGACGGCCTGGTTGCCGACTCCGCGACGGCAGCAACGTGCACGGCCGCCGCCGCTGCGGGCGCGGGCGTTGGCGTTGGCGGACGCACCCCCTGCGCCACACCGGCGGGCGTTGCCGGCGGTTGGTTGCGAAGGAACGCGAGCATCTTCTTCACGCTGATATTGGACGGTCTCATTACGCCCTGTTCCGGATCGTCCGCTGCGGCGCCGGGCACGCCGCCCTGTTGCTGGAGATGATCGACGAAGCATTTCCAGTCGCCACCATCCGCGGCTGCATTTGCCGATGGCGCCGTCGGTGCATATGCCGCACCGGATACCGCCGGCGCTGCCGCCTGCGTGTCCTTCGGCAGCAAAGCGCGTTGTTCGGGCGGTGGATTGCTGACCGCCAGCATGGACGGCAGCGCATTCGGTACAGGCGGTTTCGCCGCCAGTTTGACCGAAAGAAACGACGTGTAAATCACCGGGGAATCGGAAATGGTGGTCATGGACGGCTGTCTATGCGATCGGAGGAGAACGTAGGCTGCACCCAACACCGTCCAGCGGCTTCTGCTTTTCTTCCGTCTGGCAACGGAGCGGCTGCATCCAGCGGCGTGATCTGAGATCATGGCCGGCCCTCCCAGGCGCACTCCCCATGGCCCTTGGCCTGCAAGGCATCCACCACGTCGCCCTGATCTGCGCCGACTATGCCCGCTCGCGGGCGTTCTACGTCGACGTGCTCGGCCTGGCGGTACTGGCCGAGCATCACCGGACCGCACGCGACTCCTGGAAACTGGACCTGGCCCTGCCCGATGGCAGCCAGCTGGAGCTGTTCTCCTTCCCCAGCCCGCCGCCGCGCCCCAGCCGGCCCGAAGCGCAGGGGCTGCGCCACCTGGCCTTCCGGGTGGAGGCGCTGGAACCGTTCATCGCGCACCTCGCCCGGCACGGCGTAGAGTGCGAGCCGATCCGCGTGGATGAGTACACCGGCCGCCGCTTCACCTTCTTCGCCGATCCTGATGACCTGCCGCTGGAGCTGTACGAAACGGGGCAGTGACGGCCGTTGCACCATACCCACCCGGATGGGTATACAGTCGGCACATGCCGGCACCTGCGCCGGCGTTGAACCAAAGCCCTGGGAGGGGACCATGCGCAACACCTTCAAGACCCTGCTGCTGGCGCTGCCGCTGTGCGTGGCCGCGCTTTCAGCGAACGCCGCCGATTCGGCGGTGGGCCGCTGGAAGACCATCGATGACAAAACCGGCAAGGTGAAGTCGATCGTGGAGATCACCCAGGCCGGCAACGGCACGCTGAGCGGCAAGGTGGTCGACATCCTGCAATCGGACAAGGGGCCGAACCCGGTCTGCAGCGACTGCAGCGGCACCAACAAGGACAAGCCCGTGCGTGGCATGACCATCCTGTGGAACCTGACGTCCGACGGCACCGCCAGCTGGTCCGGCGGCACCATCCTGGACCCGGCCAACGGCAAGACCTACAAATCCAAGATGAAACTGCAGCCCGGCGGCACCCGCCTGGACGTGTCCGGCTGCGTGGCTTTCATCTGCCGCGCCCAGACCTGGCAGCGCGAGTAAGCGCAGGCGGTCGCGGAGGTCGGATCGCCCTTTTCTGGAAGGCCATCCGACCCCCTTGTGCGATAATCCGGGATTCCCCTCGCTGCACGCCGTGACCATGACCCGTACCGCGCTCGTCACCACCGCCCTGCCCTACGCCAACGGCCCGCTGCACCTGGGCCACCTGGTGGGCTACATCCAGGCTGATATCTGGGTGCGTGCGCGGCGAATGAGCGGCGGCACCACTTGGTTCGTCTGTGCAGACGACACCCATGGCACCCCGATCATGCTGGCCGCCGAAAAGGCCGGACTCACCCCGGAAGTGTTCATCGCCGGCATCCAGGCTGGCCACGAGCGCGATTTCGCCGCCTTCGGGGTCGACTTCGACCACTACGATTCGACCAACTCCGCTGCCAACAAGGCGCTGACCGAATCGTTCTACCTGAAGCTGGAAGCGGAAGGCCACGTCAGCCGCCGTTCGGTCGCGCAGTTCTACGACCCGGCCAAGGGCATGTTCCTGCCGGACCGCTACATCAAGGGGATCTGCCCGAACTGTGGCAGCGCCGACCAGTACGGCGACAACTGCGAAGTCTGCGGCGCCACCTACAGCCCGACCGACCTGAAGGAGCCGAAATCAGTGATCTCCGGGGCCACCCCGGAAGTGCGCGATTCCGAGCATTTCTTCTTCGAAGTGGGCAAGTTCGAAGGCTTCCTGCGCGAGTGGCTGGGCGGCGACGTCGCCCTGCCCGGCGTCAAGGCGAAGCTGATGGAATGGATGAACGCCGACGGGGGCCTGCGCGCGTGGGACATCTCGCGCGATGCGCCGTACTTCGGCTTCGAGATCCCCGGCCACCCGGGCAAGTTCCTCTATGTGTGGCTGGATGCTCCGATCGGCTACCTGTCCAGCTTCCAGACGCTGTGCGCGAAGACCGGCGTGGATTTCCAATCGCATCTGCGCGCCGGCACCTCCACCGAACTGCACCACTTCATCGGCAAGGACATCGTCAATTTCCACGGCCTGTTCTGGCCGGCGGTGCTGCATGCCACCGGCCACCGCGCGCCGACCCGACTGCACGTTAACGGCTACCTGACCGTGGACGGGGCGAAGATGAGCAAGTCGCGCGGCACCTTCGTGATGGCGCGGACGTTCCTGGATGCCGGGCTGGAACCGGAAGCGCTGCGTTACTACTACGCCGCCAAATCCTCCGGTGGGGTGGACGATCTCGACCTGAACCTGGGCGACTTCATCGCCCGCGTCAACGCCGACCTGGTTGGCAAGTTCGTCAACCTGGCCAGCCGCTGCGCCGGCTTCATCAGCAAGCGCTTCGATGGCCAGCTGGCCACACAGCTGCCCGATCCGGCGCAGTACCAGCGTTTCGTCGAGGCCCTCGCGCCGATCCGCGAAGCCTACGAACGCAACGATCCGGCCGCCGCCATCCGCCAGACGATGGCGCTGGCCGACGAAGCCAACCGCTACATCGACGACGTCAAGCCGTGGGTGATCGCCAAGCAGGAAGGCGCCGATGCGCAGCTGCAGTCGGTGTGCACCCAGGGCCTGAACCTGTTCCGGGTACTGGTCACCGCGCTCAAGCCGGTGCTGCCTGCCACCTCGGCGCAGGCCGAAGCCTTCCTGGCCGCACCGGTCAGCGACTGGACCGCACTGGCGCAGCCGCTGCTGGCCCATCGCATCAACGACTACGTTGCGCTGTTCACCCGAATCGACCCGAAGAAAATCGACGCCATGACCGACGCCTCCAAGGACACCCTGCAGCCGACCGCCGCTGCCCCTGTTGCTGCTGCCGCACCTGCAGTGAAGGCCGAAGCCAAAGCGGCCGCCGCCGCGAGCGCGCCGGAGGGCGACGCCGCGACGGCGTACATCGGCATCGACGACTTCGCCAAGCTGGATCTGCGCATCGGCAAGGTGCTGGCCTGCGGATTCGTGGAGGGCTCGGACAAGCTGCTGCGCTTCGAACTGGACGCCGGCGAGCTGGGCACCCGGCAGATTTTTTCCGGTATCCGCGCCAGTTACGGCGAACCGGAAAAGCTGGTCGGGCGCAGCGTGGTGTTCATCGCCAACCTGGCCCCGCGCAAGATGCGCTTCGGCCTGAGCGAAGGGATGATCCTGTCGGCCGGCTTTGACGGTGGTGCGCTGGCGCTGCTGGACGCCGACAGTGCCGCGCTGCCGGGCATGCCGGTCCGCTGACCTGCAACAGGCCACGCCGGAGGGTGCGATGGAGCTGGCGCTGTTCGACTTCGACGACACCGTCACCACGGCCGACAGCTACCGCCGCTTCCTGCGGCGGGTGGCCACGCCCGAACAACGGGCGCGCGCCTGGTGGTTGGTGGGGCCCTGGCTGGCCGCCTTCCGGCTGCGGCTGATCAGCGCCGAGCGCATCCGCGCCCGCGTCACCGCGCTGGTGTTCAGTGGCCGCCACGCCGATGACATCGCGCTGCTGGCCGCCGGCTACGCACGCGATGCGTTGCCGGAGATGATGCGCCCGGAAATGCTTGAGCAGATCCGCTGGCACCAGGCCCAGGGCCACACCGTAGCCATCGTGTCGGGGTCGCTTGATCTGTACCTGCGGCCCTGGTGTGACACGTTGGGACTGCAGTTGATCTGCAACCAGCTGGAAACCCGCGAGGGCCGTTTGACCGGACGTTATGCCGGCGGTGACTGCGCCCCCCGCAAGGCCCAGCACATCCGGCAGCGCTTCGATCTATCCCGTTACACGCGCATCCACGCGTACGGTGACAGCCGCGAGGACGCGCCGATGCTCGCCCTCGCCCATGACCGCTGGTATCGCGGAAAACCACTGGAACGATGATTCCCCTTCGCCGCCATCGCCCCGCATGAGCCTGATGCCTCCCCCGCTGGTGGAGCGGCTGGACCGCCTGTTGCCGCAGACCCAATGCGGCCAGTGCGGGTTCGACGGCTGCCGCCCCTACGCCGCGGCGATGGCCCGCCGCGAAGCCGGCGTGGAGCGCTGCCCACCGGGCGGTGATGCCGGTGCGCGCGCATTGGCGCAGGTGCTGGGCGTGCCGGCGCTGCCGTATGACCGCAGCCGCGGCGAGCACAAGCCAGCGCAGGTGGCGGTGATCATCGAAGCCGACTGCATCGGCTGCACCAAGTGCATCCAGGCCTGCCCGGTGGATGCGATCGTCGGCGGGGCCAAGTACATGCACACGGTGATTGCCGATCTTTGCACCGGCTGCGAGTTGTGTGTTCCGCCGTGTCCGGTGGACTGCATCGACCTGGTGGGTCGAACGGGTGAGGCCCCCTCGCGGGTGGCTTGAAAGCCGAGCGTTGAGTGGGCCGGGCGGTGGGGCTGGTCGGGGGACGGCAAAAACTGCGTCCATGCGGGCCTCGTTTCGCGCCATCCATGGCGCTCTACGCCCCCGCCCAGCCCCAC
>NZ_JACSQS010000007.1:0-157526 GCF_014836545.1 Stenotrophomonas lacuserhaii
CCCCCCCCCCCCCCCCCCCCCCCCCCCCCCCGCCAGCCCGCCACCCCACCAGCCCACAGCCCCCCGCCTGGCCGCAACGCTACACCGCCTCGAAATCCACCAGCACCGCGCCGTCGCCCACCTGTTCCCCGGCCTTCGCGCGATAGCCGTGCACGGTGCCGTCGGCCGGCGCGGCCAGCGTGTGTTCCATCTTCATCGCCTCCAGCACCACCAGCGGCGTACCGCGGCTGACCTTGCTGCCCGGTTCCACCAGCGTGGCGACGATCCTGCCCGGCATCGGTGCCAGCAGGCTGCCGGCGTCCGCCGTCGCCTGCTCGGATTCGCCTACCGGGTCATGCACCGTGAAGCGCTGCTGCCCCCGCGCGGTGAACAGATAGACCTGGCCGTCATCGCGCAGCACGCCTGCACGCCAGCGCTGCCCATCCAGCGTCACGTCCAGTTGGCCGTCGGCGAAGCGGCCACTGACCTGCTGCGCCGGTTCGGCATCACGCTGCACCTGCCAGCCATCCGGCTGCGTCCACACCCGCAGCGTGTGCTGGTGCTCGCCCTGCTGCAGCGGAAGCAGACGCGAGGCTGAAGCCCCGATCCGCCAGCCATCCTGTGCCTGCCAAGGTGAGCGCGGATCGCGCGCATCAACCGCTGCGCTCGCCGTGGTCACCGTGGCGGCAACCGCCGCCAGCGTCCACAGCGCTTCATCGCCCGCCGCCGGTGCGCCCAGCGCGTCCTGCTCGCGCTCGATCAACGCCGTGTCCAGCTTCGCCTGCGAGAACGAAGCGGTGCCCACCAGCCGCCGCAGGAAGCCGGCATTGGTGGTCACGCCCACCACCCGGCAGGCGGCCAACGCCTGCTGCATGCGGCGCACCGCCGCCTCGCGGTCCATGTCCCAGACGATCAGCTTGGCGATCATCGGATCGTAGAAAGGCGTAATGGTGTCGCCCTGCTCAACGCCCGTATCCACGCGCACATGCGCGCTTTCCAGCGGCAGGCGCAGGTGGCGCAGCGTGCCGATGGAGGGCAGGAACCCCTTGTCGGCGTCCTCGGCATACAGCCGCGCTTCCAGCGCATGGCCGCAGATCGCCAGCTCGTCCTGGCGCTTGGGCAGCGGCTGGCCGGCAGCCACGCTCAGCTGCCACGCCACCAGATCGGTGCCGGTGATGAACTCGGTCACCGGGTGTTCCACCTGCAGCCGGGTGTTCATTTCCATGAAGTAGAAATCGCCCTCCGGCGAGGCAATGAACTCCACCGTGCCGGCACCCACGTAACCCACCGCGCGCGCGGCATCCACCGCGGCCTTGCCCATCGCAGCGCGACGCTCGGCGGTCATGCCCGGGGCCGGTGCTTCTTCCAGCACCTTCTGGTGGCGGCGCTGCACCGAGCAGTCGCGCTCGAACAGGTGCACCACGTTGCCGTGGCCGTCGCCGAACACCTGGATCTCGATATGGCGCGGCCGCAGTACATACTTTTCGACCAGCACGTGGTCATTGCCGAAGGCCGAACGCGCTTCGCGCTGGCAGCTGGCCAGCGCTTCGATGAAGGCCGCGCTGTCGTCCACCCGGCGCATGCCCTTGCCGCCGCCACCGGCGCTGGCCTTGATCAGCACCGGGTAGCCGATCGCATCGGCTTGTTCGCGCAGGAACTGCGGGTCCTGGTTGTCGCCGTGGTAGCCGGGGGTCAATGGCACGCCGGCCTGCTGCATCAGCGCCTTGGCCGCGCTCTTGTCACCCATCGCGCGGATGGCGCTGGCCGGCGGACCGATGAACACCACCCCGGCAGCCGCGCACGCGTCAGCGAAGGCCGCGTTCTCCGACAGGAAGCCGTAGCCGGGATGGATCGCCTGGGCCCCACTGCGACGGGCCGCCTCCAGGATCACATCGGAACGCAGGTAGCTTTCCGCGGCCGGTGCCGGACCGATCGCGATGGCCTCGTCGGCCAGCCGCACATGGCGCGCGTTGCGGTCGGCGTCGGAATACACCGCCACCGTGGCGATGCCGAGTCTGCGGCAGGTTGCAATGACGCGGCAGGCGATCTCGCCGCGGTTGGCGATCAGGATCTTGGTGAACATCAGGGAGGGCTCGGTCATGGCGCAGGTCACATGCGGAACACGCCGAAGCGTGTCTCGCGGGCCGGGGCGTTGAGGCTGGCCGACAAGGCCAGGGCCAGCACGCGGCGGGTGTCGGCAGGATCGATGATGCCGTCGTCCCACAGCCGCGCGCTGGCGTAGTAGGGGTGTCCCTGGCGTTCGAACTGGTCGCGGATCGGCGCCTTGAAGGCGTCTTCCTCTTCAGCGGCCCAGGCACCGCCCTTGGCCTCGATGCCATCGCGCTTGACCGTGGCCAGCACGCTGGCGGCCTGCTCGCCGCCCATCACCCCGATGCGTGCGTTGGGCCACATCCACAGGAAATTGGGCGAGTAGGCGCGGCCGCACATGCCGTAGTTGCCGGCCCCGAACGAACCGCCGATCACCACCGTGAACTTCGGCACCTTCGCACACGCTACCGCCATCACCAGCTTGGCGCCGTCCTTGGCGATGCCGCCCTGTTCGTACTTGCGGCCCACCATGAAGCCGGTGATGTTCTGCAGGAACACCAGCGGGCTGTTGCGCTGGGTGCACAGTTCGATGAAGTGCGCGCCCTTCAGCGCGGACTCGGAAAACAGGATGCCGTTGTTGGCGATGATGCCCACCGGATAACCATGCAGGTGGGCAAAGCCGGTGACCAGGGTGCTGCCGTAGCGCGGCTTGAACTCATCGAACCGCGATCCGTCCACCAACCGGGCGATCACCTCGCGCACGTCGAACGGCTTGCGCGTATCGGCCGGGATCACGCCATACAGCTCATCTGCCGGGAACAACGGCGCTTCCACCGGCTGCAGCGCCATCGCCGGCTCCGGCTTGCGCCAGTTGAGCTGGGCGATGATCGCGCGCACCCGCGCCAGCGCCTGCAGGTCGTTATCGGCCATGTGGTCGGCCACGCCGGAAAGCCGCGTGTGCACGTCGGCACCGCCGAGGTCTTCGGCGCTGACCACTTCACCGGTGGCGGCCTTCACCAGCGGCGGACCGCCCAGGAAGATCGTGCCCTGCTCGCGCACGATCACTGTTTCATCGCTCATCGCCGGCACGTAAGCGCCGCCGGCGGTGCAGCTGCCCATCACGCAGGCGATCTGCGGGATGCCCTGCGCGGACAGGTTGGCCTGGTTGTAGAAGATGCGGCCGAAGTGGTCGCGGTCCGGGAACACCTCGTCCTGCAGCGGCAGGAAGGCGCCGCCGGAATCGACCAGATAGATGCACGGCAGGCGGTTCTGCTCGGCGATCTCCTGCGCACGCAGGTGCTTCTTCACCGTCATCGGGTAATACGTGCCGCCCTTGACCGTGGCATCGTTGGCCACGATCACGCATTCCACCCCGCTCACCCGGCCAATGCCGGCCACCACGCCGGCGCAGGGCACGGCGTCTTCATACATCCCGTGCGCGGCCAGCGGGGCGATTTCCAGGAAGGCGCTGCCGACATCCAGCAGCGCATCGATGCGCTCGCGCACCAGCAGCTTGCCGCGCGCGGTGTGCTTGTTGCGTGCCGCCTCGCTGCCGCCCAGCGCGGTACGCGCCAAGGTGGCATGCAGGTCATCGACCACCGCCTGCATGGCGCTGCGGTTGCTTTCGAAAGGTTCGCTGCCGGCTCGCAGCTGGGTGTTCAGAATGCTCATGGAAGGCCCTTACAGCGTGCGCTGGAACAGTTCGCGACCGATCAGCATGCGGCGGATTTCCGAGGTACCCGCGCCGATTTCATACAGCTTGGCATCGCGCCACAAGCGGCCGGTGGGGTATTCGTTGATGTAGCCGTTGCCGCCCAGGATCTGGATCGCCTGGCCGGTCAGCCAGGTGGCTTTCTCGGCCGCGTACAGGATGGCGCCGGCCGAATCCTGGCGGGTGGTGCGGCCCTGGTCGCAGGCGCGCGCCACCGCATAGACGTAGGCACGGCACGCGCCGAGGCCGACGTACATATCGGCGATCTTGGCCTGGATCAGCTGGAAGCTGCCGATGGCTTCGCCGAACTGGTGGCGCTCGTGCACGTACGGCATCACCACGTCCATCGCCGCGGCCATCAGCCCCAGCGGGCCGCCGGACAGCACCACGCGCTCGTAATCCAGCCCGGACATCAGCACGCGCACGCCACTGCCTTCCTGGCCGAGCACGTTCTCCGCCGGCACTTCGCAGTCCTGGAACACCAGTTCGCTGGTGGGCGAGGAGCGCATGCCGAGCTTGTCCAGCTTCTGCGCGGTGCTGAAACCCTTCATGCCTTTTTCCACCAGGAAGGCGGTGATGCCCTTCGCGCCGGCGTCCGGATCGGTCTTGGCATACACCACCAGCACGTCGGCATCCGGGCCGTTGGTGATCCACATCTTGTTGCCGTTGAGCACGTAGCGGTCGCCACGTTTCTCGGCACGCAGCTTCATCGATACCACGTCCGAGCCTGCACCCGGCTCGCTCATCGCCAGCGCGCCGACCAGCTCGCCGCTGCACAGGCCCGGCAGGAAGCGCTGCTTCTGCGCTTCGGTCCCGTTCTTGCGCAGCTGGTTCACGCACAGGTTGGAGTGCGCGCCGTAGGAAAGGCCGATGCCGCCGGAGGCACGCGAGACTTCTTCCATCGCCACCACATGGGCCAGGTAACCCATGCCGGTGCCGCCGTATTCCTCTTCGACGGTCATGCCGAGCAGGCCCTGCTCGCCCAGCTTGCGCCACAGCGCCAGCGGGAACTGGTTGGTTTCATCGGCGTGGGCGGCCAACGGCGCGATCTCGGCGGCGGCGAACTGGGCCACGCTGTCGCGCAGCAGGTCGATGTCTTCGCCAAGGTCGAAATTCAGGGAGGGAACGTGCATGCGGGCGACTCCACGGACAGGCGGCGGGTAGGGGGCGCACCGGAGGGGAGCAGGCAAGGCACCTGCGCGGGCGATAGCCCAGACTAGCCCGGATCGAAGAAAAAGTGAACACAAGTTCAAAAATTGAATCTACAATCACCGCATGGCTTACAAGCGCTCACCGCTGATGGAAGAACGGATGGCCGGAGCGCGCGAGCGGATCCTGGTGGCGGCCCGTGAACTGGTCGCGGCGGGCGGTTACCGCAATGCGCCGGTGACTGCCGTCGCGGCCCAGGCGGGGGTGTCCACCGGGTTGATCTACCGTCACTTTCCGTCCAAGGCCGAGCTGTTCGTGGAGGTGTTGAGCGCGGCGGTGGCGCACGAGGTCGACATCCTGGAAGGCATCGCCGCCGGCCCCGAACCGGCACCGCAGCGGCTGCGGCTGGCGATCACCGCCTTCGTGCGGCGCGCGCTGGCCGGGCCCGGGCTGGCGCATGCCTTCATCGTCGAACCGGTCGACCCGGAGGTGGAAGCCGAGCGCATGCGCGGGCGGCGGCGCTTCGGCGGCGTGTTCCGCCGGCTGGTGCAGGACGGCATCGCAAGTGGTGCGTTCCCCGCGCAGGATGCAGACGTCACCGCCGCCTGCATCGTCGGTGCCTTCACCGAAGCCCTGGTCGGCCCGACCGCGCCCAGCCGCCAGGCCCATCGCGACGAGCACGCCCTGGCTGACTCGATCAGCGCGTTCTGCCTGCGTGCCGCCGGCGGCTGATCACCGTCCGGTCGCTGACGACCCTCTTGGTGGGTGACGACCGCTGGTCGTCACATGCCTGCAGAGGGTAGCGGCCAGCCACCCTCGGCGAGCGCAGCGGCCTGGCCTCCGCTTTCCATGCTGCACTGCGCTGTTGTCCCCGGCGAGGCCCGTTCTATACTCGGGCAGCAGGCTCATACGCTCAGCCGTGGTCCATCGACTATCAGCCAGGGGTAACGAAGAGTGCGGAATCACGATCTTGAGTTCCTGAAACGCTTTTCCATGGTCATCGGCCTGCTGGCCGTGATCACCTTGGGGTTGATCTTCCTGGCCGCCTGGCTGCACACCCGGATTCCTGCCGAGGTATCGCCCACGGCGGTGGCGCGGACCGGCCAGCGCATCGCCCCGTCCGGCGCGGTCTATGCCGGCAGCACCGGCGCCTCGGCGCAGGCGGCAGCCCAGGCGGCCGCGCTGGCGAAGGCCGCCTCGCAGGTGGCCTACGGCGGCACCACCGACGGCAAAGTGATCTACGACAACCTCTGCACCGCCTGCCACACCACCGGTGTCGGCCTGGCCCCCACGCTGGATCATTCGCACTGGGATGGGCGCATCGCGCAGGGCAAGGAAACCCTCTACAAGCATGCCATCGAGGGCTACACCGGCCCGGACGGCGGCATCATGCCACCCAAGGGCGGCAACCCTGCGCTCAGCGAAGAGCAGATTCACGCCACGGTCGACTGGATGATCGGCAACCTGAAATAGGGTGCACCATGCCGCCTGTGGCCGCTGGTCCCATGACGCATCAGGCTTTCATGTTTTGTGGTTACAGTGGCGACCTGTCCCTTCCGTTGCCGCTGTAACCGTCTGGAGCCGTTGTCGATGCGTCGTTGCCTGCTTGCCTTTGCCGTGGCCTTGTCCGTTTCCCCCGCCTTCGCCCAGCCGCAGCCGCAGCCTGCGCCACAGGCGATGCCCGGCCAGTTGGCCAGCGCCGACGGCGCGACGATCACCCTTGCCCGTGCGCCCAGCGACTGGCGTGCACTGGATGGCAAGTACGTTCGCATCGCCGCCCCGCTCACCCTGGCCGGCACTGACGGTCTGGAGCGTTTCGGCCAGCTCACCGTGGCCTTCGAAGGCCGCCTGTGGCAGCCCACCGAAGTGGCCGCGCCCGGCAGCGCCGGCTACAGCCAGGTGATCGCCGACAACCAGCGCCGGCGCCTGTTGCTGGACGACGGCAGCGATGCCCGCGATCCGCAGCAGGTGCCGTACCTGGCTGCCGATGCGGTGCTGCGCACCGGCATGCAGCTGCGCGGCGTGGAGGGTCGGGTACGCGTGGACGCACAAGGCCGCGCCAGCCTGCAGCTGGGCCGCGCGCTGGCTCTGCCTTCGCTGCAGCGCCCGGCGGTGCCGCAGGTGGACGGTTCGCTGAAGGTGGCCGCCTTCAACCTCGAAAATTTCTTCAATGGCGACGGCAAGGGCGGCGGCTTCCCCACCCTGCGCGGCGCCAGGACGCTGGAAGAGCACCACGCGCAGCTGAAGAAGCTGATCGCCACCATCGCCCCGCTGGACGCTGACGTGGCCGCGCTGATGGAGCTGGAGAACGATGGCTACGGCCCGCAGTCGGCCATTGCCACGCTGGTGGATGCGATCAATGCCGCCCCCGGCAGCCACGCCGACTGGCGCTTCGTCGATGCCGGCAAGGGCCCGGGGGAGAATCCGATCCGGGTCGGCATCATCTACCGGTCCAGCCGGCTGACCGCGCTCGGCAAGCCGGCCACTCTGGAAGGCGGTACCTTCGTCGAGCACAGCCGGGTGCCGCTGGCACAGGCCTTCCAGGCCAAAGGCGGTGCGCCCTTCATGGTGGTCGCCAATCATTTCAAGTCCAAGGGCTGCCGCGATGCCAGTGGCGCCGATGCCGACCACGATGATGGCCAGGGCTGCTGGAATGCCACACGGGTAACATCGGCCCAGCAGCTGAACACCTGGATGCAGGGCGACCCGACCGGCACCGGCACGCGGGATGCGGTGCTGCTGGGCGACTTCAATGCCTATGCGATGGAAGATCCGATCCGCGCGCTGCGCAGTGCCGGCTGGCAGGACGCCTTCGCCGTGGCCAAGGTGGAGCGTCCCTACAGCTACGTCTACAACGGCTACAGCGGTCGCCTGGACCATGCGCTGCTCAATGAAGGCATGGCCAGACGCCTAGCTGGCGCGGCTGAGTGGCACAGCAATGCCGACGAGATGGATGCCAGTGGCTACCAGAAGCGCGACGTAGCGGGGCCGTGGCGCAGCTCGGACCACGACCCGCTGCTGCTGGGGTTTGATCGCTGAGCAAGGTGCGGACCCTGCCTGCGAAGTGACCACGGTGGCTGCTCATTGAGCCGTGGCGCGCAACCCCGGTTCAACGCCAGTAGTAACGATCGATCGTGAACGTCGCCCTGCATCCGTTGGCGACCCAGATGGCGCCGCTGTCCTGGCCCCAATCGCGCCCCTGCCGGCAGGGCGCGCGTGATTCCTGTTGGGTCAGGTAAACGGTGTCGCGGTGCGAAAGCTGCACCTCGCAGCGCACATAGCGCTGGTCATGGCTGCTGCAGCTGACCAACTGCGAACTGCGGTCCGCGCGGGGACGAACCACGACCGTTTCGTCATGACGCGGGCGGGGATAGGGATAGGGATAGGGAGGTGCGACCTGCGGTATGACCACCGTAGTGGAGGGATCATACGGATCGATGGGATAAGCAGGCACCGAGCGGTGCTGCGCCAGCGCTGCGCCGGCCGATGCGCTGGCGGCGAGGATGCAGGCGACGCCGAGGCGGCGCCCCGTGCAGGTGTGTTTCAACATGTCCGGCTCCTGCTGAAAAGGGCTGCGTCTCAGCGCCAGTAGTAACGTTCAATGCGGAACGTGGCTCGGCATCCGTTGGATACCCAGAGCGCACCGCGCTCCTTGCCCCAGTCACGTCCCTGCACGCAGGGCGCACTGGATTCCTGCTGGATGAGATGCACGCTGTCACGATCTGACAGCTGCACATCACACCGTGTGTAGCGCCGGTCCTGGCTGCTGCAGCTGACGACCTGCGAGCTGGTATCGCCACGCGGGTAAGGAGGCGCTATGACGGCCGGCGGTGGGACATAGATCGGTGCCACCGGCACCGTGTAATAGCCGTAATCGCTGCTGCAGCCGGCGATGGCGGCCAGGCCGAGGCTTGCGATCCACCTCGGGCTCTTCTTGTCGATCATCCGATCACCTTCTTACTGGCGGGTAAGTCGAACCCTACCGGTGTTCCTTCAGCCAGAGGCGTCAGATAGGTCCTATCAATCAAGCAGCTTCACCGCGTGTTCAAGCGCCGCCGCGCGATCGTTGGTTGCGCCGTCATCCCACTGCGATGAGATAGATCGCAATCACCGCCAATGCCAGGCCGAGCCGGTTCCCCACGCTGGTGCGTTCGCCGAAGCCGAACACGCCGACCAGCGCGCCCAGCACGACCACGCCGATGTTCATGCCGGCGAACACCGTGGCCGGGCTGTCGGGCAACGCCTGGTGCGCATGCACGTAGAACAGGATGTTGCCGCCGTTGAGCAGGCCGAGCAGGGCGCCGGCACCGAGGTTGCGCCACGCCAGCCGGCTACGGCCCCGGGCGTGGCGCCATAGCTGCAGGGCCAGCATCAGCAGGAAGGCCAGGCTGAAGCACAGCAGCAGCGCGGCCATCGACGGAGTGCCGGACAGGGCGACCTTCTTCAGCAGGATGTCCACCGCAGCGAAGCCGAACCACACGCCGAGCAGCCAACGCCAGCCTGCCGGCGCGGTGTCCACTGCCGGACCACGCGGCCGCACGCTGATGGCCAGCATCGCCACAAGTCCCAGGCCCAGGCCTGCCAGTTTCCACGGCGTGGCGGTCTGGCCAAAGAAGGCAAACGCGGCCAGCAGCGAAAGCAGCAGCGATAGTCGCTGCGCCACGTCACTGCGTACGATGCCGGCCACCGCCACCGCGCGGCCCAGCACCAGGAAGATCGCCGGCAGGATCACCGCCAGCGCCAACAGGGCCGCCCACGGGGCGTGGCTGGAGTGCAGCGAGGACAACGGCGGGCGCAGCACCAGGCCGGTCATCGCTGCGGCCACCAGGTAATTCCAGGTCACCATCTGGCCCACGTCCAGCTGCTGGCGACGTGCGAGCTTCAGCATCACCGACACCAGCACGCTGCAGATCACCGCGAATACAAGGAAGTACATGGGGGCCGGGAGCAGGGGACGGGTGGGGGACGCTATCATGTTGCCATGCGCAATCCTCCTTTCCCCCCGCAGTCGGACACCCTCGTGCTTGCTGGACCGGTCGGTCCGCTGGACCTCGCGGTTGATCTGCCCAAGCCGGAGGTGCCGGCCCAGCCGGTGACCGCCATCGTCTGCCACCCGCTGTCCACCGAGGGCGGCACGATGCACAACAAGGTGGTCACCATGGCCGCCAACACGCTGCGCGACCTCGGCGTGGCGACGGTGCGTTTCAACTTCCGCAGTGTCGGCGAATCGGCCGGCCGCTTTGACCACGGCAACGGCGAACAGGACGACCTGAAGGCCGTGGTGGCCTGGGTGCGCGAACAGCGCCCGGACGATCAGGTGTGGTTGGTGGGCTTCAGCTTCGGTGCCTTCGTTTCGTTGAAAGTCACCGCCGACGTGCAGCCGCAGGCGCTGGTGTCGATCGCTCCGCCGGCCGGCCGCTGGGACTTCGGCGGCATCCAGCCGCCTGCCCAGTGGCTTGTGATCCAGGGCGAGCAGGACGAGATCGTCGACCCACAGGCCGTGTATGACTGGCTGGAGACCGTGGACGCGCCGCATGAGCTGGTGCGCATGCCCGACACCAGCCACTTCTTCCACCGCAAGCTGATCGACCTGCGCGGGGCGATCACCCACGGGGTAAAGCGCTGGCTGCCGTTGCAAGCGGATCCGGCGGCATGAGCGAGGCGGTGATGACTCCTTCGCGGCGCTATGCCGAGGGCGTGGCGCGCGGTGAATGGCAGGATGACCCGGCCCAGCACGCCGCACTGGCCGAACTGGACCGCATCCATCTGGCGCTGCTGGAAGATGCCGACGACGGCTGGCTGGACCGGTTGTCCTCGTTCTTCAAGAAGCCCGAAGCGGTCAAGGGCCTGTATTTCTGGGGCGGCGTCGGCCGCGGCAAGACCTTCCTGGTGGACCTGTTCTACGACGGGCTGCCGATCCAGCAGAAGTACCGCACGCACTTCCACCGGTTCATGCGCGGCATCCACGAACGCCTGCGCGAACACCAGGGGCAGAGCGATCCGTTGGCGAAGATTGCCCAGGAGTGGCGCAGCAAGCTGCGCGTGCTGGTGCTGGACGAATTCTTCGTCACCGACATCGGCGATGCGATGCTGCTGGCGCGCCTGCTGGAGCGCCTGTTCGCCGAGGGCGTGACCCTGGTGACCACCTCCAACACGGCAGTGGAAAACCTGTACCTCAACGGCCTGCAGCGCGACAGCTTCCTGCCGGCCATCGACCTGCTGCAGCGCTACTGCGTGGAGCTGTACGCCGAAGGCACCGAGGACTACCGCATGCGCGCGCTCACCCGTTCGCCGGTGTACCGCGCGCCACTGGCGGCCGATAGCGATGCGTGGCTGGGCACGCGCTGGGCCGACCTGAGCGGCGGGCAGCCGGCGAAGGCCGGCAACATCGAGATCGAGGGCCGCAAGATCCCCGTGCGCGGGCGCGGCAAGAGCATCGCTTGGTTCGATTTCCCGGCGCTGTGCGAAGGCCCGCGCGGGCCCTCGGACTACATCGAGATCGCGCAGGAGTTCAACACCGTGCTGCTGGGCGGCATCCCCGCCTTCGACCGTAACAACGAAGACGCCGCGCGGCGCTTCGTCAACCTGATCGACGAACTGTACGACCGCCACGTCAACCTGGTCTGCACCGCCACCACCTCGCCGATCGAGCTGTACACCGGCAACCGCCTGCAGGGCGCCTTCGAGCGCACCGCCTCGCGCCTGATCGAAATGCAGAGCGCCGAATACCTGGGCACCGCGCACAAAGCCTGAAAAAGGGGACGGAGGGGACTAAGGCGCAAATGACCCGAAGGCGGCCATTTGCGCCTTAGTCCCCTCCGTCCCCTTTTTGGCTGCCCAGCCAGCTTCGTGCAGGCCGCGTGAGGGTCAGTGTTGCGTTGATCGTGACCCGCTGTCACATCAAAAGGGTGCCCTGCGGCCTTGACTGCGCACCCGTTTCTGGCGGGTAGCGCCCCTGCGGGGCGGGCCCGAAACCGCTGGTCCTTGCGCCACAAGGGATTAGGAGAAATCCCTACATTTGGCGTTGACGGACCCCCTTACCCCCACTATCTTGTGGCCGTCGGTGTCTTCGACCACAAGTCGAGGGCACGGACGGGAAGCTTGGATCCCTGCATGCAGGGACTCCGGCACTGCCCCGCAACGGTACTTTCGGGAGCCTTTCCGTCTTGCCGACAGCCGCATGTGCACATGTGCGGCGCTGGCTGCGTGATCTCTGATCGGATGACAGGTTTTGCAGGGTGCGGTGTGCGGGCTTTCCGTCGCCGTCGCGCCTTGTGCGACACCTCTCTTTCATCCTTGGATTGATCCGCACCGGAACGTGCCTGCCCAGGCGCGCCGTGCATCCCATCTCACGCCCAGAGGACCACCGCCGTGACCACCGAAAACAGTGCCACCATCGACAAGGAAAGCGAGTTCCTGCTTACGTCGCCGCCGACTGCCAACACCATGAGTGTGACCAAGCGCAACGGTACGACCGAGCTGGTGGACCTGAACAAGATCGTGCGCGCGGTGCAGCGTTCCTCGGAAGGCCTGCATTCGGTCGATCCGATGCGCGTGGCCACCCGCACCATTTCCGGCCTGTACAACGGCGCCACCACGCAGGAGCTGGACGAGCTGTCCATCCGCACCTCCGCCCTGCTGATCGGTGAAGAGCCCGAGTACGGCCGCCTGGCCGCGCGCCTGCTGGCCAACTTCATCGCCAAGGAAGTGTCCAACCAGGAGATCCACGCGTTCTCCCAGTCGGTCGGCCGTGGCCACGAAGTGGGCCTGATCAACGACCGCCTGCTGGGCTTCGTGCAGATCAACGCGCGCAAGCTCAACGATGCGATCGATCCGACGCTGGACCTGAACTTCGATTACTTCGGCCTGCGTACCCTGTACGACCGCTACCTGCTGCGCCATCCGCACACCCGCAAGGTGATCGAGACCCCGCAGCAGTTCTTCCTGCGCATCGCCAGCGCGCTGAGCGAAGACGTGGCCGAGACCCTGGCGCTGTACAAGCGCATGGGCAACCTGGATTACCTGCCGTCCTCGCCGACGCTGTTCAACTCGGGCACCACCCACGAGCAGCTGTCGTCCTGCTTCCTGCTGGATTCGCCGCAGGATTCGCTGGAATCCATCTATTCCAAGTACGGCGACATCGCCCAGCTGTCCAAGTTCAGCGGCGGCATCGGCGTCAGCTACACCCGTGTGCGTTCGCGTGGCTCGCTGATCAAGTCCACCAACGGCCATTCCAACGGCATCGTGCCGTGGCTGAAGACCATGGATTCCTCGGTCGCCGCGGTGAACCAGGGCGGCAAGCGCAAGGGCGCGGCCTGTGTGTACCTGGAAAGCTGGCACGCCGACATCGAGGATTTCCTCGAGCTGCGTGACAACACCGGCGACGAATCGCGCCGTGCGCACAACCTGAACCTTGCCAACTGGATCCCGGACCTGTTCATGAAGCGCGTCGAGGCCGACCAGGAATGGTCGCTGTTCGATCCGCGCGTGGTCCCCGAGTTCACCGATCTGTTCGGCGACGCCTTCGAAGCGGCATACCTGCAGGCCGAAGCGCAGGGCAAGGCCAACCGCACCATCTCCGCACGCAAGCTGTACTCGCGGATGATGCGCACCCTGGCCGAGACCGGCAACGGCTGGATGACCTTCAAGGACAAGTGCAACCGCGCCAGCAACCAGACCCTGCGTCCGGGCAACGTGATCCACCTGTCCAACCTGTGCACCGAAATCCTGGAAGTCACCTCGGCCGAAGAGACCGCGGTGTGCAACCTGGGCTCGATCAACCTGGGCAATCATTTCGATGCCCACGGCGAGTTCGATTTCGACAAGCTGGCCGACACCGTGCGCCTGGCGATCCGCCAGCTGGACCGCGTGATCGACCTGAACTTCTACCCGATCGAATCGGCACGCCGCGGCAACCTGCGCTGGCGTCCGGTCGGCCTGGGCTGCATGGGCCTGCAGGACGTGTTCTTCCGCAAGCGCCTGGCCTTCGACAGTGCCGAAGCCCGCGCGCTGTCGAAGAAGATCGCCGAAAGCATCTACTTCCATGCGCTGGAAACCTCGGTCGAACTGGCCCAGGAACGCGGCAAGCATCCGTCCTTCGCCGACACCCGTGCGGCCAGCGGCGAGCTGCAGTTCGATGCCTGGAACGTGGTGCCGGAAGACACCGCGCGTTGGGACGCCCTGCGTGAGCGCATCAAGGAACACGGCCTGCGCAACTCGCTGATGATCGCGATCGCCCCGACCGCCACCATCGCCTCCATCGCCGGCTGCTACGAGTGCGTGGAACCGCAGGTGTCCAACCTGTTCAAGCGCGAGACCCTGTCCGGCGACTTCCTGCAGATCAACCGCTACCTGGTGACCGAGCTGAAGAAGCTGGGCCATTGGACGCCGGAAATGCGCGATGCGATCAAGCTGGCCGACGGTTCCATCCAGGGCATCGCACAGATCCCGGAAACGCTGCGTCATGTGTACCGCACCGCATGGGAACTGCCGATGCGTTCGCTGATCGACATGGCCGCCGATCGCGGCGCCTTCATCGACCAGTCCGCCTCGCTCAACCTGTTTATGGAAAGCCCGAACATCGGCGCGATGTCGTCCATGTACATGTACGCCTGGAAGCAGGGCATCAAGACCACGTACTACCTGCGTTCGCGTCCGGCCACCAAGATCGCCAAGACCACCGTCAGCAGCCACGTGGCCGCCGTCGATCCGGTCGATGCCATCGCCTGCTCGCTGGAAAATCCGGAAAGCTGCGAGGCGTGCCAGTAACACGCAGCAATGATGTAGCGCCGGGCCCTGCCCGGCGTTTTCACCCGTAAACCAGGAATCACCATGGCTGATAAACCCACCCAGATGCTGCTCGACCCAGGTTTCGAACTGACCCTGCGTCCGATGCGCTACTCGCAGTTCTACGAGATGTACCGGAACGCGATCAAGAACACCTGGACGGTGGAAGAGATCAACTTCCAGATCGACATCAGCGACCTGCATTCGAAGATGTCGCCGGCCGACCGCCACCTGATCCACCGCCTGGTTGCGTTCTTCGCCACCGGCGATTCGATCGTGTCCAACAACCTGGTGCTGAACCTGTACCAGCACCTCAATGCGCCCGAAGCGCGCATGTACCTGTCGCGCCAGCTGTATGAAGAGGCGCTGCACGTGCAGTTCTACCTGACCCTGCTGGACAACTACCTGCCGGATCCGGATGAGCGCGTCAAAGCCTTCGCTGCGGTGGAGAACATCGACTCGATCAAGAAGAAGGCCGACTTCTGCTTCAAGTGGATCGATTCCATCCAGGACCTGCGCCGGATCGAAACGCGCGACCAGCGCCGCCAGTTCCTGCTCAACCAGATCTGCTTCGCTGCCTGCATCGAAGGCCTGTTCTTCTTCGCCGCGTTCGCCTACGTGTACTACTTCCGTTCGCGTGGCCTGCTCAACGGCCTGGCGTCGGGTACCAACTGGGTGTTCCGCGATGAAAGCGCGCACATGGAGTTCGCCTTCGAGTGCGTGGACGTGATCCGCGAAGAAGAGCCGGACCTGTTCGACGATGCGATGAAGCAGCAGGTGTACGACATGCTGGCCGAAGCGATCGAGTGCGAAGTGCAGTTCGCCGAAGACGTGCTGTCCGGCGGCGTGGCGGGTATTTCCACCCGCGACATGCGCCAGTACCTGCAGCACTGCGCCGACAACCATTTCCACCGCCTGGGCATGGAAAAGAAGTACAACGTGCGCAACCCGCTGTCCTTCATGGAGCTGCAGGACGTGCAGGAGCTGACCAACTTCTTCGAACGCCGCTCCTCGGCGTACCAGGTCGGCGTGAAGGGCGAAGTCGCTTTCGATATGTCCTTCTGATGCGGTAGTGACGGCCGCTGGCCGTCAATCCGACGTCAACGCGTGACACCCAAAAGGGACGGATGCGACATAATCGCTCCGTCCCTTTCTCATGCCGGTACCCCCATGACCGCCCAGCCCGAAACCGTGCCGCCGACCGAAGTGCGCATGGCGGAGATCGTCTTCCCCAACCACACCAACCACATGGGCACGCTGTTCGGTGGCCAGGCGCTGGCATGGATGGACAAGGCGGCATTCCTGGCCGCCGCGCGTTACTCGCGCCGCACCGTGGTCACCGCGCGCAGTGACCAGGTCGATTTCAAACTGCCGATCCGCATCGGCCAGATGGTCGAAACCATTGGCCGTATCGTCGAAGTTGGCCGCAGTTCGATGAAAGTACAGGTGGAATTGATCGCCGAGGACCTGCACAACGGCGAGCGCAAGCTGTGCACCCGCGGCCACTTCGTGATGATCGCACTGGACGAGGAAGGCCATCCCACTGCTGTCCCGGCACTGCCTGAGGCCACGCCAGGCACCTGAGTCGGTGCTTGCATGGTGGCCGGGCGGCCCCCATCTGAGCGGGTATGAGCCAGCCGCTGACCGATTTCATCGCCCGCGCCCGCCGCCTGTTCGTGCTGACCGGCGCCGGTTGCAGCACTGCCTCCGGCATTCCGGATTACCGCGATGCCGATGGCCAGTGGAAGCGCACCCCGCCGGTGACCTACCAGGCCTTCATGGCCGAACCGGCGACCCGCCAGCGCTACTGGGCACGCAGCCTGGTCGGCTGGCCGCGCTTCGGCCACGCCGTGCCCAATGGCACCCATCACGCGCTGGCCGCGCTGGAAGCCAGCGGCAAGCTGGAACTGCTGCTGACCCAGAACGTGGACGTGCTGCACCAGCGTGCCGGCAGTGCCAACGTGATCGACCTGCATGGCCGGCTGGACCGCGTGCGCTGCATGGACTGCGAGCAGCGCACCGGCCGCGAGGAGCTGCAGCAGCGCCTGATGGCGGCCAACCCGGGCTGGGACGCGCTGGAAGCGGGCATCGCACCGGATGGCGATGCCGACCTGGAGACCGATTTCTCCGCCTTCAACGTGCCGGACTGCCTGCACTGCGGTGGCCTGCTGAAGCCGGACGTGGTCTTCTTCGGCGAAAACGTACCGCGCGAACGCGTCGCGGCCGTGCATGACCACCTGCAGCGCGCCGATGCGGTGCTGGTGGTGGGCTCCTCGCTGATGGTGTATTCCGGCTTCCGCTTCGTGCAGGCCGCGGCCAAGGCCGGGCTGCCGGTGGCCGCGCTGAACCGTGGCCGCACCCGCGCCGATGAACTGCTCGCCTTCAAGGACGAGCGCGACTGCGCCGAAGCCCTGGCACCGTGGCTGGCAGCATCGTGACACCCGCCGTAGTGGGTGACGACCGTTGGTCGTCACGCTCTTCATCCCACCAAAAAACCCTGTTCCAACACAGCGCTTGATCTCCAACCCCATCGGCGCTGCAATAGCCCCCTGTCTTTTTCCCCTGCGAATCCCCCACGTGAGCCAGCTGCTGTCGCCCGTCACCTTCGGGCCCCTGACCCTGCCCAACCGCATCGTGATCGCGCCGATGTGCCAGTACTCCGCCGAAAACGGCCAGGCCACGGATTGGCACACCATCCACCTGGGCAACCTGTCCCAGTCCGGCGCCGGCCTGCTGATCCTGGAAGCCACCGCCGTCGAGCCACGCGGCCGCATCAGCCATGCCGACCTGGGCCTGTGGGACGACGCCACCGAAGCGGCGCTGAACAAGGTGCTGCAGACGGTGCGCCGCTGGTCGACGATGCCGATCGGCATCCAGCTCGGCCATGCCGGTCGCAAGGCCTCGGTGTCGCGTCCGTGGGAAGGCGGCAAGCAGATTCCTGCCGATGATGACAACGGCTGGACGCCGGTCGCGCCGTCGCCGCGCCCGTTCCACGCCGGCAACCCGGCCCCGCACGAACTGACCGAAGCCGAGATCGCCGGCATCGTCGAAGCCTTCGCCGAAAGCGCACGCCGCGCCGAGCGCCTGGGTATCCAGCTGATCGAACTGCATGCCGCGCACGGTTACCTGCTGCACCAGTTCCTGTCGCCGCTGAGCAACCAGCGTACCGATGGCTACGGCGGCCCGCTGCCGAACCGCATGCGCCTGCTGATCGAGGTGTACGACGCGGTGCGTGCGGCGGTATCGCCGTCGATCGCCGTGGGCGTGCGTATTTCGGCCAGTGACTGGGTCGCCGGCGGCTGGGACATCACCCAGACCGAGACCGTGGCGATGATCCTGGAATCGCGCGGCTGCAACTTCCTGCATGTTTCCAGCGGTGGCCTGGACGAACGCCAGAAGATCGAGATCGGCCCGGGCTACCAGGTGCCATTCGCTGCGGCGATCAAGGCCAAGGGCCGCATGCCGGTGATCGCCGTGGGCCTGATCACCGAGCCCGACCAGGCCGAGTCGATCCTGCGCCACAACCACGCCGATGCCATCGCCTTGGCACGCGGCATCCTGTACGACCCGCGCTGGCCGTGGCACGCCGCCGCCGCACTCGGCGACAGCGTGGTGCCGGCCCCGCAGTACCTGCGCTGCGAACCGCGCGAAGCCCGCGGCGTCTTCGAAACGCGCTGATCCGGCAGTGACGGCCGCTGGCCGTCATGTCCTTGCCCTGGCGCCTGGTAGGTGGCGACCGTTGGTCGTCACGCTCACGCCCCCGGTGGTGACGGCTGCTGGCCGTCCGCCCGTTGACCGTCACCCCGCCGGCACCTGCCATGCCACCGGCAATCCCGCCTGCAGGTGCTCGAACAGCACGCGGATGCGCGCGGTGAAATCACGCCGGTCGCTCAGGCAGAAGAACATCTCCATCGGCTCCGGCCGCCATGCCGGATCATCGGCCAGCACGGCCTGCAGGCGGCCGTCGCGCAGATAGGGCTCGGCGACGAACGCAGCCAGCCGGGTGATGCCGCCGCCCGCCGCGGCCAGTTCGGCCAGGGCATCGATGTCGTCGCAGATCATTCCGGGCTGCATCGTCGCCTCTACGCGGCCCTGTTCGCCGACCAACCCCCAGCGCAGCGGACGGCCGTCGGCGGGGAAGCGGAACAGCAGCGCGCGGTGATTCGCCAGCTCCCCCGGCGAGGTCGGGGTGCCGGCCCGTTCCAGATAGGACGGTGCGGCGCAGAACACGAACGGGATGCGTGCCAGCGGGCGTGCCACCAGCCCATCCTGCAGCTGTGCGCCGATGCGGATGCTCACGTCCACCGACTCTTCGGCGTGGCGCACGGCGCGGTCGGACAGGCGCAGTTGCAGCTGCAGCTGCGGATACCGGCGCTGCAGCGCGGGCAGCATCGGCGCCAGCACGTGGCGCCCGAACGCGCGGCTGCAACCGATGCGCAGCGGGCCGACCGGTTCGATGTCGCCGCTGCTGACCGCGGCCTGCGCGCCGGCCAGCTCCGCTTCGATGTGCTGCACCTTGGACAGGTACAGCGCGCCGGCTTCGCTGAGGGACAGCGAACGGGTGCTGCGGTTGAACAGGCGCACGCCCAGATGCGCCTCCAGCCGGCTGATGTTCTGGCCGACCGCCGTGGCGCTGATACCGAGTGCGCGCGCGGCGCCGGCGATGCTGCCGGCTTCGGCGGTGCGGGTGAAGGTGCGGATGAGCTGGAGCAGGTTCATGACCGCACAGCCTGCCATGGCCGGGGGCAAAGTTCTGCTTCGGACTGACCCAAGCACGCAGTGGCTGCAGCCGGGATGCGCTTCGGGCATGCTGGAAGGCTGTTCCTGCACGCCCCCTTTCATGACTGATTCCACTGTATTGCCGGCCCGTCGCGGGCTGAAGTTCGGCCATCGCGCTACGCCCTATGTGTTTGCTTTTTTCATGGCCGGCATCATGGCGATGCTGATGTGCCTGGTGATCACCGCCGCGCATGCGGGGGTGGACGCGGCCTATCTGGGCCGCGTGCTGGAGGCCTATCTGCTGGCGATGCCGGTGGCGTTCTGCTGCGTGCTGGTGGTGCGCCCGCTGGTGCTGCGGCTGGTGGCACTGACGGTTCATCCGCCGGAGACCAATCGGTAGCCCCGAGCCGTGCTCGGCGAGCGCAGCGGAAGGCAGGAGCATGACGGCCAGCGGCCGTCACTACCGGTCAATGCAGTTGCATCTGAGAGCATTTATTCCGCAGCGCAGCAGGCTGGCCTAGACTTGGCCGGATGCGACCCGACTCCATCCTCACCCTGTCCTGCCCGGACCGCACCGGTATCGTCTACCGCGTGTCCGGCCTGTTGTACGACCACGGCTGCAACATCCTCGACGCCCAACAGTTCGGCGACGAGGAGAGCGGGCGCTTCTTCCTGCGCGTGCATTTCGACCGCGATGCCGGGCTGCCGCTGGATATCGTCCATGCCTCCATGCAGTCGCTGGCCAGCGACTTCGGCATGGACTGGCAACTGCACGACGGCCGCCGCCGCGCCCGCCTGCTGGTGCTGGTCAGCAAACAGGGGCACTGCCTCAACGACCTGTTGTTCCGCGCCCACAGTGGCCAGTTGAAGGTGGATATCGCGGCGGTGGCCTCCAACCACGCCGACTTCTCACCGCTCGCAGCGTCGTACGGCATTCCGTTCCATCACCTGCCGGTGAGCGCGGAAACGCGCGAAGTGCAGGAACGCCAGATCATCGATCTGGTCGAGCGCGAGAAGATCGACCTGGTGGTGCTGGCGCGCTACATGCAGATCCTCTCGCCGACGATGTGCCGCGCGCTGGCGGGCCGTGCGATCAACATCCACCACAGCTTCCTGCCCAGCTTCAAAGGGGCGCAGCCGTATCACCAGGCGCACGCGCGTGGGGTCAAGATCATCGGTGCGACCGCGCATTACGTGACCGAAGACCTGGACGAAGGCCCGATCATCGAACAGGACGTGGCCCGCGTGGATCATGCGATGACCCCGCGCGAGCTGGTGCGTCTGGGCAGCGATACCGAATCGCAGGTGCTGGCGCGTGCGGTGCGCCGGCATGTGGAGCACCGCATCCTGCTCAACGGGCATCGTACGGTGGTGTTCCGCTGACGCGGCGCGTGTGGCGGACATTCCGGTGCCGGATGGAATCCGCCGAGCACGGCTCGGCGCTACCGGAACAGCACCGGGTGCGATCAGAGCAGCGCGATGCCTGCCGTTGCCAGTGCCTGGCGCGTGGCGTCGTCGTTGTCGGCGCGGACCGGTCGGGTCAGGTCCCAATGGAAGCCCACGGCGAAGCCGGCGCTGGCCGCGTCCTGTGCGGTCCACAGCACGCAGTAGTCGCGCGCCAGTCCGCACACATGTACTTCGCTGATCCCGCGCTCGCGCAGCCAGCCGGCCAGTCCGGTTGCCGGGCGCGACCCCTCCGGGCCGTGGTTCTCGCGGAACGCGCTGTACGAGTCCACCCGCGGACGGGTGCCTTTGCGCAGCACCAGGTCAGCGGCATTCCAGTCCACGCCGGGGTGCAGCACGGCGCCGGGTGACCCCTGCACGCAGTGGTCGGGCCACAGGGTCTGCGGATGGCCGTGCAGCTGGATCTGCGCGAACGGCTGCTGGCCGGCGTAGTGGCTGGCGAACGATGCATGGTTGGCCGGGTGCCAATCCTGGGTGGCGACCACGGTGCGGTAGCGACGCTCGGCCAGCAGCGCGGCGATCGGGGCGACCAGCGCATCGCCGTCGGCACAGGCCAACGCGCCGCCGGGCATGAAATCCGGTTGCAGGTCCACCACGATCAGGGCCACGTGGGCGGGCAGGGGCGTCATGGGAAAATCCGTACCGGGGGAGCCTGCAGCGTAGCGGGGTACAGGGCATAGCGTCGAGCTTGGTCGAGGGCGCGGGAGGTGGTGTCGAGCAAGCTCGACACTACGGGAAGGCGGGGCATGTCGAGCAGGCTCGACACGACAAGGGCGGCGGCAGCGCGCCGCCGCCCATCTTCCTGGTCAGGCGACGCTGGCCTGGGCGTGCTCGGCGCGCAGTTCGGCCGCAGCGGCCACCAGTGCCTCCAGCGCCGCGCGGGTTTCCGGCCAGCCGCGGGTCTTCAGGCCGCAATCCGGGTTCACCCACAGCTGTTGCGGCTTCAGCACCGCCAGCGCCTTGCGCAGCAGGTCCACCATCTCCGCCTTGTCCGGCACGCGCGGGGAGTGGATGTCATACACGCCCGGCCCGATCTCGTTGGGATAGTTGAAGCGCACGAAGGCATCCAGCAGCTCCATCCGAGAACGCGAGGTCTCGATCGAGATCACATCGGCATCCATCGCCGCCACCGAGTGGATGATGTCGTTGAACTCCGAGTAGCACATGTGGGTGTGGATCTGCGTGGCATCGCGCACCCCGCTGGTGCTGATCCGGAACGATTCCACTGCCCAGTCCAGGTAGCTGCGCCAGTGCGCGCGGCGTAGCGGCAGGCCTTCGCGGATCGCCGGTTCGTCGACCTGGATCACGCCGATGCCGGCCGCCTCCAGATCGTTCACCTCATCGCGCAGCGCCAGGGCGATCTGCCGGCAGGTGGCGTCGCGCTCCTGGTCGTCGCGCACGAACGACCACTGCAGCACCGTCACCGGGCCGGTCAGCATGCCCTTCATCGGCTTGCGGGTAAGCGACTGGGCGTACTGCGACCAGCGCACCGTCATCGGCTGCGGGCGGCTGACATCGCCGAAGATCAATGGCGGTTTCACGCAACGCGAGCCGTAGCTCTGCACCCAGCCATTGCCAGTGAAAGCGAAGCCTTCCAGCTGCTCGCCGAAGTACTCCACCATGTCGTTGCGCTCGAACTCGCCATGCACCAGCACGTCCAGTCCCAGCTCTTCCTGCACGCGCACGCAGTGCGCGGTGTGCTGCTCCAGGAAGGCCTCGTAGTCGGCCAGCGACAACGTGCCGGACTTGTGACGGGCGCGTGCTTGGCGCACGTCAAGGGTCTGCGGGAACGAACCGATCGTGGTGGTGGGCAGCAGCGGCAACTGCAGCGCGGCGTGCTGGGCCAGGCGGCGCTGCGGATAGCTGCCATGGCGCCGGGCGTCGGCGGCGGACAGGCTGGCCAGGCGCGCGGCGACGGCCGGGTTGTGCACGCGCGGCGAGCGACGACGGGCCTCCAGTGCCTCGCGGTTGGCGCTCAGCCCGGCGTCCGCGGAGGGCTTGCCGTCCAGCGCATCAGCCAGCACGCGCAGCTCTTCGAGCTTCTGCCGTGAGAACGCCAGCCAGCTGCGCAGCTCCCCGTCCAGTTTCTTTTCCAGCGACAGGTCAACCGGCGAATGCAGCAGCGAACACGACGGGGCCAGCCACAGCAGGTCCGCACCGCGATCGGTCTGCGCATAGCGCGCCAGGATCAGCGCATTGTCCAGCTGGGTGCGCCAGATGTTGCGGCCGTTGACCAGCCCGGCCGACAGGACGCGGCCGGCGGGCAGCGCCTGCAGCACGGCATCCAGCTGTTCCGGCGCGCGCACCAGGTCCACGTGCAGCCCGTCCACCGGCAGGCTGGCGGCAAGGCCGAGGTTGTCATCCAGCGCGCCGAAGTAAGTGGCCAGCAGGAGCTTCGGTCGTGCAGCCGCCTTCGCGCCCAGCACGGCATAGGCGCGTTCGAATGCGCCGCGGGCGGCCGCGTCCAGATCCTGCACCAGCAGCGGCTCGTCCAGCTGCACCCAGTCCGCGCCGGCCGTTTCCAGCTGGGCCAGCAGGTCCACGTAGCACGGCAGCAGCGCATCCAGCAGATCCAGCGCGGCCGAACCATCGGTGGTCTTGGACAGCAGCAGGAAGCTCACCGGCCCCAGCAGCACCGGGCGGGTGTGGATGCCCAGCGCCCTGGCTTCGCGGAATTCGGCCAGCGGCTTGTCACCGCGCAGCGCGAACGCCTGCCCGGCCTGCAGTTCCGGCACCAGATAGTGGTAGTTGGTGTCGAACCACTTGGTCATCTCCAGCGCGTGCAGGTCGATGCCATCGCGCTGCAGGCCACGGGCCATCGCGAAGTAGGCGGCCAGCGGCTCGCCAGCGGCCAACTGTCGGTAACGTGCAGGAAGCGCATCGAACAGGAAAGCGGTATCCAGCACCTGGTCGTACAGGCTGAAATCATTGCTCGGCGGCACGTCCACGCCGGCCTCGATCTGCAGCTTCCAGTGCCGTGCACGCAGCGCGGCGGCGCTGGCCTGCAGGGTGGCGAGGTCATCCTCGCCACTCCAATGGCGTTCAAGGGCCCGCTTCAGTTCGCGCTTGGCGCCGATGCGGGGAAAACCCAGGTTGGTAACGGTGGTCATTGCAGCGTGTCCTCATTGCATGTCGGCATTGAGGAACGAAGGAACTGCAGGGCGCCGCGCGCCGTTGCCGGCCCACGTCCCTCCTGCCAGCGACCTTCGCCCCCGCGGGCGAACCGGATGCCGTGGACAGGCGCACGTGCCGACGCATCCCGCTGGCGGCGGGACGGCATGGGCCGGGCAACCTCCCCGCGGAGATTCCAGGTCGAATCGAAGGACGCGCAGGTCCTCCGGCCGGGGCCGGTATTCGGGCTGTTGGACACGGGCGTTGCCGCCCACCTAGTGTCCGCCGCTTCCCAGGCCGTGGCCCAGTGCTGTTGGCGGAGGTCGTTTCCATTCACCGCTGCGGGGCAGCTCCGGAATGCGTGCACGGGGCACGGTCACCGGATTCCCGTTTAAATCCATCCTTTCATTCGCATGAAGCGATGGATACCTTCGGCGAGCACAAGGTAGGCCCAAGGGCGGCATCGGTCAAGGGGCTGGCAGCGCACTGCATCCAATGCGCCGCCCGCTGCGTATCTGTCCATGAGCCCCCTGCGGACCCTGCCATGCGCTCCCTTTTGCTTCCCTGCCTGCTGTTGCTTGCCGCCGCTGCTTCGCCTGCCGGTGCCGCAGTGCTGCGCGTGGAAGGCGAGGCGCTGGCGCCGAAGGGGGGCCGCGCGCTGTACCGCGAAACCCATTATCTGCAGGACGTGGGCGCGCAGCAGGCGCGGCTGGTGCTGTACCGCTGCAATGACGGGCGCCCGTTCGCGCGCAAGTGGATGCCGGCCGCCGCCAATGCGCAGGCGCCGGATTTCGAGTTCATCGATGGCCGCGATGGACGCCGGGAGGCCGTGCAGGCCCAGGGCACGCAGCGCCGGGTCAGCATCCGCGCCGCCAGCGGTGCAGCCGATGCGGCCAAGACCCTGCAGATGCCTGGCGGCGGAGTGATCGACGCGGGATTCGATGCGGCCGTGCGCGCGCACTGGTCCACGCTGCTGCAGGGCGATACGGTGGCCTTGCCGTTCCTGCTCACCAGCCGCCAGCGCTGGGTGCCGGTGAAACTGCGCCGGGTCGGCGCGGTGGACTGGCAGGGCCAGCCGGCTGAACAGCTGCAGATGCAGCTGGATGCCTGGTTCGGCTTCGCGGTGCCGGCGGTCAACCTGGTCTACGCGCGTGCTGATCGGCGGCTGCTGCAGTTCGAGGGCACCGGCAACGTGCGCGATGCCGATGGCGGCTGGCCGCAGGTGCGCATCCGCTTCCCCGGCGCGCCGCAGCCCGTCAGCGAAGGCGCGCTTGCCGCCGCCCGCACGCAGCCCCTGGTGGCCTCATGCACGCGATGATGTACTTGCGGTATGCGCGCCGAGCAACGAGGATGCAGGTCTGCCCCTGTGCCACCCGGAGCCTGCAATGCCCCAGCCGGACGCCCCTGACGGTGCCGACGCGCGCCGACTCGACGCCCTGCTTGAACAGGTGGCGACGCAGGATCGCGATGCCTTTGAAGCGCTGTACCAGCAATCCGGGGGACGCCTTTTCGCGATCTGCCTGCGCCTGCTGCGTGACCGTGGCGAAGCCGAAGACGTGCTGCAGGAGGTCTTCGTGACCGTCTGGCACAAAGCCTCGCGCTTCGATCCCGGCAAGGCTTCGGCGATGACCTGGCTGTCGATGCTGGCCCGCAACCGGTCCATCGACCGCCTGCGCGCTGCACCGCCACGGGCACTCGACGATGTGTCCATCGCCGAGGAACTGCCCGATGGTGACCTGCAGCCGGCCCAGCTGGCCGAACGCAATGATGAAGACGCGCGGCTGCAGGATTGCATGCAGGCGCTGGAACCGCGCCGGCGCAGCCTGATCCGCGCCGCCTTCCTTGACGGCGCCAGCCACGATGAACTGGCGCGCCGCCTTGCCACTCCGCTGGGTACGGTGAAAAGCTGGATCCGCCGTGGCCTGACCCAGCTTCGGGTGTGCCTGGAACCATGAACATCCGCGACCTCCACCACGAAGACGGGCAGCCGCCGAGCGCCGACCAGCAGGCCGGTGAGTACGTGCTGGGCGTGCTGGACGCCGCCCAACGCCGCGAGGCCGAGCAGCGCATCAGTTCCGACGCGGGTTTCGCGCGGCTGGTCGAACAATGGGAACAACGACTGGCGCCGCTGCTGGAAGAAGTGGGCAGCGCCCCGGTGCCGGCCCATGTGTGGCTGCGCGTGCGTCGCGAACTGGGCTGGGCGAGCTTCGAGACCGCCCCGAACGCTCGTCCGTGGCAGCGTACCGGCTTCTGGCAGGGTGCCACCGCACTGGCTGCCGCGCTGGCGCTGGTCGCGGTGTTCACCCGTCCGGCACCGGATGCCCCGGTACCCACCCCGGTGGCCGTTACCCCGGCACCGACCCCGCCGGTCGAGCCGGAGCAGGCGACGCGCCCGGTTACCCCGCTGCTGCATGACGATGGCCGTGCCGGCTGGCTGGCCTCGGTCGATGCCACGCTGGGCAAGGTGCTGATGGTGCCGGTGCCGTCCGCCCCGGATGCCCAGGGCCGCGCGCCCGAGTTGTGGGTGATCCCGGCCGGTGGCGCACCGGTGTCGCTGGGCCTGGTCTCCAACGACCGCGCCCACACCGTGGACGTACCGGCCGCGCTGCGTTCGGCGCTGGTCAACGGTTCGGTACTGGCGATCACCCTGGAACCGTCGGCGGGCGCGCCGCATCCGGCGCCCAGTGGTCCGGTGGTCGCCAAGGGAGACATCGCCAACCTGTAACGATCCGGAGAATTTATTTTCCGGAAGCTGCATCCATGGGGCCGCTGGCACCGTATCTCCTGTCAGTAGCTCCAGGAGGGATGCACGATGTCGGCCACACCCGCAGTACCGCCGCTCCGCCCGCGGCGCTGGTCCACCCTGTTGCGCTGGTTCGATACCGCCGCCAGGGAACCCAGCGCTGTCGACGCCGCCGAAGCCGATGGCAAGCGCATCGACTGGCTGCGCGCGCTGCCGTTCGTGGGCCTGCACCTGGCCTGCGTGGCGGTGATATGGGTGGGTGTGTCGTGGGTGGCGGTGGCCGTGGCCGCGCTGCTGTACGCGGTGCGGATGTTCGCCATCACCGGCTTCTACCACCGGTACTTCTCCCATCGGACCTTCCAGACCTCGCGTCCGGTGCAGTTCCTGTTCGCGGCCATCGGCGCGTCCAGCGTGCAGCGTGGGCCGTTGTGGTGGGCTGCGCACCACCGCAGCCACCATCGCCATGCGGACCAGCCGCTGGACCCGCATTCGCCGCGGGAACACGGGTTCTGGTGGAGCCACATGGGCTGGTTCCTGACCCGCGAAGGGTTCCGCACCGACTGGGCGCGGATCCCCGACCTGGCCCGCTTCCCGGAACTGCGCTGGCTGGACCGCTTCGACACGCTGGTGCCGGTCGCGCTGGCCGCGGCGCTGTATGGCCTGGGCGCATTGTTGCAGCACGTGGCACCGTCGCTGGATACCAGCGGTCCGCAGATGCTGGTCTGGGGCTTCTTCGTCTCCACCGTGGTGCTGTTCCATGCCACGGTCACCATCAATTCCCTTGCCCACCGCTTCGGCCGGCAGCGCTATGACACCGGCGATGACAGCCGCAACAACCTGTGGCTGGCCCTGCTCACCTTCGGCGAAGGCTGGCACAACAACCATCACTTCTTCCCGGGCACCGCGCGCCAGGGCTTCCGCTGGTGGGAAGTGGACATCACCTGGTATGGGCTGCGGCTGATGCAGTCGCTGCGGCTGGTGCACGGGCTCAAGCCAGTGCCTGCCTGGGTGCTGGCCAAGGCAAGGGACTGACATGCGCATCGCCGTCATTGGTTCGGGCATTGCCGGACTGGCCAGCGCATGGTGGCTGGACCCGCAGCACGAGGTCACCCTGTTCGAGGCCAACGATTACCTCGGTGGCCACACCCATACCCACGCGCTGCAGGTGGATGGGCGCACAGTATCGGTGGACACCGGCTTCATCGTGTTCAACCCGCAGCACTATCCGCTGCTGAGCGGTCTGTTCGACGAGCTCGGTGTCGCCTCGCAGGCGACCACGATGAGTTTCTCCGCCCACAGCGAACGCAGCGGGGTGGAGTACAACGCCACCTCGTTGAATGGGCTGTTCTGCCAGCGCCGCAACCTGTTGTCGCCGCGCTTCTGGGGGATGCTGGCGGACCTGCGGCGCTTCTACCGCGAGGCGCCGGCCCTGCTGCAGGGCGACGAGGCCGGGCCGACGCTGGGCCAGTACCTCAACGACCATCATTACGGCGAGGCCTTCATCGAAGAGCACCTGCTGCCGATGGCATCGGCCCTCTGGTCCTCGCCGGCCACCCGCGTGCGCGACTTCCCGGCGCGCTACCTGGTGCAGTTCATGGCCAACCACCAGATGCTCCAGCTGACCGGCCGCCCGCAATGGCGGGTGGTGCAGGGCGGATCGGCGCGTTACGTGGACGCGCTGCGCCAACGCTGGCATGTGCGCGAGCGGCTGGAGTGCCCGGTGCTGGCGGTGGAACGGCTGGTCGATGGCGTGCTGGTGCACACCGCAGCGGGCGCGGAAGGCTTCGACCACGTCGTGATGGCCTGCCACAGTGACCAGGCACTGTGGCTGCTGCAGGATCCGGACATGCTGGAACGCAGCGTGCTCGGTGCCATCCGCTACCAGCCCAACGAGGTCGTGCTGCATACCGATGCCAGTCTGTTGCCACGCAACCGCGCGGCGTGGGCGGCCTGGAACGCGCACGTGCCGCGCGATCCGGCCCAGGCCTGTACGGTGACCTATTGCATGAACCTGCTGCAGGGCCTGGACACGCCCACCCCGCTGCTGGTGACGCTCAACCGCAGTGAGGCGATCGACCCGTCCAAGGTGCTGCGTCGCCTGCGTTACGCGCACCCGGTGCACGACCACGCCATGGTCCGTGCGCAGCGGCGCTGGCATGAGGTGCAGGGGCGCCGACATACCTGGTTCGCCGGTGCGTACTGGGGCTGGGGCTTCCACGAAGATGGCATCCGCAGTGCGCGGCGCGTGGTGGATGCGCTGCACTCGGTGAGCATGCAAAGGCATTGGCCGCGTCACGAGGAAACCACCGCGTGAGCGCCAGTGCAATCTATCGTGGCGAGGTCGTGCACCGCAGGCACCTGCCGCACGCGCACGCCTTCCGCTATCCGATCGCGCAGCTGTTGTTGGACCTGGAAGAAGTGGACCGCGTGTTCGACCGGCGTTGGCTGTGGTCGGTGGGTCGCCGCAACCTGGTCGAGTTCCGCCGCAGCGATTACCTGGGTGATCCCGACCAACCGCTGGCCGAGGCCGTGCGCGACCGCGTGCAGGGCGCGCTTGGCCACCGTCCGCTGGGTCCGGTGCGCCTGCTCGCCCACCTGCGCCACGCCGGTCATGTGTTCAATCCGGTCAGCTTCTACTACTGCCATGCGGTTGACGAAACACTGGAGTGCATCGTCGCCGAGATCACCAACACGCCATGGAAGCAACGCCATGCGTACGTGTTGCCGGTCGCCGATGCGCAAGCGCGTGGCCGCGCGCTGCGCTGGCGTTTCGACAAACAGTTCCATGTTTCGCCGTTCATGCAGATGGACTGCGGTTACGACTGGCGCTTCACCGTGCCCGGCGACGACCTGCGCGTGCACATGCAGGTATGGCGCGACGGCCAGCGCCAGTTCGATGCGACCCAGTCGATGCAGCGCCGCGCGCTGGACGGCCGCGGGCTGGCCATGGTGCTGGCCCGTCATCCGCTGATGACCCTGCAGGTGGTCGGCGCGATCCATTGGCAGGCGATGCGCCTGTGGCTGAAACGCAATCCGGTCCACGACCATCCTTCGCTTGCTGGAAAAAACCAATGAACGACATGAGCCACTGCATGGCCCTGCCACGGCCCGGACGCCTGGATGCTTTCCTGCGCCGCCAGCTGCTGGCCAAGCTGGGCGCGCTGCGTGAGGGCCGCCTGCGGGTCCGCGACGCACTGGGTGAGGTGGTGCTCGGCGCGCAGGGCAGCGGCCCGCTGGTGACGGTGACCATCGATGACCCGGCGTTCTATCGCGCGGTGGCGACCCAGGGCAGCGTCGGCGCCGGCGAAAGCTACATCCGTGGCCAGTGGCGCTGCGACGACCTGGTGGCGCTGGTGCAGCTGCTGGTGCGCAACCGCGAACTGCTCGACGGCGTGGAACGCGGTCCGGCGCGGATCGGTGGCTGGGCGCTGAAGGCCTGGGCACAGCTGCGCCGCAACACCCGTGAAGGCAGCCGACGCAACATCGCCGCGCACTACGACCTGGGCAATCCGTTCTTCTCTCTGTTCCTTTCCAAGGACCTGATGTATTCCTCGGCGCTGTTCGAAGACGGCGATACGCTGGATGCGGCATCGCAGCGCAAGCTCGCGCGCATCTGCGAACAGCTGCAGCTCAAGCCCACCGACCACGTACTGGAAATCGGTACCGGTTGGGGCGGGTTCGCGCTGTACGCGGCACGCCACATCGGCTGCCGTGTAACCACCACCACCATATCGGTGGAGCAGCACGCGCTGGCCAGCCAGCGCATCGAGGCAGCTGGACTGCATGATCGGGTGACCTTGCTGCTGAAGGACTATCGCGACCTGGATGGCCAGTACGACAAGCTGGTGTCCATCGAGATGATCGAAGCGATCGGCGCGCAGTACCTGCAGACCTACTTCGCCACGCTGACGCGCCTGCTGAAGCCGGATGGATTGGCGCTGCTGCAGGCGATCACCATCGAAGACGAGCGTTACCGGCAGGCGCGGCGCAGCGTGGATTACATCAAGCGCTTCGTGTTCCCCGGCAGTTTCATCCCCTCGCTGAATGCCATGCTGGCGGCCAAGACCTGCAGCAGCGACCTGCAGCTGATCGGCCAGATGGATTTCGGACAGTCCTACGCACTGACACTGCGCGCCTGGCGCGAGCGCTTCCTCGCCGAGCTGCCGGCGGTGCGTGCGCAAGGCTTCGATGAAGACTTCATCCGCCTGTGGGAGTTCTATCTCGCGTACTGCGAAGGCGGCTTCCTGGAGCGCTCGATCGGTGTATCGCAGCTGTTGCTGGCGCGACCGGGCTACCGACCCCCGCCGCTGGCCGGAGCCCACTGACATGCACTTCTGGGGCAACCTGATCGGCAACCAGCTGGTGTGGTTCTGCGCGGTGGCCGGTGCCGGACGCGGGCTGTACTGGCCGGGGCTGCTGGCGGCGGCGGCCTTTGTGCTGAGCCAACTGCTGCTGTCCCCGCGCCCGGTGGTGGACCTGAAGCTGATCGCGTTGGCGATCGGTTGCGGGCTGGTGGTGGACGGCGTGGCCGGTGCTTCCGGACGGGTGGTGTATGCCGCAGGCAATGCCGAACGCGCGCTGGCGCCGATCTGGATCCTTGCGTTGTGGGCATCGTTCGCGATGACCCTGACCGTCTCTTTCGCTGCCCTGCAGCGCCGGTGGCGGCTGGCCGTGCTGGTCGGCCTGCTGCTGGCCCCCCTGGCCTATGTGTCGGCCGCGCGGGGATTTTCTTCGGTGCGTTTCGCCACGCCGGCCTGGCAGGGCATCGCCTTGCTGGGTATCGGCTGGGCGCTCGCGCTGCCGCTGCTGGCAACCTGCGCGCGGCGCTGGCAGCGGGCATGCCGCGCCGAGCCCATGGAAACAGGAGAAGCACGATGAAGCTGTTGTGGTGGGTGTGGCTGTATGCCGCCGTGGTGATGTGCTGGGGCTGGTGGTGGCAACGCCGGCACCAGAACATCGGCGTGGTGGATGTGTTGTGGGCCAAGAGCGTGGCCGCCGCCGCGCTGCTGCTGGCAGTGCTGGGGGACGGCGCGCTGCTGCCGCGGCTGGCGCTGGGCGTGCTGGGCGGGTTGTGGGGAGCCCGTCTGGCACTGCACCTGTGGCGACGCGTGCGCAGCGAAGAAGAGGACGGTCGCTACCGCTACCTGCGCGATCACTGGCAGGGCCACCAGGGCAAGATCTTCGGCTTCTTCCAGGCCCAGGCGCTGCTGGTGGTGCTGTTCGCCCTGCCGTTCATCGCAGTGGCGCAGAACCCGCGCGGCGAGGGTATCGGCTGGGTGCTGGCAGCGGTGGCGATGTGGGTGCTGAGCGTGGGTGGGGAGAGTCTGGCCGACCGCCAGCTGGCACGCTTCCGCGCCGACCCGGCAAACAAGGGCAGCACCTGCCGCGAAGGCCTGTGGCGCTATTCGCGGCATCCCAACTACTTCTTCGAATGGCTGCACTGGTTCACCTATGTGCTGCTGGCCGTGGGTTCCCCGCTGTGGTGGCTGGCCTGCGCCGGCCCGGTGGTGATGTACGTGTTCCTGCGCTGGCTGAGCGGCGTGCCGTTCACTGAAAAACAGGCCCTGCGCAGCCGCGGTGAGGACTACCGCGAGTACCAGCGCAGCACCTCGATGATCTTTCCCTGGTTCCCCAGGAAATCCGCACACTCCAAGGAGCTGCCCCGATGAGCACCCAATTCCAGAGCCTGCCGCTGCCGGACCATGCGGCGGGGCTGACCGGCCTGGCCGAACGCGGGCTGCTGCCGGACGCGCTGCTGCGTTACGGTATCCGCCGCCAGTGCGCGCAACGCCTGCGCGAAGAGTTCGAAGGCGGCACCGAAGGCCAGGCAACGCGCTTTTCCGAGCGCATCACCGAACTGGCGGGAAGCCCGTTGGCCCTGCACGTGGATGCGGCCAACCGCCAGCACTACGAAGTACCGGCAGCGTTCTTCCAGGCCTGCCTTGGCAAGCGGTTGAAGTACAGCAGTTGTTACTACCGCACCGGCATGGAGACGCTCGACCAGGCCGAAGAGGCGATGCTGGAACTTTATGCGGAGCGTGCCGGGCTTGACGATGGACAGGACATCCTGGAACTCGGCTGTGGCTGGGGATCGCTGACCTTGTGGATGGCCGAACGCTATCCACACGCACGCATCAGCGCGGTGTCCAATTCGCACGGGCAACGTGCGCACATCGAGGCGCAGTGCCAGGCACGCGGGCTGCGCAACGTGAAGGTACTGACCCGCGACGTCAACCAGCTGGACCTGCCCGCGAACTCCTTTGACCGCGCGGTGTCCATCGAGATGTTCGAACACATGCGCAACTACGACCGCCTGCTCGGCCGGATCGCCCGCTGGCTGCGCAGCGATGGGGCGTTGTTCGTGCATATCTTCGTGCATCGCACCGCGATGTATCCCTTTGAAACCGAGGGCGAGGACAACTGGATGGGGCGGCACTTCTTCACCGGTGGCCTGATGCCGGCAGCGGACACGCTGCTGCACTTCCAGCACGACCTGCAGCTGCAGCAGCGCTGGTTGCTGGATGGCACGCACTACCAGCGCACGGCCAACCACTGGCTGCAGAACCAGGACAGCCAGCGCGATGCGTTGATGCCGGTGCTGCGCCAGACCTACGGTGATGCCGCCGCTGCGTTGTGGTTCCAGCGCTGGCGGATGTTCTGGATGGCCTGCGCCGAACTGTTCGGTTATGAGAAGGGCCAGCAGTGGCTGGTGGCCCATTACCTGTTCCGTCCCCGTTGAAGGAGAACGCCATGCGTCTGTCCAGCCTGCTTCCCGTGATCGCGATGGCGTTGTCGGCCAGCGCCTGTTCGTCCAGTCCGGAACGTCCATTGCCCCGCGCGAGCGCGGTGGACGTGCCGCGCTTCATGGGGGATTGGTATGTCATCGCACAGATTCCCACCTTCATCGAACGCAAGGCGTTTGATTCGGTGGAACGCTATGCACTGCGGCCTGACGGGCGCATCCAGACCACCTTCACCTACCGCAAGGGCAGCTTCGATGCACCGCTGAAGACGATGCATCCGGTGGGTCGGGTGGAGGAGGAAGGCAACGGCGCGGTGTGGGGCATGCAGTTCATCTGGCCGATCCAGGCCGAGTACGTGATTTCATGGCTGGATGCGGATTACCAGCAGACCATCGTGGCGCGCAGCAAGCGTGACTACGTCTGGTACATGGCGCGCACGCCGCAGGTCAGCGCGGCCGACTACCAGCAGGCCATCGAGCGCATCGCCGCAATGGGTTACGACACCAGCAAGATCCGCAAGGTGCCGCAGTCAGAGCGGTAGCGCCGAGCCATGCTCGGCGGGCGCAGCGGCAAAGGCAATGGCGTGACGACCAGCGGTCGTCACCTACCAGGGGCCAGGGCATGACGGCCAGCGGCCGTCACTACCGGGGCGCCGCCTTGCCTGCGAAGTGCGCCAGCGATCTCATGCGGTGAGAGGCGCTCTTGCCATAATCAGGGTCGAATCCAGCAGAGGGTCGGCCCATGGCAGCCAAGTACTGCGATCTGGTCATGAAGGGCGGCATCACCAGCGGCATCGTGTATCCCAATGCGGTGCTGGCGCTGGCCAGGGAATACCGTTTCAAGAGCATCGGCGGCACCTCGGCCGGGGCCATCGCGGCGGCGGTGGCGGCGGCTGCCGCGCTCGGTGATCGCCGTCGCCAGGCGGGCGAGGCGGTGGGGCCGCAGGCCGGTTTCGAGGGACTGGCCGCTGTGTCGGCCCAGCTGTCCACGCGGGGCTTCATCCATGGGTTGTTCCAGCCTGCCCGCGGCGCGCGCGCGGCGTACCGTTTGCTGGTGGTGCTGGCCAGCCATGCGGGTTGGCCCCGCAAACTGCTGTGCCTGGTGGCGGCAGTGTTCACCATCGCACCGTTGGAAGTGCTGCTTTCGCTGTTCCTGCTGCTGGGCATCGGCCATGGCGCCGGCGGCGTAGCGGGCATGCTGGCTGCCCTCCTGCCTTCGCTGCTGTGCGCCTACGGCGCGGGTGTGGCCGGCGCGATGCTGCGGGTGGCGCGGGTGGCCCGTGGCAACCTGCTCGGGCTGTGCAATGGCCGCAGCGACGACCCACGGCGCCCCGCGCTGACCGACTGGCTGCACGATGCGCTGCAGCGGTTGTCGGGCAAGCCGGACGACCTGCCGCTGACCTTCGCCGACCTGCACGCCGCGCCGCGCTATGCGGACGAACCGCAGGATGACCGGGCCATCACCCTGCAGATGATCAGTACCTGCGTGTCGCACAACGAGCCGCGCACCCTGCCGTTCTCCGAAGCGCGCTTCTGGTTCCTGCGCGAAGAGTTCGACCGCCTGTTTCCGCGCAGCGTGGTGGACTGGTTGGTGGCCGATGCCGGTGCACCGGAGCAGGTTGACGGAAGGCTGTACTACCGGCTGCCGCCGGCAGGGCAGCTGCCGGTGCTGGTCGCCACGCGGATGAGCCTCAGCTTTCCGCTGCTGATCAGCGCGGTGCCGCTGCATGAGCCGGCGCGCCACCTTGCACCGGCGCAGGGCAGCCGTGCCGAGCCCGGACGTGGCGGGAAGAACGTGGCCGACAGCATGGAGGGCCTGGCCAGCGGGGGGCAGCAGGGAACGACCGCGGCCGGCTCATCGATCGCCGGCTACCGCCGTTGCTGGTTCTCCGATGGTGGTATCAGCAGCAATTTCCCGATCCATCTGTTCGACGCCGCGCTGCCGCGCTGGCCGACCTTCGCCATCAATCTGGTTTACCCCGGCGATGCGCGGGAAGTCCCCGAAGCCGGCGATGCGCAGCAGGCGCTGGAAGGCTCGGTGGTACTGCCAACCGGCAATCGCGAACGCTGGCAGCGCGGTTACCGCGATATCGCCTCGCCAATGGCCGCCACCGAGCTGACCCGTTTCCTGTTTGCCATCATCGCCACCATGCAGAACTGGCGCGATCTGCTGCAGGCCCGCGCGCCCGGCTACCGCGACCGCATCGTGCATGTCGCCCTGGAAGGCGACGAGGGCGGCATGAACCTGGACATGCCGCAGGAGGTGCTCGGTCGCATCGCGCAGAAGGGCACGCTGGCCGGCGAGCGCTTCTGCCGCTTCTCCTTCGATAACCACTATTGGATACGTTGGCGCAATGCCGCTTCGGCCTATCAGCGCTACACGCTGGAAGTGTCGCGCACCGATGACGCGGGCCAGCAGGTGGTGGCCTACCGCAGCGCGTATGCCAGCGTTGCGGCAGGGCAACCGGCACCGCCATCGTATCCGCTGGGATCGCAGGAAAAGCGTCGCGCATCGCAGGCGCTGTATGCGCTGATGGTGGAGCAGGGCGCAAGCTGGGACGACTGCGGTCCGGACCTCACCGACGGCGCCCCGCGCCCGCTGCCACAGATGAAGGTCACCCCGATCTACTAGGTAGCAACGGCCGCTGGCCGTCATTCCCGTTGGACGGCCAGCGGCCGTCCGTGCAATTGCCCGGCGCGCTAGCGCCCAGGCAATTGCACGAACGCGCGCTGCATGCAGTCTTCGCGCGGGCACACCCGGCAGCCGGGGCCGATCGACACCGAATTGCCCGGGCTCTGGATATCCAGCCCACGCGTGTACACCAGCCGCTCGGCGTGCTGCAGGTCGCAGCCCAGCGCCACCGCGAAGGTCTTGCGCGGCTGGCCGTGGCCGACCGGCCCGCTGCTGACCTGCCGCGCCAGCCAGAAATGGCGTCGCCCATCGGGCATGCGCGCGGTCTGGGTGAGGATGCGCCCGGGCTGGTTGAACGCCTCGTACACGATCCACAGCGGACACGAGCCGCCGACCTGCGAGAAGTGGAAATCGGTGGCCGAATGCCGTTTGGACACATTGCCGGCGCGGTCCACGCGGATGAAGAAGAACGGCAGCCCGGGTGCACTGCGCCGCGCCAGCGTACTCAAGCGGTGGCAGACCGCCTCAAAGCCCACGCCGAACTGGTGTGCCAGCAGTTCGATGTCATAGCCACTGGCCTCGGCCGCACGCAGGAACGGGCCGTACGGCATCACCAGCGCCCCGGCGAAGTAGTTGGACAGGCCGATGCGTGCCTGCGCGATGCGCTCGTCATCGCCGAAACCAGCCCGCTCGATCACCGCATCCACCTGTTCGGCATGGCCGCGCAGCGCCAGTTCGGCCGCCATCTGGAACGCCTGCTGGCCAGGCTCCAGGTAGTCAGGCAACCACAGCGTGCGTGCCTGGCGGTCCATCATGCGCTTCTCCCGCCCGGCCTGCAGCGGGACCACTTCCACCATCACCCCGTGGCGGTCGGCCAGCAGCTGGCGCAGCCGCGGCGCCATGTGGCCCACGGTCAGGCCCCACTCGGCGAACAGGCGCTCGGCCAATGCGTCCAGTTCCGGGATGTGGTTGTGCATGCGGTTGAAGAAATCGCGCACCTGGTCACCGGCCGGCAGGCTCATCCCCGCGCCGGGCTCACCCAGCTGGAACTCCAGCGCGGCGGCGTGTTCGCGCAGCGCCAGATGGCGCCGGTGCAGGTCCAGCAGGGCCTGGCTGACCTGCGGCAGGTTGCCGGCCAGTGCCCGCAGTTCATTGGCGCTGACATCGGCCAGGCCGAGATCACGCAGGGTCTGCCCCAGTGCTTCCTGCAGCGCGGCGGGGCCGCCCGCGTCGAACAGATCGCCCAGCTCACCCAGCACCGCGCGCAGTCGCTGCTGGACCGCCGGGGTCAAGGGCCGCTTGTTGCGCTCGATCTGGTTCAGGTAGCTGGCTGATACGCCCAGCTGCTGTGCCAGCTGCACCTGGGTATAACCGCGCTGCTCGCGCAGCTTGACCAAGCGGAGCCCGAGCTGGCGTTGGGGTGACTCCGTATTCACAGGATTAACAAATTTCGTCGTTCCGGTTGGCCAGATTAAGCGTAGACAGGCCGGAAATCGAGTGGTTGCTTGTGAATAATGCCAAGCATCCCTGAGACCCACGGTACCGCCATGACTGTTGCAGCGCCCCGTATCCGCCTGTTGATCGATGGCCAGTTCATCGAATCGTCCACCGCCCACTGGCAGGACGTCGTCAACCCGGCCACCCAGGACGTGCTGGCCCAGGTGCCTTTCGCCACCACCAGCGAAGTGGATGATGCGGTGGCCGCCGCCAAGGAAGCCTTCAAGACCTGGCGCAAGACGCCGATCGGCACCCGCGCGCGCATCTTCCTGAAGTACCAGCAGCTGATCCGCGAGAACATGAGCGAGCTGGCCCATACCCTCAGCGCCGAGCAGGGCAAGACCGTGCCGGACGCCGAAGGCGATGTGTTCCGCGGCCTGGAAGTGGTCGAGCACGCCGCGGCGATCGGCAACCTGCAGCTGGGCGAGCTGGCCAACAACGTGGCCAACGGCGTGGACACCTACACCCTGATGCAGCCGCTGGGCGTGTGCGCGGGCATCACCCCGTTCAACTTCCCGGCGATGATCCCGCTGTGGATGTTCCCGATGGCCATCGCCACCGGCAACACCTTCGTGCTCAAGCCGTCCGAACAGGACCCGATGGTCACCATGCGGCTGGTCGAACTGGCGCTGGAAGCCGGCATTCCGAAGGGCGTGCTGAACGTGGTGCACGGTGGCGAAGAAGTGGTCAACGCAATCTGCGACCACCCCGACATCAAGGCGGTTTCGTTCGTGGGCTCCACCCGCGTCGGCACCCACGTGTACAACCGCGCCTCGCTGGCCGGCAAGCGCGTGCAATGCATGATGGGCGCCAAGAACCATGCCGTCGTGCTGCCGGATGCCAACAAGGAACAGACCCTCAACGCGATGGTCGGTGCCGCCTTTGGTGCCGCCGGCCAGCGCTGCATGGCGGCCTCCACGCTGGTACTGGTGGGCGAGGCGCGTTCGTGGGTGCCGGACCTGGTGGCCAAGGCGAAGACGCTGAAGGTCAGCGCCGGCTCGGTTGCCGGCACCGATGTCGGCCCGGTCATCTCCTGCAGCGCACGTGAGCGCGTGGAAGGGCTGATCGCTTCGGGCGTGGAGCAGGGCGCCACGCTGGACCTTGACGGCCGCAATCCGCAGGTGGACGGCTTCGAGAAGGGCAACTTCGTCGGTCCGACGATCTTCTCCGGCGTCACCACCGACATGCGCATCTACCAGGAAGAAATCTTCGGGCCGGTGCTGGTGATCCTCGAAGCGGAAACGCTCGATGACGCCATCGCGCTGGTCAACAGCAATCCGAATGGCAACGGCACGGCGGTGTTCACCCAGTCAGGCGCCGCCGCCCGCAGGTTCCAGGAAGACATCGACGTCGGCCAGGTCGGCATCAACGTGCCGATCCCGGTGCCGGTGCCGCTGTTCTCCTTCACCGGCTCGCGCGCGTCCAAGCTGGGTGACCTCGGCCCGTACGGCAAGCAGGTGGTCATGTTCTACACCCAGACCAAGACCATCACCGCACGCTGGTTCGATGACGAGACGCTCAGCCACGGCGTCAACACCACCATCAGCCTCAAGTAACAACGGAGTTCCAGCCATGAGTAACTCGATGACGACGGAACTCGAAGAAGCGCAGCAGGCCTATCGTGAGGCAGCGCGTGACTTCGCCCAGGCGGAATTGGCGCCACACGCGGCGCGGTGGGATGCGGAGGGCATCTTTCCGCGCGAGGCGATCGCCAAGGCAGGGGAGCTCGGGTTCTGTGGCCTGTACATGGATCCCGAGGTCGGTGGCAGCGGCTTGAGCCGACTGGACGCCGCCGTCGTCATCGAGGAACTCGCCAACGTGGACCCGTCCACCGCGGCGTACGTGAGCATCCACAACATGGCCTCGTGGATGGTATCCACGTGGGGCCAGCAGGCGCTGCGCGCGGCCTGGGGTGCGGACCTGGCGGCCGGCATCATGCTGGCCTCCTACTGCCTGACCGAACCCGGCGCCGGCTCCGATGCGGCGTCGCTGAAGACCACGGCGGTGCGCGATGGCGATGACTACGTGCTCAACGGTTCCAAGGCCTTCATTTCCGGGGCCGGTGCCACCGAACTGCTGGTCGTGATGGCGCGTACCGGTGGCGCGGGCGCGGGCGGGATCAGTGCGATCGCCGTGCCCGCCGACCTGCCGGGTATCAGCTACGGCCGCAAGGAAGAAAAGATGGGCTGGAACAGCCAGCCGACCCGCGGCATCACCTTCGAGAACGTACGGGTGCCGGTCGGCAACCTGCTGGGCGAGGAAGGTGGCGGCTTCAAGCTGGCGATGAAGGGCCTGGACGGTGGCCGCATCAACATCGCCGCCTGCTCGCTGGGCGCCGCCCAGGGGGCGCTGGATGCTGCGCGCCGCTACATGGGCGAACGCCGCCAGTTCGGCAAGGCGCTGGCCGAATTCCAGGCCCTGCAGTTCAAGCTGGCCGACATGGCCATCGAACTGGTGGCGGCCCGCCAGATGGTGCACACAGCGGCGCGCAAGCTCGACGCCGGCGCCAGCGATGCCAATATCTGGTGTGCGATGGCCAAGCGGTTCGCCACCGATGCCGGCTTCACCATCTGCAACGAAGCGCTGCAGATCCACGGCGGCTACGGTTACATCCGCGAATACCCGATCGAGCGACTGCTGCGCGACAGCCGCGTGCACCAGATCCTGGAAGGCACCAACGAAATCATGCGGGTGATCGTCGCCCGTCACCTGCTCAACACCGAAGAGGAACTGCGATGAACGATTGGCGCACCCACGATCATGTCGGCCTGAAGGTCGAGGCCGATGGCCACGTCGCAGTCATCACCCTGCACAACCCGCCGGCGCATACCTGGACCGTGCACAGCCTGGCGGCACTGCGCGACCTGGTCGCCGCGCTGAACGCGGACCGTTCCATCTATGCGCTGGTGATCAGTGGCGAGGGCGAGAAGTTCTTCTCCGCCGGCGCCGATCTCAACCAGTTCGCATCGGGTGACAAGGGCGCTGCCCGTGAAGCCGCACGTCGTTTCGGTGAAGCCTTCGAGGCGCTGTCCGGCTTCCGTGGCGTGTCCATCGCTGCGATCAACGGCTATGCGATGGGCGGCGGGCTGGAATGCGCGCTGGCCTGTGACCTGCGCATCATCGAAGAACATGCCCAGGTAGCGCTGCCGGAGGCCACGGTCGGCCTGCTGCCGTGCGCCGGTGGCACCCAGAACCTGCCGCGCCTGGTCGGTGAAGGCTGGGCCAAGCGGATGATCCTGCTCGGCGAGCGGATCGACGCCGACACTGCCGTGCGTATCGGCCTGGCCGAACAGAAGGCCGGCAAGGGCGAAGCCAAGGCCGTCGCACTGGAGTGGGCGAAGAAGGCCGGCAAGCAGAGCCCGACCAGCATTGCCGCGTGCAAGACGCTGGTGCAGTCCACCCGCACCGGCACCCACGCCGCCGCGCTGGTGGCAGAACGGGAAGCATTCGTCGATCTGTTCGACAGCGCCGACCAGGTGGAAGGCGTAAGTGCTTTCCTGGAGAAGCGCAGCGCGCAGTGGAAGAACGCATGACCCGGGAAACCGACATCGTGGTCGACGAGGCACCGGTACTGTTCGAAGAGCGCGTGGCGGCCAACGGCATGCGCATCGGCATCGCCACGCTCAACGCACCGCGGACGTTGAACGGGTTCTCGCTGCCGATGGCACACCTGCTGCTTGAAAAACTGCGCACCTGGGCAACGGACGACGGCGTTGCGATGGTGGTGCTGCAGGGTGCCGGAGAGAAGGCCTTCTGCGCCGGTGGCGACCTGCACAGCCTGTACCAGAGCATGCTGGCGTACCGTCAGGCAGGCCACGCCGACATCCGCCAGAACGCCTACGCCGCTGAGTTTTTCGATGTCGAGTATCGCGTCGATTACCTGATCCATGCCTATGCCAAACCGATCCTGTGCTGGGGCCATGGCATCGTGATGGGCGGGGGCATCGGCCTGATGTCCGGCGCCAGTCATCGCGTGGTCACCGAGCGCTCCAAGCTGGCGTTCCCGGAAATCACCGTCGGCTTGTTCCCGGATGTGGGCGGCAGCTGGCTGCTGCCGCGCGTGCCCGGTAACGGGGGGCGTTTCCTGGCCCTGACTGGCGCGCTGCTCAACCCCGGCGATGCGCTCTTTGCCGGGCTGGCGGACCTGCACGTCGCCGAATCACACCGGGGCGATGTGCTGGATGCGCTGCTGGCGGCGGGCTGGGAGGCCGACTGCAATGCCAACCATCACCACCTCACCACCGTGCTGCAACGCTTCGCCAGTGAGGCTGCACCCGGGCCCCTGCAGCGCAACGCCGGGTTGGTGGACGTGCTGTGTGATGGCGATGATCTGGAGAAGATCGTAGACCGTATCACCGCCATGGAAAGCGAGGATGCCTGGCTGCAGGCCGCGCAGAAGACCTTGGCAGCCGGGGCTCCCGGCTCGGCGCGACTTGCGTTCGCCCTGCAGGCACGCTGCGCGGACGAACCGCTGGCCGATGTGTATCGACTGGAGTACGTAGCCGCGCTGCACTGCGCGGCGCACGGCGATTTCGCTGAAGGCATCCGCGCGCTGTTGGTCGACAAGGACCGCACCCCGCAGTGGAACCCGGCCACGCTGTCCGACGCCAGCGCGGCGTGGGCCGAAGATTTCTTCATTTCACCGTGGCCGGCCGACCAGCATCCGCTGGCCGATCTGGAAGCCACCCCTCCTGAAAGGACCCCCGCATGAGTCGCATTGCATTCATTGGTCTGGGCAACATGGGCGGGCCGATGGCCGCCAACCTCGCCAAGGCCGGCCACGCCGTGCGGGTGTACGACCTGGTGCCGGCCGCCGTGCAGGCCGCCGTCGACGCAGGCGCCACCGCGGCCAGCTCCGCACTGGATACGCTGGCCGATGCCGAAGTCGTGATTTCGATGCTGCCGGCCAGCCGCCACGTCGAAGGCGTGTACCTCGGTGATGATGGTCTGCTGGCCGATATCCCGGGCGGTGCGCTGGTGATCGACTGCAGCACCATCGCCCCGGCTACTGCGCGCAAGGTCGCCGAAGCCGCCGCCGCGCGCGGACTGCAGATGCTGGACGCCCCGGTTTCCGGCGGTACCGCCGGCGCCAGCGCCGGCACGCTGACCTTCATCGTCGGCGGCGAAGAGGATGCGCTGGAACGCGCGCGTCCCTACCTGCAGGCGATGGGCAAGAACATCTTCCACGTGGGGGCCAGCGGCGCCGGCCAGGTCGCCAAGCTGTGCAACAACATGGCGCTGGGCGTGATCATGGCGGTCACCGGGGAATCCATCGCGCTGGGCGTGGCACACGGGCTGGACCCGAAGGTGTTGTCGCAGATGATGGCGGTCAGCACCGGCCGCAGCTGGGCCACCGAAGTGTGCAACCCGTGGCCCGGCGTGCTGGAAAACGCACCGGCTTCGCGCGGTTACAGCGGCGGTTTCGGCAGCGACCTGATGCTCAAGGACATGGGCCTGGCGGTGGAAGCGGCGATGAGCGTGGGCGCCTCGATCCCGCTCGGCGAGCTGGCGCGCAACCTGTATTCGATGAACCACCAGGCAGGCCGCGGCAAGCTGGATTTCTCCAGCGTGGTGCAGCTGGTGAGCAGCGAAAAATAGCCGAAGGCCAGCGAGTGCTGGCGGGCAGGACGGGGTGGGTGGTGACCAGCGGTCGCCATGCCACCGACAGCGGTGGGATGGGCGGATGCGCGGTCACGACCGGCATCCGCCCATTTTTTTTCAGGCCACGATCAGCTTGACGTCGATGTTGCCCTGGGTCGCGTTGGAATACGGGCAGACGACGTGGGCCTTCTGCACCAGCTCTTCCAGCTGCTCGCGCGGCACGCCCGGGGCGGTGATGGTCAGCTCGGCCTCGATGCCGAAACCGGTCGGGATCTGGCCGATGCCGACCTTGCCGGCCACGGTGGTGTCGGCCGGGAGCGCAACCTTGGCCTGGCCGGCGACGAACTTCAGCGCGCCCAGGAAGCAGGCCGAGTAACCGGCAGCGAACAGCTGCTCCGGGTTGGTGCCCGGGCCGCCGGCGCCGCCGAGTTCGCGCGGGGTCGACAGCTGGATGTCCAGCACGTTATCGGAGGACACAGCGCGGCCTTCGCGGCCGCCGGTTGCGGTGGCCTGGGCGGTGTAGAGAACCTTTTCGATCGACATGGCGGAGTTCCTTGTTGGGGTGGCCGGTTGGCCGGTGAGGTATACTTTGCGCTGCTGGGCTGGACGTGTGGCAACATGGAGTCCGGAAAACTTGATGGAGCGTCCAACCATGCTTGATCGACTTGAATCCCTGCTCGACCGCTTCCCGGTCAGTGCGCGGCTGCTGCAGGGTGGCGAGATCAGTGGCCATTGGGTGCCCGCACAGGCCGCCAGCCAACCGCTGCTGCACCTGCTCAGCCAGGGCGGCGTGGAACTGGTGGACCGCGATGGCACCTGCCTGCGCATCGACCAGCCCAGTGTGCTGCTGTACGCCCGCCCGCGCGACCATCATTTCAACGTCGATGACCGATTGCGGGTACCGCTGGTGACGGCCGGGCTGCGCTTCGAAGCCGGCGAAGGCAGCCCGGTGGCCGATGCGCTGCCGAGCCCGGTCTGCCTGCCGCTGGCCGACCTGCTGGGCAGCAACGCGGTGCTCGGCGTGCTGTTCGAAGAAGCGTTCGCGCAGCGTTGCGGCCGCCAGGCGATGCTCGATCGTCTGTTCGAACTGGTGATCATCCAGGTGCTGCGTACGCTGATGGAAAACGGCCAGATCCAGGTCGGGCTGCTGGCCGGCATGGGCCATCCACGGCTGCGCCATGCGCTGGTGGCCATGCATGAGCAGCCGGCGGAAGAGTGGTCGCTGCACGCGCTGGCCGAACGTGCCGGGATGTCACGCAGCGCTTTTGCCGAAGGCTTCCGCGAGGTCATCGGCAGTACCCCCGGTCAGTACCTGCAGGCGTGGCGGACCAGGCTGGTGCAGCAGGCGCTGCGTCGTGGCCAGCCGTTGAAGCGCATCGCCGGTGACGTGGGCTACGGCAGCGAAGCGGCGTTGTCGCGCGCGTTCAAGGCCCAGACCGGGCAGTCGCCGCGCGAGTGGAAGCAGGCTGCAAGGTAGCGCCGAGCCATGCTCGGCGAGCGCCCCGCGCGGTGCAGTTTGTCCCGCCGAGCACGGCTATGCCGGTCGTCCTGACCGGCACCCTGCGGGCCGCCGCAAGCGACGTTGGCAGCGGCTCCAGCCGCTGCCTTCGGTGCTACCGGGTCATACCGCCCATTCCAGGTCGGTGGTGAACATGATGGTCAGCCAGCGATCCGGCGACTCTTCGCCCAGCAGGTCGCCGATCTCATCGCGCAGCCGGTCCCATTCGGCCAGCGCGCGCGGCGGATCATCGGCGCGCACCACGAAGAACAGCTCGATCTGCTCGCCGCGGCCCACCTGCGCCACGTAGCTGCGGTAGTCGAGGAAACCGTGCCGCGCCACCACATCGCGCGCCACCGTATCCACGTGGCTGCGCAGCTCCTGCGGTGCGACCAGCAGGATGCCGGCGAGCGCCTGGCGCACCGTTCCCAGCGGGGCCACCATCACGAACAGGCAGACCACCGCCAGGATGCCCGGATCGATGTACGGGCCAATCCAGTCCAGAGGGGTGCCACGCACCAGCGCGCCAGCGACAAAGGCCAGCAGGTAGCAGGCCGACATGCTGGCGGCGATGATCCAGTTCTTCGCATCCAGGGCGACGAAGTCCGATCCGATGCGCCGGTTGGCGCGCAGCACGAACGCGGCCAGCGCGCCTTCGGCGAGCAGCGAGATCACCCCGAACGTGATTGCCGGACCCAGCGCGATCAAGCGCCCGCCCGAGGTGAGCGCATCCACGGCGTTGACGAAGGCATACAGCGCCGCGCCGATCATCAGCGTCCCGCTGACCCCCAGTACGATCGGTTCCAGATGCCAGAAGCCCATCGAAAAACGCTGGTTGAGCCGCGACTGCAGCGTATCGGTATTGGTCGATTGGGCGATGAGCCGGGCCACCAGCAGCGAGAGCCAGGTCATGACCACGTCGATCAGGCCGTAGATGCCGTCGAAGATGATCAGCGAGGAGTTGGCGTACAGCCCGAAGCCCACGGCCATGGCCGCCATCACCAGGGTGCCGGCGATGGACAGGCGCAGCACGCCCTGTTCGGTGTGGGGATCGAAGAAACGCGGGGGAATGATGGCCATCCCGTGATTGTAGGCCGGGACCATGACCTGCCCGTAGCGCCGAGCCACGCTCGGCGAGCGCGCAGCGCGGCAGCCTCGTTCTTCCGCCGAGCACGGCGCGACGCTACCGCGCGGGCCGTGGCTGCCGTAGACTTGCGCGCTTCCCGCCCTCCGCGAAGCCCGTACGCAGTGACCACGCCACCCTGACCCCTGCCGCATGGCAGCCGGACCTGTCCGGCATCAGGAACCCGCGTACCCATTGCAGCGCTGCGTGGCCGTGACCACGTGCGCCAAGGAAATCCCATGCAGACCCATTACCCGCTGCGCCAGCAGTGGCTCGGCAACGTCCGTGGCGACGTGCTGTCCGGCATCGTCGTCGCCCTGGCGTTGATCCCCGAAGCGATCGCGTTTTCGCTGATCGCCGGGGTCGACCCCAAGGTCGGCCTGTACGCCTCGTTCTCCATCGCGGTCATCACCGCCATCGCCGGCGGCCGCCCCGGCATGATCTCGGCCGCCACCGGTGCGATGGCGCTGGTGATGGTCGACCTGGTCAAGGACCACGGCCTGCAGTACCTGTTCGCCGCCACCATCCTGACCGGCCTGCTGCAGATGACCGCCGGCGCGCTGAAGCTCGGTTCGCTGATGCGCTTCGTTTCGCGCTCGGTCATCACCGGCTTCGTCAACGCATTGGCGATCCTGATCTTCATGGCCCAGCTGCCGGAGCTGGTCGGCCGCGGCCCGATGGTCTATCTGCTGTGTGCCGCGGCGCTGGCGATCATCTATCTGCTGCCGCGGATCACCCGCGCGGTGCCTTCGCCGTTGGTCGCGATCGGCATCCTCACTGCAGTGGTGATCGGCTTCGGCATCGACGTACGGACCGTGGGCGACATGGGCCAACTGCCGGACAGCCTGCCGTCCTTCTTCCTGCCGGACGTGCCGCTGAACTGGGAGACACTGCGCATCCTGCTGCCTGTGTCGGCCACCCTGGCGGTGGTGGGGCTGCTGGAATCGATGATGACCCTGCAGATCGTGGAGGACATCACCGAAACCCCGAGCGAACGCAACCGTGAGTGCGCCGGCCAGGGCCTGGCCAATACGCTGACCGGTTTCTTCGGCGGCATGGCCGGCTGCGCGATGATCGGCCAGTCGGTGATCAACGTGACAAGTGGCGGGCGTGGGCGCCTGAGCTGCCTGGTCGCCGGCAGCGTGTTGCTGATGCTGGTGGTATACGGCAGCGAGCTGGTGCGGCAGATCCCGATGGCTGCCCTGGTGGCGGTGATGATCATGGTCAGCATCGGCACCTTCAGCTGGCGCTCGCTGCGCGACCTGCGCACGCATCCACGCAGTTCCTCGGCGGTGATGCTGCTGACCGTGGTGGTGACCGTGGCCACCCATGACCTGGCCAAGGGTGTGCTGAGCGGCGTACTGCTGTCGGCGTTGTTCTTCGCGCGCAAGGTGGGCGGCATGCTGGACGTGCAGCGTGATGACCACGAGGGCGCGCAACGGTATGTGGTGCGTGGACAAGTATTCTTCGCATCGGCCGGGCAGTTCGGTGCGGCCTTCGATTACCAGCACGTAGCGCCGCACGTTGAGATCGACCTGCAGCACGCGCATCTGTGGGACCTCACCGCGGTGGGTGCGGTGGAGCGCGCGGTGGAAAAGCTGCGCGCGCATGGCGCGGTGGTGGAGGTGGCCGGCCTGAACGCGGCCAGCGAAACGCTGATCGAGCGGGTAGGGCGCAAGGGCCCGGCCGGCAGCGCGCATTGATCCCTGCCGGTAGTGACGGCCGCTGGCCGTCAAGCCGGTGGTGGGTCACGCCCGCACCCACCCGGATCATTCAGCCGCCCGGTGTAAACTATTGATCATGCAGGCATTGCCTGCCGCCCCTGATTCTCCAGCGTCCCCATGACCCAGCCAACCGCCACCGCCGCGTCCCGCTACGCCGATTCCCTGCGCCTTTCCGTCGCCCCGATGATGGACTGGACGGACCGCCATTGCCGTGTGTTCCATCGGCTGCTGGCGCCCGGCGCGCGCCTGTACACGGAAATGGTGCACGCCAATGCGGTGATCCACGGTGATCGCCAGCGCCTGCTCGGCTTCGATCCGGCCGAAACGCCGCTGGCCCTGCAGTTGGGCGGCAGCGATCCGGCCCTGCTGGCGCAGGCCGCGCGCATTGCCCAGGACTGGGGCTATGACGAGGTCAATCTCAACTGCGGCTGCCCATCCGACCGTGTCCAGGCCGGCCGCTTCGGCGCGTGCCTGATGCGCGAACCGGCCCTGGTGGCCGACTGCGTAGCGGCGATGGTGGCCGCGGTGGATATCCCGGTCACGGTCAAATGCCGGCTCGGGGTGGACGATGACAATGACTACCAGGCCTTCGCTGCGTTCGTCGACCAGCAGGTCGCCGCCGGTGCACCGATGGTGGTGGTGCACGCGCGTAATGCCTGGCTGAAGGGCCTGTCGCCGAAGGAAAACCGCGAAGTGCCACCGCTGCGCTACGACTGGGCCTACCGGCTCAAGCAGGAGCGTCCGGAGCTGCCGGTGGTGCTCAACGGTGGATTGGCCAGCATCGAGGCGGTGCAGGCCCAGGGCGGCAAGGTGGACGGGGTGATGCTGGGCCGTGCGGCTTACCACGATCCCTACCTTCTGCATCAGCTGGAGGCGCTGCAGACCGGCGCCCCGTTGCAGGCACGGCAGGCGCTGCTGCGCGCGCTGCGTCCCTACGTGGAAGCGCGGCTGGCCGAAGGGTCGGCGCTCAAGCACATCACCCGACACATCCTGGGCTTGTTCCACGGGCAACCGGGGGGCCGCGCGTTTCGCCAGATCCTCAGCGAGGGCGCACATCGCCCGGGCGCGGACTGGAGCCTGGTGGAGCAGGCCCTGTCAGCCACCGAACGTGATGGTGGGCGCGAAGCGGCCTGACGCAATGCGCGCCGGGGGCCGCAGACGGCCCCGAATGCTGTTAGTATGTTCACTTACCTGAATATAGACATCCGATCTTCAGGAAAGTTCAGACCGGATTCACTGGCAAAAGCCGAAATTTGCAAAAGATTTGTAAAGCCCCGGGCCTCGCGCCCGGACGCGGACTTCACAATTTTTGAACGAATTGCCGGCCTCGGCTAGGATCCAACCATGTCCTCCCGTTCTTCCCCCTGCCAACTTGCCCTCGCCACGGTCGTGGTGCTGGTGGCGTTCGCGCCGCTGCACGCCGTCGCGCAGGCACCGATGCAGGGCCAGATGCAGCAGACCATGGCGCAGCGTGGACAGATGCGGGAACGTCCTGAAGTGGTCATGCGGGGGTCCCAGCGCGGTGATGAGCGCTCCCTGTCCGACGCCGTGCGGCGGGTGCAGCGATCCACCGGTGGACACATCCTGGGCGCAGAGCGGGTGCCGTTCGATGGGCGCGACATCAACCGCGTGAAATACATGGATGAGCGTGGCCGCGTCCGCTACATGGATGATCCCGTGCAGCAGCGTTCACAGGCCCGCCCGCCCCGATCGGATATGTCTTCACTACGCGGCGATAACCCCTGAACGGGGATTATTGTCGCATCACACCCGATTTCCACCGGCCCAACCGGCCGACCCCAGCACACTAGGGAGAGTTCATGCGTATCCTTCTGGTCGAAGACGAAGCCCCGCTGCGCGAGACCCTTGCAGCCCGGCTCAAGCGCGAAGGCTTTGCCGTCGACGCGGCGCAGGATGGCGAGGAGGGTCTGTACATGGGCCGCGAAGTGCCGTTCGACGTTGGCATCATCGATCTGGGCCTGCCGAAGATGTCCGGCATGGAGCTGATCAAGGCGCTGCGCGACGAGGGCAAGAAGTTCCCGGTCCTGATCCTTACCGCGCGTTCCAGCTGGCAGGACAAGGTCGAAGGGCTCAAGCAGGGCGCCGACGATTACCTGGTCAAGCCGTTCCATGTCGAAGAGCTGCTGGCACGCGTAAATGCGCTGCTGCGCCGCGCTGCGGGCTGGAGCAAGCCGACCCTGGAATGCGGTCCGGTGGCACTGGACCTGGCGGCACAGACGGTCAGCGTGGCCGGCAGCAACGTCGACCTCACCAGCTATGAGTACAAGGTGCTGGAATACCTGATGATGCATGCCGGTGAACTGGTCTCCAAGGCCGACCTCACCGAGCACATCTACCAGCAGGATTTCGACCGCGACTCGAACGTGCTGGAAGTGTTCATCGGCCGCCTGCGCAAGAAGCTGGATCCGGACGGCGAACTGAAGCCGATCGAGACCGTGCGCGGCCGCGGCTACCGTTTCGCGATCCCGCGCAACGAGGGCTGAGCCTGCTGCAGGCGAGAAGATGATGTCCGGCCGTCTGTGGTTCTTCCGACGCTGGCGGCCGCGCTCCCTGCAGGCGCGCCAGCTGCTGGCTGCGTCCGTGGGCCTGGTGGCCTTCCTGGCACTGGCCGGCTACGCGCTGGATGCGGCCTTCGCCGATACCGCGCGCGCCAACCTGCGCGAACGCCTGAAGAACTACGCCACGGCCTACGCTGCGGGCAGTGACTTCACCCGCGACCGCTCGCTGTACCTGCGCGAGCAGCCGCCGGATCCGCGCTTCGACGTGCCCGGCAGCGGCCTGTACCTGCAGGTCGTCACGCCGGACGGCAAGGTCAACTCGATGTCCGCCGAGGGACCGATGCTGCCTACCCAGGGCGGCGGGCTGCTGGCACCGCGCCAGGAAATCTTCGAAGGCCCGCTGCCGATCATCCAGATCGACGGCAGCGAGGGCTCGGTCTACCGCTACGGGCTGGGCCTGGTGTGGGATGCCGACGCCGACCCGGCGACCGAGTTCCCGTACACCATCTACGTGATGGAAGACTCCGGTGCGCTGGGCGCGCAGCTGCGCGTGTTCCGCGGCCGGGTGTGGTTCTACCTGGGCGGCATCGGCCTGATCCTGCTGTTGCTGCAGACGGTCATCCTGCAGTGGAGCCTGCGCCCGATGCGCCGGGTGATCACCGAGCTGACCCGCGTGCAGCGCGGCGAAAGCGAGCGCATGAGCGAACGCCATCCGCGCGAGCTTGAACCGCTGACCGACAGCATCAACGCCTTCATTGAAAGCGAGCGCGAGAACCTGGAGCGCCAGCGCAACACGCTGGCCGACCTGGCGCACAGCCTGAAGACCCCGATCGCCGTGCTGCGCACGCAGATGGACAGCGGATCGAGCAACGATGCGCTGCGCGAGGAACTGGACGTGCAGCTGCAGCGCATGAACAACCTGGTGTCCTACCAGCTGGCACGCGCTGCGTCGTCCGGACACAAGCTGTTCTCCGCGCCGCTGCCGATCGAATCCAATGCCGAAGAAATCGTGCGCGGGCTGGAGAAGGTCTACGCCGCCAAGGGCGTGCTGTGCGAGTTCGACATCGATCCGGGATCGCGCTTCCACGGTGAACCCGGCGACCTGCAGGAGCTGCTCGGCAACCTGCTGGAAAACGCCTTCAAATGGGCCAACCGCCGCGTGCTGCTGACCGCGCAGCCGCAGCCGGCGCCGAACACGCGCCGCCCGGGCCTGCTGCTGGCGGTGGACGACGACGGCCCCGGTATCGCTCCGGAAGACATCGCCAAGGTGCTGCAGCGCGGCGTGCGTGGCGATGAGCGCGTGCAGGGCCACGGCATCGGCCTGTCGATCGTGCAGGACCTGATCAAGGATTACCGCGGAGAACTGCTGGTGACGCGCTCTTCCGAACTGGGTGGCGCGCGCTTCGAAGTGCGGCTGCCGGCCGGCCCGTAAGCGCCGCGCGGAAAAAGTCCTGGTAGTGTCGAGCTTGCTCGACACCCTGACAGACAATCGAGCAAGCTCGACACTACGCGCCCTCGGGCGGCTCACCGTAGAACCGGCGCAGGTGCGCGGCCACGCTGGGCAGCGCCTCGGCCAACACGTGCGGTGCGGAGAAATGGTATTCACTGACCACCGCGAAGAACTCTTCCGGCGCCTCTGCCGCATACGGATCGACCAGCGTTTCCTCGCCCGCATCCACCTGCACGCAGAACGCATCGTAGGCGCGCTGGAAATCGGCCGCCCACTCGCGCTGCCAGGCACGTGGCAACGGCGGCGTGCCGTCGATCGCGCCATCCAGCGCATCGATCTTGTGCGCCATCTCGTGCACCGCCACGCAGTAGCCATCGAACGGCGCCTGCAGGTCGGCCTGGATATCCGCCCACGACAGGATCAACGGGCCGCTGTCCCAGCTCTCGCCGATCAGCTCGTCGTCCCACTCGTGCAGCACGCCGGCGGCATCCACATGGCTGCGCTGCACCCGGAACGCGTCCGGGTACAGGATCAGCTGCGACCAGCCACGCAACCCGGTTTCGCCCAGCCCCAGCAGCGGCAGGCAGCACACCGCCGCCAGCAGCACGATGTCTTCATCGCGCAGCACCAGATCGCCCAGCGGGCTGATGGTCTTCTCGTGCAGGAAGCGGGTGGCCAGCGTGCGCAGCGCGTCCAGGCGAGCCGCTGAAAGGCCCTGCAGCCACGGGATATCCCGGCAGGCCTGCTGCCACAGCGGTTCGGGAATGGGACGGGGGGCTGGCCGCAGCCAGCGCGACAACGCCTGGATCAGCGGAACATACCCGGCAGGAAGCTGTGCCACTTCGGTGCGCGCAGTCGCTGCAGCACGTCATCGTCGCCACCGCCGCCGCCACTGCTGGTGGCCTGTGCAGGCACCGGCTTGGGCGTGCTGGGCACCGCAGCGGCAGCACTGCGTGCAGTCGGCGGGCGTTCGGCATCGGGCGTGGAATAGACACAGTCACCGCGCCCTTCACTGGCCATCACGGTAGACGCGGTGGCAAGCAGCGGGGCCATCAACAGGACCAGGCAATGGGCAGAACAGCGCATCGACGACATCCGTGGTTAAGGGCGGGTGAGTTCCCGATTCTAGCCCGAATCAGGTCGCCTATTGGAAGCCCCGCCGGGCAGGGGCAATTCCTTTGCCGCATACTTTCCCTGTTTATCTGACGGAAGCTGCCGTGGACGACCGCGAACTGCTGGCAAAACTGGCCGCCGGACCGCTGTCCGGTGATGCCCTGGCGCGCGAGCTGGGCCAGACCCGGGCGGCCATCTGGAAACGCATTCAAGGACTTAGGACAGGCGGGGTGGCGATTGAAGGCCGCGCCGGTGACGGCTATACGCTTGCCCAGGCGGTCGACCTGCTCGACGCTGGCGGCATCCGCGCCGCGCTGCCTGCCGCCGCCGCTGCGCTGCTGGACGAGCTGCAGGTGGTCTGGAGCACGGTGTCCACCAACACCGAATTGCTGCGCTGCAGCGCTCCGCAGCGCGGCAGTCGCGTCATGCTGGCCGAGCGCCAGACCGCTGGCCGCGGCCGTCGTGGGCGGGATTGGGCATCGCCGCTGGCCGCGCATATCTACCTTTCGGTGCTGCGCGGATTCGCCGGCGGACTGGCCCAGCTGGGCGGGCTGAGCCTGGTGGCTGGCGTGGCGGTGGCCGAAGCCCTGCGCGGGCTCGGCCATGCGCAGGTGCAGTTGAAGTGGCCCAACGACCTGGTGGTGGACGGCCACAAGCTGGGCGGCCTGCTGGTGGAAGGCGGCGGCGAGTTCGCCGGGCCGGCGCGCGCGGTGATCGGCATCGGCCTCAACGTACACATGCCGCCGGCCTTTGCCGAACGCATCGACCAGCCGTGGACCGACCTGGACCAGTTGGCGGGCGGGCCGGTGCAGCGCAACGAAGTGGCGACTGCGGTGCTGGCCGCGCTACTGCCGGCGCTGGAACAGTTCGAAGCCGAGGGCCTGGCCCCGTTCCTGCCGCGCTATGCCGCGCTGGACAGCCTGGCCGGGCGCGAGGTGCGGGTGGAACTCGGTGGCGCCTGGCAGGACGGCCGCGCGCTGGGCTTGGCCGAAGATGGCGCGTTGCGGGTGGAGATCGAAGGCCGCGAGCAGCCTGTGCACGCCGGCGAAGTGAGCGTGAGGGCACGATGAGCGACTGGTTGTTCGACCTGGGAAATTCCCGTTTCAAGTACGCCCCATTGCTGGGCGACCGCGCCGGCGAGGTGCAGGCATGGACGCACGGCGCCGAAGACCTGCGCGGCGAAGCATTGCGCACGCTGCCGCAGGGCGGCACCGCCTACGTGGCCAGCGTGGCCGCCGCCGGACTGACCGCCACCATGCTGGAGATCCTGCGCATGCGCTTCCAGCACGTGCACGTGGCCCGCACCGAAGCGGCGTTCGCCGATGTGCGCATCGCTTATGCCACGCCCGCGCGCTTCGGCGTGGATCGTTTCCTGGCCCTGCTGGCAGCCGCGCGCACGCAGCGCCACGTGCTGGTGGCTGGCGTCGGCACCGCGTTGACCATCGACCTGCTGGATGCCCACGGCCAGCACCACGGGGGGCGTATCGCGGCCTCTCCGACCACCATGCGCGAAGCCCTGCATGCGCGCGCGGCGCAGTTGCCGGCCAGTGGCGGGCACTACCGCGAGTTCGCCGATGACACCGATGATGCGCTGGCTTCCGGCTGCGACGGCGCGGCGATCGCACTGATCGAACGCAGCCGTGAGCAGGCAAGGCAGCGGCTGCAGGCACCGGTGGACCTGCTGCTGCATGGCGGCGGCGCACCGGCGCTGTTGCCGCAGCTACCGGCCGATGCGGGCCACCAGCCGCTGCTGGTGCTCGATGGGCTGGCACGCTGGGCCGTTCACCTGCCGACGGCGACAGGCTAGGATCGGCAGATGCTGACCCGTGCCCTGATCGTGTTCCTCGTGCTGCTCAACGTAAGCGTCGCCCTGTGGTGGATGCTGCGCGGTGAGCCGGTTGTCCCGGACGTGAAGCTGCCTTCCGGCGTGGCCGAACTGCAACTGGTGGATGCGGCCGTATCGGTGACGGCGCCCTCGCCAACGGCGTCCACCGAGCCGCTGACCGATACCACGCCCACCACGGCCGAACCTGCCGCGGCGGTGGCCGCTTCACCGTCCGGCCAAGCGCCCGCCGTGGCCGAAGCGCGTCCGGCCCCGGTTGCCGCCCCGGCAGTGGCACCGCCTGCACCCGCGCCGGAAACCGTGCCCAGCCCCGCAGCGCCCGAGCGTTGCGTCGCGCTGGGTCCGTTCGCGGACCAGGCCGCCGCCCAAGGCGCGCTGGCCAAGGTCGGTGCGGCACTGACCCGAACGCGCCTGCGCGAACAATCAACGCCCGGCGCCACCTCGCGCTACCGGGTGATGATGCCGCCGGCAGAGAACCGCGAAGCGGCCCAGGTCACCGTGCAACGGATCATCGCCGCCGGCCTGAGCGACTACTACGTGATTGGCCAGGGACCTGACGCCAACGCCATCGCGCTGGGCCAGTACCGCAATCGCGAAGGGGCCGAGCGCCGGCTGGCGGCACTGCGCGCGGCCGGATTCCAGGCCCAGCTCAGTGGTGGCGAAGGCGCCTCCACGTGGTGGCTGCAGGGCGCGCTGGCCGATGGCAAGACCGATCCCGGCCTGCGCCAGCGTAGCGGGGCGGCGCAGCAACGCTCGCTGGACTGCGCTGGTCTGCGGTAGAATCGCCGTGCTTCGCGGCCTGGCCACGAACGCGTCGTACCCCGTGCCGCTTTAGCTCAGTTGGTAGAGCAACTGTCTTGTAAACAGTAGGTCATCCGTTCGATTCGGATAAGCGGCACCATCTTCTGCTCCGCTGGTGTCCACAGACATCCTGCAGGCACAATCAACCAGCTGATATAGCGGGTTTTTCTGTGCCCAAGCGTACATCGAAGTCCAGTGCCATCCGCGCAAGATGGGGGTGCAACTCGGGGTACAAAGGGAATTTCGACTGTCCGGCAGGAGGATGTACCCCAAATGGCTCGTAAGTCCTTGACGGATATGGCGGCCCGAAACGCCAAGGGTAAGGAGAAGCCTTACAAGTTGTCGGCTGGGTCTGGCCTCTATTTACTGGTGATGCCCAACGGCTCCCGGTATTGGAGGATGAAGTACGCCTTTGCTGGCAAGGAAAAGTTGCTCAGCATCGGTGTCTATCCTGAGATCGCGCTCAAGGAGGCGCTGGAGAAGCGAGATGCGGCGCGTGTGCAGCTGCGAGCAGGTCAGGACCCATCCGAAGAAAAGCAGCTCCAGAAGCTCAAGGCGGAGCTCTCCTTGGATGATCGCTTTGAAGCGGTTGCTCTGGAATGGCTGGAGAGCCGAAGGGATCTGGCAGCCAGTACGTGGACCAAGGCCAAGTGGATGCTGGAGACCTACGCCTTCCCTTGGTTGGGGCGACGGCCAATTGATGGCATCAGCACTGCCGAAGTATTGGCAGTACTACGGCGGCTGGAGAGCCAGGACAAGATCGAATCCACACAGCGCCTGCGCCAGATTTGTGGCCAGGTATTCCGGTATGCCGTGGCCACAGGTCGGCTTGATAGAGATCCGACCAGCGCTCTAAGGGGCGCGTTGAAGACTGCCAAGAATCGGCACTATGCCTCGATCACGGAGCCTGCCAAGGTCGGTGAACTGCTCAGGGCAATCGACGGCTATACGGGCCAGTTCACGACACTGTGTGCCTTGAGGCTGGCTCCTTTGGTATTCACCCGTCCTGGGGAGCTCCGAAAGGCCGAGTGGAGCGAGGTCGATCTAGAAGCGCGTCAATGGTGCATCCCCGGCGAGAAGATGAAGATGGGGGTAGCCCATATTGTTCCGCTTTCGCGTCAGGCGGTAGCGATCCTGAGGGAGCTTCAGCCTGTTACAGGAAAAGGTCGCTTCGTGTTCCCATCGATACGTAGCGGTCGTGATCCGATGAGCGAGAACACGGTGAACGCCGCGCTTCGGCGCCTTGGCTATGGCACGGACGATATGACCGGTCATGGCTTCCGTAGCATGGCGTCTACCCTGTTGCATGAGATGGGCTGGACCTCCGATGCCATCGAGCGGCAGTTGGCCCACTCTGAAAGGAATCCCATCAAGGCGGCCTACAACCGTGCTGAGCACCTGCCTGAGCGTAGGGAGATGATGCAGGCGTGGGCTGATTACCTGGACCGCTTGCGTGAAAAGCAGTCCAGGGCTACCCAGCTCTGCGCTAAGCGCGCTTGACCCCCTCCTACCCTTACTCCCAATCGAGTAGCGGTAGGACGGGGGGGGTGTCTGCATCAATTGAGATGATGCAAAAAAACTTGCATTGGCGTTTGTGTCGTGCGAAAGTTTGCATCATGAACATTGATGCAGAAAATTTCATGGTTGGAGAGCTGGTGTCCATTCAAGCGGGCTACCCCTTTCGCGGCTCCATTGAGGAGTCGGTCGATGGTGACGTTCTGGCGGTGCAGATGAGGGATGTTGACCTTGACCATGGGGTCAAATGGTCTGACGTCACGCGCACCACGCTTGCAGGCCGCAAACCACCTGATTGGCTCAAGGCTGGGGACATACTGTTCGTCGCTAAAGGTGCTCGGTTCTATGCCGTATGCATAGATGAGCCATCGAGCCCTGCTGTGTGCAGCCCTCACTTCTTTCTGCTCCGAGTGGCCTCCCAAGGTCTATTGCTGCCTGCTTTCCTGGCGTGGCAAATAAACCAACCGCCATTTCAGCGTCAGCTTCAGCAAGTCGCTGAAGGCAGCAGCCAGTTGAGTATCCGCCGCCCCGTACTGGAATCGCTCACGCTCTGCGTGCCGTCGCTGGTGGATCAGCAACGCATCGTTGCCCTGGCTGACCTTACCCGTCAGGAGCGCCAGGTGCTCAATCAGCTCATTCACAACCGCGAGCAGCAACTTCAAGCGCTCGCAGAGAGTCTTGTGCATGCCGCACAGGCCAGTCACTGAACAACGCAGGAGCTCAAACATCATGAACAGTACAACCACTGAAATCGCCTCCGTCAGCCAGGAAGACATCAATGCCGCTGTCTGGGCCGCCTGTGACACCTTCCGCGGCACCGTGGACCCGAGCATCTACAAGGACTTCGTCCTGACCATGCTGTTCCTCAAGTACGTATCGGATGTCTGGCAAGACCACTATGACGCCTATAAGAAGCAGTACGGTGACCACCCCGAGTTGATCGAGGAAATGCTCAAGAACGAGCGTTTCGTGCTGCCCGCCAGTGCTAGCTTCTATGCTCTGCACACCTTGCGGCACAGCCCTGGCAACGGTGAGCGCATCGACAAGGCCCTGCACGCAATCGAAGAAGCCAGCATCACCAAGCTGCGCGATGTGTTCCAGGACATCAGCTTCAACTCCAACAAGCTGGGCGATGAGCAGCAGAAGAACGACATCCTGCGCCACCTGCTGGAAGACTTTGCCAAGCCCGAGCTGGATCTGCGCCCCAGCCGTGTCGGCCAGCTCGATGTGATCGGTAACGCCTACGAATTCCTCATCAAGAACTTTGCCTCCACCAGCGGCAAAAAGGCGGGCGAGTTCTACACCCCGCCCGAAGTCTCCGCACTGATGGCGCGCCTGATGGCGCCGCAAGAGGGCGATGAAATCTGTGATCCCACCTGCGGTTCCGGGTCGCTGCTGATGAAGTGCGGTCGCCTGATCCGTGAGAACACCGGTTCAGGCAAGTACGCGCTCTATGGGCAGGAAGCCATCGGCAGCACCTGGGCGCTGGCCAAGATGAATATGTTCCTGCATGGCGAGGACAACCACCGTATCGAGTGGGGCGACACCATCCGCAACCCCAAGCTGCTCGACGGTGCCGCCAGTCTCAAGCACTTCGACATAGTGGTGGCCAACCCCCCGTTCAGCCTCGAAAAGTGGGGCTTTGAAGGGGCCGACGCCGACAAGTTCAGCCGCTTCCGGCGGGGCGTGCCGCCACGTACCAAGGGTGATTACGCCTTCATCCTGCACATGATTGAGACCATGAAGCCAGGCACCGGCCGGATGGCGGTGGTTGTTCCGCATGGCGTGCTGTTCCGTGGCGCTGCCGAGGGGCGTATTCGCCAGAAGTTGATCGAAGAGAACCTGCTCGACGTGGTTATTGGCCTGCCCGAAAAACTGTTCTACGGCACCGGCATCCCCGCCGCGGTGCTGGTGTTCCGCAAGAACAAGGCCGACGACAAGGTGCTGTTCATCGACGCTAGCCGCGACTTCGAGGCCGGCAAGAACCAGAACTTGCTGCGCGAAGCTGACCTGCAGCGCATCCTGGATACCGTCGTCACACGGCAAAGCGTGGACAAGTACGCCTACCTCGCCACGCCTGCCGAGATTGCCGAGAACGACTTCAACCTCAACATACCGCGCTATGTGGACACCTTTGAGGAAGAAGCCGAGATCGACCTGGTGGCCGTGCGCAAGGAGCGCGAGCAGCTCAAGGCCGAGCTGGCCAGCCTGGAAGCTCAGATGGCCGTCTACCTGAAGGAGCTGGGCTATGAGTAAAGCGTCAAAACCCAGCAAGCCGACCAAGGCGATGGGTGCATCGGTGGAGTTGCAGGCATCAGCCAGCGCCGAAAGCCAGGGCGAATTCGTTCTCTACACCACAGAAGATGGCCTCACTCGCGTGGAAATGCGGGCCGAGGGCGGCTCGCTGTGGCTCAGCCAGGCAGAAATCGCCACGCTGTTCCAGACCACGCCACAGAACGTCACCCAGCATGTAAAGGCGATCTACGCCGAGGGTGAGGCCGATCCCGAGTCAACTTGTAAGTCCAGCTTACAAGTTCGTCAGGAGGGAGGGAGGCTTGTCCACCGCAATGTGCGCTTCTATAGCCTGGAGGTCATCCTGGCCGTGGGCTACCGGGCGCGCTCAGCACGCGGCACCCAGTTCCGCCAATGGGCCACTGCCCACTTAAGTGAATATCTCCTCAAGGGATTTGTACTCGACGATGTGCGCCTTAAGAACCCGCCTGTGGGTGACTCGGTGCTGCCCGACCGCTTCGGCGAGTTGCTGGAGCGCATTCGTGACATTCGCGCCAGCGAGCGCCGTATGTACCTGCGAGTGCAAGAGATTTTTGCTCTAGCGGCCGACTATGCATCTTCGCTGCCTGAGACCAAGACCTTCTTCCAGGTCATGCAGAACAAGCTGCATTATGCGGTGTCGGGCCAGACCGCCGCCGAGATCATCCGCACCCGCGCCGATCGCACCCAGCCGAACATGGGCCTGACTACCTCCCGTAAGCGGCAGGTGCAGAAAGCTGACGTGGGCGTGGCTAAGAACTATCTGGATGAAAAAGAGATCACCGAGTTGAACCGCATCGTGACTATGTGGCTGGACTTTGCCGAAGACCAGGCAACACGCCGCAAGGAAGTCTTCCTGAAGGACTGGACCGAGAAGCTCGACGCCTTCCTCAGCTTCAACGACCGCCAAGTGCTGGTGGGCGCGGGCAAGGTGTCGCACAAGCAGGCGGTGGCCCATGCACAGAGCGAGTACGAGCAGTTTGCGGCGCAGCGACGTGCCGCACTGGAGGCGGAAGGCGAGGCCTATGCCGTCCGCATGCTCGGTGCGGAATACGCAGATGACAAGTCTATGGCCGAGTTGGGCCAAGTAGCCAAGCGATTGACGAGTAAAAAGGGAGGTCGTGATGCTACCTAAGGAATGGCACCGCTCAACGCTGGGCGAGATTGCCCGTATCACCTCGGGCGGCACGCCCGACCGGAGCAAGCCCGAATACTGGGGTGGTGACATCCCCTGGGTTACGACGGGCGAGATTCAGTTCAACACCATCACTGATACCGGCGAGAAGATCACGGCAGCTGGCCTGCAAAATTCATCGGCCAAGCTGTTCCCGCTCGGCACGTTGCTGATGGCCATGTATGGGCAGGGCAAGACGCGTGGTCAGGTGGCGAAGCTGGGGATTGAAGCTGCTACCAATCAGGCGTGCGCAGCCATCCTACTTAACGATAATAACGACCCTGACTATTTCTTCCAGTACCTGTCCTCGCAATACGAAGAGATTCGCGAGTTGGGTAATGCGGGAACCCAGAAGAATCTAAGCGGTGGCATCCTCAAAGGGGTACTCGTTCCTGTGCCGCCTTATCGTGAGCAGCGTCGAATCGCCCAAGTCCTCACCACCTGGGATCAAGCCATTGCCACTGCGGAGCGGCTGCTGGCGAACAGCCAGCGGTGCACCCGTGACCTGATGGCGTCTATTTTGTCAGGCCGCCGCCGTTTTCGTGAGTTCACGGATAAATGGCGTTATGTAGATCTCGATGCCGTCTTTGTGCGGATTACGCGCAAGAACAGCACGCAGAACACCAATGTGTTGACGATCTCGGCGGAGCATGGGCTCATCAGTCAACGCGACTATTTCAACAAGTCCGTCGCCAGTGCCAACCTCAGCGGCTACACGCTGCTGCATCGGTATGACTTCGCCTACAACAAGAGCTACTCGGCTGGCTACCCGATGGGGGCAATCAAACCGCTGTTGTCCTATGACGCAGGTGTAGTGTCGAGTCTCTACCTATGCTTCAGGATGCGCAGCGACGTGGACGCCGATTTCGACTTCTTCCGTCATTACTTTGAAGCAGGCTTGCTGGATCAGGAGATTGAAGGCATCGCTCAAGAAGGTGCGCGAAATCATGGCCTGCTGAACGTGAGCGTGACCGATTTCTTCAAACTGCAGCTCCACATTCCCACCGCGCCAGAACAGCGACGCATTGCTGAGGCCATCAACGTCGCGAGGGCAGATGAAGCACGGCTGAAAGCTCAAGTGCAGGCATTGCGTCAAGAAAAAGCTGCCCTCATGTCCCAGCTCCTGACCGGCAAGCGCCGCGTCAAGTTGACGGTCAGCGAAACAGAGGTGCAGGCATGAACAGCACGCCCAACTCCCGCGAGCAGTACAGCGCCCACTTGCCCGCGCTGCACCTGCTGTGCAACCTGGGCTGGAACTTTCTGACCACCGCCCAGACGCTGACCCTGCGCGGCAGCACGCGCGAGGTGCTGCTCAAGCCCCGGCTGATCGAGGTGCTGCAAACCCGGCGCTACGAATACAAGGGCCAGTGGTACCCGCTGTCGCCCAGCGGCATCGACCAGATCGTGCGGGAGTTGTCGGCACTCAGCCTGGCTGAAGGGCTGATGCCCGCCAATGAGCGGCTGTATGGCAGGCTGGCGCTGGGCATCACGGTGACGGAGTTCATGCCCGATGGCAAAAAGTACCAGCCCACCATTCCCGTGATCGACTGGGCTGACGCGAATGCCAACCGCTGGGATGTGACCGAAGAGCTGGAAGTGCTGACAGCACAGGGCACGCACCACCGCACGCCGGATGTGGTGGCGTATGTGAACGGCATCCCGCTGGTGGTGATCGAAGCCAAGCGGCCGGAGTCGGGCGGCGGCAGCCACCCCGCCAAGGCGATGGTGACGGAGGGCATCAGCCAACACCTGCGCAACCAGCGGCCAGACGAGATTCCCAATCTATTTGCCTATGCCCAGCTGCTGCTGTCCATAAGCCAGACCGAAGGGCGCTACGGCACCACGCACACGGCGGCCAAGTTCTGGGCCAAGTGGCGGGAGGAGGAGTTCGAAGACGCCCACATGCAAGCGCTCAAGAACCAGGCGCTGAAGCCGGATGTGCGCACTGCGCTGTTCGAGGGCAAGCCTGCCGCGCTGGCGGCGTACTTCGACACGCTATGGTGCGCCCCCATGCAGGCCACCGAGCAGGACCGCTTGCTGGTGAGCCTGTTGACCCCGGCACGGCTGCTCGAATTCCTGCGCGGCTATGTGCTCTTCGACCGCAAGGTGGGCAAGATCGTTGCCCGCTACCAGCAGTTCTTTGGCATCCGTGCACTGCTGGCCCGCATCAGTCAGAAGAAGCCCGAATCGCAAGGTGGCGGCCGCGAGGGTGGCGTGGTGTGGCACACAACAGGCTCGGGCAAGAGCTTCACCATGGTGTTTCTGACCAAGGCACTGCTGTTGGTGGATGCCTTGAAAGAATGCCGCCTGGTGGTGGTGACCGATCGAATTGACTTGGAAACCCAGCTCGCCCGCAACTTCATGACCGGCGGGGCCTTTGGCTCCAGCATCGCCACGCAAAAGGACGGGGAAAAGAGCCGGACTCTGTCTGGTCGTGACCTGGCCCAGCGTATCGGTAAAGGCACAGAGCGCATCACCTTCACGCTGGTGCACAAGTTCAACACGGCATCCAAGCTGCCGGAGTGCCGCAACGACTCGGCCGACATGATTGTGCTCGTGGACGAAGGCCACCGCAGCCATGGCGGTGAAACGCATGAGCGCATGAAGAAGGCACTGTCCAAGGCGGCCTATATCGCCTTCACCGGCACCCCGTTGCTCAAGGACGAAAAGACGGCCAGTAAGTTCGGCCCCATCGTGCATGCCTACACCATGCAGCGCGCGGTGGAGGATGAAACCGTGGCCCCGCTACTGTACGAAGAGCGCGTGCCTGAGTTGGACATCAACGAAGAGGCGGTGAACCGCTGGTTCGAGAAGATCACCAGCAACCTCAGCGATGCCCAGCGCACCGACCTGAAAAAAAAGTTCGCCAAGAAGGGCGCCATCTACGGTGCAGCCAACCGCATTGAGTTGATTGCCTGGGACGTCGCCACCCACTTCAACGAGAACATCAAAAAGCTGGATCTTGGCCTGAAGGGACAGATTGCCACCGACAGCAAGGTCGACGCCATTCGCTACAAGAAGGCGCTGGACGAAACCGGCTTGGTGACCAGTGCGGTGGTGATCTCGGCCCCGGACACGCGTGAAGGCAATTCCGATGTGGACGAGGACACACTGCCCGAGGTGCAAAAGTGGTGGAAGCAAGCCATGGCCACCTGCGGCACCGATGCCGAGACCTATGAGAAGCAGGTGGTCAGTGACTTTGGTACTGACGGTGCCCCTGACCTGCTGATCGTTGTAGACAAGCTGCTGACGGGCTTTGATGAGCCCCGCAACACGGTGCTGTACATCGACAAGCCCCTAAAAAGACACAACCTGATTCAGGCCGTGGCCCGCGTCAACCGTCTGCATGACGCCAAGCGCTACGGCGTATTGGTGGACTATCGAGGGATCTTGAAGGAACTCGACACCGCCATCCGCTCCTACCAGGACTTGGAAGCTCGCACGCAAGGCGGCTTTGATATCAGCGACCTGGAGGGCCTGTACCGACAGTTCAACACGGAGTACAAGCGCCTGCCTGCTTTGCACGATGCGCTGTGGTCGTTCTTCGAGTCCGTAACTAACAAACTCGACAGCGAGCAGTACCGGCAGGTACTGGCACCGAAATTTGTGAAGGGTAGCGACGGCGAGGAGTATGACGAGCGGCAGAAGCTGCGAGACGACTTCTACGAGGCACTGACAGCCTTTGGTCTGTGCTTGCAGACGGCGCTTTCATCCCGCAGCTTCTTCGAGGACAAGAGCTCTTCTGAAGCGCAGATCGCCCGGTACAAGGCTGATCTACGCTTCTTCACCGAGTTACGCCAGATCGCCCGTCGTGATGCGATGGAGACGGTAGATTACAGCGTCTATGAAGAGCAAATCCGAAAGCTGGTAGACAAACAGGTCATCGGAACGGAAGTACGCGATCCTGATGGCGTCTATCTAGTGCACCAATTGGGGATGGCGGAAGACCCAAAGGACTGGTCGGAAGAGAAAACGCGCAACGAGACGGACATGATCCGTACCCGGCTACGCAAAACCATCGAGCAGGAACTGGCAGCCGACCCCTATGCACAGAAGGTGTTTGGCGAGCTTCTGCGTCAGGCCATAGCTGAAGCGGAGGCCATGTTCGACCATCCGTTGAAGCAGTACGCCCTGTTCAAGTCATTTGAAGAAAAGCTGGAGGCCCGTTCCACCCCGGACTTGCCGGATGCTTTGGCAGACAAGCCGAATGCCAAGGCTTACTTTGGTGCAATGCGCCTCGTGCTGGGGGATGACGCCTTTGCAGAATTGAGTGGAGATTCGAAGGACAGGCTTGTACAGCAAGCGATTGCGATGGACGCAGTGGTGCGCGACGCGGTTGCAGAGAACTCACTCAATCCACAGAACATAGAGACAGCCATACGGAAGGGCTTGTTGCCGCTTCTGTTTGGTACGCTGGGCCTGGACAATGCCAAGCATGTGGTAGAACAAGTCATCCAGATAACGCGTATCGGTTTGTTGAGGTCTTAAGCATTCCGATGTGTAAAAAAATATCAGAGCATCGCTTTGCCTATGGCGATGAAATCATTGCGTTTCATCTGCGTCGGCAGCCATCACGGTCAGTGACGAGCGTCGCCATTCATGTGGAGCCAGACGCACGCGTTCTGGTGGATGCCCCCGATACGGCACCATTGGCAGAAGTTTTGGCTGCGGTGAAAAAACGTGCGCGTTGGATTAGCCAGCATGTCAGTTCTGTCAGGGGGCGACTGGCTCATGTCCTGCCTAGAGAGTACGTGAGTGGTGAATCATTGCACTACCTGGGCCGGCGTTATCGCCTGAAAGTTGCTATCGACGCAGTCTCAAAGGCCCAGGCTAGGATGCGGGGTGCTTTCATCGTCGTGACGACACCAGAGCAAGCCCCAGCCACGATCAAAAAAGCGTTGGATGCCTGGTATCGCCAGCGAGCGCGGGAGGTATTTGCTGACCGGCTTGCGGTAGTTTCAACTCCCCTCCGGTGGGTCAAGCAGCATCCATCAACACGCCTGCAGTTCATGACTGTGCAATGGGGAAGTTGCTCACCCTTGGGCCGCATCACACTGAACCCGCTGCTGGTGAAGGCTCCACGTGAGTGCATCGACTACGTGCTGCTTCACGAGTTGTGTCACCTCCTTCACCACAATCACAGTCCAAAGTTCTATCGGACACTTGATCGACACATGCCGAACTGGAGAGCTGTCAAGGAGAAGCTCGACAACATGGCTGAGGAAGTATTTCGAATCTAGTGTGATAGTGGCTGGGGTTTCAGTTATTCAAAATAATTTCAAACACATATTACCCTGAAGATGCCAGTGGTTAATGGCTTCGCGTGTATATGCTCCGCTATGACGCATCTGCTTTGAGGGTGGGTTGATGAGTGAAAAATCCGATTGCCTGTATTGCGTGTTTGTAGTTATTGCAGCAGTCGCTACGGCAGTAGCCAGCTGCGTGCTGTCAGGTGAAGCTGACGGCGCGTAGTTCTACAAATAAGAAATTACCTACATGCACAAGCACAAGGCCCGGGATCTCCCGGGCCTTGTGCTTTTGTGTCTTGTGAAATGAGGAGGTATTTATGCATCTTGTTCAGACGATGGCCTATGCCGGCGCTACGCCCTGGCATGGACTGGGTAACAGGTTGGAACGGCAGCAGCCCATAGAGGTGTGGAAGCAGCAAGCCGGGATGGATTGGCAGATCGAAGACTCAGACGTGCGTTTCATCACGGGCAGTAATGCCGTCGGTGCCATCCACTCCTTCCCGGAGCAGAAGGTGTTGTATCGCTCTGATACCAGGGAGCCACTAGCAGTCGTCTCCAAGCGGTTCAAGGTGGTCCAGCCGGGAGAGATCCTGGAGTTCTACCGTGAACTGACACAGCACAGCGGCTTTGAGCTGGAGACGGCAGGGGTACTCAAGGGCGGCAAAAAGTTCTGGGCCATGGATCGGACGGGGCAGAGCACGTCGCTCAAAGGTCGTGACAAGGTGGAGGGCTATCTGTTGTTGGCCACTGCTTGCGATGGCACTCTGGCCACGACGGCGCAATTCACGTCGGTACGTGTGGTGTGCAACAACACCCTGCAGATCGCTCTGGGAGACAGCAGTGGAGCCATCAAGGTTCCGCACCGCAGTCAGTTCGACCCGGATGCAGTGAAGCGTCAGCTGGGGATCACCGTTTCGACATGGGACGGCTTTGTAGACCGGCTGAAGGCTCTTTGCGAGCGATCAGTAGACCCGGATACGGTCGATGGTCTGCTTCGTCGAGTGCTGACCTACCCAGGGCAGGGTGCTTCGGCTGAGGTCGTCAACGAACAGGCTCTGGCCAGCGTCCGTGCGCTGTATGAAGGGCGAGGGGCGAGACTGCGCGCTGCCCTGACTGCTGGCTAGCATTGGTATTGAAGGCGTCGGTGTGCGCAGCCACCCAAGATCTAGTTTGCTGCGACGACGGAACATCTCTCTTCGACTTAAAAAGTTTTCAGACACATACCACCCCAGTGAGATCCGTGGAGATCGGTCTCGCGTTAGGGGCTCCGCTTAGCAGCCTCCTTTAAGGTGGTCTTTATGACGGAAAGCAAAGTTGAACTGCTCTACTGCGTGATGGTAGTCGCCACGGGCGTCGTGGCTGGGATCCTGAAATCCTCCAACCCATCGCCGTGCATCAGATGCGGAGTCTTTTCCCGCACCTAGCTATTAGCCACAGTGACCAGCACAAGGCCCGGCTCGTCCGGGCCTTGTGCATTTATGACCCTGAGACAAGAGGTAGTGATATGCATCTGATCGATACGATGGCCTACACAGGCCAGACACCCTGGCATGGTCTAGGCAACAAGTTGAGCGAACAGCAGCCCATCGAGGTGTGGAAGCAAAAGGCCGGCATGGACTGGCAGATCGAGGAGTCCCCCGTTAGGTTTGCCGCAGAAGGACAGGGCACTGAGCCGCTCAACGCGTTTCCGGGCAACAAGGTCCTCTATCGCTCCGACACGAAGGCGCCCTTGGCGGTTGTATCCGATCGCTACCAGGTAGTACAGCCTGGTGAGATCCTAGAGTTCTACCGGGATCTGACGCGAGACAACGGCTTCAAGCTGGAAACTGCCGGCGTTCTACGGGAGGGGCGCAAGTTCTGGGCCCTAGCGAGGACTGGGCAGAGCACCATGCTGAAGGGGCGGGACAAAGTGGATGGCTATCTGCTTTTAGCCACCGCCTGTGACGGAACGCTAGCCACGACTGCACAGTTCACCTCTGTCAGGGTGGTCTGCAACAACACCCTGTCAGTAGCCGTCCGGGAGTCAGAGGGCGCTATCAAGGTCCCACACCGAAGCCATTTCGACCCGGAGCTGGTCAAGCGACAGCTTGGCATCACCGTCGCGGCCTGGGACGGATTTGTCGAGCGTATGAAGGCACTAGTTGAGTGCCCTGTCGATCCGGACTCAGTGGACGGTCTGTTGCGTCGCGTACTGACCTATCCGGCACCCAATGCATCCCCTGTGGTCAATGAGCGGGCAGTCTCACACGTGCGTGGCTTGTTCGAAGGTGGCGGGCTAGGGGCGCATTCTGCTTCTAGTCGCGGCACGGCGTGGGGGCTTCTCAATGGCATCACTGAGTACGTCGACCACCATCGGCGCGCCCGCAGTGACGACCACCGCAAGGATGCCGCCTGGTTTGGTGAGGGCGCGCGCCTCAAGCGTCGGGCGTGGGAAGAGATGCTGGAGCTCGTTGCATGATGCGGGCCCGGCTAGGTGGCCTCGTAACCGAGGGTGACCAGGCAGGGCTTGAGAAACGCGCAAGGGCACGGGACGACAAGGCCGTCGCTCGTGCCCTGCGTATTCTCGAGCGGCGTGCTCAAGCACCCGGCCTCTTGATGGGGGACGCTGTGACTTGCGGGTCGTTCTTCAGACTGCGCTTAGGCGGAGAGGTTCGCGAGCACTTTGAGGTCGCATTTCTCAACAGGAAGAACTGCCTAATCGCTGTAGAACGCTTGTTCTCGGGAACGATCGATGGAGCCCAGATATCGCCCAGGATCGTGGCGCAGCGAGCCCTAGCCCTGAACGCCGCCGCGGCGATCGTGGCGCATAACCATCCGAGCGGAGATCCCGAGCCTTCAGAAGCTGATCGTCTAGTGACGACTCAACTGAGGAGCGTTCTTAGGATGGTCGATGTGACGCTTTTGGACCATTTCGTCATCACTTCGACTGGAGCCGTTTCACTTGCCGCGCGAGGGGTTTGCTAGCCGCTATGACGCCGGTGGTGACGCATTTGACCCTTTCTTGACGCTAGTCGAGCAGAGATCCGGGACGCACGCCGAGTGCAACCGCAATGCGTTCAATGTTGTAGATCGTCACGTTCTTCTCTCCCCGCTCGATCATACCGACGTAGGTTCTGTGGACGCCTGCCGCTTCAGCAAGCTCCTCCTGTGATAGCCCACGCTCCTTCCTTAGCCGACGCACATTGGCGGCGAACAGAGAGACAAGTCGCGTTTCATTAGCTCCTCGGGCCATCGCCTGATGGTCCCGGTTTGAATACTGTGATTCGACATACTACGATTAGCGTGCGTGCGGTTTTTCGCTGCGACGGCGGATCCGCAGGCTGCTAAACCTCGGAACTAAGCGGATGCCCGACAAGTGATAGCTCACGTCGTCCGCCGTTCTGTAGCCCTGTAGTCCGAATCATCTTGTAACAACGTTTGCCCTAGTGGTGGGCCGCTGACCAGCACCAAATGCATCAAAGATCTGCGTTTTACACAACCAAGGAGAAACACCGCGTGGGCGTTCTTTTCTACAACCTACTTCTCACCTTCTTCATCATTCCCATCACAATCCGGGCCTTCCTTAGCCTTAAGCGCGGGCGCCACCCGCTCCCACACTTCCAGAACAATGTGGTCGTAAATCGGATCAAGCTGGAGAAGGCGATCGGCATGTTCTCGCCGATCATCTTCTGGGTCTTCCATATCTCCCTGTTGCTTTGGAACTTCTACATCGATGCGTGGCTTGGCGTGATAGTCATCGCGACGTACATGGTGGCCAGTTCAATGCTTTCGGCCCAGATCAAAGCCAAGCAAATCGGCGTCATTCCCGAAAGCGCAGGCGTGGTCGGCAACGACACTCAGAGTTAAGCCGCTCAGTTCGCTCTTTCGCTACGGCGTCCTCGCGGCGCCGTGGAGTGCGGCCCGACGAACTTCACCTTCACAATGAATCAAAAGCCGTCCATTCGGAGGCGCTATGAAAAAAAACGGTAGATGAGCAACGGGTCGAGTGGGCTCTTAGTATGGCGGCGGAGCTGTGGGCTCGAATAAGAGAGCTTGAAGCCTCCTCCCAGCCCCACTGGCGTGCTCTGGCGCGACAGAGAGCCAGCGTCGACTGTCTGATAAGAGAGGCTGCCTACTTCGAACGAATCGCTTCGGCGATCGAGCTCCGGAACGCAATCGACGATCTGGCTCCGTTCTGACATTCCAGGACGCGCCAGAAGGTGGCGGTGTAAGGCGAGGTAAGCCGTGAAGGAATGCAGGCCAAATTCTGCGGGGAGCCGGATGTTAGACCGCGCAAGCCCGATCCCTGCGCATATCGGTGATCACACGATCTAAGCCCCACAGGACTGGGTAGTACAATCAAGAGGAAACAAGATGAGCATGGATGGCAGGGCTCTCCTGGCCGCGCTAGCTGTAGCAATGTTGCTCGGCTGCAACAAGGAAAATCATGACGTTACCCCTTCGGGTGCCACCAACCTAGAAGGGTGCCCAGTCCCGGCTGGTATCCAGTGGGCGGATGCAGAGGCGATTCGATGTGATCAAAGCGTGGTTAGAAGTCCGCCATTGGAGTCGGCGGAGGCTGCACGCACGCTGCTCATATCGGACGAAGATGTCATCGATGCGGCCGTAGCAAAGGAGGCTGAGAAATCTGAAGGAGCCACCGAATACAGGGAAGCTCGAAAGTTGACCGAGGGCGATCTGACTGGCGATGGCAGTTCGGAATTGGTGGTGCTCTTCACCTTGGAGGGTGTCGGTGGCGGGAACGGCGCTGACGGCTTCCTGGCGGCCTTCCAGCGCGATTCGAGCGGCCAATTAAGTGCGGCCGACACCCTTCCAGTGGCCGGATACGGCGGGTCAGCTCAAGACGTTCGGATCGAGGCAGGCGACGCGCTTGTGAAGTTGCTAGTGCAAGGGCCGGATGATCCGGCCTGTTGTCCTTCAGAGGAATTGGAAGGACGCTACGTTCTGCACCAGGGTAGGTGGCTGCAAGTGCAGCCTTGAGTGGGCCCTGAGTCTGTGTAAGGAAGGATGAAATGGCCAGAGACAGAAGAGCTTAGCTCTTCTGTCTCTGGCCAAGATCTGTGATATTTCTTCTTTAAGCTAGGCTTGGCAAGGCGCTTGATCACAGAGAGCGAGGTCCTGCTCGGATTCTTTCCTCTATAACCACTTAGAGTATTGTCCCATCGATTATGGTGCGCGCATGGGTGAAGGGTGTTATCAACCTCTGCGTCTGCGAATTTGGTTGAACAGCGCATTCACTGCATCGATGTCCTGAAGCAGCTCGGCTGGCTGCGTCACTGCGCGCTGCTGACCCGCTGCGTGAGAATGTGCCCTGACGTTTCGGCAGCACTTATCGTGTAGGCGCTGAACCTCGCGGTACTCGGCCTCCTCCACGATCATCACGCCGTCGAGTCGCCCGACTGAGATGTTGTCGCGGAACCGCACGACGGTCTCATTCAGAATCGTGTCTTCGATTCCGACCTCGATCGTCACCCGAAGGTCGTCATAGGCGTTGCGGATCGAAATCCGTTCGTCGTCCCCCGGCGGATTGTTGAACTGGGCGGCTATTCGTTGGTGGTCGATGCGATGGTGTGCGATGCGCTCGCGGTGCCGACGCAGGTCGTAAGGCAAACCTGCGTCGATGTACCCGGGACCCGTTCCACGATACGTGATCGACTTCACGCTAGGTGCCAGCCCGGCATCTTGGCAAAGCGTGGTCAGCTCCCCGAAGAACACCGCGTCGTGAGTGAAGACGATGACTTGCCGCACGGCGGACTCTTCGACGATCCTTTTCGCCACGGCGGTTCGGTGGTTGTGGTCCAAACTCGAAACCGGGTCGTCGAACACGATCCCGGAACCGGAACCCGACTGCTGAAGTTCCGCGAAGAAGTACGCAAGTGCACACATGCGCTGCTCGGCCTCGCTGAGCACTAGATGCGGGTCGAGACGACTATCGGGAAGGAGAATGCCGAGACGAACTGACCCGACGTCGCCGGTTGAACGGACCCCGGCGCGAATATGGTAGAGATCAAGCTTCCTGAGCTCGTCGTTCACCCTCCCGGCTAGTGCTTCACTGAGGTAGGTCTTGGCGAGCTGGCCTGCAACCTGAGTGATTGGGCGTGTATTGCCGATATCCTCAAGGCACTTCTCAAGTTTGGCCTTAACTCCAAGACTGCCGACCACATGGGCGATGCTGTCTATGTGTTCTGAAAGCAGTCGCCGCGCATCTAGTTCCTTAAGACGAAGCCGCTTCGCTGCCAGTACTTCCGTGTTGAGGTTGGCGCGCAACGTGGTCGCCTCGACGCGCAAGTTGTCCGCGATCTGGCGGATCGAATCGGCCGGATCTGCGCCACGGTACGTAGGCCTGTCCTGCCATTTCCCGTTCGCCACCGCGGTTCTGAGCCACTCAAGACGCGAGAGCAGGTCCTCCTGAAAGATCCGGATTTCGTTAGGCAGCGTCTCAATGCGCTCTTGCAGGCTGTCCGAGATGACCTGGGAGACGGTGAACGCGACCGTCGCGTGCCCAACGTCGCGCAGGAGCTGTTGCCAAGAGGTGCGCGCAGCCTGGGCGGCTCCTGATGCTGTGTCCCGGACATAGCGATCAAAGCGCTGCAAACGATCCTTCGTCGCCTGCGTCAATTCCTGCTGGCAAAGCACGCATTGCGCACCTTCGCCGGTAACCGGGAAGGCTTGGTCCGTATATGCCGCGCCAGTTGAATAATCGCGCGCGGCATTAAACAGGAGCGCCCAGAGGCCTTGACCCGTGCCGGGAAGCAGCGGTGTGGCATCTTCGGCTTGCAATAGACCCGAAGCGGCTCGCTCGGCCGCCTCGGCCTCCAGCAGCGTTCGATGAGCCAACTGCCCGGCGTCGATCGCATCGTCGGACACGACGCCGGCAGCAGTTGCCATGGCGTTGACCAAGTCGTAGACCTGCGTCGCGGCATTGTCCAGCAGCGTCGCTTTGGCCGTGGGGTCCGCCTCGCTGATCGCCTGCGGCAGGCGTGCAAGCTCCGCTTGCTCGTCGACTGTGAGAGCGGCAACGGTGCGCGCCCGCACTAGATCTGTTGCGGCGCTGATCGGATGCACTGCCCGGCCAGCATCTGTTTCGGCGGGAATGACGTTGAATGGCATCACGTCCACCGCGAGCCCGGCGATCTCAGCTAGAAGCTGTGGACGCAGTGCCTGATTGAGGCCGTTAGCCAGTTGCTGAAGATAGGTCAGGGCGACCGGCTGGAAGGTAGCCGTCTCCCGCGCCTGAAGGTAGTGGCGCGCGCAGTCGCCATCGAACACCGATATGCCCCGGAGTTCGGCTCTCGGGACGTGGCCGCGTTGACCGCTCCACAGCGCCTGATCCGGGGTGCCGTCCAGCTCGAAGGCGATGGTGGCGCTCGGCGTGAGCTGCGAGAAGTTCGGGTCGTAGGCATTGGCATAGACAATGCCAGGGCTTCTAGCGCGGCACGCCTGCTTCAGTACACGTGCATAGCCAGATTTACCGGTGCCGTTGCCGCCGTACGCGATAGTGAGTCCCTGTGATTGGAAGTCCAAGGTCTGGTCGCTTGGGATCTTTCCGACATTTACCAAGGTGTGCAGGGACGTGAGCACCACGATTGCGTCCTGATTTGCCTCGGCAGGAAAATGATCCTCGGCGAAGGGGATGGGTCGCGGCGGAGGGTCTAACGCGCTGTCCATTCCGTGGTGCTGCTTCGCAAGATCGAGAATCTCGCTCAGATCGCCATCGTCCCATTTTCCTTGAGCGCACAGGCGCCGTAAAGCGTCCTGGCGCCAAGGCGGCAGCCTCTCCGCCCACGCCAGAACATCTTCATAAATCGCCATGTCGTAACCTCCGAATTGCCCGGAACCAAGCATACGAGCTATTGCGGCGTTAATGAGCTGCGGAAGTGGCTGGTAGGATGACGGGAAAATGTGCTTGCCGGGAGGGACTGTGGGGAGGCGCGTAGTCGAGCGTGCCTCTAGGCGATTCAATTCTGGGCGTCGGCAAGCTCTTGGCGAATGCGTCGCTTAAGCCCTACTTCGACCATCTCCCCGTGGGCGATGACACTTTCAACGTCAAGTTCCCCTTCGTGTCCACATCTCCTGACGCGCCGCGAGTGGTGATCAAGCCATTGCATCTTGCTCAAGAAGAGCCAAACAAGATTCTGGATCATGGTGGCTACTGGGTCGCTAGAGTGTCGCGTCTCAAGAAGCATCAAAAGCTGCCGGCCCATGTTCTGTTCGCCATTGATGAGGCAACTGACGGCCAAAAGAAACGGGCTGCGGCGAAAGAGATCGCTGATGAGCTCAGGGCGCTGGGGACCGACGTAGTTCCGATCGCTGATAAAGCCGCGATCCTTGAGTTCGCAGACCTAGCACGGCCCAAGCACTGATCAAGAAAGCCCCGCTCCGGCGGGGTTTTTTTTGTGCGGAAATAGTAGGCGGACCATGGAGAGAGTCGAACACATCGCCATCGGCGACGGCGGCGACGGCGCTGGACATAAGTTTCAGCGGGATTATGGTGCTGGGGTCGTGCAGTATGTTTAGAGTGATCCGGTTGGGTTGGCAGGTGGGCCTCGTACCTACGAACACATGGCCGGAGCGCCATTGCTAGCGTCAGACCCGTAGGGCCAGCAGACTCGTTCAATTCGCAAAATCAAACCGCGATCCTGATACTTGAACGCGGCCTTCTTTGCAGTCTGCATCTGCTCAGCGCTGGACGCGTTCCCAGGCATCTGGGGATCCGCCTCGGTAACGGAGTCGAGTCATCGCAGCCGCCAGAATACCGGCGGCTACGGACACGTCGATAAGGGCGCGAAGCATCTGCTCTCCTAGACGGGTTGCCAGCGGCCTTGAACCCATTGCAGCGGTGGTGAGCAGACGGACTGAGCTGGCGAGGCGGTAGCTCGGGCCCCAGCGAACCAAGCAGGATTGCTGCTAAGAAATGACTTTGCTGCTCGCGTAGCGCTTACCGCTGATGACGGCGGGCAGACTTGATTCAGCTCGGCTCTTCCAAGGGACGCGCACAAGTGATTCCCGAGTCTCTGCGGATGTGCACGAGCATGAAGTCACCCGGTTCTTGTTTCGAAGTAGATGGCCATGTTCCACGCCAACAAGTCCAAGAGATTGCACTGGAAACTGAGCGACATGTAGACAGGTAGACAGGTAGGCATCCAGTGGAGCGGCGCCGTCCCGTTGCCCGATGGGTGCGCACGCGCTGCAGTAGGCCGCTAGAACGGCCGCAGTGGTGCGAACACCGATCCGAAAGGGTGAGTCTACCGACGATCGATTCACTCGATTGTTCGGCAGCCGCTATGCAGCAGCGGCCCTGTCCGTGTACGCCCGGAGGGCGGCTAGGGTGGCGGCCAGGTATTAAAAGCAAGCATGAACCAAATCGTCCTCGAATCATAAGCTACTGAGCTGAAACGGAAAGCGGACCAAAACGTGCGCAAACTGACCCGAATTCCAAAACCTTGATTTTTTCGCCAGTGAGTTTCGGTTCGCTATCAGATCAAATGCGTCCCAGCTGGTCCAACGCCAGCCAGGAATCCGGCCGGAATCCTTCCCCTAAGCACAAGAAGGACTCCATCATGCAAGCTCACCATAAGGATCCGGGTCTGTCCCGGTCCCGCTCCAATGCGATGCCGCTGAACTCGGCTTCTACCCATGTCGCGTACAGCCTAGTCGATCGTCCGACCCTGCGGTTCAAGGAACTGCTGCAGGTGATCTCGGTAGGCCGCAGTCAGGCTTACGTGCTGATGAAGACTGACCCTGACTTCCCCAAAGGCATCCCGCTCTACGACAGCGAGAACTCACCCAAGTTCTACTGGACGCACGAGGCGATCGCCTGGCTGAAAGGCCGCGCGACCAAGGCTCGGACCATGAAGGAGGGCTGCCGACCATGAACATCATCAGTGAGGCGTTGGCCGGCGCCACGACGCGTTTGCAGAAGCTGGAGCTCGCACTGAATCAGGAGCTCACCGGCGGCAAGAGCAAACTCGAAGCCGATTTCCGCGAAGCTTACCCGGTTCTGGAGCAGTACCTCACCCAGCGCATGCGCAAGCGTGCGGTAATGGAGCGTTTCAACGCAGCCTACGGTTACGAGCTGGTGCTGGCCCAGTTCCGTAAGATCCTGAACGCAGAGCGCAGCCGCCGAAGCGAGTGTGGCGACCTTCTGGCTTGCTCGGTGTGTAACCGCACGTTGCATGAGCCTGCCCAGGCCGATGAGGAGGAAGTCTAATGGCTAGCCTCTTCAAGCGAGTACCGGAGCGCTACCCGATGGATGCCTTCATGGCCGTTGTGCGCGGGGCCGGGCATGAGATCGTGCGCAATGTTCAAGCGCCGGATGCCCTCATCGGCATGAACCTGATCAACGCAATCGCCATGGCCTGCCAAGGGCTGATTGACGTCAAGCTTCCGACGGGCCAGGTTCGCCCGGTCTCGCAGAACCTGCTGATCGTTGCAGAGTCTGGCGAGCGTAAGTCCACTGTCGCTTCGCTGCTGTTTGCACCGTTCCGCGAAGCTGATAGCCAGGCGATGGCGTGTCACAAGCAGAAGAAGGAGCTGTACCAGGCAGAGCTCGGTACCTGGGAGGCTAAAGCGAAAGGAATGCGCAGTGCGATCAGTCGGGCGACCAGTCGCGGGCTGGAAATGACGGATCTGGAAGGCCAGCTGCTGGACCACGCCCATCACAAGCCGGTTGCACCCAAGCTCCGCTACTTCCTGAGGCAGGACATCACCGGCAAAGCCATTATGGAGGCGCTCGAGGGCGACGGTGAATCGATCGCGATCAGTACCGATGAAGGCCACGTGCTCTTCAAGAGCGAGGCGATGTCGCACCTGGGCTTGCTCAATCGACTGTGGGACTCTCCTGAGACGCTGGTTCGCGACCGGGCAGACGAGCAGCTGTTGGCAATGAACCCGCGCGTCTCGGTAAGCATCATGACCCAGCACGCGCCGCTCAAGGCATTCCTGGACAGGCGCGGCTCGGTTGCGAAAGGTAGCGGCCACTGGGCACGCTACCTGGTGGGGTGGCCGCAGTCGACGATGGGCTATCGCTACGTAGATGGCGGTGAGCCGAGCTGGGAATGCCTTCCGGCGTTCCAAGAGCGCGTTCGCGAACTGCTGGATCGCTACCGCACCGTCATCGAATCGAACACGATCCAACGCGAACAAGTCGAGTTCTCTCGCGACGCGAAGGATCGCTGGATCCAGTTGGCGATTGAAACCGAACGCATGCTGCGCGCCGGCGAGTACCTGAGCGACATCAATGACTTTGCAGCAAAGGTCATGGAGATCCTCGCCCGGCTCGCCGCTGCAATGCACTACTTCGCAGGCGAAACCGGGCAGATATCGCTCGATACGTTGGAGCGCGCATTCAAGATCATCCGGTGGCACGTAGAGGAGTACAAACATCTGTTCTCCGCTGAAGCCGCAGCCCCTCAAGATCTTGTCGATGCTCGGGCTATTGCTAACTACCTGAAATCTCGTGTCTGGGGCGGCTTCTTCTCAGATACGTATGTGCCCAAGAATCACGTCCTACGCAACGGTCCCGTGCGGGATCGTAGTCGACTCAACGCGGCGCTCAGTTTGCTGGAAACGCGGTGGGCGGTGCGGGTCACGGTGGGGGCCCGGGACCGCAAGTGCTACCTGCAGTTGATGAACGACTTCTTCAATCAGCAGCAGATGCCGCTATAGCGCTAAGGCCTAGCAGGGGGGGGGCGGGGGAGGGAGCTCGCCGCCCCCCAGTTAACCTTCTCATCTGTAGGGCTGAGAACTTTGAGCGATTCTGCGACAAAATCGCGGAGTCGCCCCGTTATCAGCGGCTATGACTAGGTGTTGTCGTCATGAGCTGCCCGATAATCGACGTACTGCTCCTTCTCAGCGTCAGCCATTTGCTTTATGAGCGTTGGCCCGAGGTGCCGTTCCGGGCGCCTCGCTAGGCCGCGGTCGCGATGACTGCGGTGGTCAACTCGCGTGGTATGCCCGCACTCGGCCAGCATCTGGTTCTGCGTGTCAGCTACCAGCTTCCGCGTCGCAGTCACCTGCTGACGCAGCTCCAGGGGACTCTTTCCACCGCTATCCTTCCTGCAGCCGCCCTTGTCGGGTTGGGTCGGGTTGAAACGCGCGAAAGTTCGTTCCGGTTCGCGTTCAACTCCGTCCGGAACACGGTCGGAACACATCAGGTGCACGTGCGGATTGCCCGCGCCCTCCAAGGCGCCCTCGGGTGCATGGATTGCGTACTGATAAGGCTTACGTCCCGCCAGGGCGCACGCGAGTCGATCTGCGAGCTCGATTTGCTGCTCCACTGAAAGTTCTTTGGGCAGCGCGATCTCGTGTTCGCGATAGGCGGCGCCGTTAGAGCGCTCGTGACGGTCTGCCATTGCCCAGAACGTTCGCGGCTCGTTCTCAGCCCACGCCGGAAGGTTGCCGTGGCTGGAATGGACCAGGTCGTCTCGAGCGCTCAGTGCTCCCTCGCGGTCGATGTACGCTCCGTGTCTGCGCGCGGTGCCCTTCTTTCCGCTCTTGATGGTGTAGTGGAAGCTTGCCATGTGTGTATCACCCTTTCTCTATTCCTAAAACAAGAAAGCCGACAAGATTGCTCTTGTCGGCTGCTATGGGGATCGAACTGGCTGCAGGTCAGTAGACGATCGAGCAGAAACGGTAAGTGCGCGTGTCAAATCCCCCTTGAGTAGCACTTAGTGCCGAGGCTATTAACTAGGGGCGCGCTGAGCTTCATTGCGTCTACGCTTGTCGGCTGATGCAGGTTGTCTATCTCCATATACATAGGGTGAGCGGTGTAAGAATTTACCGGTTGCTTCTCCGGTGCGTTTTAACGTGGCCCAACACGGCGTTGGCAGGAGAACAGCTTGGTTGGAGCGCTAAGCTGTCAACGTTGGATAGCTTGAGGCCGATTCTTCTCTGCGCTGGCGTCAGCTGCCGTCCAGCGTGTCGTCTGAAGATTAGAGGGCGCGAACAGCGCGAGCACAGGGTCGGTGCTCTTAGCTAGCCCGCGATCGCGCACAGTGGCGCAACAAAACTACCGGTTGATGACTTGGACCGGATGGTCAACCATCGTAAATATTCTCGCTTTGCAGCGCGATCAGCCCGTTGATGTGAGCAAGTACACCGAGGCAATCTTGTGCAGCACCACTCCATTCCCTGATCACGCAAGGCACAATGCTGCAGCAGCAGATGGGAGCGAACTATGGGTGCCAGCCTATTGCAGTTGTTTTCAGCAGACTGTTGCTGTGAACTGCATCCAGTCGAGATTGGGCGAGCGAATATCGGAAAATCACTGGTCCGAGGGCAATTCGCCTCGACTTGGGCAGTCCAGGTTTCGAAGAGGCCGAGGTTTTACAATCGCGTTTCGACCTGCGTTGGAAGCCTATGAACGACCTCTCCGCCGATATCATTCACCGCTTGGAGCGCTGCGAACTGGAGCTGCAGGCGAGCTGCGGCTGTCTCAAGGCGCTCGAGTACGGTCTTCGGGCGGTCATTGCAGCTCATCCTGATCCCGCAACGCTCGCTAGCCTGTGGTCACAAGTGCTGCCCGAAGTTGCTGACCAGCACTCGGGCAACGCGAATTCCACGCCGCTATATGACGCTGCCTTCCAGCACGCGCTCGCGACTCTGACGGAACAAATTGAGGCGACGACCGACCGTGATGAGAAGGATGACTAACCTGCCGCAGGCCCGACCCACCCAGCCGTCTCCGGTCAGCGCCTCGAGCTGGCCGGATAAGTGCTTTGAGTATTTGCCTACGAACCGCTCTGGGTAGCGTCGATACCATCCGCCCGTCGGCTTTCAACGAGCGTATGTGCGCGCATCTCGGCGGCGTGTCACGTGTCACACGTACGCGTGGCATTGAGCAGGCCGACACATGGTCGAGGAATCGTTGAACGGAGCCTGGTCATGGCTGCGTGTTCCTCGTGCCGGACTCATCGTGCTATCCATTGATGGACATTTCATGAAACATCGGAAACTACTGGCGTGTTTGCTCGCCGGTTCGATCGCCTTTACGGGCTTTGCCCACGCGGCATCCCCTCAGCAGGTTACGTACGACATCACCGAGTCCTATGCGGCCGGTACCGTCGTGGTCTATCTGGACAAGGCCTATAAGGCCAAGTGGTGGGCCAATCCCGGCCAGTCGCCCGCCGAAGTCGACACCGCGGCCAACGCATAGGATTCCCCGTGGGAGCACACCGACGACATGTCCGAGCCGCCGGTTGAACCGCCGGTGCCGCCGGTCGAGCCCGAACTGCCGGGCGACAACGTGCTGCCGCCGGTCCATATCCCGCTGAGCCAGTTGCTCGATGAAGAAACCGCGCTCACGTCCGATCCGCTTATGGCCGAGGTCAAGCGCTCGATTGCTACGCGCGACAACGCTCTGGTGGCCAAGATTGAGCCGGGCGCCGCCGACAACCCGGAAAACGTCAAGCGGGTCGAATCGATCATCACGGCGGAAAAATGGGAATACATCTTCCCGCAGCGCGCCCCGGAATACACCTACACCGGCTTCCTGAAAGCGATCGGCAAGTTCAGCGCGTTCTGCGCCGAGTACAAGGACGGTCGGGATTCCGACGCCATCTGCCGTAAGTCGCTGGCGACCATGTTTGCGCACTTTACGCAGGAAACCGGCGGCCACAACGGCGAGCAGGCGGGCGTGCCCGATTGGCGTCAGGGCCTGGTCTGGGTGCGTGAGATGGGCTGGACCGAAACCATGCGCAATGGGTACAACGGCGAATGTCTGCCGTCTACCTGGCAGGGTCAGGCGTGGCCTTGCGGGACGTTCATCGAAGATGGCGCGTTCAAGAGCTACTTCGGGCGCGGTGCCAAGCAGCTGTCGTATAACTACAACTACGGTCCGTTCTCCGACGCGATCTACGGTGATGTTCGCCCCTTGCTCGACCGTCCTGACCTGGTGGCCGATACCTGGCTGAACCTGGCCAGCGCCGTATTCTTCTATGTGTACCCGCAGCCGCCCAAGCCGTCCATGCTCCATGTGATCGACGGTACCTGGCAGCCCAACGACCGCGATCTGGCCAATGGCCTGAAGCACGGTTTCGGCGTGACGACGCAGATCATCAACGGCGGCGTGGAATGCGGCGGCAGTGGTGAGAACGCGCAGTCGGTCAACCGTATTGCGTACTACCGCCAGTTTGCTCGCGAGCTCGGCGTGCCGATCGAGGAAAGCGAAGTGCTCGGTTGCGCCGGGATGAAGCAGTTCGACGAACAGGGTGCCGGTGCGTTGCCCATCTACTGGGAAATGGATTGGTCCTGGTCGGCCGGTACGGTCGGCGGCCTGAGCTACCAGTGCCAGCTAGTGGGCTACCAGACGGCGCATAACGCGTTTCGTCAGGGTGACTACGCACAGTGCGTGCAGGCGAAGTTCCCGAACGTGATTATCGACAAAGATAAGTAAGACCCCAGGTACTGCGCCGGTCGCCGGCGCAGTACCGCATGGTCGGCTTGCCCTAGTCAGGGCGAGGCGCGGCGCGGCCGGTAGTTGAGCTTGCCCAGGGATTGGGCAATACGTTCGGCCAACTGCACATCGTCCGGGTTGGCCTTCGGGTGGACGCAGATGGCATGGCACCGCGTCCGGTCGTACGAAACGACCATGGGCGGACAGTGTGCCCCATCGCTGGACAGCGGCGCGAGCGGTTTGAGTACGGACCGCGGTACCCACTGGCGATGAATGCGGCCGTGGTCAGGGCCACCGGCAAAAACACAGGTCCATTGGATCATGAATGGCTTCCCCTTCTGCTTGCGCGTTCCCACCCCCTTGTGGTGAACGTCGCTTCAACGCCGCACCTCGTCCTTCCCCGGAGCCTCAGGGCAAGGTGCGATAGTGCACCGGCGTTGGTTTGACCCTAGTACGGCGGGTGAAGAGCGAACGTGGCAATATCCTCAAATCGAGGCGCGGTGAGCGCGAGCTCGTGATGGGCATGAGGTACTTCGGGACTTGGCTGACGACGGTGAGGTTCGCATGGCATTTCGGCACGACATTTACACGGCGGACGATCACGAGGCGGTGCGTGGCGGCGTTGCCGCAGCGCTGGCATCCAGCGAGTTCGTGGTGACTGGCGAGGGCGCTACCAGCGACGAAGTGCTGGCCCTGCTGGCCACGGCGGTGCCCGATGCGCTGGTAACGGATTTCGCCATGCCTGGCGTGCGCTTCGAGGACGGCCTGGACTACCTGGAGTACGTGACCACGACGTACCCCACGCTCCCCGTCGTGGTCTTGACCATGATCCGGCGGCCGGTGGTATTGCAGGCGATGCGCGATTGCGGCGTGCGCGCGCTGGTCGACAAGAGCGAGCCCCTTCGCGTGCTGCCGGGCGCGCTGCGACGGGCCGTCGCCGGGGACACGTTTATTTCGGAGACCTTCGCCAGCCTGGTCGATACCCTCCATGTCCGGGTGCCCAAGGGCGCCATCATCAAGAGCGCGAAATTAAGCCCGAGCGAGCGAGCGGTGCTGAAGCTGCTCGGCGAAGGGCGTAACCTTCGTGAGGTGGCCGATGCGCTGGAGCGCTCCTTCAGTACCGTCAGTACGCTCAAACAACGCGCGATGGCCAAAGTGGGTCTGACCAACAACAGCGACTTGCACGACTACATTCGTCATCTGGACGACACGGCGGGGGATGCCTGATGATCCGCATCGTGCTGGCCGATGATCACCCCGCGATGCGGGTCGGCATGGCGATCATGCTCGAGCGTGGCGGAGACGTGACCGTGGTGGCCCAGGCGGCGACGCCGGGCGAGCTTTTCGCGCACTTGTCGACGGTTGAGTGGGATATCGTGATCACGGATTTCGCCATGCCCGACGACGCGGTGGCCGACGGGCTGAACATGCTCAGCCGTATCCGGCGCCTATATCCGAACCGCATTGTCATCGTGATGACGATGATCGCGAACCCGGTCGCACTGCGCGCAATCGCCGCGCAGGGATGTCAGGGGATGTGCGACAAGGCCGCGCCGCTGGCGGAGATGGTGGAGGCGGTGCGGCAGACCGTGGCCGGTGGCTGGTACCGCAGTGCCGGTATCGTAGCGGCGCTTGAAGCCGCCGATGCCATGAACGTCGATGCGCCGGGAAGCCAGCTGACACCCAAGGAGATCGATGTCGTGCGGATGATTGCCGAAGGGATGACGCTGGGCGAGATTGCCGACCGCCTTCACCGAAGCAATAAGACGGTGAGCCGTCAAAAGCGCGATGCCATGAAACGGTTGGCGATTCAATCCGATGAGGAACTGATCGACTACGCCCGGCGTACCGGGTTGGCATGACGTTGCATTACGGAAACACCTCGCGGGCAAACCCTTCATGCGATTCGTCGGTGGCGCGCATGACGGGGACCGTGACGGCCAACCAGCCTTCGGTGAAGGCCACCAGATCCCGGGCGCCGCGCGTGTCGGGCGCGGCAGTGGCAAAGTTGGACAGCGCCTGGTTGAAATGCAACGGATCCGGGTGCGTGGCGATCAACGCACGGATAATGAGTTCCAGCGAGCTGTCGCGTCCGGCAAGGAAAGATAAGTCGGTCATCTGCGCCATCCGCATTCCATGAGAAGTGTAGTGTGCCTACTGCGCGAGGCTCCAAGCATGGCTATTTCCTCAATCGCATGGGGCCGGCATCGCGGGTACGCATCGCTTAGGTCGTGGATGTTCGCTGGGGCGTGTGCGGTAAACGCAATGCACCGCCTGCGTCCGGGCAACGGATCACCGCGGACGGCGCAGCACTCGCCTTTCTGGGCGCGTGTGCTACTTGCATGGGCGTTGGTCATGAACGGTGTCCCATCGATCGCCGCGCCGACCGTGAGCGGTGCGGCGGTCGCGCCGGCGGTGTCGCGCCCTGTCCAGGTCGGCGTTTTCGCCAACGGCTGGCCGCCCTTCGAGATCGTGAACGGCAAATCCGTCAGTGGCTTGTCGTGGGACTACCTGACGCGGGCGTTGCACGCGCGGGGTCTGGCAAGCGAGGTCGTGCTGTATCCGACCTGGCCGGACCTGTATGCCGCGATGTGCCGCGGTGAGGTCGATGTCGTGATGAGCATCGCCCCGACCGAAGATCGCCGCGCCTGCATGGTTTACTCGCAATCGTACTTTGAGGCGCTGCCGGTCATCGTGGCGCGCCAGTCCTCGGCGATTCGCGATCACGCGGACCTGGCACATGCCCGCATCGCGGCGGTCGAGGCCTTTGCCCTGACGCCGGTGCTGCCGACCATCTATCCGCAAGCCACCATGGTCGACGTACCGTCCAGCCAGGCGGCCATGGAAGCGGTGCGCGACGGACACGCCGATGCCTTCGTCACCAACGCGTACACCGCCCGTGCCCTGATCGCGCACATGGCCGCCGGTGATTTGCATGTGGTGGGTGCCACCGCCCTGCCGTTCGACACCTTACGGTTCGGCGTGAGCCATAACGCCGCGTGGCTGGCACCGGCGCTCGATGAGGGGCTCGCGGGTCTGACCGGCGATGACCATGCGTGGTTGCGGGAGCGTTGGTTGGGGCGGACGGGGGACTCGGCGCACTGGACCGTCCCGCGGTCCACCGAGGAGGAGGCGGCGCTGCGCGCCTCGCCCATGCTCCGGGTGGGCTACGACCCGGGTGCCGAGCCCTTAAGCTTCACCGATCACTACGGGCAAGCGGCGGGCCTGGCACCGGACGTCTTGCGCACCGTGGGGCGCGTGCTGGGTCTGCGACTGCAGTTCACCCCGGTCGCCGATGCCGCGCTTGCGCTCCGCCAGGCGCGGGCGGGCATGCTCGACCTGATCATTGGCGCGCCCGTCGTGGCCCATGACCTGCCAGGTTCCGCGTCGACCCTGCCGATCATTCGGGTGCCGCTGGTCGCCGTCATGCGGCGGGATGAGCCGGTGGTGGGCGATGTCAGCGCGCTGCGGGGCCGCCGCGTCGCGGTCGGCCGCTACGCCACCACGATCCTCGAGGGATTGAGTCAGGAGGTGGGCGCGACGGTCGACCGCGTGGAGACGCCGGCACAGGGGCTAGCGGCGGTAGCCGACGGGAGCCTGGATGCGTACATCGCCAATCTGGCGGTGGTGGATCCGTTCCTGCAGCACCAGTATTCGGGGGTGCTCAAAGTCGCGGCGGCGCCCCGTCAGGAAGCGGACGTGACCTTCCTGGTGGCGCCACGGGCCGTATGGCTCGTGCCCCTGCTCAATCGCGCGCTGGAGAACATGCCCACCGACGTCGAGGCGCGGCTTCGCGCGACTTGGATCCAGCATGCGTACAGCACCTCGGTACCCCTCGGCGAACTGGTACGGCGGTTCGGACTGCCCGTGCTGGTACTCGTGCTTCTGCTCGGCGGGGTGATCGTCGCTTACGTGCGGTTGCGCCGCGAAGTGCGCCGGCGGCAGGTCGCCGAAGCGGTCACGGACGAAACGCGACAGCGCTTCACGGAAGTAACCGACACGTTGCCCGCCGTGGTGTTCCAGCTCATCCGTTATCGGGATGGCCGTCGGGTGTTCACGATGGTGGCGGGCCAAGCCGAGCCTTTGTTTGACCTTAGTAGCGCGCAGATCGTGGCCGACGAGCACGCGGCGTTTGCCAAAGTACTGCCGGACGACCGGACGATGATCACGGCCGCCGTCGACGCGTCGTCGGCGACCATGACGCCCATGCAGGTGGAATTTCGGGTGCAGCTTGCGGCAGGTATTCGCTGGATTCGCTCGTCGGCGACACCGTTGAGCCGCACCGATGGGGAGACCACGTGGAGCGGGTACTGGATCGACATTACCGATCTGGTGGATCAGGCGGCGGCGCTGGAGCAGGCCCGGGCTGCCGCGGAAGTTGCGGCATCGGCGAAGGGGCGGTTCCTGGCCACGATGAGCCATGAAATCCGCACGCCGATGAACGGCGTCACGGGCATGCTCGAATTGCTGGGCCATACCCCGTTGAATGCCGAGCAAGCGCACTTGCTCGCTGTGGTCGACGACTCGGCGAGCAGCCTTCAACGCATCCTGGACGACGTGCTCGACTTCACCCAGTTGGACGAAGGTCGCATCGCCCTGGAACTGCTCCCCACCGACCTTCCGGATCTCATCGACCGTACGGTCGGTGGCCTGCTGGCGGACGCGGCGAGCAAAGGCCTTCAGGTGAATATCGCCATCGACGCCGCCGTAGCGGGCTTGCACCGTACCGATCCGACGCGCGTCCGGCAGATCCTGTCGAACCTCCTCAGCAACGCCATCAAATTCACCCACGCAGGTTCGATTACCGTCGCGCTACATGCCGAGGCCATCGATCGCGAGGGGCACCAGGTGATCGCGCTGGCCGTGACCGATACCGGCATGGGCATCGCCGATGACCGTCAGTCGCGTTTGTTCGCCGCATTCACGCAGGCCGACCCATCCATCCACCGCCAGTTTGGCGGCAGTGGCCTGGGTTTGGCCATCTGCCAGCGGTTGGCAACGCTGATGGGCGGCGCGTTAACGCTCGACAGTCGCGTGGGGCAGGGAACGACGGTCACGTTGAGCTTGCGATGCGCAGTCGATGGTTCGCCCCTCGCGAGCGAGTTCGCCGGAGTGCTCGTGGCCTGCCCGGAGGTGCCCTCGCCGGCGGTCGCGGCAGTGATGGGCGCGCTTGGGCGCATGGGCCTGTCGTGCGTGACCTCAGCGGTGGCCGGTGCGGGGGTGCAGATCGACGATGACGCTTCGTCCGAGGACGCCGGCCTGCCTCGGCTTAACGTGACGACACGCCTGTTGACCTCAGGTTACGAGGCGGACGGCAACGCCGTTACCGTGTCGGCCCATCCGGTCAGTCCGCGCGCGCTGCAGCTCGCCCTGCAATTGTTGCTTCCTCAGCGGGCGGCGGCGGACGCGGTTACGGGCGTGCCGACGCTGGTCTCCCGCGCCGTGGCTCAGGGTTGGGCAGCCGACGTGCTGGTGGTCGAAGATCATGTGGTGAACCGCGAACTGATCGGTCGCCAGCTTGCGGCGCTCGGCTTGACCTACTGCATCGTCGACGATGGGCCGGAGGCACTCACGCAGCTGACGGCGACCTCCTTTGGGGTGGTGATCACCGACCTGTTCCTGACCACACTCAATGGCGATGCCTGGGCGCGACAGTGGCGCGCCCAGGAGGCGACCGATCGACGTGCGCGCGTGCCGATCATGCTGTTGTCGGCGACCGTGGGCACCGATGCGGCGGACGACGCCGGGATCTTTGATCTTCGGCTGAGTAAGCCCATGCGATTGCCCGCCTTGTATCAGGCGCTTCACCCGTACTTTGACGCAGGTGCTCCCATGCCGGGCGGCGGGTCGCCGTCGACCTTGGCGCAGCGGCCCGAACCGACGGAGGGCTTCACCGGTCAGGTGAACCTGGCCTCGGCCATGGAAGACTTTGGTGATCGCGCCACGGCCCTTCACGTGCTTAGCCTGGTCGTGTCCGCGGCTCGAAAGGACAGACCAACCGACGGCGAGCGTTGGGATCGTCGCACGACAGCCGCCTGGATCCATCGAACGATCGGCGCCCTGGCGATGTTCGACCGGGGTGCTCTGGTGGCCTTGGGGCGCCAGGTCGAGGCGACGCTTCAGGAGGGGGCGGATCCATCGGTGTCCGCCGCGGCCGTGGAACGATTCACCCAGGCGTTGGCGACATGGATCGATGAGGCGCAAGGCTTGATCGACGCCCCGGCGCCGTAACCGCCATACACGCGGGACGTTTGAGGAAATAGCTACGGACGCTCAGGCTGGGTATCCGTATCGTTACCGGATCGGCGGGATCTTCCCCCTGTAGAACGCCGATACCCAACGGACTGTGGCCAAGGATGGCCAACTCGCTTCGTCGTCCCACCGTTGGGTCATGGAGCACGTCTCTCGCCGCGCTGCGCGGCCCACTGCATCGATCGACCTCACGCTCTCCAGATGTGTGCAGGACGGCGTGTGCCTGAAGGATGTCGTATGCCTAGCCACTTCGCTCAACATTGGCGATATCGCCGAGCGCGAGTTCGATTCACGCATTGACGCCATCCTCTACGCTGCACGGCGCGCCCACAAACTGCAGATGGCCGGGCGCACCGTCGCGGTGAGTCTGGAAGGTGCCGATGGCCGGTGGCGAGCGTTTAATTCGTCACTCCAACCCATGCCCTGACACATCCACAAGGCCTCTCACGAGGCCTTTGTGCTTTTTGGCGAACCGTGGGGCTGTGGCCGAGAGGCAACCCGAGGACAAGATCGACGGGCCGCGACGTGCGTGTAGGTGAGGGCCTACACGGTGTCGGCGTCATTTGAGCCGATAACTACATCGCGGCTCTCGGTGGACCCGTATCGTGTCATTCAAGAGGTTCGCATCCCCTGAGGGAGACGAGCCAGCCGTCCGGAATGTCCGGCGAGCTGCACATGCCAGGGTGGCAGTGCTCGGAGACCACCCTGATGCAGGGCCGGTCGCGTCGAGGGTGATTCGCCCATCGACATTCAATCGCAGGTGTAGGGTCCCGCGCGACGCGCAGGGGGCGACGTACACCGCATGCCAATCAGACCGTTTTATTTCAAGGACCGCACATGAACCTTTCTACCCTGCGTCTTGCCTTTGCGGGCACCGCACTCGTGGCCTCGATGGCCGCCAGCGCCGCCGACGGCACCATCACCTTCACCGGCGACATCACCGCCACCACTTGCATCGTGGGCCCGGGCACCGGCGCCGAGGGCGCGGCGAAAGCCATCGAAATCAAGTTGCCCGAGCTGGCAACGTCCGCTCTGGGTACCGACGGTGCCACCAACGGCGATACCGATTTCAGCCTGAAGCTGGATGGCGGCGCGGATTGCGTCGGTCAGTCGGGCAAGCTCGGCAAGATGGCGTTCTCCGGCGCCAACATCAACCCGACGACGGGTCGCCTGACCAACACCGGCACGGCCGCCAACGTCGAAGTAGAGCTGGTGTCGGCCGGTACGCCGCTGCACCTGGCCAACGACAAGATCGATTTTGCCGTCAATGCCACGGGTGACAACGAGTTCCCGATGACCGCCCGCTACCGCGCTTCGGGCGGTGCGGCCGGGCAGGGCGACGTGTCCACGACCGTTGAGTACACCCTTTCGTACAACTGATGCACGCACCTCGGCCGGGATGTCCCGGTCGAGGTTTCCTTTCACTTGAGGTGGTTGCCATGCGCCGTACATACCGATTTGCTTCTCTTGCGCTGAGTCTGATGATGTTGCTGCCGGCCGTGGCCAGCGCGACGATCCAGGTCAATGCCACGCGGGTGATCTACCCGGTCGGCCAGCGCAGCGTCACGGTCAATGTCGTCAACACGGGCAAGGTGCCGCACCTGGTCAAAGCATGGGTGGACGACGGCGACGCCGACGCCGACCCGAGCAAAGTCACCGCGCCGTTCCTGGTCACGCCGCCGCTTGCGCGCATGGAACCGGAGCACGGCCAGGCCCTGCGCCTGATGCACCTGGGCCAGACGCCCGCTACCGATCGTGAAACGGTCTACTACATCAATATCCTGGACGTACCGCCCTCCTCAGAGGACAGCACGACCAGCACCCTGCAGTTCGCTATTCGTACGCGACTGAAAATTTTTCTGCGCCCGGCGAAGTTGCCGGGCACACCGGAGCAGGCGGCCAAGTCGCTCGTCTGGATCATGGTCCACGACCAGGGCAAAGCCTTCCTCGAAGCCCGCAACGCGGCGGCGTACTACGTATCGGTGGCCAACGTCACGCTGGCCGACGGCACCCTGCTTGAGGGCGAGATGGTGGCACCGTTTGCCACGAAACGCTTTCCTTTACCCAAGGCATTGCCGGCCAGCGCCACGTTCGCCGTGCGCTGGGTCAGTGACCACGGCGGACTGATTGATGGCCAGGGCCGGCTGGCCGCACCCACCGCCGTGGCCAGCGCGCCCTAGTCATCGCCCACGCCCTCCCGGCGGCGCGCCGGGCCGTCGTTGCGCCCCTTCCACGTACCTACCGCGGTAACACCGCCGGGCGGTGCTGCATGCCCGCCACTGACAGCAGACTATGACCACGACTCCCTCATCCCGCTGGACCGATCAGATCACCGCCACGCTTCGGCCGTTAGGTCTCGCGATCGCCGTGGCCCTGGTCGTGCCGAGCGTCAGCCAGGCGGCGCCTTCGCCCTCGCCGGCCATGGAGCCGGCAGCCGTGTCGTTCAACGCGTCCTTCGTGGGCAGCATGGCCGGTGACCTGGGCCGCTTCGAGCGTGGCCAGGCACTCCCGGCCGGCGCCTACGAGGCCGACGTCTTCGTCAATCGCACCCGCATCGGCCGTTTCACGGTCAATCTCCGCGTCATGGACGGTGATCGCAACGCCACGCCGTGCCTGACGTCGGCCTTGCTGACGACACTGGGCGTGCGGTTGCCCGGCGCCGATGCGCGGGGCAATGTCCTCGTCAGCCCCGTGGCTGGCGTGGGCGAGGGTTGCCTGGACCTGCCGTCACTCATGGAATCTGCGTCGGCGACCTTCGTGCCGGACAAGCTGGAGCTGCAGCTCTCGATCCCGCAAGTGGCGCTGGTTGCTACCCCGCGCGGCTACGTCGACCCGTCGCTGTGGGATAACGGCGAAACGGCGGCCACCGTCGCCTATTCGACCAACGTGTACCGTCGCACCGGCGGCCCGGGTCGCGATACGTTGCAGGGCTATCTGCGTTTGTCCAGCGGCTTGAGCCTCGGTAGCTGGCGTTTGCATCACGATGCATCGTATTCATGGTCGCAGCGCGGCCAGAACCATTTGGGCTCCATCGCCGGCTACGCGCAGCGCGACGTGATTTCGTGGCGCTCCCAGCTGCTGCTGGGCCGCTCCAATACGTCCGGTGAACTCTACGAGTCGATCGGCTTTGATGGCGTGCAGTTGGCCAGCGACGATCGCATGCTGCCCGATTCGCAGATCGGCTACGCCCCGGTCGTGCGTGGCATCGCGCGCTCCAACGCCAAGGTCGAAGTGCGCCAGTCCGGTTACGTCGTCTACCAGGCAAGCGTCGCGCCGGGTGCGTTCGAGATCGACGATCTGCATGCCACGGGTTTTGCCGGCGACTTCGAAGTGACGGTCTTCGAGACCGATGGCAGCATCAACCGTTTTACCGTGCCGTTCTCCTTCGTACCGCGCCTGCTTCGCCCGGGCCTGTATCGCTATTCGGCGACGGCGGGTCAAACGCAGGACTATGGTGGTGGCCGTCACCTTCGCTTTGCTGAAGGTACCTACCAGCGTGGTATCAGCAATGCCGTCACGCTCTTCGGCGGCGCCCAGGTCGCTGAGCGTTCCAGCTACATGTCGGCGCTGACCGGCGCGGCGATTAACACTTCGGTCGGCGCGTTCTCCGTCGACCTGACCCATTCGATCCTTCGCCCCCAGGCGCCGGTGCATACGCGCTCAGGTCGAAGCATCCGCGCGACGTACAGCAAGAGTCTGGCGACCTCAGGAACGAGCGTCGCGGTTGCCGCGTACCGCTTCTCCAGTTCCGGGTTCTACACCCTGCGTGATGCAGCGACGGTGCTTGCCGGTCCGTCATGGGCGACCGGTCACGATGGCGCAACGCAGGTATTGCAGCAGCGCCGCAACACGTTGCAGCTGACCGTGAGCCAGACACTGCCCTGTCAGGCCGGTTCATTGTTTTTTTCCGGCTCCAGCAACGATTACTGGGCGAGGTCCGGTCGCGAAACGAACTATCAACTGGGCTACTCCGGTACCGTGCGACGCGCCTCGTACGCCATCGCCGGCGGCCGCAGCCAGGATGCCTTCGGCCGTACGGATCATCAGATTAACTTGAGCGTGTCCATTCCGCTGGGCGATGCAGGGCGCTCCGGTACGCAGCTGTCGCTGAGCCGTTATCAAGGGACTGATCATGACGACTGGCGTGCGGGCATCAATGGCGCGGTCGGCGACACCGGACGCCTGGCCTACAACGCCTCGGTGGCCAAGGGCAGCCAGGACGGTCACGACTACACCGCCGGAGCCAGCTACCGCGGACCGTGGGCCCAGCTCAACGGCAGTCACAGCCATACGTCGCGCTCGGATCAGACGTCCGCGGCCATGTCCGGCGGCCTCGTGCTCCATGCAGGCGGCGTCACCCTGGCACCGTCACTTTCTGGAACGATCGGCATCGTCGATGCGAAGGATGCCGCCGGGGCCACGCTCACCAGCTCCAGCGCCGTCGTCGATCACCGCGGCTACGCCATCGTGAACAACCTTCGCCCGTACCGCATGAACAGCGTCAGCGTGGATACGGGCACCGCGCAGGACATGATCGAATTTGATAGCAGCGTGCAGCGTACCGTGCCGCGCGCCGGCGCGGTGGTGCGATTGACCTACCAGGTGACCGGAACGAAAAACCGCCTCATCCGTCTGGATCACACGGGCGAGGGCGCTGCATTTTTTGGTGCGCCGGTCACGGACACGTCCGGTGCCCTGCGCGGCACCGTGGGCCAGGGCAATGTCGTGCTGGTGCACTCGTTGGCCGAGGGCGAAGTGCTCAACGTGCAGACGAGCGATGCGGCCCTGCGATGCCAAGTCGTCGTGCCCGCTCTGGATGCATCGCCGTCTACCGGCGACGTGATGGCTTTGCCCTGCATCGCGTCGACGACGACGGCACAGCGATGACGCGCTCCGTAAGTAAGGGACGTCCTTTCGCTCCCACCCTTCCTCTAACCGTTTCCGTACTGTCCTTTAAGGTATGCGCCATGAAGAACATCGTCATTTGGGCCCTTTTGGCTTGGATAATGCTCCACCCCAAGGCTCACGCAGTCGCATGTGCGTCTCTTAACACGATCGATCCTGCCAAGATGGCTGTGGGTGGGCAGTCCGTTCAAGATGCAGGACCGGAATACCACGTAGTTAATTCGATTGAAACGGTTTACACGTTTGACTGCAGCCCGGCTGCCGGCATCCCGGATGGCACGCCGCTGGAGGTGCGTATCGGCTCGTACAGGTTTGCCTCGAGTTGGACAACGATCAATTTCGAGGGGCAGAGCTACACGTCCGTAAGTGTTGTCAACCCGGGCGCCTCGCTCGATTTCAAAGATCATGTATTTACGATGATTTTAGAGGTTGATATTTCGGGCAACGGTCACTTCCAACCGGTTGTGTCTTCGAACGTCTCAATGGGCTCCATCAGTCCAACCGACCGAACCACGGTGACCTTCACCATTCGACGGCGTCTCCTGCGTCGGGCGGCGATCCGCGGTAACTATCGTCCTCTTCTTGCTGAGAGTGACATGGTTAAGATCGGGGCCGGGACGTCCGAAGGTGGCTTCCAACCATCCTTGATGACCAAGCATGGGTTCGCTGACTTAGGGGTGGCTATTTTCGCGACATGCACCTTGAACAACGACGTCCCCCTTTCCTTGGGAAGCCTAAGTGCTCGCGACGTGACCCTCCAGGGACGGACCTTTACCTTTGACGTGCCTCTTCAGTCGTGCCAATCCCATGCGATGTTAGTTCAACCGAGGGTGCATGCCCACGACGCAAGAAATCCGACCAACACGACCAAATTGATCACGTTGGAGAAAGGTGATGGGTACGTAAGCGGTGTCGGCCTTGAATGGGCAAGGAATTTGGGCGGCGAATTTACGGGGTTCAGCCTGCAAAACGGGGTTATCAACGGCACCGGTGGGCTATCTTTCCCAATTTCGGTGACGTTGCGTCGCCTGGATGCGGGTACGCCGGTTGTGCCGGGTATGATCAGTGGACAAGTCATTTTATCCCTTGTTTATCCTTAACGATGGGATGGACAAAAGGGCTTGCGGCACGTCGGGCGTCTATCGCTCGCATCGTTCGAAGGCGTGCCGTATAGGGCACAGCCAGCCGATGAAGTGTTCTCGAGCCGGCGGCTTTGGCTCATCATCGGTGCTATGTCTATCGTTGCTCTTCATACGGCGCTTTACATCGCTCATGATTCCGGCATGCGTATGGGGCGGTTGAGCGACCTCAGGTTGGGCGCACTTTACCGTTAGATCACAGGTTGTCATTTATGAGACTTTGGGTGGGCATCATGGCAGGCGGCCCGACGCACGGTAGCCGCGTCGAGCAGTGGGCTGTGCGAAAGGTGGTGGCATGTGGATCGATCAACCTTGGTCGGGTGAAAGAATGATCAGCGCATTGATAGCTGTCGCCGTTATGTTAGGTGCCTGGCTGGCGCTATCTATCATCTTCGGTGCACTAATCGCCCGCTGGATGAGAATGCAGCGACTACCTAGAGCTTATAGCGAAGCGCGGCGGATGCACGAGCGAGAACGCCCCTGATGAACCAGCCCGCTGCATGTGCTTGCGTATCCGCGCCGCAAAAAGCTAGAAACATCCTGGTGATCGGATTTCTCCTAATATCCACGATGACTGCGGCCAAATGTAGAGCGAAAGAAACCGCTGCGCCTGGACCGGAATTCAAATGTGTTACCCAAGTGGAGGGTGATGGAGTCGTAGAGGCTGACGTGGAACGGTTGTACCGCTTCGCCCAGCACCTTGAGGCCGGCGCTCAGCTACCGGTGAACAATCAAGACGCTGTAGTCGCAGTGCAGAAGCTCACTCGTTATTATCGAATTGGAGTGGCTCACGGGGATATCCGAGCAGCCAAGGCGTTGCGTAACGTGCTGTCTTGGAGCACCTCCGATACCTATAGTGGGGTGCTTGACCGCCGCCAAGTTAGTCGGGATGAGGAGAGACAGAAGCTGCTTGATCAAATGCTGGCGGCGGGATCGGTGGATGCAATAGTAACGCTCGGAAATATCGAAATGATGGGATGTTCGCCTGCAACTGCGCTTCCTTTGTACCTTAAAGCCGCAAGCTTAGGTAGCGTGGATGGGCAGATGAGGGCTGTTAATCTTCTTGATCCGTCCACTGTCAGTGGGCGTGCGTTCGGTGCGAAGAAGTCCGGTAGCGGGTTGGTTATGTCACTTCTTACCTGCGCCGCCGTGGCCGGGGACCAACGGGCTCGATACGAGTTAGCAGAACGAGGGAGCGCCGGCGGGAAATCAGAGAGCAATATCGAGCTTCTTCATGCTTTGACCATTCAAGGCAACACGTATGCGGTCGCAAGGCTTAAGAGCATCTTTGAGTTGCGTAGTCGCAGAAACGATAGTGATAGCCAAGACCGCGAGCGAGCAAGCCGCTACGAGCGGGTGAGGATGCTGCTTATGCTCAATGATGGCGCAAAAGTTCCTGACCTAGACGTCATTGTTCCTCTTCCGCCTGCTGAGCTCGATGCTTGGGATGGCACCTTCTTGTGGTCACCTAGCCCTACGTCCGAGCCGCCAAGCCTCAGTGAGGCGGAGATAACCGATCTCGCTACCAGAAGATCTCTCGATCCCTGTACGGGGTTACCAAAAGACCTGGAAGAATCGAAGTCCGACCAGGAGCCGACGCCTTAGGATCCCACGCGGTAAGCGACAACGTAACCCCTTGGGTGCTCCGCGAAACTAGTCGGGACATCACAAGATGCACCGCCCATATCCCGCCGATAGTCTCGGCTTGAAGTGCTGTGGTGATACCCAGTGGTGAAGACAGCACTACTGCCGCGGTTAGATATTAATGAAACGTGCTCAACACGGGGTTGCGCCGGGTCCAGAGGTCGCTAAGTACCACGACCACGACCACGTCCTGTTCGTTACCAAGCGAGAGTCCACCCCAAACCTATGTAGCTCACTTTCAACCTCACCGCCATAGGTGACGCTTTAACTGGGCTGGAGGTTCGAGTGGCGTGCCAGTTTTCAATAGCTAGCAAATGGATTCAGGAGAATTATCCCGTCCCGATTACTCGCTCAAGCCATGACTGCGCAGAAACGCGAAGAACTCCGCTTCGTTAGTAACGCCGAGTTTCCGCATGGCGTCACCTTTCTGCCGGCTAATCGTCGTGACACTTCGATTTAGCTTTGCCGCAATCTCGGTCACTGTGAGGCCAGTGCCAAGCAGTCGCATCACCTCCAGTTCTTTAGGTGTAGGCTGCTTCCCAGCGAAAGCGATTGAGTCTGATTCACCAAAATCGTTCAAACGGCTGGTGATGCCTCTGCAAATGTATGGTTGGCCTCGCTTCGCTGCAAGTATTGCGTCTGGTATTTCCCGCAGCGAACTGCTCTTGTCTATCAGGCCCAAAACGCCAATCGAGTGCACCAAACGGAGGATTCCGATATTGCTTGCCATGCTTAGCATGACGATTGGTAGAGCTGGGTAGCGCCTTCTGATAAGGCTGAGCATTGCGATACCGTCGGCCTGCTCCCCGCCAGGCATAGCGAAATCCGTAACCAGCACGTCGCAGGCGTGATCACCCAGGACTTGTAGCAGCTCAGTAGTTCCAGATGCCTCGGCCACGACGCGGCCAACCCCACTGGATTCGATGACTGCACGAGCACCGATCAAGACAATAGGATGGTCGTCAGCCAGAATAATGCGAAGTTCCATGGCTTGGTTCGTGGCTCCACATTCAGGAATTGCTGAAAAACCTTGAGGAGGAACAGTGCACACACTGCAATTTATCGGAAGGACGATGCTCCTCCTTGCAGCGTTGGCGTGCGATGTCGCAGGCGCGCAAAATGCCCAGATATCCCTCACCGAGCAGCAGCAAGCCTGGGTACGGGCTCATCCCAAGATACGGGTCGGAGTGTACAACAACGAATGGCCACCGTTTGAGACTGTCCGGAATGGGCGTCCAGAAGGACTTGCACCGGAGACGTTGCAGGCGGCGGCCGACAGCTTAGGCCTGACTCTGGAGCCTAAGGTCTACAGGAATTGGAACGAGGTACTGGAGGCAGCTTGCTCCGGCGAGATTGACGTAGTGATGGATTTGGTCCTGACTTCGGAGCGAACCCACTGCATGGTATTTACCCGCGCCTATGCGTCAGCGCCCTTGGGGATCGCCTCGCGTCGGAAAGACGGTCGGGCGGAGGCTACGCCAGACCTGGCAGGGCTACGCATAGCAATTGAGCGTGACCATGTCACCGGGATGAGAGTACGCGAGCGGTATCCGGATTCTCTCTATGTTGAAACAGGAAGTAGCAGTGAAGCTCTAGCACTCGTCTCCTCCGGCGACGCTGACTTCTACGTCGGCAATGCCTACGTAATCCAGCGTTTCGCAAGTGAACCAGAGTTCGCAAACCTTGAGTTGCTCCAGCCAGCCGACTTGGGACCGACCAGCCTGCATTTCGGGGTTCCAAACGCTAAACAGCCACTTGTAGAAGCGCTGGACGCAGCGCTAGCGGTTCTGCCCGATGCGAGTCTCAGCGCACTGCGAGTAAAGTGGCTGGATCCACTTGAATGGAGTAAAGCGGCTGGGCTGCGGTTCTCCATCCAGGAGCGCGAGGCCCTCGCGAGGCCGGTTCGGCTCGGGGTGATGAAGAGCTGGATGCCGATTGCTTTCATCGACGGCCATGGAGAGCCTTCCGGAATTGCAGGCGAGTACCTGGAGCGATTCGTGCAGGCCGGCGCGCGCAACCTGAAGGTCGTTGCGTTCGACCGGTGGCAGGACATGCGGCAGGCACTGAGTGATGGGCGTCTGGATGCCGCAATTGCGGTATCGGATAGCGCGCAGGACTTACGTTACGGCAGGCACGTCAGCGAACCGTTCTTGACCGTCTCCAACGTAGTAGTCACCTCCATTGCATCGCCTCGGGTCATCGACCTACGCGACCTCAACGGGCGACGCGTTGCGCTATCTGACCCAGACCGAATTGGCCCGCTTCTCCTCGCCCAGGCGCCGCAGGCGAAGATCGTCCGAGCTGCTGATACATCAGGGGCGTTGCGAATGGTGAATGACGCGCGCGCTGATGCATCCATCGGGAATTTGGCAGTGATAGACCGTATTCTCCGTGACACCTACGCCGGCAGGCTACAGATCGCCGCGCCGGCTGGCATTGATGATCGATTGGTGCTCTCGGCAGGACGAGACCAGGCCTCCCTCGTGACGGCCTTCGATCAGATGCTGACAGCGATGCCAGCGCGTGAGCACGAGGCGATCAGAGGCGATTGGCTGGCTATTGACTTCCGCCCGGCGATTGACTGGAGGCAGGTGCTGCTATGGGGAGCGCCTGTGGCGCTTGTCCTTCTGACGGCAGGGATCGTTCATGCGGGCGGACATGTGCGCCTCCGTAGAGAGGTTGTGCAGCGTCGCTTGGCAGAGGACCGTCTAGCGCGAGTGACTCGACGCTTGCCGGCAGTGGTGTACCAACTTCACCGTTCATCCGATGGCACATATAGCTTTCCTTTCATCGCAGGCGACTTCTATTCGTTGTTCGGTGTTGATCTGGAAGATGCGCTCAACGATGAGCGATTGGCATTTGAGCGGATCCACCCAGATGATCGGGAACGAATCAATGCTGAAGCTGGACATGCGGCTACTACAGGTGGCGGCCTATCCTTCCAGTTTCGTACGTTGTCTCCAGGAGGGTGGCGCTGGGTCTACTCCAAAGGCGAGCCAATGGAGAGTCAGGAGGCAGGCGTGGACTGGATCGGCTACTGGGTAGATGTCACCGATGCGCATGAGCAGTCTGAGGCGCTCAGCGCGGCAAAGGCCGAAGCGGAGAGGGCCGGCCAAGTCAAGGCCGACTTCCTTGCAACAATGAGCCACGAAATCCGTACTCCAATGGCCGGCATAGTTGGGATGCTCGAGGTATTGAGTCACACGCGGTTGAATGAGGAGCAGACAGCAATCCTAGCGACGATGGAACGGTCGGCTGCCATGCTACGACAGCTGCTAGATGACACGCTGGACTTCTCAAAGATTGAGGCCAATGCACTCACACTGGCGCTGCGGTCAGTGGATTTGCGGGAGCTGGCATCAGCCACAATAGAGATGTTCGCCGGTGGTGCAGCTAGCAAGGGGCTGCTACTGTCTACCGAGATCGGACCTCATCTCGCTAGCCGCCACCTGGCCGATGAAATACGCGTGAAGCAGATATTGTTCAACTTGGTGGGTAACGCGATCAAGTTCACTGCGCAGGGGATAGTCAAGGTTGCGATTACCGTGGATGCGAGCGAAGCCGCAGCTCAGCGGATACGCATCTGTGTATCTGACACTGGCATTGGCATATCTCAAGAACAGATGCAGCGCATCTTCGACCCCTTTACGCAGGCCGAGCCATCCATCACCCGCCAGTACGGCGGCACGGGGCTAGGGCTAAGCATTAGTCGCCGGTTGGCTTCCCTAATGGGCGGTGAGCTGACGCTGGATAGCGAGCAAGGCAAGGGCACGTCAGCCACGTTCTCGTTATCGCTGCCCCTATCAGACGTTGGGGGGGAAGAAGAGTGCGCTGTCGAGCCCCTGCATCGTTCTGCTGTCGTGAGCATTGATCCACCAGGTGACGGAGGTCGCTGGAAGGTGCTGGTCGCCGAGGATCACGAGACAAACCGGGAACTAATGCGCTGGCGTATGCAGCAGCTGCACCTGGACTTCTTAATCGTGGAGGACGGTGCTCAGGCTATGTCTGCTTTGCAGAACGACTGCTTCGACCTCATCGTGACCGACTGCCAGATGCCCGTACTTGATGGCTACACGCTAGCTCGGAGGGTTCGGGAAGGAGAGGGCGATGGAGAGCGAATGGCTATCGTTGCGATAACCGCCAGTACTTTAACGAACGAAGCGGACCGCGCCGCCAAGGCGGGTATAGATGAGCTGCTTGCCAAGCCAGTCTCGCTAGATGCGCTACGTGCGTCCATAGAGCGCTGGTTGCCGCGCAAGAAGAGGGCAGAACGAAAACTCCAGGCGACCACCGGGCAGGCACTCCGTGACCGAAATAGTGAGCAGGTCGCAGACTTCGGTCTTCTTAGTGTAGAGCAACTGCAAGAGGTCTTCGGGCCGTCGGGGCTGGCTCTCAGCATGTTGACCTCCTTCCGCAGACTCTGCCTGGATGACATAGATGCACTGGAACGGGCCGTCGAAGGGCTCGACACTGAGTCCTGCGAGCAGCTATTACACCGCATTGGTGGTGGATTGGGATCAATCATGGCGGAATCCGGAGCCTTGGAGCTACGGATCATCCATGCCGCCATACTCAGGGATGGTGTCGCATCTCACTTGGTTTCCTTAAACGAACTGCTCCAGCGGCTCAAAGCGGCCATCGGTGCGCTACCTGCCTGACCCGGCCGTCTAATCTGCAATTTCGGACTTGTTGCATGGTTTGAGCATCCGCGCGGGATCATCCTTGTCACTGGGAACCTACTGACGAGGACACCGTTATGAGTGACGTTGTGATTGAAGACCTTGCGAGCCACACGTTGTCTCCTATCGAAATTGGCCTCCGCAGCGCGCACGTACCCACGGCCACTTTGGCACTGATGATTGACCAGTTGCCACTCACTGAACGTCAGGTGCTTCGTGTACAGCTCGCGTCGCTGATGAGCTTGCATGTGCGCAGCAAGCACCATGACGCCGCTGCAAATGCGGCCGTGCGTGAAGTGCTGGACCAAGTTGAGGTGCTTCTCGCACTGGAAATCGAACGTGCTGGAATGCGTCCTCCAAGACGGGCAATTGGCTTCTCGCCGGATAGCTCTGAACAGCAACAACAGCAGCGCTCGTCATGAATGACCACTCGGAAATGTTGCAGCAAAGAGTGGAACGCTGCGAAATTGAGACACAAGCTGCCTTGGGTTACATCAAAGCCCTCGAGTATGGCCTGCACTCGTTGATTGCTACTCTGCCCCACACTTCAGATCTTGAGCGCTTGTGGGCGGCGATCCTCGCAGAGCCGCGCGTCACCCGCAAGGATCAATCAGCAAGCGACCTTCGGTGTGCTGCAATGCGGCAGGCCATGGCAGCACTAACGGAGTTGATCCACAGCCGGAGGGGTGTACATCCGCCTATGGCGGAGGAGAGCACCCCGCACGACTAGGACCGTCGGGCGCTTCAGCGTCGACGATACGCTACGCCCGGCCAGTGGGGGGAGTGCCCTGGCTCCAGCACGACGGAGCGCAAGAGAAGGTGCGCCCGCGTCTGAGGGTGTGATGGCACGTACAGGCGTGTATCACCCTTTCTCTATTCGTAAAGCCAGAAAGCCGACGAGACATATCTTGTCGGCCACTCTGGGTATCGAGGGAGTTGGAGAAAGTGAACGGTGTTAGGGCGTGGCGAGATCACCCGAAAGATATCCCCTGCCCGTCAGTTTAAGCTGGGGTTATATCTGTACTGTGCTACTTGCAGCCGAGCTGTCAACGTCTGCCAACATATGCGACTCGCCTAGAGCCGTGAAACGGTGGCGGGGGCAAGAGCTGATCTATTGCTGTTTAGATGTTCAATGACATGATCCTTGGCAAAGCTTAAACAGAGGAAGCCCAGTGACGTGAGTCCGGTTGTGACTCCCACGATACTGTTTAGCTTAAGGACAGAATGGTACGCATTGAGCAGGGATCCTTGGTAGTCCATCCATGCTCGGTGACTCTCTGTCGTGCCATTGAAAACCGCCTGATACTGGTAAAATCGATTTAGGTAGATCTGTATCACTCCCTGATGCTGATGCGGGTCATCAGCATTCAAACCTTTGTCGAAGTGTCGCTGAGGGTCCTTGCCCTGGTCGGTCTGTCCTGGCCAATAAGGCTTGTAGTTGCCGCCGGTCTCCTGCTGATATCGGAAGGAGGCTATTGCCGAGACGATATCCCCGACCGACAGGACAAGCGCGCTCGGATCAGTGCAGTCATACGTGCGGTAGGCATACGAGGCAAGCAACGCCTTGGCCCTGCGCTCGTGGACTTTCAGTTGCTTCACGGACGTCGCGAATCCGGTGGCCTTTTCAACAAGCTCGGCGACCTCTTTCGGCCATCCTTGTACGAGATGATGGTAGGTGTTAACCGAGAACACTCGAGCAGTGGCCTGGTGATGCGTGTCGCTGTTTGCCGCCAGCCTGCAGAGCTGGTTTGCCTCCTGCTTGATATTCGCGAGTTCTCCTTCTACGCGGGTCATCTCAAGATGGCGGGGATGATGCAAGATGAAATGCTGGAATGCGAGAGTCCTAAGATGGACGTAAACGGCTTCGTTTGCGTCAACCCGATGGCCTTCGATTGACGTGGCGTGGATGCGGCCAATATACGCGCCCAGGCTGCGGTACGCATTGCTCAAAGCGCAGTCGTCTCCGGGGATGTGTTCACTTAGGGTGTGAAAAACTTCATCGCCGGTCCGCTCTGCGTGCAGAAGCAAACGCTCAGCGGCTGACTGGCATTCAGTCTCGCCAAGTAGCGCGGTGAACATCTGAATTTTCTCGGGATCGATCTCTTTGGACAACGTATCCAAAAGGCATGCGATGGTCGCTGAGGAGTCCGCGTCGCGCGGAGTCGTCGTGACGGTGCTGAACTCCATGGTGCTTTCGGCACTGCGTTGAGGGCGCGCAATTAATTTAAAGATGTTCCTGTCGCTGTCCGCATCAGTGACGAAAAGCAGTTTTATCGTCTTTATCGTAGACAGGGGGAGCGGCGAGGTTCGCCCATCTACTACGATGCCCAAGGATTTCTCGAGGAAGTTCAGTGTGCGCTTGAGCGACCGGAGAGTAATCAACTCGCCGTTTGCACTCTTCCGCTCTGCGTTGAGCTGCGCAAGCAGGCAGTTCAGCGTTGCCGTTCCCTCTTCTCGCGTCTCAAAATCGAACAGGGCTGACGTTCGGTGAGCTAGATTTTCATTTTCCATTTCCGGACTGCCTTTATGCCTGAGTGAGCCTTGGGTCTGCGGTAACTTCGCATGGTTCGAAGGCGTGCACCAGATCGCTCGTCTAGTCCGGGGCAGGATTCGCGCATGCCGCGCCGTTGGTGCCTGAAGTAAGGCGTTATCGGAACTGAAAATCTCATCCCCATTGCTGTAGAGAGGCGAGGGACCGTGCCTATCACGACATAGGTCCGGACGCTGCTTCGCCAGCCATCAACGCGTTGGCACATGATCTCGGTCACATCTCAGTCTGCAGGGAAGCATAAAAAATTGAATGACCAAGGGACACAGGTCGAAAAGGCGAATCTGAGTTACAGGAAATGGCGATGCCGCTGGAGTCGCTCCCCTAAAACTTGGCGTCGCGCTCTCTCGGAAGGATTCTATCGTGGCTCCGGGCGCTCTATGGACGCTGAGGCAGCAATGCCTTGGGGATATCTTTGGATAAACTCCTCAAAGCGAAGACGGCTTATCCCTTGCCGCTGGCCGCAGTGCGGGCATATAAGTACTCCAGCACCTTCGATATCTATGAGTCCACGCTTGTGGGTGAGGATGGACTGCACGGCGCAACCGGCGCACTCCGCGATCACTTCACTAAGGGCGTCAATTTGGCACTTGTCTCTAATCTGTCCACTTACGAATCGCAAGACGAACCTTCCTGTGTTAGACATCCTATCGACCCTTACGTGTGATGAACGGTGCGAGCAGGTTGGGCTTAGACAGCGAAGTCCGCCATGCAACAAGTTGCAGTAAGTCTTCCTGCGCGTACGGGGTAACGTTCCGTTCACCTTCCCATTAGGTGTGCTAGAGACAGGACGGTTGGTTCTCCCTGCGTCAGAGTGTTGTTCGCGCGGAAAATCGCTCGCAGACGAGGCTACCGGTGAAGAGTTAGCTGTGTACGTACAGCACGGCGACTTCAAGCCAGGGCTCAGCTGCTGTCTCAAGAAGCCCCAAGCTGACCAATGTATCGCTGGAGGTTGGTGTATTCGGTGGCGCGCTGGAGCGCACGCTTAGCACCACACGGGCCTCGCTGGCGCAATGGCGTTCAGACAAGGGCGCCCCCCTTGTCGCGATGATGACTGCCGCCCGCTATGGACGAACCTGCGCAGCGCGTGCGGCAGCGACAGGTGTTGCGAGTGTATCTTTTACTGGCGCACCGGCGCCGACAGAGCTTCGCGGAGCGCGGCGTCGCTACGATTCAGTCCGAGAAACGGAGCGGCGCACTCTTCGAGTCCGTGAGCTTGCGCCTGGGCTGCAGTGCAACCAGATGGCGTTGGGTGACTCGGTGGCCTGCCGGAGATCGGGAGAAACGCGAGACTATCTCCACCAGCGGCGAGCTGAAATGGTCGATCCCGAGCGACGTCACGGCTTGATCGGCAAGGTTGAGACAGCGAGCCAGCCAGGCCCGCGCTTTGAAGAGGGCTTTCGCACAGCTTGCGCTACCATCCGCACGCTCAATGCCGGAGCAATGCGATCGCCCAGACGACCGCCGCCCGGCGGCGGGGCCCCCTACAGCTTCTCACTCCCTAACTCCCGCCAAGATGAGCTGTCCGACATCGTCCATAGTCATCTCCGTTAGGGAGGGGTACATTTAGGGGTGCTGCAAAAATATAAAACAGGAAAGTGATAGTATATTCAACAGGTTGAGTTGGCTTTGTGGTTCGGATAAGCGCACCATCCCTTCATGCCCAGCCGCCGCCCGCAGGCGACGGCGCACCGTGATCAGGAATCGGCGTAGCGGTGCGACAGCAGCGAGCGCACCAGGAAGGTCACCTGCGCGGCCGAGCGTGCATCAACGCGCAGGACCGGAATGCGGAAGCCGGCAGCAAACAGGGCATCGCGCACGGTGGGAATCAACAGCTGCGGATGCTCGTCGGTACGGGTGACGCCGACCGCCAGGCTGGCATCGGGCGCGATCCGGGAAAACTCCTGCAGCAGTTCCAGCGTGGTGGCGACCGGGTCGGGTGATCCGGCGCTGACCAGCACGATCACCCCGAGCGCGCCTTCGCACACCATCGGCCACATGAAATCCAGGTAGCGCTGTCCCGGCACGCCGTACAGGTGCAGCAGTTCACCGTCGTCCAGTTCGATCGAGCTGTAATCCAGCGCCACCGTGGTTTCCACCTTGTCGGCGGTGGCGTCCTCACTCAGCGGCATTTCAGTGCTGATCGGTTCGACATCGGAAATCGCGCGTACCGCGGTGGTCTTGCCCGCGCCCATGCCGCCGACGAACACCAGTTTGTTGGCCGGACCGCTCATGCGCGACCCGCCTGCAGGTCCAGCCCGAATCGTCGTGCGACCCAGGTCAGGAACCGTGAGTCGCGAAGGCCCGCGGGGCGCGCTGAGGGGGGCACGGCGTTCTCCTGGTGCTTGGCAAGGCCACTGCTGGCAGCAGCCGAGAAAAGGAATTGCACGGTATCGTGCGGCAAACCGCTCGCCGCGGCCAGCGCGGTGCTGGTCCACGACGCGGCATGCAGGCGTGCGATGGGCAGCAGCCAGCTGGCGGGCACATCGCGGTGGTCCAGGTCGGGCCAATGCAGCAGCTGCAGGGAGGTGCCCGCGGCGACCGCCGGCAGCAGCTGCGGGCGATGACGCGCGATGCAGAAATACAGCGCTTCGAACGAATGACGGCGCGGCAGCAGGTACACGTACTGATGCTGGAAGGTCTCCATGTCCAGCGGCGTCGACGACCAGGTGAGGTCATCCAGCAGCGGCACGATCTCCGACAGGGACGCCCCAACCGGCAGTGCAAGGCTGCGCGTTGCGGTATCCACCACCACCCGCGTAGCGCCGCGCTGCAGCAGGTACAGGCTGGCATCATCGGCTGACTGCATCGCGCGCAGCAGCAGCGGCGTGCCCTGCGGCATCGCGCGTGCCGGCGCCTGGTCAGCCACCTCGGCCGTGCCGCCCAGCAGCGCAGCCAGTTCCTGGTTGATGTCACGCACGCTGGCGCCGTGCGGCAGCACGCCCGTCGCAGCCGTCGCGCCACGCACGATGCGCAGCGTCGCCACGCCCTGGGTGCGTGCCTGCTGCTGCAGGACGGCCATGGCCGACGGATCGCCGCCCACCACCAGCAGGTCGGCCTGCTCGCCGTTCCACGGCTGCAGATGGATATCCATGCGTTCGGCCAGCAACAGCGAGCAGGCCAGTTTCAGCCGGGTACCGTGCAGCAGGTCCAGCCCGGCGTGGGCGACCCGGAAATGTCGTATCGGTGTGTTCATGGGCAGTCAGTGCAGGTCGCCGGCCACGCCCGCGTCAGGCAACGACGGCGGGCGTGGGGCGAGCGCGGCTCAGCTGAAGTCCAGCGTCTTTTCGAAGGACTTCAGCTCGTGACGCGCCATCGCCAGGTTCGAACGGCTGCGGTCCAGCGCCACGTACAGGAACAGCATCGGGTTGCTTTCCAGCGGGCGGATCAGGTGATACTGCGAGCTCAACGTGATCAGGATGTCTTCCAGGGTGTCCGACAGCCCCAGCTGCTGGGCGACGCGACGTTTGGCACGCACCACTTCGGTGTTGCCGGCCGCAGCCAGTTCCAGGTTGATGTCGCCGCCACCGGTCATGGCCAGCGCCATGCCGCTGTCGCTGTCGACGAGCGCGGCACCGACGAAGCCGGCGAGCGTATTGAGGTTTTCCAGGTTGAGTTTAGACACAGTCGTCCTTTCTTGGTCGTGCAGAGGGAAACAGGCCAGCAAGGCCTGCAAGGTGAAAAACAAAGGCGCTACGATCAGGCGGCGCGGGTGCGCAGCACGGTTTCCAGCTTGGCGGCGCATTCGCGCGCATGGAACAGCAGCACGGCCAGGTTGACCTCCACCGCCGCGACGGCGGTGAGCGTCATCGGCTTGTCGGCGTTGACCCGGATCAGCACGACGTTGCCTTGGCGGGTGCACACGGTGGCGTGTTCGGCTTCGCTGAGCGACAACTCGCGCGATACCGTTTCACCCAGCGTGAGGAAGGAGTTGGCCATCGCGGCCAGCCGACGGCCGTCCACGCCCAGCACCGAATCCTCGGCCACCGCGCGGCCATCGGCGGTGGACAACAGGAGCAGGGTCAGACCCGACTCGCGATCGCGCGCCTGGCGGAAGATGTCTTCGATACGGGACGCATCGTAAAGATGGCGCGCGGGCAGGCTTTCGCCGGTCGCGCTGCGAACGATCTGGTTGATGGCACTGCGCTGCACTGGTTTCCCCCTGGAACCTGGATCGATCTGATCCATGGCGATGCTTTTATCAACCGCGGAGGGTTGAAAGTGTGAACCGTAGCACAGTATATCTGACCGTTTTCGTAACGGATCTTCACTTCGCAGGCGTGTCAAGTGTTTGACGGCCATGGAATTCCATCGGACCAGACCGGTTACGTGAGTGCGCCGGGCAGGGCGCCTGCTGCACCGCCGCGAGTACACGCCGGGTGCGCTGGCTAGACTGTTTCTTTTGTCCAGAACGAGGTCTCCATGTCGCATCAACCTGTCTCGCTGATTGGCGTGCCTACCGATATCGGGGCCGGCGATCGCGGTGCACGCTTGGGCCCCGAAGCGTTGCGCATTGCCGGCCTGGCCGAAGCATTGATTGCCCGCGGCGTGGACGTGCGTGACCTGGGCAACCTGGATGGACCGCGCAACCCGTGGACCGCGCCGGTGCAGGGCTACCGGCATCTGGACGAGGTGGTGGAATGGAACCGCGTGCTGATGGAGGCCAGCCTGGCCGAGCTGCGCGCCGGTCGCATGCCGATCATGCTCGGCGGTGACCATTGCCTGGGCGTCGGTTCGGTTACCGCCGTGGCGCGCTGGTGCCGCGAACAGGGCAAGCAGCTGCGCCTGTTGTGGCTGGACGCGCACTCGGATTTCAACACCAGCGATGTCACTCCGTCCGGCAACGTCCACGGCATGCCGGTGGCCTGCCTGTGCGGGCTTGGCCCGGATGCATTGACCCGGCTCGGCGGTGACGCCCCGGCGATCCTGCCCTCGCAGGTGCGCCAGATCGGCATCCGCTCGGTGGATCCGGAAGAGAAACGGCTGATCAAGACCCACCGCGTGGACGTGTATGACATGCGCTACATCGACGAGGCCGGCATGAAGCGCACGATGGAAGCCGCCCTCGCCGGAATCGACGACAACACCCACCTGCACGTCAGCTTCGACGTCGATTTCCTCGACCCCAGCATCGCCCCCGGGGTGGGCACGACGGTGCCGGGCGGAGTGAACTACCGCGAGGCGCAGCTGGTGATGGAAATGATCGCCGACAGCGGGCGCATGGGGTCGCTGGACATCGTCGAACTCAACCCGCTGCTGGACAACCAGAACGCCACCGCGAAGCTGGCGGTGGACCTGGTGGAGAGCCTGTTCGGGAAGTCCACGCTGATGCGCGGCTGAGGTCCAGTGGCGGCGTCCCGCTGGCCCCACATGAACCGATCAACTGCTCGTTCACACTCGCTCCACGCCGTGCGCGCCAGATTGCACCTCACACGGCACGCCCGGGTCGTTCCGGGCGCCGTGACCTGAGAAGGAGAAGTCGATGAAACGCATTCTTTCCGTACTGCTGCTGGCGCTGTGTACTGCTGGTTCGCTGACTGCCTGCAATACCGTTGCCGGAGCCGGCAAGGACATGCAGGGAGCAGGCGAGGCCGTCCACGATACGGCCCAGGACTGCAAGGACGGCAAGTGCTGATCAACGGCTCTTTCGCCGTCTGCACCGCGGCCGCGGTGGTTTTTTAAATCAAACTGGAGAGTCCCTATGAAGCGTGTAATTTCCCTGATGCTGCTGTCGATGTTCTCGGTCGCCATGCTGGCCGGCTGCAATACCGTTGCCGGTGCCGGCAAGGACGTGCAGGGCGCTGGCGAGAAGGTCGAAGACGCCGCCCGCGGCAACTGATCGCGCAAGCGTTTCAGTGATGAAAAGGCCGGGATTTCCCGGCCTTTTTTGTGCCTGCGTGATGGCATCCGTTCAACGAGATGAGCAGTGGTTTCATCTGTACTTGACTGCTGCCCAACATTCGATGACGCATGCTGCAGATGCGGTAACACATGACGCACTTCATCAAGAGGCCAACGCACATGAATAAAGACATCATTTCCGGCAAGTGGACCCAGCTCAAGGGCAAGGCCCAGGTGCAGTGGGGCAAGCTTACCGATGACGACTTCGATGTTGCCGAAGGTAACGCGGAATACTTGGCCGGCCGCGTGCAGGAGCGTTACGGCATTGCCCGCGACGAAGCGGACAGGCAGGTCAAGGAGTTCGATTCCTCGCTGCGCAAGGACTACCCGGACTTCAAGTAAGTCGGGCGGTTGAAACCGGTAGAAAAACGGGCCTTCGCGGCCCGTTTTTTTATGGTTGATCCAGGCTCAGCGACGCGGCGGGTCGGGCACGTACTGATCGGGAAAGGCCTGCGGCTCGCGTTCGGGGACACGCGCGGGACGATCGAGAACGATCCCACGCGCACGCAGGTTGCGCGCACTGTCGTAGCGAAGCTGGATAACCTGGGCCGGAGCGGACGTCGCGCGTTCGAAGGCGGTGTCGCGCACCGATGAGGCCTCGCGTTCGCCATGTCCCGTGCCCAGCCGTTGCACCGGCGCCGGCGCGGATTCGGCCATCACCCGTGACTCGCTCCTGGCGGCATCCTGGGTCGCGGCCGGGGCAGGCGCGGCGCGGCGCGGTGGCGTGGCCGGCCGATGCTCCCAGCGCACGGCATTGGCTTCGTTGAACACCGCGATGCCGACCACGCCCAGGTTGTCACCGCGTCCGGTGCGTGCGGCATAACTGTCGCGCGGGCTGCTGAAGACGAACTGCGCCACTTCCTCGTTGGACTTCCGCCAGCCGGCGATGTCGGTGGTCTGCCAAGGGTTGAGCACGTAGCCGGTCTGGTCGGGAGTGGCCTGCTCGCCGCTGATCGCGTTGATGCCATCCACCGAAAGCACCACCAGCACGCGTTGCGGGCTGGCATTGCGCAGGCGCACGCTGTAGCGGTGTCCGCGCTCGCCGGGGGTCCAGCGTTGGCCGTCGTGCGCGTACTGCGGCAGCCGCCCGCCGGTATCGCGGTCCAGCAGGGTCAGGAACACCGGTCCACTCGCGATCCGCGAGGGCGGTGGGGTGATCATCGGCGGCGCCGGCCTGAAGCCGGCCAGCAGGGCAACGCTCAACAGGGGCAGCAACAGGCGCTTCATCCGGGTTCTCCACAGCGGGGTCTACAGCGCAAACGCCCGAACGGGGCCGACGGGGTTGTGCCAGCAAGGGTAAACTGCAGCCGTTCACCGAAGGTTTCCCGTCGAGCAGTCATGACCACCCGAGTCCTTACCGGCATCACCCCCTCCGGCACCCCGCACCTGGGCAACTATGTCGGCGCCATCCGTCCCGCCATTGCCGCCAGCCGTTCGCAGGGCATCGAGAGCTTCTTCTTCCTGGCCGACCTGCACAGCCTGATCAAGGCGCAGGAGCCGGCGCGCACTCAGCGTTCCACGCTGGAAATCGCCGCCAGCTGGCTGGCCTGCGGGCTGGATCCGGAACAGGTGTGGTTCTACCGGCAGAGCGACATCCCGGAAACCAACGAACTGATGTGGTTCCTGACCGTGGTCGCCAGCAAGGGCATCCTCAACCGTGCGCATGCCTACAAGGCGGCAATCGACAAGAACGAGGCCGAGGGGCTGGACCCGGACGCCGGCGTGAGCGCCGGGCTGTTCATGTACCCGGTGCTGATGGCCGCCGACATCCTGATCTTCAAGGCCAACCGGGTGCCGGTGGGCCGTGATCAGATCCAGCACATCGAGATGGCACGGGACTTTGGCCAGCGCTTCAACCACGTCTACGGCAAGGAGTACTTCCCGCTGCCGGAGGTGGTGATCGACGAACAGGTCGCTACGCTGGCAGGCCTGGATGGCCGCAAGATGAGCAAGAGCTACAGCAACACCATTCCGTTGTTCGCCCCGCGCGAAGAGCTGAAAAAGCTGGTGTTCTCCATCCTGACCGATTCGCGTGCGCCGGGTGAGCCGAAGGACACCGAAGGCTCGGCCCTGTTCCAGATGTACCAGGCGTTCGCCACGCCGGAACAGACCGCCGGCTTTGCCAGGGCTTTCGCCGAGGGCATCGGCTGGGGCGATGCCAAGCAGCAGTTGTTCGAGCGCATCGATGCCGAACTGTCGCCGCTGCGCGAGCGCTACGAAGCGCTGATGGCCGAACCGGAGAAGATCGAAGCGCTGCTGCGCCGGCGTGGCCAGCAGTTGCGCGAACAGTACGCGGTGCCGCTGCTGAAGGAGTTGCGCCATGCGGTAGGCCTGCGCGACCTGGCCGACGTGCCGAAGGCGGCGGCGGCCGAACTGGCCCGCAGCGCACCGCCAGTGTTCAAGCAGTACCGCGAGAAGGACGGCCGGTTCTACTTCAAGCTCACCGACGGCGAAGGCACGTTGCTGGTACAGAGTGCGGGCTTTGATTCACCGCGCGACGCCGGGCAGCTGATCGCCGTGCTCAAGCAGGCAGAACAGGGCGATGCGCTGCAGAGCGAACTGTTCACGCTGGAAGCCGAAGTGGACGCCGTGCTGGCCGCCCTGGCCACCCTGCGCGACGCCGGATAACGCTCGCGCGGGGGTCAGAGTCGGGGGTCAGAGTACTTTTCAGCAGACGAAAAGTACTCTGACCCCCGACTCTGACCCCTTTTCAACCGAGGATCTGCTGATGGCCTGGTTGTCGCTGCTGCTGTTCCTGCCCTGGTTCATGCTGCTCGGCGGGCTGTTCTGGTGCTACCCACGCCAGCCGCGTTGCCTGCGGCGGCGTGCCTTCGATGCGGTCGCGCTGCTGCTTGCCCTGGTGTTGAGCGTGCTTTCCATGCACTGGGGTTTCCAGTTGGGCCAGGCCCAGCCCGATGCCGGCCCTGTCTGGCCGCAGGTGCTGGCGGTGCTGTATGCCTACGGTGCGTTCCTGGCGGTGATGGTAGCCGCGCTGCTGCTGCGCCCGCGCTGGCTGCTGCGCGCGCCCTGACGCGGCCCTCGACCAAAGCCGCATCGAACGCCTTCGCCGGCGCGCCTACCATGGGTGTCTGTCCTTGATCCTGCCAGGTGTGCGTCGATGACCGCCGATCCCAACATCCACACCATCGATACCGGATTCCAGCGCGTCGACTTCGACGCGGCCTACCTGGTGGTGGAGAACGGCCGTGCCGCCTTCATCGACTGCGGCACCTCGCTGGCGGTACCGGCGATGCTGCAGGCCCTGGCCGATGCCGGGCTGGAGCCGCAGGCGGTCGACTGGCTGCTGCTGACTCACGTGCACCTGGACCACGCCGGTGGCGCCGGCACGCTGATGCAGCACCTGCCCAATGCGCGCGCGGTACTGCATCCGCGCGGTGCGCCGCACATGATCGATCCCGCACGGCTGATCGCCGGTGCCACGGCGGTATACGGCGAGGAGGAAATCGCGCGCAGCTACGGCCGCATCGAGCCCATTCCGGCCGAACGCGTGGTGGTGGCCGAAGATGGCCAGCGCATCGACCTGGCCGGGCGCGAGCTGGTGCTGATGCACACGCCCGGCCATGCGCAGCACCATTACTGTGTGTGGGACGCGCGCAGCCGCAGCTGGTTCACCGGCGATACCTTCGGCCTGTCCTACCGCGAACTGGACAGTGCGCAGGGGGCGTTCATCATCCCCACGTCTTCGCCGGTCCAGTTCGATCCCGAGCCGTTGAAGGATTCCATCCGCCGGATGCTGGCGTACCAGCCCGCTGCCATGTACCTCACCCATTACGGGCGGGTGGACGCAGTGGAAGCGCGCGCGGCGGATCTGTTCGAGCAGATCGATGCGATGGTGGCGATCGGGCGCCAGTGCGACGGCCGCCCGGACCGTCATCGCCATCTGCTTGCGGCACTGCGCGCGCTGTACCTGGAACGCGCGCTGGCGCATGGCTGTGCGCTGGACCAGGACGCGGTAGCCGCAGTGCTGGCGATGGACATCGAGCTCAATGCGCAGGGCCTGGCGTGCTGGCTGGACCGCGAACGGCGCTGATCATCCCGCGTCATCGCGCTGTCACGTACACTCGGGGCATCCCTGTTTCCTTGTCCCCCCGGTGATCCGTGAACCCGATGCGCGTGCTGTTGTTGTCGTCCTGCCTGTTCGTCGGTGGCCTTGCACATGCGGCCAATGATCTTCCCGGCGGCGGCATCGATCCGCAGGCGCTGTCGCGCCACGTGCGCGTGCTGGCCTCCGATGAGTTCGAAGGCCGCGCACCGGCCAGCGAAGGCGAAGAGCGCACGGTGCAATACCTGATCGAGCAGTTCCGCAGCTACGGCCTGCAGCCGGGCGGCGTGGACGGCAGCTGGGTGCAGCCGGTGCCGCTGGTGCGCGCGCAGCTGGACGGCGCGGCCACCGCCACGCTGTCGCTGAAGGGCGGCAAGCGCACCCTCGCCAACGGCGCGGACGTGACCCTGCAGAGCCTGCAGCCGCGCGCGCGGGTACAGATCAAGGATGCGCCGCTGGTGTTCATCGGCTATGGCATCGATGCGCCCGAGCGCAGCTGGGACGATTACAAGGGCGTCGACCTGCGCGGCAAGATCGCGGTGGTGCTGATCAACGACGCCGACTTCGAGACCGACGCACCCGGCGCCTTCGATGGCAAGGCGGTGACCTACTACGGCCGCTGGACCTACAAGTTCGAAGAGGCCGCGCGCCGGGGTGCCGAAGGCGTGCTGATCGTGCATGAGACCGCGCCGGCGGCCTATGGCTGGGCCACGGTGAAGAGCTCGGGCACCTCGCCGCTGTTCGACATCCAGCGCAGCCAGGATGAAGCCATGGCCCAGCACACACCACTGCGTGGCTGGATGCAGCGCACCCTGGCCGAGGCGATCTTCGCCGATGCCGGCCTGGATTTCGAGGCGGAAAAGCGCAAGGCGCAGCGCGCCGATTTCAAGCCGGTGCCGCTGGACAACGCCCGCCTGAGTGCGGCCTTCAAGCTCAAGCGGGAAGAGGTGGTCACCCGCAACGTAGTGGCCAAGCTGCCCGGTGCCGAGCACGGCGACGAGGCGGTGATCTTCTCTGCCCACTGGGATGCGTTCGGCATCGGCGAGCCTGATGCGAAGGGCGACCGCGTACGACGCGGCGCCATCGACAACGCCACCGGCGTGGCCACGGTGCTGGAACTGGGCCGGGTCTTCGCCGCTGGCCCGCAGCCGCAGCGTTCGCTGTATTTCGTCGCGCTGACCGCTGAAGAGAAGGGCCTGCTCGGTGCCAGCTACTACGCCAAGCACCCGCTGGCACCGCTGGAAAAGACGGCCGCAGTGTTGAACATCGAGATGTTCAGCCCGGATGGCGCGACCCGTGACATCGCCTCGTGGGGCAAGGGCCGGGTATCGCTGGAAGGCGACCTGGAGCGCGTGGCAAAGGCCCGCGGCCGCGGCTACAGCCCGGATCCGAACCTGGAAGCGGGCTTCTTCTACCGTGCCGACCACTTCGCGTTCGCCCGCCTGGGCGTACCGGCGATCACCATCGGTCCGGGGCTGGACAAGCTGGACGGTGGCATCGAAGCCGGCCGTGCGCTGCGCGAGAAATACTTCAAGGACTGCTACCACCAGGCCTGCGATGCATGGACCCCGAGCTGGGACCCGGCCGGCCACGCTGCCGATACATTGCTGGTCTATGACCTCGGCCTGGAGCTGGCCAACGGCCGCAGCTGGCCGCAGTGGGAAGAAGGCTCGGAGTTCCGCAAGGCGCGCGACGCCAGCGAAACGGCACGCCGCTGATCTGGTGGGTGACGACCGTTGGTCGTCACTCCTTCCGCGCAGCCTCAGACCACCGGCGGACCAGGCTGCTTCCAGTGATCGTTGCCAGGCAGCAGCAGGTTCAACGCGATCGCCACCACCGCGCACAGCGCGATGCCCTTCAGGCCGAAGTCGTCCGGACCGGTGCCGGTGCCGACCAATACGCCGCCGATACCGAACACCAGCGTTACCGACACGATCACCAGGTTGCGTGCTTCGCCCAGGTCGATCCGGTGGCGGATCAGGGTGTTCATGCCGACCGCGGCGATGGAGCCGAACAGCAGGCACAGGATGCCGCCCATCACCGGTACCGGGATGCTCTGCAGCAGCGCACCGAACTTGCCGATGAAGGCCAGGCTGATGGCGAAGACCGCCGCCCAGGTCATGATCTTCGGGTTGTAGTTCTTCGTCAGCATCACCGCGCCGGTGACTTCGGCATAGGTGGTGTTGGGCGGTCCACCGAACAGTCCCGCCGCGGTGGTCGCCACGCCATCGCCGAACAGGGTGCGGTGCAGGCCGGGCTTCTTCAGGTAGTCGCGCCCGGTGACGCTGCCGACGGCGATCACCCCGCCGATGTGTTCGATCGCCGGTGCCAGCGCGACCGGCACGATGAACAGGATCGCCTGCCAGTTGAACGCCGGGGCGGTGAACTGTGGCAGGGCAAACCACGGTGCCGCCGTGATGCGCGCGACATCGACCACGCCGAATGCGAAGGACAGCCCGAAACCCACCAGCACGCCGAACATGATCGGCAGCAGCCGGAACATGCCACGACCGAACACCGCCACCACCAGCGTGGTCAACAGGGCCGGCATCGAAATCAGCATCGCTGTCTGGTACGGAATCAACTGCGCCCCATCGGCGTCCTTGCCCATGGCCATGTTGGCGGCGATCGGCGCCATCGCCAGGCCGATCGAGATGATCACCGGGCCGATCACCACTGGCGGTAGCAGCCGGTCGATGAAACCGGTGCCCTTGATCTTCACTGCCGCGCCCAGGAAGGTGTAGACGAAGCCAGCAGCCATCACCCCGCCCATGGTTTCAGCCAGGCCGAACTGCTGCTTGGCGAGAATGATCGGGGTGATGAAAGCGAAGCTGGAAGCCAGGAACACCGGCACCTGGCGGCCGGTCATCAACTGGAACAGCAGCGTGCCCAGCCCGGCGGTGAACAGCGCCACGTTCGGGTCCAGCCCGGTGATCAGCGGCATCAGTACCAGCGCGCCGAAGGCCACGAACAGCATCTGCGCACCGGACAGCACCTGGCGCCAGAGCGGGTCGTTGAATTCATCCTGCATCGTCGGGAGTTCCAGGGTAGGCGCCGGCAAGCAGTTCGTCGGCAGGGGCGGGTGGATGATATAGGCCTTGTCCGCGCTCCGCTGGAGACGCGTCGCCAGCATGCGCGGCGCGCCGAAAACAGCATGCCGCGTTCCTGACTGCTGCGCGGCGCCGCAAAGGCCTAGAATCCTCCTTCCCCCGCACCCTGGTGGCCCATGGCCGTCGTTCCTGAATCCCCCGCCGCACCGCGTCCCGGTGCCGTCGCCCTGGCGTTGCTGCTGGTCTACGTGGTCTGGGGCTCGACCTACCTGGGCATCGCCAAGGCGCTGCAGGCCGGCGTGCTGCCGCTGACCTCGGTCTCCGGTGCGCGCTTCATCATCGCCGGCAGCCTGATGTACGCCGTGCTTCGGTTGTTCAGGAAGATGCCGCGTCCGACCCTGCGCCAGTGGCGCAACCTGACCATCATGGGCTTCACCATGCTGTTGCTGGGCAACGGCATGGTGGTATTGGCCGAACGTGACGTGTCCTCGGGCCTGGCCGCCACCGCGGTGGCCTCGGTGCCGTTGTGGATGGCGCTGTTCTCGGCGGTGCGGGGCCAGCACGCCAGCCGCGGCGAATGGCTGGGCATTGCCATCGGTTTCCTCGGCGTGGTCTGGCTCAACGCAGGCAGCAGCCTGGCGGCCTCGCCGACCGGTCTGGTGCTGTTGCTGGTGGCACCGGTCGGCTGGGCGTTCGGCTCGGTCTGGGTACGGGGCCAGGACCTGCCGGGACCGTTCATGACCGCTGCCGGGCAGATGATCTGCGGCGGCATCCTGCTGGTCATCACCGGGCTGGCGGTGGGCGAGCGGCCGACCGCGCTGCCGAGCCTGGACGGCCTGCTGGCGGTGGCTTACCTGTGCGTGTTCGGCTCGATCGTGGCCTTCACCGCCTACGTGTGGCTGCTGCACAACGTACGTCCCGCGCTGGCCGGCAGCTATGCCTATGTCAATCCGGTGATCGCCGTGCTGCTCGGCGTACTGCTCAACGGCGAACACTTCGGCTGGCGCGACCTGGTGGCGATGGCGGTGATCCTGTCCGGCGTGCTGGTGCTGGCACTGGCGAGGACGCGCAAGTGAGCGCGGTACTCACCAGCGAGCAGGAGCAGGAACAGCGCCGTGGCTTCGCCGTCACCGCCTTCACCTTCGTGCTGTGGGGACTGGTGCCGGTGTACTGGCACCTGCTGCGCGAAGTGCCTTCGTTCCAGATCATCGCCCACCGCATCATCTGGAGCACGGTACTTGTGGTGGGCTGGCTGCTGCTGAGCAGCCGCCTGCGGTGGTGGAAAGCGATCGCCGCGCAGCCGCGTGCGCTGGCCACGCTGGCGGTCAGCAGCCTGGCCATCGCGTTCAACTGGGGCCTGTACATCTGGGCGATCAACGCGGGACACGTGATCGATACCAGCCTGGGCTACTTCATCAATCCGCTGGTCAGCGTGGTGCTGGGCGTGGTGGTGCTGAAGGAACGCCTGCGTCGCCTGCAGTGGCTGGCGGTGGCCTGCGCGGCGGCCGGCGTGGGCTGGCTCACGTGGCAGGCCGGTGCACCGCCATGGATCGCGCTGGGGCTGGCCGGCTCGTTCGGGCTGTATGGCCTGCTTCGCAAGCTGATATCGGTCGATCCGGTGGCCGGCCTGGCGGTGGAAAGCCTGTATCTGTTCCTGCCGGCGCTGGGCTTCGCGCTGTGGAGCGAAAACGGCCACGGCGGCGCCTTTTTCGGGGGGTGGGGCTGGCGCAACGACCTGCTGCTGGTCTTCGGCGGCGTGGTCACGGCTGCGCCGTTGATCGGCTTCGCCTACGGTGTGAAGCGCATCGCCCTGTCCACCGTAGGCGTGCTGCAGTTCATCGCGCCCAGCCTGGGCCTGGTGCTGGGCGTGTTCTTCTTCAACGAACCCTTCGATGGCGCACGCGCCACCGGCTTCATCGCGATCTGGATCGGCCTGGGCCTGTTCGTCTTCGACGGCCTGCGCCGCGCCCGCCGCTAGTCAGACCTCGCGCAGGGCGGTGGTGATCGGCAGGCGGGCGGCGCGCAGGGCGGGGAACAGGCCACCGACCAGGCCGATGCCCAGCGCCCACTTCAGCCCGCTCCACAGCAGTTCCGGGGAGACGTGGAACTTGAACACCACCGCACTGAAATTGCTGCCGATGGTGGACACGCTGTAGCCGTTGAACAGCAGCCAGGCGATCGCGCAGCCCAGCAGCCCACCCAGCAGGGCCAGCAGCATGGTCTCCAGCATCACCGCGGTCACCACCGGCAGCCCGCGGAAGCCGATCGCGCGCATCGTGGCGATCTCGCGCGCCCGCGTTGCCACGGCGGCATACATGGTGTTGAGCGCACCGAACACGGCGCCGATGGCCATGATGGTGCCGATGACCTTGCCCAGGATGTTGATCAGCGTGGTCAGTCCGCCGCCCTGCTTGCTGTAGTACAGCCGCGTAGTTTCCACCTCCAGCTTCAGGCGCGGGTCACCGGCGACGGCGGCCTTGAACTGCTCGAAGCCCGGCTTGCCGTCGGTGCGCACCGTCACCGATTGCAGCGAGTCGCGCTGGTAGGTGGTGGCCAGCGTATCCACGTCGGTCCACAGCTCCGAGTCGTGCGCATCGCCGGAAGCGAACACGCCGACCACCGTCCATGCCTGGTTGCCCAGGGTCAGCGTGCTGCCCACGTCCATGTCGCGGAACTGGGTCTTCGCGCCCTGGCCCACCACCATCTCGCGCTTGCCGCTGGCGAACCTGCGGCCTTCGATGATGCGTACGCGATCATGCACCGCCCAAGCCATTTCGCCGACGCCGCGGAACTGCGCGTTGACATCGGTGCCGTCCGAGCGGGACACCAGGTTGACCACCTGCGACAGTTCGGCGGACAGCAGCGCGCGCCCCTTTTCGTCGCGTGCCACGCCGGGCAGGGTGGACAACAGCGGAATCTGGTCGCGGGTGATCACCGAGTTGGTTTCCGCCTGCGAGCCCCCGCGCAGCACGATGGCGGTGGTGTCATCGCCGGTGCTGTTGAGCGTGGACTGGAACCCTGCGCCCATCGCCAGCATCGCCACCAGCACGCCCACCACGCCGGCAATGCCGACCACGATCACCGACGAGGCGCCCCAGCGTTGCGGCAGGCTGGCGATACCGATGCGGGTGGCGGCCAACGCCAGCCGTCCGCCGCGGGTCAGCACCAGCCACAGCGCGACCAGCACCGCCACGATCAGCACGCCCTGCCACGGCAGCCAGATCCATCCCGCCAGGCCCACCGCCAGCACGACCAGCATCGCGCCGTTGAGCAGCCATTTCTTCAGTGTGTTCTTCATGTGCGGGTCCTCAGCGTCCGGCCAGGGCGTCGACGATCTTCAGCCGCTTGGCGCGCAACGCCGGCAGCAGTCCGACCACGATGCCGATCACGATGATCAGTCCAATGCCCACCAACCAGGTGGTGGTCGGCACATGCGCTGGCAGCAGGCCGCGTGTCTGCGGTGCCAGCACCGGCAGGATGGTCGCCGCCAGGCCCATGCCGATCGCACCGCCCAGCCCCACCAGCAGGATCGATTCCACCATCACCAGGGCCAGTACGGTCCGGTCCTGGAAGCCGAGCGTCTTCAGCGTGGCCAGTTCCGGGATGCGTTCGCGCACCGCCTGGGCCATGGTGTTGCCGGTCAGCAGCAGCAGGGTGAAGAACACCGCGCCCATGATCGAGGTGACGATCATGCCGATGTCGGCGAACTGCTTGACGAAGGCCTGCTGGAACGCCGATTCGGTCTGGGTCTTGGTTTCGTGGTCGGAGTTGGCCGATATCGCGTCGATCGCCTGGGCCACCCGCGAGGCATGGTCCGGGTTGTCCAGGGTGATGGTGTACCAGCTGACCCGGTTCTTGATGTAGTCGTTGGACTCATCGAAGTACTTCCAGTTCATCATCAGCTGCCGCTCCTCGTTCCCGGCCACTGCGCGGTCCTTGGAGCGGAACGTGCCGACCATTTCCAGTGGCCAGTCGTTGCTGCCGCCGCGCGGGAAGATGGTGGCCTGCAACGGGATGGTGTCGCCGATCTTCCAGCCGAACTCCTTGGCCAGCGACTCGCCGACGATGGCGCCGGTGCGGGTGTCCTGCCAGCGCTTGAGCTGGTCCGGGGCGACCTCCAGTTCGCCGTAGATGTCGAAGTAGTTCGGTGCTACCGAGAAGTTCGGGAAGAAGTCCTTGGGGTCGCGGTAGATGCCACCGAACCACATGCCGTAGGTGACGTCGCGCACGCCGGCTACCTGGCGGATCTGCGCTTCCAGGCGGATCGGCAGCGACTGGGTGATCGACAGCCGCGAGGCGGTGATCAGCCGGTTGGCGCCTTCCACGCTGCCACCGGACATGAAGGCCACGCGCACCGAATCGAGCATGCCGAACAGCAGGAACGCGGCCACCACCGACAGCAGGGTCAGCAGGGTGCGGGTGCGGCTGCGGAACAGCTGCGCCCACAACAGGGAGAAATATTTCATCGCCGTGCCCTCGGTCAGTGCGCCAGTGGCGCGTCGGCAAGTTCGCCCTTGTCCAGGTGCACCGTATGGGTCGCGTACTCGGCGGCCTTCGGGTCGTGGGTCACCATGATGATGGTCTTGCCGTGTTCACGGTTGAGCTGCTGCAGCAGCTGCAGGATCTCTTCGGCAGACTGGCGGTCCAGGTCGCCGGTCGGCTCATCGCAGATCAGGAAGGTGGGATCGGAAACAATCGCGCGGGCGATTGCCACGCGCTGCTGCTGGCCGCCGGACAGTTCGTTCGGCCGGTGGCTGCGGCGGTCGGCCAGGCCGACCAGGGTCAGCGCGATCTCTGCGTTGCGCTTGCGCTGCGCAGCACCCAGGTGGGTCAACAGCAGCGGCAGTTCGACGTTCTTCTGCGCGGTCAGCATCGGCATCAGGTTGTAGAACTGGAACACGAAGCCCACGTGGTGGCTGCGCCAGGTGGACAGCTGGCCGCCGCTCATCTGGTCGATGCGCTCGCCTTCGATGGTGATCTCGCCGCCGCTGGGCGAGTCCAGTCCACCGATCAGGTTCAGCAGGGTGGTCTTGCCGGAACCGGAGGGCCCCATCAACGCCACGAAGTCGCCCTTCTCGATATCCAGGTCGATGCCGTGCAGCACCTTCACCTGCTCCGGGCCCCGCTGGTAGGTCTTGGTGATGCTGCGCAATGAAACCAGGGTCGACATGCCGATTCTCCGAATGCGTTGGTGACGGCCGCTGGCCGTCAGACAGAAAACCTACGGTTGTTCCTTCACCTTGCTGCCATCGCGCAACGTATCTGCTGGGCTGGTCACCACAAGCTCACCCGGGCGGACGCCCTGCAGCAGTTGTCGATCCGCATTCAATGCCAGGCCGGGCTTTACGCTGCGCTGCTGCACGGCATCGTCCACCAGCACGAACACCACGCTGCCACCCTCGCGTTCCACCACGGCATTGGCCGGCACCCGCACGCCCTGCGGCTTTGCCGCTGCATCGGCCTTGGGTTGTTCCAGGAAGCTCACCCGCACGCCCATTTCCGGCACGATCCGCGGGTCGCGGGTCTTGATCGCCACGCGCACCTTCACCGTGGCCTTGCCGCGGTCGGCGGTGGGAACGATGGCGATCACCTCGGCCGGGATTTTCCAGTCGGGATAGGCGTTGAGCGTGGCTTCCACCGGCATCTTCGGCTGTACGCGGCCGATGAACGCCTCGCCGACATCGACTTCGATCTCCAGCGAATCCATGTCCACGATGGTGCCGATGCCGGTGCGGGTGAAGCCGCCGCCGGCCGACAGCGGCGAGACGATCTCGCCCGGCTGCGCGGCCTTGGCAGTGACCACGCCGGAGAACGGGGCGCGGACGATGTTGTTGTCCACGCCCAGGTCGGCGATCGCGAGTTGGTTGCCGGCCACCTGCACGTTGCGCCGGGCGGTATCCAGCTGCGCACGCAGGCTGTCACGCTGGGCCACGGCCTGGTCGAACTGCGAGCGCGATACCAGCTGCTGGCCGACCAGCGCCTGCAGCCGGGTCGCCTCGGCATCGGCCTGGGTGAGCTGGGCCTGCAGGCCGGCGACCTGGCTGCGCGCGGCCTGCACCTGCGAAGCATAGAGATCGCGCTGGGCGCCGGCATCGATCGGGTCCAGCGTGGCCATGACCTGGCCTTCGTCGACCCGCATGCCTTCTTCAATCATGACTTCGCGCACCTTGCCGGTGATCTTGGCCGATACGGTCGCCATGCGCCGGGCCACCACGTAGCCGCTGGCATCCAGCACCGATGCGCTGCTGCCTGCCTCGCCCAGTGCCACCGCAGGTGCGGTCTGCACTTCGATGGCCTGCGGACGCAGCCGCCATGCCGCGATGGCGGCGGCGAGCAGCACCCCCACGATGATCACGATCCACAGCCAACGGCGGCTGCCCGGAGCGGGCGGCGGCGTCTTGCGGTCGATGCGAAGTTCCTTCAACAGTTCAGCAGAGGCGTTCATAGGGACCATGACGATGGATCGAGCGGAGTGTGACCCCAACACCGACCGGGGGCAAACCGGGTTCCGGCGTCGGCAAGGATGCACGCCTGGTACCGGAAACGGGCAGTGACAGCTGTCACCCTCTGCTGCTGACGTACACCAGTGCGTGTACGCTGCGACCTGCCGCACACTGGCCACCTCTTTCCCGGGAGTTCGCGATGCACCTCGATGCCCCTCCGCTTGCGGTCCTTGACCAGGTACACGTGCGATATCGCAACGTGCAGGCGCTGGCTGGAGTCAGCCTGCAGGTACAGGGAAGCGAAGTGCTGGCCCTGCTCGGTCGCAACGGCGCCGGCAAGAGCACGGCCATCGCAGTGCTGCTTGGGCTGCGGCGGCCGGACAGCGGACAGGTGCAGCTGCTCGGTGGCGATCCGCAACACCGTGCCCAGCGCGAGCAGGTCGGGGTGATGCTGCAGAGCACCGCGCTGCCGCCGAACCTGCGGGTCGGTGAGCTGGTGGAGCAGTTCCAGGCCAGCTACCCGCGGCCTCGCCCGCTGGCCGAATGCCTTGCCATCGCCGGTGTCCAGGACCTGCGGGAGCGGCCCTACGGCGCGCTGTCCGGCGGCCAGCAGCGGCGCGTGCAGTTCGCCATCGCCGTGTGCGGCGGTCCGCGCCTGCTGTTCCTTGATGAGCCGACCACCGGCCTGGACATCGAGGCCCGGCAGGCCATCTGGGACGCCATCGCGACGCTGCGCCAGGAAGGATGCGGCATCGTGCTGACCACCCATTACCTGGAAGAAGCCGAAGCGCTCGCCGGGCGCGTGGTGGTCATGGAACGGGGGCAGGTACTGGCCGATGGCCCACTGGCCACGTTCCGGCCTCAGCTGGCTCCGCGGCGGATCCGCTGCCGCAGCCGGCTGGACGTGGCCCACGTGCGCGGTTGGGAGGGCGTCATCGATGCCCGCCGCGAAGGCGACCACCTGCAGCTGCTGGCCGAACCGGCCGAGGCGGTGGTGGCCCGCCTGCTTGCCGAAGATCCCCTGCTGCGCGAGCTGGATGTGCGCGGTGGGGGACTGGCCGAAGCGTTCGTTGAAATGACCCGGGAGGCCGCATGAGCCTGCCCCGGGCCGACGGCGAAGCAGTGCGCCGTCCGGTGGCGCGGCGGCTCGCACCGTACGTCGCCGAGTTGAAGGCCGAGCTGCGGCGAACCTGGCGCACGCCGGCCTTCGTGCTGCCCTGTCTGCTGTTCCCGGTGCTGTTCTACCTGATGTTCGGCGTGCTGCTGGGGCGTGGCGAAGCGGGGCGTTACCTGCTCGCTACCTACTGCATCTTCGGCGCGATGGGGCCTGCCCTGTTCGGTTTCGGCGTACAGCTGGCCGTGGACCGGGCCAGTGGCCTGCTGACCCTCAAACGCGCCCTGCCGGTTCCGCCGCTGGCTCCCATGCTGGCCCGGCTGCTGATGGCCCTGATCTTCGCCGTGGTCGTGGCGGCCTTGCTGATCATCGCCGCGCACGCGGTGGGCGAGGTCGTGCTGACCCCCTCGCAGATGGCTGGCCTGATCGGCGTTTCGGCGCTGGTCGCACTGCCGCTGGGCGCGGTCGGCCTGCTGATCGGCAGCCATGTCGGCGCCGATGCGGCACCGGCGATGGTGAACCTGTTCTATCTGCCCCTGGCGCTGCTGTCGGGCCTGTGGGTACCGCTGTCGATGCTCCCGGACGTGTTCACCCGGCTCGCTCCGCTCTGGCCGACCTGGCATGCGGCCCAGCTGGCGTTGCATACCATCGACGAGCCGGCCAGCGGCAGCATGCCGGTGCACGTGGGAGTGCTGGCCCTGGTGACGGTGATCGGCGCGCTGCTGGCGACCCGTCGCCTGCGCCGCATTGGCTGAGTCCATGATCCCCCGCGCCCGCCGCCTGCTGGAATCCACCGTGCTTTCCAGGGGGTTGGCCACCCTGCTGCGCCCCGCGCCGGATTCCGCAGCAGCCGATCATCGGCGGCGCGGCCAGTCCGGCTGGAGTGATTACATCCACCTGCTGTGGACCTCGTGGGTGTTCCTGACGCCGCTGTTCGGTGGCGGGTATACCGCGCGCTGGGCGCTGCTGACCCTGCTCAGCTATCCCACCTTCCTGTTCCTCTACGCGCGCGCGATGCTGGCGCCGCGCCACCATGCACCGCGCCATGCGCTGGCGATGGTCGCCATGAGCCTGGTGCTCGTGCCCTGGTATCCGTCCGGCATCAGTTATTTCGTGTTCGGCTGCGTGATGCTGCGCGTGTGCCGCAACGGCAGCACCTGGCGCTATCTGTTGCAGTTGCTGCTGCTCAATGCGGTGTATGTCGGCACCGCGTGGCTTGCGGGCTGGGCCTGGCAGAACCTGGTCTGGATTCCCTTCATGTCGGTGGTGATCGGCCTGATATCGAACATGGAGGCGGTCAACAAGGACCGCGACGCACAGCTGCAGCTGTCACAGGATGAGGTGCGCCGGCTGGCGGCCACGGCCGAGCGCGAGCGCATCGGCCGCGACCTGCATGACCTGCTCGGGCACACGCTGTCACTGATCACGTTGAAGCTGGAGCTGTCGCGCAAGCTGTATGACCGCGGCGATGCGCGTGCACGGCAGGAGATCGGCGAAGCGGAAGACATCGCGCGGCAGGCGCTGGCGCAGGTCCGCAGTGCGGTCACCGGATTCCGCTCCAGCGACCTTGCCGGTGAGCTTGCCTCGGCCCGGCTGCTGCTGGAATGCCAGCAGGTCCACCTGGACTACCAGCCGCCGCCGCCGATGCCGCTGGAGATCGAGCGCGCGCTGGCGCTGGTGCTGCGCGAGGCGGTGACCAACATTGCCCGCCACGCGCTTGCGGGCAACGCCCAGGTGCACTTCGAACGCGACGGCCATGCCCTGATGATGCAGGTCCGCGACAACGGCCGTGGCGGGGTGACCACCGAAGGCAACGGCCTGGCTGGAATGCGCGAACGCATCGCCGCACTGCGCGGTACGCTGCAACTGGAGCCGCTGCCGCAGGGCGGTACCTGCATCACCGTGCGCGTGCCGATGCCGGCCGTATCGACGCCGATCGACCGGGCGCCGGATCCATTGCCTGCCAGCCTGCTGAAGGCAACCCCATGATCCGGATCGTGCTGGCCGAAGACCAGGCCATGGTGCGCGGGGCGTTGTCGGCGCTGCTGGGGCTGGAGCCGGACATCGAGGTGCTGGGCACCGCAGCCGACGGCGAAGCGGCGTGGCGACTGCTGCAGCAGGTGCGGCCGGACATCCTGGTCACCGACATCGAAATGCCCGGGCTGACCGGGCTGGAACTGGCGCAGCGGATTGCGCGGCAGCAACTGCCGATCAAGGTGGTGATCGTCACGACCTTCGCGCGTACCGGCTTCCTGCGCCGCGCCCTGGACGCGGGCGTGCTCGGTTACCTGCTCAAGGACGCGCCGGCCGACCACCTGGCCGATGCCCTGCGCCGCGTGCAACGGGGCGCCCGCGCCATCGACCCGCAACTGGCACTGGACGCCTGGTCGCAGGCCGATCCGTTGACCGACCGCGAGCGCCGCGTGCTGCGCCTGGCAGGCGAAGGAAAGACGGCCGGGGAGATCGCCACCGAGCTTGGCCTGTCGCATGGGACGGTGCGCAATTACCTGTCCGAATGCATCGGCAAGCTGGGCGTGGCCAACCGCATCGAAGCTTACCGGCTGGCCCGCCAGAAGGGCTGGCTCTGACGCCGGCTACTTCTTCGCCATCGACTCGAACACGCCATCGCGGCGCACCCAGGCGTGGTACAACGCAGCACCCAGGTGCATCAGCACGGTGGCGAACAACACATAGGCCAGCAGGCTGTGGGCGCTGCGCAGCGCGGTATACAGCGCTGCCGAGTGCGGGGCGATCGGGGGCAGGTTGAAGCCGCTCCACAGCACGATCGGATAGCCGCCGGCGGACAGCATCGACCACCCCAGCAGCGGCATCGCCAGCATCAACGCATACAGCAGCCAGTGCGACGCCTTCGCGGCCAGCGCCTGCCACCACGGCAGATCGGCCGGCAGCGGCGGTGGCCGGTGGCGCAGGCGGTTGTACAGGCGCAGCAGCACCAGCAGCCCGATCGCGATGCCCAGCGGACGGTGGATGTCCACCAGGGTCGGCCGCAGGTGCAGCGAGGCCATCATGGTCACGCCGATGAACAGCATCGCCAGGATCATCACGGCCATCGTCCAGTGCAGCACGCGGGCCAACAGGTTGAAATGGCCGGTCGTGCGATCCGGTGCGTTCATTTCGATACCCCTGCGGCACCGCCGGCTTCGCCACGCGCGGTCTCGCGTTCGCGGCGGTTGAACGAATGCGAGTACACCGCCGAGCGTGCCGCCAGCACCGCATCGTCGCTGCCGCTGATTCCATCGGGCAGGATCAGCGGATCGAAGTTGAGGTCGTTGCAGGGCCCCCCGGCCTGCGGCTGCATATGCGCCAGCGACAGCACGCCGGCCTGCACACGGGGGCGTCCGGCGGGCCACGGGGTGGAGGGATCTTCCACCACGTCGCCGGGTCCTGCCAGAGTTACTACCAGGTTCCAGCGCACCGGCCCGCTGGCCAGCCGCGTGGCGAACTCGTCGGCCAGATGGTCCAGACCGGCACCGGCGCGCGCCGTTTCGTCCAGCACCTCGACCGCAGCCTGCGGTTCCCAGCTCCAGCGCACCGCCTGGCGGGTGCCGTCGGCGGCGGTGAACCAGAAGCTGTTGACGCTGTTGAACTGCGTGTTGGCCCAGCTGGTGGTCCACGGGGCGGTCTTTGCCCACTGCTGGAAGGCGCGCGCGCTGGGATACTTCTGCAGCACGGCGGCCATCTTCGCCGGGTCCGGCTTGCCGGTGGACGGGTCGGGCAGCTGCGCCTGGGTCTGTTCCAGGAACGCCTCCGGGCTGGGCACGGCGAAGAACGGGAAGCTGTTCATCGCCATCCGCCATTCCTGCCCGTTGTCACTGACCAGCTGCAGGGCGATGCTGCGCACCCGTGCCTGCGCATCGGCACCGTGCGGGTCGCCGCCGCCGATCGACAGCCGCCCCAGCACCGGCACCCGTTCCTGATGGAACACCTGGGCGCGGGACAGCGCCGCACCCTGCGGCGTGGGTTCGAACCAGCCACTCACACACACGCCCTTGCTGTGCGCGCGGCGGAAGCCGGGATGCGCCGGGCCGGTGGCTTCGATGGTGTCGGTGAAGCCCTGCGCCGTCGGTCGATCACGACCAATCCAGCCGGCCAGCCATGCAAAGGCCAGCGCGATCAGGCCGACGATCAACGCAATCAGCGCGATCCAGGGCAGCGGCGAATGCGGCCGTGGGCCGCGCGATAAGCCGCCTTTGCGGGTGAAGCGGAACAAGGGCATCGACGGTTCCTGCCTGGCATGGAAATGCGCGGTGCCCACATCCTAAGCAAAAAAGGGGACGGAGGGGATTAAGTCGCAAACGACCCTATCTGGTCACCCGCGACTTAATCCCCTCCGTCCCCTTTTTCAGGAGTCAGGCGTAGCGTGTTTTCAGCATGGCCCAGGCCGAACGCAGGGCCAGGGCTTCGCCGCCAGCGGGGCGGCCGGGGCGTTCGCCGTCGTTCCAGGCATACACGTCCAGGTGGGCCCAGCGCTGGCCGTCGGCCAGGAAGCGTTCCAGGTACAGCGCTGCGGTGACCGCGCCACCCATCCGCGAACCGGCATTGGCCAGGTCGGCGATGCCGCTGTGCAGGTAACGCAGGTACGGGCGCCACAACGGCATCCGCCACACCGGGTCGCGGGTCTGCTCGCCGGCCTGCAGCCACTGCTGGGCCACCGTGTCATCGTTGCTGAACAGCGCTGGCAGGTCCGGACCCAGCGCGATGCGTGCCGCGCCGGTGAGGGTGGCGAAGTCCAGCACCAGATCCGGCTGCTGTTCACTGGCGAAGGTCAGGGCATCACCCAGGATCACCCGGCCTTCGGCGTCGGTGTTGTCGATCTCCACGCTCAGGCCCTTGCGGGTGGCGATCACTTCGCCCGGACGGAATGCATCCGGGCCGATCGCGTTTTCCACCGCTGGCACCAGCAGCGTCAGCCGCACCGGCAGGGCCTGGGCCATCACCAGCCCGGCCAGCGCCAGCGCATGTGCCGCACCACCCATGTCCTTCTTCATGTTGCGCATGCCGTCGGCCGGCTTGATGTCCAGCCCGCCGGTATCGAAGCACACGCCCTTGCCGACCAGCACCAGCGACGGATCGGTGTCCTTGCCCCAGCGCAGCACGATCAGCCGCGGCGCACGGTGCGAGGCACGGCCCACCGCGTGGATGGCCGGGAAATCCTGCTCCAGCAGCGCCTCACCGGTGATTGCCTCGAGCTGCGCGCCATGTGCGTTCGCCAGTGCGCGCGCGGCGTCTTCCAGCTGCTGCGGCCCCATGTCCTCGGTGGGCGTGTTGACCCAGTCGCGCACGCGCAGGCTGGCGGCGACCAGCGCGGCCACCTCGGCCGACGGGCTGGCCAGCAGCTGGGCCGGTGCACGATTGCGCGCCTTGTAGCGGTCGAAGCGGTAACTGCCCAGTCCCCAGCCCAGCTGCAGCAGGTCCTGTTGCGCCGGTTCCAGTGCGGTGGCCAACTTCCACACGGTGCCTTCGGGCAGCGCGTGCGGTGCATGGGCATAGCTGTACGCATCGCCTGCATCGCCGATCCCGATCACCGCACCGGCAATGCCGTGTTCGCCCGGCAGCAGTGCCACGCTGTGGCCGCTGGCGGTGAAATTCTGCGACTGCAGCCACGCCTGCAGCGCGGGTGGCTGGGCGGCATTCCATGCCATGAACTGCCCCCGGTCCAGCACGTGCAGCGGCAGCGCCTGGTCGGAGGTGGCAACGAAACCGGTGATCTCGGTCATGGGGTCAGGCGCTCCTGGTTGCGCTGGCGGCGGGGTTGGCATCAAGCCAGTCGGCCAGCCCGGTGAGGGTGTCGAACTGCAGGTCGGGCTGCAGCGAAGGATGGTTCCAGCAGGCCGCTTCGCGGTTGATCCAGCAGCCGCGCAGGCCGGCGGACATCGCCCCGGCCACGTCCATTTCAATGTGGTCGCCCACGTGCAGCACATGCTCCGGTGCAACGCCCAGGCGCTCGCAGGCGGCATGGAAGATGCTGGCGACCGGCTTTGCCGCACCGTGTTCGCGGGCACCCAGCTGGAAGGCGAACAAGTGCGCCACGCCGATCCGTTCCAGGTCGGCGTTGCCATTGCTCAGCGCCGCCACCGGCACCCGGGCGGCGATGCGCTGCAGGGCATCCAGCGCATCCGGGTAGTACTCCACCTGGTTGCGCGCGGCGAAAAAGGCTTCGTAAGCGGGCTCCAACAGGGCCGCGTCGGCGCCGCTGTCCTGCAGTGCCTGCTGCAGCGCCAGCCGGCGCAGCGCACTCAGGTCGTGGTGCAGGTGGGGATTGTCGACGTAGGCGCGCTCGCGCAGTTCACGCATCGCGGCCTGCGGAAACATCGCGGCCGTAGCGGGACTGTGCTGCAGCATCCAGTCGTGCAGGACCTGGTCGATGCGTGCGCCGATCGGAGCGAAGGGCCACAGGGTGTCGTCGAGGTCGAGGGTGATGGCTTGGATGGGGAAGTTCACCCGGTCATTCTACGCCCGTCGCTATCGGCTTTCATTCCAGCAGCCGCGACCAGCCCTGCATGCCCTCCAGCCGTGCCAGCACCAGCTTGACGCAGACCAGCAGCGGAACCGCCAGCAGCAGGCCGACGAAGCCCCACAGCCAGCCGAAGATCATCAGCGCCAGGATCAGCACCAGCGGCGAAAGTTTCATCCGTCGGCCCAGCACGATCGGGGTGATCAGCTGGCCCTCCAGCGCGTGCAGGGCCAGGTAGCAGGCGGCCGGCAGGATCGCCTTGAGCGGATCCGGGAATTCGACGAAGCCGACCAGCAGCATCAGCGCCACGCCGATCAGCGGACCCACGTACGGGGCGAAGTTGAGCAGTGCGGCCATCGTGCCCCACAGCAGGGCATCCTGCATTTCCAGGCCCAGCAGCATCAGCGTGCCGGCGAACACCAGGCCCACCAGGCTGTTGATCACGGTGATGGTCAGCACATAGCGCGACACTTCGCGTTCGATCGAACGCAGGATATCGGTGGTGAAGCGCTGTTGCTGGCGGCTGGGGAACAAGGCAATGGCATGCCGCTGCAGGTCCTGGCCGTAGATCATGAAGAACAGCGTCAGCAGCACCACCGCCAGTACCGAGGCGAGCAGGCGCGGGGCCTGGGTGATCGCCCGGTACGGGTCGTCCAGCTGGGTGCGCACCACCTGCACGCGGCGGTTGCCTTCACCGGCGGCCACGCGTGCGAAGTTCTCGGCGGCCTGGTTGGCCTGCTGCACCGGTTTGGTCAGGTTCTGCACCTGGCGGCCGATCTTGCGCAGCTGCTGCGGGGCTTCCTGCGCCCATTCCATCGTCGGCACGACCAGTTGCACGGCCAGTGCAGTGGTGGCACCCAGGCCGACCACGATCACCAGGATGGCACCGAGCGCGCGCGGTACCCAGATGCGTTCCAGCATGCGCAGGATGGGGTTGCCCACCAACGCGAAGAACATCGCCAGCAGGATCGGCAGTACCACCGGTTGCGCCGCCCACAGCGTGAATGCCACGGCGAGCGTTGCCAGCACGACCAATGACACCGGCGCGCGGGGGCGCGCGGGCAGTGGCGCGGGCGCGGTCGGTTCGACGGGGACGCTGGAAAGGGACTCGCTCATCGTCGCACCGACAGGGGAAAAGTTGCCCATTATCTGCCCGCCGCGGTCAACGCGGCGGGTTCACCGTGTCAACGCTCGGACAATTCCGTGGCGGCTTCTGCCGGGCGAGGACCGTTGGCGTCCTGCGGGTCCTGGCGGCCCGGGCCGACCTGCGGGGCAGGCGACCGCTGTACGGATGCCGCGGCCGCCGCGCCAGCGGCCGCACCCGCAGCAGCGGCTGCCCCGGGATTGACCGCATCATCGACTTTGTCAGCGGCAGCATCGGCCTGCTCGGCGGCATCGTCTGCCGCACCGGCCGCGTGCGCGGCCATCGCCGAAGCGAACGCGGCCTGGCCACTGGCCAGCAGGTTGGAGACCGAGCCGGCCATCTGCAGCCAGCGTGCGCCATTGATCTTGCCGGGCACTTCCAGCTTTCCGACCACGAAGCCGCTGGCCACGCCGGCAATGATGATGCGCAGCGGCGACCAGCCACTGCGCCACACCTGGCTGAGCACGCCCCAGTTGTCCTGGGTATCGGCCAGCCGTACCGCAACCACCTGCTCGCAGCGCTTCACCCGGCTGCGCAATACGCTGAACTTCATGGCTTGCCCTCCGGGATCTTGACGCCGGCGTCGGGGTCTTCTTCATCGCCGGGCTCGTCGAACAGGCCCAGCTTGGACAGCTGCCGGCGGGTGGAATGCATGCCGGTGTGGTGGAAGAAGTAGGACACCCGCCACGCGGCCAGGCCGGTTATCGCCAGGCTCAGCAGCGAAGTGATCAGCAGCGCATGCAGCCAGGACATGCCCCAGCTCTGCAGCAGGGCGATCAACGTGGCCGCCATCAGCAGCCACGCCGATGCGCCGAAGACGATCGCCACCCCCGCCCACGCCAGGGCACGGCCGAAGGCACTGCGTGCCAGGGCAAAATCCGCCGACGCCAGGCGACGCAGCGAACGGAACGAATGCTTTGCGGCATCCACCGTTGCGCGGCTGGCCTGGCTGACCTGCCGGATGCTCTCATCCAGCGGCGGGGTAGCCGCTGGATCAGGCCCGTTGGCGGTGTTGTCGCTTTCGCTCACGCCGCGGCTTACTTGTCGCCGCCGCTATTGGCCAGCTTGGCGATCAGCCAGCCGGCAGCGAAGGCGACGCCGAACGAAGCGAGGGGACGCTCGCGGATCAGTTCAGCGGCGCTGTCGACCAGGTCCTTGCCCTTGTCCATCAGCGCATCGACCTGTTCCTTGGCAGCGGCACCGCCGAACTCGGCAGCAGCCAGGCCGGACAGGGCGGTATCGGACAGTTCAGCCTTGACGTTGGCCTTGCCGATCCGCAGTTCATCGCCGGCCGCACCCGTGGCGCCCTTGATCGCGCTGCCGGCCGCGTTGGCGGCCGACTTCAGGTGGGTGGAGGCTTCGCCCAGGTGGTCCTTCAGGTTTTCGGTGTTGGTGGGGCTCATCGCAATCTCCTGCTTCAGTGAATAAGGCGGCCGCCATCCCGACATGCGGGATGGCCACGGACGACATGGATACCATCGCCCGGGTATAGGGGGCGTTACGGTACGTCATGCCGTCAGCGCATGACCAACTGCCCCCTGGCATTGCCCCGCACGATGCGCAGCACCAGTTGCTGCGGAGGCTGCTGGAAGTTGGCCCGCCAGCTGGCGAGGTCGGCGAATTCACCTGCGCTGGCCTCGGTCACGATGTCGCCTTTGACAAGGCCGGAAGCGGCAGCGCGGCTGCCGCGGGTGACCTCGTTGACCAGCACGCCGCTGAGCCCGGACTGGCGCAGCGACTCGGGCAGGTCAACGAAGGTGGCACCGCCCAGGCGTGGATCCAGCGTATCGCCGCTGATCGCGCGTGCCTGCTCCTTCAGCGTGGCCCTGACCTGCACCGGCTTGCCATCGCGACGCAGTTCCAGGGTCATCGTGCTGCCGACCGCCGCGAGCCCTTCGATGTTGTGCAGCGCCTGCGCGCTGTCCACGCGTTGGCCGTTGGCGGTCACCACCACGTCGCCGGCACGCACGCCGGCCGCCGCTGCCGCCGATCCCGCCAGCACCCGGGTGACCAGCGCACCCCGCGCCTCGCTCAGGCCCAGGCCCTGCGCCAGCTGCGGGGTCAGGTTCTGGCTTTCGATGCCCAGCGTGCCGCGCACCACCACCCCATGCTTGACCAGCTGGTCGACCACGTTGCGCGCCAGGTTGGACGGAATGGCCAGGCCGAGGCCGATGTTGCCAGCCATGCTGCCCTGCGGGTTGAAGCTGGCGGTGTTGATGCCCACCAGCTGCCCCTGCAGGTTGACCAGCGCGCCGCCGGAGTTGCCGGGGTTGATCGATGCATCGGTCTGGATGAAGTTCTGGTAGCCAAGCCCGCGGATGCCGCTGCGGCCGACGGCCGAGACGATGCCCGAGGTCACGGTCTGGGTGAAACCGAATGGATTGCCGATGGCGACCACGAAGTCACCGACGCGCAGCTGGTCGCTGTTGCCCAGGGTGATGCCGGTCAGGCCCTGCGCGGGGATGCGGATCAGCGCGATGTCGGTGTCCGCATCCGAGCCGAGGAATTCGGCTTTCACCGTGCGTCCGTCGGACAGGGTGACCTGCACGTCGTCGGCGTTGTCGATGACGTGGTGGTTGGTCAGTACCAGGCCCTCGGCGGCGTCGATGATCACGCCCGAACCCAGCGATTCGTTGATGCGTTCCTGCGGCACGTCCGGGAACAGGCGGCGGAAGAACGGGTCTTCGAAAAACGGATTGCGCACGCGCACCACCTGCTTGGTGTTGACGCTGACCACGGCTGGGGTGACCTTCTGCAGCATCGGCGCCAGCGAGGGAACCGGCTGCCCGGCGACCGCAGCGGGCAGCGCGCTGGTGGCCGGGATGGTGACCGGCGCCGGCGCTGCTTCGGCGCGGTTGTCCAGGTGTGCATTGATGCCGCTGGCGACGAAGCCGCCGAAGGCTGCGGCCAGTGCGAGCGTAAGCAGGGTCGGAATCGGTCGCATGGGAATCGGTGTCCGGGCAGGAGGGTGGAGTAGGGCGCGCTCGATGCTGCAGGCGAGGGCCGCCGGGAGCTGCGGCAGGGCCGCAGAAGTGTCTCCCGCGCTGGATAAACATGCCATGAAAGATGCGGTCCGGCACATGGGAAGTTGCGCAGTTCCGCGCAAACTCCGCTGCCGGTGTCGTATCGGCAAGCGGTCCTGCAGGATCGCGGCGGCTGCCCACGGTGACGCCCGCCGTGCAGGACGCCTGGCGCCAAACCACTTGAAAACGCGGGTTTTCGCGTTGCCGTGCGCGTCGATGGTCGTGCCTGGTCGCAGCCATCGTGGTGGCGCGCGCTTGCGCCTGCGCAGTTTCCCGTTCCACGATGCACCTTGCCGGTATAGCATCGCCTCCGTTTTGACATTCCAGCCCCTCAGGAGGGCAAATCATGAGCAACGGTAATGGTGTGACGACGACATTGAGCGAGACCGTCGAGACTGTAAAGGAAGCTGCAACCAACGTTGGCGAGACCATCGCCCACACCGCCGAAGACGCCGTGGCTGCGGTCAAGACCACCGCCAAGCGCGTGCGCAAGGCTGCCACCACCCGCGTGGATGCCGCCAGGAACGCCGTTGCCAAGGTCGAGAAGACCGTCGCCAAGCAGGCGGACAAGGCCGCCAGGTCCGTGGGCAAGTCGATCTCCAAGGCCAAGCAGAAGCTGGAAGCTGCCAAGCAGAACGCACAGGCCGAATCGGCCGCGCTGAAGAAGGTCGTCGCCAAGAAGAAGGCCGCCGCCACCAAGACCGTTGCCAAGAAGGCTGCCGCAGTGAAGAAGACCGCAACCAAGAAAACTGCCGTAGCCAAGAAGCCCGTCGTCAAGAAGGCCGTCGCCAAGAAGGCGGTTGTCGCCAAGAAGCCCGTCGCCAAGAAGGTCGCCGTGGCCAAGAAGACCGCGACCAAGAAGGCCGCTGTTGCCAAGAAGACCGTCGGCAAGAAGGCCGCTGTTGCCAAGAAGACCGCGACCAAGAAGGCCGCTGTTGCCAAGAAGACCGTCGGCAAGAAGACCGCCGTGGCCAAGAAGGCTGTCGGCAAGAAGACCGCCGTGGCCAAGAAGACCGTCGGCAAGAAGACCGCCGTTGCCAGGAAGACCGTCGGCAAGAAGACCGCCGTTGCCAGGAAGACCGTCGGCAAGAAGACCGCTGTTGCCAGGAAGACCGTCGGCAAGAAGACTGCGGTTGCCAAGAAGGCTGTCGGCAAGAAGACCGCAGTTGCCAAGAAGACCGTCGGCAAGAAGACGGCGGTTGCCAAGAAGGCCGTCGGCAAGAAGACCGCGGTTGCCAAGAAGGCTGTCGGCAAGAAGTCGGCTGTCGCCCGCAAGGCCGTTGCCAAGAAGGCAGCGCCGGTGAAGAAGGCCGCCCGCAAGGCGCCGGCCAAGAAGGTCGCCGCCCGCAAGGCCGTGACCAAGCGCAGCAAGTAAGCGCGCCGGGCACCCCTGTCGCCGGCTGGCGCCAGGGGATGTCGATGATGATGCGCCTGCACACACATGGCAGGGCATCATGGGGGCCTCGCCAAGGAGTGCCCCTCATGCGTGGTCTCGATTTCAGTTCATGGCAGGCCGTGCTGTCCACCCTCGGTGGACTGGCCCTCATCACCCTGCTGGGCGTGGGTATCCGCCTGCTGGTGATGCAGACCCTGCAAGCGCGCCGCGAGCGCGAAAACCGCCAGATCAATGAACGGCTGCGCACCTTGATGGCGGCCTACAAGGTGCTGGGCGGATCCTTCACCGGCGATCTGGATGTCGATCCTTCGCACCTGCGCCAGCTGCGAGAACGCGCACACGAGCGGGGCATCGCCGAGCCAGGTTCGGACCGTGCCCGACGCATCCGCGATGCCGTGGAAGCGGCGTTGTCGGACATCCTGCTGCTGGGCACCGACGACCAGGTGCGGTTGGCTGCGCATGCCGCCACCGAACTGGCCCAGGGCCGGCCCGTGCACACCCATGCATTGGTGGTTTCACTGCGCGACTTCATCCGTGGCGCGTTGGACCTGGCGCCCATTCCCAGCGGATTGGAGATTCCGCACCAAGGGCCGACACGTCCCGCATCCGGCGGCGCTGCCAAGGGCCGCGCCGATGCGGGCGAACGCGGCGGCAGGGCCGGCGGTGGTGGCGGTGGCGGTGCCGGCATGGGCGCGATGGGCGGCCTGGGTGCCGGCATGGCAGTCGGCACCCAGGCCACCGGCGACATGCCGGACGCTCCCTGACCCTTCCGCGTTACGGCAGTTCGACGATCGGCGTGAAGCCGCCGAAGATCATCCGTTGCCCGTCGAACGGCATGGGATTGTTGGTTGGATCCATCCGTGGATCGTCCATCATCCTGGCCATGCCACTGTCGCGGGTGGCTTTGTCCGGCCACTCCACCCATGAAAACACCACGGTCTCGTCGTCCTTGGCTTTCACTGCCCCGTAGAAATCCGTGGTCTTGCCGTGCGGTACGTCGTCGGCCCAGCACTCGACCACCCGCGTCGCGCCCAGCTCCAGGAATACCGGATCCATGCTGCGCGCGTGGTCGATGAAGGACTGCTTGTTGGCGGTGGGTACGGCCAGAACGAATCCGTCGATGTAGCTCATGCCTGTGCTCCGTATGGCCTGCGGATGCAGGACCTTCATGGGTATGACGAACGAGTTGGGCCCAGAACGACATCCTCGGATCCATCCGCCCTCGTCCCGGCTGTTTACGCCCGCACCCCGTGCATGCGCGTGAACGCCCCTTGCACACCAGAAAATGAAAAGCGCGCGCGTATGCCTGAAAACAGCTGAATAGCAGCCAAAAATCGCTTTCCTGCTTTCAGGATGGGGTTAGGTCAAAAAACGGAAACTTTACATCCCCCGATGCGACGGCGTTCCAGCGCTGCTGCAACAAAACCAGAAAGACAAGAGGTTGTACCCATGAAGATGTCCCTGATTGCCCTGGCCCTGGCTTCCGCGCTGCCGTTCGCTGCTTCGGCCGCCGAGAACCTGTCCTACAACTACGCCGAAGGCAACTACGTAAAGACCGACGCCGATGGTGGCAAGGCAGACGGTTGGGGTGTCAAGGGTTCCTACGGCGTGCTGCCGAACATGCACGTGTTCGGTGAGTTCAACCAGCAGGAAGTGGACGCGACCAAGCAGGACGTCGACCAGTGGCGCGTGGGCGTGGGCTACAACGTTGAGATCGCACCGTCGACCGACTTCATCGCGCGCGCTGCATACAACAAGTTCGACGCCAAGCACGGCCTGGATTTCAACGGCTACAGCGCTGAAGCCGGTGTCCGCACCGCGTTCGGCCAGCACGCCGAAGTCTACGCACTGGCCGGCTACGAAGACTACAGCAAGAAGCACGGCATCAGCCCGGAAGGCGAGTGGTACGGTCGTCTGGGTGCGCAGGTCAAGTTGAACCAGAACTGGGGCATCAACGGTGACATCAAGATGAACCGTGACGGCGACAAGGAATGGTCGGTCGGCCCGCGCTTCAGCTGGTAATACCGCCGCTGCATGTCTCGCGCATGCAGCCTGCTTGAACAGACAGGCCCGGCATTGCCGGGCCTGTCTGGTTTCCGGTTCCGCGCGGCACGTACGCCAGCTTACTGGCCCTGGTACTGCTTCTCTTCCACCAGCGCCGAGCCGGCCACCCGGTTGATCTCGTTCTTGACCTGCACGCGCTCGCCATTGGTGCGGTACACCCCGCGCGCCAGCTGCACGAAGGCATCGTCAAACACCTGCGCTGCTTCCTTGTCGCGCAGCTGGTCCTGGATGTCCCACATGCGTTCGTTGATCACCTTCAACTGCTGCTTGAGTGCCTCCAACGCCGGTTGGTTGCCGCGCTGCGTCGCGTACAGCGGCAGCAGGCCGTCCAGTTCGGTGCGCACGTTGGCCAGCTTGGCCGCATCGTCGATACGCTCGGCCTTGATTTCCAGGATGGTGATCTTGTCGATCAGCTCACCGATCGATACAGGGGTCAGGATCGCGTCCACGCAGGTGCTCCGTTCAACAGGCCTGCATGATAGCGCGCAGCCGCCATGCCGATGCGATGCCACGGTTTACGCAGGCTTTGCGCGCAACCGCTGCTGACGCCCTCGATCGTTTACGCCGCCGGATCCCACACTGCGCAGCTCCGGTGGCAGGGCCACCCAGCAGACAAAGGTGATGGGATGAAGTGGCAGGCAATGGGCAGCGTGGGCATGGCCGGCGTGATGGCAATGAACCTGGTGGCCGTGGGGGACGCCAAGGCCGATGTCACCGGCACCCTCGCGCTTGCCAGCGATTACATCTGGCGTGGCAGCTCCCAGACCGGCGAAGAGGCCGCCGTGCAGGCAGGCGTACGTGCCACGCATGGCAGCGGGCTGTATGCCAGCCTGTGGGGATCCAACGTATCGTTCGAACCGGACAGCGGCGCACGCAGCGAGTTCGATGCGGTGCTGGGCTGGAGTGGCGAGCTGGCCCCGGACTGGAGCCTGGATGCCAACGCCACGCGCTATCTGTATCCGGGAACGGGACGCGCGCTGGACTGGACCGAGCTGTCGGCCACCGCGACCTTCAAGCAGCGCGCCTGGCTGCAGCTGGCGCACTCGCGCGACGCGCTGGCCGGCGGCCACCCCGGCACCTATGCACAGATCGGCATGCGCCTGTCGTTGTCAGACGCGACGCGTCTGGAAGCGGCCTACGGCCAGTACCGGTTGGCCAGCGCACAGGCTCCCGATTACCAGCACGTGCAGCTCAGCGTGATCCACGCCATCGCGCCACGTTGGGAAGTGCGAGCCACCGGCCACGCCACTGACAATGCCGCCCGCCAGCTGTTTCCCGGCAACGCCGGCACGCGCCTGGAGGTGGCGTTGCAGGCCAGCTTCTGATCCCGGCAAGCGCCGCCGAGCATGGCTCGGCGCTACCGCCGCCGGTCAGGCCGCCGGGAACTGTCCGGGGGGCGGGCGGGGTGGGGTTGGCGGGACGCTGAGCCGCATGGATGCGGCGATGCAGCCTACACGGACGTACTTGCGGCGTGTCTCGCCAAGCCCACCCCGCCCCCCCCCCCCCCCCCCCCCCACCCCTGCACCGTATGCAGCTGTCGCTGTAGGCGACTCAGCCGTTCGAAGAGGAACCACGCACGCGCAGCACCAACCCCTTCAGGAAGTAGCGCATCAACTGGTCACCCGCCTTGCGGAAGTGCTTGTGGTCGCGCTGGCGGAACACCGCGCTCAGCTCCGGCTTGGAGACTGCAAAGCCTGCCGCCTGGAAGATCTCCTGCAGGTCCACGTCACGCAGCTGGAAGGCCACGCGCAGCTTCTTCAGGATCAGGTTGTTATCGATGCGCGTCTCGATCGCGCGCTGCGGCTGGCTCTCGTCGCGGCCGCGCAGGTGCACGATCAGGCCATCCAGCACATGGGCCAGCGCCTCGTCGTTGCAGGGCTCGGCACCGGCTTCGTTGTCCGGCTTCAGCCAGGCATTGACCTGCTCGGCGGTGACCGGAAAGGCAGGGTCGGCCAGCTCGCACAGCACCACTATGTGGTTGTCGCTCAGGTCCAGGGCAAAGCGCAGGCTGCGCAGCACATCGTTGTTGATCATTGTCTTCCACACCGCCGGCAGGGAGCGCCGGGACCTGCATTGTACCGCCCGCGCCGCTGTCATCCTGCGGTCATCGAACTGCAGCACAGTGCGCCCCTCGACCCCTGAAGCAGGATTGCCCGCCATGCGTCCCTGGATTCCCTTGCTGCTGGCCGTCTTGCCGGCCGCCTGCCCGGCGGCGGCGCAGGACCGCTACGTGCCGCTGGAGCAGCGCATCGACGCGGCGCGGCTGGCCGACGTCGGCCTGACCCCGGACCAGCTGCAGCAACTGAACCGCCTGCTGCGCGAAAGCCAGCCACAGGCGCCGACGGCAGCCGACGCGCCGCCGCCCACCGACCGCGCCACGCCGACCGCTGCGGCCCCGATGTTCATCGGCCTCGACGACGGCCCGATCAAGGCGCATGCCACCGGCACCATCAGCGGCTGGCAGCCGGGCATGCTGTTCACCCTCGACAACGGCCAGCAATGGCAGGTGCTGAAGGGCGAAATGACCCTGCGCCGACCGCTGCAGGATCCGCCCATCGAGGTGGTGCCCGGCATCGCAGGCCGCTGGTTCCTGCAGGTGGATCCGGACCTGCCGAAGGCGCGCGTATTCCGCGTGCGCTGATCGCGGGCGACCGATCCGGCAAGGCAGGTGGACGCTGACAGTGCCAGAATATCGGCCTGGATCTTTCTGGAGTTGCCGCATGACCCGTACCGTCCTGATCACCGGCGCCACCTCCGGCTTCGGCGCTGCCGCCGTCCACCGCTTCGCCAAGGCGGGCTGGAAGGTTATCGCCACCGGCCGTCGCGGTGAGCGCCTGCAGCCCCTGGTGGACGCCTATGGTGCCGACCAGGTGCACGCGGCGGTGTTCGATGTCCGCGACGCAGTCGCCATGGAAGCGGCACTGCTGGCGTTGCCGCCGGCGTTCGGGCAGATCGACCTGCTGGTCAACAATGCAGGCCTTGCGCAGGGCACGCTGCCGGCACAGCACGCCAAGCTGGAGGATTGGCGCACGATGATCGACACCAACGTCACCGCGCTGGTCACGCTCACCCACCGCCTGCTGCCGCAGTTGGTGGAGCGCAAGGGGGCGATCATCAACATTTCTTCGGTGGCCGGCGTCTACCCGTATCCGGGCGGCAATGCCTACGGCGGCACCAAGGCCTTCGTCAGCCAGTTCTCGCTGGGGCTGCGTTCGGACCTGCACGGTACCGGCGTGCGGGTGACCACCATCGAACCGGGCATGGCTGAAACCGAGTTCACCGTGGTGCGTACCCATGGCGACCAGGCCGCGTCGAACAAGCTGTACACCGGCGCCAACCCGATGACTGCCGAAGATATCGCCGAGCAGATCTACTGGGTGGCCAGCCTGCCGCCGCACCTGAACATCAATCGCCTGGAACTGATGCCGGTCAGCCAGTCGTATGCCGGCTTCCAGGTGGCACGCGAAGGCTGAGGCCGCCCGGCGAACCAACTGCTGGGCGAACGGCCGAGCCCCTCGTGGCTGGTCGCCAAGTGCTTGTTCTCGTGCGCGGGCCGGGCAGAAAGGCTGGGCGGGGGACGGCAAAAACCGCTCCTGCGGGCCTCGTCTCGCGCCATCCATGGCGTTCCACGCCCCCGCCCAACCTTACCGCCCGGCCCTGCCGTGGATCGCTTGGCGTCCACCACGGTAGAAAGAAAAAGAGCGTGGAGCTGACCTGCGGACCGTGGCGGGTGTTACTGCGCCTTTATCGCCATCGCCTGCAGGCCGGTTCCATCCAGCTTCTGCTTGGCTTCGGACAGCTCGCCTGCGGTGCCATACGGCCCCATGCGTACGCGATACACCGTCTTGCCGCTGATCTGCGCCGATTCAACCCGCGCAGCAAGCCCGATCATCGCCAGCTTCGCCTTGGTCGCTTCGGCATCGCCGGACGCACCGAATGCGCCGGCCTGCAGGATGTAACGCACGTTGCTTTCGGCCGGCGCGGCTGCAGGCGTGGCCGCTGCGGTCGCTGCAGGCGCGCTGGTGGTGGCAGCCGGCGGTGCGGTGGCGGTGGCCGGCGCGGCGGGACGCTCGCTCAACGGTGTCGGCAGGGCGGCCTGGCGTACCGGCGCCGTGCTTGCCACCGTCGCCGTGGCACCGGTGGTGGTGGCTGCGGTGGAAGCCGGCGCAGGCGCGGCGGCCGGGACCGGCTTGCCTTCCAGCGCCGCCTGCGCGCGCTGCGCCTCGCTGCGGGCAAGGCGCTGTTCCTCCGCGCGCGTGCTCGCAGCCAGCTCTGCATCGGACATCTCCACTTCCTTGCCTGGCAGCAGCGTGTAGAAGTCGTACTGGGTCGCCGCTGGCTTGGCCGGGGTAGCCGGCTTGGCCGCTGCAGGCGTTTCCACCTGCGTGCCGACGTCACCCTCGGCTTCGACCACCGGTGCCGGCTGGGCGTTCGGATCCGGACGCGGACCTGCGCGCAGGAAGCCATCGGCATCCCCCTTGAACAGGTTCGGCGCGGCCAGGAACACCACGGCGGCAATCGCCACACCGGCGACCAGCCACACCCACCCCGGCGTTCCCTGGCTGCTGTTGCGCCGTGCCTGACTCTTGCCGCGTCGTGCTGCCATGTCTACTGCTTCTCCAATGCTTACATTTTTTCCGGGGCGCCTACGCCCAGGAGTTCCAGGCCATTGCGCAACACCTGGCGCGCTGCGCTGGCCAGGGTGAGTTTGGCATCGCGGTCGGCGGCATCTTCCACCAGCACCGGCGTCCCGTGATACCACGTGTGGAAGGCGTGCGCCAATTCACGCAGGTACTGCGCCACCAGGTGCGGTTCAAGCGCGATGCCGGCTGCTTCCACCACTTCGGGGTAACGCGAGATTTCATTCATCAGGTTCAGTGATGCTTCGTCCTGCAGCGTGCGCAGCGCGGCCAGTCCCTGTTCCTGCGAATACACCAGTCCCTTCTCCTGCGCCTGGCGATGCAGGCTGCAGACGCGGGCATGCGCGTACTGCACGTAGAACACCGGATTGTCGTTGCTCTGCTGGCGCGCCAGGTCGATGTCGAAGGTCAGCTGCGAGTCCGGCTTGCGCGCGATAAGGAACCAGCGCGTGGCATCACGACCGGCTTCATCGATCAGGTCGCGCAGGGTGAAGTAACTGCCCGCGCGCTTGGACAGCTTCACTTCCTCGCCGCCGCGCATCACCGTCACCATCTGGTGCAGCACATATTCCGGCCAGCCCTGCGGAATGCCCACGCCCATCGCCTGCAGGCCGGCGCGCACGCGCGACAGCGAGCCATGGTGGTCGGCACCCAGTTCGGTGATCGCGCGCTCGTAGCCCCGCTGCCACTTGGTCAGGTGGTAGGCCACGTCGGGCACGAAGTAGGTGAAGGTGCCGTCGGACTTGCGCATCACGCGGTCCTTGTCATCACCGAAATCGGTGGAGCGCAGCCACAGCGCGCCACCCTCTTCATAGGTGTGCCCGGAATCCTGCAGGCGCTGTACCGCTTCGGCGACCTTGCCGTCGTTGTACAGCGAGCTTTCCAGGAAGTAGATGTCGAAGTCCACGCCGAACGCGGCCAGGTCCAGGTTCTGCTCGTTGCGCAGGTAGGCCACGGCGAAGCGACGGATCGCGGCCATGTCATCCGGGTCCTTGGCGCCGACCACGGTGGTGCCTTCCAGGTCCACGCTGGCACCGCGCAGGTAAGCGTCGGCCACGTCCTGGATGTAGTCACCGCGGTAGCCGCCTTCCGGCCAGCCGGCGTCATCGGGCTTGATGCCCTTGGCCCGCGCATGGGTGGACAGCGCCAGGTTTTCGATCTGCACGCCCGCATCGTTGTAATAGAACTCGCGCTTGGCATTCCAGCCATTGGCATCGAGCACGCGCGCGATGCAGTCACCGATCGCGGCGGCGCGGCCGTGACCCACGTGCAGGGGTCCGGTCGGATTGGCCGACACGTATTCCACGCCCACCGTCCGACCATTGCCGGACAGGTTGCGGCCGTAGTCATCGCCTTCCTTGATCACGCTGGCGGCTTCGCGCTGGAACGCGCTGCCGGCCAGGTGGAAGTTGATGAAGCCGGGACCTGCGATCTCTACCTTGCTGACATCCGCGCTCTGCGGCAGCGCTTCCAGCAGGGCCTGGGCGATCGCGCGCGGGTTGCTGCGCGCGGCCTTGGCCAGCAGCATGGCGGCATTGGTGGCGAAGTCGCCATGCTCGCGGGTCTTCGGGCGTTCAACCACGAACTCGGGTGGAATCGAGTCGGCGGGCAGGGTGCCATTGGCGCGCAGGGCTTCGATGCCTTGGCTGATCAGGGCGCGGAGGAGATTTTTCACGTGGCCTGCTGTGAAGTGCGGCGGAATCCCCCATTTTAGCCGATCTGCCCCGCCCCGACAGGCGGGGGTAAACGGTGGGGGTTCAGCCCCGCGCCGGCTGCGGCCCACGTGGGGCGTGCCTGCGGTTCCTGTGGCAGTCAGCTTCGCGATGGCGGGGCGCTGGCCGGACCCAGCCATCCCCGTTCAGCAAACGACACGGGCGCGCCTTCCCCTATCACCAGATGGTCCAGCAGGCGCACGTCCAGGTGGGCCAGCAGGGATTGCAGCTCTGCGGTGACCTGGTGGTCGGCGGCCGATGGCTCAGCATCCCCGGAGGGGTGGTTGTGGCTGACGATGACGGCGGCCGCGTTCAGCGCCAGCGCCCGGCGGACCACTTCGCGCGGGTAGATGGACGCGGCATTCACCGTGCCCTGGAACAGCTCCTCGTAAGCCAGCAGGCGATGCTGGTTGTCCAGGAAGAGGGCGACGAATACCTCGTTGGAACGTCCGCGCAGCCGATGCTGCAGGAAGCGCGCGGCCACTGCAGGGGACTGGCCCACGCATTCGCCGCGAACCAGTTGCGCGGCAAGATGGCGCTGCGCCAGTTCCAGCGCGGCGGCCAGCGCGCAGCTGCGCGCCGGACCCAGCCCGGGCAGGCGCGCCAGCGCAGGGGCGGGGAGGTCGAGCAGCCTGCGCAGCGGTCCATGCTGGGCCAACAGATCGCGGGCGGTCTGCACGGCATCGCGCCCGCGTGTGCCCGAGCCGAGGAAGATGGCCAGCAGTTCCGCATCCGAGAGCACGCCGGGGCCCTGCGAGAGCAGGCGTTCGCGGGGTCGTTCCTGCGCGGGCCAGTCATGGATCGTCATGCCGACAGTGTGGCCACCCACGCTGCGGACGGCCATGGGGCAGCCGCTGCGTGGTGGGTCAGGAAGGGCGTGAGCCCTTGATCGGGTAAGTGCGCAGGAACGCGTGGAGCTCGTGGTTTCCAGTCAGCCCCAGTTTGCGCATCGCATCGGATTTCTGCCGGCTGACGGTCTTCGGACTGCGCCCTCGTTGCTGGGCGATCATGCTGAGGTTCATGCCGCGGCTGAGGCCTTCCAGCACATCGCATTCGCCCTGTGACAGCGAGGCCGGCGTTGCCCGGTGGGCCAGGTCACGGGCCTGCAGGTGGGAGCGCAGGTGCTGTGAGACGTAGGTCTGCCCGGCCGCGGCACTGCGCACCGCCTGGGCCAGTTCGTCGAAATCCGCGGCTTTGTCCAGCGCGCCATGCACCCCGCAGCGCAGCAGCGTGATCAGCACCGTGGGGCTGGCGGTACCGGTCAGCACCACCAGCGGCAGCCACGGGTGCGCAACGCGGATGCAGTCGAGCAGCTCGGGCCCATCGGGGCCCTTGCCGGGCATGGTCAGGTCGGTCAGCACCACGTCGCACGGCTGGCGCTCCAGCAGGGCAAGCAGGTGGGAGCCGCCCGAGGCCTCGCCGACCACCTCGATGCGTGCGTTCTCCAGCACCACGCGTGCGCCGTGGAGGATGATCGGATGGTCGTCGGCAATGATGGTGCGGATGTACACGGTAGGGTCCTGCGGTCCGGCGGGGCAGGTCCCGGCAACCGCCGGGCGCAAGCGGGTGACGCGACAACTGGCATCGTTAAATGCTGTCATACATGTACTTATATCCGTCGGTCATATCGCCCCGAATAGGGGCACTACGGGCCTTTCGGCTAAGCTAATGTCTTTGCGTGCATAGGATTTCCCCGGTGGCTGACTCCCCCAAGACTTCCCCGGCGCGGCAGCGTCCGCTGGAAGGGCGCAGGCTGCTGTTGTGCGTGGGCGGCGGCATCGCGGCCTACAAGGCGTTGGAGCTGGTCCGTCGGCTGCGCGATGCCGGGGCGCTGGTGCAGGTGGCGATGACCGCCGGTGCACAGCAGTTCGTCACCCCGCTGAGCTTCCAGGCATTGTCCGGCCAGCCCACGCGCACCACGCTGTGGGACAGCGCGGCAGAACAGGCGATGGGGCATATCGAGCTGGCACGCTGGGCCGACCGCATCGTGGTCGCACCGGGCACCGCCGACCTGCTGGCACGCCTGGCCCAGGGCCATGCCGATGACCTGGTGAGCACACTCTGCCTGGCCAGCACCGCCCCGCTCACCGTGTGCCCGGCGATGAACCACCGCATGTGGCTGCACCCGGCCACCCAGGCCAACATCGCCCTGCTGCGCACGCGCGGGGCGCAGGTGGTGGGCCCGGTGGACGGACCCTTGGCCGAGGGCGAGTCCGGTCCCGGGCGCCTGGCCGAGCCGGACGACATCGTGGCCGCGCTGGTGGCCATTGAACGCGCCTCGGATGCAGCAGGCGACGACGCCACGCACGGTCCTTCCGCGCTGGCGGGCCTGCGCCTGCTGATCAGCGCCGGACCCACCTACGAAGACATCGATCCGGTCCGTTACGTGGGCAACCGCAGCAGCGGCAAGATGGGCTACGCGCTGGCTGCGGCGGCCGCCCGGCTCGGTGCCGATGTCGTGCTGGTCAGCGGTCCGGTGAACCTGCCGACGCCGGCGGGCGTGCAGCGGATCGACGTGCGTTCGGCCGCGCAGATGCGCGATGCCGTGCTGGGTGCGCTGCCTGCGGATATCTATATCGGTGCCGCCGCAGTATCGGATTACACCCCGCGCCAGGTCGCACCGCAGAAGTTGAAGAAGACCGCCGACAGCCAGTCGCTGGTGCTGGAACTGGTCCGCACCGCGGACATCCTGGCCGAGGTGGCCACCCAGACCCAGTCGCTGAAGCTGGTGGTGGGGTTCGCTGCGGAAACCCATGACGTGGAGAAGTACGCGCGCGGCAAGCTGGTGGACAAGCGGCTGGACCTGGTGATCGCCAACCAGGTCGGCCAGGCCGGCGCGGGTTTCGAAAGCGACGACAACGCCGCCACGGCCTATTGGCAGGACGGTGAACAGGTATTCCCGGCCACCTCCAAGACCGAGCTGGCCACGCAACTGCTCGCGCTCATCGCGCAAAGGCTGACCGCATGAACGCTGCATCGCACCCCGTTTCCGCCTCGCTGCAGCCGCTGCAGGTGAAGCTGCTCGATCCGCGCTTCGGCGACAGCTGGCCGCTTCCGGCCTATGCCACCCAAGCCAGTGCCGGCATGGACCTGCGCGCGGCGACCGAAGCGCCGCTGGTGCTCGCCCCGGGTGATACCGCGTTGATTCCCAGTGGGCTGGCGATCCACGTCGCCGACCCGAACCTGTGCGCGATCATCCTGCCGCGCTCCGGGCTGGGCCATCGGCACGGCATCGTGCTCGGCAACGGCACCGGCCTGATCGACGCCGATTACCAGGGGCCGCTGCTGATCAGCGTCTGGAATCGGGGCCGCGAGGCCTTCACCATCGAACCCGGCGACCGCATCGCACAGTTGGTTGTCGTTCCCATCGTGCGTGTTGCCCTGCAGGTAGTGGATACTTTCACCGACAGCACGCGGGGCTCGGGTGGGTTCGGGCATACCGGAGTGCGCTGACTCGGGGGACAGGATGATCGGCAGCAAGGGGAAGGGCGTGGCGGTCACGGGACGTACGGGGCCGCTGCTGGCGGCAATGCTGTTGCTGTTGGCGGGGTTGTTCGGCTGGAGTGCGGTGCAGCAGTGGCGCCAGGCCAACACCGGTGCCCAGCTGGAACAGGCGCGCGACAGCGCATTGCAGGGCCTGCAGAAGGCGCTCGACGGTCAACTGCTGCAGTTCGGCAAGCACCTCGAATCCGCACGCGTCGGGCAGGCACTTGCGGCCGGCGACGGAGCCGCAGCGGCGCTGGCGCTGCGCGAAACCTGGACCGGCGTGGAAGAGGTGCAGGTCTGGCCAGCTTCGCTGGAGGCCGCCTACGCCGATCCGGCTGCCTTCGGCTATGCCCGGCTGGCACTGCTTGAAGCGGCGCTGGTCAGTGACAAGCCCGTGGCGCGCGTGGTGCGCGATGCCGGGGGCGCGAGGTTGGGCCTGGCGGCGAGCGTGCCGTTGGGCTCCGACGGGCTGGCGCTGGTCTACGTGCGGCAGCCGCTGATGCAGCTTACCGGCCCGCTGGACGCGGTGCGTGCACCTGCCGAAGGCTATCTGGCGCTGCGCCAGGGCAGCTACAACGTGCTTGAACGCGGTGATCGAAAGCTGGCCGACAGCGGCGAAGTGCTGGCGCGTCCACTGGCCAACAGCAGCCTGCGGCTGGCCGCGGGCGTGCCGTCGATTGAGCCCGGCCCGCTGGGACTGGGGGCGCTGGCCGCGTCCATCGTGGCGCTGCTGCTGGTGCTGATCGCGGTGCTGCTGCTGGTGGGCAAGTCCCGTTTGCCGTTGCCCCGGCGGGCCGCGCGCGAAGGCACAGAAGAGCAGGGTCCGACCCTGAGCGAGAGCCTGGCGCAGTCAGCCGCCGAGGTGTCGACCGGCGCGTCGGCGGAGCAGGGCGCCGCTGCCGCATTGGAGCCGCCGCCCTTGGCCGCGAGCCTGGCGCCGGGCATTTTCCGCGCTTACGACATACGCGGCGTGGTCGGCGAAGAGCTGACGCCCAAGGTGGCGGCTTTGATCGGCCAGGCCATCGGCAGTGAAGTGCTGGCGCAGGGCCTGCGCGAAGTGGTGGTCGGCCGCGATGGCCGCCTGTCCGGACCGGAGCTGGCCGCTGGCCTGGCCGAAGGCCTGCGCCGCGCCGGCTGTGATGTCATCGATATCGGGCTGGCACCGACCCCGGTGGTGTACTTCGCCAGCCACCACCTGCGGACCGGCAGCTGCGTGGCGGTGACCGGCAGCCACAACCCGCCCGAGTACAACGGTTTCAAGATCGTCATCGCCGGGCAGACCCTGTCCGGTGATGCGGTGACCGCGCTGTACCAGCGCATCGTCGAAGGGCGACTGACGCAGGCGCCATCGCCGGGCAGCTACCAGCAGCGCGAGGTCAACGAAGATTACGTGCGCCGCATCGCCGACGACGTGCAGCTGGAGCGTCCGCTGAAGGTCGTGGCGGACGCCGGCAACGGTGTGGCAGGTGCCTTGGTGCAGCCGTTGCTGGAGGCCATCGGCGCCGATGTCATCCCGCTGTACTGCGATGTCGATGGCACCTTCCCCAACCATCATCCTGATCCGAGCGATCCGGCCAACCTGCAGGACCTGGTGCAGACGGTGAAGCGTTTCGATGCCGACCTCGGCATCGCGTTCGATGGCGACGGCGATCGCCTCGGCGTGGTGACCCCGGATGGCACGATCATCTTCGCCGACCGTCTGCTGATGCTGTTCGCCGCCGACGTGCTGCTGCGCAACCCCGGCGCGATGGTGATCTACGACGTCAAGTGCACCGGCAAGCTGGCCGACTTCGTGCTGCGCCACGGCGGCAGCCCGATGATGTGGAAGACCGGCCATTCGTTGATCAAGGCGCGCATGGCCGAGACCGACGCGGAGCTGGCCGGCGAGATGAGCGGGCACTTCTTCTTCCGCGAGCGCTGGTTCGGATTCGACGATGGCCTGTACGCCGCTGCGCGCCTGCTGGAAATCCTCGCGCTGCGCGAAGAAACCCCGCAGGAGGTGCTGGAAGAGCTGCCGCAGAGCATCTCCACCCCGGAGATCAAGGTGCCGGTGGCCGATGGCACGCCGCATGCGCTGGTTTCACTGGTGGTGAGCGCAGCGCAGTCCGCGGACAACCCGTTCGTGGGTGGCCGCATTTCCACCATCGACGGCCTGCGCGTGGACTTCGCCGACGGCTGGGGCCTGGTCCGCGCCTCCAACACCACCCCGGTGCTGGTCCTGCGTTTCGAGGCCGACACCGAAGACGCCCTCGAGCGCATCAAGGCCCAGTTCCGCGCCCAGCTGCAGCCCCTGCTGGGCGACCAGGATCTGGGCTTCTGAGACCGCGCCGAAGGATCCGGTAGCGCCGCCCCATGGTCGGCGAGCGCAGCGGCCGCACTGCGCGGAAGGATGCCGCCGAGCATGGCTCGGCGCTACCACGCCCGCCCCCCGCCGCGCGTGGGGCCCCGAGCGGGCAGGGGGAACAGCCCCTTGGACAGGACCGTTGGAGCCCCGGACGGGCGGAAACGAGCCCCCATGGATGGGTTCACGGCGTGTCCTGGCCAAGGGGCTGTTTCCCCTGCCGGCCCGTAGCATCGAAGACACCAACGCACCACGCCGGCAAGAAAAATCTCACCCCTTGAACCGCAACCCCACGCCGGGCTCGGTGAACACATACCGCGACTCCAGCGCCGAATCGCCCAGTTTCTGCCGCAGCTTGCCGACCAGTATCCGCAGGTAGTGCGTGTCGTGCTGATGCGTCGGCCCCCAGATGTCCTTCAGGATCTGCGGCTGGGTCACCACCCGCCCGGCATTGACCAGCAGCAACGACAGCAGCGCGTACTCCTTGCGCGTCAATGGCACCGCAACACCATCCAGGGTGACCGCGCGGTGCACCAGTTCGATCCGCAGGTGTCCGTCATCGAACACCGGCGGCTGGCCGTCCAGCGGTGCCGCACGCGTGCGCAGCAGCATGCGCACCCGCGCCATCAGCTCCTGCGTACCGAACGGCTTGGTCACATAGTCGTTGGCGCCGGCATCCAGCGCACGCACCTTTTCGGCTTCGCCGGCGCGCACGGTCAGCATGATCACCGGCAGCTGGCTCCATTGGCGCAGTTCGGTCAGCACCTGGTGGCCTTCCATGTCCGGCAGGCCGATATCCAGGATCACCAGGTCCACGCTCTCGCCCACCAGCCGCTCCAGTCCCTCCTGGCCGCTGGACGCCTGCAGCACCCGATAGCCCTGCGCACGCAGGCTGATGTCCAGGAACCGGCGTATCTGCGCTTCATCATCGATCACCAGCACGCAGGCGGGCGGGATCGACGGCGTGCTGTCAGGCGTCAGGGGCATCGGGGTGACCGGCAGGAGTGAGCAGGGGCAGGGTAATCCGTATCAGCGTACCGCGTCCGTCCTCGCCGGCCAGCGCCTGCACGCTGCCGCCATGTGCGCCGACCATCCCCTGGCAGATCGCCAGCCCCAGGCCGGTGCCGTGGCGACCGCGGTCGCCGCGTTCCACGCTGTAGAACATGTCGAAGATGCGCGCGCGTTCGTCGGCTGGAATACCGGGCCCGCGGTCGAGCACGTCGATCACCAGATCGCGCGAGTGCAACCGCGCACTGACCGTGACCGGTGCCGTGGCCGGGGAGAATTTCGCGGCATTCTCCAACACGTTGAACAGCGCCTGCTCGACCAGGGCCGGATGCACCCAGATCGGCGCCAGCGACACAGGAATGTCCAGCTGCAGCTTCACCTCCGGCTGGTAACGCTGCAGCCGGCGCGCGGCAGACCCGACCAGTTCGTCCACGCCGATCCAGTCGCGGTTGATCTTCAGGCCGTCGTGGCCGAGCCGGGTCATGTCCAGCAGGTTCTGGATGTAACGGTCCAGCCGTTCGCCTTCCAGCATGATGGTATCCAGCAGGGCGCGACGGTCCGCCGCATCCATCGCCTGGCCATAACTGGCCAGGCTGTCGGCCGAGCCGATCATCGCCGCCAGTGGCGAGCGCAGGTCATGCGAGACCGATGACAGCAGCGCCGAGCGCAGCCGCTCGGTCTCGTTGCTGACATGCGCCTGTTCCAGTTCGGCCACCAGCCGGGTACGCAGTGCGGCCTGTGCGATGTCGTCGACCATCGCCATCGCCAACTGGCGCTGCTCCGGCGCCAGTCGAGCAAGTGCCGGCGGGAACTGCAGCGCCGCCACGCCGATGCAGCGGGCATCGCCGTCGAGCAGCGGCAGGCACCACCACTGCGCCCCTGCCAGGGTATCGGTATAGCGGCCACTGGGCTGCGCGTGGCGCTGCGACCAGTCCGCAGCGGCCAGGTCGGTATCGCCGGGCACGGCGCTGCCGCTGGCGGTCACGTCGGTGCCGATGCGCAGCCACGCCGGCGCGTCCAGGGCCTGTTCCAGCGCCTGCCGCCCGGCATCGGCGACCGCCTCGTTGCTGGCTGCACTGCTGAGCTGGCGGCCCAGCTGCTGGCGTGCGTTGGCATGCCGGTTGGAGGCGCGCAGGGCGATCACCTGCGTGCGTAGGCGCGATGCCAGTCGGCCGGCCACCAGCGCCGCGGCCAGGAACAGGAAGACGGTGATCACGCCCTGCCGCGCGCTGATCGCAAAGGTGAAGCGCGGGGCGATGAACAGGAAGTTGTAGGCCAGGAAACACAGGCCGGCAGCCAGCACTGCCGCACTGGCGCGGGTGCGTGCCGCCACCAGCACCACCGCCACGATGAACACCATCGACAGGTCGGCCATGCCGACCCAGCGCTCGGCAAACCAGGCCACCAGACAGGCCAGGGTGCAGGCCAGTACCGCCTGCGCCAGCTCGGGTGAACGGCCCGGCGCGGGCGTCAGCAGTCGATCACGGCGCGCCCGCGCGCGCGCGCGCGGCGTGCTGATGATGGTGATCTCGTAGTGAGCGCCGTGCTGGATCAACTGCTGGGTCAGTGTGCGGTTGAGCATGCGCGCCAGCGGGCGTTCGCGCGTGCGGCCCAGCACCAGGGTGGACACATTGTTGTGCGCGGCGTGGTCGAGCAGCGCGTCGGCCACGCTGGATCCCTGCAGCACTTCGGTATCGGCGCCAAGCCGTCGCGCCAGCGCGAAGGCGCTGTCGATCTCGCGTTGCGTCGCTTCATCGGCACGCCGGCGCTGCACGGTCACCACCGTCCATGGCGCATCGCGGCGCTCGGCGATGCGTCGCGCCACGCGCACCAGGTACTCGCTCTGGCCGCCGCCGTCGATCGCCACCAGCACGCGCCGCCGCAGCGGCAGCGCACCTTCGCCCTCGGCCGCGCGGACTTCGCGCAGGCTGCTGTCCACGCGGTCGGCTGCCTCCTGCATGGCCAGCTCGCGCAGGGCGGTCAGGTTGGCGGTGGTGAAGTAGGACTGCAGCGCCTGCGATGCCTGTTCCGGGACATAGACCTTGCCCTGCTGCAGCCGCGCGATCAGCTCGCGTGGCGGCAGGTCGACCAGCACGATGTCGTGCAGGCGGTCCAGTACCCCATCCGGCACGGTCTCGCTGACGCGGATGCCGGTGATGCGCAGCACCACGTCGTTGAGGCTTTCCAGATGTTGGATGTTGACGGTGGTCCATACATCGATGCCCGCATCCAGCAGCTCCATCACATCCTGCCAGCGCCGCTCGTGGCGGCTGCCCGGTGCATTGCGATGCGCCAGTTCGTCCACCAGCACCAGCGCGGGACGCCGCTGCACGATCGCGTCCAGGTCCATTTCGTCCAGCAGCCGCTCGCGGTAAGCAACCTGCCTGCGTTCAACCAGCGGCAGGCCCTGCAACAGGGCTTCGGTGTCGGCACGGCCGTGGGTTTCGACCACCCCCACGACCAGGTCCACGCCACGGCGCAGCTGCTCCTGCGCGCGCGTGAGCATGCTGTAGGTCTTGCCGACGCCGGGGGCGGCGCCGAGAAACACGGTCAGGCGCCCGCCGGCATCACGCTGCAGGCCTTCTATCAGGGCGTCGGCCTGGCGGCTGCGGGTATCGGTCATGCCGGCGATTGTGCGCCAGCCCAGGCACGCATGGCATCAACGTGCATGCGCGGCGGACTCCAACGCTCGGTTGAGCTGCATCACGTTGACCCGGGGCTGGCCGAACACCCCCCACTGGGGGCCCTCGACATGCGTCTGCACGATGGCCTGCAACTCGGCTTCGGAAAGCCCCCGCGCATGCGCCACGCGGCGCACCTGTACCTGCACGGCGGCCGGCGACAGATGGGGATCCAGGCCGCTGCCGGACTGCGTCACCAGGTCGGCGGGAACCTGCGCAGGCGCGATGCCTTCGCGCAGCGCGACGGCTGCGGTGGCGTCGGCCACGCGCCTCGCCAGTGCCGGGTTGCTGCGCGCCATGTTGGAGCCAGCCGCAGCCATCGGATCATGGCCAGCAGCGGATGGCCGCGGCTGGAACCAGCCGTCACCGGTGAACGGCTGGGCCAACAGGGCCGAGCCGCGCACGCGGCCATCGGCATCCACGATCAGGCTGCCGTCGGACTGTACGGGGAAGGCAAGCCGCGCCAGCCCGGTACCGGCGGCCGCGTACAGCGCGCCAGCCAGCAGCAGGCTGCCGACGCCAAGCACGATCGCCGGACGCCAGCTGGCGGCGTGTTGCAGACGGGCCTCGCCTTCGGCAGCCGCGCGCGCCAGCGCCCCCGGCGCAACGCGTGGGGATATGGAAGGGGTCGTTGAAGTGTTCATGCAGCAGATACCGTCATCAGCAGGAAGTCGATTGCCTTGATCGCCACGAACGGCAGCAGCACGCCGCCAAGCCCGTACACCAGCATGTTCCGCCGTAGCAGGCTGGTTGCCGTGGCCGGACGGAAACGCACGCCGCGCAGCGCCAGCGGGATCAGCGCCGGGATCACCAGGGCATTGAAGATCAACGCGGCCAGCACCGCATTGCGCGGACTGGACAGCCCCATCACGTTCAACGTGGCCATCCCCGGCACGGTGGCGGCGAACAGCGCCGGCAGGATCGCGAAGTACTTGGACACGTCGTTGGCCAGTGAGAAGGTGGTCAGCGCGCCGCGGGTGATCAGCTGCTGTTTGCCCACTTCCACCACGGCCAGCAGCTTGGCCGGATCCGAATCCAGGTCGACCATGTTGCCGGCCTCCTTCGCGGCCTGGGTGCCGGAGTTCATCGCCAGGCCGATATCGGCCTGGGCCAGCGCCGGCGCATCGTTGGTGCCGTCGCCGACCATCGCTACCAGCCGGCCCCCGGCCTGTTCCTGGCGGATGCGTGCCAGTTTGTCTTCCGGCCGCGCTTGGGCGATGTAATCGTCCACGCCGGCCTCGGCCGCGATCGCCGCGGCGGTGAGTGGGTTGTCGCCGGTGATCATCACCGTGCGGATGCCCATCGCACGCAGCTGGGCGAATTTTTCCCGCATGCCGTGCTTGACCACGTCGGACAGTTCCACCACGCCCAGCACATGGCGACCTTCCGCCACCACCAGCGGCGTGGCGCCATTGCGCGCGACCTGCTCCACGCGCCCGGTCAGCTCGGCCGGAACCTCCCCGCCGAGGGACTGCACGTGTGCGCGGATCGCATCGGCGGCGCCCTTGCGGATGCTCCGGCCGCCTGCCAGGTCGACACCGGACATGCGGGTCTGCGCGCTGAAGGCGATGTAGTGCGCATGCTCGGGCTCGGCGCTGCGGCAGCCCTGCTCGCGGCCCAGGCGCACGATCGATTTGCCTTCCGGTGTCGGGTCGGCCAGCGAGGAAAGCAGCGCCGCCTCGCGCAGCCGCGCCACGTCCACCCCGGCCAGTGCATGCAATGCGGTGGCCTGGCGGTCGCCGTGGGTGATGGTGCCGGTCTTGTCCAGCAGCAGCACGTCGATGTCACCGGCCACCTCGACCGCCTTGCCGGACTTGGCCAGCACATTGGCCGCCAAGGCACGGTTCATGCCGGCGATGCCGATGGCCGGCAGCAGGCCGCCGATGGTGGTGGGGATCAGGCACACCAGCAGGGCGATCAGCAGCAGCGGATCGACGCTGACACCGACCGAAGCGCCGATCGCCGGCAGCGTGGCCACCACCACCAGGAAGGTCAGCGTCATCGCCGCCAGCAGCAGGGTCAACGCCACCTCGTTCGGCGTCTTCTGCCGGTTGGCGCCTTCCACCAGCGCGATCATCCGGTCCAGGAAGCTGTGGCCGGGCTCGGCGGTCACCCGCACCACGATCTGGTCGGACAGTACCTTGGTGCCGCCGATCACGCCGGACCGGTCGGTGCCGGCTTCACGCAGCACCGGCGCCGATTCACCGGTCACCGCCGCTTCGTTGATGGTGGCCAGGCCCTGCACGATCTCGCCGTCGGCCGGCACCAGCTCGCCCTCGCCGACCAGCACGTGGTCACCCGGGCGCAGTTCGGCGGCAGGCACCTGTTCCTGTGCTGCTGCCGGATTGGCGGACTGCAGGCGACGCGCCACCAGATCCTGGCGGGCACGACGTAGCGAGGCGGCCTGGCCACGACCGCGCGCTTCGGCCACGGCTTCGGCGAAATTGCCGAACAGCACGGTCAGCAGCAGGATCGCGCTGACCGCCAGCCCGAAGCCCATCGGTGCATTGCCGCTCAGGGTGACCACCAGCGCGAGCACGGTACCGGCCATCACCACGGCCATCACCGGACTACGCAGCAGGTGCAGCGGCGAGAGCTTGCGGAATGAATCAAGCAGCGCACGGCGGAAGCCGGCGCCATCCAGCAGCGCCGGACGGCGCGGCAGCTGGGAAGTGGCAACAGTATTCATGGGGAGTGCCTCAATGCAGGCCAAGGCTGAGGTGGTCGGCCACCGGGCCAAGCACCAGAACCGGCAGGAACTGCAGGACGGTCAGGATGACGATCACGCTGAGCAGGGTCAGCGCGAAGGTAGGGGTTTGGATCTGCAACGTGCCCGGCGACTCCGGTGCGCGACGCTTGGCGGCAAGCTGCGCGGCAATCACCAGCGGCACCACCAGCAGCGGGAAGCGTCCCAGCAGCAGCACCAGTGAACAGGTCAGGTTCCACCACGGCGTGTTGTCGCCCAGCCCTTCGAAGCCGGAGCCGTTGTTGGCATAGGCCGATGCGTATTCGTAGAAGACCTGGCTGATGCCATGGAATCCCGGGTTGGAGGTGCCCGACAGGCCCGGCACGGCGAGCGTGATCGCGGTGAGGGTGAGCAGGGTGATCGGCTGCAGCAGCACCAGCAGCGCCAGCAGGCGCACCTGCGGGGTTTCCAGCTTGCGTCCCAGCAGTTCCGGCGTGCGCCCGGTCATCAGCCCGGCCAGGAACACGCCCAGCAGCAGGTAGACGATGAACTGCTGCAGCCCGCAGCCGATGCCGCCCCAGATGGCGCTGACGAGCATGTTGACCAGTGACACGGCGCTGGCCATCGGGCTCATCGAATCGAGCATGCCGTTGACCGATCCGTTGGATACCTGGGTGGTCACTGCCGCCCACAGTGCGGTGGCGTCACTGCCCAGGCGGACTTCCTTGCCTTCCATCAACAAGGCGCTGGCTGCCGTGGGCGAGTGGCCTTCCAGCCACACGGTGGCCGCGATGGACACCGCCGACATGCTGGCCATGCAGCCCAGCACCAGCCAGCCGAAGCGGCGGCGGCCGGTGAACGCCCCGATCATGAAGATGACCGCGATTGGAATCAGCAGGATGCCGACCAGCTCAAGGGCATTCGACAACGGCGTGGGGTTCTCCAGCGGGAACGAACTGTTGGGGCCATACCAGCCGCCGCCGTTGGCGCCGAGCTGTTTGGCCGCCACCATCGCGGCAACCGGGCCGAGCGGTATCTTCTGTTCCTGCAGGCCGGTCGACACATCCATCGGCGCGGCCTGTGGGCCCCCGGCAAAGGTGGCCGGCACGCCCTGGCTGGCCAGCAGCACGGTCCACAGCAGGCACAGTGGCAGCATGAAGCGCACGCACAGGCGCAGCACGTCGGCGTGGTAGTTGCCTACGTCGATGCGGCGGTCACCATCGGCCACGATGTCCTGTCGCGGCGGCGCGAACAGGGCGCGCAGGGTGGCCACGGCCAGGGCAAGGCCCATCATCGGGCTCACCACCTGCAGGCCGGTGATGCCGGTCATCTGCGAGAGGTAGGAAAGCTGCGCCTGCCCGGAATAGTGCTGCTGGTTGGTGTTGGTCAGGAAGGACACCATGGTGTGCAGCGCGGTGTCCCAACGCAGGTTGGCGATGCCATCCGGATTCAGCGGCAGCCACGCCTGGGTCATGAACACCGCCATCGTCAGCAGCGCGATGACCACGTTGCTGAGCACGAACGCGCCGACGTAGCCGCGCCAGGACATGCCACGCGCGGGATCCACGCCCAGCAGGCGGTAAAGCGGTTTTTCAATCCAGTGGAACAACGGGTCGATGCGCATCGGCGCGCCGCGCATCACCCGGGCCAGGTACAAGCCGAGCGGCCAGGCCAGCAAGACGCTGGTGGCCAGCAGAATGAGGATTCCGGTCATGTCCGTGGCCCGTCAGAATGCTTCGGGCCGCAGCACGGCGTAGACCAGGTAGGCGGCGGCGACCAGCACCAGTACGCCACTCAGCAGGGAGAGCCAGCCGGGCATGCTCAGCACCCCGCCCGGGAAGAAAGGCCACAACGCGACAGACAAGACATGACGGTGATCGTCCTGGTGGAACCGCTCCACCTCAGGCCGTCATGGTCCGCCTGGGCCGCGTAAAGCTTCCATTTCTCCGCGCCTGCGGCGGCATAAAGTCAGCGTAAAAGCTGCGGCGAACGGCGGAGGGTCCACGTCATCGCATTCGCGCTGCCGCTCCCACGCTTTGCTGCGCAAACCGAGGGCCCCATCTCACCAGCCCCCACACCCCGCCGCTTCGCGGCCGCCCCTGACTCAGGGGCTCCCTCCACCAGACGCGTCCATGGGGGCTTGGTAGCGCCGACCCATGGTCGGCGACACCGCTTTTCCTTAATTTCTTACGTGGCGCGACGCGCGCGCGGACTGTCAGGGCCGGGGGGGGGGGGGGGGGGGGGGGGGGGGGGGGGGGGGGGGGGGGGGGGGGGG
>NZ_JACSQS010000007.1:157536-166192 GCF_014836545.1 Stenotrophomonas lacuserhaii
GCCCCCCCCCCCACCCCCCCCCCCCCCCCCCGGCCTGAACCCAAGAACCAGTGGCTCGTGCGCGATGGCGCGCCACGCTCCCCCCTCACGCCTCTGGCGTAGCACCTTTGAGCAGGCGGAAACGCTGCACGGTTTCTTCGATCTCCGCGTCCAGTTCGACGCGCTGGCGCTCGAACGTGGCCTGCATGCGCTGCTGCGCCAGCAGTTCGCCGTGGCGCTTGCGGATGGTGGCTGCCGGCTTCTCGCCCACCGGACGCCCGGCCAGTTCGTTGTCACCAGCACCGGCCAAGGCGGTGAACAGCGCATCGCGCAGGCTGGCCACGTTGTAGCGCGCGGTGTTGATGTTGTTGTCGAGGATGCCGACGCGCTCGGAAAACACCCGCCGCAGGTCGGCTTCGCTGCTGTAGGTGGACAGCATCGCCTGTTCGGTCCGCTGGCGGGTCTGCAGGGCCATTTCATCCAGCCGCGCCTGCGCCTCGGCCGCGGCCGCATCGGCGCGCTCGTCTTCGTTGAGCGCGCGCTGTACCTGGCCGCTGCGCAGCCCGCTGCGTGCGCTGAATTCCTCCCGCGCATTGTTGACCGCGTCCGCAGGCAAGGCATCGCTGCAGATGCGCTCGCTGCCCTCGTTCCAGCAATACAGTTTCTTCGCCTGCGCCTCGGCACTTCCGGCCGGACGCCTGGACTGCTGCGCGCCGGCCACGCACGGCGCGGCCAGCAGCAGGGCGGCAATGATGGACAGATTCCTCAACATGGCGACCACCCCCTTGGGTCGTTCAGTGCGTCGGACGGCTGCCATATCGGGACCGGTAGTCCGCCAGCGGCTGCCGGTAGCCGACAAGTTCCGGGTTTCCAGACGCGAAATCAAGCAGGTCGGCCATCGTCGCCACGGCAATCACCGGGATGCCGGCTTCCTCGGCCACGGCCTGCGCGGCCGAGCGCGGATCGGTTTCCGAAGCGATCTCCTGGCGGTCCAGGGCCACCACGATGCCGGCCGGAATGCCGCCGGCGGCACGGATGATGGCCATCGCCTCACGGATCGCGGTGCCGGCGGTGATGACGTCATCGACAATCAGCACGCGCTTTCCGGTCATGTCCGCGCCGATCAGCTGGCCGCCTTCGCCGTGGTCCTTCACTTCCTTGCGGTTGAACGACAGCGGCAGGTCGCGGCCGCGCTGGGCCAGTTCGCAGGCCATCGCGGTGGCCAGCGGGATGCCCTTGTAGGCCGGGCCGAACACCACGTCGTACTTGAGGCCGGCATCGTCGATGGCATCGGCGTAGCACAGGGCCAGCTGGGCCATCTTCGACCCGGAGTCGAAGCGGCCTGCATTGAAGAAATAGGGGCTCAGCCGGCCGGACTTCAGCGTGAACTGGCCAAAACGCAGGGCGTCGGCGCTCAGGGCCAACTGCAGGAAACGGTGACGATGGTCGCTCATCTGACTCAATCTATCTTCATCTTGGAATGTTAAGCCTACTAGAAGGCGGGCCCGGCGTCCTTCCACGGTCGGCGCACCGGCGCTGAACCGGTATGCTGGGCCGGTTTCCGCCGACACCCTGAATCGACCGCATGCGCATCATCAGCTTCAACGCCAACGGCATCCGCTCGGCTGCCAGCAAGGGCTTCCTGGAATGGTTCCGCGCCCAGGACGCCGACGTCCTGTGCCTGCAGGAAACCAAGGCGCAGGAGGCCCAGCTGTCCGATCCGATGTTCCGCCCCGACGGCCACCACTGCTTCTACCGCGATGCCAGCACCAAGAAGGGCTACAGCGGGGTTGCGATATACAGCAAGCGTGAGCCGGACCAGGTCATCACCTCGCTGGGCTGGGCGCCGTTCGATGAAGAAGGTCGCTATATCGAAGCGCGCTTCGGCAACCTCAGCGTGGTCTCCTTCTATATACCCTCGGGCAGTTCCGGCGACCTGCGCCAGGGCTTCAAGTTCGAGGTGATGGAATGGCTGCGGCCGATCCTCGACCAGTGGCTGCACAGCGGGCGCGACTACGTGCTGTGCGGTGACTGGAACATCGTCCGCTCCGCGCTGGACATCCGCAACTGGAAGTCCAACCAGAAAAACTCCGGCTGCCTGCCGGAAGAGCGCGACTGGTTGAACGCCCTGTGCGCCGACCATGGCCAAGCGACCGACCTGGCCGCCGGCCGCGGCTGGGCCGATGCCTACCGCCTGCTGCATCCCACCGGCGAGGACTACACATGGTGGAGCAACCGCGGCGCGGCGCGCGCCAACAACGTCGGTTGGCGCATCGACTACCAGTTCGTCAGTCCGGGCCTGCGTGATCGCCTGCGCGGCTGCTCGATCTACCGCGACGAGCGCTTCTCCGACCACGCCCCGTTCTGCGTGGATTACGCGCCGTGACCGGCACCGCCGCGCCGGTGTCCTACAAGGGCTGGGCCGGCATCAAGCGGGCCTTCGGCACGCCGTCGGCGCTGACCATGGCCCTGCTCGGGTTCGGCAGTGGCCTGCCGTTCCTGCTGATCGCCTCGCAGACCCTGTCCACGCGCCTGCGCGATGTCGGCCTGGACCTGAGCAGCATCGGCCTGATCAGCCTGGCCAGCTTTTTCTATCTGCTGAAGTTCCTCTGGGCGCCGGTGCTGGACCGCTATGCGCTGCCGCTGCTGGCCTTCATGGGCCGGCGCCGATCGTGGCTGCTGGCCTCGCAGGTGCTGGTGCTGGGCGGGCTGGTCGCGCTGGCCTTCGTGCGGCCGGAACAAGGCGTCGGGCCGCTGGTCTTCTGGGTGCTGGTTGCTTCCTTCGCCGGTGCCACCCAGGACTCGGTGGTCGATGCCTACCGCATCGAAATCGCCCCGGATGCCTCGCAGGCCGCGCTGGCCGCCACCTACACGCTGGGCTACCGCATCGGCCTGATCCTGGCCGGCGCCGGTGCCCTGTACCTGGCGCAGTTCGAAGGCTGGATCGTCGCCTACCTGGCGATGGCCTCGTTGATGCTGCTGCCGATCCTCACCACCCTGTTCTGCCGGGAACCGGCGCGCCCGGAGGCCGCCGTGCAGCGCCGCATCGACGTCACCGAAGCGTTCGTCCAGCCGATCGCCAGTTTCTTCACCCGCAACGGCGTGGCACTGGCCATCGGCCTGCTGGCCTTCGTCGGCCTGTTCAAGTTTCCGGACCAAGTGATCGGGGTGATGGCCGGTCCGTTCTATCTCGATTCGGGCTTCGACAAGGCCGACATCGCCACCGTCTCCAAGTTGTTCGGGGTCTGGATGGGCATCGGCGGCGCCTTCCTCGGCGGCATCGCGGTGGCTGCGTTCGGTTTCCGCCGCATGCTGCTGGTCGCAGCGCTGGGCGTGGCGCTGTCCAACATGGCATTCCTGCTGATGGCACACAATCCCGGCCAACTGTGGGCGTTCTACGCTGCGCTCAGCGCCGACAACCTGTTCCAGGGCTTTGCCGGCACCGTGCTGGTGGCCTTCATGTCCTCGCTGACCGACCGCAACTTCACCGCCACCCAGTACGCCCTGCTGGTATCGCTGGCCAACCTGCCGGGCAAGTTTGTCGGTGGAGTGTCCGGCTACATCGTCGAAGCCACGTCCTACAGCACGTTCTTCCTGCTCAGCGCAGTCACCGTGGTGCCGACCCTGCTGCTGCTGGCCTGGCTGTGGCCGCGCCTCTCCGACCGCAGCGCCCCCGCTGCTGATTGATTGCCTGCGCGGGCGCGGTGCGGGATGATCGCCTGTCGGCACCGTGGGGGCGGTGCCCTGGAATGGGGAAACAAGCATGGCGGACCTGCTGCTGCAGGAAGTAGACCCGATGATCCTGGACCGGATAGCCCGGCTGGCGGTCGCGCGCGGCTGGACGCAGGCCCAGACCTGCGTGGCGGTGTTGGAACAGGGGTTGTTTTCCACCGAACTGGAAGTGCGCAGCGGCTTCGCTGATCCCGAAGTGGATGCGCTGGCCGACGCCATTGCGGCGCTGCAGGCGCTGCCCGCCGGCCACGGCTTCTAGCCGCAGGTCCACGTCGAACGGCGGAGCCCCTCGTGGTGGGTGGGTCCACGCCATCGCATTCGCGCTGTCGCTCCCACGCTTTGCTACGCAAACCGCGGGCGCCGTCCCACCATCACCCACACCCCGCCGCTTCGCGGCCGCCCCTGACTCAGGGGCTCCCCCCACCCGACACAGTGCGGGGCTCGGCACTACCGCTCTTCTTTCATTTCATACGTGGCGGGCGCCCGCGGACTGTCAGGGCCGGGCGGGAGGGGTTCGTGGGGGCGTTGAGCGCCATGGGTGGCGCGAAACGAGGCCCGCAGGAGCGGCTTTCGCCGTCCCCCGCGAACCCCTCCCGTCCGGCCCAGTTCCAGGAAACCGCTTCTCGCGACCACTACTAGGGGTCCCGCCGTTCGCTGGCGCCGCTCAGCCCGGGTGGATCGCCCCAAGCACCCGCGGCCCTGCCGCGCCGGTGACGCTGGGCAGGTTGCCGGCCAGGCCATCGAGCGTGCGCTGGGCCAGCCAGGCAAAGCCAAGCGCTTCCAGGTAATCCGGATCCAGCCCATGCCGCGCGCTGGATTCCACCACCACGCCGGGCAGGCGCGCCGCCAGTCGCTGCATCAGATGACCATTGCGCACGCCGCCGCCGCACACCAGCACCCGGCTGGCGTCGGGCAGGGTGTGTCGCAGTGCGTCGGCCACGGTCGCTACGGTCAATTCCAGCAGGGTGGCCTGCACATCGGCTGCCACGTGCTGGCCGTCGCCGATCTGTTGCTGCACCCAGGCCAGGTGGAACTGCTCGCGCCCGGTGCTCTTCGGTGGCGGCAGGGCAAACCACGGGTCCTCGCGCCAGCGCGCCAGCAGGGCCGCGTCGACCACTCCGCTGGCGGCGAACGCGCCGTCGGCATCGTACGCATGGCCGGTATGGCGCTCGCACCAGGCATCGAGCAAAGCATTGGCCGGGCCGGTGTCGAAACCCAGCAGCGTCCCCTCGCGGGGGATCAGGGTCAGGTTGGCGATGCCGCCGAGATTGAGCACCGCGCGGTCTTCGTCGGCGGTGCCGAGCATCGCCAGGTGGAAGGCCGGCATCAGCGGCGCGCCCTGTCCGCCGGCGGCAACGTCGCGGCGGCGGAAATCAGCCACGGTGGTGATCCCGGTGCGCTCGGCGATACGGTTGGCATCGCCTAATTGCAGGGTGAAGGCCGGCGACGCCGACGGACGATGGCGGACGGTCTGTCCGTGCGAACCGATCGCCCTGACCTGCGCCGCCTCCACGCCACTGTGCTGCAGCAGCGCGATCGCTGCGGCCGCAAAGGCTAGGCCGATGCGCGCATCGACATCGCCCAGCTCATCCAGCGACGCCAGCTCACCGCCCTGGCCCAGCGCCACCAACCGCTCGCGCAGCAGCGGATCCCACGGCAGGGTCAGGCCCTGGACGAAGCGACAGCCGCCTTCGGCGGGAAACTGCGCCAGTGCCGCATCGATGCCATCGGCGCTGGTGCCGGACATCAGCCCCAGGTACAGCGGCAGGGCAGGGTCGAACGAAGCAGCCATGGGACCTCCGCAAACAACAAGGGCGCCAGCTTGGGCGCCCTGTCGATGCTCGTCAATGCGATGCAACCGCGCTCAGCCGCGCTTGCTGCCGGTGCTGCCGCGCGCGGTGCTGGCGACCTCGGTGGGGGCATCAGCCGGCTTCGGCGCCGGGCTGGCGTCGGCATAGATCATCTTCTCCATGCCCTGGATGCGCGCCATCGCCGGCGAGGTCTGTGCGCGGAAGGCCACCAGTTCAGCGCCACGCAGCGGTTCCGGCGGCGGCATGGTCACGCTGAGGGGATTGCGATGCTCACCGTTGACGCGGAATTCGTAATGCAGGTGCGGGCCGGTGGCCAGGCCGGTGGAGCCGACGTAGCCGATCACCGTGCCCTGCGCCACGCGCTGGCCAGTCCGGATCTTGCCGAAGCGCGACATGTGTCCGTACAGCGTGGTGTGGCCGCGCCCATGGTCCAGGATCACCACGTTGCCGTAGCCACGCTGGGTGCCGGCGAACTGCACGCGCGCATCACCGGCGGCCATGATCGGAGTGCCGGTGCGCGCGGCATAGTCCACGCCCTTGTGCATGCGCATCTTGCCCAGCACAGGGTGGCGGCGCGCCCCGAAGGTCGAGCTCAGCCGCGCGAACTGGATCGGCATGCGGATGAAGCTTTTCTTCAGCGGGCGGCCATCCAGGTCGAAGTACTCGGCCTTGCCGTTGCGGTCGAAGCGGAAACCGGAATAGGTCTTGCCGCCGCTGGTGAAGGTCGCCGCGAGGATCTTGCTGGTGTCGACCCGCTCGCCCTCGCGCCAGGTTTCGTCCATCACCACGCTGAAGCGGTCGCCCGGCTGCAGGTCCTTGGAGAAGTCGATGTCGTACTTGAAGATATCGTCGGTCATCGTGGCGATTGCCGAAGGCGACAGCCCGGCCTTGCGCGCGGCGGCATACAGCGAACTGGTGATCTCCCCGCTGGTCACCACGGTGCGGGTGCTGGTCTCGCGCTTGGTGACCGTTTCCTTGATGCTCTCGCCGGCCAGCGTCAGTTCCACGCGGTTCGCATCGTCGCGGTTGAAGCGGATGCTGCGCAGCTCACCGGACAGCGGCATGTCGAAGGCGATCTCGGTGCCCGGGCGCAGCTTCACCAGCGCCTCGCGGGTGCCCGGATGGTCCAGCACGCGGTGCAGGGTGGTCGCCGGGATCCCGGCTTCGTCGAACAGGTCGCTCAAGGTCTGGCCGCGCTGTACGCGCAGCACCTGCCAGCTGTCGCCCGGCGTGGCCTGCTGGCGACCATGCGCCAGCGGCGGCAATGGCAGCGCCAGGCTGGTGTGGGCATTGGGGTAGGGGGTTTCGATGGTGCTGGAGAACCCCGGCACGATGGTCGCCACCAGCATGCCGATGGTCGCGAACAGACTGGCGTGCACCCAGTGGCGACGGGTCCAGCGTTCATTGAAGGCAGCGGGGAGGTGTTGCCTGAGCTTCCGGTGCAGGGCGTTGTCGTGCAGGACGTGGAGCCGTTCCTTGAAGCGCTGTTTGCGCGCGCGGCCGTGATCGGAATTGAGCATCAGAGGTGTTTTCCTGGCTGGCCCGGGAGCACGGGCTGGATCGCCGGTTACCATAGACACCTATGAAAACCGCGTCAAACCCTTGTGCCTATTGGCTTTTGTGAAGCCGATGCGGTTAACTTGCTCTTAACACCCCACAAGAAGAAACGGCGTTGCCGGGAGTAGTGAACGTGTCCTCCATCGATGAAGCCCTTGCCCTGATCAGCCGCGGTGCCGACGAGATCCTCAAGGTCGACGACCTGCGCGCCCGCCTGGAAAGCGGAAAGCCCCTGCGGATCAAGGCCGGCTTCGACCCCACCGCGCCGGACCTGCACCTGGGCCACACGGTGCTGCTGAACAAGCTGCGCCAGTTCCAGGACCTCGGCCACCAGGTGATCTTCCTGATCGGTGACTTCACCGGGATGATCGGTGACCCGTCCGGCAAGAGCCTCACCCGCAAGCCGCTCAGCCGCGACGACGTGCTGGCCAACGCACGCACCTATGAAGAGCAGGTGTTCAAGGTGCTGGATCGGGAAAAGACCGAAGTGCGCTTCAATTCGGAGTGGTTCGGCAAGATGGGTGCGGCGGACATGATCCGCCTGGCGGGCCAGCACACCGTGGCACGGATGCTCGAGCGCGATGACTTCGCCAAGCGCTATGCCGCCCAGCAGTCCATCGCCATCCATGAGTTCCTGTACCCGCTGGTGCAGGGCTATGACTCGGTCGCCCTGGAAGCGGACGTGGAACTGGGCGGCACCGACCAGAAGTTCAACCTGCTGATGGGCCGGGGCCTGCAGGAACACCACGGGCAGAAGCCGCAGGTGGTGCTGACCATGCCGCTGCTGGAGGGCCTGGACGGGGTCAACAAGATGTCCAAGTCGCTGCACAACTATATAGGTGTGAGCGAACCGGCCATCGACATCGTCACCAAGACCATGAAGGTGGATGACACCCTGATGTGGCGCTGGATCGAGCTACTGTCCTTCGACATCAGCCAGGCCGAAGCGCTGGCCCTGCGTGACCAGGTGGCGGCTGGCGGACTCAACCCGCGTGAAGTGAAGCTGCGGCTGGCCCGCGAACTGGCCACCCGCTTCCATGATGCCGCCGCTGCCGAACAGGCCGTGGCCGGTTGGAATGCCGCGGTGACCGGGCAGGGCGACATCACCCAGCTGCCGTTGCAGGACGTGGTGGTGCCGGCCGAAGGCCTGCGGATCGCCGCGCTGCTGACCGCAGCGGGCCTGACCCCGAGCAATTCCGAAGCCAATCGCAAGCTCAAGGAGCGTGCGGTGAAGGTGGACGGGGAGGTCGTGGAAGACGGCCAGCAGCAGTTGCAGCCGGGGTTTGAAGGTCTGTTGCAGGTGGGCAAGCGCACCTTCGCCCGCGTCCGCCTGCTGGCTGGCTGAGGCCGCAGTGGTTGCCTGATCGCCGCCATGCATGAACAAATGCATGGCGGCGTGAAATAAATGCTCACACCCCCTTCCCAAAGGGTAGGGAAAAGCACATACTTCACCTCCCCCGTCGCAGGGGTCGCCGCCAAGGGACTTCAGCGACAAAGGGAACGCCACCACCGCCGAACGATTCAATCGAACGAAGGTGTTGACGGACTGAAAAAGTCCGGCATAATAGGCGGCTCGC
>NZ_JACSQS010000008.1:0-41605 GCF_014836545.1 Stenotrophomonas lacuserhaii
CGGGGGACGGCAAAAACTGCGTCCATGCGGGCCTCGTTTCGCGCCATCCATGGCGCTCAACGCCCCCGCCCAGCCCCACCGCCCGGCCCCCTGACAGGTTCCGTGGCCGCCAGCCGCGTAATAAAGAAAAAGGAAAAGCGGTAGCGCCGAGCCGTGCTCGGCGAGCGCAGCGGGCCGTTGGCGGAAACATCCCGCCGACCATGGGTCGGCGCTACCAGGACCGCATGGTCCAAGGCCGCCATGGGCCTGTCGAAGGTGGGGCGGGGAGGCTGTGCAGGACCGTCTTTTCGCATGGATGCGAAAAGCGAGCCCCCAGGGACGGGTTCACGGCGTGTCCTGCACAGCCTCCCCGCCCCGCCAACAAGCAGCCCCGCAGCTCTCGCCGTTGCCGTTGCCGTTGCCGTTGCTGTTGCTGTTGCCGTTGCCGTTGCTCACGCTGAAGCAGCGCGCAGCGCGGAAAACTCCCTTAGATCTCGACCTGCGCGCCCAGTTCCACCAGCCGGTTGCCGGGAATCCGGAAGAACCCCGTTGCCGGCGCGGCGTTGCGATGCATCAGCGCGAACAGCTTGTCGCGCCAGATCGGCATGCCGCGGTTGGCGGTGGCCACGATCGTCTCGCGGCTGGCGAAGAACGTGGTGTCCATCGGATCGAAGTAGATCCCGCCGTGGTCGCATGAACGCATCAGCGCCAGCGGCACGTCCGGGGTCTCCATGAAACCGAACTTGACGTAGACCCGGTGGAAATCATCGCCGACCGATTCGATCTTCAACCGGTGCCCCTCCGGCGCGTACGGCACCGGCAGGGTCACCACGTGCAGGAACACATTGCGCTCGTGCAGCACCTTGTTGTGCTTCAGGTTGTGCATCAACGCGTGCGGCGCCACGGTCGGGTCGGCGGTCAGGAACACCGCCGTGCCCGGCACCCGGACCGGCGGCGCCAGCATCAGCCCCGGCAGGAAGGTATCCAGGCGGATGCCGTCCTTGCGGATCTCGTCGCGCAGCAGCTCGCGGCCACGCCGCCAGGTGCGCATCAGGGTGAACAGCAGGATGCCCAGCACCACCGGGAACCACGCGCCCTGCATCAGCTTGGCGCCGTTGGCGATCACGAAGCCCAGGTCGATGATGAAGAACACCACGCACAGGGCGACGATCCAGTGCCGTGATTTCGGCCACAGGCTGCGCGCCACCAGGGCCAGCAACAGGGTATCGATCAGCATCGTGCCGGACACCGAAATACCGTAGGCCACCGCCAGGTTGGACGAGCTCTGGAACGCCAGCACCAGCCCGATCACCATCACCGCCAGGCCCCAGTTGATGCCGGGGATGTAGATCTGGCCGATGGTGTCGTGCGAGGTGTGCTTGATCCGCATGCGCGGGATGTAGCCCAGCTGCATCGCCTGGCGGGACACAGAGAACGCCCCGGTGATGACCGACTGCGAGGCGATCACCGCCGCCATCGTGGCCAGGATGATCATCGGGTACAGCGCCCAGTCCGGCACCGCCTCGAAGAACGGGTTCTTCACCGCTTCGGGATGCTCCAGCACCAGCGCGCCCTGGCCCAGGTAGTTCATCACCAGGCACGGCAGCACGAAGAAATACCAGGCGTGGCGGATCGGCTTGGCACCGAAGTGGCCCATGTCCGCGTACAGCGCCTCGCCCCCGGTGACCGCCAGCACCACCGCGCCGAGGATGAACACCCCGTGCCAGCCATGGTCCATGAAGAACCGGATCGCCCACCACGGGTTGAAGGCTTTCAGCACTTCAGGGGCGTCGACGATGTTGTACAGGCCGATCGCCGCCAGCGAAATGAACCAGATGCTGGTGATCGGCCCGAACGCCTTGCCGATTTTTTCCGTGCCGAAGCGCTGCGCGGCAAACACCGCCAGCAGCACCACGATGGTGATCGGCAGGATGAAGCGATGCAGGCCGGGCGCAGCGATTTCCAGGCCTTCCACCGCGCCCAGCACCGAAATGGCCGGAGTGATCACCCCGTCACCGAAGAACAACGAGGCGCCGAAGATGCCGAGGATGCCAACCACGTACGCCGAGCGCGAGCCCTTGCTCAGCGTGCGCTGGGTCAGCGCCATCAGCGCCATGATCCCGCCTTCGCCCTCGTTGTCGGCGCGCATGATGATGGTGACGTACTTCAGGGTCACCACCAGGATCAGCGCCCAGAACGACAGCGACAGCACGCCCAGCACGGTGTCATGGTCGCTGGTCAGCCCGTAGTGGCCGGAGAACGCTTCCTTCAGGGTGTACAGCGGGCTGGTGCCGATGTCACCGAACACCACGCCGATCGCACCGACGACCAAAGCCATGCTGCTCCCGGTGGGGGCATGGCCGTGGCTGCCATCTTGCGGGTTGCTGGGGGTGGACATGGCGGGGCTCGGTGGGAGTATCGAAAAGGAAAAGGGCAGGCTCAGCGCAGCGCCGACTGCAGCGCCTTGCGGATGACCATGGCGACGTCGTCGCCCTCGGCATTGGCATCGCGCGCCATGCGCGCCGCCTCGGCCGGCTTGTAGCCGAGCTGCTGCAGCGCGACGGTGGCTTCGGACACCGGATCGGCCGCGGCAGGGCCACTACTGGACGGCAGTGCGCCGCCTGCGCCCAGCTGGGCGGCACGGTCGCGCAGTTCCAGCACCATGCGCTCGGCGGTCTTCTTGCCGATACCCGGGATGCGGGTCAGCGCGGTGACGTCCCCGGACTGCACCATCCGCACGAACTCTTCCACGCTGGCCGCCGACAGCACCGCCAGCGCGATCTTCGCACCGATGCCGCTGACCTTCTGCACGTCGCGGAACAGGCGGCGCTCGCCATCGCGCAGGAAGCCGTACAGCGACACGCTGTCCTCCTTCTGCGCGTAGTGCGTGTACAGGATCACCTCGCGGCCGATGTCCGGCAGGTCATAGAACGTGCTCATCGGGGCTTCCAGCTCGTAGCCGACCCCGTTGACGTCCACCACCAGCCACGGCGGCGCCTTGTAGGCAACGATTCCACGCAGGCGACCGATCATGCAGCAGTGCTCCTCATTTCCGGCCCCACGCCTGGCGGGCGCTGAGCCCCAGGCGGTTGGCCGTGGCCCGTACGTGGGCATGGGTGATGGCCACGGCCAATGCATCAGCGGCGTCGGCCTGCAGCTTCGTCTTCAAGCCGAGCATGAGCCCGACCATGTGTTGGACCTGTTGTTTTTCCGCTCCGCCGCGCCCGACGACCGCCAGCTTGATCTCGCTGGCCGCGTACTCACTGACCGGCAGGTCGCGCAGGACCACGGCCGAAATCGCCGCCCCGCGGGCCTGGCCGAGTTTCAGCGCCGAATCCGGGTTGCGCGCCATGAACACCTTTTCGATGGCCACTTCCTGCGGCTGGTACTCAACGATCAGATCGGCCAGTCCCAGCACCAGGATCTTCATCCGCTGCGGGAAATCGTCTGCGCCTAGCAACACCAGCGGCTGGTGGTGGACATGGCTGACACGGCCGGCCGCATCGACGTCGATGATGCCGACCCCGGTACGTTGCGAACCGGGGTCGATGCCGAGGATGCGGGTCATCGACGGGCTTAGGCGTGCGCGCCGAGATCGGCGTTGGAGTAGACATCCTGCACGTCGTCGAGGTCTTCCAGCATGTCCAGCAGCTTCTTCACCTGCAGGGCGGTGTCGCCCTCCACGGCAATATCGTTGTCGGCGCGGAAGGTGATTTCGGCGTGGTCGCTCGGCAGGCCGGCGGCGGCCATCGCATCGCGCACGGCGTGGAAGGCGTCCGGCGCAGTGACCACGTCGATGGAGGCGTCATCGGGATAGACCACGATGTCGTCCGCACCGGCCTCGATGGCGGCCTCGGTGATGCGGTCTTCGTCCGCGCCCGGCGCATAGCTGATGACGCCGAGGCGCTTGAACATGAACGCCACCGAGCCTTCGGTGCCCATGTTGCCGCCGCACTTGCTGAACGCATGGCGGACATCGGCGACGGTGCGCACCTTGTTGTCGGTCAGGCAGTCGACGATCACGGCCACGCCGCCGGGCGCATAGCCCTCGTAGCGGATCTCTTCGTACTCGACGCCTTCCAGCTCGCCGGTGGCCTTCTTGATCGCCCGCTCGATCACGTCCTTGGACATGTTCGAGGACAGCCCCTTGTCCATCGCCACGCGCAGGCGCGGGTTGTTGTTGGGGTCGCCTCCGCCACCACGCGCGGCAACGCCGATCTCGCGGATGATCTTGGTGAAAATCTTGCCGCGCTTCGCGTCAGACGCGTTTTTGCGGCCTTCGATGGAGGGACCTCTACCCATGGGGGCTTCCGTTTGGCAGCTTCAGGAACAGGGCGCGGATTCTACCTGATCGGGCGCCACAACCGTGTCCACCCCGCCGCAGGACCCGGGGCGGTCAAGCAGCAGCGGAGGCCTGGCCCGGATGAAAGCGTCCGTGGCGCAGGAACTGCGCGGTCTGCCGCGCTGCCTCCAGCGAGAACACCAGCCCGCTGTGGGAACAGCGCACGACACAATGGTCGGCCAGTCCCGGCAAGCGGGTCTCGGCCAGTGCCACGGTGCCGTCGGAGTCTCCCTCCAGTGCCCCCAGCAGGCTGCCGAGGCCGTGCGGAACACAACCGGCGATCAGTCCCACCTTCGCCTCGCCCTGCCAGTCCGGCAGCCCATCCAGCAGCAGTCCGCTGCTGCGCCCGAGCGCTGCGGCCCAGCCGTGTTCGGCCAGGATGCGGGCGGTGCCACTGCCGCGCAGCGGCGACCCCAGGCAGACCACCCGCTGCACCTGCAGTTCCGGCGCCTGGCGCAGCGCCTCCAGCGCCACCAGCCCGCCCAGGCTGTGGCCCACCAGCGAGACCGGCCCGCGCTGCTGCAGGCGTTCCAGCAATTGCGGTACGGCCACTTCGGGGCCACCCAGCACGCTTGGATAGCCGAAGGTCTCGACCTGGAAGCCGCGCGCGCGCAGGCGCCAGGCGAGTGGGCCGACCCAGGCGCGGGCGTTCCAGATGCCATGCAGGAGCAGGACGGAGGGCTTCATGTTTCCAGTTTGACGCATCTGACCATTCGGGGCGACCGCTGTGGCGGGCCATCATGGAACTCGATCAGGTTGCCGACCTGTCGCGGCTGCAGCGTCTGCCGGACGTCGAGCAGGGGCCGCCCCCCCACCCAGGCGAGCAGCGCGACGGACTCGCCACCATCCAGGTTCAGGGAAACGTTGGGCGGCGATTGCTGGCGGTCCAGCCGGGCCATGACCGCCGAAAACGCCGTAAGTGACCAACCGGAGTCGGCGCAGCTACGGTCGCCCATCGGGGCCGCGACGAGCCGGATGCGACCACTTCCAGCGCTGGATGGCAGGCTGATCGCAGCCCGTGGGTTGGCATCATGTGCGTGCCACAACACACCGGGCGGAACCAGATCGCCCCGCTCGAAACAGAAATCGGGCGGCAGGCGGTACATCGGATTACCTGCGGCCTTGATCCCGAATACCGGCTCACCGCCCTCTGCCAGAAGGGGCGCACTGGCGAACGAGGAACCGTCGGCGAACATCATTTGATGATAGTCGCCTGCAAACGCCGAAGGCACGGGCAACGCCGGCTGCCGCCTTCCCCCGGACGTGTTCAGCGGCCCGATCGGCCGCGGTTCGGGTTGGGCGCTGCAGGCGCGCTGGCGGTAATTGAAGTAGCCGCCGTTGATACGCACGCACGTGCCTGCACGGTTACCGCCGGCAGGTGCCGCGCAGGGGTCGAGCAACGCTTCGCCCTGCACGACGCTGCCGCTGAAACGGCGAGGATCCAGGCTTATCCAGGCAAGCAGCTTTGCGGCGCGGGCGGCCTGCGGCGCAGCCGGAACCTGCAGCCCCATCCTCTCCAGCAACGCGGGTGGTCCTTCCAGTCGCACGGCGATCATCCCTGGCGCGAGCGTGGTGACAGTGATGGCGCGTCGCACGCGCCCGCCCTCCACCACGGCGCGCCAGCGCCCGGCCGTGCGTGCCTCAGCCAGACTGCGGTTGCGCACGCCGGCAGGTTTCAGCACGCAGGGGCACTTCATGGAAGACGAGGACGAGGACGCGGGAGGGAACACGGGAGAGAGGGGTGGCTCCGCTGGCGGAGACGGGGAAGTAGTCATGGGATCCACGCTGAAGATGCTGCAGGGATGTCGCTTTCAGCAAGCGCCGCTCAAGGAGGCTGCGAGCCTCCGAAATGGCGCGTGTTGAAAGATGATTGAATCCTGTAATTGCACCATGGGTAATGCTGATTTACCCGCCGAAATTGCCACTCGAAATCTTCGATTTGATTGACTTTGCAGTGGTTAACGCATGACTCAGGCTTCCCCGCTGCGCAATGTGCAGGCTATGGCTCCGTTTCCCGAACCTGTATCACGATGACCGCTTACACACCGGCGTGGGCGCTGCCGATCCTGCAGCGCGCCGCGCACCGCCTGCCCCTGCCTCTGGACGTTCCCGCTGCTGCCTACACGCTTCTCGACGAAGGCGCAGTGGAATGGCACCTGGAAGTCACCGACGACCACCTGCTGCTGCACTGCCAGCTGGCCGATGATGGGCTGCGCTGCAATGAACACCGGCTGCGCGCCCTGCTCGCCCACCACCACGACCCGCACGCCATGGGCGGCGCCTGCATCGCCCTGGACATCAGCAGCGGTGTGCTGCGGCTGGTCCAGGCCCATGCCCGCGAGTCGCCCGCCCTGGATGACCTGCCAGGTGCATTGCAGCGCCTGCAGTGCATTCGCCGCCACCTGCTCGCCTCCCTCTGACCCTTCGGACCCCCACATGCCGACGTTGACCATTTCCCAGACCTCCCCCGCCCTGTCGCCTCCTGCGCCGCCGCATGCGCCGGCGTCTCCCATCCACGAGCACGCCTCGCTGCTGTTCTGCGCGGCCGGACCGGCCGCGCCGGTCCTCGACCAGTCGCGTGCCGCAGCCGAGTTCGACGTCGGGCGTGATTCGCAGAAGTTCATCGCCGGCTGGCCATGCGTCACGATGATGGGCCGCAGTATCGAAATACCTGCCGCAGAACAGCGGATCCGTCCGGCGACCTTCTTCTCTGCGGCCAACCCTGCCGACAGCGCAACCCGCGAGCTGTATCTGCAGGCCTACCAGAGCCATTCGCACGACAACCAGAGCGTCCGTCAGGAAATTGGCCAGGCCGCCTTGGCCCAGGTGCGGGAGCAGGCGCAGCGCCTGGACCTGCAGCTGCCCCTGCAGGACGTCAGGACACGACAGGCCTATCGGATGGACGCCGCCACCGGCCAGGGCGTGCCGTACCTGCATGCCCGCGACATGCCGTTCCGCGCGGCGCTGGATGCCGCCGATGCAGCAATCCACACCTTTCTGCCGGGCTACGCCACGGGTGATCGCTATTCATTGATCCTCGCCACGTTGATCAATCCACGGCTCAATGTGTCCATCGCCTACAGCCGCGGCAACGCCGCCGAAGAACATCATGCCCGCGAAGCCTTCGAGGTCATCCGCAGCGCGCTGGGGGCCAGCGGGCAGCAGGATGCAGCGCATCGCGTGTCGCTGTACGAATACACCGGTGCAAGCCTGAAGAATGCGCGTGAATCGCTGGACGACAGCGCTACGCGTGCTGATTTCAAGCACGTGGCAGGTGCGCCCTCGCCGCTGGTCGGCGGCGACGCGCATGAGGCCACGCACGTGTTCCACATATCCGCCACGACCGAGCTGATCGCGCGTCGCTTCCGCGATCCGGACCTGTCGCCTGAAGCGCGCTGCATCGCTGTCCGCGACAAACTCATCGCGCTGGTCCACCCGGTCGAGCGCGAACGCATCGATGCACTGGTCGACACGGTCGTCGCCGAACAGGGCATCCAGCCCGGCGCGGCCGCGTTGTGGATCGCCGATCGCGAATACGCCAACGCCCGCGAGGCAGAGGCGATTTCACGGCCAATGATGTTCGAGCAGATCGCCGACGCACTGGACCACGCAGGCTCCCCGGTGTATTGCATCGCCGATACTTACATCAACCGCGCACGCGATGAGAACGGCGAGGATCGTCTCACCGACCGCCATCCGTACCGACCGAAGCTGCATCCCCATATCGGCCGCTTCTGGGCAGCGGAACTGAATGGTGAGCGCGTGCTGGCCCCTCGGGAGCATCAGTGGTACTTCATGCACAAGCTGCTGGATACCGTCGGTGGCCCGGTGATCGGCATCCGTAGCGGCGCACTGGAACCGTTCGCGCTGATGGGACACCAGGTGATCTACCTGGAGCACAAGGACATGTTCACCCCCGAACGCCACGCCTGCTGGCAGGGCGTCATTCCCTACCACCGGCTGATCACCAACCACACCACGGGCTACCTCAACAAGGAAAGCGAAACCTTCCGCGACAACGCGCTGCGCAGCCTGCTCAGCGAGACCCTGCAGCGCAGGCTGGAACGGGGGGCCGCAGATCCGCAGTACGGTCCTTGGCCCGATCGGCAGCAGTCGCTCTCCCGGATGGAGGACGACCTGGCCCGCGGCATCCTCAGCAGCAACGAACTGAAACTGCTGGTAGCGATGACGCGCAGCCGCACAACGGCGATGCAGACCGCCGCGTTGCCCGGAACCTTCGGCGCCGCACCACGCGCCAGCTGATCTGGACGGTGCTTACGCTGTCGCCGGGGTATCGGCGGCAGCGACCAGCGGCCGCCGCAGGATGAACTCAAGGTCGTTGGTTTCACCGACCGGGAACAGGTACTCGCCCACTTTCTGGAAGCCGTAGCGGGCATAGAAGCGCTGCGCGCCGAAGTTCTCCGACCACACCCCCAGCCACAGCGGGCGCGGGCCATCGCGCTCCAGCCAGGCCAGCGCGGTCTCCAACAACCGGCTGCCCCAGCCGCAACTCTGCTCGGCCTTGATCAGGTACAGCCGCTTCAGTTCGCCGTCGCCGGGCTGCACGTCCGGATGCGGCAGGCCGCACGGACCGGCCGCCGCATGGCCGATCGCCACACCGTCATGTTCCAGCAGCCACACCGCGTAATCCGGGTGCGCCAGGATGATCCGCTGGCGCTCCAACGCGTAGTTTTCGTCGAGGAAATCCTGCAGGTGCCGGGGCGGATACAGATGGCCGAAGGTCTCGGTGAAGGTGCGCGCGGCCAGCACCGACAGGATCGCAGCGTCGTCGACGCTGGCACGGCGGATCGCATAGGAACCCTGGACCATATGCTTGCCTCGTAGCATCAAGCCGTCGCGACGGCGTGGTTGGGAAAGGCTGCCGGCCTGTGCACGACAGCCCCTGGAGCGGCCTCAGCCCTTCTTGGGACGCACCTGGATGTGCACTTCGGCCAGCTGCGCATCGGCGATCGGCGACGGTGCATCGGTCATCAGGCACTGCGCGCCGGTGGTCTTCGGGAACGGGATGACGTCGCGGATCGACTCGGTACCGGCCATCAGCGCGGCGATGCGGTCGATGCCGAAGGCGATGCCACCGTGCGGTGGCGCGCCGTAGTTCAGCGCATCCAGCAGGAAGCCGAACTTGGCACGGGCTTCTTCGGCATCGATGCCGAGCAGCTCGAACACCGCGCTCTGCATGTCCGGACGGTGGATACGGATCGAACCGCCACCGATCTCGTTGCCGTTGAGCACCATGTCATACCCGCGCGACACCGCGGTCTTGGCATGCGCGCGCAGGTCGGCGATGTCATCCACCGCCGGCGCGGTGAAGGGGTGGTGCAGGGCGACGTAGCGCTGCGCTTCCTCGTCCCATTCGAACATCGGGAAGTCGGTCACCCACAGCGGGGCCCAGCCATCGGCGACCAGGCCGAAGTCCTTGCCCGCCTTCAGACGCAGCGCGCCCATGAAATCGGACACCTTGTTGTAGCCGCCCGCGCCGAAGAACACGATGTCCCCATTGCCAGCGCCGACGTGGGCCAGCAGCGCAGCAAAGCCGTCTTCGGTGAAGAATTTCTGGATCGGCGAGCTGACCTCGCCGGTGTCGCTGATCTTGATGTAGGCCAGGCCCTTGGCGCCGTATTTGGCGGCGTGGGCGGCGTACTCGTCGATCTGCTTGCGGCTCAGGCTGCCACCGCCCGGGATGCGCAGCGCGGCGACGCGGCCGTCGGCATCGTTGGCGGCCGTGCTGAACACCGGGAACCCGCTGGACTTGACCAGCTCGGCCACGTCCACCAGTTCCAGCGCGATGCGCAGGTCCGGCTTGTCCGAGCCATAGCGACGCATCGCCTCGGCCCAGGTCATGCGCGGGAAGCGGGCGGCCAGCTCCACCTCGACCACCTCCTTGAAGATGCCGCGGATCATGTCCTCGACGAAATCCTGCACGTCCTGCTCGCGCACGAAGGCGAATTCCATGTCCAGCTGGGTGAACTCCAGCTGGCGGTCGGCACGCAGCGCCTCGTCGCGGAAGCAGCGCGCGATCTGGTAGTAGCGGTCGAAGCCGGCCACCATCAGGATCTGCTTGAACAGCTGGGGGCTCTGCGGCAGCGCATAGAACTCGCCCGGATGCATGCGCGCCGGGACCAGGAAGTCGCGCGCGCCTTCCGGGGTGGCCTTGGTCAGGATCGGGGTTTCGATGTCCTGGAAGCCACGCTCGTCCAGGTGGCGGCGCAGCGCCTGCACCAGCTTGATGCGGGTGCGCTGCATGCGCTGCATTTCCGGGCGGCGCAGGTCCAGGTAACGGTACTTCAGGCGGGTTTCTTCGCCCGGGTTCTCGTGCGCATGGAACGGCAGCGGGGCGGCCTTGTTGAGCACGGTGATGGCGGTGGCGATCACTTCGACCTTGCCGGTGGCCATCTTGTCGTTGACTGCGTGGCGGGCACGCACCACGCCTTCCACCTGCAGCACGTCCTCGTAACCGAGCGAGGCGGCCACGGCGAACACTTCGGCGTTGTCGACCTCCACCGTCACCTGCACGATGCCCTCATGATCGCGAAGATCGATGAAGCACACGCCGCCCTGGTTACGGGCCACGTCGGTCCAGCCGGCGAGGGTGACAGTCTGGCCGATCAGGGTCTCGTCGACCAGGCCGCAGAAGTGGGTACGCATGGGGGAAAGCTCCGCTGTTGTACGCCGGCGCCAGGAAGGACCGGAAAGCCCGTTATTCTGGGGCCGAGCCCCCACCGGGGGCAAATCCTTGGCAGTCACGCCGATTTAATCCAGTTCGTTCCTATATTCGCGCACCATCGACCGCTCGGGGATGTCGCCATGAACCGCTGGACCCTGGCCTGCCTGGCCGCCGCGCTTGCCTGCTCTGCCCCGCTGTTTCCCGCCCATGCCCAGATCGGCACCCGTGCCTATGCGCCGGAGAACCTGACCCAGCTTTCCAGCAGTGACCGGACCCGGGTGATCAGCCAGGAGTATGCCGAACAGTCCAACGGACGCCGTATTCCCGATGACCAGCTGCGGTTCTACCTGGCCCAGGTCAACTCTGGCTGGAGCTTTTCGCGCATCAAGCAGGACATCGCCACCTCGCTGCGCGGAGGTGGCAGCGGTGGCAGCAGTGGCAACGGCGGCAACTGGGGCGGCGGCGGGCAGAACGGCGGCAGCATCCGCTGCGAGAGCCAGAACAACCGCGAGCGGGTCTGCACCACGGGCTGGCGCAACGCCCGTCTGGTCCGGCAGATCTCCGGCACGGCCTGCGTGGAAGGCCGCACCTGGGGCACCCGCAATGGTGCGGTCTGGGTCAACGGCGGCTGCCGGGGCGAGTTCGCCGAAGCCCGCGGCTCCAGCGGAGGCAACTGGGGCGGCGGCTGGGGCGGGGCCAACAACAACTACAGCGTTACCTGCAGCAGCAACGACAAGCGCCGCTCCAGCTGCGCGTGGGAAGCACGCCGCGGCCGCCCGGTGCTGATCGAACAGCTGTCCGGCAGCGCCTGTCGCGAAAACCAGACCTGGGGCTACAGCAATGGCAGCCTGTGGGTCAGCAACGGCTGCCGCGCGCGCTTCGGCGTGCGCTGACCCGCTCCGGGTAATGACGGCCGCTGGCCGTCAGCTCCTGCTGCCGCTGCGCTCGCCGAGCATGGCTCGGCGCTACCCCTGCTTCGGTAGTGACGGCCGCTGGCCGTCAGCTCCTGCTGCCGCTGCGCTCGCCGAGCATGGCTCGGCGCTACCCCTGCTGGCCGCCGGGCGTGTGCGCGCCCCACGGCGCCGGTGGCAATGCCACCGGCCGCGAAAGGTCGAATACCACGCGGAAGCGTCGCCCATCGGGCCGGGTCAATTCGTAGACGAACTGCCGATCCGGATCGATCTCCATCGCCCAGGTGTTATGCGTGGACGCCAGCATGTCCGCCTTGCGGAACATCGCCACCGAATCGGTGTCGGCCGGGAACTCCTGGCGCTGCGCCGTACCCGGGCGCCTGCTGTCGCCGCCATACAGGCTGATCGCATCCGGGCTGCCGTCGGCATGCCGGTGGTCGTGCTTCAGGCGCAACCCGCTCTCGGTACGGCTCAACACCCAGGTGCGCGAATGGTCATCGCCGACGTGGAACGGTATCCGCAGCTGGTGGGCCGGGTCCTCGCAACCACGCACGTGCATCACCAGCCGTTTGCCCGCGAACGGGTCCGGGCCGGTGCTGGCGGGGTTGTCTTCCACCACCTGTCCCGTAAAGGCCTTGCCACAGTAGGCGGCCACGCTGGCAAGGAAAGCATCGGCCGGCGCGTTGGACACTTCCTGCGCCACCGGATCAGGGGAAGGGTTGCTGCACCCTGCAAGGGCCAGCAGCATCGTGAGGGAAGAGGTCCGGAGCAGGTTCATCGCTCCACCCTACCCAGCCAGGCTGCATGGCGCAAACCCTCTGTGCTTACTCGCTCTTGGCAGGTGCCACGGCTGCGGGTTTTTCCGCCAGGTTCTTCTTGTTGGAACCAAAATCGGTCTCATACCAGCCTCCGCCAGCCAGCCGGAACGAGGGCGCGGTGATCTGCCGCTTCACCGTTTCCTTGCCACAGGACGGGCACTGCGTGGGGTCTGCATCGGCAATCTTCTGCAGGCGGTCAAAGGCGTGGCCGCAGTCGGCGCAGGCGAATCCGTAGATCGGCATCGTAGTGGTCAGGTAGGAAATCAGGCGCGCATGTTAAGGCATTGCAAGCGGCCCGGCAGACCCCCTGTGTTAAGGTCGGTGACGTGTTTGCCAAACCTTCCCCACGAAGGTCGCACCCATGTTGCGGCTGACTTCACTGCTGCTTGGCGTGGCTTTGCTGCTTACCGGCGGCGGTCTGCTGGGCACCCTGCTGGCTGTGCGCGGCGGCCTGGAAGGCTTCAGCGCCAACGCGCTGGGCTGGGTGATGTCCGGTTATTTCGCCGGCTTCTTCGTCGGCACTTTCACTGCCCCGCCGCTGATCCGGCGCATGGGCCACAGCCGCGCCTTCGCCTTCCACGCCGCCCTCGCCACCATGGCGGTGCTGCTGCATCCGCTGTGGCTGGATCCATGGGGCTGGGGCCTGCTGCGGATGGTCACCGGCATCGCGTTGGTCGGCCTGTATACCGTCATCGAAAGCTGGCTCAACGCCGAACCCGATCCGCAGCGGCGCAGCCGGGTGTTTTCGCTGTACATGATGATCAACCTGTCCGCGCTGGCACTGGGGCAGGTGCTGTTGATGCTTGGCGATGCGGGCGCGGCGGCGATGTTCACCGTCACCGCGCTGCTGGTGTGCGCGGCGATGCTGCCGGTCACCGCCACCCGCCTGCAGCAGCCGGACGTGCCCAACGTGCCGCGCCTCAAGCTTGGCAACCTGTATACCCTGGCGCCGGTGGCCACCGTGGCCGCCGGCCTGTCCGGGCTGGCGATGGGTCCGTTCTGGGGCCTGTTGCCGGTATTCGCCGGGGACATCGGCCTCAGCGGCGATGGCGTGCCGTTGTTCATGCTGGCCGCCATCGCCGGCGGCGCCCTGCTGCAATGGCCGCTCGGCCGCATCAGCGATGGCCACGACCGGCGTATCGGCCTGATGACCGTAAGCCTGGCCGCCGCCGGACTGGCGGTGCTGGCGGCCATGCCATTGATCCAGCAGCAGCTGCACGTAATGTTCCTGCTGGTGTTCTGCTACGGCGGGCTGGTGTTTGCGCTGTACCCGTTCGCGGTGGCGCACATGCTCGATTACCTGGCCAGCGAAGACCTGCTGTCCGGCTGCAGCAGCCTGCTGCTGGTGCATGGCATCGGCGCGGCGGTCGGCCCGGCCATCGCGGGCGCGCTGATGAGCCGCTTCGGCGCCCCCGCGCTGCCGCTGTACTTCGCGGCCGTGTTGACCTGCCTGGCCGTCTTCACCGGCATGCGGCTGCTTTCGCACGCCCGCCTGCGTACCCATCCGGCACCGTTCCGCGCCATGTTGCGCACCACGCCTTCGGCGCTGGAGCTGATGCCCGAAACCGAAACTCCCCTCCACCCTGAAAAGGAAACGCATTGACTGTTGGAAGCCCTCCCTCTGCTACCGAACCCGTGATCCCCGCTGTTGAAACCGCAGCACCGCCGCAACTGATATTGGCCACCGACCTGGATGGCACCTTCCTGGCAGGCAGCGCCGAACAGCGCCACCGCCTGTACCGGCTGATCGACCAGCATCCCGGGATCCAGCTCATTTTCATCACCGGCCGCGGCCTGGAAGCCGTGATGCCCCTGCTGTCCGATCCCTCGATCCCGCGCCCGGACTACATCGTCTGCGATGTCGGTGCCACCGTGGTCGATGGCCACACCCTGCAACCCCTGCAGCCGCTTCAGTCGATGATCGAAGCGCACTGGCCCGGCGAGCACGTGGTGGCTGCCGCAATGCGCCCCTACACCGCGCTGCAGCGCCAGGACGTGCCACAGGAACGCCGCTGCTCGTACTTCTGCGATCCGAAGACGCTCGCACCGCTGCGCGCGCAGATCGAACAGACCGCACGCTCGCTGGGCTGCGATGTGCTGTATTCGGCCGACCGTTATCTCGACATCCTGCCGCCGGGTACCGACAAGGGACGCACGCTGGCCGCGCTGGCGCGCACGCTGGGGCTGCCGGTAGAGCGCATCCTGGTCGCCGGTGACACCCTCAACGACCTTTCCATGTACGTCGCCGGCTTCCGCGGCGTGTGTGTGGGCCAGTCCGAACAGGCACTGCTGGAGGCTACCGCCGGGCAACAGCGCACCCTGCACGCGCAGGCGCCCGGCTGCGGCGGCATCCTCGAAGCAATCACCCATTTCAAGCTGCTCGACGCCCGCGATCCCCACCTGGCCGCACCCGCGCCGGTATCGCACGACGGCGCCCAGCTGCTGATGGTCTACCATCGCCTGCCCTTCGATGAAGCGATCGAGGACGGCAAGCTGGTGCAGCGTCCGCCGCGCTCGCCGAACGGCATCATTCCCTCGCTGTTGAGCTTCTTCAAGGGCGGGCAGAAAGGCAGCTGGATCGCCTGGGGCATCGATGATCCCAAGCACCGGCCGTTCCAGCGCCACGTGCAGGTGGACCAGGCGCAATACCCCACCCTGCGCGCCACCCGCGTCCCCCTGAGCCGGCAGGAAGTGGACATCTTCTACAAGCGTTTTTCCAAGGAAGCGTTCTGGCCGATGCTGCACGTATTCTGGGAACGTGCGCGCTTCCGCGAAGACGACTGGCAGGTGTTCCTGAAGGTCAACCGCAAGTTCGCCGAAGCGACCGCGGCCGAAGCGGCGCATGGTGCCACCGTCTGGATCCACGACTACAACCTGTGGATGGTGCCGGCCTACCTGCGCGAGCTGCGCCCGGACGTCAAGATCGCCTTCTTCCACCACACCTATTTCCCTTCGGCGGATGTGTTCAACGTGGTGCCGTGGCGCCGCGAGATCATCGGCAGCCTGCTGTCGTGCGATTACATCGGCTTCCACATCCCGCGCCAGGTGGAGAACTTCGTGGACGTGGTCCGCGGTGCCGCACCGGTGGAGCGCCTGGCCTGGGAAAACTGCGCCCCGCGCTTCCTTACCTACGGCTGCGCGGTGGGGCTGGACACCATGACCACCCGCCTGCGCGTGGGTGATCGCGATGTCGCCTTGGGTGCCCATCCGGTCGGCACCGACCTCGGCCGCATCCACGACACCCTGGCGCGCAGCGACGTGCGCAACGACATCTTCAAGCTCCGCCGCGAAATCGGCGCGCGCAAGCTGGTGCTGTCGGTGGAACGGCTGGACTATACCAAGGGCACGCTGGCCAAGCTGGAAGCCTTTGAACGGGTGCTGGAGCAGCATCCGGAGCAGTGCGGCAAGGTCACCCTGCTGATGGTCTGCGTGCCGGCCGCACGCGAAATGACCGTGTACCGCACCCTGCAGAACCAGATCGAACAGGCGGTGGGCCGCATCAACGGCCGCTTCGCCCGGCTGGACTGGACGCCGGTGCGCTTCTTCGCCAAGGCCCTGCCGTTCGAGCAGGTGGTGGCGCACTATGCGGCCGCGCAGGTGATGTGGATCACCCCGCTGCGCGATGGCCTGAACCTGGTGGCCAAGGAGTTCATCGCCACCCACGGCATCGAAGGCAGCAACGGGGTGCTGGTGCTGAGCGAGTTCGCCGGTGCAGCCGCTGAGCTGAAAGGCGCGGTATTGACCAATCCGCATGATCCGGCCGATCTGGCCGCCGGCTTGATGCAGGCGCTGCTGATGCCTGAAGAAGAGGCCGAAGCGCGCCAGCGCCAGCTGCACGGCATCGTGGAGTACTACGACGTGGACCGCTGGGGACGCGAGTTCCTGGAAGCCGTGGAAGGCAGCGGCAAGGCCGCCTAGCTCCCGGTGTCGAGCAAGCTCGACACTGCTTACGTAGCGGGCGAGCTTGCTCGCCCCTCACAACGTAGCGGGCGAGCTTGCTCGCCCCTCACAACGTAGCGGGCGAGCTTGCTCGCCCAGGTCAGCCGATCATCCGCTCCGCCAGCGCGGCCACCCGGGCCAGCACCGCATCGCGCTGGCCGCTGTCCACGCTGGCGCCCTGCAGGTAAGCGGTGAGCACCCACGCGGTGCCACCGCCCAGCGGCCACAGCACGCCGATGTCGTTGCGCGTGTCCTTGCCGTTGCTGCCGGTCTTGTCACCGACCCGCCATCGCTCGCCCAGCCCGGCCCGCAGCGTCGCCTCGCCGGTCTCGTTGTCGATCAGCCAGTCCGCCAGCTGCTGCCGCGATGCCGGCCGCAGCGCATCACCGAGCACGAACCGCTGCATGCTGGCCGCGCTGGCGGCGGGACTGGTGGTGTCGCGCGGGTCGCCCAGCGTGAACCGGTTGAGTTCCGGCTCGTACCGGTCACTGCGGGTCACCGCATCACCGTGGGAACGCATGAAGGCCGTCAGCGCCGGCGGCCCGCCCAGGTGGCGCAGCAGCAGGTTCGCCGCCGGATTGTCGCTGGTCACCATCGTGGTGCGGCACAGGTCGCGCACGCTCAGGTCCTTGCCCACGTGCCGGCGGGTGGTCGGGGCGTGGTCCAGCAGGTCCTCCGCGCGCATCGGCAGCCGCTCGTCGAGGAAGCCCGGCTGCCGCTCGGCGCGGTGCAGCGCGGCGGCCGCGAGCATCCACTTGATCGTGCTGCACATCGGGAAGCGTTCGTCCTGGCGGTGCCCCACCCGCTTGCCGGTGCGGGTGTCCAGCAGGGTCACCCCGAGGCGCCCGCCGCTGGCTTTTTCCAGCGCGGCGAAGTCCGCAGCCGCGGCGATGGTGGCCACAGCCGGGCCGGGCGCGCTGCGTGCCAGGCCGGGAACGGCGAGTGATGACGCCAGCGCGAGGGCACTGGTCTGCAGGAAATGGCGGCGCGACAGCATGGGCGTTCTCCAGACGGTGAGGCCCCATGGTGGTCGCCGGCAGACCTACCGACCAGCGCGACCTTTCAGGGTAAGCCCCATGAAATTCTCATGGCTGGACGCTCAGGATCCGTGCCCCGCGACCAGCTGCCCGCAGCACGCTACCATCCGCCATCAATCCAGCTCAACACGGCATCGCATGTTGTCGCCTTCGCTTCCGCTCAACGCCCTGCGCGCCTTCGAGGCCGCCGCGCGCCACCAGAACCTGACCCGCGCCGCGCTGGAACTGTGCGTGAGCCAAGCCGCGCTCAGCCATCAGATCCGCGGCCTGGAAGACCGGCTGGGCGTTCGCCTGTTCCATCGACTGCCCCGTGGCGTGGCGCTCACCGATGAGGGCGCGGCGCTGTATCCGGTGATGAACGAGGCCTTCCAGCGGATCAGCCTGGCGCTGGCCCGCTTCACCGGCAGTGGCGAGAAAGAAGTCCTGACGCTGGGCGTGGTCGGCACCTTCGCCACCGGCTGGCTGTTGCCGCGGCTTGCCGATTTCCAAGCCGCCCATCCAGACATCGAGCTGCGCCTGCAGACCCACAACAACCGCATCGACCTGGCTGGCGAGGGCCTGGACCTGGCCATCCGCTTCGGCGAGGGCGACTGGCAGGGGCAGGTCTGCACGCGCGTGCTGCCCGCGCCATTCGCGCCATTGTGCGCACCGGGCCTGGCGCGCCGCCTGCGCGTGCCCGCCGACCTCGCCGGCCTGCCGCTGCTGCGTTCCTACCGCGCTGATGAATGGCCGCGCTGGCTGCAGGCCGCAGGCATCACGGGGGTGGAAGCGCGCGGGCCGGTTTTCGACTCCTCGTTGACCCTGGCTGCCGCCGCGACCAGCGGCGCCGGCATCGCGCTGCTGCCGCTGTGCATGTTCGAACAGGAACTGGCCGAGGGCCGGTTGCAGCAACCGTTCGCGCAGACTGTCGAGCTGGGCAGCTACTGGCTGACACGGCTGCGTTCACGCAGCGAACGCGAGCCCGCGCGGCGGTTCGCCGCGTGGTTGCGAGGCGCGGCCTGACGCACGTTCGTGCGGACCAAGGTCCGCACCTACCAAGACCGGCGCTTCGTGCGTGCGGACCACGGTCCGCACCTGGCAAGACCGGCGCTTCATGCGTGCGGACCAAGGTCCGCACCTGCCAAGACCGGCGCTTCACGCGTGCGGACCACGGTCCGCACCTACCAAGACCGGCGCTTCGTGCGTGCGGACCAAGGTCCGCACCTACCAAGACCGGCGCTTCATGCGTGCGGACCACGGTCCGCACCTACCAAGCCCGGCGCTTCACGCGTGCGGACCACGGTCCGCACCTGCCAGGCCCGGCGCTTCATGCGTGAGGACCAAGGTCCGCACCTACCAAGACCGGCGCTTCGTGCGTGCGGACCACGGTCCGCACCTGCCAGGCCCGGCGCGTCTGTAGGTGCGGACCTTGGTCCGCACGCGCAACGACGATCAACCTTCCAACAGCGCCATCCAGGCCGCTTCGGCCTTCTCCAGCAGCGCTGCGGTCGCTTCGCGCTCGCGCCCCAGCACCGCCATGCGCGTGGCATCGGCGTAGTTGGACGGATCGGCCAGCTGCCGGTCCAGTTCAGCCACGCTGGCTTCCAGCTCGGCCACCTTGCCCTCCGCAGCGGCCAGCTTGTGCGGGTTCGGCGCCTTCTTCTGCACCACCTGCACCACCGGCTCGGTCTTCACCGCCACCGGTGCAACGGCCTCGGCCAGCTTGGCCTTGGTGCCCTGCGCCTGCGGTCGCGTACGCAGCCACGCCGCGTACTCATCCAGGTCGCCGTCGAACGGTTCCACCACGCCATCGGCCACGCGCCAGAACGTGTCGCAGACCAGCCCGATCAGATGCCGGTCATGCGACACCATCACGATCGCGCCCTCGAAATCACTCAGCGCTTCGGCCAGCGCCTCACGCATTTCCAGGTCAAGGTGGTTGGTCGGCTCATCGAGCAGCAGCACGTTCGGCTGCTGGTAGGCGATCAACGCCAGCGCCAGCCGTGCGCGTTCGCCACCGGAGAAGCCATCCACCGACTCGAACGCGCGGTCACCGGCGAAATTCCACTTGCCGAGGAAATCGCGGAACGACTGGTTCGGCGCGTCCGGGGCGATGTCGCGGAAGTGCTCCATCGGCGACTGGCCTTCGTGCAGGGACTCCACGGTATGCTGGGCGAAGTAACCGATCTTCAGGTCCGGATGCGCGGCACGATCACCGCTGATCGGATCCAGCTCGCCAACCAGGGTCTTCACCAGGGTCGTCTTGCCGGCGCCGTTCGGGCCCAGCAGGCCGATGCGCTGGCCCGCTTCCAGGCCGAAGCCGACGTTGTGCAGGATCACCGAATCGGCGCCGTAACCGGCCTCGACATGGTTCAGGCGGATCAGCGAGAACGGCAGCTTGGCCGGCGGCGAGAACTCGATGCGGAACTCACGCTCGGCCCGCACAGCTTCCGTACCGGCCATCTTCGCCAGCCGCTTCATGCGGCTCTGCGCCTGCGCTGCCTTCGATGCGGTGGCCTTGAAGCGGTCGATGAAGCTCTGCAGGTGGGCGCGTTCGTTCTGTTCCTTTTCGTGCGCGATCTGCTGCTGGCGCAGCTGCTCCGAACGCTGGCGCTCGAAGTCGGTGTAGCCGCCGGTGTACAGCTTGGCGCCGCCGTTATGCAGGTGCAGCGTGTGGGTCGCCACGTTGTCCAGGAACTCGCGGTCATGCGAGATCAGCAGCAGCGTGCCGGGATACTTCAGGAGCCACTGTTCCAGCCAGTACACCGCATCCAGGTCCAGGTGGTTGGTCGGCTCATCGAGCAGCAGCAGGTCGCTGGGCATCATCAGCGCGCGAGCCAGGTTCAGGCGCACGCGCCAGCCGCCGGAGAACGAGGACACCGCACGGTGATGCGTATCAGCCGGGAAACCCAGGCCATGCAGCAGCTTGCCGGCGCGCGCTTCGGCATCGTAGGCACCGACTTCGGCCATCTTCGTATGCGCCTCGGCCACCGCTTCCCAGTCCTCGCAGGCGGTCGCGGCGGCTTCTTCGGCCAGCACTGCGGCCACCACCACGTCGCCGCCCAGCACGAAGCTCAACGCCGGGTCTGGCAGTGAGGGCGTTTCCTGGGCCACGCTGGCAATACGCACCTTGCCGGGCAGGTCAACATCACCCTTGTCGGCTTCCAGTTCGCCCTGCACGGCGGCGAACAGACTGGACTTGCCGGCACCGTTGCGGCCAACCACGCCCACCCGGTAACCGGCATGCAGGGTCAGGTCGACGTTGGACAACAGCAGCCGCTCGCCGCGGCGCAAGGCGAAATTACGGAGGGAGATCATCGGGGGGGTCCATATAACGGAATGGAATGTGCTGGTGAGCACCTTTCCTGCGACGCAATTCTAACGTTAACGAATACTTGACGTATCCCGGCAGCGCGCCCCGGTCGTTCCTCTCTCTCCCACGGAGGTCGGCCAGCGCTCTTCCGGGCCCCTCCCCTCGACGCTGTCCTTGCGGCTAAATCGTTGCTTCTGCAACGATTTTTTGACGTCACCGTCATTTGACAGCGGATTAAATTGTCGTTAATTGCTGTATTGCGCACCGCAACAACGCCGTCCCGCTCCCCGAGATGTCGCCCCGGTGCCTCCCCCAACCGGAGCCACGTCCTGATGACCCGCAAGACCAGCCAACTCGCCGCCGCCGTCGCCCTGGTGCTCGGCGCGTCCGCTTTCTCCGCCGCCGCACAGACCGCCAATACGCTCGACACGGTGATCGTCACCGGCACCCGCGTGGCCGACCGTACGGTCGCCGAGTCGCAGTCGCCGATCGACATCATCACCCCCGAGGCGCTGCAGTCCACCGGCACCTCCGAACTGGCCACCGCGCTCTCGCGCGCCCTGCCCTCGCTGAACTTCCCGCGGCCGGCGCTCACTGACGGCACCAGCGGCATCCGCCCGGCGCAGCTGCGTGGGCTGTCCCCGGACCAGGTGCTGGTGCTGGTGGACGGCAAGCGCCGCCACACCTCGGCGATGATCAACGTCAACGGCAGCATCGGCCGTGGCTCCTCGGCGGTGGACATCAACGCCATCCCGATCGGCGCCATTGAACGCGTGGAAGTGCTGCGCGACGGTGCTTCGGCCCAGTACGGTTCGGACGCCATCGCCGGTGTCATCAACATCGTGCTCAAGGGCAGCGGCAGCGGTGGCAGCCTGGCCATCGACCACGGCCAGTACGCGGCCGGCGACGGCAACAAGAACCAGCTCTCCGGCGACGCCGGTTTCACCTTCGGCGACGGCCGCGGCCAGGTCCACCTGGCGGGCCAGTACAGCCAGCAGGACGAAAGCAACCGCGCCGGCCCCTACCTGGGCACGACTCCGAATACCGGCAACTTCCCCGACATCGGCGAAAAGACCTTCGTGGTCGGCGATCCGCAGGTAGATGCATCGGCGGTCTCTGCCAACGCCAGTTTCGCCTTCAGCGACAACGTCACCGGTTACGCCAACGCACTGCTCAGCAACCGCGACATCACCTCCTTCGCGTTCTACCGCTCGCCCAACCACAGCGGCCAGACCGCCTTGCTGGCCCAGGTCTACCCGGACGGCTACGTGCCGCAGATCAACCAGTACTCCAAGGACCGTTCGGTCGTGGCCGGCGTCAAGGGCAGCACGGAAAGTGGCTGGACCTGGGACCTGAGCGGCAACCACGGCGAGAACACGCTCGATTTCCACACCCGCAACAGCATCAATTACAGCCTCGGCGCCACCAGTCCGAGCTCCTTCTACGACGGCACGCTGAAGTACACCCAGGACATCTTCAACGCCGACTTCACCAAGTCGCTGGACTGGGGACTGGCCTATCCGGTCACCTTGTCCTTCGGTGGTGAATACCGCCGCGAGACCTGGGAACAGCGTCCGGGTGAACCGGACTCCTACACCGGCAGCGGTGCGCAGGGCTTCGCCGGCTTCACCCCGATCAATGCCGTCGACGAGGACCGCGACAACTACGCGGTGTACGCCGGGCTGGAAGCGGACCTGACCGACAAGTTCTCCGCCGGTGTCACCGGTCGCTACGAGGACTACTCGGACTTCGGCGACAAGTTCTCCGGCAAGCTGTCGGCGCGCTACGCCTTCACTGACAAGGTCGCCCTGCGCGCCACTGCCTCCAGTGGCTTCCGTGCGCCTTCGCTGGCCCAGCAGAGCTACCAGGCGGTCACCAGCACGATCGTCAATGGCAGCTTCGTCGAGCGCGGCACCTTCCCGGCCGCCAGCGCCGCTGCACAGGCTCTCGGTTCGGCACCGCTGAAGGCGGAAACCTCCACCTCCTACAGCGTCGGCCTGGTGCTGCAGCCGATCGACCGCCTGTACCTGACCGTGGATGCGTACCAGATCGAGATCGACGACCGCATTGCGCTGTCGTCCAACATCACCACCACCGGCAACACCGCCGTGGCCGACCTGCTGACCGGCCTGGGCCTGCCGCAGGTCACCGCGTTCTCCTACTTCACCAACGGCCTGGACACCCGCACCCGCGGCGTCGATGCAGTGGCCAGCTACACCGTGCCGTTCAGCGCCAGCAGCCTGGAACTGACCGCCGCCTACAGCTACAACGACACCGAAGTGCAGAAGTTCGACGCTTCGCCGGCAGCCTTCCAGGCCCTCGGCATCACCCAGGCGCTGATCGGTCGTGACGAGATCGGCCGCATCGAAGACAGCTTCCCGCGCGACAAGGCCATCGTCAGCGGCACCTGGCGTTCGGATCATTGGGAGCTCGGTCTGGCCGCCACCCGCTACGGCAGCTTCACCGTGCGCAACTCGGCCACCGCCACCCGCGACCAGACCTACGATGCGAAATGGGTGCTCGATGCTTCGGCCAGCTACAAGCCCAGCGAGAACTGGACCCTGACCCTGGGTGCGGACAACCTGCTGGACGAATACCCGGACCGCACCGTGGACCTGCAGAACTCCACCTGGGGCATGCTGCCGTACAGCAACTACTCGCCGTTCGGCTTCAACGGTGCCTACGTCTACGGCCGCATCCGCTACACCTGGTAAGGGCCGCCGGGCCTGGCTCGGCGCGGTCGCTTGGAACTGCAACAGACGCCGGGCAATGCCCGGCGTTTGCCGTATCGGGGCCCATCGGTGAAAATCGGGACATCCCCCGATTCACCTGCGAGACCTGATGCACCATGACACCGACCTGATCAACATCGTTGCCGTTGGCCTCGGGCTCGCCTTCATCTTCGGCGCGCTGGCCAACAAGCTGCGCTTGTCTCCGTTGGTCGGGTATCTGGTTGCTGGCATCTGCGTAGGTCCATTCACTCCCGGCTTCGTCGCCGACCAGGCGCTGGCCAACCAGCTGGCCGAACTGGGCGTGATGCTGCTGATGTTCGGCGTCGGCCTGCATTTTTCGCTGAAGGACCTGATGGCGGTGAAGGCCATCGCCATCCCCGGGGCGATCGGCCAGATCCTGGTCGCCACCCTGCTCGGCTGGGGCGTGGCCAGCCTGATGGGCTGGCCGGCCATCCACGGCATCGTGTTCGGTTTCTCGCTGGCCACCGCCAGTACCGTGGTGCTGCTGCGGGCGATGGAAGAACGCCGGCTGCTGGAAAGCCTGCGCGGCAAGATCGCAGTGGGCTGGCTGATCGTCGAAGACCTGGCCTGCGTGCTGGCCCTGGTGATGATGCCGGTGCTGGCCGGCGTGTTCGGTCCCGATGCCGCCAAGCAGAACCACAGCATCGGCAGCGTGCTGGCCGACATCGGCTGGACCTTCGTGCAGCTCGGGTTGTTCGTGGCGGTGATGCTGGTGGTCGGCCGACGGGTCATTCCCTGGATCCTGGAACGCATCGCCGGCACCGGCTCGCGCGAGCTGTTCACCCTGGCCGTGCTGGCCATTGCGCTGGGCGTGGCGTTCGGCTCGGCGATGCTGTTCGGCGTGTCCTTCGCGCTGGGCGCTTTCTTCGCCGGCATGCTGTTGAACGAATCCGAGCTCAGCCACAAGGCCGCTACCGATTCACTGCCGCTACGCGATGCGTTCGCCGTGCTGTTCTTCGTCTCGGTCGGCATGCTGTTCAACCCGATGATCATCGTCGAGCACCCGTGGCAGGTGCTGGCGACGGTGTTGATCATCATGTTCGGCAAATCCGCCGCCGCGTTCTTCATCGTGCGCGCGTTCGGCCACCCGACCAGTACCGCGCTGACCATCTCGGCCAGTCTGGCGCAGATCGGCGAGTTCGCCTTCATCATCGCCGGCCTGGGCGTTGCACTGCAGATCCTGCCGCCCACCGGGCAGTCCCTGGTGCTGGCCGGCGCGCTGGTATCGATCATGCTGAACCCCCTGGTGTTCGGCCTGCTGGATCGCTGGCAGGCGCGCCAGCTCGCGCTGCAGCCAGCCGAACCGGAGCCGGAAGAGGCCGACGGCCCCTCGCGTGACCTGCACGACCATGCCATCGTCATCGGCTACGGCCGGGTCGGCAGCGAGCTGGCCGCAGTACTGCGCGACAAGGGCGTACCGGTGCTGGTCATCGATGACAACAAGGAACATGTGGAAAGCGCACATGCCGCCGGCATCGCGGCCATCCGGGGCAGCGCTGCAGCAGACAAGGTGCTGGCCGAAGCGCATCCGGACCGCGCCAAGATCGCCGTGCTGGCGATTCCGCAGCCGCTGGAAGCCGGTGAGGCATTGGCCAAGCTGCGCGCGATCAATCCCGGCCTGACCCTGCTGGCGCGTGCGCACAGCGACGCCGAAGTGCGACACCTGCTCGAACATGGTGCGGACGGCACGGTAATGGCCGAACGCGAGCTGGCGTACTCGCTGGCCGAGATGATCATGTCCACACCGCCGTATCGCACGATGGGCCAGCAGCACAGCATCCCGGTGGTGTGAGACCTGGCTGCCCAGGCGGCCGCCTTTGCGGGAATGTCCCCGGCCGACCCGCATCGGCCGGGGACTGCGTTGCCACGCCCTTGGAGAGGCAGCCCCACCGTAGCGCAAAGATGCCCGCGCGGTGATGGCAGCGCAGCATGAAGACCAAGCCAGAAGCCATCAGGCGGGCGCGGGACCAGGCTGACAGCCGACGTTGGGGCATCTGTCAGAAAATGCGCATCCGGATCCGAAGACGCGTTTGACCCTTCCTGCAACGACACATCAGCCGCCACGCTGCAGTCCTATCGCAGACGGGAGAGGTCATGATGCAGATGGATCCGGCCAGTGCCGCACGGCACGCCAACGGGACGTTCCTCAACCGCCACCAGGGCGGTGCACCAGCGTCGCGGGGGTCTCTCCAGCATGCCCGGTGGGGCAACCGGCACGTTCCGCTGCAGCTGCACAACAGGCCAGCGAACCTGCTCACCGGCGTCCTGCTGCTTGGCAGCCTGGGGCCTGGCACCGGGCTGCCAGGCCCTGTTGCGGCTGGCCGGCGGGTCGCCCCCGGGGCTGCTGATGCAGCGGCCGCCCCGGTCGCATTGTTGCCGGCCGCGCAGGCCAGCGGACGCTATGCACCGGTGGCCGGCCCCAGGCAGGTGCCGGGTTGCGGCCGACTGGGCTCGATCGCCAATGGCGTTGCCGCCGCCTGCGTCGCACGCCCGCGCAGCTGCGGCGGCGTCATGGCCGTCGGTGCCATGGCCGCAGTGGGCGGCCTGGCCTATGCGCGTATCGCCGGCGCGACCACGGTTTCAGATTCGCCGCCGTCGCGGCGGCCGGCGTCCAGCGCACAAAAAGCTGCACAGGAGGATGCGCTGCAGGCGGCGGTCGCAGAAGCCAAGGCACGGGTCGACGATGGCGGTCCCATCCGGCTGGAAGACGCTTTGCTGCAGATTGCGCGCGACTGCGACGGCGACCGCGCGTGCCGCGCTGGCATGATCAATGCACTGCTGCAGCATGTGCCGCCCCCCTCGCTGGCCAGACTGCGGCAGATCGTTGCGCGCACCGCGCAAGCAGCAGAGACGCAGGGGCAGGCGGCATGGCCGATGCCGGGTGCCGATGCAGCCCCCTTGAACCCAACGAACGCAGTGCAGGAGCTGGTAGACATCCTCGCCGGCCTGTACACACTCGAAGCGGCGGAATTCCAGGACGACATGGAAGCCATCGTCGGCGCGACGGCAAGCGTGGGCGGCGGCCGCGAGGGCAGCGACGGCGAAATCCAGCAGCGCTGGATCGATGCCAATACCCGCAGGCAGAACGCTATCGCCGATTTGCTGGAGCGTCACGCGGGGCCGGTAAACCGGCTGCCCTTCCCTTGCCGTGGCCTTGCGCACCTGGGAATCGCCGACGGCGCGCAAGCCACCAACCTGCACGTCATCCTGCCAGGGGCCAGCACCGAGCGCCCCCCGCAACGTGTGCTGCTGGTCGCACACGGCGACATGATCGGCCGATCGCTGGGCTCCGAAGGGGCCTACGACAATGCCTCCGGCGTAGCCACCCTGCTGCATATCGCGCGCCAGCTTCAACACGCCCCATCGCCCCCAGGTACCCAAGTGGAGCTGCTGGTGACCGCCCATGAAGAACTCGGTTTCCTGGGAGCAATCGCCTACGTCACCGCCTGCCAACAGCAGCACAACTGCCCCACGTTCGTGATCAACGTGGACATGACCGGGCGCGGTGGCCATGGCTATGCGATATCCGGCACCGACGACCTCGCCGGCACCCCGTATCTTGGCAAGCCCCCGATGTACCTGCAGGCGCCAGCGGTCAGCCGAACCGAACAGGAGGCGCGTCGGCAACTGGAAGCGCACTTTGCCCTGCAGGGGTTCACCGCCGCGCCAGCAGCGGCCAAGCCTTGGATCACCTCGGACAACATCCCCTTCCAGAATGCTTCCATTCCGTGCGTGGGCATCACCCAGATCAGCGCGGCCGATGCGCATCTGTGGCAGCAACTGGAAAATGCACGCAGGGCCTGGCAGCAGCTGGATGGCGAAATGGACTGGGACAGCTGGAAGGCTCAGCGCGATGGCCGCATCCGGCTGCCTGCCGACCAGGCACGCGCGCTGCAGGACCGCTATCAGGCTGTAGACGCCGCCCACCATGACTTCATGCGCCTTCGCGCAAGCCATCCGACCGCGCCGACGGTCCTCATCCATGGACCCCGCGACAAGCTGCATCGCGTGAGCCCCGCCATGGGGGCAAGCTTCGCCGATGCGCTGGTGGGTGCTGTACGCAGCCTGCAGTGGCCGGCCGATGGCGCTGCCGGCACCGCCGCGCCACTGGAAAACTGAGCCCGCCCATGCCCATCTCTGCAGCCCAATCCCGCACCCAGCAGGGCCGTTACCTGCGCACACATCATGGCGCCGCCGCGCCGTCGCGTCTCGCTGCGCGCCAGCAAAAGTTCGGCGTGCAACCGCGCCAGTTGAAGTTGAACGACGTTCGCAACCAGCTGTGCACCCTGCTGCTGCTGAGTGTGGCGCTCCGGGCACCAGGCCAGCACCCCGCTGCGCCTCCCCGCATGCAGTCATACCGTTCACCGCAGACCGCCGGATCCGACTGGCCGCCGGGCGCACAGGCAATGCAGACCAGCATCGAGATGAGTCCGCATTCCGCGGATGCGTCAGTGCCCACAGCCACCAATCCGCTGTTGGCTGCCGCGCCGTCCACCCTCATCAACCCCGCGTCCAACACCGCGTTGGCCACCTGCGTACGCAATCCGAGGCACTGTGGGACCGCCCTGGTCAGCGCTGCCACTGTCACCACGCTGTGGGCTGCGGTCACGGCCATGGGGCACCTGATGCATTCACGCCCGACGTTGCCCGAAACGCCGTCGCCCCCACAGCAAGCGCAGCCGGCCACACGCTACGTACCCGATCCACAGCGCCTGCTGCCGGAGCTCCGCTTCAACGCCAGCGAGCTCGATTCCACCGTGTCGCCGTGCACGTCATTGGACGCGCACGTCAACGGGCACTGGAAAGCCGACAGCCTGCTGCAGCGCAGCCGCACCCAGATGGGTACGTTCGATCATCTGCGCAGCAACGCGCTGCTGCTCAGCCAGCAGCTGGCCGAGCAGATGGCAGACGATCCGCATCCCGACGTTCCTGCGCGCGTGGTCGGCGACCTCTGGGCGACCGGCATGAATGAGGCAGGCATCGAAGTGGCCGCAAGCGCGCCGCTGCAGCCTACGCTGGATGCGATCGCTGCGCTGGACGACCTTCCCGCCCTGACAGCATGGCTGTTCGCTGCAACAGCACGCGGTGCGAACCCGCTGTTTACCCTCAGCGTACTGCCCGACCAACTCGATCCCAGCGCCAACATGGCCTACCTCGCGCAATCCGGACTCGGGCTTCCCGACAGCGCGTGGTACGACGACCCGGGCAAACAGGCATTGGTCGACGCTTACCAAGCGCATATCGCACGCATGCTGGCGCTGTCCGGCGTGGGCGCCGATGATGCGACCCGGCTGGCAGCAGACATCCTGGCGCTTGAGCGCGAACTGGCCGCCGCCTCCGTCTCCTTCGTGGTCCTGGCGAACGAGGTCTCCCATTTCTACAACCCGCTGTCACCCACGCAGGCGCAGCAGCGCACACCGCACCTGGACTGGCGCACGTTCTTCCCGATGCAGGGAGTGGCGACGCCAGAGACCTTCTCGCTCGGCATGCCGGCCTTCTTCCAGTGTCTGGACACGTTGCTGGCAAGCAGACCACTGGAAACCTGGAAAGCGTACCTGCGGTTCCATGCCACCGATACCGCGGCGCCCTGCTTGTCCAGCGTGTTCGTGGATACCCACGATGCCTTCCATGGCGGGGTGCTGAAGGGTCGGCAGTCACCGGTGCCGCGCTTCGCACGGGTCATGGGCATCATTCAGGAGGAAGCCGGCGACATGTTGGGCCCCGCCTATGCGCAGGTTGCCTTTTCGGCGCAGACCCAGCGCAGCATGCAGGCGATGACGCGCCAGCTCATCACCGCGCTGGGAGCCCGCCTGCGACAGTGCGAGTGGATGGACGAAAGCAGCCGCCGCCAGGCACTAGAGAAAGTAGAAACGCTGCACATCGATGTCGGCCATCCGCAGCAGTGGCCTCGCTGGGGCGAGGTGGGTACGGACCGCCGCAGCTTCCTGGGCAACGTGCAGGCGGTCCGTGCCCATGCGCAGCGTCGCAATGTCGCCCTGCTGGGCAAACCGGTGGATACCATGCACTGGAAGCTCACCCCGCAGACCGTGGATGCGTATCAGGACCCCTCGCTGAACCGCATCGTGATTCCCGCTGCAATGCTGCAGCCACCGTTGTTCGACCCTGCGTCCGACGACGCACTGAACTACGGTGGCATCGGCGTGGTCATCGGACACGAAATGGCCCACGGCTACGACAATATGGGCACCCTGTTCGATGCACATGGCAAGGACGTAGACTGGTTGTCATCGCATAGCCGCCAGCAGTTCGATGCGCTTTCCACGCAACTTCGCGAGCAGTTCGCGCATTACCTCGATGCAGGCCGCGCGATCGACAGCGAGCTGACGCTGGACGAGAACCTGGCTGACCTTGGCGGACTGGCCATTGCACTGCAGGCCATGCAGACGGCAAGCGCGGGCAGACCCGACCCGATGATCGACGGCATGACGCGGGAACAGCGCTTCTTCGCCAACAATGCGCTGACCTGGCGCATGATCAGCACCCCGGAACGCGCTGAACTGGAGCGTGCGACCAACAACCACGCCCCTGGCAGCGTGCGCGCCGACGGCGCGGCGTCGAACCTTCCGCAGTTCGCACTCGCCTTCAACTGCACCCCAGGCTCGCCGATGGCGCGGCCGCCGTCAGACCAGGTGCATTTCCTGTAACCACGGGCGCCGGGCAACGCCCGGCGCCGTCACCGCTGCAGCTCAGCCCTTGTGGAACAGCAGCTGCCCGCTGCCTGCCTCCACCGCGATGGTGTCGCCATTACTGAACTCGCCGGACAGGATTTTCTGCGCCAGCGGGTTCTCCAGTTGCGCCTGGATCGCGCGCTTGAGCGGACGTGCGCCGTAGATCGGGTCGAAGCCCACGCTGCCCAGCATCTCGAAGGCGCCATCGCTGACCTGCAGCTTCAAGCCGCGCTCGGCCAGCCGCGATTCCAGGCCACGCATCTGGATGCGCGCGATCTGCTTGATCTGCTGCTTGTCCAGCGGGTGGAACACCACGATGTCGTCCAGCCGGTTGATGAACTCCGGGCGGAAATGCGCCTGCACCACGCCCATCACGGCGGCCTTCATCTGGGTATAGGCCTCCGGCGAATCATCCCCGCTCATGTCCTGGATCTGGTGCGAACCCAGGTTGGAGGTCATCACGATGACCGTATTGCGGAAGTCGACCGTACGTCCCTGCCCGTCCGTCAGGCGACCATCATCGAGCACCTGCAGCAGGATGTTGAACACATCCGGGTGCGCCTTCTCGACCTCGTCGAGCAGGATGATCGAGTACGGGCGACGACGCACCGCTTCGGTCAGATAGCCGCCTTCTTCATAGCCGACATAGCCCGGGGGCGCCCCGACCAGCCGCGCCACGCTGTGCTTCTCCATGAACTCGCTCATGTCGATGCGGATCATCGCATCGGTGCTGTCGAACAGGAATTCGGCAAGGGCCTTGCACAGCTCGGTCTTGCCCACGCCGGTGGGGCCCAGGAACAGGAACGAGCCACTCGGTCGGTCAGGATCGGACAGACCCGCACGCGAGCGCCGCACCGCATCGGACACGACCTTGATGGCCTCTTCCTGCCCCACTACACGCCGATGCAGTTCGTCTTCCATGCGCAGCAGCTTCTCGCGTTCGCCTTCCAGCATCCGGTTCACCGGAATACCGGTCCAGCGCGACACCACTTCGGCGATCTCCTCGGCGGTTACCCGGTCCTGCACCAGCTTGAACTCGGTGTTCTCCGCTTCCTGCGCGACCGCCAGCTGTTTCTCCAGCTGCGGCAACTGGCCATACTGGATCTCGCTCATGCGGCCGAAATCCTGCCGGCGCTGGGCCGACTCCAGCTCCAGCTTCGCCTGCTCGATCTGTTCCTTGATCTTCGTTGCGCCCTGCAATGCGGCCTTCTCGGACTTCCAGATTTCGTTGAGATCGGAGAACTCGCGTTCCAGCGCATCGATATCGTTCTCCAGGTCCGCCAGACGCTGTCGCGATGCCTCATCCTTCTCTTTCTTCAGCATCTCGCGCTGGATCTTCAGCTGGATCAGACGGCGCTCCAGCCTGTCCAGTTCTTCCGGCTTGGAATCGATCTCCATGCGGATGCGCGAGGCGGCTTCGTCCATCAGGTCGATGGCCTTGTCTGGCAGCTGCCGGTCGCTGATGTAGCGATGCGACAAGGTGGCGGCGGCCACGATCGCCGGATCGGTGATTTCCACGCCATGGTGCACGGCATACTTTTCCTTCAGCCCGCGCAGGATGGCGATGGTGTCCTCCACCGTGGGCTCGCCGACCAGCACCTTCTGGAAACGACGCTCCAGCGCGGCGTCCTTTTCGATGTACTTGCGGTACTCGTCCAGCGTGGTGGCACCCACACAATGCAGCTCGCCACGTGCAAGCGCCGGCTTGAGCATGTTGCCTGCATCCATCGCGCCGTCGGCCTTGCCGGCACCGACCATGGTGTGCAGCTCGTCGATGAACAGGATGACCTGTCCTTCGTTCTTGGCCAGGTCGTTGAGCACGCCCTTCAGCCGTTCTTCGAACTCGCCGCGGAACTTCGCGCCGGCGATCAGCGCGCCCATGTCCAGCGACAGCACGCGCTTGCCACGCAGGCCTTCGGGCACTTCGTCGTTGATGATGCGCTGGGCCAGGCCTTCGACGATCGCGGTCTTGCCCACGCCGGGCTCGCCGATCAGCACCGGGTTGTTCTTGGTGCGTCGTTGCAGCACCTGGATGGTCCGGCGGATCTCCTCGTCGCGGCCGATCACCGGATCCAACTTGCCGCTCTCGGCGCGCGCGGTCAGGTCGATGGTGTACTTCTCCAGCGCCTGGCGCTGTTCCTCGGCGCTCTCGGACTGCACTTTCTCGCCACCACGCAGCTTGTCGATGGCGACCTGCAGCCGTGCCTTGTCCGCACCGGCCGCACGCAGCGCCATGCCCAGGCTGCCGCCGTCTTCCAGCGCCGCAAGCACGAACCACTCGCTGGCGATGAAGGCATCGCCGTGCTGCTGGGCCAGCTTGTCGGTGTGGTTGAGCAGGCGGTTCAGGTCATTGCCGATGGACAGGTTGCCGGCCTGCCCGGATACCTTCGGCAGCGCCGCCAATGCCTCGTCCAAGCGCTCACGCAGCACGGTCACGTTGACGCCTGCCTGCGAAAGCAGCGGCCGGGTACTGCCGCCGGGCTGGTCGAACAGGGCACTGAACACGTGCACCGGTTCGACGATGGAATTGTCGCGGCCCACGGCCAGCGACTGCGCGTCGGCCAGCGCCTGCTGGAAACGCGAGGTGAGCTTGTCCATCCGCATGTCGAATCCTCGATCAGAGAAGCCGGCCACGCCGGCACTACCCATCAGATGCGGCTGCCGCCGCGCGTTTCAAGGGTCCCTGAGATCATCGTCCCCGATAAGGAAACATCGCGTGTAGGGCATGCTCACCGGGCCCTGCCATTGCGCGCGGGATACTGCCTTGGCTTTCACCTTACGGGACCGACATGCATTACGAGCTCTATTACTGGACCGGCATCCAAGGACGCGGCGAGTTCGTGCGCCTGGCCCTGGAAGACGCCGGTGCCGACTACACCGACATGGCGCGGGTCCACGGCGATGCCGTCATGGATCCGTTCCTGGCCGGTACCGCCGAGGGCGGTCGCCCGTTCGCCCCGCCCTTCCTGAAGGCCGGCCGCCAGGTGGTGGCCCAGGTGGCTGCCATTCTGGATTTCCTCGGCCCGACCCTGGACCTGGTGCCACATGCGGCCTCACGCCGGGTGCAGGCCATCCAGCTGCAGCTGACCATCGCCGACCTGGTGGCCGAAGTGCACGACACCCACCATCCGATCGCCGCCTCGCAGTATTACGAAGACCAGAAAAGCGAAGCCATCGCACGGGCCGCCTCGATGCGCGGCGAACGCCTGCCGAAGTTCCTTGGTTACTTCGAAGACATGGTCAAGGACAACGGTGGCCGCCACCCGCTGCGCGAGCACTCCTACGTCGATCTTTCCCTGTTTCAACTGCTGGCCGGGCTGGACTACATGTTCCCGCAGCGGATGCGGGCGCTGTGGCCCAGGTTGCCGCTGCTGGCCGCGTTGAAGGAACGGGTGGAAAAACGCCCGGGCGTCGCCGCCTATCTGGCATCCGAGCGCCGGCTGGCGTTCAACGCCAACGGCATCTTCCGCCATTACCCGGAGCTGGATGGCCCGGAATGACCCCGCCGCTGCGCTCGCCGAGCATGGCTCGGCGCTACCTGGGCCGGTAGTGACGGCCGCTGGCCGTCATTCCCCCCGCACGGCCACCGGCTGCTTCTGCAATGACAGCAGCCCCAGCAGCACCGCAAGCGCCACATAGGCACCAGCGAACTGCCAGCTGATGATCCGCGCCAGGCCCTGCAGGTCCCAGGGCAGGTAGATCCCACCGCGCGGGTCCACCGAGTGGATCAGCCCGAACACGGTCAGGCCGGCAGCCACCAGCAGGAAGCCACAGGCGCGGCGCAGGCGTCCGTCCACCATGGCCGCCACCGTGGCGATCCACAGCATCGAAGTGATGATGAAGCCATTGCCCAGCGCGAAGATCACTGCCAGTTCCGGCAAGCCGTGGCCGTCGACCCTGGTCAGCATGGCGGCCATCTGCTCCGGCGCGATCCAGCCCGGTGCCTTGATCGCCAGCAGGTAGGCGGCCGAGGGCAGGAAGCCCAGCACCATCGCGCCGGCATGCTGCTTCGGCGTGGCCTGGAAAGCCTGGGTGGTGATGTCGATGCCCACGTACACGATGATCGGCGCCAGCACCGCAAGCGGCAGCCACTGCACCAGCCCAGACACGATGCCGAGCATGCCACCGATGCCGATGAACAAGCCGGTCAGCAGCGTGTAACCGCTGCGTGCGCCCATGTGCTTGTACGCCGGCTGGCCGATGTACGGCGTGGTCTGCGCCACGCCGCCGCAGACACCGGCCACCAGCGTGGCGATGGCCTCCACCAGCAGGATGTCGCGGGTGCGGTAGTCATCGCCGGCCGCGCGTGCGCTTTCGGAAACGTTGATGCCGCCGACCACCATCAGCAGGCCGAACGGAAGCAGCAGCGGCAGATAGGTCATCGCTGTGGGCATGCCGGCAAGGAAGCCCAGCGAAGGCAGCGGCAGCACGATCTGCGGGGCGTTCCACACCGGTACCTGGAAGCCCGGCGCACCCAGCCCGGCCAGGCCCAACCCGTAATACAGCACGGTGCCGAACACGAAGGCCAGCAGTACCGCCGGACCGCGCACCGGCAGCTTGCCCTTGGCGATCAGCACGTACAGCAGCAGCCCCAGGGTGACGAAGCCGACCAGCGGCGAGCGCAGTGTTTCCAGCAGCGGCAGCAGGCCCATCAGCACCAGCGCGATGCCCGCGATGGAACCCAGCAGCGCCGCCCGCGGCAGCGCGCGGGTCACCGCTTCGCCGAAGAAGGACAGCACCAGCTTGAGCAGGCCCATGATCACCAGCGCGGCCATGCCGAGCTGCCAGGTGGCGATCGCCGCCGCGTCCGGATCCAGTCCCTGTGCCTTGAAGGCCACGAACGCCGGGCCGAGCACCAGCAGCGCCATGCCGATGCTGGTCGGCGCATCCAGGCCAAGCGGCATCGCGGTGACGTCGTCGCGGCCGGTACGCGCGGCCAGCCGGCGCGCCATCACCGTGTACAGCAGGTTGCCGACCAGCACGCCGAAGGCGGTGCCGGGGAACATGCGGGTGAACACCACCTCGGCCGGGAACTGGAACATTCCCACCAGCGCCATGGCGATGAAGCCGAGGATGGAAAGGTTGTCGACCACCAGGCCAAAGAAACCATTGAGATCGCCGGCGACGAACCAGCGCCGCGGAGCGGCAGGAGCAGGAACGGACATGTGGGGGCAGGAAGGGGTGTGGGGACCGTCGATGGTAGGCCCCGCAGCACGTGGATGCCAATGAGGCGTGGCAGGGGTCAGATTCCTTTTCCTGCTGACCCCTTCTGCGACCCCTTCTGCATTCGATATTCAGCGCTTCAGGAAGTTGTCCGCCAGCAGCTCCTTGACCTCGCCGATGCGCCCGGCCAGCACCGCCTTGGCCATGTAGCGCGCGGTCCCGATCACCTGCCCCGCCTCCACCTGCGGTGGCATCACCAGCTCGGTCGGGGCGGTATGCACGTCCAGCAGGGCCGGCCCCGGCTGGGCCAGCAGGTCCTGCACGGCCAACGCCAGGTCCTGGCTGCGGGTCACCGTGCGGCCATGGAAACCGATCACTTCGGCCAGTTTGCCGAAGTCGGGATTCTTCAGCTCGGTGTAGTAGTCCAGCAGCCCTTCGACCTTCTGTTCCAGCTCCACGAAGTTCAGCGAACCGTTGTTGAACACCACGATCTTGATCGGCAGGTTCTCCTGCACCGCGGTCAGCAGGTCGCCCATCAGCATGCTCAGCCCGCCATCACCGCACAGCGCCACTACCTGGCGGCCGGGGAAGGCTTTCTGCAGGCCCAGCGCCTGCGGCATCGCATTGGCCATCGTGCCGTGCAGCAGGCTGGTCAATGTACGGCGGCGGCCATTGACGCGGATATGCCGCAGCACCCACACCATCGGCGAACCGCAGTCGGCGGTGAACAGTGCATCGTCGTCGGCCTGCTGGTCCAGCAGGGCGGTGAGGTACTGCGGGTGGATCAGCTCGCCCTCTCCGGGCGCCTCTTCTTCGGCGCGCCTGGCCAGGGCCTTTTCGCGGTGCCCGATGCACTCGTCCAGGAAGCCGGCGTCCTCGCGCGGCGGCAGCATCGGCAGCAGCGCCTCCAGCGTCGGGCCGATGTCACCGACCACGCCGAGGGTCACCGGGTGGCGCCTGCCCAGGTGGCTGCCATCGTGGTCGACCTGGATGATGGTGGCCTTGTCCGGGTAGTACTGGCCCCAGGCAAAGTCGGCGCCAAGCAGCAGCAGGGTGTCGCACTCCATGACCGCATGGAAGCCGGATTCGATGCCGAAAATGCCGGTCATGCCCATGTTGAAGGGGTTGTCCGGCTCGACGAAATCCTTCGCCCGCGAGGTATGCGCGATCGGCGCCTGCAACCTGCGCGCCAGTTCCAGCAGCGGCGCGTGGGCGCCCTGGCAGCCCGCGCCGGCGTAGATGCCGATCCGCTTGCCCTGGCCCAGCAGTTCGGCGATGCGCAGCAGTTCGTCATCGCCCGGTCGCAGCACCGGATGGGTGTAATGCACGGCGAACGGAGGATCGTGCTTGACCGCCTGTTCGCTGATGTCCGACGGCAGGATCACCACCGCCACGCCACGTCGGCTGATCGCCGCCTGGCAGGCCAGCGTCACCACGCGGCGCGCCTGTTCGGCGCTGTACACCTGTTCGCAGAACACGCTGCACGTGGAATAGACCGCCTTGAAGTCCACTTCCTGCGGAAACTCCATGCCCAGCTCACTGGTGACCACCTGGCTGGCGATCAACACCATCGGTGCCTTGTTGCGGTTGTTCTCGAACACGCCGTTGATGAAATGCAGGCTGCCTGGTCCGCAGGAGCCGGCGCAGGCCGTCAGCTGCCCGCTGATCAGCGAATCAGCGCCGGCGGCGAACGCGGCCACTTCCTCATGGCGCACGTGCACCCAGTCGATATCACTGCCGTGGATGGCCGTGGTCACATGGTTGAGGGTGTCACCGACAATGCCGTAGCAGCGCCGCACGCCGGCCTGCTGCAGAGTCTCGACGACGATATCGGCAACGCGCTTGCTCATGGCCTGGACTTCCTGGAACGGGGGAAGCCTGAGCCTAGACCGCGACAGGTGACACCGCCGTGGGGATCACCCCTGTTCCGGCAAAGCGAGCTGTATCCAGCCCGTGACCGCCCCACGCGTGGGATTGCGGTAGCGCACCTGCAGCCAGCCATCGCGCTCGTCCAGCAGCTCCACCCGGTCCCCTGCCACCAGGTAGCGACGCGTGCTGGCATCGCCAACGGCGCTGAACAGCGCAAGGCGCGCCGGCACCACGCGCGCGTTCCTGCCACGCAATGGCACGCCGCTGACCGGCGGTGACAAGCCATCGCCGATGGCACGCTCCAACGCGCTGCCTGCCGCATCGAAGGTGGTCCACACCGCCAGCGGGCCGGCGTCATCTCCGCCCTCATCCACCGCCAGCACCGCGGCCAACGCCTGCGGGTCGAGCATCAGCAGCTGCTCGGCGCGGTAGAGATAGAGCTTTTCGCCCTGGTACCGGTAGAAATCGGTGTACCACATCGGCCCACCGCGGCAGGTGCTGACCAGGGTGCGGGTGGTCGCATCCACGCTCAGCGACCACAACCCATCGCAGTTGGCCGGGGTGCCGGTGGGCGCCGCCAGCGGCTGCAGCCGCGCCGTCCGGGCATCGTAGCGATACACCGCCACCGCTTCGTTTACCTGGCCGACGCTGGCGCGCACGACCAGGTCCTGCACGCCGTCGAAGTCAACGTCCTCATGGTCCAGCCGCGAGCGGCCTTCTTCGTCGGCCACCCCATCCAGCAGCTGCAGTGCGGCGTCCTTGCCGATGCGTACTTCCACGCGACCGCCGTCCAGCATGCGCGCCCGCACCGGCACGCCGGGTGCAGCGTCGAACGCTACGCCGTCACTTTCCGCCCCCAGGGCCTGCATCGCCATGCCGGCGCTGCACAGCGCCATCATCAGCAGGGTTGCGCGCTTCCGGTTCAGAACGACACTTCCACCGGCTGGCGCGACCACAGCACCGACTGGTGCCTGGTGGCGGTCTTCCAGGCCAGGCGGATGGCTTCGATGTCGGCCCGGCGCTGCGGGCTGTCTTCGTGCAGCACGACCAGCACCTTGGTGCGCAGGCGGTTGGGTTCGGGATCACCGCGGAACAGCCACTGGCCGTAGGCATCGAACACCGTCAGCCCGTCCGGGAAGCGCGGGGTCACTTCCTTGTCCAGGAAGGCACGCCACTGCGCGTCGCTGATGGTGTTGGCCTGTTCGCGCTCACCGGCTCCGCCCTCTTCGCCCACACCGAAGTACAGCTCACTGCGCACCCAGCCCGCAGCCTGCGCCGGCCGTGCCGCATCGCCCTGCATCGTGGCCGTCGTCGCTGACGTGCCCGGCCCGCTGGCGGACAGGCTGGCGCAACCGCTGGTGGCCAGCAACACGGCAAGAACAAGGGACAAACGCTTCATATCGATCACTCTCCAAAGGCAGGTGTGCCCATCGCGCCGTGCACGACAGGCAAAACAGCGCAGCAGCGTACACGTCCCGGCCAGTTGCATCTGCAACCACCATCATGCCGCGCGGTCATCTGCTGATGACTAAAAAAACGGACTTGCGTCCCACAACCCATCACGCCAAGATAATATATCGCTATATCCGGATGGATGTAATTGAAACCATCCCCTCCCCTCCCCTTCCCCACGTTGTCGCTCCCGGAGTCCGCATGTCCCACCGCCTTTCCGCGTCGCCGCTTGGCCTCGCCATCGCGCTCGCGCTTTCCCCGTTCGCCGCATCGGCACAGGACGCCACCAACCTGGACACGGTGATCGTCACCGGTACCCGCGCCTCCGACCGCACCGTGCTCGAATCGACATCGCCGGTGGACGTGCTGACTGCCGAAGACATCCGCAAGGCCGGCGTCATCAACGGTGAGCTGGGCAGCGCGCTGCAGTCGCTGCTGCCATCGTTCAATTTCCCGCGCCAGTCCAACTCCGGCGGCGCCGACCACGTGCGCGCCGCACAGTTGCGCGGTCTGTCGCCGGACCAGGTGCTGGTGCTGGTGAACGGCAAGCGCCGCCACCACAGCGCCTTGGTCAGCACCGGCAGCAAGATCGGCCGCGGCACCACGCCTGTGGACTTCAATGCGATCCCGGTCAGCGCGATCAAGCGCATCGAAGTGCTGCGCGACGGTGCTGGTGCGTTGTACGGTTCGGACGCGGTGGCCGGCGTGATCAACGTCATCCTGGACAACACACCGGAAGGTGGCGCCATTGAAGCCAGCTTCGGTGCACACCACACCGACCTCAAGCCCATCGGCCGCACCCTCACCGACGGCCAGACCGGCAACTTCAGCGCCAACGTCGGTACCGCGCTGAGCGATGACGGCGGCTTCCTGCGCGTCGGCGTGGAATACAAGAACCGCGAAGCCACCAACCGCGCCGGCTTCGACCAGATCCCACCGTGGGACCAGACCGATGCCAACCTGGCCCTGCAGGGACAGCGCAACTACGTGCTCGGCGATGGCGCCAGCAAGGACCTCAACGCCTGGTTGAACACCGAAATCCCGTTCGGCGAAACCAGCACGTTCTACGCCTTCGGCACCTACAACCAGCGTGACAGCGAAGGCGCGAACTACTTCCGCTATCCGGATGGCGATGCGAACTGGAAAGAGATCTATCCGAACGGTTACCGACCGGTTTCCGAAGGCGAAAACCGCGACGTGCAAGCCGTGGCCGGTGCGCGTGGCCAGTGGGGCGAGTGGACCTACGATGCCAGCCTGGACTTCGGCCAGAACGACTTCACCTACCGCATGCGCAACACCTTGAACGCTTCACTCGGCCCGACCAGCCCGACGCGCTTCAAGACCGCCGATTACCAGTACGCGCAGTCGGTGGCGAACCTGGACCTGGGCCGGGTGTTCGAGCAGGGCGGGAGCATCACCCATACCCTGGGCCTGGGCGCGGAAGCCCGCCATGAACGCTATGAAACCCGCCCCGGCGATCCGGGCAGCTACGCTGCCGGTCCGTTCACCGATCGTCCCACCGGCTCGCAGGCCGGCGGTGGCCTGACCCCGCAGGATGCGGCAGACCTGGCGCGCGACGTGGCCAGCGTCTATGCCAGCGTGTCCAGCCAGATCGGCGACCACTTCTCCAGTGATATCGCCGCGCGCTACGAACACCACGATGACTTTGGTGGCGAACTGACCGGCAAGCTGGGCCTGCGCTATGCGTTCAGCCCGGCCTTCGCGCTGCGTGGTTCGGTGTCCAACAACTACCGCGCCCCGTCGCTGGCGCAGATCGGTTACGAGTCGACGTCCACCGGCTACAACGCGGCCGGCCAGCTGGTGCAGGGCCGCCTGCTGTCGGTGAACAATCCGATCGCCCGCGGGCTCGGCGCCACCGACCTGAAGCCGGAGAAGTCACTCAACACCAGCCTGGGCTTCACCAGCCGCATCGGTGACAACTTCGACGTCTCGCTGGACCTGTTCCAGATCGACATCGATGACCGCATCGCACTGTCCGAAGCGATCACCGGCGATGCATTGACCGACTTCGTGCAGCAGCAGTACGGCGTCACCGGCCTGGAAAGCGCCAGCTTCTTCGTCAATGCCGCCGACACCCGCACCCGTGGCGCCGAACTGGTGGCCAACTGGCGGCATGCGCTGGGCGATGGCCAGCTGCAGCTGACCGGCACCTGGGCCTACGCCAAGACCGAGCTGAAGAACGTGCTGCCGACCCCGGCCGCGTTGCAGGCGCTGGACCCGGCGTATGTGTTGTTCGGCGTGGAAGAAAGCAACACGCTGACCGATGCCACCCCGCGTACCCGCGCGCAGTTCTCTGCTTCGTGGGGCAACGACCGCTGGTCGCTGACCAGCCGGGTCAGCCGCCATGGCAGTGCCACGCGCGTGTTCAACTTCGGCGGTGGGTTCGAACCGACCCAGACCTACCAGGCGGAGTGGCAGCTGGATGCGGAAGCCGAGTACCGCATCACCCCGCAGTGGAGCGTGGCGATCGGCGGACAGAACCTGACCGACAACTACCCGGACCTGTCCAACGAGGACATCTACTACTACGGCAACCTGCCTTACGACGTGTTGTCGCCGATCGGCAGCAATGGCGCGTATTTCTACGGCCGCGTGCGTTACACCTTCTGACCGCCGGCAGGGGTGGGTGACGACCTGGTGGGTGACGACCGTTGG
>NZ_JACSQS010000008.1:41615-137738 GCF_014836545.1 Stenotrophomonas lacuserhaii
CCCCCCCCGACTCACCGACCGGGTCACTCGCCCCTGCGATGACCCCATGCTCACGCCTGCGCTGGCATCGTGCCGGGCATGGCAAACGACCTCCCCCTTCGTCCGCCACCGCCGTTGCTGGACGATGCCTGCGCATTGTTCCTCGACGTGGATGGCACCCTGATCGAGTTCGCCGACCGCCCCGATGCGGTCACCCTGCTGCCTGAAGTGCGTGAGGCCATCGGCCGCATCAGCGACCGTCTGGAAGGCGCCGTGGCGCTGGTCAGCGGTCGCCCGCTGGAACAGCTCGATGCCCTCTTCGCTCCCCTTCACCTGCCTGCCGCCGGCCTGCATGGCCACCAACTGCGTGACGCCGGCGGCGCGCTGCACGACAGCGCCGAGGACGAAAGCACCACCGAATGGCTGCATGCCCTGCACCAGCAGGCGATGCGCTTCGCCCACGGCCATCCTGGCGTGCTGGTCGAAGACAAAGGCCCCAGCATGGCCCTGCACTGGCGCGGTGCGCCGCACGCCGCCAGCGACGTCCGCGCCTTCGCCAACCGCCACATCCGCGGCAATGCCGGCTATCGACTGCAGCCGGGCGACCACGTCGTCGAGTTCGTCCCGGTCGGCAGCGACAAGGGACGCGCGGTCCGCCGGATGATGCAGTATCTGCCCTTCCGCGGTCGCCTGCCGGTGTTCATCGGCGATGATCTGACCGACGAACACGGCTTCGAAGCCTCCAACGGGCTGCATGGCTGGAGCGTGCTGGTCGGTGAACGCGAGCCCAGCGTGGCGGTCTTCCAGTTGTCGGACATACGCAGCGTGCACGCATGGTTGCGTGAGAATGCGTGGTAGGCCGGCCCCCACGGCCGCAGACGAGAAGCTTCGCCCATGTCCCAACCTGATCTGAACCTCGGTGTCGTCGGCAACGGCAGTTTCGGCGCGTTGATCGACCGCCAGGCGCGCGTTGTATGGAGCTGCCTGCCCACCTTCGACGGCGACCCCACCTTCTGCGCGCTGCTCAGTCCGAACCAGCAGGAAGGCGGCGATTTCGCCATCGAACTGGAGGACCTGGCCAGCACCGAGCAGGAATACCTCAGCAACACCGCGATCCTGCGCACCGTGCTGCGCGACAGCCACGGCGGCGCGCTGGAGATCATTGATTTCGCTCCACGCTGGCGCCAGAACGACCGCTTCTACCGCCCGGTCAGCCTGATCCGCCAAGTGCGCCCGATCGCCGGCAGCCCACGCATCCGCGTACTGGCGCGTCCGCTGGCCGACTGGGGCCAGCGCGTGCCCGACTCCACCTGGGGCAGCAACCACGTGCGCTGGGTACTGCCCGACCACGTACTGCGCCTGACCACCGACGTGCCGATCCGCTTCGTGCGCGACGGCCTGCCGTTCGTGCTCAACCACCCGGTGCACCTGGTGCTGGGCGTGGATGAATCACTCAACCGCTCGCTGAGCGGCTACGTGCAGGAGTCCTTCCAGCGCACGCGCGATTACTGGCGCGAGTGGGTGCGCTACCTGTCCATCCCGCTGGAATGGCAGGAGGCGGTGATCCGCAGTGCGATCACCCTGAAGCTGTGCCAGTACGAAGACAGCGGCGCGATCATCGCGGCGATGACCACCTCCATCCCTGAGGCGCCGGGCAGCATCCGCAACTGGGATTACCGCTACTGCTGGCTGCGTGACGCGGCCTTCGTGGTGCGCTCGCTCAACCGCCTCGGCGCCACCCGCACGATGGAGCAGTTCCTCGGCTACATCTTCAACCTGGCCACCGCCGACGGCACCCTTCAGCCGCTGTACGGCATCGGCTTCGAGGCCACCCTGGACGAGCACGAGGTGCCCTCGTTGTCCGGCTATCGTGGCATGGGGCCGGTGCGCCGCGGCAACCTGGCCTGGGTGCAGCGCCAGCACGATGTCTACGGCAGCGTGGTGCTGGCCTCCACCCAGCTGTTCTTCGACCGCCGCCTGCAGGACCCCGGCGACGCACACGCGTTCGCGCGGCTGGAGCCGCTGGGCGAGCAGGCCTACCTGCTGCACGACGTCCCCGATGCTGGTCTGTGGGAATTCCGCGGCCGCACCGAAGTACATACCTACACCGCCGCAATGTGCTGGGCCGCCTGTGACCGCCTGTGCAAGATCGCCGTACGCCTGAAGCTGGACGACCGCGCGTTCTACTGGCGCGAGCGCGCCGACACCATCCACCAGCGCATCATGAAGGAGTCGTGGAACGAGGAGCTTGGCCATTTCACCGATGCCTTCGGTGGGCACCGCCTGGATGCTTCGCTGCTGCTGCTGGCCGACATCGGGTTCATCGAACCCATGGATGCGCGCTTCATCACCACGGTGGAGGCCATCGGCCGCGACCTCAAGCACGGCGACGCGCTGTACCGCTACGTCGCACCCGACGACTTCGGCGAGCCGGAAACCAGCTTCACCATCTGCACCTTCTGGTACATCGACGCGCTGGCGGCGATCGGTCGCATGGAAGAAGCCCGCGCGATGTTCGAGGTGCTGCTGTCGCGGCGCAACCACCTGGGCCTGCTTTCGGAAGATCTTTCCTTCGAAAACGGCGAGGCCTGGGGCAACTTCCCGCAGACCTATTCGCACGTCGGCCTGATCACCGCCGCGATGCGTCTTTCGCGTTCCTGGCAGGAGGCTTCATGAGTCGTCTGGTCGTCGTTTCCAACCGCGTCGCCATTCCCGGCGATACCCGTCCGGGAGGCCTGGCAGTGGGCCTGCTGGCCGCGCTGAAGGAGCGCGGCGGCCTGTGGTTCGGCTGGAGCGGCAAGTCGGTGAAGGACAGCAGCGGTGCGCTGCATGAGCAGGTCGACGGCGATATCCGCTATGTCACCATGGACCTCAACAAGCGTGACGTGGACGGCTATTACAACGGCTTCGCCAACCGCACGTTGTGGCCACTGCTGCACTTCCGCCTGGACCTGGTGGACTACGATCGCGGCACCCGCGAAACCTACCACCGGGTCAACGAGCTGTTCGCCAGCAAGCTGGCGCCGCTGCTGCGCGAAGACGACATCGTCTGGATCCACGACTACCACCTGATCCCGCTGGCGGCGATGCTGCGCGAACGCGGCATCGGCTGCCGGATCGGCTTCTTCCTGCACGTCCCGCTGCCCTCGGCCGATCTGCTGCAGGCCATGCCCGACCACCTGCGACTGTTCTCCGCGCTGTACGCCTGCGATCTGGTCGGCTTCCAGACCCAGCGCGATGCGGACCGCTTCCAGACCTACCTGCGCTTGTTCGGCGGCGGCCGCGTGCTGGGTGATGGCAAGCTGGAGGCTCCGGACGGCCGTACTTTCCGCGCGGCTGCCTTCCCGATCGGCATCGACACCGAACGCATCGCCCAGCAGGCCAAAGCCGCAGCCAACAAGCCGGCGGTGAAGGATCTGCGCAACAGCCTGCGTGACCGCCAACTGGCGATCGGCGTGGACCGGCTGGATTACTCCAAGGGCCTGCCGGAGCGCTTCAAGGGCTTCGAGCGCTATCTGGAACGGCATGCCGACCAGCATGGCAGCCTGACCTATCTGCAGATCGCCCCGGTATCGCGCGGCGACGTCACCGAATACCGCGACCTGCGCAGCCAGCTGGAGCAGATCGCCGGGCACATCAACGGCGGCCATGCGGCACCGGACTGGACACCGCTGCGTTACGTCAACCAGAACTTCACCCACGCCACGCTGACCGGCTTCTACCGTGCCGCCGCCGTGGGCCTGGTGACACCGCTGCGTGACGGCATGAACCTGGTCGCCAAGGAATACGTAGCGTCGCAGGACCCGGACAACCCCGGCGTGCTGGTGCTGTCACTGCTGGCCGGTGCGGCCGATGAGATGAAGCAGGCGCTGCTGGTCAATCCGCACGACCTGGACGGCGTGGCCGATGCCATCGCCACCGCGGCCACCATGCCGCTCAAGCGCCGCCAGGAGCGCTGGAACGCGATGATGGACCACCTGCGCCGCTACGACATCAACCACTGGCGGCAGACCTTCCTGCAGTCCCTGGAGGCCTGACATCGCGGTCGCGCCGACGCATGGTCGGCGAGCGCAGCGGGCCGTTGGCGGATACGCTCGGCCGAAACACATGCCGGCGCTACCCGATCCAGGCCAAGGTCGCCATGCGTCCGGTACGGCGGTCGCGGCGGTGCGAGAACAGGTCCGGGTCGGCCATCGTCGAGTACGTGCCGCCATGGACGTCAGCGGCACCCACCCCCGCCACCTGCAGGCGCATCCGCGCCAGCGCGTACAGGTCCACTTTCCAGTGGCCCGGACGCGTCACCACGAAGGCAGCCGCTGCGGCAGGGTCATGACCCACGAAGGCATGGTGGACCTCTTCGCCGATCTCATAATCGGACGGTCCGGCTGCCGGCCCCAGCCAGGCCAGCAGCCCGGACGGCGGTGTGTGCATCGCCGCCACGGTCGCTTCCAGCATGCCATCGGCCAGCCCACGCCAGCCCGCATGCGCGGCCCCCACCTCGCTGCCATCGCGTGCGGCCAGCACCACCGGCAGGCAGTCCGCGGTCAGGATCGCCAGCACCACACCGGGCACCGAGGTCACCGCGGCATCGGCCACCGGCTCACTCGCACCGGCCACCGGCGCTGCGTCGAACCGCAACACGGTGGTGCCATGTACCTGGCGCAGCCAATGCGCCGGCGAAGGCAAGGCCAGGCCGACGTGCAGCAGCGCGCGGTTGCGCTCCACGTGGGCCGGCTGGTCGCCATCGGCGGCATGCCGGTTGCCCAGGTTGAACTGGTCGAACGGCGGCAACGACACCCCCGCCCCATGCCGGCGCGTGGTCAGCGCGCGCACCCCGGCCGGGGCAGGCCACTGCGGCATCAGCAGGGGCAGCGCGCCGTCCATCAGCGGCGGTCGCGGCCGCGCTCGCGCTCGGCGAACAGCTCGCTGTCTTCGCGCAGGGCTTTCAACAGCTGCAGCATGTCGGCCGGCGCCGGCGCGGTGTTGCGCACCATCTCGCCGGTGATGGGGTGCACGAACTCCAGCGTTTCGGCATGCAGGGCCTGGCGCTTGAAGCCACGCAGCGCGGCGACCAGCTCATCGCTGGCGCCCTTGGGCAGCTTCAGCGCGCCGCCGTACAGCTGGTCCCCGACGATCGCGTGGCGCAGGTGCGCCATGTGCACGCGGATCTGGTGCGTACGGCCAGTTTCCAGCCGGCACTCAAGCGCCGTATGGGCACGGAAGCGCTCGCGCAGGCGGTAATGGGTGATCGCTTCCTTGCCGTCTTCGCGCACCCCCATCTTCAGGCGGTCGCGCGGATGGCGGTCGATCGGCGCATCCGCGGTACCGCCGGCCACCAGCGCACCGACCACCACCGCCAGGTACTGGCGATGCACCTGGCGTGCGGACAGCTGTTCCACCAGCGCGGTCTGTGCCTGGATGGTGCGGGCGATCACCATGACACCGCTGGTGTCCTTGTCCAGCCGGTGCACGATGCCCGCGCGCGGCAGCGCCGACACCGACGGATCGCGGAACAGCAGCGCGTTGACCAGGGTGCCGCTGGAATTGCCGGCGCCCGGGTGCACCACCAGGCCCACCGGCTTGTTGATCACCAGCAGGTGTTCGTCTTCGAACAGGACGTCCAGCGGGATGTCCTCCGGCTCGGCATGGGTCTGGGTTTCCAGCACCGCATTGAGCGTGGCGACCTCACCGCCGCGCACCGGGTCACGGCCGCGCACGGTCACCCCGTCCAGCAGCACGTCGCCGGATTTGATCCACTCGGTCAGCTTGGAACGGGAGTATTCGGGGAACAGTTCGGCCAGCACCGCGTCGAAACGACGGCCGGCGGCGGTATCGGGGACAACGGCCTGGCGGGCCTGTTCAGCAGCAGATTCGGACATGGCGGCAACTTTTGGAGACGAAATTGGGGGTCCCGTGGACAGGTTTCAGTCGCGGGACAGGACACTAGGCTATCATCGACCCTTCGTATTCCAGCCGCGTCCCGCCTTGACACCATGATCCGACGCTCTTCCCCGCTCTTTGCGCCCGTCCGCCTGACCGCCCTGCTGCTGGTCCTGGTGATCGCCGCCACTGGTTGCAACCGTGGCACCAAGGGGGACAACCCCGATGAAGGCCAGCCGGTCGAGACGTTGTACCAGAAGGCCCACGGCCTGATGGAAGGCGGCAACTGGAGCGGCGCGGAAACCAGCTTCCGCCGCCTGGTGGCCCAGTATCCGTACGGCCCGTACACCGAACAGGCGATGATCGAAACCGCCTACGCCCAGTTCAAGGCCGGCAAGCACGACGATGCGGTGTCCAGCATCGACCGCTTCATCCGGACCTACCCTACCCATCGCAATGTGGCGTACATGTACTACCTGCGTGGCCTGTCCAACAGCAACCGCGATACGGTTTTCCTGCGCCGCGTATGGTCGCTGGACGCCAGCCGCCGCGACCTGTCCACGCCGCGCCAGGCCTATGCCGATTTCAACATCGTCATCGACCGCTACCCGAACAGCCGCTACGCCGAAGATGCGCGCCGCCGGATGACCGAACTGCGTGACGTGTTCGCCCAGCACGAGCTGGACAACGCGCTGTACTACCTGCGCCGGGAGGCGTGGCTGGCGGCCGCCGGCCGTGCCAACTACCTGCTGGAAACCTACCCGCAGAGTGCCTACCAGTACGATGCGGTGGCGGTGCTGGCCGAGGCCTATACCCGCGCCGGCAATGAAACGCTGGCCGGTGACGCCCGCCGTGTGCTGGAGCTCAACGCCCCGGACCACCCGTGGCTGCAGAACGACTGGCCGAACTACCCGTGGATGATCCGCAAGCTCAACCCGTTCGCGGGTGAGAAGTCGGCCACGACTGGCATGCGCAATGCGACGATGAACCGCAAGTAATCGCCTCACGCATCGCTGAAAAACTGAAAGCCCCGCAGTTCTGCTGCGGGGCTTTTTTCTGTGGCGGGCCGCTCCGTTTCCGCAGTCAGTCGGTTGCTTCCGCGTTGCTGCTGCGCTGGGGGATACGTGCATTGATGTGGTCCACCAACAGGCGTAGCACATGCCGCCGCTGGTGCGGGGTGAGCGGCACGGCAGGATCATCGGGGAAGTTCCGGCCCAGCCAGTTCGCCAGCTCGGCGCCAAGATCTTCCGGGTAATCCTCGGGCCGGGCGTTGATCGTCTCCTGTCCGATGGACCTCAGCAGCTCGCCCAGCTTGAGCCCCTCGTCTTTGGCAACCCAGTCGAAGCGATCCATCGTGGTGGCGCCCACCACTTCACCGCTGTCCTTTTCGCCCAGTACCTGCATCAGATCGGCCACGGTCAGCGGCGAGGTCAGTCCCTCCAGGCCCAGTCCAGTGCGGTCGACCAATTCGATCTCCAGCGCCAACATGGCATCCTGATACGTGCTCTTTCCGCTGAACTCGGCATGCACGTCCTTGCGCAGCTGGTCCAGCGAGCGATAGGTCGCCCTGGGCAACGCGCCGGGCTCGAAGGAAGCGGCAAGCCTCCTGCCCGCTTCTGGGATCACCTCCATCGCTGATCGCCTCAGTGCATCGACGCACCACACATCGTCACCGTCGGCGCAGGCATCGCCTGCCAGCTCGAGCAGGCACAACGCGGTCCTGCGCTGCTCCGGCAGGCCACGAGACGAGATGCGATACAGGCAATTCTCGAATGCGACCTCCACGTCCGCCAAGCCGATGGGCGCATCCTGCAGCTGGCGGCCGGCACCGTTCGGCACCATCCAGTGGGCGCCGTGGTTGCAGATATCGGCAATGGGCAGATGCATCAATCTGGAGTCGACTGAAGGCTGGCTGGCCCGCTGGGCGCTTCGGCCCTGCAGTCCGGCCATGGCGCCAAGGCCGGCGACGAACATCTCGGCAAGTCTCATCTGGTTGCTCCTGGGTTGCACATGCGTGCTGCTGGAAAGTGCAGGCTGCGCCGCTCAGGCGGCGCGCGCCTGGAACTCAGATCCCGGTGCGCTCGGCGATCAGATCGACGACCTTCGCTTCGAAGGCCCTCTCTGCCGATGCGGACGCCTGGCCTGCATGGATGCGATGCTGCCCGACAAGGAAGGCGCGCTCGTCCTTCACGCGGTCAGACTGGTAATACAACGCGGCATTGGCGCGCCGCAGCTCCATGGTGGTCGGGGGAGCCAATATCTCTTCGCTGCACGCTTCCTGCAGGACCAGGTCCAGGTCCGCCCGGATGAACACTCCTGGCTGACCCAGCGCATCATTGTCCACGCGCTCGTCAACGTTGCAGTCCCTGATGATGCGGCCTGCGGCGTGTTTGATCCGATGCTGGACCGCAGGCAGCCCATTGGCGAGGCGGGCCGCATCCTCGATGTTCTGCGTTACCGGCGTGGGCTTCACCATCGTCACCGAAGCATGCATGCCACGCTCGACCAGGGCGACATACTGGCCGGCTTCGGAATCGAGGTCAGGCGCCTCACGCCCTACCTCGCGGAACTGATCCGGATCGAACGGGATCTCCATCGCACGATTGAACGCGATCTGTCCCATGCAGTGCGCCTCGGTAGCGGCCGGAACGATACCCGCCAGATGGCGCGTGCGCATGCACAGCGCTGCCTCGGCACCGATGTGGCGGCCTATCTGTTCCCATTGGTCACCCGCGGTCGAAGCGGATGCATCGGCAACACCCACCGGGCCGACCGGGCGCAGGCCGGCCAGCATCGCCGCCAGCAAGGTGAGGGCCCTTCCCGGCTCACGACATGCCGCCTTCAGGCACCGCAGCGCAAAGGACCCCGCGGCGTTGGACACCTGCATCAAACGGCCCGGCAGTGACCCGGCGTGGGGGGCTGGACAGCGCCGTCGCGCGGGGGCTGCGCTCATGGCGTTGACTGTCGCCTGCACGGGCAGGGTGGGATTCAGATTCATGCAATGCACTCCTGCTGATCGGGGCTACCAAGATTGCCGCTATCACAGTTGGCTGCATGCAGATTTCGCTCAGAGCACTGCTCTCAGGGGTTCGCGCCCTTCAGCCCTGGTATCCGTTGGTGATCGGATAGCGTCGCTCCCGCCCGAATGCACGGCGCGAGACCTTCGGGCCTGGCGCGGCCTGGTGGCGCTTCCATTCGCTGATGCGTACCAGCCGCAGCACACGCTCCACCACCTCGGTGGCATAACCGGCGGCGATGATTTCCTCGCGCGATTGTTCCTGGTCCACGAAGCGGTACAGGATGCCGTCCAGCACGTCGTAGGCCGGCAGCGAATCCTGGTCGGTCTGGTTCTCACGCAGTTCGGCCGACGGCGGCCGGCTGATCACCGCCGGCGGAATGACCGGTGCGCCGCCCACGGTGTTGCGCCACTTGGCCAGCCCGAACACCTCGGTCTTGTACAGGTCCTTCAGCGGTGCGTATCCGCCGCACATGTCACCGTAGATGGTCGCGTAACCCACCGCGTACTCGCTCTTGTTGCCCGTGGTCAGCAGCAGGCCACCGAACTTGTTGGCCAGCGCCATCAGGATCACCCCGCGGCTGCGGCTCTGAAGGTTCTCTTCGGTGATGTCCGGCGTGGTGCCTTCGAACATCGGCCCGAGCGCCTCCATCAGGCCCTTGAACGCGGGCTCGATGGAGATTTCTTCGAGCTTCACGCCGAGCGCCTCGCATTGTTCGCTGGCCAGGTCGTTGGACAGTCCGGCGGTGTAACGCGAAGGCAGCCGCACGGCGGTCACGTTCTCCGCCCCCAGTGCATCCACGGCCATCGCCAGCACCAGCGCCGAATCGATGCCACCGGACAAGCCCAGCCAGACTTTCTGGAACCCGTTCTTGCTGCAGTAGTCCTGCAGGCCGCGGGTGACCGCGCGCCATGCCAGCGCGTCCATGCTCTCATCGCCGTCGTCCATCCACTGCAGCGGCATGAAGCGCCGGGCCTGGCTTTCGTACTCCACCACCAGCCACTGTTCGGCGAAGGCCGCTGCGGCCGGGTGCACGGTGCCGTCGGCGTCGGCCACCACCGACGCGCCATCGAACACCAGCGCGTCCTGGCCACCGACCACGTTGAGGTAGGCGATGGCGGCCCCGCTTTCGCGCGTCCGCGCGGCCAGCACCGCATCGCGCTGCGCATGCTTGCCACGCTCATACGGCGATGCATTGGGGACCACGACCAGCTGCGCGCCATTGCGCACGGTGTCGGCCAACGGTTCGGCGAACCACAGGTCCTCGCAGATCAGTACGCCTACCGGCACGCCGTTGACGTCGAACACGCAGCTCGGGCCGTCCGGGTCGATATCGAAGTAACGGCGCTCGTCGAACACCGCATAGTTGGGCAGCTCGCGCTTGCGGTAGGTTTTTTCCACGATGCCATCACGCAGCACGCTGGCCGCGTTGTAGACCACTGCGCCGGCCGGTTCGGGCCAGCCGACCACGGCGGTGATGCCGGTACAGGCCAGCGCGATGCGCTGCATTGCCTGTTCGCAATGCTGCAGGAAACCCGGCCGCAGCAGCAGGTCTTCCGGCGGATAGCCGCTGACGGCCAGTTCGGGGAACAGTACCAGGTCGGCGCCGTGGTCGTCGCGCGCCTGCTCGATCATCTCGATGATCCGGTCGGTATTGGCGGCGACTGCGCCGACCGGGAAATCAAACTGCGCCATCGCGATGCGGATCGAAGCCATTAGGGATTCCAGCCTGTGGTTGCCATGCCGCCATTGTAGCGCCGCGCCCAAACGCAGAAAGCCGCCCGGAGGCGGCTTTCTGCTCAACCCTGCAACAGCCGGCCAGCGGCCGGCTCTACAGACACGTAGCCGCTGCGCGGCTGCGGTCTTATTTCACCAGCTTGGCGATGGCAGCGCCGAGGTCGCCCGGCGAACGGACGGTGACAACACCGGCCGCTTCCATGGCGGCGAACTTGCCTTCCGCGGTGCCCTTGCCGCCCGATGCGATCGCACCGGCGTGGCCCATGCGCTTGCCGGCCGGAGCCGATGCGCCGGCGATGAAGCCGACCACCGGCTTCTTCACGAACTGCTTGATGTACTCGGCACCGGCTTCTTCGGCGTCACCGCCGATTTCGCCGACCATGATGATGCCTTCGGTCTGCGGATCTTCGTTGAACAGCTTCAGGCAGTCGACGAAGTTCAGGCCGTTGATCGGGTCACCACCGATGCCGATGCAGGTCGACTGGCCCAGGCCTACTTCCGTGGTCTGCTTGACCGCTTCATAGGTCAGCGTGCCCGAACGGGACACGATGCCGATCTTGCCCGGCTTGTGGATGTGGCCCGGCATGATGCCGATCTTGCATTCGCCCGGAGTGATGACGCCCGGGCAGTTCGGCCCGATCAGCACGGTGTCCGCATGGGCGCGGGTCAGCACGTTCTTGACGCGCAGCATGTCCAGCACCGGGATGCCTTCGGTGATGCACACGATGACCTTGATGCCGGCAGCAGCGGCTTCCAGGATCGCATCAGCGGCATACGGCGGCGGCACGTAGATCACCGAGGCATTGGCGCCGGTGCTCTGCACGGCGTCGGCCACGGTGTTGAAGACCGGCAGGTCGATGTGGGTGGTGCCGCCCTTGCCGGGGGTCACGCCGCCAACAACCTGGGTGCCGTACTCGATCATCTGAGTGGCGTGGAAGGTGCCCTGCTGGCCGGTGAAGCCCTGCACGATCACCTTGGTGTTCTTGTTGATCAAAACTGACATTGGATTTCCTTCGGTGTCGGATCAGGCGGCGTTCTTGACAGCTTCAACGACCTTCTTGGCGCCGTCGTTGATGTTGTCAGCCGGGATGATGGCCATGCCGCTGTCACGCAGCAGCTGCTTGCCTTCTTCCACGTTGGTGCCTTCCAGGCGCACCACGACCGGAACCTTGACGCCCACTTCCTTGACCGCGGCGATGATGCCTTCGGCGATCATGTCGCAGCGGACGATGCCGCCGAAGATGTTAACGAAGATGCCTTCGACCTTGTCCGAGGACAGGATCAGCTTGAACGCTTCGATGACGCGCTGCTTGTTGGCACCGCCGCCCACGTCCAGGAAGTTCGCCGGCTCGCCGCCGTTGAGCTTGATCACGTCCATGGTGGCCATGGCCAGGCCTGCGCCGTTGACCATGCAGCCGATGTTGCCGTCCATGGTGACGTAGTTGATGTCCAGCTCCGAAGCGGTCACTTCGGTTTCGTCTTCCTGGGTCTTGTCGCGCATCGCAACCAGCGCCTTCTGACGGAACGCGGCGTTGTCATCGCTGTCGAACTTGCCGTCCAGCGCGTACAGGTTGCCATCGTCCAGGATCGCCAGCGGGTTGATTTCAACCAGCGCCAGGTCCTTTTCGTTGAACAGCTTGTACAGGTTGACCATGATGCTGGCGAACTGGCCGGCCTGCTTGGCGGTCAGGCCGAGCTTGAAGCCGAAATCACGGCCGTGGTAACCCTGCACGCCTTCAACGAAGTCGACGTTGAGCGAATGGATCAGCTCCGGGGTTTCGGCAGCGACCTGCTCGATTTCCACGCCGCCTTCCGAAGAAGCGATGTAGGTGATGGTCTTGGTGCCGCGGTCGACGAGGACCGACAGGTACAGTTCCTTGACGATCTCACCGGCGGTGGTCACCAGCACCAGGTTGACCGGCAGCTCGACGCCAGCGGTCTGGTAGGTAGCCATCTTGGTGCCGAGCATCTTGGCCGCAGCGGCCTTCACATCGTCGGTGGTCTTGCAGAACTTGACGCCGCCTGCCTTGCCGCGACCGCCAGCATGGATCTGCGCCTTGACCATCCAGGGGCCCTGGCCCAGCGAGGTCGCTGCTGCGACTGCTTCGTCCGGGGTAGCCGCGACCTTGCCGGCCGGGACGGGAATGCCGTACTCGGCAAGCAGTTGTTTTGACTGGTATTCGTGGAAATTCATGCGTCACCGTGGGAATAGGAACGACCGCACGCATCTCCTCCAAGGCTCCCTCACGGGCACCGGCACGGACCGCGGCGGGCCCGCTATTGTGGCTGACCCCGGCGCGTGGCGCAAAGACAGCGGGATGACGCGCCGCATGGCGCCGGATTTTGCTGGTTTTTCAGTTATTTGTGACACCCCCCGGGATTGCCCTGCCGCCGCCCACGGCATGTGCGGGCGTTCGTTGCGCAGTGATCGGCCGGCCAGGCGCCCATCCATGCCTATACTGCACGCAAGCCAGAAGGGGAGTTTTGGCGTGGCACCGACCACATCCTTGATCGACCGCATCGAGTCCATTCCTCGACGCGAACTGTATTTCTTTGCCCTGTACCGGCTGCTGATCGCCACCGCGATCGCCGGGCTGATGTTCAGCCCGATGGCCGACCTGCTGGGGCAGGCCGACCACCCCGAACTGGCCGCTTACGTGTCCGGTGGCTACTGGCTGTTCTCGGTGCTGATGCTGCTGCTGGGGCGCAGCGAGCGCTGGCTGCGGCAGTTCGTGCTGGTAGGCGTCAGCCTGGACATCGTCGCCGCTTCGCTGCTGGCCCATGCCCTGCCCGGGGCCAGTGCCGGCATCTCGATGTCGCTGCTGTTCAACATCGCCGCCGCCGCGACCATGCTGCCGTTCCCGATGGCGCTGGGGCTGGCTGTGGGGGCCAGCGTGGCCACCGTCGCCGAGTATCTGTGGAAGCTGCTGGAAGGCGGCGCCCCCACCCGTACGCTGGCCGAACTGGCCATGTTCACCACCAGCTACCTGGCGCTGGCGTTCATCAGCTCGCAGGTCGCCAACCGCGCCCGCCACAGCCAGCAGCTGGCCAACCAGCGCGGCGACGAAGTAGCCAACCTCTACCAGATCAATGAGCTGATCATCCGCCGCATGCGCACCGGGGTGATGGTGGTGGACGGCCAGAACCGCATCACCCTGGTCAACGAAGCCGCATCGGCGCTGCTCGGTGACCACGAAGGCGGCAGCGGCGGTGAGCGGCCGGGCCTGACCCGCACAGCGCCTGAACTGGCGCGCCGGCTGCACCGCTGGCGCACCGGCGGGAACCAGGAAGAGACGCCGCTGATGCTGTCCCCGGACCAGCCCGAAGTCCAGCCGCGATTCGCCCGCCTGCTGGCCGGCAGTGACCTCACCCTGGTGTTCCTGGATGACTCCAGCGTGGTGTCCAAGCGGGCCGAATCGCTGACCCTGTCCGCGCTCGGTCGTTTCTCTGCCAGCTTGGCCCATGAGATCCGCAATCCGCTGGCGGCGATCAATTACGCGGTGCAGCTGCTGGAAGAAGAAGACGCCAACTTCAGCGAGGGCGACCGCCGCCTGCTGCAGATCATCCACCAGCAGTGCCAGCGCACCAATGGCATCGTGGAAAGCGTGCTGGGCCTTGCCCGCCGCGAGCGCGCCAACCCGGAGAACGTGGACCTGGCCGCGCTGATCCGCCGCTTCGTGCTGGAGTACAAGCAGGGCCTGTCGCTGGAAACGGACAGCGTGGAATCCATCATCTCAGAGACCTCGGTCGCCGCGATGGTCGATCCACGCCACCTGCACCAGGTGCTGACCGCGCTGGTCCACAACGCGCTGAAATATGGCCGCATCGGCGAACAACCGGCGCGCGTACGGCTACGCTTGGCACGGCTGGAAGGCAGCCCGGTGATCGATGTGATGGATCGCGGTCCCGGCATTCCCGACGCTGTCGCCGCACAGTTGTTCAATCCCTTCTTCACCACGTCCGAGCACGGCACCGGGCTGGGCCTGTACATCGCCCGCGAGCTGTGCCGCGCCAACCAGGCACGCCTGGAATACGTTCCCGTGCCCGCAGGCGGCGCCTGTTTCCGCATCATCCTGCCCGCCCCGCATACCCTGTCGTCAGGATGACGGCCTGCACCGTGCGTCAAACATTTGTCGGCATCGCCCCCCTCCGCTATCTTCTCAACCATGAACGAAACCCGTAGCGCACTGGTCGTCGATGACGAGCGCGACATCCGCGAACTGCTGGTGCTGACCCTGGGCCGGATGGGCCTGCGTATCAACACCGCCGCCAATCTCGCCGAAGCACGCGAGCTGCTGGCCAGCAATCCGTACGATCTCTGCATCACCGATATGCGGCTGCCCGATGGCAACGGCATCGAACTGGTCACCGAGATCGCCCAGCACTACCCGCGCACGCCGGTAGCGATGATCACCGCCTTCGGCAGCATGGACCTGGCCGTGGAGGCGCTGAAGGCCGGCGCGTTCGATTTCGTCAGCAAGCCGGTGGACATCTCCGTGCTGCGCGGACTGGTCAAGCACGCGCTGGAACTCAACAACACCGAACGGCCACCCGCGGCCGCCCCGGCCGAACAGCAAGGACGCCTGCTCGGCGGCTCACCGGCGATGGATACCCTGCGCAGCACGCTGGGCAAGGTGGCACGCAGCCAGGCCCCGGTGTACATCCTTGGCGAATCGGGGGTGGGCAAGGAACTGGTCGCGCGCACCATCCACGAGCAGGGCGCGCGCGCGGCGGGCCCGTTCATTCCGGTCAACTGCGGTGCCATTCCGTCGGAGCTGATGGAAAGCGAGTTCTTCGGCCACAAGAAGGGCAGCTTCACCGGCGCCCACGCCGACAAACCCGGCCTGTTCCAGGCAGCACACGGCGGCACCCTGTTCCTGGACGAGGTGGCCGAACTGCCGCTGCAGATGCAGGTCAAACTGCTGCGCGCCATCCAGGAAAAATCAGTCCGGCCGGTCGGTGCTTCCGCGGAAATCGCGGTGGACGTGCGGATCCTGTCGGCTACCCACAAGGACTTGTCCGAGCTGGTGGACGAAGGCCGCTTCCGACACGACCTGTACTACCGCATCAACGTGATCGAACTGCGCGTTCCGCCGCTGCGCGAGCGCCATGAAGACCTGCCCGAACTGGCAGCTGCGATCCTGGCACGGCTGGCACGCACCCACGGCTGCGCCGTGCCGCTGCTGGCGCCGTCGGCACTGGAAGCGCTCGCTGTGTACGGCTTCCCCGGCAACGTGCGCGAACTTGAAAACATCCTGGAGCGGGCACTGGCGTTGGCCGAGGGAGACAGCATCGGCGCGGCTGACCTGCGCCTGCCGCAGACCAATGGCCGCAATGGTGGCAGCAACGCCGCACCGCCGGTGGAAGCGGTCGTCGACCTGCCGGCAGGCAATGCCGCCCTGCCCTCCTACATCGAACAGATGGAGCGCACCGCCATCCAGCGCGCGCTGGAAGAGAACCGCTGGAACAAGACCCGCACCGCCGCGCAGCTCGGCATCACCTTCCGCGCGCTGCGCTACAAGCTGAAGAAACTCGGGATGGAATGAGGGTCGTCCGCATGACGCCATGACGGCCAGCGGCCGTCACTACCGTTCTCCGTACTGCGCCTCGCTCACCTGTTCCAACCAGGTCACCGGGCTGCCATCGACCGCCTCGGCGATGGCGATATGGCTCATCGCCACGTCCGCCTGCGCGCCATGCCAGTGCTTCACGCCGGGCGGAATCCACACGATATCGCCGGTACGCAGGGCCTGCCGTGGTTTGCCCCACTCCTGCACCCAGCCGGTGCCGGCGGTGACGATCAACGTCTGCCCCAGCGGATGGGTATGCCAGGCCGTGCGGGCACCGGGTTCGAAGGTCACCGTCGCCCCACCGACGCGCGCCGGTGCGCTGCCCTGGAACGGCGCGTCGATGCGCACCGTACCGGTGAAATAGCTGGCGGGGCCGGCGGCGGACGGCGTGCTGCCAGGCGCTGTGACGGTGATGGCGGAAGACTCGCCGGCAGGGGTGGCCATGGCCATCATCGCGGTCAGTAACAGGGACATCAGGCGTCTCCTCGCTTCGGGTAGGTGACCAGCCTACGCCGCGTCCGCAGGAATAGTGCACCGTGCCGCGTGGATGCATCCAGAAACACCGCTCATCAATCGATTGCTGCCGGCGGTGGGCCGGGCCATGATGCAGGCCATGCCCCGTGAAAACCTCAACGACCTGCAAGCCTTCGTCCACGTCGCCCGCGAAGGCAGCTTCACCCGCGCCGCTGCGCAACTGGGAGTATCCCAGTCAGCGCTCAGCCACACCCTGCGTGCCTTGGAACAGCGGCTGGGGGTGCGCCTGCTGACCCGCACCACGCGCAGCGTTTCCACCACCGAGGCCGGCCAGCGACTGCTGGATACCCTGTCACCGCGCCTGGCCGAGATTGAAGACGAGCTGGCCGCACTGGCCGAATACCGCGATCGTCCAGCCGGCACCATCCGCATCAGTGCCGCCGGCCACGCCGCCGAGCACGTGGTCTGGCCACGCCTGGCACGCGTGCTGCAGCAGTATCCGGACCTGAAAGTGGAGCTGACCGTGGATTACGGGCTGGCCGACATCGTCGCCCAGCGCCACGACATCGGCATCCGCCTGGGCGACCAGGTCGCCCGGGACATGATCGCCGTGCAGATCAGCCCACCGCTGCGCATGTGCGTGGCGGGATCGCCGGCCTACTTCCGCCACCACGTCATCCCGACGCATCCGCAGGACCTGGCCACGCACAACTGCATCAACCTGCGCCTGCCAACCCACGGTGGGCTGATGCCTTGGGAGTTCGCGCGTGGTGGCGAGGAAATCAACGTCCGCGTCAGCGGTCAGTGGACCTTCAACAACAGTGCATTGATGTTGCGGGCGGCACTGGCCGACGGCGGCCTGGCGTGGCTGCCGTGCGACCTTGCCCAGCAGGCGGTCGACAGCGGCCGGCTGCTGTCGGTGCTGGAAGACTGGTGCCCGGATTTTGATGGGTACTACGCCTACTACCCATCGCGTCGCCAGGCCTCGGTCGCCCTGCGCATCGTCCTCGATGCGCTGCGCGGAGCCGGGCATCCTGATTGACGGCCAGCGGCCGTCACTACCGGCATCAGTTACCGCCCGACCAGCTTGGCGCCCTGCGCATTGTAACGCTCGCCCACGATCGCGATCTCGGCAAGCGCCGCATCGATCCGACCCAGTGCCGTGGCATCCAGCACCAACGACGCCGCACCCAGGTTCTCCTGCAGCCTCGACAGCTTGGTCGTTCCCGGAATCGGTACGATCCACGGTGCCTGCGCCAGCAACCAGGCCAACGCCACCTGCGCCGGCGTCGCACCCTTGTCAGCGGCAATCACACCGATGCGCTCCACCAGCGCCTGGTTGGCCGCACGCGCTTCGACGGCAAAACGCGGTACCAAATTACGGAAGTCCGTGCTGTCGAAGGTAGTACCGGCGCTGATCGCACCGGTCAGAAAGCCTTTGCCCAGCGGACTGAACGGCACGAAGCCGATGCCCAGTTCTTCCAGCACCGGCAGCAGCTCGTCTTCCGGCTGCCGCCACCACAAGGAGTACTCACTCTGGACTGCCGCCACCGGCTGCACCGCATGCGCGCGGCGCACGGTTGCCGCACTGGCTTCGGACAGGCCGAAATGCCGCACCTTGCCCTCGGCGATCAACTCGCCCACGGTCCCGGCTACGTCTTCGATCGGTACGTTCGGATCCACCCGATGCTGGTAAAACAGATCGATGTGATCGGTACCCAGGCGCTTCAGGCTGGCCTCGGCCACCGCGCGTATACGCTCGGGCCGGCTGTCCAGCCCCGCATTGGCGCGGCCGTCCTTGAAACCAAACTTGGTGGCGATGACCAGTTTCTTCCGATACGGCGCCAGCGCCTCGCCCAGCAGCACTTCGTTGTCGAATGGGCCATAGGCCTCAGCAGTATCGAAGAAGGTCACGCCCTGCTCCACCGCCGCATGCAGCAGGGCCGTGGCCGCAGCACGATCAGTCGCCGGCCCATAGCCAAAGCTGAGCCCCATGCAGCCCAGGCCAAGCGCGGAAACGCGCAGGCCGCTGCGGCCAAGTTCACGGGTTTGCATGAGGGATGCTCCTTCCGGCACTGCCGGAACCAAGGGGGGGAAAGCCCACGTTACGCCGTGCCCTGTCCTGCATTGGAGTACCCGGCGCGCTGGCCGTGATGAATCCTGCTCACGACTGATGGGGTGGCGGTAGCGCCGGCCCATGCCCGGCGGGCGCGCTACAGCCTGCGATGGATCTCACACCCACCCAGTCGCATCATCGTGGCCCCGGCCTGTCTGACCGCAGGATCCTCGGGTCGCCAGCGTTCGACCAGTCGCTGCTGGCCATCGACACGGGATTCCAGCGACCAGCTTTCACCGTCCAACCCGCCCATCCCTGGATCCGCTTCAGGTGTGGATTGCAGGGCGCTGAAAACCGCCTCGATCCGCGACCACTCGGCCCGCTTCAAGGCGCGCGCTGCCGGGCACTTTGAACGCTCCGGCGGCCCCTTCGCATCAGGCGCGCTCATCAGCTGCAGGGAAGTGGACGAAACCCAGGCGGTGCCCTGTGCATCCTTCCATGCGCGCACGCTTACGGTGGGCCAGAAGGAAGGATCCCAGGTGAAACGATAGGCCTGCGCAGGCACGTCGCCACAACGCAGTGAAGGTTCACCAAGGCCCTTCATCGTGTGCTCGTACGAAAAGAGCCGGACATCTCGCTGCATGGCGGCATCGGAGCCATCGTCAGCCGGGAACGCAATGTACCAGCCGCGTTTTTCCGGGCTCGTGCAGCCTGCGGGTGTGGGCGCCGTCGCGTTGGCGGCGGTGGCGCTACAGAACAGGAACGCGGCCAGCAGAATACATTTCATCCAATGACTTCTGTCGTTGATTTTTGGCCGGCGCGGGGGGAAGCCGCGCTGCGCGCGTGCGGACCAAGGTCCGCACCTACCCGTCCGCATCCACCCGTCCGGGCTCAGCGGACTTCCGAGATTTCCACGCCGTCCAGGCCCTGCGCCAGCGTGCGGGCATCGCCGCCCTGGCTCAGCTTGATCTTCAGGCGCACCTCGTTCTGCGAATCCGCATAGCGCAGCGCGTCCTCGTAGCTGATCTCGCCCGCCTGGTACAGCTCGAACAGGCTCTGGTCGAAGGTCTTCATGCCCAGCTGGGTGGACTCCTTCATCACTTCCTTCAGCTTGTGGATCTCACCTTCGCGGATGTAATCCTGCACCAGAGGAGTGCCCAGCATGATCTCCATCGCCACCTTGCGCGAACGGCCATCGGGCGAAGGAATCAGCTGCTGCGCGACCACGCCCTTGATGTTCAGTGACAGATCCATCAGCAACTGGTTGCGCCGGTCTTCGGGGAAGAAGTTGATGATGCGGTCCATCGCCTGGTTGGCGTTGTTCGCATGCAGCGTGCACAGCACCAGGTGGCCGGTTTCGGCGAAGGCGATGGCATGGTCCATGCCTTCGCGGGTACGCACCTCGCCGATCATGATCACGTCCGGCGCCTGGCGCAGGGTGTTCTTCAGCGCCGCTTCCCAGCTGTCGGTATCGATGCCGACTTCGCGCTGGGTGATGATGCAGCCCTCATGGCGGTGCACGAACTCGATCGGATCCTCGATGGTGATGATGTGCCCGGTCGAATTGTGGTTGCGGTAGCCGATCATCGCCGCAAGCGAAGTCGACTTGCCGGTACCGGTCGCGCCGACGAACAGGATGATGCCGCGCTTGGTCATCGCCAGCGTCTTGATGATCGGCGGCAGCGCCAGCTCATCCACGGTGGGAATGCGCGTTTCGATCCGGCGCAGCACCATGCCGACCTGGTTGCGCTGGTAGAAACAGCTCACACGGAAGCGACCGACACCGGACAGGCCGATGGCGAAGTTGCACTCGTGGGTCTTTTCGAATTCCTCGCGCTGCGCCGGCGTCATCACGTTCAGCACCAGGTCGCGGCTCTGCTGCGGCGTCAGCGGGGTCTGGGTGATCGGCGAGATCTTGCCGTTGACCTTGATCGCCGGCGGCATGCCTGCGGTGATGAACAGGTCCGAGGCGCGCTGGTGCGCCATCAGCTTGAGGAAGGAAGTGAAATCGATGGTGTTGGTGGCGGCACTGTTCACGGCAGACTCCAGGAAACGGGACGGGGGCTCGGCACGGCGGCCCGCGGTGCGCGCCGAGCCGACGCGCGCCGCCCGCCGTCGCCTGCCTTACTCGAACAGGCGCTTGTCCTTGGCGTACTCTTTGGCCTGGTTGCGCGTGATCAGGCTGCGCTTGACCAGGTCCTGCAGGTGCTGGTCCAGGGTCATCATGCCGTGCTGCTGGCCGGTCTGGATGGCCGAATACATCTGCGCCACCTTGTCCTCGCGGATCAGGTTGCGGATGGCCGGGGTGCCGACCATGATTTCCCAGGCCGCGGTACGACCGCCACCCACTTTCTTCAACAGGGCCTGCGAGATAACCGCGCGCAGCGACTCGGACAGCATCGAGCGCACCATCGGCTTTTCCCCAGCCGGGAACACGTCGATGATGCGGTCGATGGTCTTGGCCGCCGAACTGGTGTGCAGCGTGCCGAACACCAGGTGGCCGGTTTCCGCCGCGGTCAGCGCCAGGCGGATGGTCTCAAGATCGCGAAGTTCGCCGACCAGGATGATGTCCGGATCTTCACGCAGGGCCGAACGCAGCGCTTCGTTGAAGCCGTGCGTGTCACGGTGCACTTCACGCTGGTTGATCAGGCACTTCTGCGAGGTGTGCACGAACTCGATCGGGTCCTCGACGGTGAGGATGTGCCCGTACTCGTTCTTGTTGATGTAATCGATCATCGCCGCCAGCGTGGTCGACTTGCCGGAACCGGTCGGGCCGGTCACCAGGATCAGGCCCTGCGGCTGCTGGATCACCTCGCGGAACAGCGGCGGGCAGGCCAGGTCCTCCAGCGTCAGCACTTCGGAGGGAATGGTACGGAACACCGCACCGGCGCCGCGGTTCTGGTTGAAGGCATTGACACGGAAGCGCGCGAGCGACGGGATCTCGAACGAGAAATCGACCTCGAGAAACTCTTCGTAATCGCGACGCTGCTTGTCCGACATGATGTCGTAGACAAGCGCATGCACCTGCTTGTGGTCCAGTGCCGGGATGTTGATGCGGCGGACGTCACCATCCACGCGGATCATCGGCGGCAGGCCTGCGGACAGGTGCAGGTCGGATGCTTTGTTTTTTACGGAAAACGCCAACAGCTCGGCGATATCCATGAGCGGCTACTCCCCAATAACGGCTACGACTGGAAGGATCTTTCCCCGGGCGTCAGTATAGCGTCCTGTCAGACCGGAACGCGTCACGTGCAAAGTCCCCTGCCCGGAATACTGAGCAACCTGCAGAACGCGGCGCAGGCCGCCGGGCGGCCAGTGCCCACCCTGCTGGCCGTGTCCAAGACCCAGCCGGCGTCGGCGGTTGCTGCCTTGGCCGCTGAAGGCCAGCGCGCCTTCGGCGAGAATTACGTGCAGGAGGCGCTGGCGAAGATCGAGGCGCTGCAAGGCCTTGGGCTGGAATGGCACCTGATCGGCCACCTGCAGTCGAACAAGTCCGAGGTTGTCGCGCGTCATTTCCAGTGGGTGCAGAGCGTGGACCGGAGCAAGCTGGTCACCGCCCTGGCGCGCCATCGGCCGGTTGATCTGCCGCCCTTGAACGTGCTGATCCAGGTCAACATCGACGATGAAAGCAGCAAGCACGGCTGCCAGCCTGCGCAGGTCGACGCGCTGGCGGCGGCCATCGCCGCCGAGCCCACCCTGCAGCTGCGCGGGCTGATGGCCATCCCGGCGCCGTGGCCCGATCCTGCGCAACGCCACGTGGCCTTCAGCCGCATGCAGGCGCTGCAGCAGGCTCTGCAGAGCCGATACCCACAGGCCGACACGCTGTCGATGGGCATGAGCAGCGACTACGCCGAGGCCATCGCCGATGGCGCCACCATGGTCCGCATCGGCACCGCGCTGTTCGGCGCGCGCGTCCGTCCGGCCTGAACTGAAAGGAGCATCCGCATGACCGATTCCTCCATCGCTTTCATCGGCGGCGGCAACATGGCCCGCAGCCTGATCGCCGGCCTGGTCCGACAGGGCACCGCGGCCGCCGACATCCATGTCGCCGAGCCGGTGGACGCCCTGCGCGCTGCGCTGGCTGCTGACTTCGGGGTCACCACGTACGCCACCGCGGGCGAGGCCGCTGCCCAGGCCCGCGCCTGGGTACTGGCGGTGAAGCCGCAGGTGCTGCCTGAAGTGTGTGCCTCGCTTCAGCCCGTGGCGGCCGCGCAGCGACCGCTGCTGGTCTCCATCGCCGCCGGCATCACCAGCAGCCAGCTGGATCGCTGGCTGGGCGGCGGCATCGCCGTGGTGCGCGCGATGCCCAACACCCCTGCCCTGCTGGGTGCAGGGGTTACGGGGCTGTTCGCCACCGCCCAGGTCAGCGACGATCAACGCGCGCAGGCCGACCGGGTGCTGTCCAGCGCCGGCCGTACCGTATGGGTGGACGATGAAGCACTGATGGATTCGGTCACTGCGGTGTCCGGCAGCGGCCCGGCGTATGTGTTCCTGTTGGCCGAGGCGATGGAAGCGGCCGGCATCGCGCAGGGATTGCCGGCCGAGGCGGCGCGCACGCTGGTGCAACAGACCCTGCTGGGCGCATCGCGGATGCTCGATGAAGCCGGTGAAGCGCCGGCCGAACTGCGCCGCCGGGTGACCTCGCCGGGCGGCACCACGCAGGCGGCGATCGAGGCCTTCCAGGCCGGCGGCTTCGAGGCGCTGGTCGCGAAGGCGCTGGCCGCCGCCCAGGCACGTGGCCGCGAACTGTCCGCCGCCAACGATTGAACCCCCGACGGCACTGACGGCCGCTGGCCGTCATGCCGCGCCGCGCTGCGCGCTCGCCGAGCGTGGCTCGGTGCTACCGCTCCAGGTTTCCGGTGACACTGGAAACCGCTCCACCAGGAAATCCACGAAACACTGCAGGCGCGGACGCGGCCGGCGGTCCGGCAGGTAGATCAGGTGCATCGGGCGTGGCACCGGTAGATACGCTTCCAATACGCTGACCAGCCGCCCTGCGGCGATGTCCTCACCCAGCAGCGCCGTCGGCTGCAGCACCAGCCCAGCACCGGCCAGTGCCGCCTGGCGCAACGCTTGCCCGTCATTGCTGCTCAGCCGCGCCCGCGGCTCCCAGTCCACCGGCTCACCGCTGGCCAGCCGCCAGCCATGGCCACCGCGCCAGGCCAGATGGCCCAGGCAATCATGCACGGCCAAGTCGGACGGCAACTGCGGCGTACCCCTGCGTTGCAGGTAGGCCGGCGATGCACACAGGCTCATCGCATAGGGCGGCAGCGGCCGCGCCACCAGCTCACGCGACGGCAGCGGCCCCACCCGGATGGCGGCGTCGAAGCCATCCTCGATCAGGTCCACGGTGCGGTTGCTCAGGTCCAGCTCGATATTCAACAGCGGCTGCGCCTGCAGCAACGACGCCAGCGCCGGTGCCAGCACGCAGCTTCCCCACGTGCTCGGCGCGCTCACCCGTAGCAGCCCGCGCGGCTGCAGTTGCAGGCCGGCCACGCTCGCTTCGGCCTGCTGCACCTGCTCCAGCACCTGCCGGCAGCCGGCCAGGTAGGCCGCGCCGGCCTCGGTCAGCCGTTGCCGGCGCGTATTCCGCTGCAGCAACGCCGCGCCCAGGTGCCTCTCCAACTGCTGGATGTATTTGCCGACCATTACCGCCGATACCTGCAGCTGTTCGGCGGCGCGCGCGAAGCTGCCGTGGTCGGCCACCGCCGCGAAGGCCTGCATGCAGCGCAAGGTGTCCATTGCAAACCCTGGATTCGGAATGAGCAAATCATACCCCGCTTACCGAAAGCTCAACGAGGTAGCAGACTGAGCGTGTCCCCAACGGAGAAGCAGCATGAAGATCCTGATCGTCGGCGCGTCCGGCACCCTCGGCCAAGCCGTCGCCGCCCACCTGGGGCGGCAGCATGAAATCCTGGCGGCCGGTCGCCACAGTGGCCAGCACCAGGTCGACCTCACCGACGACCGCAGCGTGCAGGCACTGTTCGAAGCCACCGGCCCGCTGGACGCGGTGATCGCCACCACCGGCCAGGTCCACTTCGGGCCGTTGCAGGACATGTCCGCCGCGCAGTTCGACAGCGGCCTGCAGGACAAACTGCTCGGCCAGGTGCGGCTGGCACTGGCCGCCCAGCATCACCTGCGCGTGGGCGGCTCCATCACCCTCACCAGCGGCATCATCAGCGCCCAGCCTATCCGCGACGGCAGCAACGCCACCGCAGTCAACGCCGGGTTGGAAGGCTTCGTGCGCGCTGCAGCGTTCGAACTGGCCGCGCGCGGGCTGCGCATCAACATCGTCAGCCCGACCGTGCTGGAAGAATCGGCCGCCGCCTATGCGCCGTATTTCCCCGGCTTTGAACCGGCACCTGCGCGCCGCGTCGCACTGGCGTACCAGCGCGCGGTGGAAGGCATCCAGAGCGGGCAGACGCTCACCGTGTGGTGAGGCAAGCGGCGCCGACCGGCGGTGGCACGACGCAGCGCTATTCCCAGCGCTGCGGACCGTCACCCTGCTCACCCAGCCTGTCATCCGGGTTGGCCAGGCGGCAGCGCTTCAATGACAGGCAACCGCAGCCGATGCAGCCGGTCAGCTGGTCGCGCAGGAACTGCAGCAGGTGGATGCGCTCATCCAGTTCGGTACCCCAGCGCGCGGACATGCGCGACCATTCGGCCTTGGTCGGCGTGCGGCCTTCGGGAAGCTCGGCCAACGCCGCACCCACCGCTTCCAGTGGCATGCCCACGCGTTGGGCCACGCGGATCACCGCCAGCCGCCGCAGCACATCGCGCGGGAAGCGGCGCTGGTTGCCTGCGTTGCGCAGGCTGCGGATCAGCCCCTTGCGCTCATAGAAATGCAATGCGGACACGGCGACGCCGCTGCGTTTGGCCACCTCGCCTACACTAAGCTCCTGCGTCGCCATCACTTGACCTCAACCTTGGTTGAGGCGTGATGCTGCCGCCTCCGCTTCGCCAATACAAGTGCCTGCATGAACGCCCCCGCCGCCTCGATCGCTCCACCGGATGATGCCTCCATCCTTTCGCCGCGCTACCGCGCCACCACCATCGGCATGGTCGCGCTGGTCGCGCTGGTCGCGTTCGAGGCCCTCGCCGTGGCCGCCGCCATGCCCACCGTGGCGCTGGCGCTGGATGGCCTGCGCCTGTACGCAGTGGCCTTCGGCGGTGCGCTGGCGACCAGCGTGATCGGCATGAGCGTGGCCGGCCGCCTGTGCGACCAGCAAGGTCCGCCGCGTCCGCTGTGGTTCGGACTGGGCTTCTTCCTGGCCGGCCTGATCGTGGCCGGACTGGCCCCGCGCATGGGCGTGCTGGTGGCTGGGCGCCTGCTGCAGGGCGTGGGCATCGGTGCAGTATCGGTGTCGTTGTACGTGCTGGTGGCGCGCACCTTCCCGGAAGCGCTGCGGCCGAAGGTTTTCGCTGCGTTCTCCGCGGGCTGGGTGGTGCCTTCGCTGATCGGTCCGTCGATCAGCGGGCTGATCGTGCAATACGTCGGCTGGCGCTGGGTCTTCCTGGCGGTACCGGTGTTGGCCCTACCCGCCGCCCTGCTGCTGGTGCCGGCACTGCGCGCCAGTGCGCAGCATCCGCGCACCGAGGTCGCATCACGGCCGGTGGTGCGTTGGGCGATCGGCACCGCACTTGCCGCGCTGCTGCTGTACCTGGGCGGCCAGCAGCAGGGCATCCTCGCCATCGCGCTGATGGCTGCGGCGCTGGTCCTGCTGGTGGCCTGCGCACGCCACCTGCTGCCCACCGGTACGCTGCGTCTCGGCCGCGGCCTGCCCAGCGTGATCGCGATGCGCGGCATCGCCGCGTCGGCCTTCTTTGCGGCCGAAGCATTCCTGCCGCTTCTGCTGCAGCGCGAACGCCATCTGTCTCCGCTGTGGGCCGGCGCCGCGTTGAGCATGGGCGCGTTGGGCTGGTTCGCCGGCTCATGGATGCAGGGACACCAGCGCCGCGGCTGGACCCGGGCCCACCTGCTGCAGGCCGGTGCGTGGATGATGTGCGGCGGTCTGCTGCTGACCTCGCTGACCCTGCAGCAGGGCGTGCCGCTGTTGCTTGCCCTGGCAGGCTGGTCACTGACCGGGCTGGGCATGGGCCTGATCTACCCCAGCCTGTCGGTGCTCACCTTGTCGATGTCGGCACCGCACGAACAGGGCGCGAACAGTTCAGCCCTGCAGCTCAGCGAAGGGGTCGGCGTGGCGACCACGCTGGCGTTGTCGGGATCGTTGTTTGCCGCCTTCGTCGACGGCCGCGAGACGCTGGGCTACCTGCTCTGCTTCGCCGTGACGCTGCTGCTGGCGCTGCTGGCCACGGTGGTCGCGCGGCGCGTCTGATCGCCGCCACCGTTGGTGGGTGAGGGGTGGGTGTGGGTGACGACCGTTGGTCGTCACGTCGTTGATCGAGGGCGGCCCTGTGACGACCAACGGTCGTCACCTACCGATCTGCGGATTCCAGATCAGGGCCGTGCGCCCACCTCGTCCACGTCCTCGCGCAGGATGCGGCGGATTTCCAGCACCGCCTGCGGGGTTTCCTGCACGCTGTGGCCGGAGATGATCACTTTCTCCGACACCGCACCGTCCAGGTGCGCGCTCCAGTACGGGACCAGTCCGTCATCGGACTGCAGCAGCGGCACATCCGCCTTGCGATGGGCGATGATCGAGTGATATTTCAAGCCCGGCTGGATCGGTAGCGAGCCTGCCGCCATCACGAACGGATCGCTGGATTTCAGGTTGTCGATGCTGTTCGGCACGCGCAGTTTCTCGCTGCCGCTGCGCTGCGCATCGGCCTGCTGCAGCGTGTTGAAGGCATCCTCGAACGAGCCCAGGATCGTCAGCGGCAGGCGTACCAGACGGCCGATCAGGCGACCCACGCGGTTACCGGCGATGTCCGTACCCTTGTGCGGAGCGGCAATGAAGATCGCCCGTTCCACGTTCGGCTGCGGCTGGAACTGCAGCAACGGCCCCAACTTGGTCCTTACCCGCTGCAGGCGCTCGCCCTTCAGGTCATAGCGCGCCATCAGGTCATTCCACAGCACATCGCCTGAGGAACTGAGCATCAAGCGGCCGAGCACGCCGCCCATGCTGTGGCCGATGAATACCTGATCCTTCGACGCGCGCGACTGCCCACCCGGATCGAAGTGCTTCAGCGTGCTGTTGAACGCACGCGAGATCTCATAGCGGTTCAGGGCGATTGGCGCGTTGGTGGGGTAATACACCTGCCACACCTGGAACTCACGGCGCAGTTCCTCTTCACCCATGATCTCGTTGGCCACGTTCACCCAGGCTTCGGGACTGCTGCCCAGGCCGTGCAGCATGAAGATGATGCGGCGATCCGGGTCCCACGGCTGCATCAGGTAGATGTGCGGTTCCTTGATACCTTCGGCCATGCCGAACAGGGTGCGCAGCGCCTGCGTGGCAAAGCCGCTCTGCGCCAGCCACAGTCCATACGCGGCGGTGAAATTGCCGGCCAGCGGTACCTGCTGACCGTGCAGGTCCACGCGCTCGGTGGCCTCGGGCGAATACACGTCCAGCAGCACCTGACGGGTCTGCAGTACCTCGTCCAACGAATTGCCCTTGAAGCGCAGCAGCGCGGTGGCATTGATCGAGGACATCTCGCTGTACTGGGGCACCTCATGCCTGCGCTTCGGTGCTGCGCCATCCACCGGCGCATCAGCATCCGGCAACGGCGTGCTCAACTTCGGTGGATCCATCACCACCACCAGCTCCGCGCCGAAGCCATCGCGACGGTAGGTGCTGCGCAGGCCGACGAAACTGATCGTAGCCGCCGACACCAACCGGGTCGGGATGCTGGGCATCGACAGGCGGTCGTAGTCGGAGGTGATGGTCCAGCGCTCGCCGGCCACCGGGGCGTTGTAATCTTCCCCTTCCAGCGCGGAGGCGCGCGCCCGCCGGAACACCACCGAAGCGGTCTGTTCGGCAGCGTAGTTGTAGTAGTCGCGCACCTGGGTCTGGCGATCTTCAAAGGCACGGTCCGACGGCGCGCGCCCGCTGAAGAACAGGTATGCATACGCGAAGCGGGCCGCTTCCAGCCAAGCATCCACCGCCGCATCGCTCATCGGCTCCTTGTCGGCGTGCTTTGGCTTGGGGCTGAGGGCAAGCGCGGTCTGCACCCACAGCTCGGACAACGCGGACATGCGCTGTTCGGCGCTGACGCCATCGGTATCCAGCAGGGTCCGACGGCACGCGACCAGATCCTTTTCGCACTGGCTCGCATCCAGCCCGACCACGCTCAGGGTCTCCTGCGAAGCCGCACTCAGCTTGCCGGTGGTCAGCACGTCGGACCGCTTGGTGGTCAGGTAATCGGTGTTGGCGACCTGCTTGACCGTCACCATCGCGCAGCCACTGCCGATCAGCAGCACGGTGGCCGCCAGCAGCAGGCGCACGCTGCGCTGCCAGTTGAAGGGGTATGCCGCGGCCATCATGGTTGGTCTTCCTGTGCGGTACCGGGAACGCCGCGGCGTATCCAGGCGGAGAAGTCATTCCGGGCCTGCGGCTGCAGCGCGCGCTCGGTGATCCGCGCACGTGCCTTCAGCGTGGCAAACGGATAACCCGGCGCCAGCGCGCCCTGGTCGAAGGCGTATTCGTCCAGGTAGCCCGATGCCAGCAGGCGGTAGTCCAGCGGCAGCCCGGGCGCGATGTGGCGCGCCAGGTCGAACACGATGGTGGTGCAGTTGCTGGTCAGCGTGTTGTAGAACGCAGGGGCGGCATCCAGGCTGCGCGCCTGCTCGATATAGCCGGCGAACAGGGTGCGCAGCTGTGCCTGCGTCAGCCCGTGCAGGCGGTACAGATAGACGTCCTCGCCGCGTGCATTGGTACGCGTGCGGATGATGTCCGTCTCTTCCGAGGCCACCAGGGTCATCTCGAACTTGCGGAAGAAGCCGCCCAGGGCGGAGAACGACTCGCCCCGTTCCTTGCGGATTTCCAGCGAGAACACCAGTTGGCGACCGTCGGCGAAACCGAACGACACCAGCGTGTGGGCGATGGCCGGGCCCATCCAGTACGACATCACCAGGTCGGCCGAGCGCAGCTGCTGCAGGTCGTACTCACGGCGCACCCAGCGCGCGTCGTAGTCCTGTTCGGTGCGCCAGGTGAAATCGCGCACGTTGTCCAGCACCACATGGCGCCCGTCGAAGGACACCACGTGCAGGCGCTCGGCCACGTCGTCAGCCCACGTACGGTCCTGGCTGGGGCTCAGCGCTGTCCACCAGAGGGCGGCACAGGCCATGCCCAGCACGTAGGCCGATCCGATGTGCCGGCCGGCGCGTCCGCGGGCCACGCGCAGCGCCATCCAGCCCGCAACCAGCATCCAGGCCAGCGCCAGCAGCGCGCCCAGCCACACCGGCCCAGGGGTCTGGTAGAACAGCAGTCCGCCGGTCCACAGGGCGCCGAGCAGCATGATGATCGCGATCGTCCAACGTCCTGCTGCCTTCACTGTGGTGCTGTCACTTCATCCGTGGGGCGCCTAGTTAGCCACAGCCGGCGCGTTGGCGGAATGGCCGCCTGTTCAGGTTTGGCGAGAGAGAGAGAGCGCGTGACGACCAACGGTCGTCACCCACCACGACCAACGGTCGTCAGCCAGTACCGCCTGCTACACAATGTAGGCATCACCCTGGAGGACCCCATGGGAATCACATCGGTTGCCGGAGTTCCTGTAAACGAGCACCACGCTGCTACCTGCCATTGCGGCGCGGTGGAGCTGCGGCTGCACCTGCCGAACGGCATTGTCGAGCCGCGCCGCTGCGATTGTTCGATGTGCCGAAGGCGCGGTGCCATTGCCGCCAGCGTTGCAGAGGAAGGCTTGCAGGTGGTGCGCGGAGGCGAACAGCTGCGGCTGTACCAGTTCAATACCCACGTGGCCGAACACTGGTTCTGCAGCGTCTGCGGCATCTACACCCATCACCGGCGGCGCTCGAATCCACGCGAGTTCGGCTACAACGTGGCCTGCCTGGAGGGAATCAATCCCTTTGCGCTGGGCGAGGTACCCACCAACGATGGGGTGCACCACCCGGCGGACCGCGACTAGGCCGTCAGTGGCGGCTGCGGCGGGCCGGCGCGGCGACTTTCTGCCAGGGTGAGATTGCCATGCGCCCGGCACGCGCGGGGCGCTTGAGGGTCAGTCGGCGCGCGTGCGCTTCCGGTAATGCTTCCGGTGCGGGGGCAACCGGCACCGAGGCGGGAACGGCAAGTAGACGGTCGATGAGCCACATGACAGGTCTCCGTGGGGGGCGGGTGTGTCCACCCTATTCCCGCCCCGGCGACCGCCATGTGATCCGGCAATGACACCGCGATGACCGCGCTGAACGGCAACGCGCAGCCGATTCAGGCTGGCGACGAGTTCTCCCTGCCGCTTGCCGAAGAGAAACAGCAGACGCTGCAGCTGGAGATCGGCGACGGTGCAAGCACCCCGCGCAGCGACCGCGATCTGCTGTTTGAAGCACTGGCCGACCTGCTGTCCAGCGCGATCCTCTTCACGGACGCCGTACCCGCCATCAGCGCGCGAGGTCCCTGAAAGCTGCTGTCAGCCTGCTTCCGTGACACCACATGTCTTCACGCAACGTAGCACCGTTGAGACCGGATTTCGTTCGTACTCATCCCAGAAGCCTTGAGGAAATGCAGCTCTATCCGATGGATCCGGCGTGGGGCAGTGCCATGACAGCGCACCGAAACCCGCCGCAGTAGCCGCGGCCTGATGGCAACGAGTGCCCCACTGGTAGTCCACTACCCTGATCGGAGGCTCGCCCGCGAATTCGACTGTCAGGCGGTCTGCGTCCGGGTGTGGCTCCTGCGCTATCGCCTTGGCGCCGTAGGCTGACCAGTCGCCGTCCTGCAGCCGATACGCAGGGTTGTTGACCACTGCGACAAGGGTTCCTCCGGGACGAAGCACGGAAGCGGCAGCGCAGTACATCTGCGCCAACTCAAGCGCAGTGGTGGCATGGCAGAAGACCCATGATGCGATGGCGATGTCGAACTCTTCGCGCAACCGCAGGTCACGCAAGTCACGTAGGTCACCCTGCACGAAGGTCATGACATCACCGCCTTCCCGCGACAGCTGGCGGGCCTGCGCCAGCATGTCGGGGGTGCAATCAACGCCCAAGGCGCGCCGCGCGCCGCCCGCCAGCATCTGCCTGCCGTACCAGCCGGTCCCGCAGCCCAGGTCGATGCCATCCAACCCGGTCAGCGGGCCTGCGGCGTGAAGCACGCAGCGCGCTTCCACGGGACGGCAGGCGGAAACCTCTACGCAGTCCTGGTACTGCAAGACGCTCCCGTCGTACATCCTGCCTGTGCTCATGTCACTGCCTCGGGTGGGGGAGGTTCCAGTCTTCGCTGGATGACACACGGGCAACAGAGGGAGTGCCGACAATCCCTGCGCTTGCGAATCATTTGTATTCACATATCCGCATCCGGATAATCCGCTGCGTCAGTCCTCGCCGGTTCTGATCCCCAATTCTCTTCCAGCCGTCGCCCGAGGATTCCTGCTGCATGCAACGCTCTGCCATCAAAGCCTGGTTCGTGGTCCACAAATGGTCCAGTCTGGTCTGCACCCTGTTCCTGCTGCTGCTGTGCCTGACCGGCCTGCCGCTGGTATTCGGCCACGAAATCGCCCACCTCACCGGCGCCGACCCGGAAGTACCGGCCGCACCCGCCGACGCCCCCTTGCGCGACCTGGATGCGCAGGTACAGACCGCGCTGCAGCACTTCCCCGGCAACGTGCCGCTGTTCGTCGGCTGGGACCCGGACGCCCCGCTGATGTACGTCAACACCGGCGCGCGCACCGATACGCCGCCGGCGCAGATGCAGACCGTGCTGCTCAATACCGTCAGTGGCGAACAGGTGCCCGCACCGCAGTTCAACGAAGGCGTGATGTACTTCCTGTACCGCCTGCATACGGACCTGTTCCTTGGCCTGCCCGGCCTGCTGTTCATGGGTGCGATGGGGCTGTTGTTCGTGGTGGCGATCATCTCCGGGCTGGTGCTGTATGGACCCTTCATGCGCAAGCAACGCTTCGGCACCCTGCGCACCGGTCGCAGCCGCCGGCTGGCCTGGCTGGACCTGCACAACGTGATCGGCATCGTCACGCTGGGCTGGGCGCTGGTGGTCGGCCTGACCGGGGCCATCAACACCCTGGCCAAGCCGCTGGAACAGGCCTGGCAAACCCAGCAGCTGGGTGAGTTCGCCGCGCGGTATGCCGGCCAGCCCAAGCCCACCCAGCTGGCTTCGCTGCAGGCAGCGGTGGATACCGCGCGCGCCGCCGAACCGGAGATGCGCCCGGCCTTCGTCAGCTTCCCCGGCACCGGCTACAGCGGTGACCACCACTTCGGCGTGTTCATGCAGGGCAATTCACCACTGACCGAACGCCTGTATCGCCCGGTATTGATCGATGCGAGCACCGGCGCGCTGACCGCGCAGCCGCAGCTGCCGACCTACATGACCGTGCTGCTGTTGAGCCAGCCCCTGCATTTTGGTGACTACGGCAAGCTGCCGTTGAAGATCCTGTGGGCGCTGCTGGACCTGTTGACCATCGCGGTGCTGGTCAGCGGCCTGTACCTGTGGTTCAAGCGCGGCAACACCGCCACGCGCGTGGCCGAGATCGAACGCGCGCAGACGCAGGAGGTGGCATGAAGAGCCCCTTCATCGCACCGGCCTGGATCACCCTGGCGAGCCTGGTCGGGCTGGTCAGTGCCTTGATCGGCGATGGCCTGTTCGACCTCATTTCGTGGGTGATTTTCAGCGGCCTCATCGTCTTGTTCGTGCGAGCATGGATGAAGCGCGACCGCCGCTGATGCGCTGATCCCGGGTGCACGCCGCGCGGCCCACCCTGGTAGCGCCGAGCCATGCTCGGCGGCTTTCCGTTCCGGCATCGGGATGCCTGACACACGCCACGCTGCGTGCCCGCCGAGCATGGCTCGGCGCTACGGCTTGGTGCAGGAGAACCACGCGGCCAAGCCGTTGCGCAGCAGGTCATCCCAGTATCCCGCCGGCTGGGCCAGCCGGTCCTGCTCCAACAGGCAGGGGGCCTGCCACACCAGGTCGGTGAAACCCGCCTGCGCGAATGCGTGCTCGTAATGCTCGCGTGCCCAGCGGAACACGGTGATGCGCGCCGGTGGATCGCCCGGGAACTCCATCTCCATCTTCGCGCCCTGCTGCCACGGCACATCATCCAGCACCCGCACGCCGTACTTCGAACAATCACCATTGGCCAGGCAATAATCAGGATTCATCGTCTCCACGGCGATCCTGCCACCGGCGCGTACGTGCTCGAACGCCGCCGCGGCCATCCGTGCGAGCTCGTCCAGCGACTGCGCGTAGTTGAACAGGAAGGCGGCCACCGCCAGGTCGTACTCGCGCACCGGTGCCAACTGCAGGAAGTCACTGGCCTGGAAGGTCATCGCGTCGCCGGCACTCGCCGATACCCGCCTCCCCAATGCCACCATCTCCGGCGACTGGTCCACACCGTGCGCGCTGGCGGCGCCGGCCAGCAGCATTGCCCTGCCATAAAAGCCGAAACCGCAGGCCAGATCCAGCACGCTGCGGCCCGTCACATCGCCGGCCATGTGCTGCATGGTCCGCAGTTCGGCCCTGCGCGTGGGCGATGCGTTGGCATACGCCGCGTACTGGCCTGCGATGTCATCGTAGTGCGCTTTCATCGTGGAAATCCTCTTCAACAGAGGTTTCCACGCTACGCAACGTCGCCTACGCATTGAAGAGGCGAAAGCGAAACCGCCCACGCCCGTTTCAGCGTTCGCACACCAGGTTCACCGACATGCAGTTGTGCACGTAGCCCTCCCAGTAACCTTCAGCGCGCGCATCGATATCGGCCCGCTCCAGCACCGGCTCATGCCAGCTGACCGCGCTGAAGCCGGCCGCGCGGATGGCCTGCTCGTAATGTGCACGCTCCCAGCGGTAGTTGGTGATCAACGCCGGCGGCGTACCCGGAAACTCCAGCCGCAGCCGCGCACCCTGCTTCCAGGGTGTCTCTTCCAGAACCTTCACCCCGTACGCCGCGTAGTCCCCCAGGCCCAGCCGGTAGTCCGGATTCAAGGTCTGCACCACAAGTTTGCCGCCATGCTTCACATGCGGGATGACCGCGGAGAACATCCTTTGCAGTTCGTCCAGCGAAGCGGCGTAGTTGAACAGATACGCAGCCAGCACGATGTCATGCTCGCTGCCTGATGGCATATCCATCACATCGTGGGTCTGGAAGGTCATGCCATCGCCGCGATAGGTGGACAGGGCGCGGGCGAAATCGATCATGCCCTGCGACTGGTCCACGCCATGCGCACTTCCCGCGCCGTGACGCAGGAATTCGCGTCCGTAGTAGCCCGATCCGCAGGCCAGGTCCAGCACGCTTTTTCCTTTCACCTCGCCGGACAAGCGCAGCATCGTGCGTACTTCGATGGGCCGGGTCGGCGAGGCATTGGCGTAGGCCATGTACTGGTCGACGATACTGTCATAGCTTGCACTCATCACATCTTCCTTGGATCACCAGAACCGTGAGTGCAAACGCTATAGGCTGGTGATTCGCCATTGAAGAGGCAAACGCGACGCGCAGTATCGCAACACCCTCCGCCCTTCACCCGCTACGCGCCATTCCCATGAACGCATGCAGGGCCGGATTATCCACATCGGTGCGCAGGCAGAAACTCAAGCTGAAATGCGCATCGTCCGACTGCACGGGGCGGTAACAGACCTCCGTATCGCGGAATCCCACCATGCTGGATGGCACGATGGCGATACCGGTCTCCACCGCCACCAATGACAGCACCGCATGCATGCCGTGTGCTTCCTGCACCACCTTGGGCATGAATCCCGCAGCTACGCACTGGCGCATCACATGCGAATGAAATCCCTCACCTTCCACGGCGGGCCAGCTGACGAACTCCTCACCGGCAAGATCCTCCATCCGCAAGGCAACGACGGACGCCAACGGGTGTGCGTGCGGCAAGGCAATAGCCAGCGCGTCCACATCGAAGTCCTGCAGCTGCATCCCCGGCGAAGCGGGAATGGGAGGAATGAGCACGCCCAGGTCGATCTCGCCTTTGGCCAGCATGTGCTGCTGCTGGCGCGAGGTCGCCTCGCGCAACTCCAGGCGCACCTGCGGGTGGCTGCGCCTGAACGTACGGATCAGCGGCGGCAGGCGGCCGTACAGCGCGCTGCCGACATACGCCACGCGCACCTGTCCGCTGCGTCCTGCCGCGGCCTCGCGCGTGGCCTCCACCGCGTGGGCGGCCTGCTGCAGGGTGTGCCGCGCTTGCACCAGCAAAACCTCCCCGGCAGCAGTAAGCCCCACGGTGCGATGGCCGCGTATCACCAGCAGCGCCCCGATCTGCTCTTCCAGCCGGCGGATCGCCGCAGTCAGCGGGGGCTGTGACATATGCAGGCGCGCGGCGGCGCGGTGGAAATGTTGTTCTTCCGCACCAGCGACGAACTGGCGCAGCAAACGAAGATCGATCATGGCAACCGCGCGTGGAATGGCCGGCTCAGGTTAGCAGTCCCGGTGCCTGCTCCGCGGTTCGATCGCCGGCAGCGCAATCTCCGGCCACGCCGCATCGAAAGCCTGCACGCTGGCGGCGGCCACACCCTGCAGATCGCGCGGGTAGCTCACGCCGGCAGGCTCCTGCGTGCGCGTCGCATGGAACTGGCCATTGCTGGCGCGCAATACCCAGCCGCCCTGCACGCAGCGCGGCGAGGCCAGCCAGGCCACACCGGGTGCCACGGTATCTGGATGCAGTTCATCGGGTTCGCCGTACACGCCCCACATGCGCGTCTTGGCCACCGGCGATACCGCATTGACGATGATGTTGTCCGCCTCGCCCTCTGCAGCCAGCACGTTCATCAGACCCACTGCGGCGCTCTTGGCCATCGCGTAGCTGGCCAGCCCGTGCTGCACGTACTGCGGGTACAACGCCCGGTCGGAGGTGGTCAGCACGATGCGCCCGCCTCCTGCCGCACGCATCGCCGGCCACGCTGCCTGGGCCAGCCATAAAGGCGCTTTGGTGGCGATATCCAGCATGTGCTCCAGCTGTACCTCGCTGATGTCTTCGATGCGCTGGTAATGCACCCAACCGGCATTGTGGATGATGAAGTCCAGCCGCCCGTGCTGGGCCAGAACCTCGTCGACCAATGCGTGACACTGCGCGCGCGTATCGATGGCGAGCCCGCAGCTGGTGACATCCAGACCGTCCACGCGCAGGCGTGCAGCGGCACTGGCCACCCGTCCCGGGTCACGCCCTTCGCCATCGCGGTCGGCGCCGACGTCCTGCATCACGACCCTGGCGCCGAGGCATGCCAGCAGGCGCGTATAAGCCAGGCCCAAGCCACCCGCCGCGCCGGTGACGAGGCCAACCTGTCCCTTGAAATCAAGGGGGGTATCCGTCATCCACACAGCGTGGACTGGCAGGGCAACGGCGGCCAATACCGTTCACAGGCGGGGTTGATCCGTTATGGGTATCGAAGGGCGTAGCGTCAATGCTGGCAAGGCCGTGAGCCGAATAGGCCGTCTATTCGGCTCACCGGATGAGCCGAATAAACGTCGCATTCGACACAGTGAGCCCCCAGCTCCCTTCGTACTATCATCGAATACTGCCAAACCATTCTGGCCAGAATGGCACGCTACAGGCCCACCTAACCCTTCATATCGACAATGACGAACGGCTCCGCCCCCCTTCTGATCATCCTGCCAGGGCTCGATGGGAGCGGCCGCCTGTCCGTCCCTTTCATGCACGCGCTCGAGGCGCAGGGGATTGAGTCCCAGGTCATCGCATATCCGAAAGACCGGGCGATGGGATATGACGCACTGCGTGATTGGCTTCGCCCCCAGCTGCTCCGGCAACCGCCCTTCGTGTTGCTCGGTGAATCATTTGCGGGTCCCTTGGCGGTAATGCTCGGGACGAGCGGGCTGACCTCGCTTCGCGGCATCATCCTCTCCACCACGTTTGCACGTGCCCCGGTGCCTGCCCCGTCTGTGTTGGCCCGCGTGCTGCAGTTGCCGCTCCCGCTGCCGCCTGTCGCGCCGCTGGCCAGGCTTCTGCTTGGACGCTGGCGGACGCCATCATTGGAAAGCGCGCTGCGTGCTGCGCTGGCCGGCACGTCGCCGTCGGTGCTGCGTGCACGCGCAGTGGAGACGCTGCGGATCGACGTTCGGGCGTTGCTCCCCCTGGTCTCAACGCCTGTCCTTTGCCTGCATGCAAACGAGGATCGACTGTTGCAGGCCAGCGCTTTGCGATCGATCGAGCGTGGACTCCAGCAGCAAGCTCACTCGCACCTCTTGGACGGGCCACACCTGCTGCTCCAGGCCCAGCCCGTTGAAGCTGCAGCCCGCGTGGCAAGTTGGTTGCGCACACTGGATCGTGGCACCCTCCCGCATGCACCCCCAGAGGCGTAGAGCATGATCGATCTCCAGGCCACCGACGTCCGGACGTTCCTTCCTTCCCGGGACTTTGCACTCTCGCAAGCCTTCTACGAAGCGCTGGGCTGCGAGCGCGAGTGGGCGGACGACAACCTGGCCCTGTTCAAGCTCGGCCCCTCGCGCTTCTACCTGCAACGCGGCTATGCGAAGGAATGGGCGGAGAACACCATGCTGCATGTTTCCGTGCAGGACGCTGCCGCCTGCTTCAACGCCATCCGCGCACTGCTGGACACCGGCAAGTACCCCGGCGCGCGGGTGGCACCCCCACGGAGCGAGCCCTATGGAGCGCAGGTAACCTACGTCTGGGATCCCGCAGGTGTGCTGTTGCACCTCGCGCAGTGGGATGCCAAAGACTGACCGTGGCAGGGTCTCCTGCCGCAGTCTTGCCAGTATAGTCAGCCGCATGGAAGACAGAGCCGCGCAACTGGATGAGCTGATCATGGAACTGAGTGCGCTCTGCGACCTGCTGGCACACGACAGCAGGTGCGAATGGCGGCGCCACTTCGTTTCCTGCCTGCGGCAGGCCGAGGCACTTGCCGCAACTCCGCACGACCAACCCTCCCTCAACATGCTCTCAGGCTCGGTCATGTCCGTGTTCGGCGGCATGGGCAGCTTCAACGACTACGTACCCTTCAAGCACGGCCGCCTGATTGCCGGCATGGAAGCACTGGACGAAGCTTCCGGGCGGGTCTATCAGGCTGCCCTGGCGCTGCGGGTGATCGCAGCGCGCGACTGACGCCGACCGGTTGCCGCGCCTGCCGCGCGATCAACCATCCCCCTCACCCACACCACTTCGAGACATCCATGGCTGACCCCTACAACACGGCTCGACGTCCTGCCGGCGATGCGCGCCTGGACGATTCGATGATCACCACCGCATTTGAATTGCCGGGCTTCCGCGTGGTGCAGAACATCGGCGTGGTGCGCGGCATCACCGTGCGCTCGCGTTCGATCGTCGGCAACTTCCTCGGCGGCATCCAGACCCTGTTCGGCGGCAACATCACCATCTACACCCAGCTGTGCGAGCAGGCACGCGAAGAGACCTACCGGGACATGGTGAAGCACGCACGCATGCTGGGCGCCAACGCGATCATCGGCATGCGCTACGACGCCACCGACATCATGACCGGGCTGACCGAGGTGCTGTGCTATGGCACGGCGGTCATTGTTGAACCTGCGGGAAGCTGACGCGTTGGCAGGGGGCTGATCGCCTGCGGGGCTGTGCTCAGGCCGATGCAGGCTCCGCGCAGCGGGCAGCGCTGTGTAGCCTGTATCCACTCAAACGCCGGACGTAACCTCTGGACGCGCCCAGCTGCTGCATTGAAGATGGGCCATCCCAAACGGAGCCCGGCATGGATCCGGCAGCACCCTTCCAGTTCGAGGTTCGATACCGTCCCGGCGAGTATCTTGCTCTCCTGCGCGAGCATATCCATACCACGATCATGCCGACGAACCGCCGCTGGTGGAACCTGCTGTTCGTGAACCTGATGCTGGGCACCTTCGCCCTCGGGCTGTTCGCCTGGAAGTCCTTCCGGGTCGGCCGCTGCCGGTTTGAAATGGACGCGCAAGGCTTCATCCGCCACAGCCGGGGCGGGCCGCAATCGGTTTCGTGGACAGCGGTGAAGAAGCTGCACTGGTACCGGCATGCGATGCTGATGGAACTCAGCGAATCGGAGGTGCCGATTCCGTACCGCGTGCTGGAACCTGGGCAACGTGAGCGGATCGCTGCCTGGGTAGCAGGTTGCAGGCCGGAATCCCAGGCCACCTGAGTCCTCTTGGCAGGCGTCAGTTCTGCCGCACCGGCGGCTGGTCCAGGAAAGCTATCAGCGCAGGCCATCTCGCCGAACAATACCAACATCGGCATGTGCAGCGCTGTCTTTGCGAAGCCTGCGAAATCCTTCGCATCCTGCTCGAAGTTCCTGAAGTACTCGAAGCCGGAGCGCATGCCACCGGGCCGTGCATAGTCGGCAGCGTAGAACTGGCGGTCGGCCCCCGGGATCGACTTGCTGCGGTCTGCGGCGAAGTCGTTCCAGAAGTGCTCAAAGTGGATGCGCTCACGGCCGTGGACCAGCTTCAGCGGGGTCTCGCGTAGCTCTGGATCGCGGCGGGTCTGGCGGCCTGCGCGGTGGCCTGGATGGCCAGCAGCACCATCAGCGCGAAGGACGTGCGGCACAAGGAACGCGGGGGCAGGTTCATTGCAGTCTCCAGTCCGGGGTAGCAAGGCGCGCTTCGATCCACTGCTTGAACTCGTGCATCACCTGCTCGCGTCCGACATCGTTGAGCAGGTCATGCGCGTGCTCCGGGTACAGCCGCAGTGTCTTGTCGGCAGATCCTGCGGCGCCATGGAACAGTTGGCTGCCGCCGGGCACGGTGACCTTGTCGGCGGTGCCATGGGCGATCAACACCGGCAGGCGCAGCGTCGGAAAGCCACGCCGCAGCCGGTCGCTGCCTGCCAGCATCTGCGCCACCGTCAGCGCGGTCTGCCTCTCCCCCGCGATAAGCGGGTCCGCATCAAGCGCGGCGACCGCATCGGGCATCCGCGAAAACTCCTTGTTCGGCAGCTTCAGCACCCGCAGCTTCGGGAATGGTCCGCTGAGCCAGCGCACCAGCGCCAGCACCGGGGCCGGTGCGGGAACCTGCAGGGCGAAGCTTTCGCAGATCAGCCCGGCCAGCTCATCCTGGTGTTCCAGGGCGTAGGCGCTTGCGATCACCCCGCCGGCACTATGGCCAAGCAGGAACACCGGTACGGCCGGCTCGCGCGACCGCGCCACGTCCATCACCGACTGCACGTCCGCCAGGTAATCGTCGAAGTGCTGCACATGGAAGCGCAGCCCGGTGGATTTGCCGCGCCCACGCAGATCGACGGCGTACACCGCCAGCCCGATCGCGGTGAACTGCGCGGCGGCCCACTGGTAGTGGCCGCTGTGTGAGTTGAATCCCGGCACGATCACCAGCACCGCGCGTAACAGTCCACTCGGTCGCCAACTGCGGATGAACAGCTCGCCCTCGCCACCTGCGATGAGCTCTTCGGTACGCGACGGGCCGGGCATGCGCGCATCAACCGGTGGCGCGTGTGCTGCAGCAGCAGGGAAGGTAGTGTCCATGGCAGATCCTCGGTGAAGGGGGAGGAAGCGAAGTCACGGACACCCACGAACGCCCCTTCGGGCGCCCGCCACGCTGCGTCACTGATGACCCCACAAAGGGGTCTACGCATATCCCGGCCGACACCGGCCAACGCAGATCGATGCTTCATGCCAGCCCGCAGCGACCTACGTCTGGATGTCCCTGCCCTGTCCCAGGTCACGGTCAAGCAGACAATCGATGAACGCACGCAGCGCCGGCAGCAGGTAGCGACGGCTGGAGTAGTACAGGAACAGGCCCGGCACGGTGGGGGACCAGTCGGCGAGCACGCGCTTCAATCGCCCATCCCGCAGTGCTTCGGCAATGCCGTCGTCGTTGTAGGCGTACAGGATCCCCAGCCCCTGCAGTGCGGCGGGCACCACGATGTCCTGGTGGTTGGACAGCACCTGCCCTCGGGGACGAACTCCACGCTCTTCCCTTTCCTGCGGAACTCCCAACTGGCGATCTTGCTACTGCCCGGGTAGCGCCACCCGATGCAGGCGTGCTGCTGCAGATCGGCCGGCACCTTGGGCTCGCCATGCCGCGCCAGGTAGCCGGGGGACGCCACCGCCAGCAGCTCCACATCCGGTGTCAGGCGCACCGCGATCATGTCTTTCTGCAGCCGCCCGCCCACCCGGATGCCGGCATCGAAGCCCTCGCTGGTGATATCACTCAAGCCATCGTCGATCACGATGTCGAGCACTACATCCGGATGGGCCTGCGCAAAGCGGCCCAGCCGCGGGGCGATGAGCTTGTGCGCTGCCATGCTGAGCGTATTGATCCGCAGCGTTCCTGCAGTTCGCGCGGTGCTGCCCACCGCCTGCGCGACGGCATCATCCATCTCGCGCAGCATCGGGGCGATACGCTCATGCAGCCGCCGTCCGGGCTCGGTGGGCGAAACACTGCGCGTGGTGCGGTTCAACAAGCGCACGCCCAGGCGCGCCTCCAACTGCCGCACGGTCTGGCTGAGCGCAGAGCGGGACAGCCCGAGATGGTCGGCGGCACGGGCGAAACTGGCCCGGTCGACTACCGCCGCGAAGGCTTTGAGTTCTGCGAATTCGGAGCCACGCATTGTGCCCTGATTCCTACATAGCCTGATCAGATAGTAGGCGATTCTGTTGACGGCAGGAACGGGCCATCCTGAGCCCCTGTCCTCAACCGGAGCCTGCCCATGAAAGACCTGAACCTGCCCGAGCCGATCATTGCCTACTTCAACGCCGACGCGAACGATGGGCGTGCCGTCGCCCGCTGCTTCAACCCGGATGGATCGGTGCGGGACGAGGGCAAGACCCACACCGGTCTTGCCGCCATCGAGGCCTGGAAAGCGCACACCGCCGACCGCTACCGCTACACCGCCACACCCATCAAGGTGGAAAAGAACGAGCGCACCTACTTCGTCACCAGCCACGTGGTGGGCGACTTCCCCGGCAGCCCGATCGACCTGCGTTACGCCTTCACCCTGGAACGCGGCAAGATCGCCACGCTGGAGATCCCGGGATGAACTTCGACCTCCAACTGGCCGTCGGCGGCACTATTCCCACGGCGTGAGCCGCACATCACGCCGCCCGATAGCCGTCCCAGGAACCGCTATGCTTGGCGCGGCATCAAACCCGCCTTCCATACCCTGCAGGACGCAGCACCATGATGGTCAAGAACGCATCCCTGCTGTGCTCAGCCGTGCTGGCGATGTCTGCTGCTTTGCTTGCTGCTGGGTGTGGCGGCACCACGCGGAAGACGGTCCTCTCCACTGACAGCCTGAAGGTGGTGGCGGTCACGGAGTCGACGTTGGATATCAACGTCAGCGAGTACCAGCACTACACGACGTATACGCTGTACGTCGATGGCACGGAGCTTTCAGACAAGGCATTCGCAGACCTGCTGCAGGATGCGGATGCCAGGGACGAGCAGATCGTCCACACCGATGCCATCGTGGTTGCCGAGGACACCGTCCTGCTGGCATCGCGCACCCGCGATGGGTCGGCCTGCTGGACAACGCACCTGTCCGCACACGGCGGCAAGGCGACGCTGGAAAAGATCATCACCAGCACGGTTGATTGCTCCCCAAGGCCCGCGCCGCCGGGCTGGAGTGCGCTGTACGATGAAGCCAGCAACCTGGTCCTGGTACGCACCCATCCCTTCGCGGTGCAATCGATCACCGGCTACTGGCAGGTCCTCTGGATCGAGGGCGACGTTGCGGCCCTGTACGCCGAGGAGCGGGCGAAGGAGCGACTCATCGTCAGGCTCGTACGGATATCCGCAGACGAAACGATTGCCGAGCAGCACCTGCCGATGAACACCTATGCGGAGCCCGATCTGCTTCATGCCTCGCCGCACGCACGCAGGCAATGGCTGTTCAGCAACTTTTCCGTCAGCCTGGGCGTTCCCGCCTCCATCCAGCTTCGTCCTGACAACACGCTCAAGACGATCACCCCGGAGGTCTGGGCGCAGTACCAGGAAATGGATCGGCAGAACAAGGAGGCCGATGCCCGCGCGAGTGCAGAAGGCCAGGCCCGCACCGACGCACTGTACCGGGAAGTGAGGGCAGCGGAGTCGGCCAAGGGCCACCCCGCGAGCCGGATCCAGTAGACGGCGGCATTGCTACACTCCCCCGCTTTCGATGGATATGGAGAGCAGGGCAAATGGACTTCCTCCAACGGCTGTACATCATCACGTGGGCGGCGATGGCGATGGTTGCCACCGCCACGTCGGCCGCCACCGTGGACTCCCACCCCGCTGTGCCGTCTGTTTACTACGTGCGCCATGCAGTGAGCAGCGGGCCGGATGCAGGCGATGAGACAACGCTGTCCGGCTATTACGAAGCGGCATTGCAGCCGGCGTCGCGCGCAGGCAGCCAGCTTCGAGTCCTGCCCATCTGGTCGCAACGCAGGGACGCGGCGGGTCACGCAAGCTATCTGATGGACCTGGACCCGCTCGACGCTGCCGACGCGGCGCAACTGGCCGTGCTTGCCGAAGGCTTCAGCGCCGGGGCAACGCGATCTGGCGAGTTCGGCGCGCTGCGTGCAACGGACCAGAGCGCATGGTCTGCACTGTCCCGGAAATCACCCGATGCGGCTGAGGCACTGCTCACCGGGCAACAGGCAGCGGGACTGCGGCCGGTGCGATTGCCCGCCACCGTGGCGGTGGGCGACGTTGTGGCAGAAACGCTGCGGATCGAACCCCATGGCAGCGTCCAGACGACCCTTAGTGTTATCGAAGTCACCCCGGAGGCGGTGCTGATGGAGCTGTCCGTTGCAGGCCCCGGCGCGCAGGGCGACGGCCGGCTGGTGGTGGCGCGTGGCGACGGCATGCCGATCGAGCTGCGGATGGAAGTGCGGTACGCGGCCAGCAAAGGCCTGCCCGCATCCCTCCACCGCGTGCACCTGGCAGATACCGGGCACGACCCGATGCTGCAGATGAGCGAGGATGTCGAGAGCTACGTCAGCTATGCCGAGCAGGTGAACCAGACGCTGCAGCGCCCGCCTTTCAGCGGCGTTGCGCCGGATTCTTCGGCCTACACGCACCGCGCGGCGGCACTGGGCCAACTGGAGGACTACATGGTGGGCGCGGCCTCTCTGCCCACGTTGATGCCGTACATGGGCTCGTTCTGGATTCCCGCAGAGGGCGGGACAGGGCGCTGGTTGGCGATAGGCGCGCGTTCCAGCCTGGAACGCGATCCATCGGCCGGGCAAGGACAGCACGAGCGCATCCTGATGTCCCGCCTGCACGACGTGGCGATGCTGGATGCGGATGGGGCGGAGATCGCCGGACTGCCGACCAAACGGGTAACGCCTACGCTGTTCTTGCCGGAAAAGTATTCAGTCACGCAGAACGAGGTGAGCTTCCCCTTCCATGTGCCACTGGGCGCGCCGCGTGATGTGTTGGGCCGCATCGAAGCGGTGCGCATGTCCGTCGACGCCGAAGTCTATGCGTTCGAGACGACCGAGATCCTGCAGCCTGGCGAACGTTCCGCGCTCAATCCTGACATCACCTTGTTGCGCCCCGCTGCCCATCGCGCGACGCTGCTGCAGGGCAGGCAGTCCTGGAAGGCGAAGACCGGCCTGTACAGCGTGGTCGTGCCGCTGGATGAGGAAGGAAACGTGTTGCCGTCCGAGCAGATGATCATTGCCCCGCTGAAGCCCGCGCAGCCGACGCGGCTGGCGCAGGTGCCACTTGCCTGGGAGAACGGCAGCCTGCCGATGCGAACCGAGATCGCCACCGCCCGGCCCATCGCCAAGCTGCAGGTGCGCCACTATCGCTGGAGCTCGGTGCCCACGACGTGGACCTTCCCGATGCGCGAGTGATGATGGCCCGTACCGGGATAAGACACCTGTTCCAGGCGTGCTTTTCCCGGCTTCGTCGCCGTAACCTCTGCTTTGTCGCATGACGGCTACCGGTCCGGGCGGGATCCGCTAACGTGTCCTGATGGCCCGCCAAGGCGCGCCGTCGCCGCACAGCGGCTTCCTCTGGACCCAATGCCGACAGGGACGTAGATACACATGAAACGCTGGCTTTTCCTGGCTGTGATCAGCCTGCCCTTCACCGCCGCTGCGGTTGTCATCCGCGGCGATGTGGACGATGCCGAGTACCGTATCGATGGTTCGGCATTTCCCGCATTGGCCGACATGCCCGGCGAAGGCCACGGTGCGCTCATCGCCCCGCGCTGGGTGGTTACCGCAGCGCACGCAGCGCCGATGGAGGGAATGCACGCACAGGTGACGATCGACGGCCAGGCCTACGCGGTGGAGCGCGTGTTCGTGCATCCTGACTACAGGCGCATGCCGGATTTACTCGGTCAGGAAGCGCTGGCGACGGGAAGCCCGTCCCGGATCCATGCCTTCCTCGCAGCCTCGGACGATATCGCTCTGGTCAAGCTCGCCTCGCCCGCAGCACACGTACGGCCCATGCAGATATACCGCGGCAACGAGGAGGTCGCCCGCATCGCCACCTTCATCGGCAAGGGCGCCACCGGCAACGGCGACCGCGGCCAGAACCTGCACGATGCGCACAGGAACACGCTGCGACGGGCGGAAAATGCTATCACCGGAGCCAATGCGCGTTATCTCTGGTATCGCTTCGATGCCCCGCCGCACGCGCTGCCACATGAAGGCGTGCTGGGCAGTGGAGACAGTGGCGGGCCGCTGATGATCCAGGACAAGGAGGGCTGGCAGCTTATCGGGCTGGGCTCGTGGATCACCGCGGTGCCGGAGCACGCGTTGGAGGCGGGATTCTATGGCCAGGTGGTCCACAACGTACGCATTTCGCGCTATGCGGACTGGATCGACAGCGTGCTGCAGCGAGAAGGGGACTGATTCCCCGCTGATGCAGCAGCCGGCGTAAAGGTTGCAATGACCAACGGGGCTTTCCCCTGCCCCGCACGTGCGCCACCATCGGCTGCAGGCAAGGCACCCGTCCTTGCGGGGACGGCAGCATGATCAGGCGCATCGGCAGTATGTTCATTCTTGGGCTGTGCAGCGCCGCCGCGCTGGCCGCCACCCCCGGCTATCAGCCCAGCTTCCACCCGGACCAGCTGAAGGGCCCGCCCGCCGGCCGCCCCAACGAGGTGCTGGTGCTGGGTTCGCCGCACCTTTCCGCCCTGCCCGACACCTTCGCGCCGGCCCAATTGGAGCCGTTGCTGGAGCGCCTTCAAGCCTGGAAACCGGACGCGATCGCGGTTGAAGCGATATCCGGCATGCAATGCGATTACATGCGTCGGTTCCCTACCCGTTACGTGGACAGCATCGACAGCTACTGCCCGGACCTTGCCCCGGCGCAGGCCGCCACCGGACTGGATGTGCCGGCGGCCAACGCGGAAGCAGAACGCCTGCTGGCTACCTGGCCCACCGAGCCGACTGCAGCGCAGCGACGCCACTTGGCCGCCGTGTTCCTTGCGGCCGGTGAGCGCAATTCGGCCCTGGTGCAATGGCTGCGGCTGCCGACGGCGCAACGCAGGGCGGCCGACGGGTTGAACGATGAGTTGGTGGCCTATCTGGACAAGCGCCTGCAACGTCGTGACGAGTCCCTGCTGGTGGCGGCTACGCTCGCCGCACGGCTCGGCCTGGAACGGGTATGGGCGGTGGATGACCATACTGCCGATTCGGCCACGCCCAAGGAACTGAAAAAGGCCTCTGGCGAGGCGATCATGAAGGCGTGGGACAACCCGTATACCAAGGCGCGCACCGAGGCGGACGTGGCGCTGCACGCCAACCTGGGCAAGCCCGATGGCCTGCTGGCGATCTACCGCACGTACAACGCCCCGGAAGCGGCGATGCAGGCGTTCCATGCCGACTTCGGCGCCGCCCTGGTGGAGCCTTCGCCGCAGGCATTCGGACGCAACTACGTGGGCTACTGGGAAACCCGCAACCTGCGCATGGTCGCCAACATCCGCGACGTGCTCGGGCAGACGCCCGGCACGCGCATGCTGGCCATCGTCGGCGCGTCGCACAAACCGTATTACGAGGCCTATCTGCAGTTGATGCACGACGTGCAGCTGGTGGATGCCGGGGACGTGCTGCGCTGAGCTTGCCGACGATGCTCCAAGACTGATGGAAGATCCGCAGGGCGTTATCTGACCCAGTTCAAACCGTCGGCCGCCTCACCCTGCCTCGCGCATCCATTCCTCTGCGTCCTTGCCGGCCGGCGTCCGCAGCGGCGTGCCCGGGTCGGTCACCGCACGCCACACTGCCTCGGCCACGTCCTGCGCCTCGGTGACCGGCCCACTGGTATCGCGGAAACCTGCCAGGATGCCCTGCACCATCGGTCCGTAGTCCGGGTGTTCCAATCCGCCAAGATGCACGCCCGCATTCGCACCGAAGCGCGTGGTCGGCGAGCGCCCCGGCAGCACCAGCCGCACCCGCACGCCGAAGGGTTCCACTTCGATCGCCAGTGATTGGGTGAAGGCATTCACCGCGGCCTTGCTGGCCGAGTACACGCCCACCAACGGCAGCGCCTTCAGGGTCACCGAGGAGGTCACGTTGACGATCACCCCGGCACCGCGCTCGCGCAGCTGCGGCAGCACCGCCTGGGTCATCGCCAGCGTGCCCAGGGTGTTGGTTTCAAACAGCGCGCGTGCGGTGTCCATCGGCGTCAGCTCCACCGGCACAGGCGCACCGAAGCCGGCGTTGTTCACCAGCGCGTCGAGTGGCCCGGCCTGCTCAATGGCGCGTGCGATGCTGTCAGCATCGGTGATATCCAGTGCCAGCACACGGAGGCGATCGGAAGCAGGCAGCAGCTCGGCGTCGGGGGTGCGCATGGTGGCCACCACATCCCACCCGCGTGCCAGGAACAGACGGGCGGTTTCCAACCCGAAGCCGGAGGAACAGCCGGTAATCATCACAGTCGACATCAGCAAACCTCTACGTGGGAACAGGTGTCCATGGTCGGTCCCGTCCGCAGGACGCGCTACACTCCAGCGTCCATATAACCTCTCTGATCGTCCTGCCATGTCCGATCCCCTGTCCGAGGTTGTCGCCCTGTTGCAGCCGACTGCGCGCTACTCCAAGCGGGTGGAGGGGGCGGGTGAATGGTGCATTCGACGCGACATTCCGGGTGAACCGTTCTACGCCGCCGTGCTGGAAGGTGGCTGCCAGCTGATGATCAACGAAGGCGCGCCCATCAGGCTGCAGGCCGGCGACTTCGTGCTGATACCGGCCGTGCACGCGCTGGTGACCGCCAGCCTGGATGCGGCGCCGGACCTGCCCGCTACGCTGCCCACGCAGCTCGGCGAGGACCATTTCCGCATCGGCCGCCAGCACGGACCGGTGGACCTGCGCATGCAGGTCGGCCACTGCCAGTTCGGGTCGCCGGATGCCGCGCTGCTGGTGGCGCTGCTGCCCGCCCTGGTGCACGTGCGTGGGGAAGCACGGCTGACCGCGTTGGTGCGGATGGTCGGGGACGAAGCGCGCTCGCGGCGGCCGGCGCGCGAAGTGGTGCTGGAGCGCCTGCTGGACGTGCTGCTGATCGAGGCATTGCGCAGCCGGGGGACGCCTGCCGAAGGCACCGGGCTTGTGAGAGGGTTGGCCGATGAGCGCCTGGCCGTGGCACTGCGTGCGATGCATGCGCGGCCACAACACGGATGGACCGTGGCCGAACTTGCCGACCAGGCCGCGCTATCGCGCTCGGCGTTCTCGGCGCGGTTCACCAAGGTGGTCGGCGTGGCCCCGATGGAGTACCTGCTGACTTGGCGCATGGCACTGGCCAAGCGCCTGCTGCGCACCCGCGAACTCAGTCTGGAACAGGTGGCCGAACGCGTGGGCTATTCGGGCGCGGTGACCTTCAGCGTGGCTTTCGCGCGGCAGATGGGAATGTCGCCGACGCGGTATGCGCGTGTTGGGGAGCCGGTGTAAGGTTTGGCACCAGCCACCACATCGGCCACGAGAGCCATGACGCAATGACTGTTCCTTCGCATCCTGTGGTTGCGCCTGGCCTGGTTGGCACGTATCCGGCAGAGGCAGAAGCCGGCGGCGGCTACGTATGGGATGCGGTGCTTGAATACCGTGTGTGGAGCCATCCCGAACGCGGCGCACCTGATCTGGCAGACGGCAGTGACTATTACCACGCCTTCGAGACGCATGAGGAGGCGCTGGAGTTTTCCGCGTCATCGAAGGGCGCTGAGGAGCCACTGGCGTTGATCGTCCAGGAGGAATACATCGACGAGCCGGAACCCGGTCGCTACGTGCATGTACTCGAACGTCGTGTTGCGGAGTGGCACGTCCCCTTCCTGTCGCGGCCACGACGCACCGCCGACACCATCCCTCGGTTCTTGGCTCCCGATGCCCCACCCAACCGGCTGGACATACTCCGCGGCCTCGCCTAGCGGAGCCCATTGATGGCCCACTGTCCACTCTGAAAAGGACATCCCGTGATCCGCCACATGAGCCACGAAGAGTATGTCATCGACTTCCGTCGCCAAGCCGTGGCGCTGTGTTCGGGCATCCTGGACGGAACGATCAACGTAATTGCAGGCTGCCATGCGCTAAGGAGCCTACGCTGGGAAGTCGAGGTGGAACAGCACGATGAGGACTTCTTCCTCTTCGCCATGATTTCGTCGGAGACCGAAACCCTGCCCACCGGGGCCGAGCGTGACCAATGGGCCCCAGCAGCGCTGGCCGAACTGGAGCCGGAACTTCAGGAAGCCATCGAATGGGCCCTGCCGCAAGCCGTTGTGGCGTGCAGATCGGTTGTGCAGCGCTTCGGCCCGGACGGGTCCGGAAGCGGCAGCGCTTGATCGGTTAGTAACCGGCCCTCGGATACCATTCGGGTACGCCTGAACTTCATACGCAAGGACGCCGTTATGCCCAGCTGCCGCTCATTCCGCCCTGCCCTGCTCGCCGGCCTGCTTCTGGCACCACTCGTGGCGCTCGCCCAGCCGGCGCAGACCCCTGCCGCCGTACGGCAATACCAGGCCATGCAGACGCTCAAGGCGATGGCCGCTTCTACCAAGAAACCTGCAGTAAGCGAAATCGCGTCCCAAGTACGCAGCGCCAACAATCCAGATGTGCTGGTTGGCATGGACGCCATGACGCCCACGCAAGCACTGCAGATCTGTGGCTTCGCCGAACACGCCGTGCTGGTCTCCTCGGACATGACAGGTGACGGCGCCAACCGGACCCTGCTGCAGCAGATGGCGCCCGCGTGGAATGACGCGAAAGTGTTCGCATTGCAGTGCAACGCCAAGCACGTATCGCTGCGCGGAACCGCCATGGCAAGACAGCCAGACGCACAGCGGACCGATGACTATCTGCTGCCCCTGCGCATGCATGCCGAGCTGCTGGTTGGCTACTATGCACGTGTGAGCGTCACCGTAGCCTCGCCCGACACACCGCTGCTGCAGCGCCAAGCCATCCTGCGCGAGGCATTGCCGGCGGCCGACATGGCCGTTCGCTCGCTATCGCTGCATGCACGCGCGCAACATCAGAAAAACGTGCAGCAGCAGGTCAATCAAGTGGCGAATGCAGATAAATCGCTCGTTGCACCCCTGCTTGCTGTATTCAACACGACCGAATGCAACGACGCATGCAGGCTGCTCAATACCCAACCCGCCATGCTGTAATGGCTTGATCGGCTGCCTACGGGATCGACGACACGTGCACGCCTGAGCATGCGTTCGGCGTGACGCCCCTGCCTGCCTGCGATGACGTGGACGTCCACTGAGCGCTGTGCTTTTGAAGATCGGCCCATGTACGTGGATGCCTGCGGCTGTTGGTATGTAGATGCTGGCGACGTAGAAGCGTCAGTCGGGATTGGCATCCTGTTCGGCAAATACAATTTTGGCTCTGTTTTGCCCTCTGGGCACGGCGGAGAATGCACTGCATCGCGCGCCGGTTTCATGGTGGGCGATGTGTGGGGATCCCTGATCCGCCGGCCATTTTTGTGTTTGCCCCGGTATGCCAACCCGCATCGCCCGCCACCTCGCGCGTCCGCGCAGGTGGCCACACGCCTTGGGAAGGATGACCGATGGAATCGCAGAATCCGCTTAGTGCCAAACGCTTGCACGCCTTGATCGGCGACGAGATCCACGAGTTTCCGCCTTACTTCATGGAGCGGCTGGAAAGGAAGCTGGAGGAGTTCGAACACTCCCGCGAAAATCCGGCGGGCGTGGTGCATCTGCAGCTGGTGCCCGACTTACCCAAAGACGCACGTGTGTTCGACCTGGACAGCTACGCCGACCGCCACAGCAAGGTAGCCGTGCCGCGCGCCACGCTGCAGGGCATCAGCGCGATCCTTGAAATCCTGCATTCGGTGCAGGTGGGCAGGCAGGACGGCGGCACGCATGCCGTGCTGAGCGATCACTTGGTGGAGGGCCTGATCACCGCCGGCCGCGCCTTGGTGAACTCATCCATCGAATCCATGCGGAGTGCAACATGAGTGATATCGAATTCAAGATCCCGCCGATCAACAGCGCCGCCGCCCGCGACGCTGAGCGCGCGGAGTACCTGGACGTCCGGATGCGGATGGAGGGATGTGACGAACCGAGCATCGGGCGCGCCCTGCTGCTGGTTGCAGAACTGCACGGCATGTCACGCATCGCGCAGGCGTGCGGCGTGAGCGTGGTAACCCTGCGCCGCCAGTTGAACGGCACCCGCCCGCTGTACCTGGAAACCGTGCTCGGTGTAATGCGCGCAATGAACCTGCAGCTGCGGGTGGAAGATCGCGTTACCGCTGATTGATTCCATTGGCAGTGAGGTGCATCGGGTGGGTGATGACCGCCCTCGGTGGGTGACGACTGTCCTTGGTGGGTGACGACCGTTGGTCGTCACGCCCCTGCCCGGCCGACCTGCCGGCAACACGCCTCGGGTCAAGCTCACCCAGGGGATGTGCTTGCCCTGATCGTCCCGGGGTCTGACTCACCCTTCTTGTAGTCGTAGGCAGTGAGTTGCCAGAAGGCTGCGGCGTCCTCGCCCGTGACCCATGTGTAGCTCCAGGACTCCCTGCCTCCTGTAGCATCCGTCTGCGCGATGCCGATGGCGGGCGCCGCACGGACGGCGCTTCGCAGTTTCAGGCGTGGCTGAAACGTCCGTTCACTACGTCCAGCAGATGGTCCACCGCGCCGGGCCGGCGGTTGCCCTGCACGAAACCGGACCAGTCCGCGCGGGCGATGGAGCCCAGCACGATGCTGTCCACTTCGAACTTCTTCAGCGGCCAATGGCGGAACAGGCGCTTGCCGGTCACGCCCTTGGCGATCTCGGCAATGCCGGTGTGCAGGCCAGCTTGGCGCACGCGCCCGTAAGCCTGTGCCACGCCCTCGCCGGGGCCTTCCAGATACTGAAGGAACCGGCCGCCGTCAAACAGCAGCACGCCACTGACATCGGCAGCACGGTTGAACGCTTCGGCATCGGCAACGAGCGCCTGAAGGTCCTGCGGGTCGATGCGCTTGCTGACCCGGCTTGTGTACACCACAGCTTCCAAGGACATGAAACCTCCTTGCGCTTCTGCGCGAACTAAGCAAGGAGAAACCTTAACAGCTGAATGCGTTCATAGTTTGGACGGAAGCTGAATAGGGGGCCGGGTTCCTCGGATAGGTGCAGAATCGGGGTTTCCGACCGGGCTGGGCGCATGAAGACGCCACAAGTACCTGCCACCCATATGGAGCTGGCTGTGGATGGCAAGTCGCCTGAGCTTTTCGCTGCTTTGCGCGACTTGTTCCTTGCCTATCGAAGCGAGCTTTCGGTTGTGCACGATGAGAATGGGCGTTTCTACGCAAACTGTAGAAAGCTTGATGCGAAGGGCAAGGTTCAGTTCTTCGGGGCGATTAAGGTATCGGGCCGCAAGCATTCGTTTCACTTCATGCCGGTGTATGACTTTCCCGAACTGCTTTGCGACCTCAGTCCAGCCTTGAAAAAGCAAATGCAGGGGAAGTCGTGCTTCAATTTCACTTCTTCGGATCCGGCTGTGCTGGAAGAACTGCAACACCTTGTTCAACAGGGCGCTTCCCGCTACAAAGCAGTCGGTAAGCTTTGAGATCGCCGTGCACATGATTGCTTCGGTCACGTCCGCGCAGCAAGGTTCACTGCTACTTGATCTTCAGCTCCGGCAGAAGAGGATCAACATCAACCAGCTCCAGAGACTTGACCATGTGCAGCGTCCCGTTCTTGTACTTGAGGAAATGGGGACTCTTCACGTGCTGTTCGTATGCCTGCCGGCTCGCATATATTTCAAGAATCGTCAGTCTGGTCGGGTCCTTCTTGTCGAAGACGGCGTACAACGAAAGCACGCCTGGCTCGAGCTCCATTGAGGCGCGAACCTCTTCAGCCAGGGCGTCTCGGTAGGCGGGCAAATGGTCCGCGTTTACGGTGATCTTTGACAGCCTCGTCATCTGCAACTCCTCAGCTCCAACACTGAAGGAGCATGCAGCCATGCCGATCAAGGTTCCGATGAGTATCTTTTTCAATCAATTCTCCAACGTGCACGTGCCACTCGGCGCAGAGTTTTCCGGAGCATCATTCCTGCCGATCCTCGAGCTGGCGCTGAATACTAACGCGGACACGTTCGGCAGCCTCCACGCTGAATCGGGCTTCGAGAACATCGGCCAGGCTGGACAGCTGCTCAGGGCGCACGCCTATGTTCATGCTGATTCCTATGTGAGACTGCAACTGGGGTTCCACCCCGGACATGGCAGCCAGCATGCTGACCGTAGCCAACTCGCGGCTCTGCCAATCAAGGTTGTCGCGCTCGAAGATGTCGCCAAAGAGATGCGTGCGCAGATACTCATTTGCCTGCGGTGCGAAATCGAACAATGGCCCTGAGACCGGACCTCCAGCCAGCTGGGTCTGATTCGCGGTGCCTGCGGCGAGCAACGCGTCGCCCTTGGGAATCGGCTTGCCGGGCTCGCGCCCGGCTTCATCCTGGATGCCCCTCTGCCTGCGCGCCTCCGCCACCTTCATCAGTTCGCTCAATGCGTTCAGGCTCCGCGGAAAGCCCGCATAGGCGTAAACCTGCACGAGGATCTCTCGTGCTTCGGCCACACTCAGTCCCGCGTCCAAGCCCTGATTCAGCGCGCCCCGAAGGATATCCATGTTGCCAGTTGCTGCTGAGGCGCTGATCGGAATAATGGCTTGCTGGCGGGTGTCCAGTTCGGTGGTAGAACCCACGTTTGATCTGACGTTCATAGCTGCTCCTTCATATGCGAAAGCCATCTGTCCCGGACCGGAGACAAGCATCGCCGCACCCATCAGGCAGGCGAGACGACTGGACCGCCGTTTCCAATCAATCGCCTTGGTACTGGGCATCGGTCACCTTCTCCAACCAGTTCACGTTCTGACCCTCGCGCACGCCGGTCACGGCAAGGTGCGTCATAGCGGTACCGGGGGCAGCTCCATGCCAGTGCTTCACCCTTGGCGGGCACCACACCACATCCCCGGGACGAACGACCTGAAGGGGCTTACCCCACTCCTGCACGCGCCCAACGCCAGAGGTGACCACCAGACGCTGGCCCGCGGGGTGGGTGTGCCACGCTGATCGTGCACCCGGCTCAAACGTCACCAGCCCGCCGGAGGCGGAGATACCAGCGTCCGCGGGCCAGAGCGGGTCGATGCGAACGCTGCCGGTGAAGTACTCCGCAGGACCCTTCATCGAAGCCTGATTCCCGGCAGCGGTGATCTGCTCGGGCGCCGCAGCTTGAGCCTCATGGGGAACGCCGAGCAGCGCCCAGACAGAGAGGGCCATGAGCCCGCGAAACGCGGATCGAACCAACATGTCAGGCGCCTCCCTCAGAGCGGGCCGGTGCGTCAGCTGCGGCAGGTCCGGCCAGGTACTGCGCTTCGGTCACATGCTCCAGCCAGTCAACGTTCCTGCCATCCAACGCCTCCTGGACTGCGATATGCGTCATGGCGGTGGTGGGCGATGCACCGTGCCAGTGTTTGTGACCCGGCCGGCACCGGATCACGTCACCCGCGCGGATCTCCACGATCGGCCCGCCTTCGCACTGTGTCCAACCGAAGCCGGCAGTAACGATAAGCGTCTGCCCCAACGGATGGGTGTGCCACGCAGTGCGCGCGCCCGGCTCGAAGGTGACCGCGGCGCAGGATACCCTCGATGGCGCAGGGGCAGCATTGAGCGGGTCGATGCGGACGGTGCCGGTAAACCAGTCCGCCGATCCCTTGATGGATGCCTGCGTACCAACGCGTTTGATTTCCATGTGGCTCACCTCGTTGTGGTTTATAAGGGATGCGGCCAACCGCTAGTCGGACTCGATGCGCGCCTCAACGGGGCCTTCCGTGCGAAGGGTCTGCAGTCCTCCTTCTATGCGACCCAGCCGGATCAGACCCTTCGAGTATCCAAAGGGCTTGTGGAAAATGGCCAGGTTTCCCCACGGCGCATAGAAGGCGATATCGCCTGCCACCGGCGTGATTCCCTCCGGCTCGCCCGCCACGCTGAGACGGCGGGGAAGCTGCGCGATCTTCTCAGTCGCGGCGTAGTCCTCAAGCTGCAGCGTCAGGGGCAACTGGGCCGCGAATTCGCGTCCGGGGATACTGTCTTCCAGGGTGGCCGACAGCGTCTGATCATTGATGATCAGTCGAATCTTCATGGAATGGACCTCCGGATTGGACCGTACTTTCATGGGCACGATGGGTTGATGATTGTGCTCGGCAGAGCATGCCGACACCGCTCCGAATGCAAGAGAAAGGCACAGCAGCGGCTCTGCGGTCGACGACATTCGCCCCATCAGCCCCGACCCTCCGCGGCGACCGCCGGCCCCGACGGGGCCGCAGCGCCGGCCGCCGTGACATAGGCGAGCAGTGCGGCAATCAGCAGCAGGCCTGCACTGGCCAGGAACGTACTGGCAAAGCCGACGCTGTCTAACAGCAGTCCGCCGACGGTCGAGCCGAGTGCGATGGAGCACTGCACCACCGCCACCATCAGCCCGCCGCCGGCCTCGGCGTTGTCAGTGAAAGTGCGGGCCAGCCAGCTCCACCAGCCCACTGGCGCGGCCGTTGCCAGCAGGCCCCATGCCGAGAGCAGCGCGGCGGTCGGCCAAAGGTGGGGCCCCAATGCAACCAAGGCCACGGCAATGAGCGCCATCAAGGCTGGAATGATCACAAGCGTTCGGTAAAGCCCACGCCTGATGAACGCGCCAATGACGAGCGTGCCCACGAAGCCGCTTACGCCGATGGCCAGCAGCACCAGGGGTACAGCGGACGTTCCCGCACTGGTCACCCTTTCCAGGAACGGCCGCACGTAGGTGAACAACGCAAATTGCCCCATGAAGAAGGCACCGCAGGCAAGCATGCCAATTGCCACCAAACGCCGCCGGAACAGCGCGACCAGCCCGCCTTGCGACTGCGCGCTCTCCGCAGGCATGGAGGGCAGACAAAGCCACTGCCATGCGAGGGCTATGGCAGCCACCGGCAAAAGGCACAGGAACGCACCGCGCCAGCCGATCATGCCGCCCAAGTAGCTGCCTAATGGCGCCGCAACGACCGTTGCAAGCGCGTTGCCGCTGTTGAATATCGCCAAGGCTCGCGGGACTTTTGCAGCAGGCACCAGCCGCATGGCCGTTGCGGCAGACAGTGACCAGAACCCACCGATCACCACGCCAATCAGCGCGCGCCCTGTCATGTAGACCGGATAGTTGGGAGCCAAGGCCACCACCACACCCGACACCGCCATCAACGCGGTGAGGATCAGCAGCAACGTTCGTCGGTCCATGTTGCCTGCCAACCGGGAGATTGACAGGCTGGTCAGCACCGCAAAGGCGCCTGAAATGGCAATGCCGTACCCGGCAAGACCTTCGGTCACGCCCAGATCTTCCGCCAGGGGAGTAAGCAGGCTCACCGGCATGAATTCAGAGGCGATCAACGCGAAGACGCACAGCGTCATCGCGAGCACGCCGCCCCAATTGGCGCGACCTGCAGTGGCGTCGTTGCGGCTCATTTCGAGGCAAGACCGCGCTGGAAGAACCTCGTCAGTTTTTCCAAGGGAATCAGGTTGGTACGGTCATACAGGTCCACGTGCCCCGCACCTTTCACCCAGTAGAGCTCCTTCGGCTGGCCCGCCCTTTGGTAGGCGTCTTCGCTGAACTCGCGGGAATGCGCGGCGTCGCCGGAGACGAACAGCATCGGCCGGGGCGAGATGGTCTGGATGTCATTGAAGGGATAGAAGTTCATGAATTTGACCAGGCTGCTGAAGAGCGGCTGGGTCGTCAGCTCCGCCGTATCGCCCTTGGGCGTGTAGGCGCCGCGCGGGGTGCGGTAAAAGTCGAAGAACTCGCGTTGGATGGCAGGGGTGTCAGCATCGAGCTTGTTCACTGTGCCTGGCACGTACACAGCTGCCCCGCCCTTGAACTCGGCCAGGCGCTGATCGGTTGCGGACTGGATCACCGCCTTGCGCTGTTCCAGCGATTGCCCGTTGTTCAGCCCCTGCCGTGCAGCCGCTCCCATGTCGTACATGCTCACCGTGGCAATGGCCTTGATGCGCGGGTCGATCTTGGCCGCGCTGATCACAAAGCTGCCGCTACCGCAGATACCCAGGCCGCCGATCCGATCCGGGTCCACGAAGGACTGCGTGCTCAGGAAGTCCACGGCCGCACTGATGTCGTCCGAATAGATTTCCGGAGCAACCAGGTGCCGCGGAGCACCGCCGCTTTCTCCCCAGAAGGAAAGATCGATCGCCAGCGTAACGAAGCCCTGCTCGGCCAGCTTCTGCGCGTAGAGTTGCGAGCTCTGTTCCTTCACCGCGCCCATCGGGTGGCCGACCACCACGGCGGGGGCGCGGCTGCCGCCAGGCAGGCCCTGAGGGCGGTACATCGTGCCTACCACTTCCATCTGGTACTGGTTGCGGAAACTGACGCGCTCACCGGTGACCGTGGGGCTACGGTAGAAGTTATCCGCCCCGGCGGGACGGGTTGGCAGCGGCGCGACAGCGGCCAACGTGGAAAGCGGGAGGAGGTGGCTGGCAAGCAGCGCCAGCAGCAACGTGGTGGGTTTCATGCGCGTGCGGCCTCGGTGGGGACTCAGGTCGCCAAGATAGGCCCCGGCCGCTACTGCGATAAGCCGGCTGAAAGTTGATGCATTGATGAGTTGAGCTCACAATTGCCCCATGAGCGCCGTGAAGACCAATGACCTCCAAGCCTTTTTGGTGGTGGCACAGGAGCAGAGCTTCACCAAAGCGGCGGTTCGCCTTGGGGTGACGCCCTCTGCGCTCAGCCATTCGATGCGGTTGCTGGAAGAGCGCCTGGGCATCCGCCTGCTGGCGCGGACCACCCGCAACGTCTCCCCTACCGAGGCGGGCGAGCGCCTGATGCGCTCCATCGCACCGCACTTCGAGGCCATCGGTGCCAGCGTGGAGGCACTGGGAGACCTGCGCGACCGTCCGGCTGGAACCCTGCGGATCTCCTGCACGGACGATTCCATGGAGACCATCATCCGCCCACGGCTTGCCGGATTCCTGGCCGAGTACCCGGATATAACGCTTGAGTTCTACGTGGATTACGGCTTTACCAACGTGGTGGAGCAGCGCTTCGACGCCGGCATCCGGCTGGGCGAGGCGCTCAGCAAGGACATGATCGCGGTCAGGGTTGGCCCCGATTGGCGCTTGGTCGTGGTGGGATCGCCCGATTACTTCGAGAAGCATCCCAAGCCCAGGAAGCCGGCCGACATCACCCGACACCGCTGCGTGCACATCCGGCATCGCCCAAACGGCGCCATCTATGCCTGGGAGTTCGAAGAAAAGGGCAAGGAATTCACCGTACGTGGCGACGGACCGTTGGTCTTCAACAGCATGACCCACGTAATCAATGCCGCACTGGATGGACTGGGCTTGGCCTATGCGCCGGAACCGATGGTAGCCGAGCACATTGCACAGGGCAGGTTGGTGGCTGTGCTGGACAAGTGGTGCGTCCCCTTCCCCGGCTACCACCTTTACTACCCTAACCGCCGGCAGCCGTCGCCCGCGTTCACGGCACTGGTAGCTTGGCTGAAGCTGGATGTGTGATGTGCAGGTCGATGCGGGGTGCGGCCTTGGTACCCTCTTGCGGGCGCGCAGCATCGCCAATGACGTCGACGAAATCGATGTCAATCATCAACCAGAGTCCGGGGATGGCGAATAACGCAAAAAAGCCCCCGTTTCCGGAGGCTTTTTCAACCTGATCATGGTGGGCGGTACAAGGTTCGAACTTGTGACCCTTGCCGTGTGAAGGCAATGCTCTACCGCTGAGCTAACCGCCCGATGCTGCTGAGCCGCTCATTATAGGGGCTTTCCCGAGAGCGTCAATACTTTTCAGATCACTTCTTCACATCGTCTGGGTCGGCTTTTCCGACGTGGTCAGGCCGGCCAGCAGCGTCTCGATCTTGTGCCGTACCGCCTCGCCTTCCTGCCCATCCGCCAGCTGCACGCCGATGCCCGAGGGCCGGTTGCCCTGCGCGCCGGCCGGGGTCACCCAGATCACCTTGCCGGCAACCGGCAGGCGCTCGCTGGAATCGGGCAGGGTCAGCAGCAGGAACACCTCGTCGCCGAGGAAATAGCGCTTCGGCGTGGGCACGAACACCCCGCCATTCTTCACGAACGGCATGTAGGCGCCATAAAGCGCGGCCTTGTCCTTTACGGCAAGGGACAGGATGCCCTGTCGGGCGTTGGTGGCGCTCATCGATTACCCCTTGGGTGCTGCCGTTCGTTGACCTTGTTCCAGGCCAGCAACAGTTCTACCACGGCCAGATCCGCGCGCACGGTGGTGCGCAGCAGGTCGCGGGTCCGGTTGGCAGCGTCGAACCAGGCTGCCAGCTTGTTCAAACGTTCCGGCGCGGTCAAGCCATCGCTGCTGGCCATCGCCAGTGCCAGGTCGGCGGCAAAGCGCAGCCGCAGCGCGGCGTCTTCATCGCCGGTCCATTTCTGTGCCAGCGCCACTGCGCCGGTGCGCCCCGCAGCCAGCGATTCCAGGTCCTTGGTGACCTCGCGGCGCAGCTCCAGGCCTTCTTCGCGCAGCCAGGAATCGGCCAGCCCGGGATGGCCGCGCGCGGCGTCCAGCGCCTCCATTGCATCGTCCTCGCGGTGGCCCTGATGTTGCAGCCACGCCAGCGCTTCTTCGCGTGGCGGCAGCCTGAATTCCAGCCGCTGGCAGCGGCTGCGCACGGTCTGCGGCAGGCGCGCCGGGTCGCTGCTCACCAGCCACAGGTAGCGGCCGGGCTGCGGCTCTTCCAGCGTCTTCAGCAGCGCATTGCAGGCCGCGCGGTTGATCGCATCGGCCGGGTCCACGATCACCACCTGGGCGATGCCGTACTGCGGGGTCAGCGAGAGCTTCTGGCCGATCTCGCGCACCTGCTCGATGACGATCTCGGTGCGCAGCTTGTCGCCGCTCTTGTTCGGGATGAAGCTGATGATCTGCAGGTCCGGATGCGTGCCAGCCGCAATCAGCTGGCGCGCGCGGTCGGCCTGCGGGCCACCGCCCTGAGTGAGCACGTGTTCGGCCAGGGCATCGGCCACGGCACGCTGGCCCAGCCCGGCCGGTCCGCAGATCAGCAGCCCATGGCCCAGCCGGCCCGCATCCAGCGCGGCAATCATCTGGTCATAGGCGCGCTGCTGCCACGGTGAAAATGCCGCCTTTCCGGTCGCGCTCATGCGCCCTCCCCGTTCTGCAGGAACTGCTCCACGCAGGCCACCACATCGGCTGCTACGCGCTGTTGCACCTGACTGGCATCGACGAGCGCGAAGCGCTGCGGATCCTGCTGCGCACGTTCGCGGAATACTGCGCGCACGCGCTGGAAGAAATCGTCCTGTTCGCTCTCGATGCGGTCTGGCCACAGATCGCGGCCGTTGGCGCGCGCGCGGCCGGTTTCCACGTCCACGTCCAGCAGCAGGGTCAAGCCCGGCAGCAGGCCAACCACGCGGCGCTCCAGATCGGCAATCCACGCGGCGTCCAGCCCGCGCCCACCGCCCTGGTAGGCGTAACTGGAATCGGTGAAGCGATCGGTCAGCACGAAGGCGCCACGGCGCAGTGCCGGCTGGATCACCTGGCGCACGTGCTGGGCGCGTGCGGCGAACACCAGCAGCAGTTCGGCTTCGGCACTCAGCGGTTCGGCGGCGATCGCTTCATCAGGCTTCAGCACCAGCGCGCGGATGCGTTCGGCCAGCGGCGTGCCCCCCGGTTCGCGGGTCAGCACGACCTCGTGGCCATGCGCGCGCAGGCAGGCATGGATGGCATTGATGGCGGTGGTCTTGCCCGCGCCTTCGCCGCCTTCCAGGCTGATCAGGCGCGGGTGGCGCAGCAGCGCGGCACTCATTGCGCTTGGTTCTCCTTGATGCGGTTCTGGCGCAGCTGCTGCAGGTAACGCGCCACGGCGACGTTGTGCTCTGCATAGCTGGCCGAAAAAACGTGCGCGCCACTGCCATCGCCGACGGCGACGAAGTACAGCGCATCGCCAGCTGCGGGCTGCGCGGCGGCGTTCAACGCATCGCGGCTGGGCATGGCGATGGGCGTGGGGGTGAGCCCGGCGCGGGTATAGGTGTTGTACGGCGTATCGGTGGTCAGGTGCACCCGGCGGATGTTGCCGTCGTAGGCCGGGCCGATGCCATAGATCACGGTCGGATCGGTCTGCAGGCGCATGCCCATCTTCAGGCGGCGCACGAACACGCCGGCAATCTGCGGGCGCTCGCTGGCCAGCGCGGTCTCTTTTTCGATGATGGAAGCGAGCGTCAGCAGTTCGTACGGCGAGTTGATCGGCAGGCCGTCGGCGCGCGAATCCCAGGCTTCGGCGAGGGCCTTTTCCATCGCCTCATGGGCGCGCTTGAGCACGTCCACGTCGGTGTCGCCACGCTGGTAGACGTAGGTCTCCGGCAGGAAGCGGCCTTCGGGATGCTGGCCGCCGAAGCCGAGGCGCTGCATCAGCGCGGCGTCATCCAGTTCGTCGGTGGTGTGCACCAGCGGTTCGGCGCGCTTGAGTGCGGCGCGCACCTGGCGGATGTTCCAGCCTTCGATGAAGGTGACGCGGTGCTGCAGCACGCGGCCCTGGCGCATGCGCGTCAGCAGCTCGCGCGGGGTCAGCGTGGCATCCAGCGCGTACTCGCCGACCTTCAGCTTGCCGGCGGCATCCATCTGGCGGGCGAGCAGCTGCCATTGCGCGTCCTGGCCTTCGTCCACGCCGGCTTCGCGCAGCTTGCCGAGCACGGTGTTGAAGCCATCACCGCTGGCGATGACGATGCTCTCCTGGTCGGGACTCAGCGGGCGGTCAGCGAACTGGCCCTGTTGGTAGAAAAACCATGCGCCGGCGCCTACGGCGATTGCACCGAGCAGCACCAGGATGCTCACCACCATCAGACATCCGCGCTTGGCTGCCGCCATGGATTACCTCGAAGAATTATTCAGGTGTGCAGGATACCGCGAACGTGTAGCGCCGAGCCGTGCTCGGCGGGCGCGGGGGTGGGGCGACGGCGACAGCGACAGCGACGGCGACAGCGTGACGACCAACGGTCGTCACCCACCAGGGCGAAGGCAAAGGCTGACGGCCGGCGGTCGCCACCCACCGGGGCAACAGCAGGCGCAGACGGCCAGCGGCCGTCACTACCGCGGCGCGGGGTCAGCCTTGCTGGCCGAGGGCGCGCATCAGGCCGCGGGCTTTGGCGCGGGTTTCGTCCAGTTCCTTGTCCGGGTCTGAATCGACGACGATGCCGGCGCCGGTGCGGAAGCTGACTTCGTTGCCCGCTACTTCGGCAGTGCGGATCAGGATGTTCAGGTCCAGGTCGCCGTCGCGGTTCAGCCAGCCGAAGGCGCCGGTGTAGGCGCCGCGCGGAACCTGTTCCAGTTCGCTGATGATCTGCATGCAGCGCACTTTCGGGCAGCCGGTGATGGTGCCGCCGGGGAACGTCGCGGCAATCACCTGCCCCGGGGTGACGTCATCGCGCAGGGTGCCGCTGACATTGCTCACGATGTGGTGCACGTGGGCATAGCTTTCCACGGTCATCAGTTCGTCCACCACCACGCTGCCGGGCGTGCAGATGCGGCCCAGGTCGTTGCGCTCCAGGTCGATCAGCATCACGTGTTCGGCGCGTTCCTTCGGGTGGCCGACCAGCTCCTGGATGCGCGCGGCATCGTCGTCGCCATCAAAGCGCGGCCTTGTGCCGGCAATCGGACGGGTCTGCGCGTGGCCGCCATGCACCGACACCAGCCGTTCCGGTGATGAGCTCACCACGTGGCGGCCGTGGCCGGTGAACAGGCCGGCGAACGGTGCCGGGTTGGCGCGACGCAGCTGGGCATACAGGGCCTGCGGGCTCACCGCATCGGCAAAGTGCGCGCACCAGCGGCGCGACAGGTTCACCTGGAACACATCGCCGGCCAGCAGGTAATCGATCACCCGCCGCACGCCGTCGGTGAAGCATGCGGGTGCGTCTTCTTCCATGCGGATCGGTGGCTGCCAGCCCTGCCCTGCGGCCGGTGCGCCGGTGGCCAGCTGCGCCTGCAGAGTGCTCAGCAGCGCCTGCTGGCCGGCTTCAGCCACCAGGTAGCTGCGCTGTTCCAGGTGGTCATGCAGCACGGCGGCGGGGCAGCGCAACGCCAGCGCGGTGGGCTGGCCATCAGCGCGCGCCATCGGCGGCAGCACGGTCTCGATCTGGCTGGCTACTTCGTAGTCCAGCAGCAGTGCCCAGCCGCCCCTGAAGGGCAGCGTGGGGGCGTGCGCGGGTGGCAGGCGCTCGGCTTGCCAAGCGGCGTCCAGCAGGTCCAGGAAGGCGCCTGCGTGGGCCTGGCCGGTATGGTCGCGGACGATGCCATCGGCATCCAGCCGCAGGAACGCCTCGCCCGCTACCAGCAGCAGGTCCCAGCGGCCCTGTGCGGTGCCGGAAGCAGTCGATTCCATCAGCAGCGGGAAGCGCGCCGGGTCGGCCTGCTGCAGGCCCAGCAGGTCGGCCGGGGTGTCCAGGGGCTGGATCAGGATAGGATCGGGCATGTCGGCGCAGCGCCTGGAAGAGGGGGTGTAGGGTGGCGAGCGCCGGGACGGTAGCGCCGAGCCATGCTCGGCGAGCGCAGCGGCAAACGCGACCGCAACAGCCGCCGGGCATGTCCTGCCGCCGCCTTCAGCGCTACCGGGACCATGCGACGGGGGCCGGCCCGGGGTGTCGAGCAAGCTCGACACTACGCCGTAGCGGGCGGGAGCCGCCTCAGACGCGCTTGAACACCAGCGTGCCGTTGGTGCCGCCGAAGCCGAAGCCGTTGGACATCACCACGTCCACCTTGGCCTGGCGTGCTTCGTTGGGCACGTAGTCCAGGTCGCAGCCTTCGCCCGGCTGGTGCAGGTTGATGGTCGGCGGAATCACGCCATCCTGCAGCGCCAGCACGGAGAAGATCGCTTCCACGCCGCCCGCCGCACCCAGCAGGTGGCCGGTCATCGACTTGGTGGAGCTGACCAGCATCTTGTAGGCGTGGTCGCCGAAGGCGGTCTTCATCGCCATGGTCTCACCCAGGTCGCCCAGCGGCGTGGACGTGCCATGCGCGTTGAGGTAACCGATCTGGTCCGGGTTGACCCCGGCGTCCTTCATCGCCGCCGCCATGCAGCGCGCAGCACCTTCGCCGCTCTCTGCCGGTGCGGTCATGTGGTACGCATCGGAACTGGCACCGAAACCGGCCAGCTCGCAGTAGATCTTCGCGCCGCGCGCCTTGGCGTGCTCGTACTCTTCCAGGATCAGGATGCCGGCACCGTCGCCCAGCACGAAGCCGTCGCGGTCCTTGTCCCACGGGCGCGAGGCTGCGGTCGGGTCATCGTTGCGGGTGGACATCGCCTTCATCGCACAGAAGCCGCCCAGCGCGGTCGGCGAGGAGCCACGTTCGGCGCCACCGGCGACCATCACGTCGGCATCGCCGTACTGGATCATGCGCATCGCCGTACCGATGGAGTGGTTCGACGTGGCGCACGCGGACACCGCCGAGAACGACGGACCCTTCAGACCGGCGATGATGCTCAGCTGGCCCGGCAGCATGTTGATGATGGTCTTGGGCACGTAGAACGGCGAGATCTTCTTCCCTTCGTGGAAGTCGATGGTCTGCTCTTCGATGCCCAGCAGGCCACCGATGCCGGCGCCGACGATGGCGCCAATGCGCTCGGCATTGCCTTCGTTGATCTCAAGACCCGAATCGGCCAGCGCCATGAAGGACGCGCCCAGGCCGTAGTGGATGAAGGGGTCCATCTTCTTGGCGTCCTTGCCGGACACGCGGTACTTGCCGAACTGTTCGTTGTCGGCGGTGATGTCGAAATCCTTGACCTCACCTGCAATCTTGGTGGTGAAACGGTCCAGGTAGGCGTCGGCAACGTGGGTCAGCGGACCGATGCCCGAACGGCCTTCGGTGATGCCCTGCCAACTGCTGGCCAGGTCATTGCCCAGAGGCGAAACCATGCCCATGCCGGTAACGACGACGCGACGCTTCATTGCTTTCTCCTGACCCGGAAGTAGTGCGGGTATGACACGGGGTGGAACGTAATTGGATCCGCGCCCGTATGCAGCAGCGCAAATACACAGGGCCGCATTCGCGGCCCCATGGGATGCCGTGCGCGGTTACGGCCGAGCCGCCGCCGCGCACCAGCCGCCTTGCATCAGGCCTTGGTGTGCGACTTGATGTAGTCGATCGCCGCCTGGACGGTGGTGATCTTCTCGGCTTCTTCGTCCGGGATTTCGCACTCGAACTCTTCTTCCAGCGCCATCACCAGCTCGACGGTGTCCAGCGAGTCTGCGCCCAGGTCATCGACGAACGATGCGCTGGTGGTGACTTCTTCTTCCTTGACGCCAAGCTGTTCGACGACGATTTTCTTGACGCGTTCTTCGATGGTGCTCATGGGGTATTGCTCCAGATGGAGTAGTGGTTCAAAAAGACGCCATCGCAGACGATGGCCGTGGGATAGTGTAGTGGAAACCGGCGGCGCCTTGCATGCAAGTAAAACGCCATCCAGATCAACCACTTGCGGCGCGCTCCGTGCGCCCCGTGCTTACGGCATGTACATCCCGCCGTTCACATGGAGTGTCTCTCCGGTGATGTAGTTGGCTGCCGGGCTGGCCAGGAAGGCCACCGCATGGGCGATGTCCTCCGGCGAACCCAGGCGTTCCAGGGCGATGTTGTTGACCAGCGCCGCGCGCGCTTCATCAGGCAACGCCTTGGTCATGTCGGTGTCGATGAAGCCGGGCGCCACCACGTTCACGGTGACCCCGCGCGAGCCGATTTCCTTGGCCAGCGACTTGGAGAAACCGATGATGCCGGCCTTGGCAGCGGCGTAGTTGGCCTGGCCGGCGTTGCCGGTCACGCCCACCACCGAGGCGATGTTGATGATGCGGCCCTTGCGTGCCTTCATCATGCCGCGCATGACCGCCTTGCTGGTGCGGAACACGCTGGTCAGGTTGGTGTCGATGATCGACGCCCAGTCCTCGTCCTTCATGCGCATCAGCAGGTTGTCGCGGGTGATGCCGGCATTGTTGACCAGGATGCTGATCGGGCCGAATTCCTTGGCGATGTCGGCCAGCACGGCATCCAGTGCGGCACCGTCGGTGACGTTCAGCGCGCGGCCGTGGCCACCCTGCCCGGCCAGGCGCTCGCCGATGGCGGCGGCACCGGAATCGGTGGTGGCCGTGCCGATGACCGTGGCGCCCTGGGCGGCCAGCAGGTCGGCGATGGCGGCACCGATACCGCGGCTTGCGCCGGTGACCAGTGCGATTTCACCCTGCAGGGGCTTGCTCATGATGCTGTCCTCGAATGGTGCGGTCGCCCGCGCGCGGCGCCATGCCGGGGGGCACGACGCAGGCGGGCAACGGGAAGGGAGTCAGGCCGACCATGCCTCGCGGGCGGCTTCGACGTCGCCCGGGGTGGCCAGCGAACGGCCGTCGATGGTCTTGTCGATGCGCTTGACCAGGCCGGTCAGCACCTTGCCCGGGCCGCATTCGGCGATACGGGTGATGCCACGCGCGGCCAGCGCCTGCACGCAGCCGGTCCACTGCACCGGCTGGTACAGCTGCTGCACCAGCGCGGCGGCGATGGCGTCCACGCCTTCGTGCACGGTGGCATCCACGTTCTGCACCACCGGCAGCTGCGGCGCCCGCCAGGACAGGCCGGCCATGGTTTCGGCCAGGCGGTTGGCGGCTTCGCGCATCAACGGGGTATGCGAGGGCACGCTGACGGCCAGTTTCACCGCCTTGCGCACGCCCTTTTCAGCGAGCAGTGCCAGCGCGCGATCCACCGCAGCGGCATCGCCACCGATGACGATCTGGCCGGGCGAGTTGTAGTTGGCGGGCACCAGTACCTGGCTGCCGGCCGCTTCCTTGCACACGTCCAGTACCAGCGCGTCTTCAGCGCCGAGCACGGCGGCCATCGCGCCCACGCCCGCCGGTGCGGCGTTCTGCATGAACTGGCCACGCAGGCGCACCAGGTGCGCACCGTCGTGCAGGCTCAGGGCGCCGGCGGCGACCAGCGCGGAGTACTCGCCCAGGCTGTGGCCGGACAGAAGCGACGGCTGCGCGCCGCCCAGTGCCTTCCAGGTACGCCACACGCCGATGCTGGCAGCCAGCAGGGCCGGCTGGGTGTATTCGGTGCGGTTGAGCATTTCCTCCGGGCCGCCCTGGGACAGCGCCCACAGGTCGACACCGGCGCCATCGGATGCTTCCGTGAAGGCTTCACGCACCTGCGGGTGCAGCTCGGCCAGTTCGGCCAGCATGCCCACGGACTGGGAGCCCTGGCCGGGGAAAACGAAAGCAAGAGTGGAATCAGTCACGCGGTCATCCGCCTGGTTTGAATCGAAGCAGGCCATGATAAAGGCGATTGCCGCCTGCCGTCTGTACGTGCGCGTATGCAGGGCAGGCGGGGGCGTGACGACCAACGGTCGTCACCCACCAGGACCAATGGTCGTCACCCACCACGCACATGGGGCTTTCGGTAGCGCCGAGCCATGCTCGGCGGGGGCCTTCACTACCCTGCGTCAGGTCAGCAGTTCCAGCAGGTCCAGCTGGCCATCGGCCAACCAGTCCACGCACACCACCAGCACCATCAGCACGCCCAGCGTGGTGGCGCCATGCACGATCAGGATGGCGTGGGCCAGCGCACGCGCCGAACGGCCCAGGCCCAGGCCGGCCTTGGCCAAGCGCTGCAGCCGCCCGGTTACCGCATGCGCGTGCTCGCGCACCGGCGCCTGCGCACCGTCCATCGCGGCGGCCATCATCGCCTGCAGCTGCTGCGGGCGATCGGCGTAGTACTTCGCCACCCCATAGCCGAACATCAGCCAGTCGCGCGCCTGCGCCTGGTCCAGGTCCATCACTTCCAGCGGGTCTTCTTCGAAATCAATGAAGCCCACGCGCTGCCCGTCCCAGGTCAGGTTACGCGGCAGCGGCTGGCCGAAATACGCGCCGCGCGCATGCGCTGCCGCCATCGCCTGCATCGCTGCGGACACCAGTACATCGCGACCGGCGTCATCGGCCTCGCGCAGGCAGGTATTGAACGAGCTGCCGTTGTCGCCCAGCACCAGCGCGGCGTGGCCACTGCCCAGTACCGTCGGCACATTCACGCCCTGCGCCTGCAGCTCGCCCAGCCGGCGCGCTTCGGTCTGCCGCGCGGCATCACCACCGCGGTGCGGCGGCGGACGCAGCGCATCCAGATGGAAACGGCGGGCGACGAAATTGAGCAGGCCGAGCGCGACCGCGCGACTGCCTTCGCCGTACTGCTTCAACCAGGCCCGTTGCCCTTCGAGGGTAATCGGCTCAACCATGGGGATCCTCCATAACGCAGTACGGCCCCGAAGGGCCGTAACGACGTTTTAACGATGTCGCAACTGGCGCTATCAATAGCGCAGCAGTGCCGAACCCCACGTGAAGCCGCCACCAAAAGCTTCCAGCAGCAGCAGCTGGCCGCGTTTCACGCGGCCCGAGCGCACCGCATGGTCCAGCGCCAGCGGCACCGAAGCCGACGACGTGTTGCCGTGCTTGTCCACCGTCACCACCACCTGGTCCATGGACATGTCCAAGCGCTTGGCAGTGGCTTCGATGATGCGCAGGTTGGCCTGGTGCGGGATCAACCAGTCCAGGTCGGCCTTGCCCAGCGCGTTGGCTTCCAGGGTCTCGTCGACCACCGAATCCAGCGCCTTCACCGCGTACTTGAAGACGTCGTTGCCCTTCATCAGGATCGCGCCGCGTGCCTGCTCGCCTTCGCCGAAACCGGCCGAAACGCCGACCGGATTCCACAGCAGTTCTTTCTTTCTGCCGTCCGAATGCAGGTGGGTGCTGAGGATGCCGGTGTCTTCGTCGGCCTTCAGCACCACCGCACCGGCACCGTCGCCGAACAGCACGCAGGTGGTGCGGTCATTCCAGTCGACGATACGGGTGAGGGTTTCCGCCCCGATGACCAGCACATGGCGTGCATCACCGGAACGAATGAATTTATCGGCCACGCCCAGCGCGAACACGAAGCCGGAACAGGCCGCGTTGACGTCGAAGGCAGGGCAACCGGTCGCACCGAGCTTGGCCTGGATCAGGCACGCGGTGGACGGGAAAATCAGATCGGGCGTGGTGGTACCGACCACGATCATGTCCAGCTGGCTGGCATCGATGCCGGCCGCTTCCAGCGCCTTCACCGCAGCGTGGTAGCCGAGGTCGCTGGTGGTTTCTTCTGCGGCGGCGATATGCCGCTCTTTGATGCCGGTGCGCGAAACAATCCACTCGTCCGACGTCTCGACCATTTTTTCCAGGTCGGCGTTGGTCAGCACTTTCTCCGGCAAATAGCTACCGGTGCCCGCGATCCTCGAGTAGATCCGCTTGCTCATCGACATTCCTGTTGCGCGGGCGGCCGTTGCCGGTGCCCGGAGGGATACGGCAAAGGCCGCTGCCGGCACGGCAGCGGCCTTCACTCACATCAATCTTCTTCGACGGAAGAAGTCTTGGTCTGGATGACCTTCTTGCCGCGGTAGAAACCATCGGCAGTGATGTGGTGACGCAGATGCACTTCGCCCGTGGTCGGGTCGGTCGACAGCTGCTTTGCGCTCAGGGCGTCATGCGCACGGCGCATACCGCGGCGGGACGGGGTGACACGGGATTTCTGCACAGCCATGGGATTGCTCCAAACTCGGTTCGATGTTCTTCGTCGTTTCGTCGCACAGGACGCCAGCGCCCAGCACACTTTTCGCTTTCGCCGCAGCCGCCGACGATACCCGGCTGCATATTCGCTCGGTCAGGCCAGCCCGACCTTACTTCTTCTTCAACGCTGCCAACGCCGCGAACGGGTTGACCTTGTCGGTTTCTTCCTTCGTCGGGGCCCATTCCTGGTCCACCGCCTCGCCATCGGGCGAGAGGGGTACCACCGGGACCGCCAACACAAGTTCGTCTTCGACCAGCTCCAGCGGCACAAGCTGGCCATCTTCAGGCACCAGCAGGGCCTCGAAGTCCTCCGGAAGGGACGATTCCTCGTCTTCCTCGCGGATCAGGCCGATCTTCTGCACCAGCTTCACCGGCAGCAGGAAACGCTGCAGGCTGCGCTGACAGATCAGCGGCAGCTCGGTATCGATGGTCAATTCCACATAGGATACCCGCAGGATGTCGTCGTGCGAGAATTCCAGTGCATACGTGCACTGACCTTCAGCATCGGCAACAAGCCCTTGCAGGCGGGTGAATTGAGCCAGATCGACCTGGCCGTCGAAGCGCCTTCGCGCTGCGACCATCCGCCAAGCATCCAGCGTTTCGGGCACGTTCGCGGACATAAGCCGCTGAATGTTAAGGACCGTCGCGGCCGCTGTCAATTACCTGCAGCTTCAGGCTTGTGGCGGGCCTCAGCCAGGGGCCAGACTGGGTGGCCCAGAGCCCTGATTCCACGCATGAATACCCTGTTGCTGGCCTCTACTTCACCATACCGCCGCGAGCTGCTGCAACGGCTGCGCCTGCCCTTCGACTGCGCACGCCCGCAGGTGGACGAAAGCCCCCTGCCCGGCGAGGTCCCGGCCGCGCTGGCGGTACGCCTGGCGGCAGCCAAGGCGGCCGAGGTCTCCCGGCGGCACCCGGGCGCATGGGTGATCGGGTCGGACCAGGTGGCCGATCTGGCAGGCCAGCCGTTGGGTAAACCGGGCACGGTGGAAGCCGCCCGGGCGCAGCTGGCCGGGATGTCCGGGGCCGCAGTGCAGTTTCATACGGCGATCTGTCTCATGCGCGACGGAGAACGCAGGGAGGCGCTGGATACCACCACGGTGCGCTTTCGCGTGTTGACCGAGGCTGAGATTGCACGCTACGTGGACGCCGAAGAGCCGCTGGACTGCGCCGGCAGCTTCAAATGCGAGGGCTTGGGCATCGCCCTGTTCGAGGCCATCGACAACCGCGACCCGACCGCGCTGGTGGGCCTGCCGCTGATCGCGCTGTGCGCACTGCTGCGCCAAGCGGGAATCCCGATACCGTAGTGGCGACCAAGGTCGTCACCTACTAAACCGACGGATCGCGGCGGTGTGAGGTCTGCTGCTGTGGGTGACGACCGTTGGTCGTCACCGGGCCTTTCCCGACCCCGGCGAAGAGCGTGACGACCAACGGTCGTCACCCATCACACCAACGGTCGTCACCCACCAGGTCCTCACCCACCCCGCTGACAGTCGTCAGCGCGCGGGCACCACGAAGGGTTGCTCCTGCCACAGCTCCACGCTGCCATCGTGACCATGCAGGCGCAGGCCCAGCCAGTGCCGTCCCGGCGCCAGTTTGCGGGTGTCCAGGTGAGCATCGAAGCCTACGTTGGGATGCTGCGGATCATTGGACTGCGGCCACGCCGGACGGATGTCGAAGGCCCGCCCGTACACCGCATCGGTCACCGCGCGTCCGTCCAGCAGCACTTCCACGCGTGACAGCCCGACGCCGTCCTTGAACGCCCAGCCGCGCACGTGCAGGTCCGCCGCCACGACATCACCGGAGGACGGCGCATCGAACCAGGCCATCGCCGGCGTAATGCACGGCCCCTCCTCGCGCTGGGCCGGCAGGCGGATCAACAGGAAACGCTGGAAGCCATGGTCGCTGCTGACCACGCGCGGCGGCGGCAGCGGACCGACTTGGCCGCAGATTGCGTGATAGCGGTCCAGCAGTTCACGGTAACGCTGGTCGCTGGGCGAAAGCACAAGCAGCAGGGGGCCATCGCGCTTGCCATCGTGCAGCTGGCCCCACAAGCCCAGCTGCACGCTGCGCCCATGCTTGTCGTTGAGCGGATGTGGCAACACCGCGATATCGGCATCGCCCAGCTGGAAGCCCAGCTCCGCACCGACCTTGAAGTTGCCGGCCAGCACCTTGGTGCCGGGCGGCATCTGCTGCAATTCCTCGCGCACGGCATCGGCCAGCGGCTGCCAGCCGGCGAAATTGCGCGGGTAATATTTGTAACCGGCCAACTGCTCGCGCAGCTGCGGCGAAGACGCCGTCAGGTAGTAGCTGAAAGCCAACGCCAAGCCCACCCCGGCGGTCCACCATGCCGTGCGGCGCAGCCAGCGCGGCCAGCCATTGAGCACCACCGGCACGGCCACCAGCAGCGCCAGGTAGCCCGGCAGCGGCCAATGGAAACTGATGCGTTCCACGTCGGTGAAGAAGCCGAGCACGAATATCGCCAGCGTGGACACGCCACCAACCAGCCCGAAGTAACGCCATTGCGCGCGCGCACCGCCTCCGGCACGCGTGCCGGCCACGGCCACTTTCCACATCGCCACGCACAGCAGCGGGGTCACCAGCATCGGCTGGATCACCAGGAACCACAGCCCGGTCCACTGGAAATCCCAGGGATGGCGATCGACCATCTGGAACTTCAGCCCTGCCTCATGGTTGTCCGCATTCCATGCCAGCAACGGCAGCCATGCCAGCACGCCAACGGCCAGCGCCACCCAGATGCGCGGATCGCGCAGCATCCGGCGGCCTTGCGGCAACATCAGCAGGGCGATGAAACCGACGGCGATCACGCCGATGAAGCGGTAATGGCTGAGCGCGCCGATCAGCAGGCCCAGCGCCAAGCGCATCGCGGCTGCGGCATCCACCGTGTGCAGCAAGCGCGCGCCGGCCCCCAGGCATAGCACCGCGGCCATCGCCATCGGCACGTCCGGCACGGCCAACATGCCCAGCGTGGCCGACAGCGGCATCAGCAGGGTCAGGCTGCCGGCCTGCCAGCCGGCCACGTTGCCGAACCAGCGCGTGGCGATGCGCGATACCGCCCAAGGCAACCAGGCCCCGATGGCCAGGAAGGGCAGGCGCAACGCCAGGACATGGTGCCCGCCGATCTCCACGCCCAGCCGGGCCAGCCACGCGGTGAGGCCCGGCAGGTCCGAATAGGCGGCGGCCAGGTGCTGGCCTTCCTGCCAATAGAAGGCCTCGTCGACGAACAGCGGCAGGCGTGCGGCCACGACCAGCTTCACTGCCGTGATCAGTGTCCATAGCCACAGAAATATCGTGCGTGCGCGTTGTTCGCCCTGCATTGCTCTATAGAATCGAAGGAAGACCGAGCCAGAGACGACGATGGATTCTTCGCCCCCCGTGCCCCGCATGCTAACCGATGAACTGCGTCAGGCTCTGCTTGATGCGCAACAACAGGTCAACGCCCTGGTGCTGGGCAAGGCCCACGAGGTACGACTGGCCTTCGTCGCCCTGCTGTCCGGCGGGCATCTGCTGATCGAAGATCTGCCCGGCCTGGGCAAGACCACCCTCGCCCACGCATTGGCCTCCAGCCTGGGACTGGGCTTCCAACGTGTGCAGTTCACGTCCGACCTGCTGCCGGCCGACGTGCTCGGTGTGTCGATCCTGGATCCGGGCAGTCGCGAGTTCGCCTTTCATCCTGGCCCGGTGTTCACCCACGTGCTGCTGGCCGATGAAATCAACCGCGCGCCGCCCCGCACGCAGAGCGCGCTGCTGGAAGCGATGGCCGAACAGCAGGTCACCCTGGATGGCCAGACCCACGCCCTGCCGGACCCGTTCTTCGTGATCGCCACGCAGAACCCGGTGGACCTGTCGGGCACCTTCCCGCTGCCGGATTCGCAGCTGGACCGGTTCCTGCTGCGGCTGGCGATGGGCTATCCCAACGTGGAGGCCGAACGCGAGCTGCTGCGCGGCGTGGACCGTCGCGACCTGATCGCGCGCGCCACTCCGAAGCTGGACGACCAGCAGGTGCGCGCACTGCGCGAGGCCGTGCTGCAGGTGCATGCCAGCGATGCGCTGATCGACTACGTGCAGGCACTGCTGACCCGCAGCCGGCAGCACGCCGGCGTGCGCGTTGGACTGTCACCGCGCGCCGGGCTCGCGCTGCTGCGTGCAGCGAAGGCGCACGCGCTGCTGCTGGGCCGCGCGCATGTCATTCCCGAAGACGTGCAGACCTTGTTCATCGGCGTGGCCGGGCATCGCCTGGTCGGCGAAGCCGAGTCGTCGGCCGGCGCGGCGCTGGCAAAGGCGATCCTGCAGACGGTGCCGGTGGATTGAACGTGCCCGTGCCTACGCGCCGGCAGTGGCTGATGAACCTGGCGCGCCCGCGCCAGCCGGAAACCTTGCCGCAACGGCTGGACCGCCGCCGCATCTACGTCCTGCCCACGCGCTTCGGACTGTTCGTGGCGGCGGTGCTGGCGGCGATGCTGCTCGGCGCGCTGAACTACAACAACAACCCTGCCCTGTTGCTGGCGTTGCTGTTGGCCGGCGCCGGCGTGGCCAGTGCGATCAGCGCACACCTGACCTTGTCCGGGCTGAGCCTGGATGCAGTCAGTGCCGAACCGGTGGCGGCCGGCCAGCCGCTGCGCGTACGCGTTGCACTTTCCCAGCGCGAACAGCGCGGCCGCCCGGGCCTGCAACTTGACCACGGCGATGCGTACAGCTGGACCGCAGTCCCCGCTGGCGGCCGGGTGGATGCCGAACTGGAACTGCCCACCACCCAGCGCGGCTGGCTGGACCTGGACCGCATCCGCCTGTCCACCACGCAGCCACTGGGACTGGTGCGCGCGTGGTCATGGTTCTGGCCGGACCAACCGCTGCTGGTGTATCCGCATGCCGAAACCCAAGGCCCCGGGCTGCCCGAACAAGGCAGCGACCCGCTGCACAGCAGGATGGATGCGGCCGGCGAAGAACTGCATCAACTGCGCCCCTATCGCGCAGGCGACCCCCGCCGCAGCATCGCCTGGAAGCATTCCGCACGGCGCGACACGCTGCTGGTGCGCGAGTATGAAAAGCCGGCCGGCATCGAAGTGATGCTGGACTGGCGCCAGCTGCATGGACTGGGCACTGAACAACGCATCGCCCGGCTTGCGCGCTGGGTGGACCTGGCCGAACGCGAGGGCCGCCGCTATACATTGAAGCTGCCAGGCCAGCCGGCCATCGGGCCTGCACAGGGCGCTTCGCACCACCACCTCTGCCTGCGCGCCCTGGCGCTGCTGCCGCATGACTGAACCTGCCCCCTCCCTGCTGGACCGCCATGCACGTGGCTGGGCCCTGGCCAGCACCGCGCTGGCCCTGCTGCCATTGCTGCTGCAGCTGCCCAGCGTGCTCGCTGCCACCATCGCCGGTGTCGCGCTGCTGACTGCCGTGGTGTCACGTCGTGGCCTGCTGCCGGTGACCGTGCGGCTGTTGCTGGTGCTGGCGATGCTCGCCCTGATCTACGTGCAGATGGGCGTCCGCCCCGGACGCGATACCGGCTGTGCGCTGCTGGCGGCGATGCTGGCGATCAAGTCCAGCGAACTGCATACCCTGCGCGATGCGCGCAGCCTGCTCGGCTTCGCCCTGTTCGCCCCGTTCGCCGCTTTCCTGCTGGATCAAGGCCCGATGACCACCCTGCTGGCCACCCTGGCCGGCGTCTGCGCGCTGCTCGCGCTGCAGCGGCTGGCGCAGGTCGAAGGCCGGTCACCCACGCCGGCACTGCGCGTGCAGGTGCGTGGCGTGCTGCGCCTGCTGCTGATCGGCCTGCCCTTGGCGATGGCAACCTTCTGGTTGTTCCCGCGCCTGTCACAGCCGCTGTGGGGCCTGCCGGACCGTGCGGTCAGCCGGCCGGGCCTGTCCGACAGCATGGAACCGGGCCAGTGGCTGGACCTGATGGCCGACGACACCCCGGCGCTGCGCGCGCAGTTCCATGGACCGGTGCCAGCGGCGGAACAGCGCTACTGGCGCGGTCCGGTGATGACCCATTTCGATGGCCGCACATGGATCGGCGACCGCCGCAATGAAGGGCGCGCGCCGGTTCCGGTGCAGGCCGGTACGCAGCGCTGGAACTACACCATCGACTACGAACCCACCGACCGCCGCCAGCTGGTGGCGCTGGACCTGCCAAACAGTGCACCGGCCGGCGCGCGACTGACCGCCGATTACAGCCTGGTCAGCGATCGCCCACTGGCTTCGCTGAGCCGCTGGACGCTGCAGTCGGCGCCGCCGCAGGTGTTCGCCGCGTCCTTGTCGCCGCGGCAGCGCCAGCTGTCGCTGCAGTTGCCGGAAGGATTCAATCCGCGCACCGCTGCGCTCGCTCGCCAGTGGCGCACCGAAGCCGGCAACGACGACGCCGCGCTGGTGCGTCGCAGCCTGGACTGGATCCGCGCCGAGTTCGCCTACTCGCTGGATGCCGAGTTGCCCGGCCGCAACGCGGTGGACGAATTCCTGTTCGATCAGAAGGTGGGTTTTTGTGAACACTTCAGCTCGGCATTCGTCGTGCTGATGCGCAATGCCGGGGTGCCGGCGCGCGTTGTCACCGGCTTCGCCGGTGGCGTGCGCAACCCGATCGGCGACTACTGGGTGGTGCGGCGCATGGACGCCCATGCCTGGGCCGAAGTATGGCTTCCCGGACGCGGCTGGGTGCGCGTGGACCCCACCGCCGCGGTGGCCCCCGAACGCATCTACGACACACTGGAAGATCGCCTGGGCACCGAAGCGGGCGGCATGCAGGGGGCCTGGCTGCAGACCGGACAGGCGATGGACTGGCTGCGCAGGGGCTGGAACGAGATGGTGCTGTCCTTCGACGCCACCCGCCAGCAGCAGCTGCTGCGGCCGCTGGGCATGCCGGACCTGTCGCCGGCACAGCTGATTTCCAGCTTGGTGGTGATTGCGCTGATGGCGCTGGGGGCAATGGCATGGGTGCTGGCCCGCGGCGAACGCGAGCGCGACCCGTTGCTGCGCGCCTGGCACCGACTCGGCCGCCGTTACGCGAGACAGGGCCTGGCGCGTGAACCGTCCGAGCCGGCGATGGAATGGGCACGCCGCGTTGACGCCCAACGGAGCGATCCTGCCTTGCTGGCGCTCAGCCAGCGTTTCGTCCACGCGCGCTACGCTGGCACTCATGTCGACCACGCTTCATTATTGGCCGACCTGCGCAGGCATCGTCCGTCTTCCGGAGCCACATCATGAACATCAAGATTCTGCTTCCCCTGGCTGCCTCACTGGCGCTGGCGGCCTGCGCGACGGCACCGAAGCCGCTGCAGGGCCAGTTCGCCGCCGTGACCCCGCGCGATACCGTGGCGACCCAGCAGGTGGGCGCGCCGGTGCGTTGGGGCGGCCGCATCATCGAAACGCTGCCGGGCCAGGGCCAGACCTGCTTCCAGCTTCTGTCGCGCCCGCTCAATGCCAGTGGTCGCCCGACCACCAGTTCCACCGACGCCAGTGACGGCCGCTTCGTTGCCTGCCGCGCCGGCTTCTATGATCCGGCGGTGTTCGAAGAAGGCCGCGATGTGACCTTCATCGGCCGCGTGGACGGCTATGAAAACGTCAAGATCGGCGAGTACGACTATCGCCTGCCCAAGCTCGCCGCCGATGTGATCTACCTGTGGCCGGAACAGCGCCAGGTCGATGTGGTGCCCTATCCGTACGGTCCGTGGGGCCCGGGTCCGGGTCCGTGGGGCCCGTGGGGCTACGGCCGTTACGGCTGGTGGTAAGCGCTGCCTGAGCTGTAATGAAAAAGCCGCCTTCGGGCGGCTTTTTCTGTTGCGCGCCGCTTACTGGCCGGGCGCGCCGAAGTGGCCCAGCGGAGCGCCGGCCAGCAAGTGCAGGTGGATATGGAACACAGTCTGCCCGGCGTGTTCGCGGCAGTTCATGACGATGCGGTAACCGTCCTCGGCCAGGCCCTGTTCGCGCGCGTACTGTGCGGCGGCCAGCGCCAACTTGCCGATCAGGTGCGCCTGCCCCGGCGTTACGTCATCCAGGGTGGGAATGACCTCGTTCTTCGGGATGAACAACACGTGCACCGGCGCCTGCGGCGCGATGTCCTTGAAGCCCAGCACCTCCTCGTCTTCGTAGACGATGACGGCCGGGATTTCGCGGCGGATGATCTTGCTGAAGAGCGTTTCGCTGGTCATGGATGTCGCCTCTTAGGGGGTGCCGACCAAGGTCGGCACTCCGCGCGTGGGTATGCTTCTGTCTTTATTCCCGCACTTCGCTGCGCGTGCCGAAGGCATGCGACAACGTGCCACGATCGACGAACTCCAGCTCGCCGCCCAGCGGCAGGCCCTGCGCGAGACGGCTCGGCCGCACCTGCCGCGCACGCGCCAGTTGGGCGAGGTAATGCGCGGTCGCTTCGCCTTCCACAGTGGCACTGGTGGCGATGATCATTTCGGTGATCTCGCCGGCATCGAGCCGCTGGCCCAGCAGCTCCAGCCCCAGTTCGCGCGGGCCGATGCCATCCAGCGGCGACAGCCGGCCCTGCAGCACGAAGTACACGCCGCGGAAGCCGGTCGCGTTTTCGATGGCCAGCCGGTCAGCGGGGGATTCCACCACGCACAACTGGCTGCGCTCGCGGCTGTTGTTGGCGCAGGTCGCGCACAGTTCGCTTTCACTGAAATCGCGGCACTGCGCGCAATGGCCGATGCGCTCCATCGCTTGCGCCAGCAGCGAGGACAGCTTCTCGCCGCCCTCGCGCTCGCGTTCCAGCAGGTGGTACGCCATGCGCTGGGCGGTCTTCTGGCCCACGCCGGGCAACACGCGCAGCGCTTCGATCAACTGGTCAAGCAGGGGTGCGGACATCATTCGGCTCGGATAGAGCCGGGCCATGCCCGGCTGCGCTGCATCAGAACGGCAGCTTCATGCCCGGGGGCAGCTGCATGCCGGCCGTGGCCGAACCCATGCGGGTCTTCGACTCGGCATCGATCTTGTTGGACGCATCGTTGAAGGCTGCGGCCACCAGGTCTTCCAGCATTTCCTGGTCGCCCAGCAGCGACGGATCCAGGCGCACCTTGCGGCATTCCTTGGCACCGGTGAGGGTGACGCTGACCATGCCGCCACCGGCGCTGCCGGTGACTTCAAGCTTTGCGATTTCTTCCTGGGCCTTCTGCAGGTTCTCCTGCATCTTCTGGGCCTGCTGCATCATCTGGGCGATATTGCCGCGCATGGTTCTTTACTCTTCAAAGGGACGGATGGAATCGGACACGAGCCGCGCGCCGTGCTTCTGGATCAGCACCTGCACTTCCGGATCGGCCATGAAAAACGCCTCGGCCGCCTGCTGGCGTTCACCCCGCTGACGGTCTGATCGCTGGTGCAGAGTCTCGGCCGGCGCCTGCGTGGCATCGACCACGATCTTCGGCGGCGAACCCAGCGCCTTGCCCAGCATCTCCGCCAGCGCGCCCAGCGCGCGTTCGGAACTCAGGTACTCAAATCCGGGCGACAAACCCAGTTTCAAGACCCCGTGCTGGAAACTGATGAATGCCGCGTTGGCGGCAAGCTGCCGCGAAGGCCCACTCAGGCCACTGGCAGCCACCAGTTCCAGCCAATCTTCGGCACAGGCCAATGCCACCGAAGCACCGCCCGGGGCTGCTGCTTCGGCCACCCTGGCGGTAGGCGCGATGTCGATGCCTTCGGCGCGGAACGGCTTCGGCGGTGCTGCCACTGCAACAGTGGGCGCAGCGCGCGGTGCCGGTTCGGCAGGTGGCTGCCACGGCGCCAGCATGGCCGCGTCCGGGCCAGCCAGTTCGGCCGCCAGTGCATCGTCGCGCTGGTTGCTGTCATCGGCCGCTTCGATCTCCCACGGGGGCAGATCCGGTTCATTCGAGGCCGGCGGCGGATCTTTCACCGGTGCCGGCGGCGCTGGCTCGGGATCTTCCACCGGCGTGGTGTCCGGCAGCGGACCGGGCTTGGGCGCTGCGGCCTGGACGCTGGCTTCCACGGCCGGCGCCGGTGCGGCGGCAACGGGTGCGGCGGCGATGCCGGTCGAACCGGCCGAGCCACTCGCCGCCCCCGTCGAACCACCCGACTGCAGACCTTCGCCACCTTCCGGTGCACGCGGCACCGGCGGCACCGCAGCGGCCGGACGGAAGGCCAGCATGCGCAGCACGGCCATTTCAAAACCGGCGCGCGGACTCGGCGCCAGCGGCAGGTCGCGGCGGCCGTTAAGGGCCATCTGGTACCAGAGCTGCACCACTTCCGGCCGCACCCGCGCAGCGAAGCCGCCCAGGTCCAGGCCATCGGCGGCGATGGCACCGGGCACCAGCTGCTGTACCTGGATGCGGTGCAGGGCATCGGCCAGCGCTTCCAGCACACCGCTCCAGTCCGGTGAGAACTCCGCCAGCGCCGCCACGACCTGCAGCAGGCGCTGGCCATCACCTTCGGCCAGGGCGTCGAGCATGGCCGCCACCTGGGTGCGATCCACCGTGCCCAGCATGGTGCGCACCACGTCTTCGCGCAGCGCACCGCCGGCATAGGCGATAGCCTGGTCGAGCAACGACAGGCCGTCACGCAGGCTGCCATCGGCGGCCTTGGATAGCTGCACGATGGCACTGTCGTCGGCTTCGATTTCTTCGGCCGCCAGGATCCGGGTCATCTGCCCCTGGATCTGGTCTTCGTCCAGGCGCTTCAGGTTGAACTGCAGGCAGCGGCTGAGCACGGTGACCGGCAGCTTCTGCGGATCAGTGGTAGCGAGCAGGAACTTGACGTGCTCCGGCGGCTCTTCCAGCGTCTTCAGCAGCGCATTGAACGCCGCCTTGGACAGCATGTGCACTTCGTCGATCAGGTAGACCTTGTACTTGCCACGCGAGGGCATGTACTGCGCGTTCTCGATCACCTCGCGGACATCGTCCACGCCGGTGTTGGACGCCGCATCGATTTCCAGCAGGTCGATGTACCGGCCGGAATCGATGTCCAGGCAGGCCGGACATTGGCCGCAGGGATCGGCACTGGTGCCCTGTTCGCAGTTCAGCGATTTGGCGAAAATACGCGCGATGGTGGTCTTGCCCACCCCACGGGTACCGGTAAACAGGAAAGCGTGATGCACGCGACCGCTGTCCAGCGCATTGGTAAGCGCGCGGACCACGTGTTCCTGGCCCACCAGCTCGGCAAAACGCTTTGGACGCCACTTGCGGGCAAGGACGAGATAGGACATCAGGCCACCGTCTTCATCAGGACGACCATTGTGCCACGCCTGTCCAGCCCCCTACGTCGGCAACTGCAGGGCCTTGTGTCCAGCCGCGCAGCCAGCTAGAATCTGCGGCCCCTGCAACGGCATTGTCGTTCCGCAGGGGAATCCGGAGAGGTGTCCGAGCGGTTGAAGGAGCACGCCTGGAAAGTGTGTAAGCGTCTAAACCGCGCTTCGGGGGTTCGAATCCCCCTCTCTCCGCCAGACAAATGAAAAGGGCTGCCCATCGGGCGGCCCTTTTTATTTGCCTGGCGGAGAGAGGCAGATGAGAAGCCCTGCGGGTTCGACGGATCTGCAGGAGCAGATCCGGACAGCCGAAGGCTGGCCCTGCAGCGCCCAGCGCGGAAGGGCTGGGTGCACGGATGCACCCAGCAATCCCCCTCTCTCCGCCAGACAAATGAAAAGGGCTGCCCATCGGGCGGCCCTTTTTATTTGTCTGGTGGGGAGAGCGGCAGATGAGAAGCCCCGGGGTTCGACTGATCTGCAGGAGCAGATCCGGACAGCCGAAGGCTGGCCCTGCAGCGCGCAGCTTCTGCTCCGGTAGTGCCGACCTTGGTCGGCACCGTGAAAAGAGCGCCCGACCAAGGGCGGCACTACAGACGCTTCCCACGGCATCGATTGCGATCTGCAGCTACGCTGACGCGTCACCCGCAAGTACGCTCTCTCGCCATGCCCACCCCACTCGCCCGCAGCCGACACCTCTACCAGTTCTACATCGGCGGCACGGCCGGCCGCGCCAACATCGAACTGCACGACGTCCAGTTCGCCGCGGTTTCCCGCGTGCAGGACGCCTACCCTGCCCTGCGCAAGGCGTGGTTCGGCGATCCCGGCAGCCTGCACCTGGATGGCTACATGCACATCGATTGGGCCGATGGCTTCGACGTGCGTCTCGCGCCGGAGCCGGACCCGTCCGGGCTCACGCTGTTCTTCGTCAACATGGGCGGCTACCGCGCAGACAGCCTGGCGGAGCTGCATGCGTTCGGCCTGTTCGTCGCAGCCGATGCCGCCGGCGCCAAGGCGAAGGCACGGCGCAGCCTGCTGCAAGGGGCCCAGCAGCTGCACAAGGATGACCTGCGCGAGGTCGACAACTGCCTGGCCCTCGGGGAATTCGGCGGCCTGCACGTGCACCTGCAGCCCAACCCATCGGGCACCCAGCCTCACCCGGAATGGCAGGGCTATCGCCCCATCGCGCGCAAGACCACCATCCGGTGAGCTGACAGCGTTCCATCAGTGTGCACGGCGCAGGCGGGATATCTACTTATAGTAGATTACCTACAGTAACTAAAGAAAACTTCCCATGCACGCACTGATCGTGGTCTCGCACGCCAATCCAGCCTCCCTCACCCATGCCATCGCCCACCGCGTGGCCGACGGCATCACCAACGCCGACCCAGCCGCTACCACGGAGTTCGCGGACCTGACCGCCGAACGCTTCGATCCGGTGTTCAACAGCGACGACCTCGCCTATTTCGAGAAGCGCGCTGCGGCTCCTGACGATGTAGCGCGCGAGCACGCCCGCCTGGAACGGGCGGACACGCTGGTGCTGGTCTACCCGATTTACTGGTGGTCGTTTCCCGCGCTGCTGAAGGGTTGGATCGACCGCGTTTTTAGCAACGGCTGGGCCTACGACGAAGGCCCCGACGGAAAGGTGCAGAAGAAACTGCAGCGGCTGCAGGTGCATCTGGTCGCCAACGGTGGCGCCGACGCGGGGATGATCGAGCGCCACGGTTACGCCAAGGCCATGGCCACGCAGATCGACCATGGCATTTTCGATTACTGTGGTGCCAATGTCGCCAGTTCGGCGCGCCTGTTGGCATCGGATCCCGGCTTCCCGGTCGCGCATCTGGATACGGCCCACGCGATCGGACGCCGCATCGCCAACCCCGGGAGTTGAGTCGTTGCCGAAGTCCTCCGCCACCGCCACGCCCGCCCCTCGCCGTCGCCTGCCGCGCCAAGCACGCACGCGCCAGTTGCTGGACATGGCGTGGGCACTGATCAGCGAGGAAGGCACCGACCAGCTGACGCTGGGCAGGCTGGCCGAAGCGGCGGGGGTCACCAAGCCGGTGGCCTACGATCACTTCGGCACCCGCAATGGTCTGCTTGCCGCGCTTTACGAAGACTATGACGTGCGACAGACGGCGATCTTCGATACCGCCGTTGACGCTGCCAAGGCCACGCTGCACGAAAAAGCGCGGGTGGTCGCGGCCAGTTATGTGGAGTGCGTCCTGACCCAGGGCCAGGAGATTTCAGCCGTGGTGGCCGCGCTCGGCGGCTCGCCTGAACTTCAGGCGGTCAAGCGCAGTTACCAGCATGCGTTCATTGAAAAGTGCCAGCGCATATTCGCCCCCTTCGCGGGCACGGCGGGAGTATCCAACGCGGGCATGTGGGCGGTGCTGGGCGCGGCCGATACGTTGTCGCAGGCCGCAGCCGACGGCGATATCAGCAGGTCACAGGCCAGCGACGAACTGATGCAGACCCTGCTTGCCGTGGTGAAGCGGAGCGCGTGACGCCCCGCCTCTGCTTGGCGCACATCAACTGCTGGACAGCTTCATCAGCACCAGTCCACACACGATCAGCACGGCCGCGCCGATGCGCATCGCACTGACCTGCTCGCCCAGGAACACGATGCCCACCACGAACGCACCGACCGCGCCGATACCGGTCCAGATCGTATACGCGGTGCCCAGCGGCAGGCTGCGCATCGCCACGGCCAGCAGCCAGAAGCTGGCGATCATGCCGACCAGGGTGATGAGCGTCGGGGTGAGCTTGCTGAAGCCTTCGGACTGTTTCATCGAAACGGCCCAGACGATTTCGAGAAGACCAGCGAACAGAAGATAGATCCAGGCCATGGCGGCCTCCTTTGCAGGGGCCAGGCCGTCCTGGACATTTCAACCCGGTGTGGGGGAGGCCGTTCCTCCGCCAGGGAGTCTAGCAACCGCGCGCAGCAATGGCCCTGTCGCGCATGTCCGGGTTACAGGTCATTCAGTGCAATCTTCTGGCTAACCTCTACGCGCATGCGCTAGAATGCGCGCCTGCCATCGCCCAGCGATGTGCAGTCCGGACCGGGTTCCAGGCGCTTCGCGCTGCGTGCCACATCCGTGACAGGTCGCCAGCAAGGTGACCACGTCTCTATGGTGGCCCCGTCGGCCCCTCGCGACGCTAGATCGAAAATCCCGCCAGGGCCGGAAGGCAGCAACGGTATCGATCGACGCGGGCGCCGAGGTCAGCCGGCGGGGTCGCCACCTTTTTGGGCCACCGAAACGCGATGCCGGGTGGCTACCTGCCCTTGGTAGCGCCGAGCCACGCTCGGCGGGGGGCTGCACACGGAAACATTCCGCCGAGCATGGCTCGGCGCTACCGATGCACGCATCGGGCGACTCAGGACTGCACACGGAAAAACCGGTCGGGGTCAGGCGACCTGCATTGCGGTCGGGGTGGCCAGCGGCACGCATTCCCCCGGCCGCGCCACGCGGTGGCCGCGTGCACGCAGCGCATCGCCATCGGCCACGCTGGCGTAGTGGTAGAGCATCATCCGCGCCTGGAGTTCGGCGCTGTATTCGCGCTCCAGATCCTCCACGCCGGTGTGCGACGGGTTCCCGTGCAGGCCGCAGTCATGCGCGATCAGTTCGTTGTCATCAGCGAACCGCGCCAGCATTTCAGGTATCGGACGGGTATCGCCGCTCCAGGTCAGCGCGCCCTTCAGGCGCAGCCCGTAGGCTGTTTCCGGCCAGTGGTGGCGGGCCGGGAACACCTCCAGCCGCACGCCCTCGTGCCAGAACGCATCGCCCACCACGATCAGCTGGAAGGCATCCCAGAAATTGGCGCCGCCCTCGGCCAGCACGTTCGGATAGTCGCCGATCCGCTTGTGCAGCAGCGGCACCACCGGCGCCGGCACGTACAGCCGAACCTTGCCGCGGCGCTGCGCATTGAAGAAGGTATCCACGAACAGGCGCTCGAAGCCAGCGACGTGGTCCAGGTGCACGTGGGTGACGAACAGCGCCTGCGGCATGTGGCCGTAGTGCGTCTGGAACGCCGTCAGTCCCTCGCCGCCGCAATCAATGGTGAGCCAAGGCCGACCATCACGCTCGATGACCGACATCGGCGAACCGAGCTCCACCGCCGACGCATTGCCGACGCCGAGGAAACGCAGCGACCAGTCCATCAGGTGCCCCGGTTCCACGCCAGGTCGTAGGCACGGCGCAGGCGGGCGAAGTCTTTCTCGACCTCATCGGTGCTGCGTTCGCCGCGCAGTTTCAGCAGTGAACGAAGCAGGCGCTTGAGGTTGCGCTCGCGCCAGGCGGTGGCCGGAATGCGTTGCACGCCGCGATCGAAATCGATCAGCCAGCCATGCCCGTTGCCATCGAACAGGATGTTGTGCGCATTGAGGTCGGCATGATCCAGCCCGGCACGATGGAAACGCGCAATCAGCCGACCGGTTTCTTCCCATGGCGCGCCACGGCCCGCGACCAGCGCACGGTCGGCCAGCGAGCGGACGTCTTCAATGCGTTCCATCAGGATCGCGCAGCGGTAGCGCAGGCCTTCTCGCATGTAGTACGCCGCAATGGGGCGCGGCACCGGCAGCTTGAGTTCGCGCAGGGCGCGCATCAGGCGGAATTCGGCGAAGCTGCGGGTGTGCTGCGAGCCGCGCCACAGGTACCGGTCGTGGCTCAGCTTGGCCACCAGGCCACCGCGCAGGTAGTGCCGCAGCACGCTGGGGCCGAACGGTGCGTCGACGAACCAGGCACTGCCCCGACCGCCCTCGCCCACCGGCCGCGCCCGCTCTCCCCAGTGCTGGGGCGAGAACAGATTGGCGTCGGCTTGCCGCAGCCGTTCGCGGTCGAACAGAATGGCACCCATGCCGCGACCATCACGGCAAGGCGTCAGCGCTTCATTGGCGTCGAATGCGACCATTCCTTCGAGTCTAACAACACCATGGCATCACCGTCCTCTTCCCTGTGCCTTTTGCGTTTGTCCGCGCTGGGCGACGTGACCCATGTGGTGCCGCTGGTACGCACCCTGCAGGCGGCGCGGCCGGACGTCCGGATCCACTGGGTGATCGACAAGGTGGGCCTGAAGCTGCTGGACGGGCTGCCGGGGGTGACCTTCCATGCCTACGACAAGACGACCGGACTGGCGGGCATGAAAGCCCTGCGCGCGGAGCTGCCGGCCGAGCGCTTCGATGCCCTGCTGCAGATGCAGGTGGCGTTCCGGGCCAACGTGCTGTCGGCCTTCATACCCGCCCGCCGCCGGATCGGTTATGACCGCAGCCGCTCCAAGGACCTGCATGGACTGTTCATCAACGAGCGCATCCCGGACCGTCCCGGCATCCACGTACTGGATGCCATCGGCAGCTTCTGCGAGCCCCTGGGCCTGACGCAGACCGAGGTGAGCTGGGACCTGGCGGTGCCGGCGGATGCCCATGCCTGGGCGCAGGCGCAGTGGCAGGACGATGGTCGGCCGGTGCTGATGATCTCGCCGTGTTCCAGCCACGAGCGGCGCAACTGGTATGCCGATCGCTACGCTGCGGTGGCCAACCACGCCAGCGCGCGCGGTTGGCAAGTCGTGCTGTGTGGCGGCCGCAGCGAGCTGGAACGGCGCACCGCCGATGCCATCCAGGCGCAGCTGGTGCAGCCGGCGCTGGACCTGGTGGGCAAGGACACGCTGAAGCAGTTGCCGGCCCTGCTGGCCCGCGCGGCGCTGGTGATGACGCCGGATTCCGGGCCGATGCACATCGCCAACGCGATGGGGGTGAAGGTGTTGGGCCTGCACGCGGCGAGCAATCCGCACCGCAGCGGGCCGTATTCGGACCGCCGCTACTGCGTGGACCGCTATGACGACGCGGCGCGCAAGTACCTGGGCAAGCCGGCCAGCGCGCTGAAATGGGGCACCAAGATCGAGTTCGACGACGTGATGGAATTGATCACGGTGGAAGACGGCATCGCCGCGTTCGAACGCTACGCCGCCCGGTAATGACGGCCAGCGGCCGTCACTACCGCCGCGTCAGCCGGCGCGGTAGTCCTTGTACGACTTCTCTTCCACGTAGGCCGAACCCAGCGCGAGGTTGATCGCCTTCTTGATGCGCGCGCGCTCGTCGTTGCGCAGGTAGACGCTGCGCGCCAGCGCGACGAAGGCGTCGCCGAAGTCACCGGCCTTGTCCTGCAGGCGGATGTTGTCTTCGATGTCCCACAGCTCTTCGTTGATCGCTTTCAGGTCGGCACGCAGCTGGGCCACGTCCTTGCCGCCGGCCGGATGGGCCATCCAGGTTTTTTCCAGCGCGGACAGCTCGGTGCGCACGTTGGCCAGCTTGGCCTCGTCACTGATGCGCTCGGACTTGATCTGCAGGATGGAGATCTTGTCGAGCAGTTCGCCGAAGGCGACGGGGACGAGGATTTCAGCGGTCATGGGAGCACTCTCTGGAAGCAGAGGGGGATGATAACGCGCATGGGGTGGGCGGCCGGTAAATGCAGTGCGCTGCGCTTCGCGGGGAACTGGCGGGGGGATTGCTGGGTGCATCCCTGCACCCAGCCCTGCGCGCTGCGCGCTCCGGGCCAGCCTGCGGCTGTCCGGTTCTGCTCCGGCAGAACCGTCGAACCCCGCGTGGGTTCTTTCCTGCCCGCTCTCGGCCACGCAAAAAGCAAAGGGCCACCCGTTGGGTGGCCCTTTGCTTTTTGTCTGGCGGAGAGGGGGGGATTGCTGGGTGCATCCATGCACCCAGCCCCTGCGCTGCGCTACGGGGCCAGCCATGCGGCTGTCCGGTTCTGCTCCTGCAGAACCGTCGAACCCCGCGCGGGTTCTCTCCTGCCCGCTCTCGGCCACGCAAAAAGAAAAGGGCCACCCGTGGGTGGCCCTTTTCTTTTTGTCTGGCGGAGAGGGGGGGATTCGAACCCCCGAGGCGCTATAAACGCCTGCCTGATTTCGAGTCAGGTACATTCAACCGCTCTGCCACCTCTCCGGTTTCCCCGGCGTACCGGGGACGCGCATGATACGAGGATGCGCGGATATTCACAAGCCATCACCGGCAAGAAAGTGAAACTGCGCTGACTTCGCCGCTTGTCGGATGTCCGCCCCGCCGCGATGATGGCGTTCTCCCTGCTGCATCCCCTTTCCTGCGCGACCCCATGATCGAATTCGGACACCTGACCCATCCCGGCCTGCGCCGTGCGCTGAACGAAGACACCTACTACGGGGACGGTGAGCTGGCACTGTGGCTGGTCGCCGATGGCATGGGCGGTCACGCCTGTGGCGAGGTGGCCAGCGCGCTGGCACGCGAAACCATCGTGCGCGAGATCCGACGCGGCGTGCCACTGGCCCAGGCCATCCGCACCGCGGACGAAGAAATCATCCGTGCCTCGCGCCGCCGCAATGACACTCTGCCGATGGGCACCACCGTGGTGGCGGCCCGCGTGCAGGGCAACCGCTACGAAGTGGCCTGGGTGGGCGACAGCCGGGCCTACCTGTGGCGCGACGGCCAGCTGGCCCAGCTCAGCCAGGACCACAGCGTGGTGCAGGAGATGCTGACCCAGGGAAACCTGACCCCGGAACAGGCGCGCGCGCATCCGCATCGCAACGTGGTCACCCAGGCACTGGGGGTCACCGACCCGGCGCATCTGAACGTGGCCACCACTGCCGGCGAGCTGCGCCCGGGCATGCAGCTGCTGCTGTGCAGTGATGGGCTCACCGAAGAGCTGGACGACAGCGGGATTTCCCGCACGCTGGCCTTCGATGACACCAGCGCGCAGGAATGCGTGGATTCGCTGGTGGCCGCCGCGCTGGATGGCGGCGGTTCGGACAACATCACCGTGGTGCTGGTGCGCTGCCACTGACGAGGCGGTGCCGACCAAGGTCGGCACTACCAGGCCGGGGTCAGGCGACGGCGGCTTCTTCCTGCTTCGGGCCATCCCACAGGGCGTGGCCAGCCTTCTTGCGCAGCCGTTCCAGGCGGGCGGCGTGGGCTTCCAGTTCCGATGCGGTGGCCTGCACGCGCGGGCGCGGCAGCAGCTTGGCCGGGTCGAACCCCGCCAGCGCCAGCGCCGCCGCACTGCCCTCTTCGCCCAGGTCGAAACCAAGGTCGTCCTGGCCGGAGGTCAGCGCGATGTACACATCGCCGAGGATCTGCGCATCGAGCAGCGCGCCGTGCAGCTGGCGGTGCGAATTGTCCACGCCCAGCCGCTTGCACAGCGCATCCAGCGAATTGCGCTGGCCGGGGAAGCGCTCGCGCGCCAGCGCCAGCGTATCCACCACGGTGCAGCGGTCGGTGATCTTGCCGAACTGCGGCCCCAGCCGGGACAGTTCGTTGTCCAGGAATCCAAGGTCGAAGGCCGCGTTGTGGATGATCAGCTCGGCGCCGTCGATGAAGGCCAGGAAGGCCTCGGCCACCTGTGCGAACTCCGGCTTGTCGGCGAGGAAATCCAGGGTCAGCCCGGTGACTTCCTGCGCGCCGGGTTCGAAGTCGACGTCTGGCTTGAGGTATTGGTGGTAATGGTTGCCACTGGGCCGGCGCTTGAACAGCTCCACGCAGCCGATTTCAACGACGCGGTTGCCTTTCTGCCAGGCCAGGCCAGTGGTTTCGGTATCCAGGATGATCTGACGCATGGGCTCAGTTTACCGCCATGCCGGTGTCGCGCACCCGGGTGGCGGCTTCGCGCGCCAGCACGTCCACGCGTTCATTGTCCGGGTCGCCGGAATGGCCCTTCACCCAGCGCCAGTCGATCTGGTGGCGCAGGGTCGCTGCATGCAGGCGCTCCCACAGTTCGCGGTTCTTCACCGGCGAGCCGCCGGCGGTCTTCCAGTTCTTGCGGATCCAGCCGGGCAGCCATTCGGTCAGGCCCTGGCGCACGTACTGCGAATCGGTGAAGAGCACGATCTGGCAGGGTTCGCTCAGCGCTTCCAGACCGGATATGGCGGCCATCAGCTCCATCCGGTTATTGGTGGTGTTGGGCTCGCCGCCGCTCAGTTCACGCTCGTGCGCCTTGTAGCGCAGCAGGGCCGCCCAGCCGCCCGGGCCAGGGTTACCGAGGCAGGAGCCGTCGGTGTGTACTTCAATGGTTTTCATGCGTTTCCAGAATCGATCGGGTCATGCCGGGGGTGGCCATCGGCCCCTGCCAGCGTACCTTCAGGGGCGTCGGCCCCGGCAAGGCAAAAGTGCGTTTTTCGGCGCTGAACAGACAGGCCGCGCGCAGCGGCGTCATTGTGCCGCCGCCACCGCCGGACGGCCACAGCGGGCCGATGTAACGGGTGGGCCGGCATTCCAGGCCGACCCGCTCCAGCAGCTGGCGAAGGCGCTGCGGGGTGCGCACCACCATGCCATGCCGCCGCCATAGGGTGCGGTAGGGGCTGAACGGATTGAGGCTGCTCAGGAACAGCTTGCCACCGGGCATCAGCACGCGATCACACTCGGCCAGCAGCAGCGCAGCATCGGCGGCGGTCACGTGCTGCAGCACGATGGCCTGGACGCTTTCATTGGGCAGCGGCAACGGCAACGCACAGCGGGCCTCACCGGCATACCCGGTGCCGTCCCGGTACAGCCGCAGGCCACGTCCGCTCAAGGCCGCGCCCTGCAGCCAGCGTGGGCTGGGGCTGATCCACAACCACGGCTGTGCGGGCAGGCTGGCCAGCTGCGGCAGCAGCAGCTGTTGCTCCAGCTGATACAGCAGCTGCGCCGGTTCGCTGTCGAACCACGTTTCGGGTGTCGCTTGACGGAGGCTCTGCAGCGCGGGCATGGTCCGATTCTATGCGACTCACTGCCCTGCCCGCATTGGCGGACAATTACATCTGGTGCCTGGCCGGCGACGACGGCGCGGCCGTGGTCATCGATCCCGGCGATGCCGCGCCCGTACTGGCCGCAGCCGAGGCGGGACTTCGCCCACAGGCGATCCTGCTCACCCATCACCACGATGACCACATCGGCGGTGTGAGTGCGCTGCAGGCCCGTTTTCCCGGCATCAGGGTGATCGCGCCACATGAGCCGCGCATTCCGACGGCGACCGAGCGCGTGTCCGATGGTGAACACGTTCAGGCAGTGGGGCAGAGGTTCCACGTAGTATCCGTGCCCGGGCACACCCTCAGCCATGTCGCGTTTCACACTGATGAACACCTTTTCAGTGGAGATGCATTGTTCAGCCTGGGCTGTGGGCGCCTGTTCGAAGGTACGCCGTCCCAGCTGCTCGCCACCCTGCGCAGCCTGGCGTCCCTGCCGGGCCAGCTGCTTGTCTGCTGTGCCCACGAATACACCGTGTCAAATGCCGTCTTCGCGCGGCATGTCGACCCCGCCAACGCTGCCCTGAGGCAGCGCCATGAGGAGGCACTGGCCATGCGCCGCGATGACCGCTCCACTCTGCCCGTGCTGTTGGCAGACGAATTACAAAGCAATCCGTTCCTGCGTACCCACACCGCGCCCATCCGTGCGGCGGTGTCGGCTTATCTGGGGCGGGAAATCACCGACGATGTCGACGTGATGGCCGGACTTCGGCACTGGAAAGACGGCTTTCGCGCATGAGGCGCCGAAGTACAGCGCTTGCCCTGGGGATCATGCTGGGGCTTGCCGGAACCGCCAACGCGCAGTCGCTGGGCGCAGGCCTGAGCCAGAATCTCGCCGGTGCCGCTTCACTGCCGCTGGACGCGGCAACCCTGCCGGCCCCCAGCGTGCGCAATGGACAGGACATCTTCGCCAGCTTCCGCGAAGGCCTGGCTGAACCCACCTGCGATGCCGAGGCCACCAGTCCGCGCTGGCAGAAGCAGTTCGCCCATGCGCCTGCCCGGCTGGCCAACCAGAACGATGATGCACTGGTGCTGTTCGGCTATGTGGTGGAAGAGTTGCGCAAGGCCAGCCTGCCTACCGAGTTCGCCCTGATTCCTTTCGTGGAAAGCGGCTACCGCCCCAGCGCGCGCAGCGCAGCCGGCCCAGCCGGCCTGTGGCAGTTCATCGCCACCACCGCGCGCAATCACCGCGTACCCATGAGCGAAGGCTATGACGGGCGTCTGTCGGCGGTGGATTCCACCCAGGCGGCGGTGCGTTACCTGAAGACCCTGCATGGCATGTTCGGCGGCGACTGGCGCTTGGCCACCATGGCCTACAACGCCGGCGAGTACCGGGTGCTGCAGGGCCTGCGCAAGGCCGGGATGAATGCCACCAACGCGGTGCCGGCCGAGCTGCCCGGCCTCTCGCCGATCACCCACGCCTATGTTGAAAAGCTGCATGCCCTGGCCTGCGTGCTGGAAAACGCCGAAGAGCAGCCCTCGGTGATGGCCTCGCTGGACCGCACCGTGCCGGTGCTGAAGAGCCACACCCTGCCCGCTGGCACCAGCGTGCAGCAGTGGGCCGCCCAGCGTTCGCTGGACCCGGCGCGGATTGCCCGCCTGAATCCGGCCGCCAGTGGCCGTGCCCGCCCGCAGAACGCTCCCGTCCGCCTGTTGGCACCGGTCAATACGCCGGCCGTGGATGCCTCGGCGATGGTGGCCAGCGTGGATGAGGCTGCGACGCCGGCCGTCGCTGTTGCGTCGGCACAGCCGGCACCGGCCGCCGCACGCAGCGTGGCCAGCGCGGCAGATCGTCCGCGCAATCGTCGCCACACGGTGCGCAATGGCGAATCGCCGTGGACCATCGCCCGCCGTTACGGCATGCCGGTGAAGGCCCTGCTCAGCCTCAATGGACTCACCGGCAAGGCCGTGCTGAAGCCGGGTGCCGTGCTGCGCATCGAAGACTGACCGGACATCAGTTCGATCGGACAACAAAAAGCCCGGCAATGCCGGGCTTTTTGTCTGCCGCCGCTGCCAACCCTTACAGGTTGGCTTCGGTGGTCTGTACGACGAAGCGCTTGCGGGTGGACTTGACGAAGGCGTCGGCCGCGGCCATGCCGTCGATCTGGCTCAGCTGCTGCTTGAGCTGCTGGCGCTGTTCGGCGGTGACTTCCTTGATGTCGCCCGGGGTGACCTTGGTCACCGCGAACACCACCGCACGCCCCTGCACATCCACCTTGCCGTAGCTCGGCTTGCCTTCGGCCGGCAGCGACGCACTGAATACCGCACGGTTGATCTCGGCGGTCGGCACCGGCTGGGTGCGCGGCAGGCCCGGCATCGGGCTGACCTGCAGCTTCTCGCTTTCTGCCAGCGCCTGCAGCGTCTGGCCGCCCTTCAGCTTGGCCAGCAGCGCATCAGCGGCCTTCTCGGCAGCCTGGCGAGTGCGGTCGGCATGCACGGCAGCGATGACCTGCTCACGCGCCTTGTCCAGCGGGATGGCCTGCTCCGGCGTATGTTCGGCAACGCGGATCACCACGCTGTGGTTGCCGGCTTCGTCCAGCGCGATCGGATCGCTCGCAGTGCCATCCTGGACCAGGATGTCGGAGAACGCAGCGCGCAGCACGGCCGGGTTGGCCGCGATGCCGGTGGCATCCTGGCGGGTGAACGGACCGACGGTCTGCAGCGGCAGGTTCACCGCCTTGGCCGCAGCAGCCAGGTCGCTCGGGCTCTTGTTGGTCGCATCGACCACGCGGCCGGCCAGCTCGGTGTAACCGCGCTCGGCATCTGCCTGGGTCTGCTCGGCCATCAGCTGGTCGCGCACTTCTTCGAAGGAACGCCCTTCACCGCCGCGCACTTCACGCACCTGGATCACGTGGTAGCCGAAATCGGTCTTGACCGGGCCGATGATGTCGCCGGCCTTGGCCGCGAACACCGCATCTTCGAACGGCTTGACCATCGCACCGCGATCCACCCAGCCCAGGTCGCCACCCTGCTCCTTGGAGCCGGTGTCATCGGAGTTGGCCTTGGCCAGTGCGGCAAAATCGGCGCCTGCGGCCTTGGCTTCGGCAGCCAGCTTGGCTGCCTTGGCTTCGGCGCCGTCACCGGTGCTGATCAGGATGTGCGAGGCCAGGCGCTGTTCCGGCGTGGCGAAGCGCGCCTTCTCTTCTTCGTAGCGCTTGCGCAGGCTGGCTTCGTCCGGAGCGGCTGGCGCCGGCAGCATGGCACCGTTGATTTCCACGTATTCCAGCTTGACCGACTCGGCCTGGCGGAAGTCCTTGGCGTGGGTGTCGTACCACTGCTTGATCTGCGCATCGGTGACCGGCGCAGTGTCAGCCGGCTGCTCGGGCAGCATGGCGATCTCGACGTCGCGGGTTTCGCCCAGCAGCTTGAGCAGGCGCTCGGTTTCGGCTTCGGTGACGAAACCAGAGTTCTGCAGCGCGCTGGGGATGACCGACTGCTGCAGGCTGGTCCGGACCAGCTCGGCGAACATGTCCGGCGTGCGCGGCGGGTTGCCACTGGCCAGCGCGATGCGGTACTGGTCGCCGTTGAACTTGCCGTCCGGGCCAAGGAAAGCCGGGATGGCAGCGATGTATTCGCGCACGGCCTCATCGCCGATCACCACGCCGGACTGTTCCCCGGCCAGGCGCACGACCTGTTCGTCGATCAGCTGGTCGAGCACGGCGAGCTTGTTCTCGGTGCTTTCGAAGGCGCGCGGATCGAAGTCCTCGCCCTGCTGCTGGCGTACGCGGGCGCGCTCCTGCTCGAAGCGCTCGCGGAATTCCTGCGAGGTGATTTCGTGGTGCTTCCACAGCAGGCGGGCCGGCCACCAGGACGGAGCCGAGGACCACCAGGAAGGCGGTGCCGATACTTTGGCCACGTTCTGCGCACCGACGCCACCGAGGTAGCTGCTATCGATGACGAACAGGAACGGGATCATCAGCAGCCCCAGGATCACAGTGACGATCCAGCCCGAGGTCTTGTCGCGAAGTTTCTGCAGCATGGGAAAAATCATGGCCTGAGTGGCGAGCCGCGCAGTGTAACCCGCTTCATGCGCAGGCTCCAAAGCACCGGCTGCAAGGGGCGGCGCGGGCCCGGATCCGGGGCATAAAAAAAGCCCCTGGTTTTCACCAGGGGCCCTTCAATCGTGGCGGAGCGGACGGGACTCGAACCCGCGACCTCCGGCGTGACAGGCCAGCATTCTAACCAGCTGAACTACCGCTCCGCGTTGAAACTTTGCAGGCGCTCATTCTATCCGAAGATGGTCTGATTGCCCAGCCTCATGAACACTTTTTTTAGAAGTTTTTCACGAGGTGTTACCAAATCTGCAGTGGCGGAGCGGACGGGACTCGAACCCGCGACCTCCGGCGTGACAGGCCAGCATTCTAACCAGCTGAACTACCGCTC
>NZ_JACSQS010000008.1:137838-146604 GCF_014836545.1 Stenotrophomonas lacuserhaii
GGCGGAGCGGACGGGACTCGAACCCGCGACCTCCGGCGTGACAGGCCAGCATTCTAACCAGCTGAACTACCGCTCCGTGCTGCAAAACTTTTTGTCTTCCACGCCGCCGAAGCGGTGGAGAAAACAAAGCCCCCAGGATGAACCCGGAGGCCTCGTTGAAAATGGCGGAGCGGACGGGACTCGAACCCGCGACCTCCGGCGTGACAGGCCAGCATTCTAACCAGCTGAACTACCGCTCCACATTTCAAACTTTACCGCGGTGCTGTGGTGGGTGCTGAGGGTTTCGAACCCCCGACCCTCTCCGTGTAAAGGAGACGCTCTACCGCTGAGCTAAGCACCCCAGCGAGCCGCTTAGTTTACAGCATCCTTCAGGGCCTTACCAGCCTTGAACGACGGATTCTTCGAAGCAGCGATCGCGATGGTGTCGCCGGTCTTCGGGTTGCGGCCGGTGCGGGCAGCGCGGTCACGGACCTGGAAGGTGCCAAAGCCGACCAGCGTCACAGCATCACCGCTCTTCAGTGCCTTGGTGACGGCAGCAACGACGGCATCGACAGCGCGAGCGGACTCTGCCTTGGTCAGGTCAGCGGTCTCGGCAACGGCGTCGATCAATTCGGTCTTGTTCATTCTCTACAGCTCCTTATTGCGGGGGACCCGCGGATTAGCCAGGGAAGCCATCGTTGCGTGCAGCACGCACGAGGGCAAATCGGTTCGGTTCGGCGAATTGGATGCAGCTGATTCGCGAGTGCTGCTTTTATACCAGTGGCCCCACACCCGCGCAAGCCGAAAACCCAGCAATGACGCGGGTTTCGGCCGTTTGCGGTACGCGTTTCAGTGCTTGACGCGCGTGGCGGAAGGTGTCTTGGCCTTGCTGCGAACAGTGACGCGCTGCGCAGTCTTACGCGCCTTCTTCGGCGTCAGGGGGCGCTCCAGTGCCAGGTCGAGTACCTGCTCGATGTACTTCACCGGAATGATGTCGATATCACGCGTGACATTGGCGGGGATGTCGGCAAGATCCTTGCGGTTCTCCTCCGGGATGATCACCGTGCGGATGCCGCCACGCAGTGCCGCCAGCAGTTTTTCCTTCAGGCCACCAATGGCGGTCACGCGGCCACGCAGCGTGATCTCGCCGGTCATCGCCACGTCGGCGCGCACCGGCACCTTGGTCAGGATGGACACCAGCGAGGTCACCATCGCCGCGCCGGCGCTGGGGCCGTCCTTGGGCGTGGCACCATCGGGCACATGCACGTGCACGTCCTGCTTCTGCAGGAACGCGGCATCGATGCCGAACTGCACCGCGCGCGAGCGCACCACCGACAGCGCTGCCGAGGCGGATTCCTTCATCACATTGCCCAGCTGGCCGGTCAGGATCAGCTGGCCCTTGCCCGGCACCAGCGTGGATTCGATCTGCAGCAGGTCGCCGCCGACTTCGGTCCATGCCAGGCCCGTCACCAGGCCGATCTCGTTCTCTTCTTCGGCGCGGCCGAAGTCGAAGCGACGCACGCCCAGGTACTTGTCCACGTTGCTGCCGTCCACCGTCACCAGCGCGCCCTTCTTCGCCTTCCTGCCCTTGACCGCCTTCGGCTTGGGCAGGCCGGCCGGACCGGCCAGCGCGATCTCCTTGACCACCTTGCGGCAGATCTTGGCGATTTCGCGCTCAAGGCTGCGCACGCCGGATTCGCGCGTGTAGTAGCGCACGATGTCCTGGATGGCGGCGCCGTCGATCTCCAGCTCTTCCGGCTTCAGGCCGGCCGCCTTGATCTGCTTGGGCACCAGGTAGCGCATGGCGATGTTGAGCTTCTCATCCTCGGTGTAGCCGGGGATGCGGATCACTTCCATGCGGTCCAGCAGCGGGCCGGGAATATTCAGCGAATTGGACGTGGCCACGAACATCACTTCGGACAGGTCCAGGTCCACTTCCAGATAGTGGTCGTTGAAGGAGTTGTTCTGCTCCGGATCCAGCACTTCCAGCAGCGCCGAAGACGGATCACCGCGGAAGTCCATCGACATCTTGTCGATCTCATCGAGCAGGAACAGCGCGTTCTTGCTGCCCACCTTGTTGAGGTTCTGCACGATGCGGCCCGGCATCGAACCGACGTAGGTGCGGCGGTGGCCGCGGATCTCGGCCTCGTCGCGCACGCCACCCAGGCTCATGCGCACGAACTTGCGGTTGGTTGCCTTGGCAATGGACTGGCCCAGCGAGGTCTTGCCCACGCCCGGCGGCCCGACCAGGCACAGGATCGGGCCCTTCATCTGCTTCACGCGCGACTGCACCGCCAGGTATTCCAGGATGCGGTCCTTGACCTTCTCCAGGCCGTAATGGTCGGCGTCCAGGGTGTCCTGGGCGACCTTCAGGTCCTTGCGCACCTTGGTGCGCTTCTTCCACGGCACGCCCAGGATCCAGTCCAGGTAGTTGCGCACCACGGCCGCTTCGGCGGACATCGGCGACATCTGCTTGAGCTTGGTCAGTTCGGCCTTGGCCTTGGTTTCCACCGGCTTGGGCATGCCCGCCTCGGCGATCTTGCGGGCCAGCTCTTCCAGCTCGCCCGGGGCATCGTCCAGGTCACCCAGTTCTTTCTGGATGGCCTTCATCTGTTCGTTGAGGTAGTACTCGCGCTGGCTCTTTTCCATCTGCGACTTCACGCGGCCGCGGATGCGCTTTTCCATCTGCTGCACGTCGATTTCGCCATCGACCAGGCCCACCAGCATCTCCAGGCGCTCGCCCACCGGCAGCACTTCCAGCAGGCGCTGCTTGTCGGCCAAGCGCACGCTGATGTGCGCGGCGATGGTGTCGGCCAGGCGCGCGGGCTCTTCGATGCCGGCCAGGGTCTGCAGCAGCTCCGGCGGCAGCTTGCGGTTGGTCTTGACGTACTGCTCGAACAGCGACATCAGCGAACGGGCGATCGCTTCGATCTCACGCGCCTCGCGGCCGTCTTCGGCCTGGATCTCCACGGCGGTGCCCTGCAGCGCGCCATCGCGCTCGCCGACCTGGCTGACCTGTACGCGCGACAGGCCTTCCACCAGCACCTTGATGGTGCCGTCAGGCAGCTTCAGCAGCTGCAGCACCTGGGCGAGGGTACCGACCTGGTAGAGGTCGGCTTCCTGCGGATCGTCGGTCTCGGCCGACTTCTGCGCCAGCAGCAGGATGCGCTTGTCCGCTTCCATCGCCTTTTCCAGCGCATGCATGGACTTGTCACGGCCGACGAACAGCGGGATGACCATGTGCGGGAACACCACCACGTCACGCAGCGGCAGTACCGGCAGGTCGAGAGTCTCAGTTGGGGAACGGGCCATGGGGGCTCCAGGAAGGGGGGATACGCCTCTCCGGCTCCAGCGGGGCCAGAGACAAAAAAGCCGATGGCCCCGTTATGGGGCCATCGGCGCAAGGATGCAAGACGCTCCTAAAAAATACTTTCAAATCAATCGATTGAAAGAATCATTCAGCGCCAGCGGCCTTCTGTTCAGGTGCTGGCGGGGTCTGGTAGATCAGGTACGGTTCGGACTTGTGCTCGATGACCGATTCGTCCACCACCACCTTGCTGACGTTCTCCTGCGAGGGGAGCTCGTACATGGTGTCCAGCAGCACCGATTCCACGATGGTGCGCAGGCCACGGGCGCCCGTCTTGCGCTTGAGCGCCTTGCGGGCAATGGCGGCCAACGCGTCGGGACGGAACTCCAGCTCGACGTTTTCCATCTCGAACAGCTTTTTGAACTGCTTGGTGATGGCATTCTTCGGCTCGGTCAGGATGGTGATCAGCGCCGCTTCGTCCAGCTCTTCCAAGGTCGCAACCACCGGCAGGCGGCCGACGAACTCGGGAATCAGGCCGAACTTGATCAGGTCTTCCGGTTCCACTTCCGCCAGCAGCTTGCCGATTTCCTGCTTGCGCTCGGACGACTTCACCTTCGCACCGAACCCGATACCGCCCGATTCGGTGGAACGCTGCTGGATCACCTTGTCCAGGCCGGCAAACGCGCCGCCACAGATGAACAGGATGTTCTTGGTGTCCACCTGCAGGAATTCCTGCTGCGGATGCTTGCGCCCACCCTGCGGCGGGACGCTGGCCACGGTGCCTTCGATCAGCTTCAACAGGGCCTGCTGCACGCCTTCGCCGGACACATCGCGGGTGATCGACGGGTTCTCGCTCTTACGCGAGATCTTGTCGATTTCATCGATGTAGACGATGCCCTGCTGTGCCTTTTCGACGTCGTAGTCGCACTTCTGCAGCAGCTTCTGGATGATGTTTTCCACGTCCTCGCCCACGTAACCGGCTTCGGTCAGCGTGGTGGCGTCGGCCATGGTGAACGGCACGTTGAGCAGGCGGGCCAGGGTTTCGGCCAGCAGCGTCTTGCCCGAACCGGTCGGGCCGACCAGCAGGATGTTCGACTTGGCCAGTTCGACCTCATCGTTCTTCTGCCGGCTCTCGATGCGCTTGTAATGGTTGTACACGGCCACGGCAAGCGTGCGCTTGGCGCGCTTCTGGCCGATCACGTACTGGTCCAGGACTTCGAGGATCTCACGCGGCTTGGGCAGCGAACTGCGCGCCGACTGCGCTTTTTCCTCGAGCTCTTCACGGATGATGTCGTTGCACAGCTCCACGCATTCATCGCAGATGAACACGCTTGGACCGGCAATGAGCTTGCGCACCTCGTGCTGGCTCTTGCCGCAGAAGGAGCAGTAAAGGATCTTGCCGCTGTCCGTGGAACGACCTTGTCGGTCTTCGCTCATGCTTCGCTTACCTGGTTACCCCACCCGTTCGACGGGGGTTCAATTCGAGAATAACACAGGGCCGAGAGGGCACCAGCCCTGCCCGACCCTGCTTGTCCAGTCGGAAAACCGACCGTTTTGCTGTCATCAACCCGCCTGGATCGACTCTTCCGGGCGACGCTCAAGGACCTGATCGACCAGCCCGTAGGCCTGTGCTTCCACGGCACTCTTGAAGTTGTCGCGCTCGGTGTCGCGGGCGATCGTTTCCAGCGACTGGCCGGTGTGCTTGGCCAGGATCTCGTTCAGACGCGCGCGCAAGGTGAGGATCTCGCGGGCGTGGATGTCGATATCGGTCGCCTGGCCCTGGAAGCCGCCCAGCGGCTGGTGGATCATCACGCGCGAGTTCGGCAGCGCGTACCGCTTGCCGGCTGCGCCCGACGCCAGCAGCAGGGCGCCCATCGAGGCGGCCTGGCCGACGCAGATGGTGGCCACGTCCGGCTTGATGTACTGCATGGTGTCGTAGATCGCCATGCCGGCGGTGACCACGCCACCGGGCGAGTTGATGTAGATGCTGATGTCCTTTTCCGGGTTTTCCGCTTCCAGGAACAGCAGCTGCGCCACCACCACGTTGGCCATGTGATCGTCGATCGGGCCCACGAGGAAGATCAGGCGCTCCTTCAACAGGCGCGAATAGATGTCATAGGCGCGCTCGCCGCGGGCGGTCTGCTCGACCACCATCGGAACCAGATTGAGGGCTTTGGTTCGGTTGTCCATATCGTGAGGCACCTGTATTGGGAGGAACTCCCCACGCCTTGCGGCGCGGGGTCTGGCGTTGGCAGGACTCAGCCGCGGATCGCGTCCTGGAAGGACAGCGTTTCCTCGGTATGCTGGGCGCGCTCGGCGATCCAGTCGATCACCTGCTCTTCCATCACGCGGTTCTGCAGACCCGACATGAGCTGGGGGTCGTTGCGGTACATCTCAATGACCTGGTCCGGCTCTTCGTAGGTCGAAGCGATCAGGCGCATGGTTTCATTCAGGCGCTTCGGCTCCAGCTTCAGGTCGTTGATGCGGGCCACTTCGCCGACCAGCAGGCCGACCAGCACGCGCTTGGCAGCGGCGTCCTTGAAGCCCTCATGGGCGTCGGCCGGCACCTGGCCCGGATCACGGCCACTGCGACGAAGCTGTTCGATCTGCTGGGCCAGCATCGCACGGGCTTCATTTTCCACCAGGCGCGGCGGCAGCTCGACCGAGCTGTAAGCGGCAATCAGCTGCTCGCCCACTTCGCGACGCAGGCGGTTCATCAGGGCGCCCTTGAGCTCGCGCTCCAGGTTGGCGCGGATGTCCTTGCGGAACTGCTCCACGTCACCCGCCTTGACGCCGAAGCTCTTGATGAAGGCGTCGTCCACTTCCGGCAGCGACTCTTCGGACACTTCGGTGACCTTGACGGTGACCTGCACGGTCTTGCCAGCCAGCGCTTCAACGCGCCAATCGGCCGGGAACTCGACATCCAGGGTCTTCTCTTCACCCTTGGCCAGGCCGACCAGGCCCTTTTCAATGGTTTCGAACATCATGTTCTGGCCGATGACGATCGTGCCCTTCTCGGTCCCTTCGGCCGGCAGGCGCTCATCGCCAGCCTGGGAGAAGGTTTCCAGCGCGACCAGGTCACCTTCCTTCGCGCCGCGGCTGACCGGGGCCCAGGTGCGGCGCTGCTGGCGCAGGTTTTCGATCATCTGGTCGATGTCGGCATCGCCGATTTCAGCCACGTGGCGGACCACGTTCAGCTTGGAGACGTCGATCTCGCCGAACTCCGGCACCAGCTCGACGGTAGCCACGAACGACAGTTCGCCCTGCTCACCCTTGTCGATGCGCGGGCTGCCGACCACGCGCAGCGCGTGTTCGCGGATGGCCGCGTCGAAGGTTTCGCGCAGCAGGCCGTCGACGGCTTCGCCACGGACCTGCGCACCGAAGCGCTGCTCGATCACCTTGGCCGGCACCTTGCCCGGGCGGAAACCCTTGATGCGCGTGGTGCGGGCAATTTCGCCCAGACGCCCACTGATATGGGTGTTGAGGCGATCTTCCGGCAGCGAGAAGCTCAGGCGGCGTTCCAGGTTGCCGGTGGATTCGATCGAAGCTTGCATGTTGACTCCTGCCACCGGCGGCCCTGCTGGCCCCCGGTTCGATGTGATGGACGAAACGGTTGTTCGGACGCGACGGCGTTGACACGCATGCCCGCCGCAGCCCTTTAGTTTGGACGATAACGGGCGGCACTGCCAGCGGGGGTCGGTCAGGCGGGCGCGCGCGTGGAAAGCGCGGCTGGCAGGGGCGGCCGGACCATGGTGCGAAAGGGGGGACTCGAACCCCCACGCCGGTTAAGGCACTGGAACCTAAATCCAGGGCGTCTACCAATTCCGCCACTTTCGCTGGTCTAGCCCGGTATTGTCGCAGGCGCGGGGCGGTCTTGGGTAGGGCGGGTACGATGCATCCGGCCGGCATGGCCTAGAATGCCCCCGAGGTCCGGCGCGCCACATCCTCCACAACGCCAGCCTGAACCCGCCCGCCGAGGAGGCGAGCACCGCATGCAGCAGTCCGCCGCCGCCCCGCTGGGCGCAGACATCATCCAGGACATCGCCGAAATCGGCGCCATCACGGCCGTGCCGCGGATCCTGGAAACCGTGGCCCACATCACCGGCTCGCGCTTTGCCGCCGTGGCCCGGGTCACTGACAGCCACTGGGTCGCCTGCGCTACTTACGACACGCTCGGCTTCGGCCTGGGCGTGGGTGGACAGCTGGTCCTGGAAAGCACCATCTGCAACGAGATCCGCCAGGCCCCACAGCCGGTGATTTTCGGCCATGCCAGCCAGCATCCGCACTACGCCAGCCACCACACCCCGCGCCTGTACGGGTTGGAAAGCTACGTGTCGGTGCCGATCTTCCGCCCCGACGGCAGCTTCTTCGGCACCCTGTGCGCGATCGATTCGGCACCGGCCACGTTCGACGAAGCGCAGGTGGTGCGTTCGCTGGAATTGTTTGCCGAATTGATCGGCAACTACCTGCAGACCGAACAGCGGCTGCAGCAGGCGATCGCCGACCTGTCGGCCGCCAACGACACCGCCGTGCTGCGCGACCAGTTCATCGCAGTGCTGGGCCACGACCTGCGCAGCCCGCTGCAGGCGGCCAGCATGGCGACGGAAATGCTTGAGCTTGAACCGCACACCGAACGCGGCAGCATGCTGCTGACGCGTGTGCGCGACAGCATCACCCGCATCGATGGCCTGGTGAAGGACGTACTGGATTTCGCCCGCGGCCGGCTTGGCGGCGGGATCCCGGTGGCGCTCACCTACGATGCCAACGTGGCCGCGCAACTGATGCGGGTGGTGCACGAAGTGGCCGGCGCGACCGGGCGCAATGACATCATCGCGACCATCGCGGTGGATGCACCGTTGCTGTGTGATGCCAACCGCCTGTCGCAGCTGCTGGCCAATCTGCTGACCAACGCGGCGGTGCACGGCGCTGCGGACCAGCCGATCACGCTGGATATCCAGACCGACGCCAACGGGTTGGTGCTGCAGGTCCACAACGGCGGCGCGATCGCGCCGGACAAGCTGGGCAGGCTGTTCACCCCGTTCTCGCGCGAGGCCAGCGACCAGCCGCGTCCCGGGCTGGGACTGGGGCTGTATATCGCGGCGGAAATCGCCAAGGCACACAACGGCACGCTGTCGGTGGAATCCGATGCGGCGCACGGAACCCGCTTCGTGTTCGCCATGCCCGCCATTCCGCTCGCGCTGGCAGGCTGAGCTCCATAACGCAGGCAAGAAAAAAGCCACCAGGGTGACCTGGTGGCTTCTGTCTGGTGGGGTACACGGCCGCGCATGCGCGCTGCCGCCCCCACGCTTCGCTGCGCGAAACGCGGGCCCCTCTTATCAGCCCGCCAGATCCCCGCGCCTTCGGCGCGCCCCCTTGACTCAAAGGGGCTCTACTCCAGGGAACCTTTGTCGCTTGCAACCAACGCAGGAATCGCAGGCAAGAAAAAAGCCACCAGGGTGACCTGGTGGCTTCTGTCTGGT
>NZ_JACSQS010000008.1:146704-160351 GCF_014836545.1 Stenotrophomonas lacuserhaii
GGGCCGTCAAGGATTCGAACCTTGGACCTATTGATTAAGAGTCAACTGCTCTACCAACTGAGCTAACGGCCCGAAAATCGGGAGGCGAATTATGACGTGGTCGCGACACGTCATGCAAGCTTTTTTTCCGACACCCTGCCGCCGACGACACGTAGGCAAGAAAAAAGCCACCAAGCGTGTGCTTGGTGGCTTCTGTCTGGTGGGCCGTCAAGGATTCGAACCTTGGACCTATTGATTAAGAGTCAACTGCTCTACCAACTGAGCTAACGGCCCGAAAAACTAGACGGATACTTTAAGCTGCATCGCGTCTTTCTGCAACGGCTGATCTGCTTTCGGCTGACCTGCCTTGAATCAGTGGGGTGGCTGAGGGGATTCGAACCCCCGACCACCGGAATCACAATCCGGTACTCTAACCGACTGAGCTACAGCCACCACTGAAACATCGGATCCAGCGGCGGCAACTGCATGCCTCTGGAACCTTGATTTCTGCCCTGCACCGCGCCGAAAAGCGACGAATGCCGAAGCAAGTCCGCTATTTTTACGGAGTCGCTCCAGAATTGCAAGCGCTTCTTCACACATGCGGCGTCGCCTGACCACCGGGCTGCAGCTCCACCCTGTTCCCGCGCGCAGTGGCGGCAGATCCGGGATGAGAAAAAAGGAATTCGGGGCGCCGATCACGGCGGTGCGGGAACGTTGCGGCAATCACCGTGGTTTGATTTCAATGGCGCGCCCGACAGGAATCGAACCTGTAACCGCCGGCTTAGAAGGCCGGTGCTCTATCCAGTTGAGCTACGGGCGCCCGAACCGGTGGACCAACCCGCTCCAACAGGGCGATGGTTGGTCGGGGTAGAGGGATTCGAACCCCCGACATCCTGCTCCCAAAGCAGGCGCGCTACCAGACTGCGCTATACCCCGGCGATGCTTCCTGCCAGGGCGGGGCCCTCGAGCAGACGGGAATTGTGAACACCCGGCCCCGGTTCTGTCAAACCTGCGCAGGCGTGTGTAGGAGCGAGCAAGCTCGCTCCTACGGAGTGGTCGCGAGGCGTGGCCGGGAGCGGGCAAGCTTGCTGCCATGGGGTGCGTTATGCTGGCCGTTGATGGCCCTTGATGGCCTCCCCTACCCCCTTTTCGCACGGAGATCGCACATGCGCAGCGGCAACCCGGCTCTTTCCGAATCCACCTTCCTTGATCTTGGCAGCGGTACCGTTTCGGCCCGCGGCGACCAGGTGATGACCCTCAACGGCACCGTCAACAAGACCGGCCTGCTGTTGTTGCTGACCGTGCTGACCGCGTCGTTCTCGTGGAGCCAGGCACTGGTGACCGGCGGCGAGACGGCCGGCACGCTGTCCTCGGCCGGCATGGGCTACCTGATCGGCGGTGCGCTGGGCGGCTTCGTGCTGGCGCTGATCACCGTGTTCAAGAAGACTTGGTCGCCGGTCACCGCGCCGATGTACGCGCTGGTGGAAGGCCTGTTCCTGGGCGCGATCTCGGCGATGTTCGAACAGCGCTTCCCAGGCATCGTGTTCCAGGCCGTGCTGGCGACCTTCGGCACCCTGGTGGCGCTGCTGGTGGCGTACCGCAGCGGGCTGATCAAGGCCACCGAAAACTTCAAACTGGGCGTGGTCGCGGCCACCGGCGGCATCGCGCTGCTGTACCTGGCGTCGATCGTGCTGGGGATGTTCGGCATCAACGTGCCGGTGATCCATGAAGCCAGCGGCCTGGGCATCGCCTTCAGTGTGTTCGTGGTGATCGTGGCGGCACTGAACCTGGTGCTGGATTTCGATTTCATCGAAAGCGGCGTGGAACAGGGTGCACCGAAGTTCATGGAGTGGTACGGCGCGTTCGGGCTGATGGTCACCCTGGTGTGGCTGTACGTGGAATTCCTGCGCCTGCTGTCGAAGATCCAGCAGCGCTGAGCGACTCCCGAAAGGGGTCAGAGTCCGGGGTCAGAGTCCTTTTCGCAGAAGAGGACTCTGACCCCGGACTCTGACCCCTACCGCGACCCCTACCGCGACCCCTACCGCGTGTTGATGGACGACTGCAGCGCGGCGTAGTGCGCCTGCAGGTGATCGACCAGCGCGCGCACCTTGGGCGCCAGTGCGCGGGCGTGCGGGTACAGCGCGTAATAGCGTCGCTGGCCGGCGTTCCAGTCCGGCAGCACGCGGATCAGGCGCCCCGCGCGCAGATCGTCCTGCACGGTGAGTGCGGTGAACAGGGTGATGCCCATGCCGGCCAGCGCGGCGGCATGAAGCGCCGGCGTCGCATCAACCGCCAGCCGCTGGCCGGCCTCGACTTCAAGCGATGCGCCACGCGGACCCTGCAGGTGCCATGGCACCCGTGCGCTGGTTGGACTGAAGGCCAGCAGCGCGTGCTGCGCCAGCTCACTGCCGTGGCGCGGCAGGCCATGCAGGGCCAGGTAGGACGGTGCGGCCACCAGGATGCGGTCGCAACAGGCCAGTTCACGCGCCACCATCTGGCTGTCCGGCAGTTCATGGGCAATGCGCAGCACCAGGTCGAAGCCGCCGCCGACCACGTCCACCAGTTGGTCGTCCGCGCACAGGTCCAGCGAGATCTGCCGATGGCGCGACAGGAAGGGGGGCAGCCAGTGGGGAAGTTCCTGGCTGGCGACCACCTGCGGCACACTGATGCGGATGCGACCACTCGGCTGCGCCTGTGCAGCGCGGGCGCGGTTGTCGGCCAGTTCCAGCCGGTCCAGCAGTTCCGCCGCTTCGGCGTAGTACTGGCGGCCGGCCTCGGTCAACGCGAACCTGCGGCTGTTGCGATCCAACAGCCGCACGTCCAGATGATCTTCCAGCTGCCGCAGTTGCCGCGACATCGCCGAGTGCGTGGTGCCCAGGCGCTCGGCGGCGGCGGTGAAACTGCCTGCTTCGACGATGGCACGCAGCGCTCGCAGGGCAGCGAAATGGTCCATCCAGGGCACGCTCCGGCCGGCGCCCGCGTGCTGCGGGCGCGGCCAGCTTATCAGCGTGCGACAGCGCCGGCGTTGTTGACCAGGCCGATGATCGCCTCGGTGGTCATGACATCGCCATAGGTGTCTTCCAGCGTGGCCAGGCTGGCCGCGTGCAGGGTCCTGTGGTCGATGGTCGCACCGGTGGCCAGCTCCAGGTCACGGGTGGCGGTGGCGTCGGAGGACACGATCACCCGATAACCGCGCGGGGCGGCGGCGGCGTCGCGGGCAGCGCCGGACACGCAGGCATGGGTCATCAGCCCGGTCACGATCAGCGTGTCGATGCCGGCGTCCTTCAAGGTCTTGTCCATCACCGCAGCCGAGGCGCCGGCGAAGACGCTCACGTTGTCCTTCTGCACCACGCTGTCCCCCGCCCGCGGCTGCATGTCCGGATGGAACTGCACGGTCTTGCCACCTTCGGCGAACAGCGGGGCGCCGGCCGGCAGCACGTGCTGGACGTGGATCACGCGGATGCCCTTGGCATCGGCGGCCTTGATCAGCCGGCGGGTATTCTGCAAGGCGCTGGCACCATCGGGGATCACCATGCGACCACCGGGGAAGTATTCGTTCTGGAAATCAATGACGATCACCGCGGTCTTGCCTGCCTGCAGGGCGTCGATCGGCGTGGCACCGGCCATCTGGCGGATGGTGGGATGGGCCGGCTCGGCGGCGGCGACCGGGGCGACGGCGGCCATGCCGATCAGGCTGGCAAGACCGAAAGCTGCAATATTCATGAGGAGGAACCTGGGCTACGGAGAGTGCGGCCATGGTGCCGTGCACGGTGCGCACCAAGAACCCCCTGACGCGCACTCCATCTGTGCATGAAACGCACAGATCGTGCGCCGCCCCCTCAAACGCAACGAGGCGCCCGAAGGCGCCCCGCTGGTCGTGCATGGCCTTGCCGTCGCCGGTTACAGGCGGCTTGCAATGGCCTGGGCAAAGCTCATCGTATTGCCGGTGCCGCCCAGGTCGCCGGTCAGCGAATCCTTCGCATCCATCGTGGCGACGATGGCCTTGCGCAGGCGCTCGGCATTTTCCGGCTGGCCGATATGGTCCAGCATCTGTGCGGCAGCCAGCAGCAGAGCGCACGGATTGGCCTTGCCCTGGCCGGCGATGTCCGGCGCGGTGCCGTGCACGGCTTCGAAGATCGCCGCGTTCTCACCGATGTTGGCACCCGGGGCCAGGCCCAGGCCGCCGACCAGGCCGGCGCACAGGTCGGAGATGATGTCGCCGAACAGGTTGGTGGTGACGATCACATCGAACTGTTCCGGACGCATCACCAGCTGCATGCAGCAGTTGTCGACGATCATTTCCTGGAACTCGATGTCCGGGTACTTGGCCGCCACTTCGCGCGCCACGGCCAGGAACAGGCCCGAAGTCGACTTGATGATGTTGGCCTTGTGCACGGCGGTGACCTTCTTGCGGCCGGTGCTGCGGGCCAGTTCGAAGGCGTAGCGCACGATGCGCTCGGAGCCCTTGCGGGTGATGCGGGTACCGGAGAACGCGGTCTCGCCGTCGGCCGACACTTCCTGGCCTTCCGCCAGGTAGGCACCTTCGGTGTTTTCGCGCACGGTCACCAGGTTGACGTTGTCAAAGCGCGACTTGGTGTTGGGGAAGGTGTGCGCCGGACGGACATTGGCGTACAGGTCGAAGTGGCGGCGCAGGCTGACGTTGATCGAGGTGAAGCCACCGCCGATCGGGGTGCTCAGCGGGCTCTTCAGTGCGATCTTGTTGCGCGCGATCGATTCCAGCGTGGAAGCCGGCATCAGGTCGCCATGCTTTTCCAGCGCGACCAGGCCGGCGTCGGCGTCTTCGTATTCCAGGCCGGCGTTGAGCTTGTCCAGGACGTACAGCGTAGCGTCCATGATCTCCGGGCCGATGCCATCGCCGCGGATGACCGTGATTTTCTGCGTCATTGATCAAATTTCCGAACAGGGGGAAAAACGCCGTCCGGGGGTGCCCGGTGCACCGGCGCAGGTAAGTTTCAGCCGCAATTATGCCTCAGCCGGGTCAAAGCCCCCAAATAGACCAAAGTTCGAGGCCGGCAGAGGCACAATTGCCCGCGCATTCTTCCTCTACCCCCGCCTGTCGGCGCGCCCCTTCAACAGAAGGGGCTGTGTCACCAGACGCATTGCGGGCTCTGGTGTGGCAGGCCGTGACGACCAATGGTCGTCACCCACCAAGAGACCAACGGCCCTCACCCGCCACGAAATGACGGTCAGCGGCGCATCTGGCGCGTGTCAGTGCTCGTGTTCGGCCGGGGCCGCGGCGCCTGCTTCCAGCTGGTCCAGGAAGTCCACCGCGCGGCGCAGGTGCGGGATCACGATCGATCCGCCCACCACCAGGCCCACCGAGAACGTTTCGAAGAACTCATCACGCTCCACCCCCGCGGCCTTGCACTGGGCCACGTGATAGCTGATGCAGTCGTCGCAGCGCAGCACCAGCGAAGCCACCAGGCCCAGCAGTTCCTTGGTCTTCACATCCAGCGCGCCGGCCTGGTAGGTCTGGGTATCCAGCGCGAAGAAACGGCGCACCACCTGGTTCGGTTCAGCCAGGATGCGCTCGTTCATCTTCTTGCGGTAGGCATTGAACTCGGCCAGGCGGTCGCCGCCTTCGTCCGCTGCGCTCATGCTGCGCCCTGCCCGGCCAGCAGCGGCTCCAGCTTGCCTTCACGGTGCAGGGCCATCATGTCATCGTAGCCGCCAACATGAACGTCACCGACGAAGATCTGCGGCACGCTGGTGCGGCGGGTCTTGGCCATCATCTTCTCGCGCTCGGCGACATCCAGGTCGATGCGCACCTCGGTCCACTGCTGGCCCTTGCTCTTGAGGAAGTTCTTGGCTGCCACGCAGTACGGACAGACAGCGGTGGAATAAATGGTGATGGCGGGGGCGCCACCAGCAGGCTGTTCAAGTTGGCTCACGGGAAACTCCACGACGGTTCGACTGTCTGTATATGGTAGCGGCCTGATGGAAAATCCACGCCATGGCCGCAACACTGTGGATTAACGATAGGTTTCCCCCTGGCCTGCCACGCTGGGGGACGCTGCCCGAGGACCGACCGCTTGCGACCGCTGCTGCTCTCCGCTGCCCTGACCCTCGCATTGGCCGTGCCGCTGGCCCAGGCCCAGGATTCGCTGCCCGACATCGGATCGTCGGCAGGTGAACTGCTGACCCCTGCCCGCCAGGCCGAGTACGGCGGCATGATGCTGCGCGAACTGCGCAACTACGGCTACCTGCTGGACGATCCGCTCACCACCGAGTGGCTGCAGACCATGGGCACCCGGCTGGGTTCCAACAGTGCGCAGCCGCGCCAGCAGTACACCTTCTTCATGATGAAGGACCGGCAGATCAATGCCTTCGCCACGCTGGGCGGCTACATCGGCGTCAATGCCGGGCTGGTGCTCACTGCCGAACGCGAAGACGAAGTGGCCGCAGTGCTCTCTCACGAAATCGCCCACGTCACCCAGCAGCATGTGCTGCGCGGTGTGGAACGCGCCCAGCGCGACCAGATCCCGATCCTGCTGGGCATGCTGGCGGCGGTCATCGCGTCCCAGCAGGCCGGGGGCAACTCGGCCGGCAACGCGACCATGGCCAGCATCGCATCGGGCATGGGGCTGATGCAGCAGCGGCAGATCGATTACACCCGCTCCAATGAATCCGAAGCCGACCGCCTGGGCATCCGCACGCTGGCCCGCAGCGGCTACGACGTGGACGCCATGGCCGGCTTCTTCGAACGCATGAGCGCCTCGATGCGTGGCAACGACGGCGGCTACACGGTACCGGACTTCCTGCGCACCCATCCGGTGAACACCACCCGCATCAGCGAGGCCAAGCTGCGCGCCGAGCAGATGAAAAAGGACACGGTGGTGCTGACCACCGAGGTGCCCGGTGGCGTGCGCACCGAACGGGTGAACCCGAGCGATCCGGGCCTGTCCGACCCGATCACCCGCCGCAACAACCTGCTGCTGCCGCCGGGCATGCAGGTTTCGGTGGGCCAGCTCAGCCGCGGTTCCAGCGGTGATTTCGACTGGGCCCGCGAGCGCCTGCGCGTGCTCAGCGCGGTGACTCCGTCCGAATTGACCCGCGAATACCAGGGCCTGGCCCGGCAGAAAGGCGGACTGACCCCGGCCCAGCGCTACGGCCAGGCGCTGGCCCAGCTGACCACCGGCACCGGCGGTGCGGCGGGTGCGGCGCGCGCCCTGGCCGAGCTGAACGACGCCGACCCCGGCAACCTGTGGGTGGCGCTGGCACTCGGCGAGGCCGAATCGCGCTCCGGCCAGGCCGCCAGGGCCAACGAACGCTTCGAGGCGCTGCTGCGTCAGCACCCGGGCAGCCGTCCGGTGGCGCTGACCTTCGCGCAGATCCTCAACGAACAGGGCGGCCAGGCCGCCGGCCAGCGCGCGCAGGCCATGCTGCGGCCGCTGCTGTCACAAAGCGGCAACGATCCGGTCTTCCAGCAGCGTTTTGCCCGTGCCAGTGAACTGGCCGGCGATGCGCACCGTGCCAGCGAAGCCTACGCCGAAGCGGCCTACCTCAACGGCCGTCCGGAACAGTCGCTGATGCAGCTGCAGGCGCTGAAACGCCAGCCCAACCTGGATTACGTCACCCGCGCGCGGGTCGATGCGCGCATCGAGACCATCACCCCCACGGTGCTGGAAATGCGCCGCCAAGGGGTCAATGACCCGGAACTGGAGCGCCGCTGACGGTTGCCACGGGGTGGCCTGCCGACCGCTGGTCGTTACAGCAGGGCCGGTGGCGTCACAAACATGTCATCAAATCGTAGTCTACTGACGTCACTCCCGATCTGATGAGCAACTTGGTGGCCTCGTGCAGAAACGCATCCTGATCGTCGACGACGAACCCGCGATCCGCGAAATGGTGGCCTTTGCCCTGCGCAAGGGCGATTACGAGCCGATCCACGCCGGCGACGCACGCGAAGCACAGACGGCCATCGCCGATCGCGTGCCCGACCTGATCCTGCTGGACTGGATGTTGCCGGGCACCAGTGGCCTGGACCTGGCCCGCCGTTGGCGCAAAGAGGCGCTGACCCGCGAAGTGCCGATCATCATGCTGACCGCGCGCGGCGAGGAAAACGACCGCGTCGGCGGGCTGGAAGCCGGCGTGGACGATTACGTGGTCAAGCCGTTCTCCGCCCGCGAGCTGCTGGCGCGGATCCGCGCGGTGATGCGCCGGGCCCGCGACGACGACGAAGATGGCAGCGTCGCGGTCGGTTCGGTGCGCATCGACGGCGCTGCCCACCGCGTGTTCGCCAACGACCAGCCGGTGCCGATCGGCCCGACCGAATACCGCCTGCTGCACTTCTTCATGACCCACCCCGAGCGCGTGTACACGCGGGCGCAGTTGCTGGATCACGTCTGGGGCGGCAGTGTGTACGTGGAAGAGCGCACCATCGACGTGCACATCCGCCGACTGCGCAAGACGCTGGAACCGTTCGCCGCCGAAAACATGGTGCAGACCGTGCGTGGTGCAGGCTACCGCTTCTCCACTTCCACCTGATCACTGGTACCGCAATGCCGCGTCACATCCGTTCGGCCTGGTTCAAGACCCTGGCCACCCTGACCATGGTGCTGTTGTTGTCCGGGCTGGCGGGTTGGGCGCTCGGTGATGCGTGGATGGGACTGGCGATCGCCGCCATCGGCGCGCTGGCCTGGCACTACTGGCGGCTGCGCCGGGTGCTCGGCCGGCTGACCGCGCGCCAGCGCTGGGAGATCGCCGACGGTGCCGGGGTCTGGAATGAACTCGACCGCGTGGTATCGCGCAACCAGCATGAAATGCGCGTGCGCAAGCGCCGCCTTCTGGACATGCTGCGCAGCTACCGTGCCGCGGCGGCCGCGCTGCCCGATGCGGTGGTGGTGCTGGATCGCAACAGCCAGCGCGTGCAGTGGTTCAACGAAGCCGCCACCACCCTGCTCGGCCTGCACCATCCCGGTGACCTGGGCCAGGCGCTGGTGCAGCGCCTGCAGCCGATGCCGCTGGCCCACTGGCTGGCCGGTGGACGCAACGCCGAACCGATCCTGGACGTGCCCTCGCCGGTCGACCCGGCGATCCGCCTCAACCTGCGCCTGATCCCCTATTCGGCTGATCACTGGCTGCTGATCGCGCGTGATGTCAGCAAGCTGCTGCGGCTGGAACAGGTGCGCCGCGACTTCGTGGCCAACGTATCGCACGAACTGCGCACGCCGCTGACCGTGGTGCACGGTTACCTGGACATGATGGACCCCGAGGACTTCCCCGGCACCGGCCCGATGCTGGAAGAAATGCGCAAGCAGAGCCAGCGCATGGCCCAGCTGGTGGAGGACCTGTTGACCCTGTCGCGGCTGGAATCGCAGGAAGCCGGCGATGCCGAAGTGGTGGCCATGCTGCCGATGCTGGCCACGCTGCGCCGCGAAGCCGAAGCCCACAGCCAGGGCCGCCACCAGATCACCGTGGAAGACCACGCCGGGGTGGACCTGCTGGGGTCGATCAAGGAACTGCACAGCGCATTCTCCAACCTGGTCACCAACGCGGTGCGCTATACCCCGGCCGACGGCCAGGTGCGGGTGACCTTCAGCCGCGAAGGCGACGGCGTGGTACTGGCCGTGCGCGATACCGGCTATGGCATCCCGGCCAACCACCTGCCGCGACTGACCGAACGCTTCTACCGCGTGTCCAGCAGCCGTTCGCGCGAGAGCGGCGGTACCGGCCTGGGCCTGTCCATCGTCAAGCACATCCTTGGCCTGCACCACGCCCGCCTGGAGATCCAGAGCGAGGTCGGCAAGGGCTCCACGTTCTCCTGCCATTTCGATGCGTCGCATGTCCGCGCGCGCGATGTGGCCGCCTCCCTCCATGCCGAAGATTGACGCCATGAGCAGCCCAGGATCCCTCCCCGTCGTGCCGCAGCCGGACTCCGATTCACTGCGGGATCCGGCGCTGTACATCAACCGCGAACTCTCCCAGCTGGATTTCAACTTCCGCGTACTGGCGCAGGCGCTGGACCCGCAGGTGCCGCTGCTGGAGCGCCTGCGCTTCATGTGCATTTCCTGCACCAACCTGGACGAGTTCTTCGAAATCCGCGCCGCGGCGGTGCGCCACGCGCAGGAGTTCGGGCTGCCGCCGGCGCCGGATGGCATGAGCCCGCAGGCGATCCTCACCGCCATCCATGACCGTGCCGCAGAACTGGTGGACCAGCAGTACCGCTGCTGGAACGAGGTGCTGCGCCCGGCACTGCAGGACGCCGGCATCGGCGTGCTCGGCCGCCATTCGTGGAACCACCGCCAGAAGCGCTGGCTGCGCGCTTACTTCCGCAACGAGATCATGCCGGTGCTGTCGCCGCTTGGCCTGGACCCGGTGCATCCGTTCCCGAAGATCCTCAACAAATCACTGAACATCGTGGTGGTGCTGAAGGGCGTGGATGCGTTCGGCCGCAGTGGCCACCTGGCGATCGTACGCGCACCGCGCTCGCTGCCGCGCATCATCGAACTGCCCGAATCGCTGGGCGAGGGCCGCAACTTCGTGTTCCTGTCCTCGATGCTGTCGGCCTTCGTCGATGAGCTGTTCCCGGGCATGGAAGTGGAAGGCGCCTACCAGTTCCGCGTCACCCGCAATTCCGAACTGGTGGTGGACGAGGAAGAGGTCGAGAACCTCGCGCTGGCGCTGCGCGACGAGCTGGTGGACCGTGGCTACCGGCCGGCGGTGCGGCTGGAGATCGCCCAGGACACCCCGCGCGACATCGTGCGCACGCTGCTGCAGAACTTCGGCCTGACCGAAAACGCGGTGTATTACATCGATGGTCCGGTCAACCTCAACCGCGTCATCCAGTTGTACGACGTGGTGCCGCGGCCGGACCTGAAGTACCCGCCGATGACCCCGCGTACGCTGCGCGATTCAGACGGCATCTTCGATATCGTCGCGCGCCAGGACGTGCTGCTGCACCATCCCTTCGATGCCTTCACCGCAGTGCTGGACGTCATCAAGCAGGCGGCGACCGACCCGAACGTACTGGCGATCAAGCAGACCCTGTACCGCACCGGCAAGGATTCGCTGATCGTGGAGGCGCTGATCCAGGCCGCCCGCAACGGCAAGGACGTGACCGTGGTGGTGGAGCTGCGTGCGCGCTTCGATGAAGAGGCCAACCTGGGCCTGGCCGATCGCCTGCAGGAAGCCGGCGTGCAGGTGGTGTACGGCGTGGTGGGCTTCAAGACACACGCCAAGATGCTGCTGATCGTGCGCCGCGAAGGCCGCAAGCTGCGCCGCTACGTACACCTGGGCACCGGCAATTACCATAGTGGCACCGCGCGCGCGTACACCGACATCAGCCTGATCACCGCCGATGCGGATATCGGCAACGACGTGCACCTGCTGTTCCAGCAGCTGTCCGGGCTGGCGTCGAAGGCCAAGCTGAAGCATCTGCTGCAATCGCCGTTCACCCTGCACACCGGGGTGCTCAAGCGTATCGAGCGCGAGAAAGCGATCGCCGAATCCGGACGCCCGGCGCGCATCATCGCCAAGATGAACGCCCTCAACGAACCACAGGTGGTGCGTGCGTTGTATGCCGCCTCGCAGGCCGGCGTGCAGATCGACCTGATCGTGCGCGGCGCCTGCACGCTGCGGCCCGGCGTGCCGGGGGTGTCGGACAACATCCGCGTGCGCTCCATCGTCGGCCGCTTCCTGGAACACAGCCGGGTCTACTGGTTCGGCAATGCCGGCGCACCGGAACTGTACTGCGCCAGCGCGGACTGGCTGGAACGCAACCTGCTGCGGCGCGTGGAGACCGCCTTCCCGATCCTCGACCCGGCACTGGCACGACGGGTGTACCGCGAGGTGCTGCAGAACTACCTGGACGACAACCTCAACGCGTGGGAACTGCAGGCCGACGGCCGCTACGTGAAGCTGGCACCGGCGCACGACGAGGCCCCGCATTCGGCACAGATGGGCCTGATGCAGGGCCTGTGAGCGCTGCCGATCCGGCAGCGTGAAGAAGGCGCGGTGACGAGCGGCACCCGCCTTCGGCTACCATTCGCGCATGCCGCACACATCGACTTCCCCGACCCTGCAAGATGGCGACCTGCTGGCCGCCATCGACATCGGCTCCAACAGTTTCCACATGGTCATCGCCCGCTATACGCTGGGGCAGCTGCGGGTGGTCGACCGCCTGCGCGAGACCGTGCGCATGGCCGACGGCCTGGATGGCAAAGGCGGCCTGTCCAGCGAGGCGCGACAGCGCGCGCTGGAATGCCTGGCCCGCTTCGGCCAGCGCATCCGCGACGTGCCCTCGCACCGCGTGCGCGCCCTGGCCACCAACACCGTGCGCCAGCTGCGCTCGCCGCAGGCGTTCCTGATGCCGGCCGAAACCGCGCTGGGGCATGCCATCGAAGTGGTCAGCGGGCGCGAAGAAGCGCGCCTGATCTACCTGGGCGTGGCGCATGCGCAGCCGCCCAAGGCCGACCAGCGCCGGCTGGTGATCGACATCGGCGGCGGCTCTACCGAATTCATCATCGGCTCGGGCATGCAGACCCTGGAACGCGAAAGCCTGCAGGCCGGCTGCATCGCCAGCACCCGGCGGTTCTTCCCCGGTGGCAAGCTCAGCCGCAAGCGCTGGAAGGATGCACTGGCTGAAATCGGCCGCGAGTTCCAGCCATTCGCCAGCAAGTACCGGGCGCTCGGCTGGGATGAGGCGCTGGGCTCATCGGGCACCCACAAGGCGATCAGCGAGATCTGCGCGGCGATGAAGCTGAGCAAGGGCGCGATCACCGCCGAGGCGCTGCCGCAGCTGCGCGATGAACTGCTGAAGGCCAAGAAGATCGATGACATCGTGCTGCCCGGGCTGGGCAGCGACCGCCGGCCGATCATCGCCGGCGGCGTGCTGGTGCTGGAAGCGGCCTTCCAGGCGCTCGGCCTGCAGAAGCTGCTGGTCAGCAAGGCGGCCATGCGCGAAGGCATCCTGTACGACATCGTCGGCCGCGCCGGCGAGAACGATCCACGCGATGTGTCGGTGGATACGTTGACCGTGCGCTATGACATCGACGTGGCGCAGGCCGATCGCGTGCAGAGCACGGCGCTGTCTCTGTTCGACCAGGTCCGGGAGAGCTGGAAGCTCGAAGCCGATGATGCCCGCATGCTGTCCTGGGCCGCGCGCCTGCATGAAATGGGCCTGATGATCGCGCACAGCGGTTACCACACCCACGGCAGCTACCTGCTGGAAAACTCGGACATCGCCGGGTTCTCGCGGCAGGAACAGCAGATGCTGGCCGCACTGGTACGCACGCACCGCCGCAACGTGCCCAAGAGCGCGTTCGAGGCACTTCCCGAGCGCCTGGTGGTGCCGGCGCGCCGGTTGGCCGCGTTGCTGCGTCTGGCGGTGCTGGTCAACCGCGCGCACGAATCCACGCCGCTGCCGGTGCTGGAAATCACCGCAGAGGACGACCGGCTGTCGCTGATCGTGCCGCAGAGTTTCATCGACCCACGGCCGCTGCTGCGTGCCGACCTGATCGGCGAAGTGGACGGCATGACCGGCCTGGGGCTGCAGTTCAAACCGTTCGTGGCCTGAATCAGGAGCGCGCGGGCAACGGCAACGGCAACAGCTGCAGGGCTGCTTGCTGTTGGGGCGGGGTGGCTGTGCAGGACACGCCGTGAATCCGTCCATGGAGGCTCGCTTTTCGCATCCATGCGAAAAGACGG
>NZ_JACSQS010000009.1:0-66109 GCF_014836545.1 Stenotrophomonas lacuserhaii
GGAAGTGAAACGCAGCTGCGCCGATGGTAGTGTGGCTCAAGCCATGCGAGAGTAGGTCATCGCCAGGGTTTATACCCGAGAACCCCGCTGCTCACGCAGCGGGGTTTTTCTTTTGTCTGAAAACCTGCCGCTGGTCATACGGACACACACGCATATCTCCCAGCAAACGCTCAGGCGCAGAACCGCATGATGAGCTCGGCAACCTCGGCTGGCCGTTCCATATGCACGTGGTGCGTGCCAGGCAGCACGGCCAACCGGCCATCGCGCAGGTGCTTGAGCCGCTCGCTGCGCTGCGGTTCCGGGTAATAGGCCTGGGCGGGGCTGGCATAGATCACCTGCACGGGACAGGCGATGGCCTGCAGCAGGTTGTCGATCTGGCCCTCGGTGAGCCGTACCGCGGTTGGCAGCATCAGGCGCTGGTCGGTGCGCCAGCTGTAACCTCCCGGCACATCGCATACTCCGCGCTCCACCAGCAGGCGCGCGTTGGCTTCGCTCAGCTGATTGGCCATCATCCTGGCGCGGATCGGTGCAGCCAGCGTAGGGAACACCCTCAGCGGTCGGCCGTGGGTCGTGCGGCTGGCGGTCACGTGGTCGCGCAGGCGCTGCGCGGTCTCCGATTCCGGGCCTCGCAGCCCGCCGAGCGCCTCGATCGCCACCAGCCGCTCCACGCGATCAGAAACGGCGGCCGTCAGGCTGGCGATGCCGGCCCCCATGGAGTGGCCCAGCAGAGTGAAGCGTTCCCATCCCAGCGCGTCGGCCACATCCAGGACATGGCAGATGGCTGCCGGCGTGGTGTAGCTGGCACCTGCCGGCAGATGGCTGCTTAAGCCATGTCCGGGCAGGTCCAGCATCACGATGTCCAGCTCCGGCAGATGCGCAAGCAGTGGCACGAAGCTGGCGGCGTTATCCAGCCAGCCATGCAGCGCCAGTACCCGACGCCCCGTCCCTGGCCGCCGCAGTCCACTGACGGTCTGGCCGCCCAGTTGCAGCGAAATCGCCTGCAACGTCACTTCAGCGCGTCCTCCGCCAACTGCGCCAGGGCGCCTGCGTGCGCGGGATCATCATTCAGACAAGGGATGTAGCGCATCTGCGCGCCGCGCTCGGCCAAGGTGTGGGTGAAGCCCAACGCGACCTCTTCCAAGGTTTCCAGGCAGTCGGTTGCAAACCCGGGGCAGACCACGTCGATCTGCTTGACGCCGCCCTCGGCCAGCGCCCACAGGCTGGGTTCGGCATAGGGCTGCAGCCACTTCTCGCGGCCGAACCGCGACTGATACCCCATCTGCCATTGGTCAGCGGACAGGCCCAGCGCCGCAGCGATGGCCGCCGCACTCGCTTCGCACTGCCGCGGATAGGGGTCACCGGCATCGGCAACCCGCTGCGGTATCCCATGGAAGGAGAACATCAGTTTCTCCCCCCGGCCATGCTGTTCCCACCACCGACGGATCGACCCGGCAACTGCCTCGACCCACGCCGGGTGCACCGGGTAGTCGCGGATCAGCTCCACCTGTACATCGGGATTCCTGCGGCGCCAGCGCTCCACCAGATCCTCGACCGACGCGGTGGTGGTGGTTGAATACTGCGGATACAGCGGCAGCACTGCGATGCGTCGGATGCCAACGGCCTTGGCGTCATCGAGCTCCTTGCCCAGCGCGGGTACCCCATAGCGCATCGCATGGCGGACCCGACGGCTGGGCATCAAACGCTGCATGGCCTCGGCCAGATTGCGTGTGTGCACCATCAGCGGTGAGCCGCCCGGCAGCCACACCTGCGCGTACTTTTCCGCGGAGCGCCCGCTGCGCAGCGGCAGGATGACGCCGTACAGCAACGGTTTCCAGAACAACGCCGGAATCGCCACCACACGCGGATCGGAAAGAAATTCAGCCAGATAGCGCCGCACTGCCGGGGCAGTTGGTGCTTCGGGCGTGCCTAGGTTCACCGCCAGCACGGCGGAATCGGGTGCGTTGAGCATGCGCCATTGTCGCTGATCGCGCCCGAAGGCGGGATGAGATCGATCAATGAGATGGATCGAAAGAGTGAATGAATAGCCGGAAAACTCATTGCTGATTCATCTGAACGGCCCTACTTTCAGCTGCTTGCTATATCTTCTTGGTGAACTGATACGGAGTCCGTCATGCGTCGCCTTCGCCTTACCCTGTTGATCACCGCTGGCTTGATGTTGTCCAGCCAGGCCGCGCTGGCCGGCCCCCAGGAAGACCAGCGTGCGCGCAACGCGGTACGCGTGCTGGCCGAAATCCAGGAAATCCCCGAGCAGGGGATCCCCGACAAGCTGCTCGATGAAGGCCATGCCGTCGTCGTCATCCCGGACACCATCAAGGCCGGCCTGGTCATCGGCGGCCGCCGCGGGCACGGCCTGATGTCGGTGAAGATGCCCGATGGCAGCTGGTCCAACCCGGTGTTCATGAAGCTCACCGGTGGCAGCATCGGCTTCCAGGCCGGCGTGCAGTCCTCCGACGTGGTGCTGGTGTTCCGCAACGAACGCAGCCTGGACAACCTGGTCAATGGCAAGTTCACCCTTGGCGCGGACGCCGGCGTGGCGGCAGGTCCGGTCGGACGCAATGCGGCCGCCGCGACCGATGGCCAGCTGAAGGCGGAAATCTGGTCGTGGTCGCGTGCACGCGGCCTGTTTGCCGGTGTCGCCCTGGACGGTGCCGTGCTGCAGATCGATGATGCCGCCAATCTGGATGCGTACGGCAGCGGCACCACGCCGCGGATGATCTTCGAAGGGCGCGCCGCAGGTGCCCCGTCGATGGACGTGGTGGCCTTCCGTGACCGCCTTGAAGAGGCCACCTACGCCGCCCGCAACAACCGTGGCTCCAGTGGCCCGGCGCCCGCACCGCGTGCGGCGGCTGTCGCTCCGGCCCCGCAGGTGGCTCCGCCGCCGGCCGCCGAAGCGACCACTGTGCCACTGCAGAACGTACCTGCCGCGCCGCCGTCGCAACAGGGCTTCCAGCCAGTCACCGAAGGTGAGATCCGTACCGAGTCACTGGACGGCAACTGACTTCCAGCATGCGCGCCGGCCCCCTGCCGGTGCGCTATGCTCGGGATCCTGATCCCTGAAAATATTTGCGAGCGTCTTTATGGGCAGTTTCAGCATCTGGCATTGGTTGATCGTGCTGGCCGTGGTTCTGCTGGTGTTCGGCACCAAGCGGCTCACCAGCGGCGCCAAGGACCTCGGCTCGGCCGTGAAGGAATTCAAGAAAGGCATGCGTGACGAAGACAAGCCGGGTGCACAGCTCGGTGATGAATCGCGCAACGATGCCTCGCGCAGCAGCACGGTGCAGGACGAGCGCGACCGCGACCCGCGCTGATCCGGAGGGGTAGCGGTGTTTGATATCGGCTTCAGTGAGCTGCTGGTCGTTGCGATCGTGGCATTGGTGGTACTTGGCCCGGAACGACTGCCGAAGGCGGCGCGCTTTGCCGGCCTGTGGGTGCGCCGTGCGCGCAACCAGTGGGATTCGGTGAAGCAGGAACTGGAGCGTGAGCTGCAGGCCGAAGACATCAAGCGGCAGATGCAGGACGTGCGCCAGTCGATGCAGGACACCGAGAGCGAACTGCGTGCCAGCGGCGAAGCCGCGCGCCGGCAGATGCAGGATGTGGATGACCAGGGCCGGATGATCGCCGATGAAGTGCGCGGCACGCCACGCGCTACCGCGTCGATGGGCGAGGTGCGCCCCACGCCAGAAACCATCGCGCTGGATCAGCCATCATCCGCACCGGCCGTGCTGCCCGGTTCCAGTCCGGCACCTGCGACGGCGGAGCCGCCGGCCGACGCGCCTGCGCCTGCCAATGCGAAGGAGAACACCCCATGAGCGAGCACGAGTTCGGTGAAAGTTCGCTGGTGGAGCATCTGGTCGAACTGCGCGCACGGCTGGTACGCGCGCTGCTGGGCCTGGGGGTCGTACTGCTGGGCCTGCTACCTTTTTCGCGCACCCTCTACACCGTCGTCGCCGAGCCGCTGATCTCGCAGCTGCCCAATGGGCAGTCGATGATCGCGATCAACCCGGCCGGTGCCTTCTTCGCGCCCCTGAAGCTGACCTTCTTCCTCGCCCTGTTCGTGGCCATGCCGTGGTTGCTGTACCAGCTGTGGGCTTTCGTCGCGCCTGGCCTGTACGCACGCGAAAAACGACTGGCGGTGCCGATCCTCGGCTCGTCGGTACTGCTGTTCTACACTGGCTGCGCGTTCGCGTATTTCCTGGTGCTGCCGGCGGTTTTCCACTTCCTGACCACCTTCCGGCCGGACGTGATTGCGATCACGCCGGATGCGAATGCCTACCTGGATTTCGTGCTGGCGATCTTCTTCGCCTTCGGCGGCAGCTTCGAGCTGCCGGTGGCGATGGTCATCCTGACGCTGCTCGGTTGGGTCACGCCGCAGCAGTTCAAGGAAGGACGCGGCTATGCGGTGGTCGGCATCTTCGTGCTGGCGGCGGTGCTGACGCCGCCTGACGTGGTGTCACAGCTGATGCTGGCCATCCCGATGTGCCTGCTCTACGAACTGGGCATCCACGCCTCGAAGTGGCTGGTGCCCTCCAGCGCCCGCCAGACCGAGCCCTGACCCGGCAGCGCCGAGCCACGCTCGGCGAGGGCAGCGGCACCCAAAGCCTCAGGCGTGGAACACGTTCGACGGTCCGCTGTCCGGCAATGCCGGCGGTTCACCTGCCTCGCCGAACATCTGCTTCCAGGCGCTGTACACCGCGCCGGCGAACACCGGCATGATCACGCCCATCAGCAACAGCTGCGCGGCGAACAGGGCCAGCATCGCCCCGCCCACCAGCTGGGCGACCATCGCCACGATCATCACCAGGAAGTAGACGGCGAACACCGCCACGAAGGCGAGCAGGAAGAACACCGCCATCGGCAGCAGGTTGTGCACGCAGGCGCGCAGGCTCAGGCGCAGCGCCTGCAGCCCGTTGCGCTGTTCGAACATGACCTGCGGCGACAGCGTGAACAGTGCCAGCGCCACCGCGATGAACACCACCAGCACGCACAGCAGCCACAGCAGGATGCGGCCAGCGGGCAGGCTGGCGGCCAGCGCTTCCATCTCCGCCGGGCTCGGCTGCGCACCGGACTGGCTCAGTTCGTTGAGCTTGGTCATCACTTCGCTGAGCTGGCCCAGCCCGGAGCTGCCGATCAGCAGCAGCAACAGGATGCCCAGCACCAGGCCGGCCACCAGCTGCGGCAGCAGCGAGACCAGAAGGTGCGGCGCGCGGCCGTCGTGCAGGCCCTGCAACAGGTGCGCCGGCTGCGCCGGGCGACCGTGGTCGACCTCGCGCACGGCCCACACCAGGCCGCCGAAGATCAGCGGGCCGGCCAAGGCCATCACCAACTGCGCGGGCAGTGCGAGCACGGGCACCATCGTCGCCAATGCCGTCACCAGCAGCGCGGCCAACGCCCAGATCATGCCAAGGATGCCCAGGCCCAGCGGCGCCTTGCGCAGCAGGGTGAACCCGGACACCAGCCATTCCGCACCAGCCGAAGCCGGTAGCTTGCGCATCTCGCTCATACCAATCCGAAGAACAGGGGGAGGGGCAGGGCGCGTGCCCTGCATCCGGTGATTATCCCTGTTTTACGGCGCCGTGACCTGAAGCGTGGCGGGCCTGGCGCACGAAACGGCGCAGCAGCTGCCGGGCCAGCGGGGCGGCGGTGATGGCACGCTCGATGCTGCGTGCGCAGCCGCCGTGCTGGCGGATGCACTGGGCACGCGCGCGCACGTAGCCGCGCATGTGGTGGGTGGCGAATTCCGGATGGAACTGCACCCCCCAGGCGCGGTCACCCCAGCGGAAGGCATGGCAGCCATCCAGCGTGGAACGAGCCAGCACCGAGGCACCTTCCGGTGCGCGCAGCACCGTCTGCAGGTGCGTGGCGTGGGCCGGGAAACGCGATGGCAAACCGCTGAACAGTGGGTCTTGATGGGCAGCCGGATCCAGCGACAACTCGATGGTGCCCGATTCGCGGCCGGCAGGGTTGTAATCCACCTGCCCACCCAGCGCATGCGCCAGCAGCTGGTGGCCGTAGCAGATGCCGAACACCGGGCTGCCACCGTGCACCGCCTCGCGCAGCCAGGCGGCGCTGCGCTCGCTCCAGTCGGCCCGGTCGGTGACATAGGCGGCCGAGCCGGTCACCAGCACGCCGGCATAGCCGCGCACGTCCGGCAGGGGGTCGCCGTGTTCGGCATCGACCACCACGGTTTCCTGTTCTTCCAGCCCCGCCGCGACCCGGATCCAGTGCGGAAAACGGCCGTAGCGCCGCAACGAGGCGAGCGGTCGGCCGGTCTCAACGATCAGGAAGGGAAGGTGGTTCATCGGCAGGCGGCACGACTGACAGGACTTCCTCGATTGTAGTCAGCCCAAGGGCCACCTTTTCAAGCCCTGCCTGGCGCAGGGTGCGCAGTCCTGCACCGCGTGCTTCACGCGAAAACGCCCCCAGATCCATGTCTGCGCGGATCCGCCCGCGCAGCCGCGAGCCCAATGGCAGCAGCTCATACAGCCCGATCCGTCCCATGAATCCGGTGCGCCGGCACTCCAGGCAGCCGACCGGCCGGTACGGCGTGGCGGCATCTGGATATGCCATCTGGCCATCAGCCAGCACCGCCCAGTCGGCCGCTTCCAGCACGTGCGGCACCTTGCAGTGCGTGCACAGGGTGCGCACCAGGCGCTGGGCCAGGATGCCGTTCAGGGTGGAGGCCAGCAGGTAATGCGGCACGCCGAGGTCGAGCAGGCGGGTGATCGCCGAGGGCGCATCGTTGGTGTGCAGGGTGGACAACACCAGATGGCCGGTAAGCGAAGCCTGCACCGCCATCTGCGCGGTTTCCAGGTCGCGGATTTCACCGATCATGATGATGTCCGGATCCTGCCGCAGCAGGGTGCGCACGCCGCTGGCGAAATCCAGGTCGATGTTGGTCTGCACCTGCATCTGGTTGAATTCCGGCGCGATCATTTCGATCGGGTCTTCCACCGTGCACACGTTCACGTCCGGCGTGGCCAGCCGTTTAAGCGTGGAATACAGCGTGGTGGTCTTGCCCGAACCGGTTGGCCCGGTGACCAGCACGATGCCGTGTGGCTGTTCGACCAGCGTGTTCCAGCCGGCCGCTTCCTGCGCGCTGAAGCCCAGCTGGTCGATGCTCTTGAACGCCGCGTCGGGGTCGAAGATGCGCATCACGCACTTCTCGCCGAACGCGGTGGGCATGGTGGAAATACGCATTTCCACTTCGCGTCCCCCCGGCGAGCGGGTCTTGATCCGGCCGTCCTGCGGGCGCCGGCGTTCGCCCAGGTCCATCCGGCCGAGCACCTTGATCCGGCTGACCACGGCGGTCATCACCGCCGGCGGCACTTCGAACACTTTGTGCAGCACGCCATCGATGCGGAATCGCATGCGGCCCATGTCGCGCCGTGGTTCCAGGTGGATGTCCGAGGCACGCTGCTCGTAGGCGTACTGCAGCAGCCAGTCGACGATGTGCACGATGTGCTGGTCGTCGGCATTGACGTCGCCGGCGCGGCCCAGCTCCACCAGCTGCTCGAAGCTGGGCAGGGTACTGCTGGTTTCCGAACGGGCATCGCCGCCGGCGCCACGCACCGAACGGGTAACCCCGTAGAACTCCATGGTGTAGCGGTGCAGGTCCAGCGGGTTGACCAGGGCCAGTTCGATGGGGCGCCGGGTCAGGTGCTGCAGGTCGCGCCGCCACTCCTGCGCCAGTGGCTCGCTGGTGGCCACCAGCACCCGTTCGCTGTCCACCGCCAGGGGCAGGAAGCGATGCCGGCGCGCATAGGCGTGGGACACCAGCGCGGTCACGCTGGCCACGTCCACCCGGGTCGGGTCGATGCGCAGGTAGCGGGTACCGGTGCGCTTGGCCAGCCAGTCGGTGAGCCGCTCCAGCCCCAGCTCGCCGCCGCCGCTGGCGGCCAGTTTCAGGTTGGCCAGCAGCACCAGCGGATGCACTTCGCTGGCGTTCTTCGCGCCCTGGGCGGAGAACCGCACACGTTCCAGGTCGCTGTCGGCGACCAGCCCATCGGCCACCAGCGCGGTGGCGACCTGTTCGAACAGCAGCCGGCCGGGCGGCAGGATCGCTGCTGGTTGCGGGGACGACGCCATCGGGTGCTGCTCCATCGTCCTGTGTCCTTGGTTGCCACGTGGTGCGTTGAACGCCGCCTCCGCGTGGTCTGGATCGCGTCCAGCGCCCGGCGGTGGTCGCTCGTTATACTAGCGCACCCCTCTGCCCGGCCAAGAATCGACCGCATGTCCGCGACCCCGACCGTTCCGATCACCTTCCAGGGCCTGATCCAGACCCTGAACCAGTTCTGGGCGCAGCAGGGCTGCGTGCTGATCCAGCCGCTCGACCTGGAAGTGGGCGCCGGCACGTTCCACCCGGCGACCTTCCTGCGCGCGATCGGCCCGGAGACCTGGAACGCCGCCTACGTGCAGCCTTCGCGGCGCCCCACCGATGGCCGCTATGGCGAAAATCCGAACCGCCTGCAGCGCTACTACCAGTACCAGGTAGCGATGAAGCCGGCGCCGGACAACATCCAGCAGCTGTACCTGGATTCGCTGAAGGCGCTGGGCATCGATCCGCTGGTGCATGACCTGCGTTTTGTCGAAGACAACTGGGAATCGCCGACCCTGGGCGCGTGGGGCCTGGGCTGGGAAGTCTGGCTCAACGGCATGGAAGTGACCCAGTTCACCTACTTCCAGCAGGCCGGTGGCCTGGAGTGCCGGCCGGTGCTGGGCGAGATCACCTACGGTCTCGAACGCCTGTGCATGTACCTGCAGAACTGCGACAACGTCTACGACCTGGTGTGGACCTATGGTCCGGACGGCACCCCGGTGACCTATGGCGATGTCTACCACCAGAACGAAGTGGAGCAGAGCACCTACAACTTCGAACACGCCGACGTGGAAGAGATGTTCCACCGTTTCGACGCCTGCGAACGCGAAGCGAAGAAGCTGGTCGAACTGGGCCTGCCGCTGCCGGCGTACGAGCAGGTGACCAAGGCCAGCCATGCCTTCAACCTGCTCGATGCGCGCCGTGCGATCAGCGTGACCGAGCGCCAGCGTTACATCCTGCGCGTGCGCGCGCTGGCCCAGGGCGTGGCCCAGGCGTACTACGAACAGCGCGAGAAGCTGGGCTTCCCCGGCGCCAGAACGCAGGCCTGAGTCCCGCACCTTCCCGAACCACCGGGCGCCGGCCGCGTCGCGCGCTGCGCCCCCAACTGGATTGAACCGATGAGCCACCTGTCTCCCCTGCTGATCGAACTGGGCACCGAAGAGCTGCCGGTCAAGGCGCTGCCGGGCCTGTCCCAGGCGTTCTTCGACGGCATCGTCGAGGGCCTGCGCAAGCGCGGCGTCGAACTGGACCTGGGCGATGCGCGCCCGCTGTCCACGCCACGCCGCCTCGCCGTGCTGCTGCCGGGCGTGGGCACCGAACAGCCCGAACAGCACAGCGAAGTGCTGGGCCCGTACCTGAACATCGCACTGGATGCCGACGGCCAGCCGACCAAGGCGCTGCAGGGCTTCGCGGCCAAGGCCGGGATCGACTGGAGCGCGCTGGAGAAGACCCGCGATGCCAAGGGCGAGCGCTTCGTGCACCGCGCCGTGAAGCCGGGTGCGCGCACCGCCGAGCTGTTGCCGGAGGTACTGCGCGAGGCGATCGCGGCGATGCCGATCCCCAAGCCGATGCGCTGGGGTGACCATGCATGGGGCTTCGCGCGGCCGGTGCATTGGCTGGTGCTGCTGCACGGCCCGGATATCATCGATGCCGAACTGTTCGGCCTGAAGGCCGACCGCATGACCCGCGGCCATCGCTTCCACCATGACAAGACCGTGTGGCTGACCCAACCGCAGGATTACGTCGAATCGCTGCGTTCGGCCTTCGTGCTGGTCGATCCGCAGGAACGCCGCGAACGCATCGCCGCGCAGGTGCAGGCCGCCGCTGCGGAAGCGGGCGGCAGTGCACGCATCACCGAAGACAATCTGGGGCAGGTGGTCAACCTGGTCGAATGGCCGTCGGCGGTGCTGTGCAGCTTCGAACGCGCGTTCCTGGCGGTGCCGCAGGAAGCGCTGATCGAGACGATGGAGATCAACCAGAAATTCTTCCCGGTGCTGGATGACGGCGGCAGGCTGACCGAGAAATTCATCGGCATCGCCAACATCGAATCCAAGGATGTGGCGGAAGTCGCCAAGGGCTACGAGCGGGTGATCCGTCCGCGCTTCGCCGATGCCAAGTTCTTCTTCGACGAAGACCTCAAGCAGGGGCTGGAGTCGATGGGCGATGGCCTGAAGACCGTGACCTACCAGGCCAAGCTGGGCAGCGTGGCCGACAAGGTCGCACGCGTGGTCGCGCTGGCCGATGCCATCGCCCCGCAGGTCGGTGCCGACCCCGTGCTGGCGAGGCGTGCCGCGCAGCTGGCCAAGAACGACCTGCAGTCGCGCATGGTCAATGAATTCCCCGAACTGCAGGGTATCGCCGGCCGCCATTACGCGCTGACCGGGGGCGAGTCGCCGGAGGTCGCGCTGGCCATCGACGAGTCCTACCAGCCGCGTTTCGGCGGTGACGATATCGCACTGTCGCCGCTGGGCAAGGTGCTGGCGATCGCCGAGCGCCTGGACACCCTCGCCGGTGGCTTTGCCGCAGGCCTCAAGCCGACCGGCAACAAGGATCCCTTCGCGCTGCGCCGCAACGCGCTGGGCCTGGCGCGTACGGTCATCGAAAGCGGCTTCGAACTGGACCTGCGCGCTCTGCTGGCGCAGGCCAACACGGCGCTCGCACCGCGTAACGTGCAGGCCGACGTGGCCGAACTGTACGACTTCATCATCGAACGCCTGCGCGGCTATTACGCCGACAAGGGCGTTCCGGCGTCGCAGTTCAACGCGGTGGCCGAACTGAAGCCCGCGTCGCTGTATGACTTCGACCGACGTATTGACGCAATCGGTACGTTTGCAGCCTTGCCGGAAGCGCCGGCACTGGCGGCGGCGAACAAGCGCATCGGCAACATCCTGCGCAAGGCCGACATCGACATCCCGGGCCAGATCGACCCGTCGCTGCTGCGCGAAGAGGCCGAGCGCGCGCTCGCCGAAGCGGTTGCCGCAGCCATTGACGATACCGGTGCCAGCCTGCAGCAGAAGGACTACGTCAGCGTGCTGGAACGGCTGGCGCGCCTGCGGCCGCAGGTGGACGCGTTCTTCGACCAGGTGATGGTCAACGACGAGGATCCGGCCGTGCGCGCGAACCGTCTTGCGCTGCTGAAGCGCCTGTCCGAGCGCTTCGACGCGGTGGCCTCGCTGGCCCAGCTGTAACAGCCGTAACAGCTGCAGAACCCGGGGCCGGCAGCATGCTGCCCCGCTGGTCGACCCGCGGGCAAAAGCGCAATTCGGCTCATAGCCCTCTGCGGCATGACGCAACACCATGTGCGTCATGTCGTACATCCCTCTTCCCCAGTCGCCGACGGCGCACCCGACCACCCTGTCATGCGTGATTCCTCGCGCGGAATCGGTGTTGCTGGTCGCCGACCACCACGTGGCGGACGTCGACCTCGGCGCGGCACGCGACTACGACGGCAACTCCCGCTTCACGATCGAGCCCGGTGGCGTCCGCCTGCTGGCAAGCGGTGAGCGCCAGCTGAAGCTGCTGGGACGCCATGTCCGGGTGCTGGCGGTGCCGGACAGCATGCCGCGCCTGCTTGCGTTCCACGATCACGCCAAAGGCGTGCAGCGCAACGTGGAGGGCGATCGCCGCACGGCGGCGCTGCTGGCGGTCACAGGCGCGCTCGAGCACCCCAACGCACCGCAGAACTGGCTGATGAACGAGCTGCTGGATGACACACCGGCCTTCCAGGCCGTGGCCGCGCGCTGGGCCCGGCGTGAGGTCTACCAGCTGGTGCGGTTCGTGCTGGAAAGTCCGGACCAGGGCGTCCAGAAGCTTGCTGATCGCTACGGCCTGTCCGTCGCCCAGTTCCGCCGCATCGGCCGGCGCGCCTTCGGCCGCTCGCTGAAGGAACAGCTGCGCCTGCTGCGCGCAGGGCGGGTGCTGCATCGCTATGCCGATACCGGAGCCACCTTCACCCGGCTGTCGTCGGATTTCGGCTTTTCGTCGCCTTCGCACTTCTGCAGTGAAATCAAATCGCTGCTTGGCAGGTCGCCCAGTTCCATCTATCAATCAGTCCATTCATTGTGAAAATTGTGCGCTACACCGTCTGTCTGTTCGCCGTGCTGCTGGCCGGCACCTTTCCCGCCCCGTTGCTTGCCCAACAGGCAGGCGGCGACGACGTGCCGCTTGAAAACACCGCGATCCGCCATCGCAGCGAACTGTCCGCCGACGCCACCTTCGTATCCCGTGGCGACGGCGTATCCCTGCTGCTGCAGTCGGTGGCCGCACAGATGAAACTGCCGGTCATCGTCAGCACCAAAGCGCAGAAAAAGCGTGTCCAGGGCAGCTTCTCGCTGCGTGAACCGCAGGCGGTGCTCGACCAGGTCGCCCGCGATGTCGGCCTGATCTGGTACAGCGACGGCCAGACGCTTTACGTGCATGACGCCAGCGAAACCCGCAATGCCATCGGCCACATGCAGCATGCCTCCATCGCCGTGCTGGAAGACTTCCTGCGCCGCACGCGGCTTGCCGATCCGCGCCATGCGCTGCGGGGGGGCAGCGCGGCGGGCACCTTCTACGTCTCCGGATCACCGGTCCATGTCGACATCGTGCTGAGTGCGGCGCGCTACCTGGATGAGCTGTACCGCGGCGCCGATGCACGCGCCGAGCACGTGGAGGTCATCGCGCTGCGCAACAGCTTCGCGCAGGGCCGGCGCTATGGCATGCGGTCCTGGGAAACCACCCTGCCCGGCATGGCGGAAACGCTGGCCAGTGTGCTGGCGGACTCAGGCGTCAGTGACATCATCGTGCGCAGGCCGCCGAGCGAGGCCAGCGCCGAAGATCCCAGCGAGGAGAGTGCCGTTGCGGCGCGGCAGGGCCAGCCGCTGGCACGCCGGGAAAGCCGTACGCCGACCGCGTCGGAAGCCTCCACGCGTACCGTCGTGGTGGCCTACCCGGAAACCAACAGCCTGATCGTGCGGGGCACGCTGTCGGGCATCCAGAAAGTGAAGCAGCTGGTGGCCGAGCTTGACCTGCCGCGCAAGCAGGTCGAACTCTCGTTGTGGATCATCGATGTGCAGAAGAAGCAGCTGGACGGCCTCGGGGTGAAGTGGAGCGGCCAGGTGGGCATCAGTGGTCGCCTCGGCGTGGGATTCAACGGCTCCACCTCCACGCTGGATGGTGAGCGTTTCCTGGCCTCGGTCACGGCGCTGTCCGAGCGCGGCCAAGCCAGCGTGGTATCGCGCCCGGTGCTGCTGACCCAGGAAAACGTGCTGGCCCATTTCGACAGCAACAGCACCTTCTACGCGCGGCTGCAGGCCGAGCGCGCGGCGTCGCTGGAATCGGTGACCTACGGCACGATGATCAGCGTGCTGCCACGCGTCTCCGCCGACGACGAAGTGGAGATGCAGCTGAAGATCGAAGATGGAACCGACAGCGGCAGCGAAGTGGAAGGGCTGCCGGTGATCAACCGCACCACCATCGATACCGTCGCCCGCGTGCCGCATCAGCTCAGCCTGCTGGTGGGCGGTTACACCCGCCACGAACAGGCCCGCAACCGCGCCGCCATTCCCGGGTTGGGGCGCATCCCGTGGCTGGGCCATGCCTTTCGCCATCGTAGCGACCGCCAACAGGAACTGGTGCGCATCTTCCTGATCCAGCCCCGGGTACGCACATCGGCGGATCTGCTGCCTGGCGCAGGTTTCGATCGTATCGAAGACCTTCAGCTCCCCCTGCCGGAACATTTCCAGCGCGTCCGCGAAAGCGTGCGGGAGGCATTGAATGGCGCACATTGACGTCGCCGCCGCACGGCTTTCCGTGCCGGCCCAGCGCCCTCGCACCGCGCCGGTTGCCCAGCCCGTGCCGGAAGACGAGCCCGCATCCTCTACCTCCGCCATGCGGCGGGCGAACTCGCAGCAGGGCTTGTTGCAGCAGGCGCTTACCATGAGCGACGACCTTTCCGCTCTGGTATCAAGCCTGCGCCGCAACCGCTCGCGGGATGCCGACGAGTCTCCCGTCAACGCCCACGCCTGGCTGGAACAGGTGCTCGACCCGAAAGGCCCGGAAAAGCTGTCCGCCCTGCGATTGCAGCTGCAGCAGTTTCCGCCTGCCAACGTGGAGCAGTTGCGGAACCTGCTCGGCGCGCTGTTCGCCGATCCAAGCGACGCGGTGGCCGCGTTGCGTGCGCTGCGCTCCGGTGCGGAGCTGGAGGAACTGGCAGAGATCCTCGACGAGCTGGAACAGGAGTTTCTCGGCGGGAGCAGCGGGAAGGCAGTGCGGGCGGGCCTCAACGTCGCATTGAAGGCGCGCCTGCATTCCAGGTTGCTGGCTGCGACGCCCGCCCAGCTCCGGCAGACCTACCGCGATTTCCTCGGCGACGGCGAGCCGCTGGCCAGCTATGAGGAATGGATAGCGCTTTACGGCTTCGAATCCCGCACCCGGGTGGTTGACTTCATCGAACATGCCATGGGCGCGGACATGTATGCGCTCGATCCCTCCTGCAGTCGCCTGGAGTTCGGCTACCTGCTGCAGCGCGTGCGGCAGCTCACCATGCTGCGCTCGGCCGATTACCTGCTGCTGGCGTGCTGCTGGGAAGCCTCCGTGATGATCCGTATCGGGGTCACCCAGTCGACGCTGCTGTCGGCCCTGTTCGCGATGATCCAGCGGGGGGGAGGACTGCAGGAGCTGTTCGACGGCGTGTTCGGACAGGTGGCGTGCGCCCTCCAGACCAGGGAAAAATCCCGTTTCGCCGCCAACATGCGGCGCTTCCTGAAGGCGGTGCCGCATGGCCTGTGGCGCGATCCGGGGCAACATGTCCGCGCGTTGGACGAGGTCGAGGTTCTGCTTGAGGCTGCGTTGAAGCAGGAACAGCAGCAAGCGGCTGCAGGCCGCTGGGTGGCGGTCTGATGGCGGCCAGCGCACCCACTGCCGGTGGGCTGGGCCAGGTGGCGCGCACGTTGCTGCGCCCGGAACTGGCTCTGGTCGTGCTGATGGCGGTCATCATCGGCATGCTGATCGTGCCGCTGCCGACCTTCCTGGTGGACCTGCTGATCGCGGTCAACCTGCTGATCGCGATCGTCATTTTCCTCAGTTCGTTCTACGTCGAACGCATCCTGAGCTTCTCCACGTTCCCGTCGGTGCTGCTGTTCACCACGCTGATGCGGCTGGCGCTGTCGGTCAGCACCAGCCGGCTGATCCTGGTGGACGCCGATGCGGGGCATATCGTGGCCGCGTTCGGCGAGTTCGTGGTAGCAGACAACCTGGTCGTCGGCTTCGTCATCTTCGCGATCGTCACCATCGTGCAGTTCATTGTCATCACCAAGGGCTCCGAGCGGATCGGCGAGGTGGTGGCACGCTTCTCGCTGGACGGCATGCCAGGCAAACAGATGGGCATCGACGCGGACCTGCGCGCCGAATCCATCGACGCGGCGGGCGCCAGGCTGCGCCGCCGCGAAGTGGAGAAGGAGAGTCAGCTTTACGGTTCTTACGATGGCGCAATGAAGTTCGTAAAGGGCGACGCCATCGCGGGCATCGTGATCGTGTTCGTCAACCTGTTCGGCGGCATCGCCGTCGGTATGCTGCAGCACGGAATGGGCTTCCAGCAGGCATTGAGCGTGTTCACCCTGCTCACCATCGGGGATGGTCTGGTCGCGCAGATTCCGGCTCTGCTCATCTGCATCAGTGCCGGTTTCATCGTGACCCGCGTAGGGGGCGACGAAGGCAACCTGGGTTCGAGCATCATCAAGGAGCTTTTCAGCAGCCAGAAAGTGCTGTTCATCGCCGGCACGCTTGTCCTGCTTCTGGGGCTGCTGCCCGGATTCCCCTTGCCGGTGTTCTTCGTGTTGGCGGCCGGCCTGTTCGCTCTGGCAGCGTGGCGGCTGCGCGCCGATGACGCTGAGTCACAACGCACCGGTAGCGGCAACGCCACCGGGCAGGCAATCGGGCACAGCGGCAAGCCGGACGCACCGGGCGGGCAGGGACAGCTGACCCACGATGGCAAGCAGGTCAACGAAACGGTCCCGCTGCTGCTGCTGGTACCGCCGGCGCACCATGCCAAATGGCAGGCGGCCGGGTTGGAGCGCCAGCTTCGCGCGGAACTGCACCTGCGTGCGGGCATGCAGCTGCCACCCATGCTGCTGCGCAAGCACGAGGCCGGCGCGCACCGGATCATGGTGATGATCAACGAAATCCCCGCTGCCAGCACGGAGATCGTACTCGACCACGTCCGAGTGCTCGCCGACAGCGATGAACTTGCGATGCTGGACGGTGCCATCGCGCTGCCCGGCAACGAGGGCGCACCGGCGCGGTGCTGGATGCCCGCCAGCATGCAGGACCAGCTGCAGGCCATGGGCATGGGCACCCGCAGCGATGAGGAAGAGCTGCATCAGCTGGTACACGATGCGCTGATGCGCAACATCGGCGAACTGTTCGGTATCCAGGAAACCAAGTACCTGCTGGACGAAACCGAAAAACGGTTCCCCGAGCTGCTGAAGGAAGTCCACCGCCACATTCCCGTGCAGCGCGTCGCCGAAGTGCTGCAGCGCCTGCAGCGCGAGGGCGTCTCCATCCGCAACATGAAGATCATCCTGGAAACATTGGCGCAGTGGGGCCAGCGTGAGAAGGACGTCATCCTGCTGGTGGAGCATGTGCGTACCGGGCTGGCGCGCTACATCTCTTCCCAGCACGCGCGGAATGATCGCATTGCAGCGGTCCTGCTGGCGCCGGATACCGAACAGCTGGTCCGTTCGGGCATACGCCAGAGCCAGGGCGCGGCCTTCCTGAATCTTGACCCGGCGCAGGCGGAGCAGCTGCTCGACCGCCTCGTCATCGTCATGGAGCCGCTGCTGGCCAGCCGCCCGGAAGCGGTGCTGCTGGTCGCGCCGGACGTGCGCCGGTTCGTCAAACGGTTCGTCGAGAACAAGCTGCCCGGTCTCGCGGTTCTCTCGTTCTCGGAGATATCCGATGCCATCTCCCTTGATGTCGTGAAATCACTATGACCCTCAAAGAAACACTCTGCCAGGCACTCGAACAGCTCGGTGCCAACTCCAGCGACTACGAGTTCGATGACCATTCGACGATCGTCATGTCATTCGACGACGTGGGGGATATCTATCTCGACCCACGCGATGGCGAACAGGTCTGGCTGTGGGGCTCGATTGAAGAAATCGGTGAACAGGCTCGCAGCATGCTGGCCGAGCCGCTGCTGGGCGAGGTCATCCGGCCCGTCGCGCATTGGGATGCCGGGGCCATGGTGCTGCGTGAGGACGGCCGCGTCGGCGGCATGCTGCAAGCCGAATACGCGCAGGATCCCTCGCGGTTGGCCGAGGCGCTGCAGGATTTCCATCAGTGCCTGGCGCGGCTGCAGGCCATTCGATGACGTACCCACGGTCTCTCTGGCGGCCTGCCGCGCATCCGGCGACCATCATCGGATCGATGATGCGGGCGCCGCTGCCCCACGTGGCCATCGGCGATGTGTGCCGGTTGCAGGCTGCGTCGCACGATGACACGCCTGCCGGGTCCGGCACGGTCATCGCAGTGGAGCATGGCCTGGCATCGATCGGACTGCTGCGGGACAGCACAGGTCTTTCATCGCAGTGCCTGGTCCTGCCCACTGGCCACGGCCCGCTGGTGGCCATATCCGAGGGGTTGCTGGGCAGCGTGATCGATGGACAGGGCAATGAAGTGGAACGTCTCGCGCCTGCGATCGTCTCGCATGCCGAAATGAGGCGCACCGATGGACGGGGTGTGGAGTACCACCGGCGCCGCGCGATCGAGTCGCCACTGTGCACGGGAATACGCGCGGTGGACGGTCTGCTGACCTGTGGCGAAGGCCAGCGCGTCGGCATCTTCGCCGGTGCAGGCGCGGGCAAGACCACGCTGGCCGAGATGCTGCTGGACAATGCCGACGTGGATGTCAGTGTCATCGCCCTGGTCGGCGAGCGCGGTCGCGAAGTCGCGTCACTGGTGGAGCGCTTCCGCCATTCCGAGCGCGCCGGCCGCACCGTGATCGTGCAGGCAACCTCGGACACCGCCCCTGCACTGCGCAGCCAGGCCCCGCTGATCGCCACGACCATCGCCGAGTACTTCCGCGACCAGGGCCGGCGCGTGCTGCTGGTCATGGATTCGGTTACCCGTTACGCGCGCGCATTGCGCGAACTGGCGCTGGGTGCCGGCGAGCCTCCCGCTCGCCGTGGATTTCCCGCGTCCGTGTTCGAGGCACTACCCCGCCTGCTGGAACGCAGTGGGCGCACTGACTCCGGTTGCATCACCGCCTTCTACACCGTCCTGCTGGAAGACGAGCAGGATGCTGATCCCATCGGCGAAGAGGTGAAGTCGCTGCTGGATGGACATCTCTACCTCAGCAGCAAGCTGGCCGGGCGCGGTCACCTGCCTGCCCTGGATGTGCTGCGCAGCGGAAGCCGTCTTTTCGGCTCCCTGACCAATGCGGCGCACCAGCAGGCAGCGGCGCGCATACGTGGTCTGTTGGGCACGCTCGAGGACCTGCAACTGATGCGTGACCTTGGCGAATACACGCCGGGGGTCAGCGCGGCCTATGACAAGGCCATAGCGAGTGAAGCGGCGCTGATGGCCTTCCTGCGCCAAGGGCAGCACGAGCGGGCGGAGCTCCCGCACATCTTGGAGGCCTTGCATGGACTTTCGCATTGACCTGCGGGGCCCGCGGCTGGTCCAGCTGAAGAAGGCGCAGCGGCAGCTCTCGCTGCTGTCGGCACAGTCGCAGCACGCCGCGGCGACTGCAAGGCGCGAAGAAGCCGGCGCGCTGCGTGATGCCGCCGAACAGGCATTGCACCGCGCGATCCTGCAGCCGGAAACCGGCCTCAGTCGCAGCGCACTGTTCGACCGCCTGCGGGTCCTCGCCGTCGCCCGCGCGCATGCATTGGAAAGCGGGCATGCGGCCAACGACCTCGAGTCCGATGCCGCGCGTTGCGACACCGAGGAAGCCGGGCAGCGCGAGCGCGCCGCGACGCAGTACCGCAAGCAGAAGAAGATCGAGCACTGGCATGCGCACCACCGGCGGCAGGCCAGCCGGCTTCGCGAACTGCGCCTCCATACCCAACAGCTGGATGAAATCTCATGTCGTCGCCGCTCACCGCGCTGAACCCCGAGCGCCCCCAGGAATCCGCCCCTCCGCTCATACCGGTGGTCCCGCTGCTGCGACGCGCACAGCAGGAGCCCCGCCCACCCCGGCCGGACAGGACGGAGGAACTGGCGCCGCCGGATATGCCCGTCGATCCCGAGCCGGAATCCGGACCTGGGCAGCCGCAGGTGCCGCCGACCACGCTGGATGGCAATCCGTTCGCCATGGCCCTATTCCGCCCGGCAGCGCCGCAGGACCTGGGGCCGGGCGCGGGCCGCACCCCGATGAGCCCGGCATTTCTTCGCGGCACCGGCGTGCACGCCGAGTCCGCTGCGGCTCCCGTGCCTGTGGGCGATCCGGCCCCGGTGCGGTCGCTACCCCGGCAGGCCGCGCGGGTCGCATCGCCGCATGGCGCGCACACCGTCGCAGCCACGGGCGATCGCACCGCCGACGCCGTGCACCCGTTGCCAGCATCGGACGCCGCCCGCACCGCGGGCCCAGCCCACCAGGATCCACCTGCTGATCCTCCCGCGCCCGCCTCGGACGCCGCCCGCACCGCGGGCCCAGCCCACCAGGATCCACCTGCTGATCCTCCCGTGCCCGCCTCGAACGCGGCGCGCGCCCGCGATGGCGGCCAGTCCGTAGCCACGGCAGACGCGTTGTCGAGCGGGGTACCGTCATCGCTCCAGGGCGACGATCCTTCCCTCCTCGTGAGTGGAGCACGGCGGGCCCGCCACGACAGCGAGCAGGGCGGGCCGATACCGCACCTGGCCGGGCGTGCAGGCGCGGAGAGCGCCTCCACCCGGCCGTCGCCGCATACGCCCGCCGATGGAGCGGACAGGCGCCCGGGTGGTCAGCCGCCTGCCGCAGCGCGGGCCGATGCAGCGGGGGCTGATCTACCGCCCGCCGCAGCGCTGCGCATGGCGACGGTCAGCGTGCCGTTCAGCAGCTGGGGGCCGGGCCATGGGGTCACCGCAAGCTGGCTTCCCGGCGCACTGGCCGGTCTGCCGGCAGCGCCGGTGGTCCTGCGCGGTAGCAGCGAGAACGCGCAGCGGGCGATCGGCGCCGCTCTCGCTGCCGACGAAGGAACGACCCTGGGCCATCTACAGGTCATCGCAGCAGATGCACCGGAGGACGGCACCGCTGAACGCAGGGCCGCGCGCCACCTGCCCGAGGACGAAGAATGAGTCCGCGCCTGCCGCTGCTGGCCGAGGTCGATCCGCAACAGCTTCGTGTGCAGTCCCTGCTGCAATCCCTCCGCCGCAGTGGCGTACACGCCGTGGCCAGTACGCCGCCACCGGTAACCTGCCTGCGCTTCGAGCTGGGCACAGCCGATGGCGCGATGGTGTGCTGCGTGGATGCCAATGCGTGGGCAGCCGTGCACCTGCCCGGCCTCGTCGGCCTGGACTGGTCGTCGATGGATCCGACCGTGCTGGCGGGCCTGACCGCGGTAGATCGCCCCCTGCAGTTCGCCGACGCCGTGCTGGATTACGGCCACGCCCTGGCACTACCACCCACCACACCCTCCCCCGGCGCTCCGGCGCTGCCCGCCGTGGGCGCCGCAGAAGGCGAGGTGTGGATTGAATCACGAATGGCCTCCTTGCCCTCTGTTCCGGGTGGGCCGGGACTACCCGCCGGGCTGCCGCTGCTGGTCCGCCTGCAGGTGGGCCACGCCTGCATGAGCCTGCAGCGTCTGCACCGCCTGCGCCGGGGCGACATCGTCCTGCTGTCCGTTTCCGTCATGCGGGCGTGGCAAGGCCGCTGCCCGTTGTTCGATTTCCACCTCCATCCGGACTCACTGACCGTGACCACCATGCATTCGCCCTTCACCCCTGATCCCGACGCGACAGCGACCGGCCTGCCTGCCGAACTCTCCGCGTCCGAAGCGCGCGGCCTGGACACATTGCCGCTGACCCTCGATGTGACCTTGTGCCGCCTCGACATGAGCTTGGGCGAACTGGCCGCGCTGGAGGCGGGGAGCGTTGTCGCATTGCCGGACAGTGCCAGCCAGCGCGTTGAACTGGGCCACAACGGACGGCGGCTTGCCGTGGGTGAACTGGTGCAGGTGGGTGACCGACTGGGGGTGAAACTGGCGCTGGTGCCGGGACGGGCATGAGCGTCGTGCAGATCAACAACGATGTGTCGTTGATCGCGATTCTCGCGGCAGCGTCCCTGCTGCCGTTCCTGATCGCGGTGGGCACGTGCTACATCAAGTTCAGTGTGGTCTTCACGCTGATCCGCAACGCGCTCGGCCTGCAGCAGGTCCCCTCCAACATGGTCATCAACGCGTTGTCGCTGATCCTGGCGTTCTATGTCATGCATCCCATCGTCACCTCGGTGCAGGCCGCCTACCAGGAGCTCGGGCACCCCCTGACGACGGTGCAGGAAACCGCGGATTTCCTCGACAACAGCCTGGGCGAGTACCGCGCCTACCTGGCCCGACACGCCGACCCGGAACTGCTGCGGTTCTTCGAACGGGCACAAGTGACCGACGGCGCCGACGTCCCTGCGGCAGACACCGCGGCGGAAGACCGCTCGCTGTTCGCACTGCTGCCGGCCTATGCGTTGAGCGAACTGAAGGATGCCTTCCTGATGGGCTTCTATCTGTACCTGCCCTTCATCGTGGTCGATCTCATCGTGTCCAGCATCCTGCTCGCGCTGGGCATGATGATGATGAGTCCGGTCACCATCTCCGCCCCGATCAAGCTGATTCTTTTCGTCGTGCTGGACGGGTGGAGCCTGCTGTCGCAGGGGCTGGTGATGCAGTACATGGACGTGCCGGCATGAGGCGGGCGGTGCAGCCACGTGCTGGCCACGCAGGCAGCCACGGATGAACGAGCTGATCACCATCGGCAACAAGACGCTGATGCTGGTGCTGCTGCTGTCGGCCGGTCCGGTCGCCGTGGCGACCGTGGTCGGGCTGCTCATCGGCCTGTTCCAGACCGTCACCCAGCTCCAGGAGCAGACGCTTCCCTTCGGTGCGAAGATGCTCGCGGTCGTGCTGACCGTGCTGGTCCTGCTGGGCTGGATGTCGCGCATGCTGATCGACTTCGGCATCCTGGTGTTCACCCGCGCGCTGGGCGTATAGCGCAGATGGGTCTCACCGCGCTGAACACGGTGCTGATCGAATCGCTCGGTGAGCACGCCGTGCCTGCCACGCTGGGAATGGCCCGGTTGCTGGCCTGCTTCGCCTGGCTGCCTTACCTCTCCAGCGGCGCCGTTCACTCGCGCATGGTGCGCGTCGTGCTGTCCCTGGTGGTGCTGATCGGGCTGTGGCCGGTTACCGAAACCGTGCAACGGCCAGCAGACATGACGGCGCTGGCGATGGCGGCACTGCGCGAGGCCATGGTCGGTACCATCCTGGGGCTGATGCTCGCCTTGCCCTACCACGTCTTCCACGCGGTCGGCTCGATGATCGATACCCAGCGCGGCGCAGGTGTCGGCGCGATGCTTGATCCGCTTACGGGCGTGGAAGCAACGGAAATGGCCAACCTGCTTCAGATGATGAGTGCGGTCGTATTCCTTGTGGCAGGTGGCCTGGTGCCGCTGCTGGAAGCCATTCAGGGCAGCTATGCACTGCTGCCGATGGGCACGGGATTTCTGCCGGAGTTGTCCAGCATCCACAGTTTCGTGGACGTCGTGTTTTCATCGGCGATACGCATGGCGGCCCCGGTGCTGCTGTTGTTGCTGCTGGTGGAAATCCTGCTGGGCGTGGTATCCCGCTTCGCCCAACAACTCAACGCATTTTCGGTGTCGCTGGCGGTGAAATCGGTGCTGGCGTTCGCCGCGATGCTGGTCTATCTGATGCTGGCCATGACCGAACAAGTGCCTGCGCTGTGGCGTCAGTATCCGGTGCTGCGCGCATTCCTTCCCGGAGTGGGCCAATGAGTTCCGGCGCCAGCGAGAAAACCGAAAAACCGACCCCTCAGCGCCTGCAGAAGGAATCCCGGAAGGGAAAGTCGTTCAACAGCCGCGACCTGGTGGCGGCTGCCGTCCTGTGGGCGGGGCTTCCGGCGATCGTACTGCTGGGCTCGTTGATGCCGGTAGCACATCTGTACACGGACATCGTGCGCGGCGGCTTCGCCATGACCCCCACGGTGGCCGCGCTGGGCGCGCTGAAGGCTCTCCTGCTGGCGCTGGCCCCGGTGTTCCTGGCGTGTGTGGTCAGCGTGGTGCTGTGTTCGCTGTGGATGAGCGGGGGAATGATCGCGAGCGAGGCGATCCGCTTCGATCTGAACAAGGTGAACCCGATCAACGGATTCAAGAATCTGTTCTCCCTGCGCGTGGTGAAGGACCTGCTGCGTACCGTGCTGTACATCGTGTTCTGCGCGTTGTTCGCCTGGTGGGCGGTCGCGCTGTGGGGCCCTGCGCTGTTCAGTCAGGTCCATGCCACCGACGCGCAGCTCGCTGCGCTGTGGCAGCACGTGGCGTTGAGGGTCGCGCTGGGGCTGTTGGTGGCCCTGGCGCCCGTCTATCTGCTCACCGCCTGGCTGGACCACGTGCTCTTCATCCGCGAAATGAAGATGGAGAAGCACGAGGTCAAGCGCGAGCACAAGGAAAACGAAATAAAGCCGGAAGTAAAACAGCGTCGCCACCAGATCAACGACGAGCTCTCCGCGCAGGTCCAGGCCGATACCCGCGGTTCAACGGTGGTGCTGGCCAATCCGACCCATATCGCGGTGGGCATCTTCCTGATGGACGACGACATGCCAATGCCTCTCGTATCAGTGCGTGAGCGGGGCGCACGCGCGCGCAAGGTCATCGCATTGGCCGAAGCCCACGGCGTGCCGGTGGTTCGCGACATCAAGCTGGCGCGCGACCTCTATTTCAGCACACAGCGCTACCGCTTCGTCAGTGATCGCAGCATCGATCCGGTCATGGCGGTCGTGCGCTGGCTGCGCGACGTGGAGCGTGCCGGCGCGCCACCGGAGGACGGCGACGCAACGCCGGCCGAGCCGCCGCAGTGAGCTTTCAATCGACCCACCACTGGAGCACGACATGACCATCGACAACGATCCAAACCGCTCCCCCGTGACCGCCGACGACCATGGCGAGGTCACCCGGTTGATCCTGGAGGGGCTGCGCGAAGGAGCCACCCTGTCCGACCTCAAAGGCGTCAGCCGGGATACCCTGGAAGGGGTCTATGCGGTCGCACATCGCTACTACCAGAACGGCCAGCTGGAGGAGGCCGAGGCCTTCTTCCGCTTCCTGTGCCTGTACGACTTCTACAACGCGGACTATGCACTGGGCATGGGCGCGGTGCTGCACCTCAAGCGCGAGTATGAGAAAGCCATCGGCATGTATGCCGTCGCCCAGGCATTGGACGTGACCGACGACCGCGCGATGTTCCACGTCGGCCAGTGCCATCTCGCGCTGGGTCGGCTGCGCAAGGCACGCGAATGCTTCGAGGCGGTTGCCGGCAGGGCCGGCGGGAGTGAGCTGGGCAGCCGGGCCGAGGCCTATCTGAAGGCCGTCAAAGGCCAGCCCGATGGAGCGCCTGAAGCCGGGGCCACGCCGCGGGAGGAGGCCTGACCCTCATCTGTCATCCATCACGCATCGGCTGCGGTGGCTTGGCGCGACCCCGCTGGGCAAGGACGGAAACTGAAAGTTGCCCTGCCACGCGCTCGCGATACTGGCCGCACTGACACCCGCTGCCGCGCTTCTGCGCGGTGCCGACCCGCCCCGTCAGGGCCCAACCGCACAAGGATTCTCCCATGAGCGATCTGCTCCTCGCCGTGCCGGCACACCGCACCCCGCTGGTGTTGCGTACGACCGGTCATGAAAGCACCCTCCGCGCCGCCCAAGGGTTCGGCGTACCGATCACCGAGGCACAACTGGCCAGGATCCAGGCCGACCTGTTCGCTGCATTCGAATCCGGATCGCCGCGGGCCGACGGTCAAACGTTCAAGCCCAATGACCCGATGGCCCTGCGCCAACCGGACATGGCGCGCGTGCATCGCGCCGTGGGCGATGGTGCCCAGCGACTGAGCCCCGAGGCGACGATGACCTTGCTGATGGGCACGCTGCAGGCCACCTTGGGCGACGCCAACCTGCAATCGCTGCGGCAGCGACTGGACGTGCATCGCGCCCAGTTGAGCGCGCGTGCGGCGCACGGCGGCGCGCTGGCGGCCAGCCTGCAGGCTGCGCTCGATGCGGCGCTGGCCGCCCAGGGCCTCGCCGATGCGGCGGCCGCCGAAGTGGGGGCGCAGGAAGGCGCTTTGAACGCCGCCAGGGACGAAGTCCTGCGGCTGCGCGCCGAGCTAGAGGTGCTGGACCCGGACGAACCCGCCTATGCGGCCAAACAGGCCGAGCTGGACTCGGCCCAGGCTGCGCTGCAGCGTACCCAGAGCCGCTTGGACGCAGCCGGGCGCGATCTGGTGGAGGCGGCCAGCACGCTCGAAGAGGCACTCGGACATCTGGACGCGGAGCAGGCCAGGGCGGACGCCTTCAATAGCGGCCAGCCGTTGGGCGTGGACCCCAGCCGGGAGAAAAAGCTGGATGCCACCAGCACCTTGCAGCTGCTGATCGGGATGCTCAGCACGCTGATGTCCGAGGCGGCCGATTCGAAGATGAAGGCGACGGCCGAGTTCACGATGAAGATGCTTGAAGCCCGCCATGCCCTTGAACAGGAGAAGATCCGCAAGCACGAGGAAGAGGTGCAGCGGGCGCGCGATGCCGAAAAGAAAACCGGATGCGCCGGCAAGATCTTCGGCTGGATCGGTGCGGCGGTGGGTGCCATCGCCAGCATCGGCGCCATCGTGGTCGGCGCGCTGCATGGCAACGTCGCGCTGGTGGCCGCCGGGGTGATGGGCATGATGCTCACCGTGGACAGCATCGTGGGGATGACCACCGGATTCTCGGTCGTCGGCAAGACCATCGAAGGGCTGGGCAACGTGATCTCCAAGGCGCTTATCGCCTTCGGCGTGCCCGAAGACGTCGCCAAGCAGATCGGTGCGATCACCGCCACCATCGTGGTGATCGTGGCCATCGTGGCGGTGATGCTGGTGACCGGCAACATCGCCGCGGCAGGCCGCACGGCAGCCGGTGCCGTGGTTGCGGCGAAGGCAGCGGCCGATTCCGGCTTGACGGCGGCGCGCCTGGTGGAGCAGGGCACCCGGATCCTGCAGTTCGTCGCGCAGGCCGCCGGTGCCATCGGGCAGATCACCCACAGCGCCGGGCAGCTGGTGGTGGCCGGCATCATGCTGGAGGCCACCAAGCTGCTCGCGAAGATCCAGGAAAGCCTGTTCGGCAATGAAGTACTGCAGGACATGCTGCGCAAGCTCGGCGAGGCCGTCGCACTGCAACACCGTACGGCGCTGGATCTGCTGGTGCAGATGACACAGGTCGCCGACGACCGCGCTGAAACCGCCACGAGCATCGTTGCCCATATCCGAAGCCGCGCCTGAGTTTCTCGGCGGTGCTTCAAACAACAGACAGGAATCACTCGAATGACTATCAGCATTTCTCCTACCGCACCCGGCACGCAGCTGCGATCTTTGCAGGAGCTGCCCAGCTCGCTTGCCCCCGCTGAACTGGACCAGGCGCAGGCACAGCGTGCTGCAGAGCGGCTCAGCCAGTTGCTGGGCCAAGGCGTGCACGGCAGGCGCCTGCGCTTTTCGCCCGAACTGCCTGCGCCTGGCGCCACCCCGCTTGATGCGGCGCAGCTGTCCGGACTGTTGCCGCAGATGGCAGGCCAACACCCGGCGATGGTGCCTGGCGCCACCGCAGAGGCCTTCGTGACCCTGCACCGGATGGCGGCCGCGCAGGCGGCCGCGGGCAGCGCCGACCAGCGTGTCGACGCCGCCGCGATGCGCGCGCTGGTGGCACAGGCGCAGGTCTTGATCGGGCTGGCGAGCGCGAAGGACGAGCGGGTCCAGACTACGGCGGCGCAGCCTTCGGTGCCTGCGGCGACGGCGACAGACGGGCCTGCAGCGCTGGACTTCGTCAACGACGTCCTGGAAGCTGCGCCTGGGCTGCGTGAGGTGTGGGACGAAGCGCGCACCGTGCCGCCGGAGCAGCTGCCACTGCGGATGGAGCTCGATACCCGCATGGCCTATGTGCTGTTGCTGGTCGAGATACTGATGCAGATGAATATCGGCCAGCGCCAGCAGGCGGTGGCCATGGTTCAGTTGGCCGCGCAATCGGTGCAGGCGATGGGCGAGAACATGGTGAAAAGTGCCAAGGCCGCGCAGATCGCGAAAATCGTCGTGCTGGCGGTAGGTGCGGCGGTAGCGGTTGGCGGCGTCACGATGGGTGGCGTGGCGGCGGCCAAGGGCGTGGCCAGCCTGCGCGCCAACAAGGTGGGCGCCCAGAACAACGAGATCAACGCCAACCGGCACAATGCAACGCTGGCCGAGGGATTGAACACGGCGCCCGCCGGTTCGTCGGCGACGCCGGCGCAGCTGGCTGCCCTGCGCCAGGAACCGCAGGGTCTGCAGGAAATCGCCTCGAGCCAGAGCACCGCCCACGCCATCGATACCACCAAGCTGGGCGTGATGACCAATGCCAGTCATGCGGTCGTCCAGACCAGCAACGGCGCCGGCGCGGCAGCCGGCTCGCCGCTGGATCTGGAATCTACCGGGCATTCAGTGGATGCCGAAAAGGATCGTGTCAACAAAGACATCGAGTTCGACGTCGGCGGCCGCATCCAGCAGGAAGTGGGCAAGACCAGCGAGGCCGAACGCGCCTTGTTCAACGCTTACGGAAATCGCGGCCAGGACAATAAACAGACGGCCGATCACATGGTCGCCAACATGAAGCACTGACGGCCGATCCTGCTCCCCTGATTACCCGGCGCCGCCCTGCGTGGCGCCCTTCCATACGGAAACCATCATGATCGAAACTTCCACAAATCCGGTTCGGAATACCGCCGTACGCTTGCCCGCCGTGGGCCCGATGGCCGCGCAGGTTCCGGCGGACGCCGATACCGACGCCGCGCCGGTGCTGCGTTCCCAGGCAGCGGGCTCGGCGATCCTGCAACACCTGCGCCAGCGTGCGCTGGGCACGTTGCCCGCTGCGGAAGCGGACCAGCACGCGCTGTACCTGCAGGCCCTGCACAAGGATGAAATGTGGGTGGCAAACCAACAGGCCAGCATAGTGCAGGCGCTGGGCAGCACACCGCTTCCGCGCGCGGCCGATGACGGTGATGCCGACGCAGCGCGGATCGTCGCGCAGATGCGCGAGCTTGCTTCGGGCCTGCTGGCCGAAGCAGCGGTAGCTGAATCCAACCGGGAATTCTTCGACAGGATCGCCGAGCTGCTGGCCAGGCTGGATACCGAGTGGGTACAGAAGTTCGGCGACGCGCTCGCCGAGTACGTCGAGATCTTTGCCAGGATCAACAAGGCCATGCTGCTGCTGTCTGCCGAGGACGCGCTTGGGAAGCCGGACAAGGACGGGGTCGTCAAGGTGAAATTTGACGCCCTGGTGCAGGCGCTGGCCCAGATCGAGGACGAGCTGAAGCGCAACGGTATCGGCCCGGTTTTTGAATCCAAAGACGAGGCCGAGGCATTCCTCAAAGAGCTGGGCGGTCTTCATGGATTGACGGTCATCAAGCGCGTTGGTCCTCCTCCACAGCTCGAGACGACCTACCAGGTCGGGGTGGATCCCGCCTTGGTGACAAGCCTCAAGGAAGTCTTCGAAGGGAAAACCGAGCTTTCCGCAACCGAACTCAGCGCGCTGATGGCCAGCAAGGAAAGCGCACTGGAAGCGTTCAATCAGCTCAATCGCGCGTTCCCGGAAAAGTACCAGCAGCTGCTGCGCCTGTGGGACACGCTGCAGAAGGTGCTCAGCAGCAGTATCGAGACGATGAACGAGGCCAACATGGCGGCCATCAGAAACATTGGCGGATGACAGGAGAAGAACATGCCAACACCTCTGTCAACAGCGGCGACGTCAACGCGCTTTCAGTTCCCGCACGTCAAGCCATCGGCTAAGAACAAGACCTTCGTGCCGCAGGATGTAGCCAACTGTGACGGCCCGACAAGGTGGCCGAGCACTGACACGCTCAGCAGCAGCATCAGCAGCAGCGAAAGTGGTCGCATCGGCCTGGATGACGACGACGTCAACCGGGCGGCCTACCGCGAGCCGCTCGCGCGTTCCAACCCGCTGGACAGCGCGCCACGTCCGGCAGGTCCATGTGCCGCCCACGTGCTGGCGGTGGGCACATCGCTGGCACCCCTGCTGAATGAGTGGAGCGGCCTGGGCGCAGGCGTGGCGGCTGCGCGCAGCGCCGCAGGCAGAGGACCGCTGCAGGTCAGCGATCTCTATGCCCCGCAGCAGGTACGCACCGCGTTGTCGCCGCGTGAGACCCATACCCGCGCGGTGCTGGGTGCCATGGGGATGCCCGCCGACACCGTCAGCGCCGTCCTGGACGGCGAGCGCAGCGCGGGCGGGCGGGCGATCATGGATGCTTGTCGTCTGTTGTCCATGCCGGAAGTGCGCGAGCATGAGCAGGTGAAGGCAACCCTGGACCATGCGGTTCGTCGCTACATCAAGAGTGCGGGCGGTGACTACGCCGGTAGCTACAAGGCACTGGGTGCCCACTCCCACGATGAATACAAGGCGCTTGACGCCTGCATTGAAGACTGTGTCGCCGCGATCGGCCCGCAGCAGGTGCGTGATCGCCTGCTCAAGGACATGGCACCGGCGATCCTGGATACGATGGCCCGCAAGAATCCGGGCGTCTGCGCGGGTGAACTGCGTGGCAGGCTCGCTGAGCTGCTGAATGTGCAGGGCTTCTCCGGCTACAAGGCGCTGATGGACGGCGCTATCGGCAGGCAGCTTCTGCACGTTGTCGAGCTGCTGCCCAACTTCATCGAATCGGCGGAGAAGGCCGCACGCCCACCGGCCAACGGCCGCGATGCCGATCCGCCAACAGCGGTGCGGCCCGTTGCAGACCCGGTAGACGACGTGGAGCGCATCCTCAAGGCACTGCAGGGCGTGCTGCCGCCCATCCATATCGGCAACATCGGCAACAACAACGGCAACAACAACGGCAACAACAACGGCTTCCGCGGCAAGGACTTCGGAAACGCGAAGATCGAGGGGCCGACGATGCCACTGCGGTCCGAGCCTGCGTTCGAACGGCTGGCACCCCGCGAGGAACCACCCGTTGAACGCCCGGTCGTGCACACCGAACAACGCGCGACCGTCCGTGTCCCCGTGGCTGAAGAAGAACACGACGAGCAGACCACTATCGAGGACACCTTTTCATCGCCGCCGCCGTCGCCGTCGCCACCGCCACCGCCACCGCCACCGCCTTCCGCACCGCCGGTGCATGGAGGATCCGCGTTGACTCCTCTGGATGCCAAGCTCAGGGCGGCGCACCAGGGCGTCATCAATGAACTGATGGCGAGGCAGGAAAACGGAGGACCCCGTCTCAAAGCGATCAAAACAGACGCGGCCGCTGCATATCGCGTAGACATCGACGATGCACGCATCGCAGCGCACAGCATTGAGAGCGACGATAGGTATCGGAACGGTGACGTACCCCTCGTGGAGTACGGGGGCGCGAAAACCCAATTCCTCAACACGGTCAATCAATACATGAAGGCGCCGATCAAGCCCGGCGCTACTCCGGATTCGACCTTCCTGTTCTACGGCGAAAGCACCCGGAACAACGTTGCGGGAGCCGTACCCTTGGTCGTTGCGCCGGCAGCGGGAGAGGCTGGTCAGGCATCGTCTGGCGCAGGCACCCCTACGACGCTCGGCCACGTCAAGATTGCCTGGGATGCGAAGGTGGTACGCGATCGCTTTGGACAAACCATCGCTGAGCCCATCGCGAGTACACCGCAGTGAATCTGAACCAGCTCATCTCCCTGGTCATTCCTGCCGCCATCGCGCGGACCATCGCCCCGAGCGACCGGCTCCATGAAGACCTCGGCATGGATTCGCTGGAAGTGGCTGATCTGCTGGTATGCATCGAAAACCAGCTCGGCGTGGTCATCACTGCGCCGATGTTGGCGCGCATCAGGACAGTGGCCGATCTTGAATCGGCCATTGCACTGGCCACATGCGGCGTGGAATGAGGCCGTTGCTGGCACTGGCCGTAACGCTCGGCGCCAGCACGGTTGCACACGCGCACAGCGTTCACGCAGGGTTGTCCGCCGACGGCAGGTTGGTCGTTTCCGCAGCACCCGCTGCGGGGCTTACCCGCTTCGATCCGCATGCGCGGTCGCCACCGCATCGCCTCCCATCGGCAGGGGGGACTGAAAGCACAGTAAGTGTATTGATTGACCACGCTGCGATGGAGAGCGGCCTCGCCCCCAGTCTGCTGCGGGCGGTGGTGCAGCAGGAGTCCGCGTTCAATCCAGCAGCCGTCTCGCGTGCCGGGGCTGCTGGCCTGATGCAGCTGATGCCAGGCACCGCGCGGCGTTTCGGCGTGCATGACCGATTTGATCCCGCGCAGAATCTGCGCGGAGGGGCAGCCTATCTGGCCTGGCTGCTGCGTCACTTCAACCACGACACCGACCTGGCATTGGCCGCTTACAACGCCGGCGAGGGCAGCGTGCATCGCCATGGCAACCAGATTCCACCCTTTGCCGAAACGCAAGCGTATGTGCGGTCCGTAAGGCGTTACGAGGCGCAGTGGATCAGGAAACTCCGCGCCGAGTAATTACAGTTCTTCTGATATCGATCTGCTGCAGCCGCGCGGAGAATAGCCGTCAGCCAACCACGGCACGTCATTATCTGTTGAATCCCATGTCGTATGTTCTGAAGATCCTGGCCGGGACGTTGAACGGCGTCGAGTACGCCGTAGCAGAGGGTGAAACTGTGTTTCACGTGGGCCCGCAGGACGATCTTGCCAATGGCCGCGCGGAGCGGCTGCTGGGTGCCAGCGAGGCGGCGTACTTCATACCCGCGGACCCGCCGCCGGCCGCATTCGCCATAAGGTGGACTGCGGACCAGCCCGGCCTTCAACTGGGCGCGCGTTCGAACGACCAGGCAGCCTGGGCGTGGCGGCCGTTGACGCCGCAGCAGCCAGTGCAGGCCGGCGGCATCCATTTCGCTGTTCGCGAAGCTTCTGCGGAGTGGTCGACGAATGTACTGAACTTCGTAGCACCTGCATTGCCGGTTGGGTATCCCGTCGATGCAATGAACGCCAATCCGCTGCCCATGCGGCGGCGTGGCGCGCTGCTTCTCGGTATCACGGCACTGCTCGCGGTAGCCATGACGGCGGGATGGTTTTACTGGCAGCATCAACCTGAAACACGCGTGCGCGGCCTGGCTGCCGTGTTGGCGTCTGCTCCCGTGGACTATGCAATCGCCGCGGGCAACGACGGTCGTCTCTATGCTTTCAGTGACAGCCCCGCCGCGCGTGCCTGGGGCGAGCGTGCCAGTCGCCGTGTGCAACGCCGCACCGATGTGCACCTGCTGCGTCGCCAGGAAGCGCTGCGACTGGAGCAGGTCCTTATCACCGCCGGCGTGGAGCTGGTGGTGGTCCGCCTGGATGACCCGGCGCGACCGGAGGTGGTGCTCAGTGGCCAGCTGACAACCGCCCGCAGCGCACGGGTCACCACGCTGCTTGCCGCCCAGGCGCCGTATGTCGTGCAGCCGCGGGTATCAAGCATCAGTGACCAGGCACTGCTCGCGCTGGCCCGCCAGGAAATGGCGGTACTGGGCATCAGCACGCGAACGGAACCCCGCGGTCAACGGGTCAGCGTGGTCAACGACGTGTTCCTCGACGATGCCGGGCTGAACGCGATGGCAGGCGCTGCGCGCGCCTTTCACCAACGCTGGGGCGTGCGACGCATCAGCGTTGCCCCGCAGCTGTGGGACGACCTGCTTCAAGGGCGTTCCTACCGCTATTCCCCAGGGCAGCTGCTGACGGTCGGCAGCGGGCGCTGGGACTACGCCGGCGCCGCCAACCGACATGCCGCGCCTTGATTACACGCTGTAACAACGGAGATAAACCATGAGCAACACGAACACGCCGGTGGTATCCACCTACGGATGGGGCGACCCGGGTGACGGCGGTGATGCCAGCAACTGGGACGGCTGGATGAGCAATCATTCCCGATCCTTCAACGCAGGCGTCAATGATCTGAAGGCCCTTCTGGATAAGGCCTTCACTGAACTGGCCGCGAAGCCCAGCAGTCCAGAACTGCTTGCCACGTACCAGAGCGCGCTTTCCGAATACAACATGTACCGGATGCTGCAGTCCAATTCGACCAAAAGCCTGACCGACCAGAGCAAGTCGGTCATTCGCAACCTGGCCTGAGTTCATCGGCCTCTGCACCGCAGGGGCCGACTTCCGCCGCAAGGATTTCCCATGATCAGCATTGCCCCCCTTTCCGCTGCCGGGCTTGGTGTCAAACCGGTCGACGGTGTGCCCGTTCCGCTTTCAGATCATTTCAATACCGCACTGGCCGAAGCTTACGTGTGGGCCGGGATGGAACGCGCCGACATTCTCGCAGCGGCCAACAACCCCGCCGTGGCCAGCGACCCTGACAGCATCTACGCACTGCAGCTGCAGCAGGAGGCGTACGTCAAGGCGATCTCGCTCGGCGCGGCGGTTACCAGCCATATGACCAAGGCCGCTGAAACGCTGCTGAAGAGTTGAACGATGAGCTGCTTTCTCATGCGTCGTGTGACGGTGGTTGCTCTTTGCCTGCTGCTGGCGGGTTGTGCACGGTCCGAACTGCTGCAATCGCTGGACGAGCGCCAGGCCAACGAGGTGGTGGCTGCGCTGTTGCACCACAATATTCCCGCTGAGAAACGCCTGCAGGGCAAGGCCGGCTTCGTGGTCCGTGTGAGCGCGGCAGACCTGGCCGAGGCCATCGATCTGGTGCAGTTGAAAGGCCTGCCTTCGACACCCCGGATGCAGATCGCCACGCTGTTCCCGGCCGATGCGATGGTCAGCACGCCATTGGCCGAACGTGCGCGTCTATTGTCGGCGATCGAGCAGCGGCTGGAAGAGTCGTTGACCACGCTGCTTGGCGTGAAGAGCGCACGCGTGCATGTGAGCTACGACGCCGGGCCCACCGAGGGCAGCCTGCAACAGCGCAAGCCACCGGCCATGCACGTGGCGGCCGTGCTGGCGCATGCGCGCGATATCGACCAGGCCGTCCTGCTGGTCACCGCGAAGCGGTTCCTGCGCAACGCCTTTGTCGATGTCGCGTATGACAACGTATCGGTCGTACTGACGCCCGCCGCAGAGCCGCGCAGCCTGGCGGTGACCCCGGCGGAGGAATCGACCCCCACCTGGATGCTGTTGGCCGTGGCGTTGTTGCTGCTGGCACTGGTCGTGGTGGCGACGTGGCTGCTGCGGCGTGGCGACCCGCGTGCTGTCGGCATGCGTGACCGCATCCTGCGCAGGGGCAGGGCAGCGGACGGGCCCGCCCATGCATGACCGGCTGCGCATCCTGCACGATCCGATCAGCTACTACCGGCCCTGGTTGGCGCTGGAGCTGCCCCGCGTGGCGGCCCAGCGTAGTGCCTTGAACCGATGGATCTGCCAGACCCATGGGCTGCCCTCGGCGCCTTTCCACGCCGCCCTCGACCCGTTGGCGGACAGGGTGATCCGAGGCTGGCGGCGGATGCCGGCAACCGCGTGGTTGATCGCCTGCGCCCGCCACCGCCGGCATGTGCTTGGGGCCCGCTGGCTGGCCAGCCAGCCGCCGGCGCTGCATGCCTTCCTGCGTCTGGAATGGCCGGAGACATCCGCCTGTTGGCCTGCGCCGCCAGCGCCAGAGATGCTGCTGGCCTGGAGCGGGCAGCAGCTGCAGCACGGTCTGCGGGGGCACCTGCCGGACTGGCTGCACGCCCGGCTCGCGCTGTGGTTCGCTGGGCTTCCGGTTGTGCCGGCAGCGACCCTGGATGCTCCGCCTACTTTTGACATGACCTGCTTCCTGAGTGCCTGGAACCATGCTGCAGACCTATCCTGAAAGCCTGCTGGCGCGCGCCGTCGACGATGTCATACAGGCATCCAGCGTCCAACAGGGCATCGATCTCGCCCGCGTGCAGGCGTTCGCCCGACGGCAGATCGCCAAGGAACGCGAACAGGCCCTGCTGGATGCGCGTGAACTGCGTGCGACCGCTGCGTTCGAGGGCTACCGCGACGGCGTGTTGTACGCGCTGGGAGCCTTGCAGAACGTCATCGAAGGCATGCAAGAGCAGCAGGTAGTGCTGGCGGCCGCGGTCCGCGATGAGGTGCAGGCCGTCCTGGGCTCGATGAACACCGCACCGGATGTCGTGGTGGAGCCCATCTGCACCGCGTTCGCACATCGCATGGCGCAGGCCGGTGCTGACACGCAGGCCGTGCTGCACGTGCCCCGCGAGCAGGAGGCCCTGCTGCAGGCCTTGCGGGACCAGCCACGCCTGCAGGCACTCGATGTCCGCCCGGCTGATCGCGAATGCCCGCTGCTTGAACTGGGCCCGCTGGCGTGGGAGCTGGACCTGCAGGGCAGCCTGCTGCAGGACGTGGAACTCGCCCTGGCCCGGGCGTTGCCCGGTGTGCAGGACCGCCTCAACGCGCTCGCCAGCCAGTACAGCGGCGGCGTGCTGGATGCACTGGACTCCGCCGCACAGATACGCGGCTTCGCTCGACTCGGTGACACACAGATGGAGACGCAATGAATCCCATAGACCCGTACGCAACATCAATGGCCGCCGGCCCCCATGAAACAGGCGGCGCAATCGGCTTGGCCGACCGTGTGCTCGCCCAGCGCAGGATGAATGTCCCCACCGAGCCCACTATCAAGTCCACGCAGGACAACCTGATACCGCTGCCGGAGCCGGTGAGCCCGATGGATAAACTGGTCAGTGACTGGGCCATGCTGATCTTCAAGGAAATGCTGGTTTTCGGTGAGGAAGAAGAAACCGGCAATCCTCCGCTCACCATCGACATCTGACCGCCAGGCCCGGGCAGGGCGCGGCAAGGTCGTTCTCTTCATTCCCGATGCCGCCGCCCCCGGCTATGCTGTGGGGATGCCGCCCATGAAATCGACCCTGCCGTTGGCCTGCCTGGCCCTGTTCTCCATCGCTTCAGCGCATGCGCGAGGCACTATCGAAAAGGTGGATATCCGCGGCCTGGACAAGGGCGACGATGCCGAAATCATCGAAAACATCCAGGTCTCGCTGACGCTTTTCGACACGATCGGCAAAGTGCAGGGTGAATCGCGGCTGGAGTATCTGCTGTCACAGGCCGAGCGCCAGACCCGCGAGGCGCTGGAGCCGTTCGGTTTCTACAACCCGACCATCACCGTCGAGGCGCCGCGTACGGGCGAGACCCTGCGCGTGGTGATCAATGTGAAAAAGGGCGAGCCGGTACGGGTCCGCGAGGACCACATCGAGATCACCGGCCCGGCCATGTACGACCGTTACCTGCAGGATGACCTGGAGGCGTTCAGGCCGCGCAAGGGTGACGCTTTCGAACACACGTTGTACGAAGCCAGCAAGATCACCGTGACCCGGCGACTGGCCGAGCGCGGCTATTTCGATGCCGATTACACCCAGCATCAGGTACAGGTCACCCGCGCGGAAAATGCGGCGGATATCGATCTGGCCTGGGACAGCGGGCGCCGTTACAACATGGGCCCGATCACCTTCAAGCAGAATTACTTCGTCGACAAGCTGTTCGATCCGCTGGTGTACTGGGAAGAGGGCAGCTATTTCCACGAGGGCAAGCTGGACCGGCTGCGCGAATCGCTGACCAAGCTGGATTACTTCAGCACCATCGACATCCAGCCCAAGCCAGGTGAAGCCGACGAGAACGGCAATGTGCCGGTGGACGTCAACCTGACCCGTGCCAAGCGCAGCATCTACACCACCGGCCTGAGCTATGGCAGCGAGAGCGGCGCCGGTGTGCGTGGTGGCCTGGAGCGGCGCTGGCTCAACAGCCGCGGGCACAAGATGAACACGCAGCTGGACTATGCCCAGAAGCGTAAAAGCCTCACTACAAGCTATCGGATCCCGGCCTTCCGCTGGCTCGATGGCTGGTATACGTTCGCCGCCAGCGCCTACGACGAGCAGACCGACTATATCGATCTGCGCAACCTGAAACTGATCGCCAGCCGCAGCGGGCAGATCAACGAATTCTGGACCGCCACCGCATCGTTCAACGCGCTGCGTGAGCGATGGGGCTATGCATCGGGAACCGAGTTCACCGATGCGGTCTACCAGTATTCCACCCTGGTCTATCCGCAGATCGCGGCGGACTACGTCAACGTCGATGACCGCCTGTTCCCGCGCAGTGGCATCAGCGGCAGCGCGACGATGCGCGGTGGCGTGGAAGGCGCCGGCTCGGACACCAGCTTCGTGCAGGCCAACATGGTGCTGCGCTGGTACGTGCCGCTGGGCCAGACCAATCGCCTGATCCTGCGCGGTGAAGGCGGCACCACCTGGACCAGTGACCTGGTCGCGATGCCACCCAGCCTGCGCTACTTCGCCGGCGGTGACCGCAGCATCCGCGGTTACGCCTGGCGTGAAGTGGGGCCGCGGACGCCTGAACCGGACAAGTTCGCCCTTGGTGCCAAGCACCTGGTGGTGGGCTCGGCCGAGTACGAGCATTACTTCAATGATGGGCCGTGGGGCGCGGCGGTGTTCGTCGATACCGGCAGCGCGTTCGACAACACCATCGACCTGCACACCGGCGTGGGTTTCGGCGTGCGCTGGAAGTCGCCGGTCGGCCCGGTGCGCGTGGACATCGCCCATGGCCTGAACGATCCGGACTCACAGTTCCAGATCTACCTGAACATCGGAGCTGACCTGTGAGCACGCCGACCCCGACCCCGCCGAGCGCACCCAACGCGCAGGCCCCCGTGCCACGCCGGCGCTTCTACCGGCGTCGTCGTTTCTGGGCGTGGTCCGGCGTGGGCGTGCTTGGCCTGGTGCTGGTTGGACTGCTGGCGGTGTACTGGTTGCTGCAGACCGTCGCCGGCCGCGATGTGCTGCTGGCGCAGGTGATCGCGCGCCTGCCGGCGGGCGCCAGTTTCACCTGGGACAAGGCCGAAGGCCCGGTGGCCGGACCGCTCACGCTGCACAACGTCGATTTCCGTTACAACGACATCCACTTCCACGCCGATCGCGCACACCTGGAGCCGGACCTGCGTCCGCTGCTGGGCCGCAAGCTGCTGCTGGACCGGCTGGAGCTGGACAATGCCACGCTGAACCTGGCCAAGAGCGAAGCGCCCTTCGAGCTGCCGTCATGGCCGGACTCGCTGCCGCAGATCGAGATGCCCCTGGCCATCCAGGCCGACGTCATCCAGGTCAACGGGCTGCGCGTCACCACCGGCGGCGAGCCGACCATCGACATCGCGCGCATCGGCGGTGGACTGGAAATCGCCAACGGCGAGTTCAAGGCCAATCAGTTGCTGGTGGACAGCGACATGGGCAATGTCCGCATCAACGGCCATTACATTCCTTCCGATGACTACGACACCGACCTGAGCGCCACCGCCATCCTGCCGGCACCGCGTGGCCGTACGCCAGCCAGCGTGGGCCTGGTGGCACGCGGCAACCTGGGCCATATGGAAGTGGCCGTGGCCGGTCGTGCACCCGAGCCGCTGCGCGCGATGCTGGTGTTCGACGGCCGCACCGACCCCACCTGGAAGGCCAGCGCACGCACCGATGCGCTGGACGTGCGGTTGCTGACCCCGGCGCTGAGCGCCTCCACGCTGGAGCCGCTGACGCTGGACTTCACCGCGTCCGGCAAGGGCGGCAGTGCCGACCTGCAGGGTACCGCCCAGCTTGGCGAACAGAAGATCGAGCTTGCCCCGTCCAAGGTGCAGCTGGAAGACCAGGTGCTGAAGGTATCGCCGCTGGTGGTCAAGGCATTCGGTGGACAGGTGCGGCTGAAAGGCAGTGCCGACTTCCGCGAGCAGGGCAACCAGAAACTCAATTTCTCCGTCGTCGCCAATGACCTGACGTATACCCCGCCTGCTGATCCCAACACCGCCGGCGGTGTGGCGGTGCCGGTGACGTTGCGCGAAGCCCGCATGGGACTGGCCGGTACGCTGCAGGCGTGGGCGGCGATCGGCACGGCCGACATCGAGCGCGATGGCCAGAAGGCAGCGCTGCAGTTCGATGTGCGTGGCAACGAGAACGCAGCACGCATCGAGCAGCTGCAGGCGCGCACGCCCGGCGGCACGCTCGAGGTGGAAGGGAACGTGGCCTGGGCGCCGCAGCTGCAATGGGATGCCAAGGCGACACTCGACGCGTTCGACCCGGGCTACTTCATGCCGGGCTGGGACGGGCGCCTGTCCGGCCATCTTGCCAGCACCGGCCGCCAGCTGCCGGTGCCGGCCAATGCACCGCCGGGGACCGCCGGCGTCATCGAAGCGACGGTCGATCTGCCCTCCCTGAAGGGCAGATTGCGGCAGCGTGCAGTGGATGCGCAGGGCAAGTTCGCGGTGCAGGGCGAGCAGGGTGAAGGGCAGCTGAAGTTGGCCGTCGGTGCGAGTCGTGTCACCGCGTCGGGCAAGGTCGGCGACCGGCTGGACATCGATGCGCGCTTTGAACCGCTGCAGCTCAGTGACCTGCTGCCCGGTGCCGATGGCGGCCTGCAGGGCACGGTGCAGATCAAGGGGCGGCGCGACGCGCCGGACATCACCGCCGACCTGGTGGGCAGCAACCTGCGCTGGGGCGATTACGCGGCCGAAGCGATCAGCCTGAAGGGTCGCCTGCCATGGAGCGGCGACAATGGCACGCTGGCGCTGCAGGGCCGCAACGTCAACGCCGGGATGCTGCTGGAAAGCCTGAACGTGGACGCGCAGGGCAGCGTCAGCAACCTGCGGTTGACCGCGCACGGCCGCAACGACATGGGCGCGGTGGACCTGCAGGGCAGTGTCCGCCAGCAGGGCCAGCAGTGGCGCGGCAAACTTGAATCGCTGCGCCTTGCACCGCAGAAGGGTGATCCCTGGGTGCTGCGCAGCGCGTCGGATTTCGCGATCAACGGCAGCAACTACAGCCTGACCGAAACCTGCCTGGCCCCGGCCACCGGTGGTGCGCTGTGCGTGCATGCCAACTGGCCGCGCGAAGGGCTGGTGGTGCGCGGCGACGCGCTGCCGCTGACGCTTGTGCAGCCGTGGTTGCCGCCGACCTCCGGGCGTCGCATCTTCCTGCGCGGGGAGGTGACGATGGATGCGCAGATCCGACCGCGCGGCAATGCCTGGGAAGGCAACGTGGAGGTGCGTTCGGCCGAAGGTGGCGTGCGCCTGGGCGACAACGCCCGCGGCGAACTGCTGAAGTACGACCAGTTCTCGATCAAGCTGGACATGACGCCTGCACGTATCGACGGCTTCCTCGGCATGGGCTTCCAGGGCAACGGCTTCGTCAATGCCAAGGTGCAGACCGGCTGGGATGCCAGCGCTCCGTTGAATGGTGAGCTGTACCTCAACATGGCGCGGCTGTACTGGCTGGAACTGTTCTCACCGGATATCGTGCGGCCGACCGGCCTGATCGAAGGCCACGTGAGCCTGCGTGGAACCCGCAGCCAGCCGCTGCTGGGCGGTGAGGCCACGCTGAGTGACTTCAAGGGCGAATTCCCGGCTCTGGGCCTGACCTTCGAACAGGGCAAAGGCAACTTCACCGCACAACCGGATGGCTCGGCGAAGATCACCGCGCAGGCCAATTCCGGCAAGGGCACGCTGTATGTAGACGGTGGCCTGTCGTGGTTCGGCGATGCACAGCCGCTGCAGCTGCATATCCACGGCGACAACGTCTTGTTGTCCAACACCAGCGAACTGCGCGTGGTGGCCAACCCGAACCTGGATTTCACCCTGGCCGGCACCACCATGCAGCTGAAGGGCGAGGTGCTGGTGCCGGAGGCCGACATCGACCTGGAACGCCTCGACCGCGGTACCTCGGTCTCCTCGGACGTGGTGGTGCTTGATCCGGTGGATCCGGAAGAGACGGCCAGCTCGCCGCTGGACATGGACCTGACGGTCAGCCTTGGCGACAACGTCAAGATGGCCGGTTTCGGCCTGAAGGGCGCGTTGACCGGCAAGATGCAGGTATGGGCCAAGCCGGGTCGCGAAATGACCGCCAACGGCGGGCTGGAAGTGAGTGGCCGCTACAAGGCCTACGGCCAGGACCTGACCATCACGCGCGGCCAGCTGACCTGGAACTACAACCCCGTGTCCGATCCACGCATCAACCTGCGCGCGGAACGTCGCATCGCCGATGTGACCGCCGGCATCGATGTGACCGGCCGTGCGATGCAGCCGCGCGCACAGGTGTGGTCGGACCCGTCCATGTCGCAATCCGAGGCGCTCGGTTACCTGGTGCTCGGCCGCAGCCTGACCGGGGCCACCAGCGACCAGACCCAGCAGGTCAACGCCGCATCGGCGGCCCTGTCGGCCGGCAGTGGGCTGCTTGCCTCGCAGCTGGGCGCGAAACTGGGACTGGATGACGCGGGCGTCAGCCAGTCGCGCGCACTTGGCGGCTCGGTGCTGGGCGTGGGCAAGTTCATTTCGCCGAAGTTGTATGTCGGTTACGGCGTCTCGCTGGTGGGCAGCGGGTCGGTGCTGACGCTGAAATACCTGCTCAGTCGCGGCTTCGATATCGAGGTGGAATCGAGCACGGTGGAGAACCGGGGCTCGTTGAACTGGCGCCGCGAAAAATAGCGGCGTCGTGGAGCGTCCGAGGACGCTGGTGTCATCAAGGTCAGCGGCCTGCGCACGCTGGCCCGGCTGCCGGCCAGGACCTGCCCAAGGTCCGGCGGTTGTCGTGTGGGGCACGCAGAGGCTAAGGTCACGGGCTGACCTGATCCGCCGGATGCCCGCATGTTCTCCCGCACAACCCTTTCCGTCTCCCTGGCCCTGGGCCTGTCCATGGCGGCAGGCGCACATGCCGACGAAGGCATGTGGATGCCCACCCAGCTGCCAGCGCTGGCCAAGCCGCTGAAAGCGGCCGGTTTCAAGGGCGATCCGAACGATCTCGCCAATGTGACCGCGCCGCCGCTCAGCGCCGTGGTGCGCGCAGGGGGCGGCACCGCCTCGTTCGTCTCTCCCGAAGGGCTGCTGCTGACCAACCATCACGTGGCGATGGGCGTGATCCAGTACAACAGCACGCCCGAGCACAATTTGATCGACGACGGCTTCATTGCCAAGGGCCGGGGCGATGAGCGGCCGTCCAATCCGGATTTCCGCGTGCTGGTCACGGTGGGGTTCGACAAGGTCACCGATCAGGTGCTGGCGCAGGCCAAGGGCAAGACCGGCCGTGCCTATTTCGATGCCGTGGACAGCGCCAGCAAGCAGATCGTGGCCGACTGCGAACGCGACGGCAGCATGCGCTGCTCGGTGGCCGACATGTACTACGGAACCGATTTCTACCGTATTTCCCAGCTGGAACTCAGCGACGTGCGGCTGGTCTACGCACCGCCGCGGGCGATCGGCAACTATGGCGACGAGATCGACAATTTCATGTGGCCGCGCCACACCGGTGATTTCACCCTGTTGCGCGCCTACGTCGGCAAGGATGGCAAGCCTGCCGCGTACAGCCCCGACAACGTGCCCTACCAGGCGCCGGCGCACCTGCAGATGTCGTTGCAGGGGCCGAAGGCGGGCGACTTCGCGATGCTGGCCGGTTACCCGGGAATCACCTATCGGCATCGCACTGCGAACGAGTTCGCCAGCCAGATCGACAGCGTGCTGCCGCGCCGCGTCGCGCTGTTCCAGCAGATGATCGATACCATCGAAGCGGCGACTCAGGGCGATGCGCAGGCACGCACCCGCTATGCTTCGCAGTTGCAGTCGCTGAAGAACAACCGCAAGCGCGCCGCCGGTGAACTGGAGGGGCTGCTGCGCAGCGACGCGAAGGCCCAGCGTGCCAGTGACGAGCAGGCGATGCTGGCCAGCGCCGATACCCGCTATCGCGGTGATATCCAGGCCCTGCTGGCCACGCTGTCACAGGGCGCGGCGGTAGCTGAGCGCGACCTGCTGCTGGACCAGATCGCCAGCCAGACCCAGCTGCTGCGCTCGGCACTGCTGCTGGAGCGCCTGCGGCTGGAATCGGCCAAGCCGGACGCCCAGCGTGAAAGCGGCTTCCAGCAGCGCGACCAGGCACTGATCGAAGGGGTGTTGAAGCAGGCCCAGCGACGCTATGCACCGGGCGTCGAAAAAGCCTTGCTGGGTGCGCTGCTGGGCCGCTACCAGCAGTTGCCGGATGCGCAGCGCCTGGCGGAGTTCGATGCCGCCTTCGGGCGCACGCCGCAGTCGCTGGGCAGCGCGCTCGATGGCCTGTATGGACGCACCACGCTCGGCGATGAAGCACAGCGGCTGTCGCGCTTTGCCGCGGCGCGTGAGGGCAAGGCGCTGGCGCCGGATCCCCTGTTGGCCCTGGCCGGCCCGCTGGTACAGGCGCAGCTGCGCGTGGAAGGCGAGCGCAAGACTCGGGAGGGCGAGGGCCTGCGCCTGCGCCCGGCCTACATGCAGGCATTGTTCGCCTGGCGCGCCCAGCAGGGCAGGGCGGTCTATCCCGACGCCAACCGCAGCCTGCGCATCAGCTTCGGCAAGGTGGAGGCGCTGAGCCCGCGCGATGGCGTGCACTTCGATCCGGTGACCACCGTGGCCGGCATCGTGGAGAAAAACACCAATGCGTATCCGTTCGATGCACCGCGCCCGCTGCTGGACGCCATCGCCAAGGGCGATTTTGGCAGCACCGCCGATCCGGCGCTGAAGACCCAGACGGTCAACTTCCTGACCAACCTGGATACCACCGGTGGCAACTCAGGCTCCCCTGTTCTCAATGCCAAGGGCGAACTGATCGGCCTCAACTTCGACAGCAACTGGGAGTCGGTCAGCGCCAGCTGGTGGTTCGATCCGCGCTTCAAGCGCGCCGTCCACGTGGACATGCGTTACCTGCGCTGGCTGCTGGCCAAGGTCTATCCGGCCCCGGCACTGCTGCAGGAAATGGGTGTGCCGGCGGAACAATGAGCGGGGCCGGCGGGAGGAGGGCGGCCCGCCTCAGCGCGCGATGAACGTCAGCAGCAGGCGGCGCACCGGTGCATCCATGGCATCGAAGGTGGGCTGACGGTATTGCGGGACATCCAGCGGGTTGTTCGGATCCCAGCCGAGGGCGTTGCTGCCTGGCTGCGGTTCGAACACAGGCGGGGCGGTCGTGGCGCTCCACGCACACACGAACAGTCCGTGCACGCCCTGCTCCCAGCCTTCCACGATGCGCACCGATGACAGCACGATGCCCTGCCTGGCGCTGTCCCGGGCCAGATCGGCGCTGATCGTGTCCACCAGCCGGGTGGTTTCATCAGCCGTGCGCTCCTGCACCCATTCCCACGTGGCCGCTGCCAGTGCGCGCTCAACAAGCAGGCGTACCTCCGCTTCCGGTGTCGCGGGCGCATGCTGCAGCGGCGCATTCGCTATCCGGCCCGGCGTCGCCGGCGGGCCCGCGACGTCGCGGATCGCCGAAAGATCGGGATGGGTGCCGCGGAGCGCGGCAACAAGCACCGGAAAGGTTGACTGGACCGGGGCGGTCGAATTCATGGCGATCCGGGCATCAAGGCACAACGGCAGGTGCTGCGGCCCGATAGCATGCGCTCCTGCCACGGCGACGGCCTTCATCGAGCGCTCGCCTGCGCACAGGCTGACCGCCACCCAACCCACTACACTGTCGGCACTGCCGTCCCGGAAGACCGCCTTTGGTTTCCAGCTGGATCCTGCTGCTGGTGTCCGTCGCCTATGCTGCGCTGCTGTTCGGCGTGGCGTGGTGGGGTGACCGACGCCCGCTGTATCCGGACCGGCCCTGGCTGCGCCCGGTGGTCTACAGCCTGGCGCTGGCAGTGTACTGCTCCTCGTGGACGTTCTACGGTGCGGTCGGGACGGCGGTGCGCAGCGGGGTGGGCTATCTGTCGATCTACATCGGCCCACTGCTGATGATGCTGTTCGGCTGGCGCATCATCGAACGCCTGGCGCTGGTGGCGCGCAGCCAGAACGTGGTCTCCATCGCCGACTTCATCTCATCGCGCTTCGGCCGCTCGCGGCGGCTGGCGGCGCTGGTGGCGATCATCGCGCTGATCGGCGTGGTGCCCTACCTGGCGCTGCAGTACAAAGCCGTTGCGATGAGCCTGCAGGTACTGACCGGCTACAGCGGGCCGACCGGCTACTTCAGCGATCCGGCGTTGTACGTGGCGCTGTTGATGGCCTTGTTCGCCACCTTGTTCGGTACCCGCCAGGTGGATGCCACCGAGCACCACCACGGCATGATGCTGGCCATCGCGCTGGAATCGGTGATCAAGCTGCTGGCGATGGTGGCCGTGGGCGTGTTCGCCTACCTGTGGCTGAGCGAGCGCACCGATGCGGTGGTGCAGTCGGCGCATACGCTGTTCACTTCGCTGCCCCCGGTGGGGTTCATCTCGCAGACCCTGCTCAGCTTCCTGGCCATCGTGTGCCTGCCGCGGCAGTTCCACGTGGCGGTGGTGGAGTGTGGCGATGTGCGTGACGTGCACCGCGCGCGCTGGATGTTCGGCGGCTACCTGGTGGTGATTTCGGCGATGGTGATCCCCATCGCCACGGCCGGTGTCACCCTGTTCGGCACCGGCGGCACGGTGGCTGACGATGCGATGGTACTGGCCCTGCCCCTGCACGAGGGCCGCAACGCGCTGGCGCTGGTGGCCTATGTGGGGGGGTTCTCGGCGGCGACCGGCATGGTCATCGTATCGTCGATCGCCCTGGCCACGATGATCAGCAACGACCTGGTCATGCCGGTGCTGCTGCGACGCAGCGGGGGCACCGGCGAGGCGGCGGACGTGGCATCGCGGGTGTTGTGGATCCGCCGCCTGGCGATCCTGTTCCTGGCGCTGATCGCCTATACGTACTACCGCAGCAGCGGCAACGACAACTCGCTGGCGTCCTACGGCCTGATGGCGTTCGCGGCGGTGGCGCAGTTCGCGCCCGGGCTGATCGGTGGGTTGTACTGGCGCGGGGCCAGCCGCCGCGGCGTGGAAACCGGCATCGTGCTGGGCTTCGCCACCTGGATCTACACCCTGCTGCTGCCCGCGCTGACCCAGTCCGGCCTGGTGGATGCTGCGTGGTTGAGCGAAGGGCCGTTCGGCGTGGCATGGCTGCGGCCGCAGCAGCTGTTCGGCATGAACGGGTGGGATCCGTTGACCCACGGCACGTTCTGGTCGCTGCTGGTGAACGCAGCGACGATGATGCTGGTGTCGGCACGCTGGCGGCCCAGCGTGGACGAGCGCCTGCGCGCGGCACCGTTCCTGGACCCGTACGCGCAGCGGCCATCGGTGGCCAGTGGCTGGCCGGGCCATGTGCACGTAGGCGACCTGCTGGCGCTGGCATCGCGGGTGGTGGGCGAGCGCCATGCGCGCCGTTCGTTCTTCGAACAGGCGCAGTCGTTGGGGCGCGAACTGCAGACCCAGGTGCCGGCGGATCGGCCCTGGGTGCAGTTCACCGAACGCCTGCTTGCCGCCTCCATCGGCGCTGCGTCGGCCCGCCTGCTGCTGACCAGCCTGCTGCGCGGTTCGGGCATGGACCTGGGCGAGGTGGTGGCGGTGCTGGATGAGGCCGGCCAGGAGCTGCGCTTCAATCGGGAAATCCTGTCCACCACGCTGGAAAACATCAGTGCAGGCGTCAGCGTGGTCGACCCGGACATGCGCCTGACCGCATGGAACCGGCGCTACCAGGACATGTTCGGCTATCCGGACGGCATGCTGTACGTGGGCCGCCCGGTGGCCGACCTGATCCGCTACAACGCCGAACGCGGTGAACTGGGCGAGGGCGATATCGAACGCCAGATCAGCCGCCGCATCCGCTACATGCGTGCCGGCTCGCCGCACGTGTTCGAACGTACGCGCAGCGATGGCAAGGTGATCGAGATGCGGGGGCAGGCGTTGCCTGGCGGCGGCTACGTCACCAGCTACAACGACATCACCGACTACAAACACGCTGAAAAAGCGCTGCTGGAAGCCAACGAGACCCTGGAGCAGCGGGTGGCCGAGCGCTCCAATGCTGCCGAGGCGGCGCAACAGTCCAAGACCCGCTTCCTGGCGGCGATCAGCCACGACGTGCTGCAGCCACTGAATGCGGCGCGGCTGTTCGCCTCGGCGCTGCGCGAAAGCCACCACAACAACGAAGAGCAGCGCCATCTGGCCGAGCGCGTGGACGCCTCGCTGCGTGCCGCAGAGGAACTGCTCGATGGCCTGCTGGACGTTTCGCGACTGGACGCCGGCGGCCTGAATCCGGTGATCGGCGAGTTCGATGCCAGCGCCCTGATGCGCGAGTTGGCGGCCCAGTACTCGCCGGTTGCCGCGGGCCGCGGATTGCGCCTGGACCTGTTCGCGCGCCAAGCCTGGGTCCGCAGTGACCGCCGGTTGTTGCGGCGGGTGATGCAGAACTTCCTGGCCAATGCGCTGCGTTACACCCGGCAGGGCCGCATCGTGCTGGCCGTGCGCCTGCGTGGCGACGAAGTGGAACTGCAGGTGTGGGATACCGGCCCTGGCATTCCCGAACACCACATGCAGCAGATATTCGATGAGTTCCATCGCTACCAGCAGCCCTTCGACTGGGGCGAGCAGGGGCTGGGGCTGGGCCTGTCCATCTGCCAGCGCATCTCCCGCCTGCTCGACCATCGATTGAATGCGCGCAGCCGGGTCGGTAGCGGATCGATGTTCTCCATCACCCTGCCACGGGTAGCGGCGACCCCGGGCGCCAGCGAACAGGAACTGATGGCCGCAGCGGCGCCGGCTTCGCGTCCGGATTCACTGGCCGGCATGCGCGTGCTGTGCGTGGACAACGATGAGGAGATCCTGGATGGCATGCGCGCCTTGCTCGGGCGCTGGCAGGTGCAGGTGATCACCGCCAGCACCGTGGACCAGGCGCTGGAGAAGATCACCGCGCACCCCGATGTGATGCTTGTCGATTACCACCTGCATGATCGTCTGGACGGCCTGGACACGCTGGTCGCGCTGCGCGAGGCGGCTGGCAGCGACCTGCCCGGTGCCCTGCTCACGGCTGATGGCCGTGATGAGCTCAAGCGGATGGCGCGCGACCGCGGCTATCGTGTGCTGACCAAGCCGATCAAGCCGGCTTCGTTGCGTGCGTTCCTCGCCGCTTACGCACGTTCGGACAACTGAGTCTCCCCACGCGCGATCGCCATCTTGATGACACGGTCCACCCGCAGCGCTGGAGGGTGCTGAAGGGTGAGTCGCGCGGTGCCGGTCAGGCGGCGCTGAGGTGCTCGTACAGGATGGTGGCGCCGATGATCATCAGGATCACGCCACCGATGATCTCCGCGCGCTTGCCGACCATGTTGCCGAGCACGCGGCCGAGCATGATGCCGGCGGTGACCATGGTCAGCGTGCACAGGCCGATGACCGCCGCCACCACGCCGATATGCACATCCATGAAAGCCAGTCCGACGCCCACGGCCATGGCATCGATGCTGGTGGCCAAACCGGTGACCGCCAGCTGCCAGAAGCCATGGTGGCGCTGCGGGTCTTCGTCGGCCTCATCGTGCTGCGGACGCAGGCCGTTGACGATCATGTGCAGCCCCAGGGCGATCAGCAGGCCGAAGGCGATCCAGTGGTCGAAGGCCTCCACGTACTCCAGTGCCGCGCGCCCGAGCATCCAGCCGATCACCGGGGTGATCGCTTCGATGGCGCCAAAGATGAGGCCGGCACGCAGCGCATCGCGGAACACCGGCCTGCGCATGGCGGCGCCCTTGCCGATTGCCGCGGCGAAGGCATCGGTGGACATGGCAAAGCCGATCAGGAGGATCGAAAGAGGGGACATGAGGTTCACGACAGGTCGGGCGAAGACGGACGCACGGCCCGCGCTCGCGCCCAACCTGTCGTTGCGCACGCGGACCGCTGGTCTCGCCAACCAAAATGGTTGCCCGCACCACGGCGCACTGGCCGAGCATGTTGATACGGGCGTTTCCTGCAGCAGGAAACCGGCTACTCCCCAAGGGGACGCGAAGCTTAGCACTGGCGCTGCAGCAGGAGGCGTCAGTACGTGATTGCGCAGGCGAAGCTGGATTTCATAGCTGCTGCTATATTGCGCGCCGCGTGCAGCCGAACGCACTCAGGCATCATCGAGAATCATGTCTGCACCGCGCTCGGCCACCATCATCGTCGCCGCGTTGGTATTACCGGAGGTGACGTTGGGGAAGATGGATGCATCCACTACCCGCAGCCCCACCACACCGTGTACGCGCAACCGTGCGTCCACCACCGATGTTGCCGGGTCTGGGCCCATCGCGCAGCTGCCGCACAGGTGATAGATGGAGCCGCTGTTCTGGCGGAAATAGGTCAGCATGGCCGCTTCGTCATCCACGCCCACGGCCTTGCCGGGAAGTACCTCTTCAACGGTGACCGCGCGCAGCGCGGGTGACTGCATGATCCTGCGCACCAATCTGCTGCCCTGGATCACTTCCCGCACGTCATGGTCGGTGGACAGGTAATTGGGGTCGATGCGGGCGGCGTCCGCCGCACCGGCCGATGCGATCTGCACGCTGCCCCGGCTGGTCGGCCGGCAGGGATTGAAGCACAACAGGAAGCCCGAATAGGGTTCTGGCTGGATGCTCGCCTTCTGGTTCCTGGGTATCTGGTAAGACAGCGGATTGAAGTACAACTGCAGGTTGGGTGCTGTCGCCTCTGCGGTCCCTCTGAAGAAACCGCCTGCCTGGTTCACGCTCATCGCAAGCGGCCCGCTGCGGGTCAGCGCGTACTGCAGTCCCAGTTTCAGGCGTCCGCCCCACGAGCTGAAAGTATCGTTCAAGGTAGGGATGTTGGCGCGGTAATAATAACTGGCACACAGATGATCCTGCAGGTGCTGGCCCACCGCGGGTAGCGCGTGGCGCAGCGCGATGCCATGCCGAGCCAGCAACGCCGGATCGCCGATACCGGACAACTGCAGCAGTTTCGGGCTGTCCACCGCGCCGGCCGCCAGGATGATCTCGCGCCGCGCATGCAGCACGTGCCGCTCGCCGTGCTGCAGCACCTGGACAGACACGGCGCGCCGGGTTTCATCCAGCAGCACGCACTCGGCCAGCGTGTTGCGCTGGATGTGCAGATTGGGGCGCTTCAAGGCCGGATGCAGATAGGCGAAACTGCTTGAGCAGCGCTGGCCATTGCGGGTGTTGACGTCGTACACGCCGGCGCCTTCCGGTGCCGGACCATTGAAATCATCGGTTGCGGGGTAGCCAAGCTCCGCACAACCGCGCAGGTAGGTATCGGTGATGGGATGGGTATGGCCCTGCATCGGGGTGACATGGATCGGACCGGAGCCGCCATGGAACGTGCTCGCGCCCCGTGCATGCGTTTCCAGCCGTTTGAACGCAGGCAGCACGTCGGCGAACGACCAGCCCGGGTTGCCCGCTGCAGCCCAGTCGTCGAAGTCGTGTGCCAGGCCGCGGACGTAGATCATCGCGTTGATCGAGCCGGAGCCGCCCTGGACCTTGCCGCGCGGGGCATACACACTGCGCCCACCCAGATGAGGCTGTGGCACGCTGTTGTACATCCAGTTGTATGTCCGGTTGTAGTAAAGCTTTGCGAAGCCCACCGGGATGCGGAACAGGAGCGAGCTGTCCTTGCCCCCTGCCTCCAGTACCAGCACCTGATGCTGGCCGGAGGCGCTCAGTCGGTTGGCCAGGATGCTGCCCGCCGAACCGGATCCCACGATGATGTAGTCGTACGTCATCTGTTCGTTCATGCCGTTCACCCACGCGCCGGGCGCGTATCCTTGACGTCGACCGGGTCGGCGGCCATCTGCAGGTGCAGGCGCTGGCCGGTGTAGGGGCTGTTGGCTCGCACCACGTCCATGTCCAGCTCCACGCCAAGTCCGGGTGCCTCGGAAGGAATGATGTAGCCGTCTTCCCAGTGCAGCGGTTTCTTCAGGATCCGCGCATGGAATCCATCCCAGGTGCCGATGCTTTCCTGGATGAGGAAGTTGGGTGTGCAGGTGGCGAGCTGGAAGCTGGCCGCCGCGCCGATCGGCCCGTTGTAGAGGTGCGGTGCGATCTGCGCGTAATGCACCTCGGCAAGACTGGCGATCTTCTTTGCTTCCAGCAGGCCGCCGCAGCGGCCGAGGTTCATCTGCAGGATGGACGCGCCGCCGGCCTGCAGCAGCTTGAAGAACTCTTGTTTGGTGGTCAATCGCTCGCCACTGGCAATGGGAATGCTGGTCGCAGCGGCGACCCGCGCCATCGCTTCTTCCTGCCCCGGCGGGACTGGCTCTTCGAACCACAGGGGGTCGTATTTCTCCAGTCTCTTGGCCAGACGGATGGCCGAGGAGGGCACCATCTGCCCGTGGGTTCCGAACAGCAGATCAGCCTGATCGCCGACGGCCTGGCGTATGCGGCGGCAGAAGGTCTCGCAGCGCTCCAGTACCTCCATCGAAAGCTGATGGCCGGAGTACGCCGAGTACGGTCCGGCTGGATCGAATTTCACTGCGGTGAATCCGCGTGCGACATTTTCTGCTGCGCATTCTGCGGCCAGGTCGGGGTCGCTGTAGTCGTACTCGCCGGTGATGTTGCGTGGATACAGATACGTATACGAGCGCAGCCGCTCGTGCACGCGACCTCCCAGGAGTTCATACACCGGCTTGCCCGCGGCCTTGCCGATGATGTCCCAGCAAGCCATTTCGAGCCCGCTCACGACCCCCATCATGGTCAGGTCGGGACGCTGGGTGAAGCCGCTGGAGTAGGCTTGGCGGAAGAACCGCTCGACGTGGTGCGGATCCTGCTCAAGAAGGTAACGGGAGAACACATCATCGATGAGCGGCAGCATCGCGCTGGGGTGGAAGGTGGTCGCGTAGATTTCGCCCACTCCCTCGATGCCGCAGTCGGTTTCCAGCATGACGAAGATCCAGTACATGCCGCCCACGTGCGGCGGTGGCGTGGCCACGACATGGGTCTGCAGCGAGACTACTTTCATGTGATTTTCTCCCGTGCGCGCAGGCGGCGCTTGAGCACCAGTGCAGCCACTGCACCGAGCAGCCCGACCACCAGCACGTAAGTGAAATAGAGTTGATAGCCGAGCAGGCCGGGGAAGGTATCGGTGAACCAGCCGTTGACCAACGGCAGGAACGCATCCGGCGCATAGCCGACCACGGAAATGATGCCGATCGCCAGCCCGGTGATCCGTGCGGGGATGCGGCAATCATCCAGGATGGCCCAGTACAGTCCGCGGATCGCGTAGGTCATCAGGCCAACGAAGACCACCAGCACGATCAGCACGCTGATGGTGTGCGATGCCGGCAACAGCACCAGTCCCAGCATGCCCAGCGCCGAAAGCAGCAGGGCAGCGATCAGGACGCCCAGCTTGGAGAATCGATCGCCGAGCCAGCCGCCGCCGATGCCGCCGACCGGGCGCATCCACAGTTTGACGGTGGTTATGACGCCGGCCATGGTGGCGCTCAGCCCCAGGCCATCCTGTTCGAGGTAGGCAGAGAAGCTGTAGGTAGCCCAGAAGAAATGGAACCCACAGAACACGATGGCCGTGACCAGCCACAGCTCCGGGATGCGTATCAGCGTACGCAGATCATCGCCCAGCCGAGCCGAGGTACCGGCCGCGCCGGCGGCTGTGGCGGCATCGTCATCGCGTGCGGCCGCTGCCGACTCCGGGTCCGGTACGAAACCCAGCACCACACCCAGTGCGATGCAGGTGGCGGCGTACAGATGGATGACGTGGCGCAGGCCTTCGGCCCGGCTTTGCCCGTGGTCATTGACGCTCCACGCAAACAGCGAAATGGCGACGGTGGCCAGCAGCGCTTCAACCAGCCCACGACCGCCGTCGAGCACCCCGAAGAAGCGGCCCTGCTCGCGCTCCTGCGCGATCATCTTGACCCGCTTCAGCAGCGCGGCCCAGAACGTCAGCCCGGCGGTGACGCCAAAGCCGCTGAAGATCAGCAGCAGCGCCGCGTAGCCGGGCAGGGTGGCGTACCACAGGCCCAGTGCACCGGTACCCAGCAGCGAAAAGCTCACCAGGAAACGCGGTGAGATGCGGTCAGCGAGCCAGCCACTGGGCAGGTAGCTGACCAGGAAGGCGGTGCCCAGGATCGAGTACAGCACGCCCAACTGATGGTTGCTGATGGCCAGCACGTCCAGCATGGTGCCCTGATAGACCTGACGCAGGTACAGCATGGGATAGATGGCACCGGCTGCGATCACCAGCAGCATCAGCTGCATGTAGCGCAGCCATCGGCCGCGCGCCGTCGCTGCCGGCGCGTCGGCCGGTATCGAAACAGAAGTGGTCATAAGAGATACCTGGAGAGGCAGGAGGCCGCAGAACAGCGGCGGATCAGAACTTCATCACCACCAGACGGGTCTGGGTGAACTCCAACATGCCGTGCTTGCCGTCGTCCCCGCCCAGCCCTGATCGCTTCCAGCCTGCATGGAACCCCTGATAGGGATCCGCCGGTGTGCGGTTGACATACAGTTCGCCTGCTTCGATCCGGTTGGCGGCCTGCAGCGCACTGCGGTAATCCTCGGTGAACAACACCGACGACAGGCCGAACTGATGATCGTTGGCCTGTGAAAGCGCATCGTCCAGATCGGTGTAGCGCAATACCGGCAGCACCGGTCCGAAGGTCTCTTCCCTGACGATCTCCATGTCCTGGCGGCAGTTGCCAAGCAGGGTGGCGGGATAGAAGAATCCCGGCCCCTGCGGCATCACGCCGCCGGCCTCAAGCACGGCACCGTCGGCCAGCGCGCGCTGCACCTTGGCGTGGATCTGCTGGCGCGCGGCCTTGCTGGCCAGTGGTCCCATGCAGCTGGCATCTTCGCTGCGGTCGCCGATACGCACCGCCTTCATCGCCTCGCGCAGCAATCCCACGAATGCATCGTGCACGCTGTCCTGTACATACACGCGCTCCACCGCCGTGCACAGTTGCCCGCAGTGCGTGGTCCGCGAGGCCGCGATGGCTGCGGCGGCCTTTGCAAGATCGGTGTCGGCGGCGACGATCGCCGGTGTCTTGCCACCCAGTTCCAGCGACGGCTTGGCGATGTTGGCTTTGCAATAGTCCAGCACCGTGCGACCTACGCCTACGCTGCCGGTCAGGGTGATCATGCCCACCCCAGGGTGGGTACACAGCACCTCGGCCACATCGTGCTGCATGGCCAGGATGTTGATGACGCCATCCGGAATACCTGCGGCCTGGACCGAACGGGCAATCTCCATCGCAGACAGGGGGGTGGTGTTGCTGGGCCGCACGACGACGGTGTTTCCGGTGATCAGCGCCGGCGCGATTTTGCGCATCAGCGTGTACACCGGGAAATTGAACGGAATCAGGCAGGCGACCACACCGATCGGCTCGCGCTGCAACAGGATGGTTTCATTGCAAGTGTCGCTGGGAATCACTTCGCCTTCGATGCGACGCGCCCATTCGGCATGGTAGCGGGTGATGTCGGCGGCATAACGGGCTTCGTTGCTGGCATCGTCCAGGCTCTTGCCGGACTCGCTGGCCAGTATCGTCCCGATGATGGGCGCACGCTCGGTAAGTGCATCGGCCAGCCGGCGCAGGTGCTGCGCACGTTCGATCGCCGGCAGCCGTCCCCAGCTGCGCTGGGCGAACGTTGCCGCTTCCACGGCCGCACGCGCCTGCGCTGCGCTGGCCGCACTGACGGTGCCTGTCGGCATGCCGGTGGCGGGATTGACCACGGTGATGACCTGATCCTGGTCGGCGGCCACAAAATGGCCCTTGATGAAGTTCAATTCGCTGCGCATGGTTCCTGCTCGCTTGGGAAATCGGGCCAGGCCTCGCCCAACCACGCTCCGACCCGTAAGCGACCGGTGCGCACTGCAAGCTTTGAAGTTGCTGCGCTGCACACACAAGCGATGAATTCAGCGGTACATCATTCGAAAAAGTCGGGCTCAACCTGCTGACGATGCGGCTCGGCCTGCTCCGCCTGCAGCCAGTGACAGAACGCCGCCAGCGCAGGCGATCCTGATGCCTCTCTGCGCTGCACCAGCCAGTACGACTGGTGACCTTCGAGCCGCGTGTCCAGCACCTGCACCAGGGTGCCGTCGGCCAGCTGCGGTGCGACCATGTGGCGATCGGCGAGGGTGACGCCCAGCCCGTCCACGGCAGCCTGGATCGCCAGGTCCAACACATCGAATTCATGACCGGCCTGTAGATCGATGCCCGACAACCCCGCAGCGTCCAGCCAGTGCGTCCAGGTCAGGTAGCGGCGATCTTCGCCAGCCAGCACATGCAGCAGGGGCATGTCATCCAGCGCCGGGATGCCATCGCGCTGGTGGGCGGTCGCCAGCGCCGGGCTGCACACGGCGATGTGCTGTTCGGTAAGCAGGTGGGATGCCGTCAGGCCCTCCCATTCGCCGTCGCCGAAGCGGATTGCGACATCCAATCGGGTTGATTCGAGCAGATCGTCATGCAGCCGAGTGGTCAGGCTCAGGTCCAGCTGCGGGTGCGCCTGGCGCAGGCTGCCCAGCCGCGGCTGCAGCCAGCGACGCGCAAACGTGGGCGGAACGTTGAGCCGCAACCGGTGCAGGTGCTGCTGGTCCTGGATCCTGCGCACGGTGAACTCGATACGGTCGAAGGACTGCTGCAGTGCCTGCAACAGCAGCTTGCCGGCCGGGGTCAGCTGCAGATGGTGGTGCTGGCGCAGCAGCAGTGGTTCGCCCAGTTGCGCTTCGAGCAACCGCACCTGGCGGCTGACCGCGCTCTGGGTAACATGCAGCCGCTCGGCGGCACGGGTGAAGTTGCCGGTGCTGCCAGCAACTTCGAATGCCTTCAAGGCATTGAGGGTGGGCATCCTGCGTTTCACGTCGCCTCCCGGGCGGCGATCATGCCGCAGCCGCGTCGTCAAAAGTAATAGCCGATGTTCATGTACAGCTGGCGTTTCCAGTGATCAGTGCCGCCGGCTGCCAGGCTCTGGGTGTAACTGCTGCCACCAAGGTAGGGATCATTCCGGCCCTGCAGCATTTCCAGCGCAACGTACACTTTTTTTACGTTGAAGGACGTACCGGCGATGAACCGCTGGGTGGGCAGGAAACCGGGCGCCGACTTTTCGTAGCGACTGTAATTGACGTAGGGCTTGATCGCGCCGATCCAGCCGCCCAGCCATGCGCCGGGAAGGGCATAGCTCAGGTCAGCCGAACCCAGCGTACCGCGCCCGGCCACGTTGAACGTGCCGTCATAGCCACCGAAGGTGACGGTCTGGCTGCCATCGGGGTTGCGCGGGTCCATCAACTGGCGGGCCAGCAGCACGCGCATGCCCCACGGCCCCTGCTGGTACTGGTAATGCGCAGCGAAGACATTGCGCTGGCCATCCAGCCCGGTGTCCAGGTTGTGCAACACTGAGTGCAAAAGCGACACTCCGACCTCGCCCACCCCCCCCTCTGTGCCGTGCAGTGCATGCGTCGCTCGCAGCGCCAGCAAGCCCCGTTCGGTATTGCGGCTGCCATGGGCCACCCCCGGGTCGGCCGGGGTGACCACGATGGCGTAGGTGCTGCCATTGCTGCTGCCGTGGCCGGGCCACGCCGGGCGTGCGTAGACGCCTGCCTGAAGGTCCCAGTCACCGCGGCTGCGTTGCCAGCTGATACCCACCTGGCTGACATCTTCCAGGCCCACCACGTTGCCCAGCGTCTCGTAGAACGTACTGCTGAAAAGAGGCTGCAGGCCAAACGGTACTTTGGTCAGCCCCACCTTGATCTGCTGGTCGCCCTCCAGGTGCCGGCCTACCCAGGCATGTTCGACGAAGCGAAGCCCCCCGAGCGGTAGGTACTGGAAAGGATAGGAATGGCCATACCAGCGGTACTGGGCTGCACCCATCCAGGTGTCGTCATCGAAGGCGACATTGGCCATCACGGTGTCCAGGCCGGCCTTGCCGATATCGCGGTCCGGATCCAGGTCGAAGCGTGCGCGTACGGCACCGCCGATCGACCAGTGGTCGCTGATCTGCACGGCGGTGGCCGACAAGGGGCAGCAAACCAGCCCGGCAAGCGCACTGGTGTAAACGAACGGGAAGACTTTCATCGGTGTACTCGTCGCCACGGAACGCAGGCGACGCTAGCGATGAAGGCAGAGCAACCACAAACGGCAAATTCGAAGGGCAATGCTGCGTTTTACGCATGTTCCGCCGGCGCCCACGCAGTGCCGCCTCCCTTCGCTCAATCCTCTTCCGGCGGCAACACGATCTGCTCGTCGTCGATGGCCAGCTTGCCGGCCATCAGCACGGCCTGGGTGCGGTTGGTCACGCCCAGCTTGCGCAGGATGGCGGTGACGTGCGCCTTGATGGTGGCCTCGGACACATTCAGATCGTAGGCGATCTGCTTGTTCAAGCGCCCCGCGCCCAGCATCTGCAGTACGCGGAACTGCTGCGGGGTGAGTTCGCGCAGGCGTTGGCCGACCTCGCGCTCTTCGCGGCCGGTGGGTGGCTCGTTGTGCGCCTCCGGCGGTGCCCACGTTTCGCCGTCCAGGATCATTCCCAGCGCATGGCCGATGGTGTCCGAATCAGCCGATTTGGGGATGAAGCCGAACGCGCCATGATCAAGCGCACGGCGCATCACCTTGGGTTCCTCGCGCGCGGACACCACCACCACCGGCAGGTGCGGGTGCAGCGATCGCATGTGCACCAGTGCATTGAATCCCTGGGCACCGGGCATGTTGAGATCCATCAGGACCAGGTCGGCATCGTTGTGCTGGTCGGCCAGCGCGTACAGCGCTTCCACGCTGTCGGCTTCGAACAGCTGGACGCCGGGGATGACGCGCTTCACGGCGCCTCGCAGGGCCTCGCGGAACAGCGGATGGTCGTCGGCAATCAGAAGGGTGGGCATGGGATCAGCTTACGCAAAACAGGGGGGCAGGGGCGGACACAGCGCTCTTCGCCGCGCGAAGGCCGCTGCATCCGGCGGGCGGACCGGGCCCTCCTTCCGGTCCGCGGCGTGGCGCATTACTTGACCTTGCGTTCGTCCACCAGCGAGGCCACCACTGACGGATCGGCCAGGGTCGAGGTGTCGCCCAGCTGGTCCGGCGCGTTCTCGGCGATCTTGCGCAGGATGCGGCGCATGATCTTGCCCGAACGTGTCTTCGGCAGGCCGGGGGCCCACTGCAGGTGGTCCGGCGTGGCGATCGGGCCGATTTCCTTGCGCACCCATGCCACCAGTTCCTTGTGCAGTTCGTCGCTGGGCGCCTCATCGGCGATCAGGGTGACATAGGCGTAGATGCCCTGGCCCTTCACCTCGTGCGGGAAGCCGACGACGGCGGCTTCGGCCACCTTCGGATGCGATACCAGCGCGCTTTCCACTTCGGCGGTGCCGATGCGGTGGCCGGATACGTTGATGACATCGTCGACGCGGCCGGTGATCCAGTAGTAGCCGTCCTCGTCGCGACGGCAGCCGTCGCCGGTGAAGTAGGCGCCCGGATAGGTGCGGAAGTAGGTATCGATGAAGCGCTGGTCGTCGCCGTACACGGTGCGCATCTGGCCCGGCCACGAATCGCGGATGATCAGGTTGCCTTCCGTGGCGCCGTCCTTGATCTCGCCATCGGCATTGACCAGGGCCGGCTGCACGCCGAAGAAGGGCAGGCTGGCCGAGCCCGGCTTCAGGTCCACTGCACCGGGCAACGGGGAGATCAGGATGCCGCCGGTTTCGGTCTGCCACCAGGTATCGACGATCGGGCAGCGGCTGTCGCCGACCACCTCGTAGTACCAGCGCCAGGCCTCCGGATTGATCGGCTCGCCGACGCTGCCGAGCAGGCGCAACGACGCGCGCGAGGTGCGCTTGACCGGCTCTTCGCCTTCGCGCATCAACGCGCGGATGGCCGTCGGCGCGGTGTAGAAGAGGCTGACGTTGTGTTTGTCGATCACTTCCCAGAAGCGCGAGGTGGTGGGGAAGTTCGGCACGCCTTCGAACATCAGCGAGGTGGCGCCATTGGCGAGTGGTCCGTAGACGATGTAGCTGTGTCCGGTGACCCAGCCGACGTCGGCGGTGCACCAGTAGATATCGTCTTCACGCAGGTCGAACACCGCTTCATGGGTGTAGGCCGCATACAACAGATAGCCACCGGTGGTATGCAGCACGCCCTTCGGCTTGCCGGTGGAACCGGAGGTGTAGAGGATGAACAGCGGATCCTCGGCGTTCATGCGTTCCGGCTCGCACCTGGCCGGCTGGCTGTCCACCACGTCGTGGAACCAGCGGTCGCGCGGGGCCTGCATCTCCACCGCGCCGCCGGTATGGCGGACCACCAGTACGGTTTCCACCGTGTTGGTGCCGGGCAGCTTGAGCGCGGCATCGACGTTGGCCTTCAGCGGGATCTTCTTGCCACCACGCAGGCCTTCATCGGCGGTGATGATCAGTTTGCTGGCGCAGTCGCTGACGCGATCGGCAATCGAGTTCGGCGCGAACCCGCCGAACACCACCGAGTGGATCGCACCGATGCGCGCACAGGCCAGCATGGCCACGGCCGCATCGACAATCATCGGCAGATAGATGGTGACGCGGTCGCCCTTCTGCACGCCGAGGCTGCGCAATGCGTTGCCGAGCCGGCAGGTGCGCTCGTAAAGCTCGCGATAGGTGACGTGCTGGGCCGGCGCATCCGGACTGTCCGGTTCGAACAGCAGGGCGGTCTTGTCGCCACGCGTTTCCAGCTGGCGGTCAAGGCAGTTCACGCTGGCATTGAGCTCGCCGTCTTCAAACCACTTGATGTGGAAGTCGGTCAGGTCGTAGCTGACGTTCTTGATGATGCTGGGTTGCTTGAACCACTGCAGCCGCTGCGCCGCTTCGCCCCAGAACGCATCCGGATCGGCGATCGAGGCCTGGTACTGCTGCTGGTAGGTGGTTTTGTCGATCCGCGCGTTCTTGGCGAACTGCGGGTCGACGGGATAGAGATCAGCCATGGCGCCCTCACTTGCACGTGGACTTTGATGTGCGGTTGCAGCATGCCGCGCAACCGTTGCCACCCAGTTTGCCCGATCCTTCCCCGCCCGCGACACCGCCGTGCTTAGACCATGGTCGCAAGCCGACAGGCGCAGAGGCTGCGCGCGGTGAATACGGCCCCGCCCGCTGCAGCAGGTACGACTAATGGCCAATAGCCGCCGTGCGTCAACCGGTCGCACCCTCGGCTTCGACCGTGCCCCACGCGCGTCCTTCGATTTGCCACTTGGGAGAGAGGGCAACATGAATCACCGTACGTTGAAGACGCTGCGCAAGCCGTTGGCTGCCTGCATGCTGGTCGCACTGGCTGCACCGGGCATGGCCTTGGCCGAAACCGCGAGAGAGAAGGCCCTGGAAGCACGCGTGGGCGAGCTGGAGCGCCAGGTTCAGCTGCTGCTGTCGTCGCAGCAACAGCAGCAGAGCCAGATCAGCCAGACCCAGCAGGCGGTCACCGAAGTGAGGACGGTGCAGGCCGAGCAGAAGCCGGCCGTACCGGCAGGCAAGCAGCCGATCCAGGTCACCACCATCACCCCCGGCGCCGCGCCGGGCACCACGGTCAAGATCGGCGGCTTCATCAAGGCTGATTTCCTGGCCACCCAGACCGGCGATGGCCAGCTGGCCGACGACGCCACCGGCCGCGCGCTGTACCTGCCGGGCCAGACTCCGGTGGCCGGCGCGGGCGGCAGCGGTGAGCGTTCGGACGTGGACTTCAACGCCCACGCCAAGTTCTCGCGCTTCAACCTGGGCATCGACAACGTCAGCGAGAACGGCAACAAGGCCGGCGCGTTCTTCGAGATGGATTTCTTCGGCAATTCACTCGGCAACCAGACCGCCACCAATACCTACGGCGTGACCCTGCGGCACGCTTACATGTACTGGAACAAGTGGATGGCCGGCCAGACCTGGACCAACTTCATGGACGCGGCCTCCATTCCCGAAGCCGCCGATTTCGTCGGTCCCACCGACGGCGTGGTGTTCATCCGCCAGGCACAGATCCGCTACACCACCGGCGGCCTGAGCGTTGCGCTGGAAAACCCGGAAACCACCACGCTGACCGGCGTGCGCAACCCGGTGACCGGCGCGTGGACCAACGCCAGCGCCAACTCCGATCGTGGCAGCCTGCCCGACCTGACCGTGCGTTATGGCTGGAAGGGCGACTGGGGCACCTTCGGCGTGGCCGGCCTGGTCCGCCAGCTGAAGGTCGACAACCAGACCACCGGCGCGGATGCGGACAAGATCGCCGGCGGCCTGACGCTGGGCGGCAAATGGGTGATGGCCGACTCGGACACGCTGCACTACCAGCTCACCGGAGGCGAAGGCATTTCGCGCTACATCGGCCTTGGCATCACCGCCGATACGGCCTATGACATCGCCCGCGACGAGCTGGCGACCACCGGCGTGCTGGCCGGTTACGTGGGCTGGCGGCATGCGTTCACCCCGAAGCTGCGCACCAACCTGATCTACGCGCGCAGTGACTACGACAACGACGGAACGCTGGGCCCGCTGGTCACCAAGAGCGTGCAGAGCATCCGTGGCAACGTGTTCTATACGCCGATGCCGAAGGTCGATATCGGTGCGGAATACATGTACGGCGTGCGCGAAATCGAAGACGGTCGCAAGGGCGACATCAACCGCGTGCAGTTCACCACCAAGTACAGCTTTTAACTGAGTGCCGACCCAGGTCGGCACCCACCGTCACCATGCTTCGGAGGGGAAGCTTCCCATGTCAACAACACCTGCACCCGCACCTGCGTCACTGACGCAGGGCCACAAGAAAGTCATTTTCGCATCGAGCCTTGGCACGGTGTTCGAGTGGTACGACTTCTTCCTGTACGGCTCACTCGCCGCCATCATCGCCAAGCAGTTCTTCAGCGGGGTCAATGAAACCACGGGCATGATCTTCGCCCTGCTGGCGTTCGCGGCCGGCTTCTTCGTGCGTCCGTTCGGCGCGGCCTTCTTCGGCAGCCTCGGCGACCGCATCGGCCGCAAGTACACCTTCCTGGTCACGATCCTGATCATGGGCATCTCGACCTTCCTGGTCGGCGTGCTGCCCAACTACGCCTCGATCGGCGTTGCCGCACCGGTGATCCTGATCATCCTGCGCCTGGCCCAGGGCCTGGCGATGGGCGGTGAGTACGGCGGCGCGGCCACCTACGTGGCCGAACATGCACCGGCCAACAAGCGTGGCCTGTACACCAGCTTCATCCAGTGCACCGCCACGCTGGGTCTGTTCATGTCGCTGCTGATCATCCTGGCCTGCCGCTACTTCCTGGGCAACGAAGCCTTCGAAGCGTGGGGCTGGCGCATCCCGTTCCTGGTGTCGATCGTGCTGCTGGGCATCTCGGTGTGGATCCGCCTGCAGCTGAGCGAATCCCCGCTGTTCCAGCAGATGAAAGCCGAAGGCAAGGGCTCCAAGACCCCGTTCCGTGACAGCCTGAAGGACGGCAACCTGAAGTTGATGCTGCTGGTCCTGCTGGGTGCAGCGGCCGGCCAGGCGGTGGTGTGGTATGGCGGCCAGTTCTACGCGCTGTTCTTCCTCAGCAGCATGCTGAAGGTCGATGCCACCACTTCCTACCTGCTGATCGCCGCGGCGCTGGCGCTGGGCGTGCCGTTCTTCATCTTCTTCGGCTGGCTGTCCGATCGCATCGGTCGCAAGTGGATCATCCTGGCCGGCTGCCTGCTGGCTGCGGTCACCTACATCCCGGTGTTCAAGGGCCTGACCCACTTCGCCAACCCGGCCATCGAAGAAGCACGCACCAATTCGCCGGCACTGGTCGTGGCCGATCCGAACACCTGCTCGTTCCAGTTCGATCCGGTGGGCCTGCGCAAGTTCACCAGCTCCTGCGACGTGGCGACCGCCGCGCTGACCAAGGCCGGTGTGCCGTATGACGTGCAGCCGGCACCGGCCGGTTCGCTGGCGGTGGTGAATGTCGGCGCGTCCAAGGTGGCCTCGTATGAAGCGGCTGGCCTGACCAAGGAAGACGGCAAGGCCAAGGCCGATGCCTTCGGTACCGAGCTGAAGGCCGCGCTGGTCGAAGCCGGTTACCCGGCCAAGGCGGACAACGCGCGCATCAACATCCCCGGCACGATCTTCATGCTGTGGATCCTGGTGCTGTACGTGACCATGGTCTACGGCCCGATCGCCGCCTACCTGGTGGAACTGTTCCCGACCCGCATCCGCTACACCTCGATGTCGCTGCCGTACCACATCGGCAATGGCTGGTTCGGTGGCTTCCTGCCGGCGATTTCCTTCGCGCTGGTGGCCGGCACCGGCAACCTTTACTACGGCCTGTGGTACCCGATCGCCATCGCGTTGATGACGGTGGTCATCGGTGGGCTGTTCCTGCGCGATACCAAGAACGTGGACATCACCAAGTAACGGTGATCGACACGAAGTGAACCGGGGGCCGCGGCGAAATCCGCGGCCCTTTCGCGTTCAAGCCCGGCACGGACGGCCGCTGGCCCCGGTAGTGACGGCCGCTGGCCGTCACGCTTCGGCCGTTGGGGGGTGACGACCGTTGGTCGTCACGCCGTCGCCGTCGCCGCTGCCGCTGCGCTGGCAGTGCACGGCTCCGGCGCTACCTCCCGTTCAGCCTGTTCAGGCACAATCGCGGAAACCTCATCCGGTACTCCGCCATGCGCATCCTGCTGATCTCCACCCTGCTGCTCGCCACGACCGCCTGCACGTGGGTGCCGATCGAATCGTCCGGCAAGACCGTGCGCGTGCTGGCCCCCGGCGCGGTGCCGGCCGGTTGCCAGACCAAGGGCGAGGTGGTGGTGACCGTGAAGAGCAAGGTCGGCTTCTACAACCGCAACCCGCTGCGCGTGCAGGAAGAGCTGGAAACCCTGGCCCGCAACGAGGCGCCCAGTGCCGGCGCCAACGCCGTGCAGGCCGCCGCACCGCCGGCCGATGGCAGCCAGCGCTTCGCCGCCTTCCAGTGCCCGCCGCGCTGAAACGCACCATACGGCCAAGGCTGAATCGGTAAAGGTGCGGTAAGGCCAAGAGCGTTATAGAATGACGCCCCCTTTGCCTGAGCTTTGGCGTTAAATCGATGCTCTTCAAGAATGTCTCGATCGCCGGCCTGGCGCATGTCGACGCGCCCCACACGCTAACGACCAAGGAAATCAACGAACGCCTGCAGCCCACCCTGGACCGCCTCGGTATCCGTACCGACGTGCTGGGTGACGTTGCCGGGATCCATGCGCGCCGCCTCTGGGACGAGGGCACGCTGGCGTCGGACGCCGCCACCATGGCGGCGCGCAAGGCGCTGGAAGACGCCAACATCGGTCCGGCCGACGTCGGCCTGGTGATCAACACCTCGGTCAGCCGCGACTATCTGGAGCCGTCTACGGCGAGCATCGTGTCCGGCAACCTGGGCGTGGGCGAGGAATGCGTGACCTTCGATGTCGCCAATGCCTGCCTGGCGTTCATCAACGGCATGGACATCGCCGCGCGGATGATCGAACGCGGCGAGCTGAACTACGCGCTGGTCGTCGACGGTGAAACCGCGAACCTGGTATACGAGAAGACCCTGGAGCGGATGACTGCCCCGGGCGTCACCGCCGAAGACTTCCGCAACGAACTGGCGGCGCTGACCACCGGTTCGGGCGCGGCGGCCATGGTGATGGCGCGTTCGGAGCTGGTCCCCGATGCCCCGCGCTACAAGGGCGGCGTCACCCGTTCGGCTACCGAATGGAACCAGCTGTGCCTGGGCAACCTGGACCGCATGGTCACCGATACCCGCCTGCTGCTGATCGAAGGCATCAAGCTGGCCCAGAAGACCTTCGCCGCAGCGAAGATCGCGCTGGGCTGGGCGGTGGAGGAGCTGGACCAGTTCGTCATCCACCAGGTCAGCCAGCCGCACACCGCCGCGTTCATCAAGAACTTCGGCATCGATCCGAAGAAGGTGATGACAATCTTCGGCGAGCACGGCAACATCGGCCCGGCCTCGGTGCCGATCGTGCTGAGCAAGCTGAAGCAACTCGGCAAGCTGAAGAAGGGCGATCGCATCGCACTGCTCGGCATCGGCTCGGGGCTGAACTGCTCGATGGCCGAAGTGGTCTGGTGACCCAGGCCCGGTAATGTCTTCCCAAGGGCCGGTACTACCGGCCCTTTTTACAGGTGCACCGCATGCACGATCTTCCCGGCTACCCGTCCACTCCCCATCGGTTCGAGGCCCGTCCGGGCCTGTCGATGAACTACCTCGACGAAGGCCCGCGCGATGGCGAGGTGGTGGTGATGGTCCACGGCAATCCGTCGTGGAGCTACTACTGGCGCACGCTGGTGGCCGGCCTGTCCGACCGCTACCGCTGCATCGTGCCGGACCACATCGGCATGGGCCTGTCGGACAAGCCGGCCGATGACCGCTACGAATACACCCTGCAGTCGCGTGTGGATGACCTGGACGCGCTGCTGGCGCACCTGGGCATCACCGGTCCGGTGACCCTGGCCGTGCACGATTGGGGCGGCATGATCGGCTTCGGCTGGGCGCTGTCCCACCACGTCCAGGTCAAGCGACTGGTGGTACTGAATACCGCGGCGTTCCCGATGCCGGCGGCGAAGAAAATGCCGTGGCAGATCGCACTGGGGCGGCACTGGAAGATCGGCGAGTGGATCATCCGCACCTTCAATGCGTTCTCCTCCGGTGCGTCGTGGCTGGGCGTGGAGCGGAAGATGCCGACCGATGTGCGCCGCGCCTACGTGTCGCCGTACGACAGCTATGCCAACCGCATCAGCACGATCCGCTTCATGCAGGACATCCCGCTGTCGCCGGCCGACAAGGCGTGGCCGCTGCTGGAGCGCTCCGGCCAGGTGCTGCCGTCCTTCGCCGACCGGCCCGCCTTCATCGGCTGGGGCCTGCGTGATTTCGTCTTTGACCACCACTTCCTGAAGGGCTTCCAGGCGGCACTGCCGCAGGCGGAAGTGCACGCGTTCGAGGATGCCGGCCACTACGTGCTGGAAGACAAGCACGAGGTACTGGTGCCGCGGATCCGCGCGTTCCTGGATGCGCATCCGCTCGGCTGAGCGGGCTGCGAACGGCGGAGCCCCTCGCCGGTGGGCTCTGAAAGCAGGCATCGTGCTTGGCGTCGGGGGGGGGGGGGGGGGGGGGGGGGGGGGGGGGGG
>NZ_JACSQS010000009.1:66119-159334 GCF_014836545.1 Stenotrophomonas lacuserhaii
GCCGAAGGCAGCGGCTCCTGCCGCTGCCTTCGGCGCTACTCAGGCTGCGATCGGGGCCTGTGGCGAGCCGTTGTCGTCCGGGTGGTTGTCATCGTTGCCGGCGGCGTCGCGCCAGCGCCAGTCGGCCGGGGTCAGCGGGTCCAGGCCGTAGGCAATGCGGGCTTTCTCGCACTGCGCGCTGGGCTTGCCGTATTCCCATGAAGCGTCCACCTCGCGGCATACGCTGGGCCGGTTGGGATGGATCGTGCATCGCGAATACACGCCGATCTGGGCGTCGAGCGCCACGCAACGGACCGGCGCCGAATGGGTGCCCTGCATGCACAGGCGATGCGGGTCCAGCACTTCGGTCAGTTGGTGCGGCACGCCGCCGGGGGTGACTTCGTCTGATTCCATCCAGTGGAACGCGACGCGGTACTGGGTGCAGCAGGCGCCGCAGGTCATGCAGGGGTGTTGCATGGGCAGGGCGCCTCGGGCGGCCATTGGCGCAATGAAAAGAGAGTGCGGATTTTCCACGATGCGGGCCAGCGCGCAAGAAATTCCGTATCGGGCGACAATGAACGGATGAACCGATACAGCAACATCGCCGCACGATTGCCCGAACTGGCGCGTGAACGTCCCGACCAGATCGCCATCCGCTGTCCCGGACGGAGAGGGCCGGGCAATGGCATGGCGGCCTACGACGTCACCCTGGACTACCGCCAGCTGGATGCGCGCAGTGATGCCATGGCCGCCGGTCTTTCCGCCTACGGCATCGGCCGCGGCGTACGGGCGGTGGTGATGGTGCGGCCTTCGCCGGAGTTCTTCCTGCTGATGTTCGCGCTGTTCAAGCTGGGCGCGGTACCGGTGCTGGTGGATCCGGGCATCGACAAGCGCGCGCTGAAGCAGTGCCTGGACGAGGCGCAGCCGCAGGCCTTCATCGGCATTGCGCTGGCCCACGTGGCCCGGCTGGCGCTGCGCTGGGCGCCGTCGGCCACGCTGCTGGTGACCGTGGGCCGCCGGCTGGGCTGGGGTGGCACCACGCTGGCCGCGCTGGAGCGCGCCGGGGCCGGTACGCCGCCGATGCTGGCCGCCACCGATGGCGAAGACACCGCGGCGATCCTGTTCACCAGCGGCTCCACCGGCGTGCCCAAGGGCGTGGTCTACCGCCACCGCCATTTCGTCGGCCAGGTCGAGCTGCTGCGCGCGGCCTTCGGCATGCAGCCGGGCGGAGTGGACCTGCCGACCTTCCCGCCGTTCGCCCTGTTCGACCCGGCATTGGGACTGACCTCGGTGATACCGGACATGGATCCCACGCGCCCGGCCAAGGCCGATCCGCGCCGCCTGCACGATGCGATCAAGCGCCACGGCGTCACCCAGTTGTTCGGCTCGCCGGCATTGATGCGGGTGCTGGCCGACCATGGCCAGCCGCTGCCGGGGGTCAAGCGGGTGACCTCGGCGGGGGCGCCGGTGCCGCCGGACGTGGTCGCCAGGATCCGCCGGCTGTTGCCGCCCGATGCCCAGTTCTGGACGCCATATGGCGCCACCGAATGCCTGCCGGTCGCGGTGATCGAAGGGCGCGCGCTGGAGAACACCCGGGCCGCCACCGAAGGCGGTGCCGGCACCTGCGTGGGCGGGGTGGTGGCACCGAACCAGGTGCGCATCATCGCCATCGACGACGCGCCGCTGCCGGACTGGTCGCAGGTGCGTGAGCTGGCGGTGGGTGAAGTGGGCGAGATCACCGTCGCCGGGCCTACCGCAACGGACAGCTATTTCAACCGTCCGCAGGCAACCGCGGCGGCCAAGATCAACGAGACGCTGGCCGATGGGAGCACCCGCGTGGTGCACCGCATGGGTGATGTGGGCTACTTCGATGCGCAGGGCCAGCTGTGGTTCTGCGGACGCAAGACCCAGCGCGTGGAAACCGCGCACGGGCCGCTGTACACCGAACAGGTCGAGCCGGTGTTCAACACCGTGGCCGGCGTGGCGCGCACCGCGCTGGTCGGCGTCGGTGCGCCGGGTGCGCAGGTGCCGGTGCTGTGCGTGGAGCTGCTGCGCGGGCACTCCGATTCCGCCGCCCTGCATGAAGCGCTGCGCACCAAGGCGGCCGTGCGCCTGCCCGAGGCACGCCTGCAGGAGTTCCTGGTCCATCCGGGGTTCCCGGTGGATATCCGCCACAACGCCAAGATCGGCCGCGAGAAGCTGGCGATCTGGGCCGCTTCGCAACGGGAAAAACACGCATGAAGATCCTTGTCACCGGCGGCGGTGGATTCCTCGGCCAGGCGCTGTGCGCTGGCCTTGCCGAGCGTGGGCACCAGGTACTCAGCTTCAATCGGGGTCATTACCCGGCGCTGCAGGCAATGGGCGTAGGCCAGATCCAGGGTGATCTGGCTGATGCGCAGGCGGTGCTGCACGCGGTGACGGGCATGGACGCGGTGCTGCACAATGCGGCCAAGGCAGGGGCCTGGGGCAGCTATGACAGCTACCACCGGGCCAATGTCGTCGGCACCGACAACGTGATCGCCGCCTGCCGTGCGCAGGGAGTGTCGAAGCTGGTCTACACCTCCACGCCCAGCGTGACCCATCGGGCTACGCATCCGGTGGAAGGGCTGGGCGCGGACCAAGTGCCGTATGGCGAAGACTTCCAGGCGCCGTATGCTGCGACCAAGGCGATTGCCGAACAACGCGTGCTGGCGGCCAACGATGCCGCGCTGGCCACCGTGGCGCTGCGCCCCCGGTTGATCTGGGGGCCGGGCGATCTGCAGCTGGTGCCGCGGCTGGCGCAGCGTTCGCGCGCTGGACGCCTGCGCCTGGTCGGCGATGGCAGCAACCTGGTCGATACCACCTTCATCGACAATGCCGCACTGGCGCATTTCCTGGCGCTGGATGCACTGGCTCCTGGTGCGGCGTGCGCGGGCAAGGCGTACTTCATTTCCAACGGCGAACCGCTGCCGATGCGCGAGCTGCTCAACAAGCTGCTGGCTGCGGTAGGCGCGCCCCCGGTGAAGAAATCGCTGAGTTTCAAGACTGCGTACCGCATCGGGGCGGTAGCCGAGAAACTTTGGCCGCTGCTGCGCCTGCCGGGTGAGCCGCCGCTCACCCGTTTCCTTGCCGAACAGCTGTGCACCGCGCACTGGTACAGCATGGAACCGGCGCGCCGTGACTTCGGTTATGTGCCCGTGGTGAGCATTGACGAAGGGCTCACGCGGCTGAAAGCTTCATCAATCGGCGAGATTTCCGTCACCAGATGAACACCGCTGGCACGTGAGTATGGTCCCCAACGCCACCCCGGCACGTTAACCGCGAGGATCGCCATGCTGCATTACGCCGTCATCTTTTTCGTCATCGCCCTGATTGCCGCCGTGCTTGGGTTCTCCGGTATCGCCGGTGCCGCCAGCAACATCGCCTGGATCCTGTTCGTGGTCTTCCTGGTGCTGGCCATCATCTCGATGTTCCGCAAGCGAACCTGACCTTCGGTCGGGTTGCTTGAAAGACAAAGCCGGGCATTGCCCGGCTTTGTTGTTTCCGCACGATGCTGCTGGAGCAGACGGCCAGCGGCCGTCACTACCGGGCCGGCGGCGGTCACTGCCGCATCAGGCAGGTAGAATGCCCGCCATGCCTCTTTCCCTGCTCAAGTCGCTCAAGCCGGTTGCCGGCCGCGCCCTGCAAGCCGCGCTCAACCGCGCGCTTGCGCTGGACCCTGATACCCGCCAGGCGCTGACCGCACTGGATGGCCGCCATATCGACCTGACCCTGGAAGCGCCCGCCCTGGCGATGCGCATCAGCGTGCACGGCGAGGCGCTGGAAGTGGGTCCGGTGGACCATCGCGAAGCCGACCTGGCGGTGCGCAGCAGCCTGTCCGGTGTGCTGGTACAGTTACCGCTGCTGGCGAAATCACGCGGCGCCCAGGCCAACACGGCCGGGCGCGTTCGGGTGGCCGGCGATGCCGAACTGGCGCGCCGCCTGCAGCAGCTGGCGAAGGGCTTCGATCCGGACTGGCAGCTGCCCTTCGTGCGCGTGTTCGGCGAAGTGCTGGGCGTACAGGTGGCCAATACCCTGCGCAGCGCCCTGCAGCACGCACGCCGCGGCGCGTCCGACCTCGCGCATACGGCCGCAGAGTTCGTCACCGAGGAATCGCGCGATGTGGTGCCGCGCGGCGAACTGGATGCCTTCCATGACGACGTGGACGTGCTGCGTGACGACCTCGAGCGCCTCGCCGCGCGCGTGCAGCGCCTGCGGGGTGCCGCATGAAGGCGCTGCTGCGGGCCAGCCGCATCGGCCGCATCATCCTGCGCTACCGGCTGGACGACCTGCTGCAGGGCACCCCGGCCGAGCGCTGGCTGCGGCTGGCCAAACCCTTCGTGCCACGTGCATCGGCGGACATCGCCGCGCAGTCCCGCGGTGCGCGGCTGCGCCTGGCGCTGCAGGACCTCGGCCCGATCTTCGTCAAGTTCGGACAGATCCTGTCCACCCGCCGCGACCTGGTGCCGCCGGATGTAGCCGTCGAACTGACCCTGCTGCAGGATCGGGTCAAGCCGTTCGACGGCGATACCGCACGGCGCATCGTCGAACAGGCGCTGGGCATGCCGGTCAGTGCGGCATTCGCCAGTTTCGATACCGAGCCGCTGGCCTCGGCATCGATCGCCCAGGTGCACGCTGCCACGCTCGGCGATGGGCGCCAAGTGGTGGTCAAGGTGCTGCGCCCGGACATCGAGAAACAGATCGTCGCCGACATCGCCCTGCTCAATTCGCTGGCGACGCTGGTCGAGCGCACCCATCCGCGCGCCGACAAGATCCGCCCGCGCGAGGTGGTGGCGGAGATCGAAAACACGCTTTCGGCCGAACTGGACCTGCAGCGCGAAGGCGCCAATGCGAGCGTGCTGCGCCGGTTCTGGGAGAACTCCGACGACCTGTACGTGCCCGAGGTGATCTGGAGCCACACGGCCGAACGTGCACTGACCCTGGAACGCGTGTGGGGCATTCCGTCGGACGACATCGAAGCGCTGGACCGCGCCGGCATCGACCGCGTCGCGCTGGCGGCCAAGGGCGTGCGGGTGTTCTACACCCAGGTGTTCCGTGACAACTTCTTCCACGCCGATGCGCACGCCGGCAACATCTGGGTCGATATCGATCCGCAGCGCCGCGCCAACCCGCGCTTCATCGCGTTGGATTTCGGCATCATGGGCCAGCTCTCGCAGGAGGACCAGTACTACCTCGCCGAGAACTTCATGGCCATCTTCAACCGCGATTACCGGCGCATCGCCGAACTGCACGTGCAGGCCCGGTGGATGCCGGACCACGTGCGCATCGACGAGCTGGAATCGGCGGTACGGTCGGTCTGCGAGCCTTACTTCACCCGCCCGCTGTCGCAGATTTCGCTGGCCGAGGTGCTGATGAAGCTGTTCCGCGTAGCGCAGCGCTACCAGCTGACCCTGCAGCCGCAGTTGATCCTGCTGCAGAAGACCCTGCTCAACATCGAAGGCGTGGGTCGCCAGCTGGATCCGCAGATCGATATCTGGGCGGTGGCCAAGCCGGTGCTGGCGAAGATCCTGCGCGCGCGCTACAGCCCGCGCCGGGTGCTGCGCGAGATCGGCAAGCGGGTGCCGGAAATCATGACCCATGCGCCGGACATGCCGCGGCTGGTGCACGCCTGGCTGAGCCAGCAGGTGGAAGGGCGGCACGAGTTGTCGATGCGCTCGCGCGACCTGGCCGCGCTGGATGCCAGCCTGCAACGGCTGCAGAAGCGCGCCGTGGGCGCAATCACCGGTGTCGGCCTGCTGGCGATCGCCGCGCTGCTGTACGTGCTGCAGCCGCCGGGCCTGTACTTCGGCGACATGCCGATCTGGAGCGGGGTGTCCAGCGTGCTGGGTGCATTGGCGTTGGCACGGGCGTGGTGGCGATGATGGGGGGCGAGTCGGTGATCGACGAGACGACCCAGGAGGATGTGTCCGCCGTCGCAGCAGCGGAGCCGCTGCAGCTGCTGCACCAGGACGAGCGCTTGGCGGTGGTCAACAAGCCAGCCGGGCTGATGGTCCACGACAGCAAGCTGGCGCGCGGCGAGGATGACTTCCTGGCTGATCGGCTGCGCGAGCAGCTGGGCCGGCAGATCTTCCTGGTGCACCGGCTGGACCGCGCCACCAGCGGCTGCCTGCTGCTGGCCTTCGACCGCGAAACCGCCAGCGCGCTGGGCAAGTCGCTGATGGGCGGGGAAGTGCAGAAGGATTACCTGACCGTGTGCCGTGGGTGGCCGGCAGAGGAAAGCTGGCAGGTCGACCATGACCTGGACGGTGGTCCCGGCAAGCCGGTGAAGAAGCCGGCGGTGACGGATTTCCAGCGCCTGGCGACCGGCGAGCTGGCGGTGCCGAGTGGTGAGTTCAGCACCTCGCGCTATGCGTTGCTGCGCTGCCAGCCGCAGACCGGGCGCTTCCGCCAGATCCGCCGCCACCTCAAGCACCTGTCGCACCATATGATCGGTGACACCAGCCACGGCGATGGGCGGCACAACCGCATCTTCCGCATGCAGGGCGTGCACCGCATGCTGTTGCATGCCGAGCGCCTGCGTTTCCCGCATCCGGACGGTGGCACGGTGGATGTGCGCGCACCGGTGGACGCCGCATTCCAGAAGGCGCTGGATCTGTTCGGCTGGGACGTCGCGCCGGCCTGAAGGCGGTAGCGCCGAGCCATGCTCGGCGGGATCCAGAAGCGTGACGACCAACGGTCGTCACCCACCAAGCGAACAGCGTGACGACCAACGGTCGTCACCCACCACGGCACGGCGCTACCGGGCCCCGAGCCTGGGCGGGCTACAATCCCCGCCATGAAAATCGCCTCGTGGAACGTCAATTCACTCAACGTCCGCCTGCCGCACCTGGAGCAGTGGCTCAAGGACTTCGGCCCGGATATCGTCGGCATCCAGGAAACCAAGCTGGAAGACCACAAGTTCCCGGATTCGGCGCTGATCGCCGCCGGTTACCGCAGCGTGTTCGCTGGCCAGAAGACCTACAACGGCGTGGCACTGCTGTCGCGCGAGCCGGCGCAGGACGTGCAGATCGGCATTCCCGGCTTCGAGGACGAGCAGAAGCGCGTCATCGCCGGGACCTTCGGCCAGCTGCGGGTGATCAACCTGTACGTGGTCAACGGCCAGGACGTGGGCACGGACAAATACGCCTACAAACTGCGCTGGCTGGAGGCGGTGCACGCCTGGATCGCCGATGAGCTGCAGCGCTACCCGAAGCTGATCGTGATGGGGGATTTCAACATCGCCCCGGACGAGCGTGACGTCAACGACCCGCTGGTCTGGAACGAAAACCACATCCTGACTTCCACCGCCGAACGCGGCGCGCTGAACAAGCTGCTGCAGCTGGGACTGCACGATGCGTTCCGCCTGCACAGTGACGAGGCCGGAGTGTTCAGCTGGTGGGATTACCGCGCCGCCGGTTTCCGCCGCAACCTTGGCCTGCGCATCGACCTCACCCTCGTATCGGAGGCGCTGAAGGCGTCAGCGGTGGCATCGGGCATCGATCGCGAGCCGCGGACCTGGGAGCGCCCCAGCGACCACGCACCGGCCTGGGTGCAGCTGGCCTGAAACAACGGGGCCCGGCATTTTGCCGGGCCCCGTGCTGATGCATCCGCCGGCCAGCGGCCGGCACCATGGCGGCGTCAGCGTATGCTCTTGCGGGTGAACAGATTGACGATCGCCAACAGGATCACCGCGCCGATCAGTGAGAACAGGAAGGTGCGCAGCGTGATCGCGTCGTTGATCCCACCACCGAACAGAAAGCCGGCAATGAGCGCGCCGACGATGCCGACCACCACGTTGAGGATGATGCCCTGCTGGCCATCGCGCCTCATGATGATGCTGGCCAGCCAGCCCACGATGCCGCCTACGATCAACCAGATGATGATGCCCATCGCCACACCTCCACGTCCCAAGGGCCTTCAGTTGACGCGCCCGGCCGTGAACCGCTTGTGCAGCCGTGCTGACAGGCACGCGACGTGAGCCTGCAGCCGCCCTGTGATGGCCCGTGGCAGTTCGGTCCGGTGACAGTCTGGCGCCGGCCCCACGTGCCGGGACACCGTGGCGAACCGCAGGCGCGCCAGGTGCTGGCCGAAGCGTTGGGAGGCGATCCGCTGGCGCTGCCCCTGGTCCGTGATCCGCGTGGCCGCCCGGAGCTGTCTGCTGCGTTGTCCGGCTACGGCACCGGCTGGAGCCACAGCGGCGAGCTGCTGCTGGTGGCGCTGGGCGAAGGCGTACGGCTGGGGGTGGACCTGGAACTGCTGCGTCCACGGCCGCGCCTGCTGGAAATCGTTCGCCGCTTTTTCCACCCGGCGGAAATCGAATGGCTGGAACGCCTGTCCGAGGCTGATCGCGAACACTGGTTCTTCCGTGTCTGGTGTGCCAAGGAGGCCATGCTGAAGGCCGACGGGCAGGGCATCTCCTTCGGCCTGCACCGCCTGCAGTTCGCCCCCGCCGGCGACGGCAGCCTGCAGCTGCACTGGTGCGATGCGGCGCTCGGCCCGGCCACGCGCTGGCACCTGCATGAGTGGCAGGCGCGCGCCGATTTCCGCGCCGCGCTGGCCTGGCACGCGGCCTGAAGCGCTCGTGGCCGGGTGAAACCGGCGATAATGCCGGCATGAGCGAACACAATCTTCCGCCTGCCGTCGCCGACACGCTGCAGCGTGGTCTGGCCGACATGGGCCTGGCCGCCGAGATGGCGCCGCCGCTGCTGCGTTACCTGGCCCTGCTGCATCGCTGGAACCAGACCTACAACCTCACCGCGGTGCGCGATCCGCAGGAGATGGTCACCCGCCACCTGCTGGATTCGCTGGCGATGCAGCCGCACGTAACCCAGGGCACCCTGGCCGACCTCGGCACCGGTCCGGGGCTGCCCGGCATACCGCTGGCCATCGCCTGCCCGGGCCTGCAGGTCACCCTGGTGGAAAGCAACGGCAAGAAGGCGCGCTTCATGCGCGAGGCCGTGCGCCAACTGCAGCTGGGCAATGCGCGGGTCGCCGAATCGCGCGCTGAAGCGCTGGACGAGCCCGGCCAGTACGACCAGATCACCGCGCGTGCGATGGATACTTTGGAAGGTATCGTGCGCGTGGGTGGCCACCTGCTGCGCCCGGGCGGTGTGCTGCTGGCGATGAAAGGCATCCATCCGCACGATGAAATCGCCGCACTGCCGAAGGGCTGGAGCGTGCGCGAGGTAGTGCCGCTGCAGGTACCGGGCCTGTCCGGAGAGCGCCACCTGGTGACCGTTACAGGTCCTTGAGCGGCTGCGCCGGTCCTTGTCCGCCAAGGTCCTGGCGCATCCCGATTTCCGCCCGGGGCCGGTTGTACGCATAATGACCAGCCCCAGCAACCGTCGACGAGGCTCACCCGCATGGCCCGCATCATCGCCATCGCCAACCAGAAGGGTGGCGTCGGCAAGACCACGACCGCCGTCAACCTGTCCGCCGCCCTGGCCCACGCCCCCAAGCGCGTCCTGCTGGTGGACCTGGATTCGCAGGGCAACGCGACGATGGGCAGCGGCGTGGAAAAGCGCGAGCTGGCCTCGTCCACCTATGACCTGCTGCTGGGCGAAAGCACCGCGGCGGAAGTGCGGGTGAAGTCGGCCGAAGGCTATGACCTGCTGCCCGGCAACATCGACCTGACCGCCGCCGAGATCCAGCTGATGGGCCAGGGCGAGCGCGAACAGCGCCTGAAGCGCGCGCTGGCACCGATCCGCGATGAGTACGATTACATCCTGATCGACTGTCCGCCGGCGCTTTCGCTGCTGACCTTGAATGCCCTGGCCGCCGCCGATTCGGTGCTGGTGCCGATGCAGTGCGAGTACTACGCCCTGGAGGGCCTGAGCGCGCTGGTGGAAACCATCGAAGCGCTGCGCGGCAACCTCAATCCGGCCTTGGAAATCGAAGGCGTGCTGCGCACCATGTTCGATGTGCGCAACAACCTGGCCAACGCGGTGTCCGGCGAGCTCACCGAACACTTCGGCGACCTGGTGTTCCGTACCATCGTGCCGCGCAACGTGCGCCTGGCCGAAGCGCCCAGCCATGGCCAGAGCATCGTCGGCTACGACCGTGGCTCGCGCGGTGGCGTGGCCTACCTCGGCCTGGCCGGGGAGATCATCCGTCGCAACAACGATCGCAACAAGGCCGCCAAGGCCGTGGAGACTGCCTGATGACCACCAAGCCCGCCGCAGGCAAGAAGCGTGGCCTCGGCCGCGGCCTGGATGCCCTGCTGGGACCGAAGGCTTCGGTGAGCCAGGTGCAGGCCACGGCGGTGATCGAACCGCTGCCTGGTGAAGTGCTGCGCAGGCTGCCGATCGGCCAGCTGCAGCCGGGCAAGTACCAGCCGCGGCGCGAGATGGACCAGGCCAAGCTCGCCGAACTGGCTGATTCCATCCGTTCGCAGGGCGTGATCCAGCCGATCCTGGCGCGCCAGCTGCCGGGCGGCAACTACGAAATCGTCGCCGGCGAACGCCGCTGGCGTGCCTCGCAGCTGGCCGGGCTGGACGAAGTGCCGGTGGTGGTGCGCGAGCTGGAAGACCGCACCGTCATCGCGATGGCGCTGATCGAGAACATCCAGCGCGAAGACCTCAACCCGCTGGAAGAAGCCGAAGCCCTGCATCGGCTGATCAGCGAGTTCACCCTGACCCACGCTGAAGCGGCCGAGGCCGTCGGCCGTTCGCGTGCGTCGGTGTCCAACCTGCTGCGCCTGCTGGAACTGCCGATCGCGATCCGCGTGCTGCTGGAATCACGCCGGCTGGAAATGGGACATGCCCGCGCGCTGCTGACGCTGGCACCGGAACTGGCCGGCAAGCTGGCCCAGGAAGCCGCCGACGAAGGCTGGTCGGTACGTGAAGTGGAGCGCCGCGCGCAGGCGTTCGCCGCCGGCAAGGTGCCGGGCAACCGCCCGCAGCCGGCGCCGCGCAGCGCCCCTCAGGCGGATATCGCCTCGCTGGAAACCGAGCTGAGCGAATCGCTTGGTGCCAAGGTGGCGATCAACCATGGCCGCGGCGGCAAGGGCAAGCTGGTCATCCACTACACCGATCTGGACACGCTGGATGGCGTGCTTGAACGGTTGCGGGCCCAGCGCGGCTGAGCGACAGCATGACGATCCTGCTTACCGGCGCTGCGGGATTCATCGGGGCCTACACCGCGCAGGCCCTGCTGCAGGCCGGCCAAGCGGTGGTCGGGCTGGACAACTTCAATGATTACTACGATCCCCAGCTGAAGCGCGACCGCGTAGCGGCGCTGTGCCCGCAGCTGGACCTGCGCACGCTGGAGCTGACCGACCGCAACGGCCTGGCCGCGCTGTTCGAAGAGGTCCAGCCGCAGGCGGTGATCCACCTGGCCGCGCAGGCCGGTGTGCGTTATTCACTGGAAAATCCGCAGGCCTACGTCGACAGCAACCTCAGTGGCTTCGTCAACATCCTGGAGGCCTGCCGCCACTACCGCGTGCAGCATCTGGTGTATGCCAGCAGCAGTTCGGTGTATGGCGATTCGGCCACGCCGCCGTTCTCCGAAGACCAGCGCGTGGACCAGCCGCGCTCGCTGTACGCGGCCACCAAGGTCGCCAACGAACTGATGGCCTACAGCTATGCGCAACTGTATGGCCTACGCGCCACCGGACTGCGCTTCTTCACCGTATACGGCCCCTGGGGGCGGCCGGACATGGCGCCGCTGCTGTTCGCCCGCGCGGTGCTGGCCGGGCAGCCGATCGAGGTGTTCAACGAAGGCCGGATGCAGCGCGATTTCACACATGTTTCCGACATCGTGGCGGGCATCCTTGGCGCGCTCGCGCATTCCAGCACCGAGCCGGTGCCGCACCGCGTGTTCAACCTGGGCAACCACACCCCGGTGGAACTGGAGCGGTTCATCGAGGTGATCGAGCAAGCCGCCGCTCGCCCTGCACGCAAGGTCTACAAACCGATGCAGGCCGGCGACATGGTGCGCACGATGGCCGATACCCGACGTGCCCATGACGCGTTCGGCTATTCACCGTCCCTGCCGATCGAACAGGGGCTGCCGCCCGTGGTGGCGTGGTGCCGGGATTATTTCGGCGAACGCGGCTGAAGGCGCCCATGCTGGGCAGCCGGGTTCATCTTCGGATAACCTCGGAAGCGGAGAATGCGCGCTGTTTTACTTTCCCTTGGCCGAGTTCCCGATGAGTCATCCCGAGCTTTCCGTCGTCGTCCCGGTATTCAACGAACGCGACAACGTCGCCCCGCTGGTGGCTGAAATCACCGCAGCGCTGCGCGGCCGCGTGGCGTTCGAGATCGTCTACGTGGACGACCATTCGCAGGACGACACGCTGGCGGTGCTGCAGGCGCTGAAGGCCACCACGCCGGAGCTGCGCGTGCTGCACCACCTCAGCCAGAGCGGCCAGAGCACGGCGGTGCGGACCGGCGTCAAGCAGGCCCGCGGCGCGTGGATCGCCACGCTGGACGGCGACGGCCAGAATGATCCCGCCGATATTCCGAAGCTGCTCGACGCCCGCGCGACGGCCGATGCCCAGGTCAAGCTGTTCGCTGGCTGGCGGGTCAACCGCAAGGACAGTGGCAGCAAACGCTGGGCCAGCCGCTGGGCCAACGCGATCCGCGCACGCGCGCTGCACGACGCCACGCCCGATACCGGCTGCGGCATCAAGCTGTTCGAGCGCGAGGCCTTCCTGGACCTGCCCTATTTCGACCACATGCACCGCTATCTGCCTGCGCTGATGCAGCGTGCCGGCTGGACCACGCAGTGCGTGCCGGTCAACCACCGTGCGCGTACCGCCGGGGTGTCCAAGTACAACAACCTGCAGCGGGCACTGGTCGGTCTGCGCGACCTGCGCGGGGTGGCATGGCTGATCACGCGCAGCCGCCGTACGGCCGTGGAAGAACGCTGATGGACCTTCCCCTGCTGGACCAGCCGCTGACCTGGTTGTACTGGACCGGGCTGCACGTCACCGGCTGGAAGCTGATCGGCTACACCGGCGCGCTGATGTTCGGCGGCCGCTGGCTGGTGCAGTTCGTCGCTTCGCGGCGCGCCGGCAAGCCGGTGATCCCGCGGTTGTTCTGGTACATGAGCGTGGTCGGCAGCCTGATGACGCTGAGTTACTTCCTGTTCTCCGCCAAACAGGACTCGGTCGGCGTGCTGCAGAACCTGTTCCCCGCCTTCACCGCGCTGTACAGCCTGAAGCTGGACATCGCCCACCGCGGCTGGAAGCGCGACAAGGCCGCTCATTAGACAGCGGGCAGGACGTTCGACCCATGTAGCGGGGCAGCATCGGTGCCATCATCGAAGGCCTGCCTCCCCCGGGAATCCTGCGCTCGTGAAAACCCGCCTTGCCGTTGCCCTGCTGCTCGCCCTGTCTGCTCCCTTGCTCACCCACGCGGCCCCGCCGGCGGCCACCGCCGCGCCGGCCAGCATTGCCAATGAAAGCGCCGCCGATGCAGCGTTCCGCGCGATCTATGAGAAGGAATGGGCGTGGCGCCAGGCCGGTGGAGGTGAAGCCAGCGAAGACGGCGACGCACCGGAAAGCGCCGCGCGCATGCCCGATGTAGGCCCGGCTGCACAGCAGGCGCGGCTTGCGGTCTGGGACGGTGTGCTCAAGCAGCTGGACGGGCTGGATGCCAAGGCCCTGTCTGGCGTGAACCAGGTCAACCTGGCGATCTACCGCGACCAGGTGTTCAACCTGGCCGAGGAAGTGCGCCTGCGCACCTACGAGATGCCGTTCAATTCGGATTCCTCGTTCTGGTCGAACCTGTCCTTCATGGCCCGTCGCGAGATGAAGACCGCGCAGGACCATCGCAACTACATCGCGCGCCTCAACGACGTGCCGCGTTACTTCACCCAGCAGACCGACAACATGCGTGCCGGCCTGGCGCGTGGTTTCAGCGTGCCGCGCGCCGTGCTGGACGGCCGCGAAGTGGCGATCTCCAACGTCGCCGACCTCACCGATCCGACCCGGTCGCCGCTGTACGCACCGTTCAAGAAGCTGCCTTCCAGCATTCCCGCCGCCGAGCAGGCCCAGCTGCAGGCGCAGGCGCGCGAGGCGATCGCCGGCAAGGTCATCCCGGCGTTCCAGCAGCTGCGCCGCTTCTTCCTGCAGGAGTACGTGCCGAAGGCGCGCACCACCCTGGCCGCCGAGGCAATGCCGGACGGCAAGGCGTTCTACAAGCAGCAGATCCACGAATACACCACGCTGGACCTGGGCCCGGATGAGATCCACACGATCGGCCTGGCCGAAGTGGCACGCATCCAGGCCGAGATGAACGCCATCATCAAGCAGGTCGGTTTCAAGGGCAGCTTCGGTGAGTTCCTGACCTTCCTGCGCACCGATCCGCAGTTCTACGCCAAGACGCCCGATGAACTGCTGCATCGCGCGGCGTGGATCTCCAAGCGCGTGGACGGGGTGATCGGCAGGTACATGACGCTGCCGCGCGCGCGCTTCACCATCGTGCCGGTGCCGCCGGACATCGCCCCGTTCTGGACCGCCGGCCGCGGTGGGATGGGCACCTATTGGCTCAACACCTACAACCTGCCGGCGCGCCCGCTGTACAACCTGCCCGCGCTGACCCTGCATGAGTCCGATCCGGGCCACGCGCTGCAGGGTGCGCTTGCGGCCGAGCAGGGCGAACTGCCGGAGTTCCGTCGCAACAGCTACATCTCCGCCTACGGCGAAGGCTGGGGCCTGTACTGCGAAAAGCTTGGCGTGGAGATGGGCATCTACGAGACCCCTTACGAAGACTTCGGCCGGCTGACCTACGAAATGTGGCGTGCCGCGCGGCTGGTGATCGATACCGGCGTGCACAGCAAGGGCTGGAGCCGCGAGCAGGCACTGGCCTACCTGCGCGACCACACCGCGTTGAGCGAACACGAGGTCACCACCGAAGTGGATCGCTACATTTCCTGGCCGGGCCAGGCGCTGAGCTACAAGCTCGGCGAGATCGCCATCGTGCGGCTGCGCGCGCAGGCGGAGAAGGAACTGGGCGATTCGTTCGACATCAAGGCGTTCCACGATGCAGTACTGCAGCAGGGCTCGGTGCCGCTGCCGGTGCTGGAACAGCAGATCCAGGCGTTCATCGCAGAACGCAGGAAAGGCTGATTCCTGGTAGCGGGAATCGCGCGCTGCGGCAGGCTTGTCGGATCCAACAGACAGGCCTGCCGCATGCCCCAACCCCTACAGCCCCATCCGGCCGCGCCAGGTATTTTCACCATCCACAGCGTCGCTGCCCCGGCAAGCGGCCCGGCGGCTTCGCTGGTGCCACGCGCCGTGGGCAATGCTCCGGTCATCACCGCCATCTGGATGGCCGGGATGCCATGCTATGGCGGACAGGCGCCGCAGGGCATCACTGACGTGCTGACAGCACAGGAGCGCGGCGTCATCGCCAGCGACCATGCGCGGTACGGGAATGCGCTGAACGACCCGGAGCGCATCGTCAACATCGATCCCGAGCAGGCCAAGGCGCACGTCAGCTATCGCGCCCTGTGCACGCAGTTCCAGCGCCCGGGCAGCTTCTGTGTACGCCATGCAGAAGGCGGGGATCTGATCCTGGTGCATCGTTCGCGATCAGCACTGAGCCCAGCACAGCTGGTGCGCACGCCGCTGCAACGCTCGGCGACAGGCTGGCAGTTGCAGGTCGCGGACAACGCCAGTCCTGCCTGGTCGGCAGTGCGAGGCAGGCATTTCCAGACCTTGCAGGCGCTCAAGGCGGCGCTGCCGCCCGGCATGCGCGAAGTGCAGGCAATGGCCGTTGGCGACCCGGACATCAGCCACCTGTAGCGTCGGCCCGCGGCGCTGCGATTGTGTAACGCCTCGTGCGGCCGCTACCCTGACGATGATGATCCGCACCGTCCGCCGACGCCCGCTGTTCCTGATCCGCCTGCTGATGTTGGTGGTGGTGGCGCTTGGCACGGCCGGTGGCGCATTGGCGTCGGCGCTGGGTGACCTGCATGAGTTGTCCCATGCCGATCATCCCGCGGTGCCGCACGGCGATGCAGAAGCAGACACCGGCCACGACGATGATGATACCGGCGCGCGCCTGCTGCATGCACTCGTGCATTGCGGCCATTGTCATGGCCAGGGCGGCGTGCTGCCCTTTGCCTACGCAGGCTGGGAACTGATCACTGCACCGGCCGGCGTGCGCCACGCTCCGCATGACGCGACGTGGCGTCCCGCGCCACAGGACAGCCCGCTGCGTCCCCCGATCCAGGCCTGATCCGCGGTCCGCACGCAGCGGACGACCCGATCCTGTCCTGAGATTGCTGGAGAAACCCCATGTGGAAACGCCTGGCCGCGCTTGCGGCCCTGGCGATGGCACCGTGCGCAGGCGCACAGGTGACATCGTCTGCTGTCCCGTTGACGCTCGATGCTGCCATCGAGCGTGTTTCGCGCACCCACCCCGACCTGCGACTGCTGCCCCTGCAGCAGCAGGCCGCCCGCGCCCGCTACGACGCCGCCGGGCTGGCACCGCCGCTGGTGTTCGGCGTGGACCTTGAAAACGCGCTTGGCAGCGGCGACAGCCGCGGCATCGACGCGCTGGAAACCACGGTATCGCTGGCCGGCGTCCTGGAGCGCGGCGGCAAGCTGGATGCCCGCCGCGCCGTGGCCCAGGCCAATCTCGATGCGCTGGCACCGCAGCGCGAGATCATCCGGCTGGACATGATGGCCGAGGCGGCTCGTCGCTACCTTGCGATCACCGTCGCCAGTGGCCGCCAGCGCATCGCGCTGGATGACATCGAGCAGCGCCGGCGCGCGGTGGACGCAGCGCGTGGGCGGCTCACTGCCGGAGCTTCGCCAGCCTCGACCCTGATGACCGCGCAGGCCGCACTGGCCCAGGCAGAGCTGGACCGTGACCGTGCATTGCAGGAGGGCAGGGCGGCACGGTTGTCGCTGGCTGCGCTGTGGAATGCACGCGAAGTCGACTTCGACGTGGCCAGTGGTGATCCGCTGCAGTTGCCTGCCCTGCAGGAATTCAGCCAGCTGGCCGATCTGCTCGAGCGGACCCCGGAGCTGGCGCTGATCGCCGGCGAGCAACGGGTGCGCCAGGCCCAGTTGCAGCTGGCCAGCAGCCAGCTGCGCGGCGATGTGTCCTGGCAGTTGGGGGTCCGCAACGAGCGCGCCCGCCGGGACTCATCGCTGGTGGGAGGCTTCAGCGTGCCGCTGGGCAACGCGCGGCGTGCCGATCCGGAGATCCGCGCGGCACGCAGCGAACTGGAAATGAGTGCGGTGGAGCGGCAGGCGCGCGCGCTGCAGCTGCACGCCACCCTGGCTGAAGCGCATGGGCGTTACGCCAACGCCCGGCTGGAGGTCACCCGCATGGAGCGCGATGTGCTGCCGCAGCTGCGCCGGGCCGAAAAGGCCGCCGAAACCGCGTGGCGCGCCGGTGCCATCAGTTATCTGGAATGGGCCCAGCTGCAGGCGATGCGCATCCAAGCGCGGCAGCGCCAGCTGGATGCAGCGGTGTCCGCGCAGAGTGCCCTGATCGAGATCCAGCGGCTGACCGGACAGCCACTGGTCGCCAACGCAACCCAAGGAACCGCACCATGACCTCCACCACCGTGGCGCCGCGCCGCCTGCTCGCGATCCTGTTGCTGTCTGCCCTGCTGGCGGGCTGTAGTGACAAGGCAGCCAAGGCCGCCGATGAAGACACACACGCGCACGCAGAAGGTGGATCGCACGCTGATGAAGCGCCCGCCGACAGCACCCGTATCAGCGATGCGCAAGCCCGCGCCGCCGGCATCGTCAGCGCAGCGGCAGGCCAGGGCACCATCGCCGACGAGCACGAAGTGCAGGGCCTGCTGGCGCCGGTCGATGGACGCAGCGCACAGGTCACCGCGCGTTTTCCCGGACCGGTGCGCGCGCTGCGCGCCAATGTCGGTGACCGGGTGCGCGCCGGCCAGCCGTTGGCCAGCATCGAGAGCAACCTCAGCCTGACCACCTACAGCATCGCCGCACCGATCTCCGGCGTGGTCCTGTCGCGCCAGGTGCAACTGGGCGCAGTGGCAGCCGAAGGCCAGGTGCTGTTCGACATCGGCGACCTGTCGCAGCTGTGGGTGGACCTGCATATCTTCGGTTCCGATACCCAGCACATCACCGCCGGCGTGCCGGTCACCATCACCCGCATGACCGATGGCGCCGCGCAGACCGTGACCCTGGAACGTGTGCTGCCCGGCACCGCTACGGCCAGCCAGAGCACCGTGGCCCGGGCCACCATCGACAATGCCGATGGCCTGTGGCGGCCGGGTGCCGCGGTGCGCGCGCGCATCGTGGTGGCCAGCACGCCGGCGCCGCTGGCGGTACCGCTGAGTGCACTGCAGACGCTGGATGGCAAGGACGTGGTCTTCGTCCGCGACGGTGAAACCTACCAGGCACGCGAGGTCCAGCTGGGTGCACGCGACGCACGCCAGGTGGCGGTCACGGGCGGCCTGCAGGCCGGCGAGCAGGTGGTGGTGGAGCAGAGCTATACGGTGAAGGCGGACATCGGCAAGGCGGGCGCAGCGCATGAGCACTGAACCGCAAGGCGGCCGCGCCAGACCTGGCGTGCTGAAACGCATGATCGGTGGCGCCATCGCCCAGCGCTGGCTGATGATGGCGCTGACCGTGGGGCTGGTGCTGGTGGGTGCGTGGAGCTTCGGCCGGCTGCCCATCGATGCCACGCCGGACATCACCAACGTACAGGTGCAGATCAATACCGCGGCGCCGGGATATTCGCCGCTGGAAAGCGAACAACGCATCACCTATGCGGTGGAAACCGCGATGGCCGGGCTGCCGGCACTGGAGCAGGTCCGTTCGCTGTCGCGCTACGGGTTGTCACAGGTGACGGTGGTGTTCGACGACGGCACGGACCTGTACTTCGCCCGCCAGCAGGTGGCCGAGCGCCTGCAGCAGGTCCGCTCGCAGTTGCCCGACGGCCTTGATCCCCAGCTCGGGCCGATCGCCACCGGACTCGGCGAGATCTTCATGTACACCGTCGACGCCGCGCCCGGAGCGCGCAAGCCCGATGGCACGGCCTACACCGCCACCGACCTGCGCACGCTGCAGGACTGGGTGATCCGCCCGCAGCTGCGCAACGTGCCAGGAGTCACCGAGGTCAACACCATCGGCGGCTTCCAGCGCCAGGTTCACATCACCCCGGACCCGGCTCGGCTGCGCGCACTGGGATTCACGCTCGAGGATGTGGCGGCCGCGGTGGAAGCCAACAACCAGAACGTGGGTGCCGGCTATATCGAGCGCAACGGGCAGCAGTTCCTGGTGCGCATACCCGGCCAGGTGGCCAATCTGGAAGAGATCGGCAACATCGTGCTGGACCGCCGCGAAGGGGTGCCGATCCACGTGCACGATGTGGCCGAGGTGGTCGAAGGGGCGCAGCTGCGCAGCGGCGCGGCCACCCAGGATGGTCATGAAGTGGTGATGGGCACGGTGGTGATGCTGGTCGGCGCCAACAGCCGCGAGGTGGCCCAGGCCGCGGCAGCGAAACTGGCGCAGGCGCAGCGCAGCCTGCCCGAAGGGGTCACCGCCACTTCCAGCTACGACCGCACCGCGCTGGTGGACCGCACCATCACCACCGTGGCCAGGAACCTTCTGGAGGGCGCGCTGCTGGTGGTCGTGGTCCTGTTCGCGCTGCTGGGCAACGTGCGTGCCGCGCTGATCACCGCGGCGGTCATCCCGTTGGCGATGCTGTTCACCCTGACCGGCATGGCACGCGGCGGCGTGTCGGCCAACCTGATGAGCCTGGGCGCGCTGGATTTCGGCCTGATCGTCGATGGCGCGGTGATCATCATCGAGAACTGCCTGCGCCGCTTCGGTGAGCGCCAGCATGCGCTGGGCCGCGACATGAGTGCCGCCGAACGCTTCGCCGAAACCGCCAGCGCGACCGCCGAAGTGATCCGTCCGAGCCTGTTCGGCCTGGGCATCATCACCGCGGTCTACCTGCCGATCTTCGCGTTGACCGGGGTGGAAGGAAAGATGTTCCACCCGATGGCGATCACCGTGGTGCTGGCGCTGACCGGCGCGATGCTGCTGTGCCTGACCTTCGTGCCGGCCGCCATCGCGCTGTTCCTGGGTGGACGCGTGCAGGAGAAGGAAAACCGGGTGATGGCCTGGCTGCGCCGGCGCTACCAGCCGCTGCTGGGCGTGGTGCTGCGGCGTGGGCGCTGGGCAGTGGCCGCCGCGCTGGTTCTGGTGGTGGGCTGCGGCGTGCTGGCCAGCCGCCTCGGCAGCGAGTTCGTTCCCAGCCTGGACGAGGGTGACGTGGCGATGCATGCCATGCGCATTCCCGGCACCAGCCTGGGCCAGTCGGTACGGATGCAGGTGCAGATCGAAACGCGTCTGCTGCAGGTGCCCGAGGTGGCCAAGGTGTTCTCCAAGATCGGCACGCCGGAAGTAGCCTCGGACCCGATGCCGCCATCGGTGGCCGACACCTTCGTGATGATGAAGGACCGCCGCGACTGGCCCGATCCGCGCAAGCCCCGCAGCCTGCTGCTGGCCGAACTGGAAGCGGCGGTGGAGCAGCTGCCGGGCAACAACTACGAGTTCACCCAGCCGATCCAGATGCGCATGAACGAACTGATCTCCGGCGTGCGCGCGGATGTGGCGGTGGTGGTGTATGGCGATGACCTGGACATGCTGGCGCAGCTTGGCCGGCGCATGGAGCAGGTGGTTTCCGGCGTGCCCGGCGCCGCCGACGTGCGACTGGAGGAAACCAGCGGGCTGCCGCTGCTGACGGTGCGGCCCGATCGCCAGGCATTGGCCGGCTACGGACTCAATCCGGGCCAGGTGCAGTCGACCGTGGCCACCGCCGTCGGCGGCACGGTGGCGGGGCAGCTGTTCGAAGGTGATCGCCGCTTCGACATCGTGGTGCGCCTGCCCGAAGCCCTGCGCCAGGACCCGGCGGCGTTGGCGGACCTGCCGGTGTCGCTGGAAACCGCGCTTGCCAACGGCGACGTCGATGAGCTGAGCCGTGGCGACAGCGCGGCCAGTGGGGGCCCGCGCACGGTGCCGCTGCGCGAACTGGCCCGCATTGAAACCAGCGAAGGGCCGAACCAGGTGAACCGTGAAAACGGCAAGCGGCGCATCGTGGTCACCGCCAACGTGCGTGACCGTGACCTCGGCGGATTCGTCGCTGACCTGCAGTCAGCGGTGGGCACGCAGGTCGTGGTCCCCAGCGGCTACTGGATCGACTACGGCGGCAGCTTCGAGCAGCTGATTTCAGCCAGCGAGCGGCTGGCGGTGGTGGTGCCGGTCACCTTGGTGCTGATCTTCGCGCTGCTGTTCTGGGCCTTCGGTTCCGGTCGCGATGCGCTGGTGGTATTCAGTGGCGTGCCGCTGGCGTTGACCGGTGGCGTGCTGGCGCTGGCGCTGCGCGGCATGCCGCTGTCGATCTCCGCCGGAGTGGGTTTCATCGCACTGTCCGGCGTTGCGGTGCTCAACGGGCTGGTGATGATCAGCTTCATCCGCCAGCTGCGCGGGCAGGGACTGGCGGTGCCGGACGCGGTGCGCGACGGTGCGCTCGGCCGGCTGCGGCCGGTGCTGATGACCGCGCTGGTGGCCTCGCTGGGCTTCGTGCCGATGGCGTTCAATGTCGGTGCGGGTTCGGAGGTGCAGCGGCCGCTGGCAACGGTGGTGATAGGCGGGATCGTCTCGTCCACGCTGCTGACCCTGCTGCTGCTGCCGGTGCTGTACCGCTGGCTGCACCGCCGCGAACACTGAAGAAAGGCCTTGATGGTGATGACCTGCGCTGGTGGTTGACGGGCCGCTCTGGTGGTTGACGGGCCGCTCTGGTGGGTGACGACCGTTGGTCGTCACCGCTTCGGCTTTCCCATGAGCGCTGGAAGAGCGTGACGACCACCGGTCATCACCCACCCACTTACGCCGGCAACTTGGCGATCACCTTGATCTCGAACTGGAATCCATACAGTCAGGTCACGCCGATGCCGGTCAGGGTGGGGTGGGGCGTGCCGGACTACATGGCCGCCGCACCTGTTGCGCGCGGCGAACTGGTGCCGTTGTTCGGCGACTGGCAGATCGAGCCGATGCCGATGTATCTGATGTTTCCCCCCGGCCGGCACGTGAACCAGCGCCTGCGGGTGTTCATCGACTGGGTGACCGCGCTGATGAAGGCATGAACCGACCTGGCCGCCTCTGGTGGCTGCGGGCCCGCGCCATCTAGGCTGCAGGCATGCAGATCGCCCGGCTGGGCGTCGACGGGGTTGCCACGTTGCATGTAGAAGCCATCCGCATCCAGCACCTGCGTGCCTTCAGCGACGCACGGATCGACTTCGCGGCGGACGCTGGTCCTGGCGAGGCCGCGGCACTTTCCAACATCCATGTGCTGCTCGGCGGCAACGGTACGGGCAAATCCACCGTTCTGCGCGCCATTGCGTTGGGCATACTGGCGCCGGTGATCGAGCGCGATCCCACGCTGGAGCGCGCCGCCTGGGTACGCAGGGCGCCACGCACCGGCGCAGGCAGGAACCAGATGGCTGCCGACTTCGCTACGATCGACATCGACCTGCGGCTGCACGGCCAGGACCTGCTGCGATGCGCCGGGAAGCCTCCCCGCATGCTGCCGATGCAGGTGCGGATCGAACGTGTCGGCGACCTCGACCTGATCGACTGGTATCGCCCGCAGGATCACGTACTGGCACGTGAGCTGCGCCTGATCCAGCAGGTGCGCGAGCCCAGTGCATTCTTCCTAGTGGCTTACGGCGCCTCGCGCTGGGTCGATCACGCGCAGGGAGGGACGAGCACGGCATCGATGCCGCTGCCGGCACGGCGACGGCAGCGCGTGGCCAGCCTGTTCGACAACCGCGGCCTGCTGCCGCTGGCCGCCTGGTTGCCTGCGTTCTCGCTGCACAATCCCGGCCGTTACCGGCAGGTGGTCAGCTTGATGGATCGCCTGCTACCGGCGGGCTGCCGGCTGGCGGCGGCCCCTCCCGGTGAGGCCACCCGGTTCGATATGGAGGGCATCGTGCTTCCGTTCGAAGGCTTGTCCGACGGCTACCAGGCCTATGTGGGCTGGATCGGCGACCTGCTCCATCAACTGTGCATGGGTGCACCTTCCGGGCGCAGGCTGGTGGACAACCAGGGCGTGGTGCTGGTCGATGAGATCGACCTGCACCTGCATCCGGCATGGCAGCGTGCGCTGCTGTCCACCCTGTCGCAGGCGCTGCCGAACCTGCAGTTCATCGTGACCACCCACAGTCCCCTGGTGATTGGTGCACTGCAGCCGGAAAACCTGATCGTGCTCGATCACACCGACGCTGCGGGCACCTGCTGCCGCCGCCTGCCCGAGCGGGTGCATGGGCGCAGTGCCGACCAGGTGCTGCTCAGCCCCTACTTCGGCCTCGCCAGCACCCGGCCGACAGCCGTGGGCGATGCGCTGGAGCGGCTGCGGCGGGCCAGCCAGGACGGCGATCCCGCTGCAGCGGCTGCGTATCTGCAACTGCTGTCATCGGGTGAGGACCCGGCATGATCCGCATTCCCGTGGCCGAGGCCGAACTGCTTGCCCTTGTCGCCGCCCATGACCGGCGCTGGCTGGACAAGGCGCGGCAACGCACCGCCGAGTACCGAGGCCAGGGTCACTACGTCGAAGGCAGTGAGTTCTGGGGCGACATCAAGCAGGTCTACATCGAACTCCAGCATGAAAAATGCGCCTACTGCGAAAGCCGGCTCGCGGGCCGCGCGCTGGCCAGCAAGGTCCACGAAGTCGAGCACTTCCGGCCCAAATCGAGAGTGGGCGCGTGGCCGCCCGCCACCGGCAAGGGGGCCGTCGGCTTCATTCCGCCGTGTTCGGTCGGCAGGCCGAGCACACGCGGGTATTACCTGCTTGCCTACCATCCCCTGAACTATGTCATCGCCTGCACACGCTGCAATTCGACGTTGAAGGCAGACAGCTTCCCGGTGCGTGGCAGGCGCCGCACGCGCGCGTCCACGCCGCAGTCGGCACAGGCTGAAGATCCGCTGCTGGTCTATCCGCTCGGCACCCTGGACACCGATCCGGCACGGATCATCCGCTTTGACGGTGTGCTGGCCGTGCCGCGCCGCAAGCGCGGCCGCGACCACGAGCGTGCACGGGTGACCATCGAATTCTTCCAGCTAAACCACCAGGACCTCACCAGCCGGCGCGCGCGCTTGCTGGGTGCGCTCTGGCTTGCGCTGCGCACCCTGCAGTTGCCGGGAGTGCCGGATGACCTGCGGCAGCTGCAGCGGCAGTCGATCGAGCAGGCGCAGTCCGATCGGGCTGAGTTCGCCGCCTGTGCGCGCGACTTCGTCGCGCTTCATGGGTCTGATCGGAAACGCGCGGACGCGCTCGGTGGCATGGCACTGCGGTTGGTGGCCGGCTGACCGAGCAGCTGTCCCACAGCCGCCACCCCGGCGGCCACCCCGTCTTCCGTCGCCATCCGCCGACCCAGCGCCGTCGCACGCGCACGCACGTCCGGATGTTCGGCAACGGCCAGTGCCGCGGACAATCGCTGGCTGTCCAGCCGCCGCGGCGAAAGGGCCGGCGGTGCCACGCCGAGCCGATGCAGGCGGTCGGCCCAGAAGAACTGATCGGCCGCGAACGGCATCACCATCGAGGGCACGCCGGCGCGGCAGGCCGAGTGCGTGGTGCCGCTGCCGCCATGGTGGATGACCAGCGAGGTGAGCGGGAACAAGGCTTCATGCGGCACCGCCCCCACCACATGCACGTTGCCGGGAAGGGCCAGTGCCGGCGTGCCGGACCATCCGGGCGACAACAGAACGCGGCGTCCGTCGAGCATGCGCAGCAGGGGCGACAGCACCGCGTCGCGGTCGAATCCGGTCATGCTGCCGAAGCCCACATAGACCGGTGGCGGGCCGGCATCCAGGAATGCCTGCAGGGCAGGCGGTGGCGACCAGCCGGGGCTGTCGGGCAGCCGCCACTGGCCGCACACCCGATGGTCGGCCGGCCAGTCCGCGGGCGTGGCGACCAGGCTTGGCGACACGCCATACAACATCGGCGCATCGATCCACGGCGTGGTGGCCGGTGGCAGGCCCAGCACGGCGCGCCGGGCCTGGTTGATCGGCGCGCGAAACTGCTGCCAGATCAATCGGGTCACCAGCCGGTGGCTGAGCCGGTTCAGGGGGGGCGGCGTCCAGCCGGGCGGCAGGAACGGCGAGGGAAAGGCGCGGGTCGGGGTGATCGGGATCATCCCGGTACCGATCACCGGAATGCCGTGGCGCTCGGCCACGCTGAGGCCGACGAAGGCGGCCAGCCCGCCGGCCAGCAGCGCCTCGCAGCCTGACGCCGCCTGGTCGGTCTGGCGCATCCAGTCGGACACATGCCGCCTTGCCATCCGTGCCAGCCCGCTGCTGGCGGCCCGTGGGCTGTTGCCGCGCGACAACAGCGCCACCACTTCTTCGTGGATGTCGCCCTGCAGGGCGGCGTGCGGCACGTCCAGCGCCCGCGCGCTGCCCAGCGTGCCGCCGTCGGCGAGCAGCAGCACCTGGTGCCCGGCGTCGATCAGCCCGCGGCAGAGTAGGGTCAGCGGGCGGGTGTCGCCTTCGGTGCCGTAGGTCAGTGCCAGGAGTCTCATGTGCCCTGTGTAGCAGGGACCGGGCGAGGGCTCCGTAAACCGGCTCACGCTGCCGGGCAGGCTTGCAGGTTTCCCCGGTTCGCGGCATAATTCGCGGCTCGCTGTGTCCGGTCAACCCCGGATGGCGGTGCCGGGAATACGTCCTCCGGTGCGCCTAGGACAGCGTAACCCTTTGATTCTCTTGACGTGTGGTGGGCAACCATCGAGGCCGCCGTCGCCCGGGCTACGGGCTGACAACATGTGCGGATCCTTCCGCAGAAGCTCGGCCTTCCCTGGCCGGACTTTCAATACAAACTTATCGAGGTGCGCAATGTCCCGCGTATGCCAAGTTTCCGGCAAGCGAGTGCAGACGGGTAACAACGTCTCGCACGCAAACAACAAGACCCGTCGTCGTTTCCTGCCCAACCTGCATGAGCGCCGCTTCTGGGTCGCCAGCGAAAACCGCTGGGTCAAGCTTCGTGTTTCCGCGCATGCACTGCGCACCATCGACAAGAACGGCATCGACTCCGTTCTGGCTGAGCTGCGTTCGCGCGGCGAAAAGGTCTGAGGAGTAAATCATGGCAGGCAAGCGCGACAAGATCCGTCTGATTTCGACGGCCGGTACCGGCCACTTCTACACGACGGACAAGAACAAGAAGAACACCCCCGGGAAGATGGAATTCCTGAAGTACGATCCGGTCGTGCGCAAGCATGTCCCGTACAAGGAAGGCAAGATCAAGTAATCCACCAGGATGCTTGAGCTTCCCGAATGAAGAAACCCGCCGCGAGGCGGGTTTTTTTTTGGCCGTGGCCCAGCCCGTGGCAGAATGCGGCTTCCTCCGGGCGGGTGGCGCGATGCTCTTCGAGTGGATGCTGGGCTCATGGCTGCTGCTGCTGGACTGGCTGATCCGGCTGGCTGCGCTGTTGTGGATACCCACCCGCACCACGCCAGGCGCTGCACGCAGCTGGCTGTTGCTGGTCGGCTTCGTGCCGTTGCTGGGCCTGCCGCTGTACCTGCTGTTCGGCCATCCGTGGCTGTCGGCCGAGCGCCTGCGCCGCCAGGCTGAAGCCTCGCAGGTGATCCGCGAAGAACAGGCGCTGCAGGCGGCCCTGCGCTGGCAGCCGGACGCGGACACCACCGTCGCCGAAATGGTGCCACTGGTGGAGCGGCAGGGCGATTTCATGCCTGTGCACGGCAATGCACTGGACCTGCTGACCGGTTACGAGGACTCGCTGGCCCACCTGATCGACGACATCGACCAGGCCGAAGAGCGCGTCCACCTGCTGTATTACCTGATGTTCGACGATGCGGTGGGCGAGGCCATCGTGGAGGCGCTGCAGCGTGCCGCCGCGCGCGGCGTGCACTGCCGCCTGCTGCTGGATGCAGTAGGCGCGAAGCGTGGACTGCGGGCCTACCGCAAGCGCCTGATGGCGCGCGATATCGATGTCCGCGCGATGCTGCCCGGTGGATTGCGCTGGCGCCGCAGTGGGCGCATGGACCTGCGCAACCACCGCAAGATCGCCGTCATCGACAACAAGGTCGGCTATATCGGCTCGCAGAACCTGGCCGATGCCGGCTTCGTGCGCGGCCGGCCGAACCGCGAGCTGGTGGCGCGGGTGCGCGGCCCCGCCGTGGCCCATCTGGAAGCGGTGTTCGCCAGCGACTGGTACATGGAAACCGGCCAGCGGCTGGAGGTGATGGCCGATGTGCCGGTGTGCAGCGAGGACGTGGCCACCCAGCTGCTGCCCAGTGGCCCGGCCTACCCCTTCAGCAACGCGCGCGACGCGGTCAACGCGTTGATCCACCTGGCGCGCCGGCGCATCGTGCTGGTCACCCCGTACTTCGTGCCCGACGAAGCCACCTTGAGCGCGCTGCGCATTGCTGCCCTGTCCGGGGTGGATGTGCAGCTGATCGTATCGGCCACCAGCAATGCTCGGCTGACCGCGTGGGCGCAGGAAGCCTACTACGATGAACTGCTGCGCAGCGGCGTGCGCATCGCGCTGTACGAGCCCCATTTCCTGCACGCCAAACACCTCAGCGTGGACGAGGACATCGCCCTGTTGGGATCGATCAACCTGGACATCCGTTCGTTCGCGCTGAATGCCGAGGTCGGCCTGCTCTGCTATGACCGGAAGATCGTGCGCCAGCTGCTGGATATCGAGGACGATTACCTGCGCAACTCGCGGCCGTTGGAGCTTTCACAGTGGCGCAAGCGCGCCACCTGGCGGCGCAGCCGCGAAGGCATCGCGCGGCTGGCCGATGCGCTGATGTAAGGCGCTGGCCGACGCATCCGCCTACAATCAACGCATGAACGATACAGCGACTCCGCACCGCATCGACCTGGCCATCATCGGCGGCGGCGCCGCCGGTGCGCTGACCGCCCTGCACCTGCTGCGCCACGCAACGACCCCGCTGAAGGTCCAGCTGTTCGAGCCGGCCTCGACCCTGGCCGAGGGCATCGCTTATGCCACGCCGGCACCGCAGCACCTGCTCAACGTGCCGGCCGGGCGGATGAGCGCGCTGCCCGACCAGCCCGCCGATTTCACCGCCTACCTGCGCCAGGTCGACGCCTTCCCGCAGGATGATGATGCGACGTTGGCGGGCCGCTTCGTGCCGCGTCGGCATTACGCGGCGTATCTGCGCCAGCGCCTGGCCGAGGCGGAGCAGGCCAGCAGCGCGCAGCTGCAGGTGGTCGCGCAGGCGGTGCTGTCGCTGCGCCGGCACGAAGGCGCGGCGCGGCTGGAACTGGCCGACGGCACCGTCGTCGATGCCCGCCAGGTGGTGCTGGCCTGCGGCAACAGCGTGCGGCCGATTCCGCTGGCTGGCGCCGATGCCCTGCCGCACGAGTCGATCGCCGAGGCCTGGGATTACGATGGGGTGCGCCTGCTGGCGGGTGACCAGGCGATCGGCATCATCGGCTCCGGGCTGAGCATGGTGGACAGCGTGGTGGCATTGTTCGCGGCTGGCCAGACCGGCGTGCTGCACGTGTTTTCGCGTCACGCGCTGATGCCGTTGCCGCATGCCCACGGCGCGCCCGCCACGTATGATCCACAACCGCTGCTGGCGATGGGCTTGCGCGCGCGCCTGCGCACGCTGCGTCGGCATGCCCGTGAGGCGGCTACGCACGGCATTCCCTGGCAGAGCGTGATGGAACGCATCCGCCCGCTGGGCAAGGCACTGTGGCAGACCCTCGATGAGGCTGACCAGCGGCGCTTCCTGCGCCACGCGGTACGGCACTGGGATGTACACCGGCACCGAATCGCTGAAGAGGTCCATGTGCAGCTGCGCGATGCGCTGGCTGATGGCCGCCTGCAGTTGCATCGTGTGCGCCTGCAGGGTGTCGTGGAAACGGACACGGGCCTGCGCCTGACCGCCTTGTCGCACGGCGCAGCGGTGCAGTGGGACCTCGGCGCACTGGTCAACGCCACCGGCGTGGAGACGCGTGCGGAGGGCCTGCGCAATCCCTTGCTGAGGCAGCTGCTGGCTGAAGGCATCGCGCGCCCGGGGCCGCATGGCCTGGGCCTGGACAGCGAGGCCGCAGGTGACCGGCTGATCGATGCCGACGGCACCGCGCATGGCGCCATCGGCGTGTTGGGCAGCCTGCGCATCGGCACGCTGTGGGAGAGCCTGGCCGTGCCTGAACTGCGTCAGCAGGCCGAAGATGCGGCGCGCCACGCGGTGCGGCAGCTCGAAGCAGCGATGCCGTAAAATGGGGGCATGGATGTCTCCCACCTGCTTGATGGCCTGAACCCGGCCCAGCGCGATGCCGTGTCCGCCCCCCCTGGCCACCACCTGGTGCTGGCCGGCGCGGGCTCCGGCAAGACCCGCGTACTGACCCACCGCATCGCCTGGCTGCACGAAGTGTTCGGCGTGCCGACCCATGGCATTTTCGCGGTGACCTTCACCAACAAGGCGGCCGGCGAGATGCGCCACCGGATCGACGCGCAGCTGCCCAATGGCAGCCGTGGCGCGTGGATCGGCACCTTCCACGGGCTGGCCAACCGGCTGCTGCGGCTGCACTGGGCCGAAGCCAGGCTGCCCGATTCCTTCCAGGTGATGGATTCGGATGACCAGCTGCGGCTGGTCAAGCGCGTGGTGCAGGCCCTGGAGCTGGATGACGGCAAGTACCCGCCCAAGCAGATCGCCTGGTGGATCAACGAACAGAAGGACGAGGGTCGCCGGCCGCAGCACATCCAGCCCGAGCCGAATGACGCCTGGCTGGACACCATGCGCCAGGCCTACACCGAGTACCAGGCGCGCTGCGACCGCGCCGGCCTGGTCGACTTCGCCGAACTGCTGCTGCGCGCGCATGAGCTGCTGCGCGACAACCCGGCCCTGCTGGCGCATTACCGCGCCCGCTTCCGCGAGATCCTGGTCGACGAATTCCAGGACACCAACTCCATCCAGTACGCCTTCGTGCGCGTGCTGGCCGGCGACACCGGGCATGTGTTCGTGGTCGGCGACGATGACCAGGCCATCTATGGCTGGCGCGGCGCGAAGGTGGAGAACGTGCAGGGCTTCCTGCGTGATTTCCCCGGCGCGCAGACCATCCGGCTGGAACAGAACTACCGTTCCACCGCCAACATCCTGGGCGCGGCCAACGCGGTCATTTCGCACAATCCGGACCGCATCGGCAAGGAGCTGTGGACCGACAGCGGCGACGGCGATCCGATCGACCTGTACGCGGCCTACAACGAGATGGACGAGGCGCGTTACATCGTCGAACGTGCCCGGCAGTGGGTGCGCGACGGCGGCAGCCATGGCGAAGTGGCGGTGCTCTACCGCAGCAATGCGCAGTCGCGCGCGCTGGAAGAAGTGCTGCTGAGCGAGCAGGTGCCGTATCGCGTGTACGGCGGCATGCGCTTCTTCGAACGCGCCGAAATCAAGGATGCGCTGGCCTACCTGCGGCTGCTGTCCAACCGCAACGACGATGCGGCCTTCGAGCGTGCGGTCAACACCCCCACCCGTGGCATCGGCGACCGCACCCTGGACGAGGTGCGCCGCGAGGCGCGCGCGCAGGGCATTTCGCTATGGGAAGCCACCATGCTGGTCACCCAGGGCAACGCGCTGGCGGCGCGCGCGCGCAACGCGCTGGCCGGCTTCCTGGTGCTGGTCAATGAACTGCAGGCGCAGACCGTGCACATGACCCTGGCCGAGCGCATCGACCACGTGCTGGCGCGCTCGCTGCTGCGCGAGCACTGGAGCAAGGAAAGCCGCAACGCGCTGGACTCCGAATCGCGCACCGACAACCTCGACGAACTGGTGTCGGTGGCCTCGCGCTTCGTGCGCCGCACCGACGATGTCGAAGAAGTGGAGGACATGGACGAGCTGGTCGCCTTCCTCGCCTATGCCGCGCTGGAAGCCGGCGAAGGACAGGCGCAGGCCAACGAAGACGGCGTGCAGTTGATGACCCTGCATTCGGCCAAGGGCCTGGAGTTCCCGCTGGTGTTCCTGGCCGGCATGGAAGACGGCCTGTTCCCGAGCGCTCGTTCGCTGGAAGAAAGCGGGCGGCTGGAGGAAGAACGCCGACTGGCCTACGTCGGCATCACCCGCGCGCGGCAGAAGCTGGTGCTGTGCTACGCCGAATCACGGCGCATCCATGGCCAGGACAACTACGGGGTGCCGTCGCGCTTCCTGCGCGAGATCCCGCGCGAGCTGCTGCATGAAGTGCGGCCGAAGGTGCAGGTGTCGCGGCCGGCATCGCTGGGCGCCAGCCGCGGCGGCGGGCATGCCGCGCTGGAGGCACCGCCGCTGAAGCTGGGCACGATGGTCACCCATCCCAAGTTCGGCGAAGGCATGGTCACCGACTACGAAGGCAGCGGCGCGCATGCACGCGTGCAGGTGGAGTTCGCCGATGCCGGCAGCAAGTGGCTGGTGATGGCCTACGCCAACCTGACCGCGCTGTAACGTCAGCAGCGCACGCCATGTCCCGCCACGTGCTGTTCCTGTGCAGCCAGAACCGCCTGCGCAGCCCGACGGCCGAGCAGGTGTTCGCCGACTGGCCTGGCATTGAAACCGCGTCGGCCGGGTTGCTGGCCGATGCGGATGAACTGCTGGGGCCTGAGCTGCTGGAATGGGCCGATCTGGTGTTCGTGATGGAGCGCGCGCACCGCACGCGGTTGTCGGCACGCTTCGCCCCTTGGTTGAACGGCAAGCGCGTGGTGTGCCTGGATATCCCGGATGACTACGACTACATGGACCCGGCGCTGGTCGAGCTGCTCAAGCGCAAGGTCAGTCCGCACCTGCGCTGAGTGGCCGGCGTGGGCGTACGGCATCCCAGTCCAGCTGGGGGAGGACGGTGTCATGCTGACCAGTGCCGTATTTATGAAAGCCCGCATCTATGGCTGGAAGCAGTATTTCCTTCTTGTTCAATGAAGGAAGGCGCATGCCCGTTGCTGGCTCCTCGTCGCAGGCAACGCCCGCAGTGATCCGCGGGCGGCATCTATCCGGCCCCGTGCAGGGACGCGCCTCAGCGTCCACCCTCGGCAGCCTGCTGGTCAGCAACACCGCCCCGTTGCGCGAGCGCCGTCTCTCTGCGCCCTCAGGCCCGCAGCGGGTGTCGGCGGAGGACTGCCCGCCCGTCGCTGGAGCAGCCGATGCGATGCGGCAGACGACCACGCTGCGCGCCCTGTTCCACACGATGGACGGAGTGCGGCAGGCGTTGGACAGCGGAGATATGGGGGCGGGCCGGCACGCAGATTCCGATGCGGGAGGTGACGGCCCAGGCCCGGCAGCGGCCCGCGCATGGACCGGCGCCGGCAGCCGTCCCGCCGCGCTGGTCTGCCTCGATGGCGCAGACTGGAGGGTGAAGGAAACCGGGGACACCGGGCTCAGTGCGATGGAGGCCAGCCTGTCCCGCGTGTTCCAGCTTACCGGCCTGGCCGCGCCGGACGCGCGCGTGATGGCAGCCGACGCCTCGCTGCCGGGCGACAGCCAGCGCTTTGCTTCGCGCTACGAACCCAGCTTCAAGGACCTTGGCAGCTTCCTTGCCACGCCGGCTGCCGAAGCCTTGGCCGGCGCAGGCGATGAAGGGGCCAGGATGCGCTACGCCCAGCTGCGCAGCGACCATGCAGCGGCTGTTTCGACCTGCGATGCGGTGCTGCAGCGCGCCGGGGTCGAGTACTTCTGGCAGGTGCAGGACGCTGGACTGCAGGCCGAACACGCAGCGGCCGACAGGCAACGATTCGATGCGCTGGAGGCGATGAACCGCTTGCTGCCGACCGCAGTGCGCAGCGACCAGGTCCGCCATTTCATCGCCTCGCGATGGCTCGGCAACTGGGATCATCTGAACTTCCGGATGGAGAACTTCGGCTACGCCGAGCGCGATGGACAGCCCGTGGCGATGACCGTGGATTTCGGTTCGTGCGGGCCGCTTGGATTCGCCACGCTCGATGCGCGCAGGGTGATGCTGCCCAAGCAGGCCAGTGGCGATATCGCCATGCTGCAGCGGCCCGCCTCGCTGTATCCGATACCGGATGCCTTCGTTGAGAACGCTGCGGAGTTCGACGCCATGGGGGCAGATCCCGGCCGGTTGCATGACACGCTGGGCTGGCCCTATGGATTCCAGTCGGAGAGCGTTGCCGAGCTCATGCGTGCGCCCGCCGCGCCCGACCCGGCCATTGCCGATGCGATGGCTGAAATGGGTTATCGGCTCGCGCTGGTTCCTGCAATGACCGTACATGCGGTCGTCGACGCAGGATGGCAGGTTCCCGCTGGCGCGCCGGAAGGCCACTGGCCGGACGCCGCACGGATGGCCGGCACCCTGGTGCAGCGCCGGCAGGCCCTGCTGGCGCAGTATGCGCCAGCGCAGATCCGCGACTGGATCAGCGCCGACCCCGAGCGCGCCGCGCGGGTCCGGCAGCAGATGCTGGACGGCATCGGCGCTGCCCTGGGCGGTGATGCCGGCCCCATGGCTCTGCAGGAACACATCAACGCCCTGCACGCCGGGCATCAGATGCTGATGGACGGCGACATTGCTTCTGTGATGGGTGACGCCACGGCGCACGCCCCCAATGCCGCCACGGCACGGATCAGGACGCTGCAGCAGCTGCATGACTGCAATCGACGGCTGGCCGTCGCCCTGGACACCAACATGGAGGCGGACGTCCGCGCGATCGGCGAGGAACTGTTGTCCCCAACGGTATTCGGGGAGCTGTTGAAGGACCTGGGCCTGGGTCCAGGGTCGGGTGCGATGGGGCGCGCGAGCTTCGAGGCAAACCGCGATTGGCTGTTGCTGGTGAACCGCCTGGTGGAATCCGGCCATCTCGCCGCCACGCAGGTCACGCACCGCCTGTTGGAACCGTTCGAAGGAGCTGCCTATTCGCCCAACGTCGGCGCGCATGCCCATCGTGACCCCGCGCTCGGGATGGCTTTCATCGAGCTGCTGGAGACCCTGCTGGCCAGATCGCCGGAGATCACCCCCCTGATGCTGCGCGCGGGCCTGCTGGCGGCGAAGGAGAAGGGCTATCCCAACTATTACGCCGCGTTGGCGGCATCAGGCGCATCGACCGCGTGGGACCAGCGCCTGCAACAGGCCGATCTGTTGCCAGGCAACGCGGAATACATCCGCTTGAGGTCGTTGCGCAGCTGGGCGGTCAAGAAGGTGTCCTACGAGCCGCGCCGCGGTGACGAACCGATCAGGGTCGCAGCGGAGGCGCAGCAGCTGTCCGCGCTGCCGCTGCGCGCTCTGGTGCAGCATGTGCAAGCTGCGTATGGTGCCCGCCGCATGATCGAACTGGAGCTGCCCGTCATGCGTGAGAAACTGCACATGAAGCTGACCACCGCTGCCGAGGACAAGGCGCTGAAGACGCTTGTCCACGCCAGCGTGGAAGGCGCCTGGAAGGACGCCACGGAAAAACACCGGCTTCCACGCAATACGCCTGCACCGCCCACGATGATCAAGGAGCTCCAGCACGACGCGCTGGAGGACTACTGGATTCGGATGAGGAAGCTGCGCAAGGCCGATGCCGAGGCCTGGATCCAGGCCGGTGAGCGGCGCTACACGAAGGCGGTGCTGGCGCAGCCTGGACTATCGCTGGCGGACCGGCGTCAGCTGCTCAAGCAGTGTGCTGCAGAGATTGAAATCGACATCAGCAACATGGTGCGCGATGCCGGGGGCAGCGATGATGATGCCCTGGATGCAGCGGGCATCGACCAACGCGCGCAGCAGCACGCGACTGCCACGGCCGGTGACATGGCCGGCCGTGCAGCGGCCAAGGCCCAGGCGGATGCACAGGCAGAGGCACGCGTGAGAGCCGAACAGCAGGCACGCAGCAAGGCCGGTGAATCCGCTCAGCGCGCATCCACCAGCGCGGCTGGGAAGGCCACGCACGCCGCGGCTCTTGCCGCCAGCTCGCAGGCCAGTGCGCAGGCCCAGGCCACCGCGCGTAGAGAGGCAGAGCGGCGTGCAGGTGAAAAGGCCGCGAAGGAAGCTTCGGCGCGTGCCACGCGTGATGCGATCGTCCACAGCCGCCAATTCAAAAATGAGGTGGAGACACGCCTCGCCATTCTTCGCGCACCGCCGCCGCCCGGTGCCGCGTCCTCGTCCTCCCGGCAGACACAGCGGCAGATAGAGCAGCGTGCCGGCGCGCTCAGGGAAGATCGCTTGAATGCACCGCTTCAGGCACGTCTGGATGCGCTCAGGGAAAGCTCCCCACGCGGAGAAACAGCCCCTCGCTCCCGCGCCGGGCGGCAACGCACCCGGGAGTACGTCGACCCCCGCAGCGGGACGTCCGGCAGCACGACCCGATGATCCGCGGGTCGTCGGTCAGCAGTGCGGGCTCGTGCCCGCGGCATAGGCCAACCCACGCCGCAGCAGCGCACGCACATCGGGATCGGCGTACACCGCCGCATCGTGGCCCAAGCCGGTATACCAGCTTCGGCCGCGGCCCATCGGCCGGCACCAGGTGATGGGATGGTCATCGCCCATCGTGCCGCCTTCGTAGCCTGCTTCATCCACGGTGGCCAGCACCTGCACCCAGGGTCGCGGATTGCGTCGGTAGTTGTAGAGTTCATCGGTGATCGGCCACTGCACGCCGTCATCGCCCCCGCCATGCAGCGTCACCCGCGCAGTCTGCAGGCCGGGTGGATGCTTGTGGAACCAGGCACCGACCAGTTCGCCATAGAACGGCCAGTCGTATTCGGTATCGGCCGCAGAATGCAGGCCGAGGAAACCTCCGCCTCCTTCGATGAAAGCCTGGAGCGCGGCCTGCTGCGGCTCATCCAGTACGTCACCGGTGGTGTTGGCGAACACCACGGCGCGAAAGGCTGACAGCCCTTCAGCAGTGAATACGCCGCTGTCTTCGCCATGCACCACCCGCAGTCCCTGCTCGGCGGCCAGCGAGCCCAGCGTTTCCACGGCTACCGGAATGGAGTCGTGGCGGAACTTGGCGGTCCGGGTGAAAACCAGGATCGCATCGTCGGCATAGGCCGGCCAGGGGAGCAGCAACAGGGCCAGGCAGCAGGAGATGAGAGCGCGCATGCGGCCGATTCTGGCACGCACCGCCCGCTGCGCCATGCTGCACTGCATTGATCGTGCTCAAGGCGCGGCCTGCACGCGGGGTATGTAATGCTCCTGTTCCCACACGGCGGATCACCAAGGAGCCCGGCCATGTACAAGCGCATCCTGATTGCCACCGACGGGTCCGAACTGTCGGAAAAAGGCCTGATGAAGGGTCTGGAGCTGGCCAAGGACCTGGACGCGGAGGTCGATATCGTTACCGTATCCGAGCCTTGGGCCGTTGGCATGTATGACGCCATGGGCTGGAGCGTCGGCTACATGAACAGCCCGGAATACAAGGCCGACCGCGAAGAGTCAGCGCAGAAGATCCTGCAGCCCGCGCTGGCCACTGCGCAGGCGCAGGGCGTGCGGGCCAACGGCGTGCACGTGCTGGACCGCTATGCGGCCGACGGTGTGATCGACGTGGCCGGCGAGCGCAGTTCGGACCTTATCGTGATGACCTCGCATGGCCGGCGCGGCATGACCCGCGTGCTGCTGGGCAGCCAGACCGCTGAAGTGCTCGCGCGCAGCAGCATACCGGTGCTGGTCATCCGCTGAGACAGCGTTCCCGGGGAGGGGACCCGGCGTCGGTCGCAGGAAGCGGCCGGCGCCGTCTTCTGCCCTGGTGGGTGACGACCGTTGGTCGTCACGTTGCGCCAGCCGCCACGCTCAGTCGCGCAGCTTCAGGGTCTGCGATTCGTCCAGGCTGCCATCGGCCTGCAGCACCACGTAGCGCTCGCCACTGCGGTCGAACAGCACCGGGATCGGATCGCGGAACAGCGGCCGCCGCACGAAGCGCAGCTGCCAGCCGAAATGTTCCAGGGTCTGCACGGCGGACAGCTGCTCGGCAGTCAGCCCCTGGCGAAGGGCGGCCTGGTCGATCGGCAGGTTACGGCGTTCTACGTTGCTCATTTCGAAAGAACGTGCATCACCAGCTGTAGAGCTTCCAGTACACCGGCGACACGCCGTCCTTGGAATTATCCATGCGGCCATCGCCGTTCTGGTCGTAGATGAAATAGGGGGCACCGCGCACCGGGGTCACCTTGACCATGCGCAGCTGGCCTGCCACGCGGTATTCCTCCAGCACGTCGCCGTTGTCCAGCGTGCGCTTGGCGATGTCGGCACCGGCCACATCGACCGGCGGTGCACCGGCGCCACCGGGGGTCGCGCAGCCGGCCAGCAGCAGGGCCAGCAGCAACGGCGCGGCGAGCATCATGGGTTTCATGGGCAGGAGTCCTTGGCCGGGTGTGTCAGGGATTATGCCCCAGCTGGCGTGACCGACGTGCAGGCGCGGGGCGCGTAGAATCGTCGCATGAGCAGATTAGTCCTTATCGACGGGTCCAGTTACCTGTATCGCGCGTTCCACGCGCTGCCGCCGCTGTCCAATCCGCAGGGTGAACCGACCGGTGCGTTGTTCGGCGTGGTCAACATGCTGCGCGCAACGCTGAAGGAGCGCCCGGCCTACGTGGCGTTCGTGGTCGATGCGCCGGGCAGGACCTTCCGTGACGACCTGTATGACCAGTACAAGGCCAACCGCCCGCCGATGCCGGACGAGCTGCGCAGCCAGGTCGAACCGATGTGCCGCATCGTCGACGCGCTGGGCATCAGCATCCTGCGCGTTTCCGGCGTGGAAGCCGACGATGTGATCGGTACGCTGGCCCTGCAGGGCGTGGCGCGCGACCTCAGCGTGACCATCTCCACCGGGGACAAGGACTTCGCCCAGCTGGTGCGGCCGGGCATCGAACTGGTCAACACCATGACCGGCAGCCGGATGGATTCAGATGCTGCGGTGATGGAAAAGTTCGGCGTGCGTGCCGACCAGATCGTCGACCTGCTGGCCCTGATGGGCGACTCCGTGGACAACGTGCCGGGCGTCGAGAAATGTGGCCCCAAGACCGCCGCCAAGTGGCTGGGCGAGTACCAGCACCTGGACGGTGTGATCGCCGCCGCGCCGACCATGAAAGGCAAGATCGGCGAGAACCTGCGCGCAGCGCTGGAGCGGCTGCCGCTGAACCGCGAGCTGGTGACCATCCGTACCGACGTGGCCCTTGAAGCCGGGCCGCAGGACCTGCCGCTGCGCGAGCGCAACGTCGAGGCACTGCGCGAACTGTATGCACGGTACGGCTTCACCCAGGCGCTGAAGGAACTGGAAGGCAGCGCGGGGCTGGCCCCGAACCTGGCCAGCGAGGCGGTTCCGAGCCTGCGCGGGACGGCGGCTGGCTTTGCCCGTGGCGGCGGCGAAGAGGCGCCGGTGGCCACCCTGGATCCGTCCCTGTCGTTGCCGGGCCAATACGAGACCGTGCTGGAGCCGGCCCAGCTGCAGGCCTGGATCGAGCGGCTGCAGCAGGCCGACCTGGTCAGTTTCGATACCGAAACCGATGCGCTGGATGCCATGCGGGCACGGCTGGTGGGCATCAGCCTGGCGGTGGAGCCGGGCAAGGCGGCCTACATTCCACTCAACCATGATTACCCCGGCGCGCCGGCCCAGCTGCCGATGCAGCAGGTGCTGGATGCGCTGCGCCCGGTGCTGGAAGACCCGGCGAAGAAGAAGCTCGGCCAGCACGGAAAGTACGACCTGCACGTGTTGCGCCGGCATGGCATCGAGGTGCGTGGATACCACGACGACACCATGCTGGAAAGCTTCGTGCTGAACTCCACGGCCACCCGGCATGACATGGATTCGCTGGCGCAGCGCTACCTCGGCTACACCACGATCAAGTTCGAGGACGTGGCCGGCAAGGGCGCCAAGCAGATTTCCTTCTCTCAGGTGGGCATCGACGAGGCCAGCCGCTACGCTGCTGAAGATGCCGATGTGACCCTGCGGCTGCATCGCGCGCTGGCGCCCCAGTTGCTGGCGCTGCCGTCGCTGGACCAGGTGTACCGGGAAATCGAAATGCCGTTGGTACCGGTGCTGGCCAGCATCGAAGCCAATGGCGTGCAGGTGGACGTGGCCGAACTACGCCGCCAGAGCCAGGACCTGTCCACCCGCATGCTGGCTGCGCAGCAGAAGGCCACCGAACTGGCCGGGCGCAGCTTCAACCTGGATTCGCCCAAGCAGCTGCAGGCGGTGCTGTTCGACGAACTCAAGCTGCCGGCCCTGGTGAAGACGCCGAAGGGCCAGCCGAGCACCAATGAAGAAGCGCTCGAAGCGATCGCCGAACAGCACGAGCTGCCGCGGGTGATCCTGGACTACCGTGGCCTGGCCAAGCTGCGCAGCACCTACACCGACAAGCTGCCGGAGATGGTCAACGCCGATACCGGCCGGGTGCACACCAGCTACCACCAGTCCGGTGCGGCCACCGGGCGGCTGTCCTCGTCCGATCCGAACCTGCAGAACATCCCGATCCGCACCGACGACGGCCGCCGCATCCGCCGTGCCTTCGTCGCACCGGAGGGCAAGCTGCTGCTGGCCGCGGACTACTCGCAGATCGAACTGCGGATCATGGCCCACCTGTCCGAAGATCCCGGGCTGGTGCGTGCCTTCGAACAGGGCGCGGACGTGCACCGCGCCACCGCCGCCGAAGTGTTCGGGCGCAGCCTGGACGAGGTGACCAGCAACGAACGCCGCGCCGCCAAGGCGATCAACTTCGGCCTGATGTACGGCATGAGCGCATTCGGCCTGGCACGCAACCTGGGCATCGACCGCGGCCAGGCACAGGATTACGTTGCGCTGTATTTCAGCCGGTATCCCGGCGTGCGCGATTTCATGGATCGCATGCGCCAGCAGGCACGCGAGCAGGGCTACGTGGAAACCCTGTTCGGCCGGCGCCTGTATCTGAACGACATCAACGCGCGCAACCAGGGCCTGCGTGCCGGCGCGGAACGGGCGGCCATCAATGCACCGATGCAGGGCACCGCGGCCGACATCATCAAGCGGGCGATGGTGGACGTGGACGGCTGGCTGAAGGCGTCTGCGGCGCCGGCCAGAATGATCCTGCAGGTGCACGATGAACTGGTGTTCGAGTGCGAGGCCGGGTACATCGACGAGCTGCGTACGGCGGTGGTCCTCCATATGTCGCAAGCGGCACAGTTGAAGGTGCCGCTGGTGGTCGATACCGGACACGGTCACAACTGGGACGAAGCCCATTGAGTCGAGTTCGGCGCCTTACGCCGCTGAATGGGTTAATCGAACGGATTTAGCTGACTAAATGATGAATATTCTGATGGGTGTGGTTGGCTAAATGGGCCGCCTTCACGATTCATCAATGTTCGAAGTGCTTCCATAGGCTCCAACAGGCGCAACGCCTGTTGTGGATCTCTCCCATCCCCTGGAGCAGATCTCGGAACGGGGGCTCCTCCCCAAGCACCCGTTCCCCGGCCCCGTTGACCTCCCCCTGGTCAGCGGGGCTTTTTATTTGGGGCGTCTGCAGGGCCTCGCCGTTACAGCCAGTCGCGCGGCACCAGGTAATCGGCCAGTCGCGCTTCGGCGCTGCCGGATTCGGGCTGGAAGCCATACTCCCAGCGCACGCGGGGTGGCAGGCTCATCAGGATGCTCTCGCTGCGGCCGCCGCTCTGCAGGCCGAACAGGGTGCCGCGGTCGTAGACCAGGTTGAACTCCACGTAGCGGCCGCGCCGGTACAGCTGGAACTCGCGCTCGGCCTCGCCGTACGGGTCGTCCTTGCGCCGCGCCACGATCGGCAGGTAGGCATCCAGGAAGCCATCGCCGACCGCACGCAGGTAGTCGAAGTCGCGCTCGAAATCGCCATGCAGGTCATCGAAGAACAACCCGCCCACGCCGCGCGTCTCGTTGCGGTGGCGCAGGAAGAAGTACTCATCGCACCAGCGCTTGTGCGCCGGATAGCGCTCGGCGCCGAACGGCGCGCACAGGTCATGCGCGGTCTGGTGCCAGTGCCGCACGTCTTCATCGAAGGGGTAGAACGGGGTCAGGTCGAAGCCGCCGCCGAACCAGCTGGCCACCACCTGTCCGTCCCGTTCGGCCTGGAAGAAGCGCACGTTGGCATGGGTGGTGGGCACCTGCGGATTGAGCGGGTGGAACACCAGGGACACCCCGGTGGCACGCCACGAGGCGCCCGCCAGCTCCGGCCGGTTGGCCGAGGCCGAAGGCGGCAGACGGCTGCCGGCCACGTCGGAAAAGCCGATGCCTGCCTGCTCGAACACGGCGCCGTCGCGCAGGATGCGGGTGCGCCCGCCGCCGCCTTCGGCGCGCTGCCACAGGTCTTCCTGGAAGCGGGCCTGGCCGTCTGCGCCTTCGATGGCGGCGCAGATGCGGTCCTGCAGGTCGGTGAGGTAAGCGCGGACGCGGTCGAACTGGTTCATGCGTGCAGTTTAGCCGGTGCCCGCCGCCCGCTGCAGCGCTGGAAGCGCCGAGCCACGCTCGGCCGATGCCATCAGCGCTTGTGGTTGCGCGTGCGCGACGGTGCCGGCGCGTCGTCTTTGCTGCTCTCCTCGGCGGCGTCCTGCAGCGCCCGGCCCAGTTCCATCAGTGTCCAGTTGCGGGTGGCCACCACATCGCAGGCCACGTGACGGCCGCTGCGGTCGGCCTCGCACAGCTGCTGCAACTGCCCCCGCGCATCCACCTCGGCGCTGTTTTCCTGTGCACTGGCCAGGTTCTCGCAGCCTTCGCGCACGCCCGCGCGGCATACCTGCAGGTAGCTGCCGGCGGCCTTCACCCAATCGCCGGCCAGGGCCTGCTGGTTGCCCAGTGTGTTGCAACCCTGCAGGCTGCCGGCCTTGCAGCAGGCAGCGGCGCCGTCCCCGCTGGCGGCCTGCGGGCAGTCCCGTGGCAGCGGCACTACGTTGAACACCACCGCTTCGGCACACTGCGCCTTGCCACCGGCACGCTGGAAAACCCGCATCCGGGTCCACTCGTCCATGCCGACCAGGCGGCCGCCGGGCAGGGTCTGGAACACGAAGTCCCCGCCCTTGTCGTGGCGCAGCCGGATCGCGCCGTCTTCCAGCCGCGCGCGCGCCTGTGCGCCCAACCCCAATCCAACCAGACCGCCGTCGCCGAAGTCCAGCGTGTCCAGCAGGCCGCCCTCGCTGCGGTACTCGCCGCACGGCACGCTGGTGGCCGGCTGCGGCCGCGGCGCGCCACCGAGCGCCTGCAGCGGGGCATGCAGCTCGCAGGCGCGCTCATCGCCGCTGCGGCAGCTGAGCTGCAACGCCGCCACGGCCTGCGCGAAGCCACCGGCCTTCCACTGTTCCTCGGCGACCTCGCGGCAGAAATCGCCGTCCGGATGGGCCACGCACAATGCCTGCAGGGCCTCCAACCGGGCCGTCGGCAACACGATCTCACGCTGGTCGAACACTCCGGTCAGCGTCATGCCCATCGCCTTGGAAAGCGCCGCCTTGGCCGCCTCCTCGCAGGCCTGTTCGTCGTAGGCGGGGTCGGCTTCCTTGCACACTGCCGGTTCCTGCAGGTCCGGGTCGTCGTTGGGGGCGCGGGTGTCGGCCTGACGCGCCTCGCTGACCCATTCGCGCAGCAGGCCGCTGCAGGCCACGCCGGTGCCCTGCTCACACCACTGCTGCAGGCGCGTTGCATCGGCGCTGTACAGCTGGTTGCCACAGGTGGCCTCATCGTAGACAGCACAGTCCTGTGCGCTGGCCACGGCAGTGGCGGACAGAAAGAAAAGCGCGGTGATCGCGCGCAGCGGCAACGTCATCGATGACATGCAGACTCCGGGGGGGAAGTAAAGAAGGAGAGGGGAGGTCAGTAGCGCGAACGGATGTCCGGGCGCATCAGCCGCCATGCCAGCCAGCCCTGCAGCACCGCGAACAGCACGCAGCTGCCGAGCACGGTGGCAGTGAACAGGATGCGCTGGGCATTGAGCGCCTCGACCACGTCGGCCTCGCCGAGCATGCCGATCAACACGGCGGCCACGCGATCCATCCACCACGCCACGCCGATGTTGCCGATGCCGGTGATCACCAGCAGCCAGACGAAGCTCAGCAGGCCCCAGCGGGTGCCCTTGTACAGGCCCCAGCTGGAGACCAGCGACGGCACGCAGGCCGCGCCCAGCAGCAGGCTGGTGGCCACCGGGTGGACCAGCATCCAGCGCAGGCTGGCGGGCCACCCGCTTTCCTCGGCCAGCTCGACCAGCATCTGCCAGGGCTGGCTGGCGCCGAGCGGCCAGGCCACCAGCGCCTGCAGCAGGAACCACACGATCATGGCCGCGCAGACCAGCAGTGTGGTCAACGCGATGGGGCGCACGAAGTCCGTGCGCGGTGGTTTTGCCTGGCCGGTGGGGGCCAGGGTGGGAGGCAGCTGTGACATCCGGTGTCCTTGCAGGGGGAGGCAACGCCAGACCGATCGTGCCGAGCGGATCGGCACGATCCGGGTCGCTTACTTCACGTTTTCGTTGAACAGCTTGAGGATGCGCTTGTACTGGTCCAGCCAGGAATCGGCACGGGTGTAGCCATGGCGTTCCAGCGGGTACGGCGCGATGGTCCAGTTGTCCTTGTGCAGTTCGATCAGGCGCTGGGTCAGGTTGACCGAATCCTGGAAGAACACGTTGTCGTCCATCATGCCGTGGCCGATCATCAGGTGGTCCTGCAGGTTCTGCGCGTACTCGATGGGCGAAGAAACGCGGTAGGCCTCCGGGTCGATGTCCGGCGTGTTGAGGATGTTGGCGGTGTAGGCGTGGTTGTAGTTGTGCCAGTCCACCACCGGACGCAGTGCGGCGCCGGCTTTGAACGTGCCCGGCGAACGGAACAGCGCCATGAAGGTCATGAAGCCGCCGTAGGAACCGCCGTAGATGCCGGCGCGGTCGCGGTCGCCCTGCTGGGTTTCGGCCAGCCAGTCCAGGCCATCCTTGTAGTCTTCCAGCTCCGGGTGGCCCATGTTGCGGTAGATCGCGGTACGCCAGTCGCGGCCGTAGCCCTCGCTGCCGCGGTAGTCCATGTCCAGCACGATGTAGCCCTGCTGCACCAGCAGGTTGTGGAACATCTGTTCGCGGAAATAGGCCGGATAGCGCTGGTGGACGTTCTGCAGGTAGCCGGCGCCGTGCACGAACATCACGATCGGATACTTTTTCCCGGGCTCCTTGTTTTCCGGTTCGTAGTACTTGGCCCAGACCACGCCCGCACCGTGCTTGGACGGCACGGCCACCAGCTTCGGCTGGATCCACTCGCGCGCCTTGAATTCGGCACTGCGGGTGTCGGTCAGCACCCGCGCCTGCCCGCCTGCCGTCGGCACCACGGCCAGCTGGGCCGGCAGATAGGCGCCGGAGTAGCGCACCAGCAGCTGCTGGCCATCCGGGGAGACGGTGAAATCCTCCACGCCGTTGAGGCTGGTCAGCTCCCGCACCTGGCCGCTGGCCACGTCGACGCTGCACACTTCATAGTCGTGCGGAGCCTGCTGGTTGCACAGGAAGTAGAAGCCCTTGCCATCGGCCGACAGCGCCGGCGCGGAGGTCTCCCACTTGCCGCTGGTCAGCGCCTGCGGCTTGCCGGTGCCGGCCTGGGTGTACAGGTGCGAGAAACCGGATTCCTCGGACAGCAGCCACAGCGTGCGGCCATCGGCCATCCAGCCGTAATCGTTGAAGCCCCAGTTGATCCAGGCCGCATCGGTGAGGCGGTGGCGGCTCTGCAGGCGGCCATCGGCCGCGCCCACGCTGACGATCCAGCGGTCCTTGTTGTCGTTGGCGCGCAACATGATCGCGGCCTGCTGGCCGTCGGCGCTCCAGCGGATGCCGCCGCCCATGAAGTCGCTCATCAGTTCCAGCGGGCGGTTGCCCTTCAGCGCGTCCTTGCCGGCCTGCCTGCGCAGGCTGGCCAGCGGATCGGTGCCGATCCCGGGCAGGGTGTCCAGCGAGACCTTGTCGACCTTGCCGGTGCGGGCATTGACCAGCCAGAAGGTATGCGGTTCCGGCTCATTGCGGCCGACGCGGGTGCGGGTGTCTTCGGTTTCTTCGTAACCGGATTCGGTCACGTACAGCGGCATCTTGCTGGTGCGGCCCTCTTCGAAGCCCTTCGGCTTCGTCACCACCACCAGGTGCACGCCATCGGGTGACAGCACGCTGTCGACGATCTCCACCTCGGCGCCGAGGAACACCGGACCCGGCGCGCGGGTCGGGTCGGTCTCCCGCCAGCGTTGGTCCTGTTCCTTCAAGGCTTCGCGCTGTTCGCGGTCACGGCGCAGGGTTTCCAGCGTGCGCAACTGCTGCTCGCGCAGGGTATCGGCCTTGGGCGCATCGGACGGATTCTTCTCCGCCTTCAGGCTGGCCACCTGGGCCACGCCGTTCGCTGCGGTCCAATGGAACCAGTTCTGTCCGTTGCGCCAGATCACCCCGCCGTCGGTGGCGAAATTGATGCCGCTCGAGCGTTCATTGCCACGGGTGAGCTGGGTCAGTGCGCCGCTGCGCAGGTCGCGCACGAACACATCGCCGTTGCGGGCGAAGGCCATGCGGCTGCGGCTGCTGTCATAGACCGGATCGGCCACGTCCAGGCTGCCGCGCTGGTCGTCGGCCACCTGGGCGGCGACGCCCCCGCTGATCGGCTGGCGGAACGTGTCGCGGACCGGGCTGCCCTTGCGCTTGAGCTGGTATTCGACCTGCTGGCTGTTCCAGGACCACCAGGCGCGTTCCACCGGCGGCCCGATCCAGTCAGGGTCGGCCATGGCCTGTTCGATGGTGATCGGGGTCGGCGCAGCCTGAACGGCCGGAGCGGCCAGCAGGGCGGACAACAACAGGGACAGCGGCAGCACTCGGGACATGGACGGGACGCACCGTGAAGGAGAAAACCGGCCAAGGGTAGCAGCCCCTCCCCGGCAGGGGCTGGCCCACAGGTCATGGAGGGTGTGCGCTTGCTGGCGGCTTGGATTGCCTGCTGGAGGCTGGCGCCGGGCGGTGGGACAGGTCGGGGGACGGCAGAAGCCGCATCCTGCGGGCCTCGTTTCGCGCCATCCATGGCGCTCAACGCCCCCGCCCAGCCCCACCGCCCGGCGCCCCGACATTCGGCGATGGCCGCCAGCCATGGAAAAAGAAAAAGAGCGGTAGCGCCGCATGCTCCCAGGCTGCCATGGACCTGTCGAAGGTGGGGCGGGGTGGCTGTGCAGGACCGTCTGTTGCCATGGATGGCAACAGCGAGCCCCCATGGATGGGTTTACGGCGTGTCCTGCACAGCTACCCCGCCCCACCTACCCAGCCCTTCACGCTTTTGATGTTGCTGGCACCCCCGCGACAAAGTGAAGCAGCGCGTCACCCGGTCGCATCCCTTCTTCACGCAAATCCACCCAGACTGGTCCGGTATCCCCACCCGCGCCCGGCAGGAGGACGTCCCCTTGGACGCATTGCTGTTGTCCCGTTTCCAGTTCGGCTTCGTGGTCAGTTTCCACGTGCTGTTCCCCGCCTTCACCATCGGCACGGCCAGCTGGCTGGCCTTCGTGGAATGGCGCTGGCTGCGTACCCGCAACCCGATCTGGCGCGAACTGTTCTTCTTCTGGCAGAAGATCTTCGCCGTGTCCTTCGGCATGGGCGTGGTCAGCGGTATCGTCATGGCCTTCCAGTTCGGCACCAACTGGCCGCGCCTGATCCAGGTAGCCGGGTCGGTGATCGGCCCGCTGCTCACCTATGAAGTACTGACCGCCTTCTTCCTGGAAGCCAGTTTCCTCGGCGTGATGATGTTCGGCTGGGGCCGGGTGTCGCCGCGGCTGCATTTCCTGTCCACCTGCATGGTGGCCCTGGGCACGCTGGTGTCCACCTTCTGGATCCTGGCCTCCAACAGCTGGCTGCATACCCCCGCCGGCTTCGAGATGATCAACGGCATCGTGCATCCGGTCGACTGGTGGAAGGTGGTGTTCAACCCGTCCTTCCCGTATCGCCTGACCCACATGGCGCTGGGCTCGTTCATCACCACCTGCTTTGTGATCGGCGGCATCGGCGCGTTCTACCTGCGCCGCGGCGTGCACGTGGAAGCGGGCCGCCGCATGCTGACCGCCGCCGTGATCTTCGCCGCGATCACCGTGCCGGCGCAGATCTTCGTCGGCGACATGCACGGCCTGAACACCCTCAAGCACCAGCCGATGAAGATCGCGGCGGTGGAGGCGCACTGGCATGAAACCGCGCCAGGGGAGGGGGTGCCGCTGGTGGTGTTCGCGCTGCCCAACGAGGAACACGAACGCAATGATTTCGAGGTCGCCATCCCCACGCTCGGCAGCCTCATCCTGACCCATTCACGCGAGGGGACCATCGCGCCGCTGACGTCCGTGCCGGCCAGCGAGCGGCCGCCGGTCACTCCCGTCTTCTTCGCCTTCCGGATCATGGTCGGGCTGGGCACGCTGATGTTGCTGCTGGCGCTGGTGTCGGTCATCGCCCTGTGGCGTGGCAGGCTGCTGCAGTCGCGCTGGCTGCTGCGTGGCTGGAACTGGATGTTGCCGAGTGGCTTCATCGCGCTGGTGTCGGGCTGGTTCGTGACCGAAATGGGGCGCCAGCCATGGGTGGTGTACGGCCTGCTGCGCACCGCCGATGCGGTGGGGCCGCAGAGCGCATGGATGACCGCGCTTTCGTTGGGCGTCTATGTGGTCGGCTATGCCTTCGTGTTCGGCTGGGGCATCTGGTATCTGGTGAAGATCCTGCGGCAGGGCCCCAGGCCGCACGAAGACGGCCCCTCGCTGGATGGCGGCCACCACACCCCGGCGCGTCCATTGTCCGGCGCGGATGAACCCCTGGAGGAGCGCTGACATGGACCTGATGACCTGGCTGCCGGTGGCGTGGTTCGCGGTGATCGGCTTCGGCGTGCTGATGTACGTGGTGCTGGACGGTTTCGTGCTGGGGATCGGCATCCTGGCCCCGTTCGCCCACAGCGAAGAAGAACTGGACCAGATGATGAACACCGCCGCGCCGATCTGGGACGGCAACGAAACCTGGCTGGTGCTGGGCGGTGCGGGCCTGCTGGCGGCCTTCCCGAAAGCGTACGCCGCGCTGCTGTCGGCGCTTTACCTGCCGGTGCTGCTGCTGGTGATGGCGCTGGTGTTCCGCGGCGTGGCCTTCGAGTTCCGCTTCAAGGCGCACCGCTCCAAGCGGCTGTGGAGCGTGGCCTTCGGGCTGGGTTCGCTGCTGGCCACCTTCGCCCAGGGAATCATCCTGGGGGCGTTGGTGCAGGGCCTGCCGATCGTCGAGGGGGTCTACACCGGCGGGGCGCTCGGCTGGTTCACCCCGTTTGCGATGCTGACCGGTGCCTCGCTGGTGGCCGGCTACGCCTTGCTCGGCAGCACCTGGCTGATCCTCAAGACCACCGGCCCGGTGCAGGTGCTGGCCCGGCAGTTGACCCGGCCGCTGGTGGTGGCGGTGATCGTGGCGATGGGGCTGGTCAGCAGCTGGCTGCCGTTCCTGCAGTCGCACCTGATGCAGCGCTGGTTCTCCGACGGCAATTTCTGGTGGCTGTCGCCGGTGCCGATCCTGACCCTGGCGGTGGCCACCGCGCTGTGGCGCAGCGCGCTGCATCCCAGGCGCGATCTGCCGCCGTTCCTGCTCAGCCTGGGTTTGTTCGTGCTCGGCTTCGCCGGGCTGGTGCTGGGCATGTGGCCCTACCTGCTGCCACCTACCATGACCCTGTGGGACGCAGCGGCGCCGGCGTCGTCGCTGGGCTTCAGCCTGGTCGGCCTGGTGGTGCTGCTGCCGGTGATCCTGGGCTACACGGCGTGGTCGTACCGGGTATTCCGCGGCAAGGTGGAAGCCGGCGCCGGCTATCACTAGGCGCGGTGGGTGAGGGCCGTTGGTCGCAGGGGACGAGCGTTGGTCGTGGTGGGTGAGGACGTTGGTCGTGGTGGGTGACGACCGTGGGTCGTCACGCTCTTCGCCCCGGCCGTGCTAGCGTGCGGCGCTCCGCGCAACCGCAGCAGTTTTTCCGCAATGATCGAGTTTTCCGTTGTCGACTGGGCCGCCTGGGCGCCCGGGTTGGCCACCCGCAGCGCCTGGCAGGACTGGGCACAGGCACCTTGGCTGCCTGAAGGCGAGGACACTCCCGGGCTGCCGGAAGTACCGGCCATGCAGCGTCGCCGGATCGAGCGGCTGGGCCGCATGGCGATCCAGGCCGCCTGCTGGTGCGAAGCCGGCGAGGGGGCGGACAGCCGGGTGCCACTGGTGTTCGCCAGCCGCCATGGCGATGTCGCCCGTTCGATGGAGCTGCTGGCCGCGCTGGTGGCCGAAGAAGCGCTTTCACCCACCACTTTCGGCCTGTCGGTGCACAACGCGATCGGCGCGCTGTACTCCATCACCCGTGGGCACCGCGGCAACAACCTGGCACTGGCGGCGGGCAAGGCCACGGCCGAAGCGGCGTGCCTGGAAGCGGCCGGGCTGTTGGCCGATGGCGCCGAGGAAGTCCGCATCGTGGTCTACGACCCGCCGTTGCCGGCCCTGTATGCGGAGTTCATCGATGAGCCGGCTCCGTTTCACGCCTGGTGCTGGCGCGTCCGGCGCTCCGAGGCCCCGGGCGTGCGCCTGCAGCTGGGCTGGCAGGCCACCGGGCAGGCGGATGATCCGCCCGGGCTGCTGCCGCATGCGTTGGACCTGCAGCGTTTCCTGCTGTCGGCGCAGCCGTCCTGCGAACGGGTGATCGACGGCCAGCGCTGGACCTGGAAGCGTGGCTGCTGAGGCGCTGCTGCGCGGCCTGGACCGGGCCTGGCGGGTGTTGGCCACCGGCCTCAGCTTTGCGGCATTCGGGCTGGGCGGGTTGATCGCCGGTCTGGTCGTGGCGCCGTTGATGCTGGTCCTGGTGCGCGACCCCGCATGTCGCCGCCGGCTCGCGCGCCGGGGCGTCCAACGCGGATTCGCCCTGCAGGTGGCGATCATGCGCCGCCTCGGCGTGCTCACGGTTTCGGTCAGCGGCGCAGCACGGCTGCAGCGCGAAGGCCTGCTGGTGCTGGCCAATCATCCGACCCTGATCGACGTGGTGCTGCTGGTCGCGCTGCTGCCGGATGCGGACTGCGTGGTCAAACGCGCGGTGGCCCGCAATCCGTTCATGCGCGCCACCGTCCGGGCTGCCGGCTACATCGTCAACGATGACGGGCCGGCGCTGGTGGAAGCGGGCATCGCCACGGTACGCGGCGGGGGCTGCCTGGTGATCTTCCCTGAGGGCACCCGCAGCGAGCCCGGCCAGCCGCTGAAACTGCGCCGTGGCGCGGCCAACATCGCCGTGCGCGGCCGGCGGGACATCACCCCGGTACGGATACGCTGCACCCCGCCGACGCTGGAAAAGGGGCGGAAATGGTATCGTGTGCCCCCGCGACGCTTCCACGTTTCGCTGGAGGTCGGTGAGGACATTCCGATCGGCACGTTCATCGACGAAGACGCAGCGGCAGGAGGGGAAGCCCTGGCCGCGCGGCGCGTCACCGACCATCTCACCCGATACTTCCAACCCTGTGGAGAGCTGCCCCGTGCAGGAACTTGAGCACGAGATCAAGGAGCTGATCATTTCGGCGTTGTCGCTGGAAGACGTTTCCGCCACCGAAATCGATGCGACCGCGCCCTTGTTCGGCGAAGGCCTAGGCCTGGATTCAATCGATGCTTTGGAGCTGGGCCTGGCCCTGCAGAAGCAATACGGCGTGAGCCTGTCCGCGGATTCGGAAGAAACCCGCCGCCATTTCGGCAGCGTGCAGGCGCTGGCGGCCTTCGTCGCCGGCAGCCGCGCGTGAGTGACTTCAACGCCATGACCAAGACCGACCTGTTCGACCACATCGCCCGTCTGCTGACGACCAGCTTCGAGATCGACCCGGCCCTGATCGTTCCCAGCGCGCGGCTGCATGCCGACCTGGATATCGACAGCATCGATGCGGTGGACCTGATCGTGCAGTTGAAGCCGCTGCTGGGCCGCAATCTGCAGCCGGATGCCTTCAAGACCGTGCGCACCGTGCAGGACGTGGTGGATGTGGTGCATGGGCTGCTGCCCGACCCGACCGCCGCCTGACCGCGCGCGCCGGACCTCCCTCGTGTCGCATCCGCGCAGGCTGGCTTTCGTGCTGCTGTCGCTGGCCTATCCGCCGCTGATGTACCTGGCGATGGGCCGGTTCGAGCCGCGCTGGCTGTCGCTGCTGTTGTTCGCGGTGGCCGTGCTGCGCGCGCTGGGCACGCGCGAACGATTGTGGATCTGGTCGGCGGTGGGTACCGGGGTGTTGGCCATGGTGGCCCTGCTCGGCAATGAAGCGCTGCCGCTGAAACTGTATCCCGCGCTGGTCAATGCGGTGCTGCTGGTGTTTTTCCTGGTCAGCCTGCGCCATCCCCCGACCGTGGTCGAGCGCTTGGCACGCCTGCAGGATCCACAGTTGCCGCCGTTCGCCATCGTCTACACGCGCCGGGTCACCCAGGTCTGGTGCGGCTTCTTCGTGCTCAATGGCAGCCTGGCGCTGGCCACTGCGCTGTGGGCCTCCGATGCCACGTGGGCACTGTACAACGGCCTGCTGGCCTACCTGCTGATGGGCCTGCTGCATGCCGGGGAATGGACCGTTCGGCGCCGGGTGAAGGCAGCGCATGGCCATGTCTGAATGGATCCCGTTGCACCTGCTGCTGCAGTCCGCACGGCCTGGCCGCACGGTGGGTGCGCTCGACGGTGCGGCGCTGGACCACGCCGCGCTGCTGGCACGGGCACGCCGCTGGCAGGCTGCGTTCGCGGCCGCCGAAGGGCGTGACTGGGCACTCTACTTCGAGGACAGCCTGGCCTTCGCCGCTGCGTTGCTGGGCGCATGGTCGGCTGGCAAGCGGGTCTACCTGCCAGGCGACGACCTGCCCGGTACGTTGCAGGCGCTGCGCCCGCACGTGGATGGCTTCGTCGGCGATGTCGATCCGTGCTGGCAGCCGCTGCACGCGGCACCGGCCACCGACATTCCCGCCACCGGCGTGGTGCTGGATCCACACGCCTGTCGGCTGGTGGTGTTCACCTCCGGCAGCACCGGCCAACCGGCTGCGATCGAAAAACGCCTGGACCAGCTGGGCAGCGAAGTCGAGGCACTGCAGCAGGCTTTCGGCGCGCTGCTGGCCGGTGCGCAGGTGCATGGAACGGTCTCCCACCAGCACATCTACGGCCTGCTGTTCCGCGTGCTGTGGCCGCTGGCCGCGGGCCGGGCCATCCAGCCACGACGTTTCTTCCATGAAGACCTGGTCGCCGCGCTGGCCGCCGCACCCAGTGTGCTGGTGGCCACCCCGGCGCACCTGAAACGACTGCCACCGCAGTTGGACTGGGCGGGCGCGCGCGGTCAGTTGCGCGCGGTGTTTTCCTCCGGCGGGCCGCTGCCGGCACAGGCCGCCGCAGACGTGCGCGAGGTGCTGGGCATCGCGCCGATCGAAGTGTTCGGCAGCAGCGAAACCGGTGGCATCGCCTGGCGCCGTTGCGCGGATGACGCCCCCGCGTGGCAGCCGTTGCCCGGCGTGCAGTGGCGCATCGACGACGGCCAGCTGGCGGTGGCATCGGCCCATCTTGCGCAGGGCGGCTGGTGGCGCAGCGAAGACCGTGCCGAAGCCAGTCCCGACGGCGGCTTCCGCCTGCTCGGGCGGGCCGACCGCATCGTCAAGATCGAAGAGCGCCGGGTTTCGCTGGGGGCGCTGGAGCAGGCCCTGTGCCGCGATGCGGGCGTGGCTGAAGCGCAGGTGCTGGTGCTGCCGGGTACGCGCGAGCAGCTGGCCGCGGTGATCGTGCCGAGCGACCCTGCGCTGGCGCAGGCCGGTGATGCCGAGCGGCGTGCTTTCATCGGCCGTCTCACCGCACTGCTGGCGCAGGGGCATGACGCGGTGACCCGGCCGCGGCGCTGGCGGCTGGTTGCCGCACTGCCCGTCAATGCACAGGGCAAACCGACCCAGGCGCTGCTGCAGGCGCTGTTCCAGAAAACGCTTCCGTCGCCGCAGTGGCTTGCGTGCGATGCCGCCACGGCACGGGTGCAGCTTGTACTGGAGCCCGACCTGGGCGCCTTCGAGGGTCATTTCCCCGAGGTCGCCGTGCTGCCGGGGGTGGCCCAGCTGGACTGGGCGATCCGCCTGGGCCGCGAGGCATTCGACCTGCCACCGCGCTTCCTGCGCATGGATGCGCTGAAGTTCCACCACGTTGCGCGCCCGCACGACGTGCTGATGCTGCAGCTGGACTGGGACGCGGCGCGCGGCGTGCTGGGATTCCGGTTCAGCTCCGATCACGGCATCCACGCCAGTGGCAAAGTACTGTTCGCCGATGCCGATTGATTCCCTGGTCCCCGCCGCCGAGTACGCCCTGCTGGTCGTGGTACCGGTCTACGACCATGAGCACGCCATCGCCGAGGTGGTGGCCGGAATCGGCGCTGCGGGACTGCCGTGCCTGCTGGTGGATGACGGATCGCACGCGGACTGCGCGGCTGTGCTGGCCGGGCTGGCACGACAGCCGGGCGTAGGCCTGCTGCGGCTGCAACACAACCAGGGCAAGGGCGGGGCGATGCTGGCCGGTTTCAGCCAAGCGGCGCGCCTGGGCTATACCCACGTGCTGCAGATCGATGCCGATGGCCAGCACGACACCGCCGAGCTGGGCCGTTTCGCCGCGCTGTCGCGCGAGCGTGCCGATGCGGTCATCTGCGGTATCCCGGCCTACGATGAAACCGTGCCGAAGATCCGGCTGTACGGCCGCTATGGCACCCATGTGTGGGTCTGGATCAACACCCTGTCGCTGCACCTGCGCGACTCGATGTGCGGTTTCCGGGTCTATCCGTTGGCACCGGTGCTGCAGGTGATGGCGCAGGAAACCATCGGCCGGCGCATGGATTTCGACACCGAGATCCTGGTGCGTCTGTACTGGCGCGAGGTGCCGGTGCATCACCTGGCCACGCCAGTCACCTATCCGAAAGACGGCGTGTCGCACTTCGATGTGTGGCGCGACAACCTTCGCATCAGCGGCATGCACGCGCGGCTGTTCGTGGGCATGCTGCGGCGCGCTCCTCGATTGCTGCGGCGGCGCCTGCGGGGACAGCCCTGATGGCTGCCCGTCCTGGTCCTGCCGCACCGCACTGGGCCGACATCGGCGAGCGCACCTCGGTACGCGGCGTATTGGTCCTGTGCTGGATCCACCGCTGGTTCGGGCGCTGGCCGTACCGGGCGTGCGCCTGGCCGGCGGTGGCCTGCCACTGGCTGGCCAACGGCCTGGCACGCCGCGCCTCGCTGCAGTACCTGCAGCGGTTGCAGGCGCACAGCGGTGCGCTGGGCCGCGCGCCGGGCTGGCTGGACAGCCTGCGCCACTTCGCGCTGTTCGGCGACACCATGCTGGACAAGCTGCTGGCGCTGGGACGGCGCTACCCGCCGCAGCGCCTGCAGCTGCACGACAACGAGGCGTTGCAGCGCATTGGTCGCGCGCAGGGCGGGGTGTTCCTGACCGCCCATGTCGGCTGCCTGGAGCTGTGCCAGGTACTGGCGGAAAAAGTCCCGGGCCTGCATCTCACCGTGCTGGTCCACACCAAGCACGCGCAGCGCTTCAACAGCCTGCTGGCACGTCTGGATCCGCTCGCGTCGGTGGAGCTGGTGCAGGTGACCGACGTCGGCCCGGCGATGGCGATGACCCTGGGCCAGCGGGTCGCTGCAGGTGGCTTCGTGGCGATCGTCGGTGACCGCGTCCCGGTCCACAGCGAACGCGTGGTGCATGCCGACTTCCTCGGTCACCGCGCGCCGTTCCCGGTGGGCGGCTACGTGCTCGCCGCCGCGCTCGGCTGCCCGGTGTACACGCTGTCCTGCCTGCACAATGGCGGTGGCTACCGGATCCGCTTCGATCTGTTCGACGAACGCATCGTGCTGCCACGCGGAGCCCGCCAAGCCGCGCTGCAGGACTGTGCGCAACGCTATGCCGCATGGCTGGAACAGCAGGTGATCCAATCGCCGCTGGACTGGTTCAACTTCTTTCCGTTCTGGGACCAGGCCACCGATGCCGATTGAACCGCTTCCCTGCTGTCGCTTCGGTGCCGGCCCGTTGACCATCGAAGACGTCGTCGCGCTGGCCGACCGCCGCGCGCAGGCCGTGCTCGACGATGCGCCCGGGTTCCGCGCCCGCATCCAGCGCGGCGCGGATTTCCTCGACCGCCTGCTGCGCGAGGACGGGGTGGTCTACGGGGTGACGACCGGCTACGGGGATTCCTGCACCACGGTGATCCCGCCTTCGCTGGTGGCCGAACTGCCGCACCATCTGTACACCTACCATGGCTGTGGGCTGGGTCGTTTCCTGGACGCACAGGAAACGCGCGCGGTGCTGGCGGCGCGGCTGGCGTCACTGTCGCAGGGCATGTCCGGCACCAGCGTGGCGCTGCTCGAAGGCCTCGCCACCCTGCTGCAGCATGACGTGCTGCCGCGCATTCCCGCGGAGGGTTCGGTCGGTGCAAGCGGCGACCTGACCCCGCTGTCCTACGTGGCGGCGGTGCTGTGCGGTGAGCGCGAGGTGCTGTTCGAAGGCAGTGTGCAGCCCGCCGCCGAGGTACTGCCGCGGATCGGCATGCAGCCGTTGCGGCTGCGGCCGAAGGAAGGACTGGCGCTGATGAATGGCACGGCGGTGATGACCGGCCTGGCCTGCCTGGCCTGGCAGCGCGCGGATTACCTGTGCCGCCTGGCCACGCGCCTGACCGCCTTCAACGTGCTGGCCAGCGATGGCAACGCGCACCATTTCGACGAAACGCTGTTCGCAGCCAAGCCACACCCAGGCCAGGCGCGCATCGCAGCGCGCCTGCGTGTCGATCTGCACAGCGATCGCCCGCCGCGCAACGAACAGCGCCTGCAGGACCGTTACTCGCTGCGCTGCGCCCCGCATGTCATCGGCGTACTGGAAGACACGCTGCCGTTCCTGCGCCAGTTGATCGAGACCGAGCTCAACAGCGCCAACGACAACCCGCTGATCGACCCGGACGAAGAACGCGTCCTGCACGGCGGCCACTTCTACGGCGGGCATATCGCGCTGGCGATGGACACGCTGAAGAACACCGTGGCCAACCTGGCCGACCTGTTGGATCGCCAGCTGGCGCTGCTGGTGGATGCGCGTTACAGCCACGGCCTGCCGGCGAACCTGTCCGCTGCGACCGGTCCGCGTGCCGCCATCAACCATGGCCTGAAGGCGCTGCAGATCAGCGTCTCGGCGTGGACCGCCGAGGCGCTGAAGAACACCCTGCCGGCGTCGGTATTCTCGCGTTCCACCGAATGCCACAACCAGGACAAGGTCAGCATGGGCACCATCGCCGCGCGCGACTGCCTGCGGGTGATCGAACTTACCGAACAGGTGGTCGCCGGCATGCTGATCGCCGCACGCCAGGCGGTGGCCCTGCGCCAGCGGGTCGGCCTGCAGGCGCAGCTGCAGGGTGAGCTGGCCGCTATGCACGATGACATCAGCCAGCGCATCACGCTGATCGAAGAAGACCGCGCGCTGGATGGCGAGCTGCGCCAACTGCTGCAGGCCATCCGCAGCCGTCAGTGGGAGCTGTATCCCGATGCATGAAATGGTCGAAGAGATCACCCTGGCGCCTGCCTTCCACGACTGTGACCCGATGCAGGTGGTCTGGCATGGAAACTACTTCAAGTATTTCGAGATCGCGCGCTGCGCACTGCTGCAGCGCTATGGGTACGACTATCCGCAGATGCAGGAATCGGGCTATCTGTGGCCGGTGGTGGATGCACGGGTCAAGTACGTGCGCCCACTGCGTTTCCAGCAGCAGGTGCGGGTGCGGGCAAGCATCGTCGAATGGGAAAACCGTTTGAAGATCAGCTATGAAATCTTCGACGCCGGCAGCGGTGAACGACTGACCCGCGCACACACCGTGCAGGTGGCCGTCGATGCCGCCAGCGGTGAAATGCAGTACCTGTGCCCGCCGATCCTGTGGCAGAAACTCGGAGTTCCCGCGCCATGAAGTCCCGTCATTTCCTGCGCCTGCTGGTGCTGTCCGGCCTGCTTTTCGTTTCGTTCGTGGCCGGCGCCGCCGAGGACGCGGTGCAGGCGATCGCCCGCGATGTCGCACGGCCGGCGGTGCTGCGCGGCCAGTTCAGCCAGGAAAAACAGGTCGCCGGTTTCCGCAACCCGCTGCGTTCGCAGGGCCGCTTCGTGGTGGCGCGCGAGCGCGGGGTGATCTGGACCACGCTGAAGCCTTTCCCGTCGGAAATGGTGATCACCGCCGAGCGCATCCTCAGCCGACAGCCCGATGGCACTACCCGGGTAGAGCTGGATGCACGCCAACAGCCGGCGATGCGCTCGGTCAACGCGGTCCTGTTCGCGCTGATGAGCGGCGATGTGCAGGCACTGTCCAGCCAGTTCACGGTGGATGCGCAACGCGATGCGAAGGGCTGGGCCCTGTCACTGACACCGAAGTCGCCGATGCTGGCCAAGGCCTTCAGTTCGTTGCAGCTGCGGGGTGACCGCTACGTCCGCCAGGTCGACATCGTGGAGGCCAGCAAGGACCGTACCCGCCTCACCTTCAGTGCCCTCACCGAGGCACCGGCCACGCTGGCGGCGGACGAGGCAGCACGCCTTGACTGATCGCATGCCGCGCGCCGATACCCCCCATCGCCGCTGGCGCTGGCTGGCCCTGGCCTGGCTGCTGGTGCTGCTGGCGCTGGGCGTGCAGCAGGCCCTGCAGTGGCGGCAGCATGCGCCGATCGACACCGATATCCTCGCCTTGCTGCCCCAGGATGCGCAGGACCGGCTGCTGTCGGACGTGACCCGTCGCATCGCCGATGCGAACTCGCGCGATGTGGTGGTACTGCTGGGCAGCGCGGAGGCGGCCGCTACGTTGCGCGCGCAGGCGGCCTTCGCCGATGCGATGGCAGGCGACGCCGATGCGGCGCTGCTGCAGCCCGCCGGTGCGCTCGATGGCTGGTTCGATGAGGCACGTACCTTCTACGCGCCCTACCGTGACCGCCTGTTGACCCCCGCACAGCGCGACACCCTGCAGCACACCGCACTGGATGCGTTGGCGCAACAGGCGTTGGCCCGGCTGTACGGGCCCATGGGCGGACCACGGCTGACCGCCTGGTTGCAGGATCCGCTGGGCCTGTGGCCGGCCTGGTGGCAGCAGCAGGCGAAGGCGGCCGGCCTGCGACTGGGTGAGGACGGCCTGCTGCAGGCAGACGGAAAGCAGTGGGTGGTGCTGCGCTTTGACACCCGCGATTCGGCATTCCAGCTGGATGGCGAACCGCATATCGGCGCGCTGCTGGAACGCGCGGGGCAGGCCGCGACCGCCGCCACGCCCGGCCTGGAGATCCTGCATGCCGGGGTGCCGCTGCATGCCGAAGCCGCGGCGGTGCAGGCCAACCGCGAGATCAACACCATCGGCTGGGGCTCGCTGGCTGCGGTGCTGCTGCTGGTGTGGCTGGCGTTCCGTTCGCTGCGCCCGATCCTGCTGGTGGCGATGTCGCTGCTGGTCGGCTGCGGCGTGGCGTTGGCCGTGACCGTGCTGGTGTTCGGCAAGGTGCATCTGCTGACGCTGGTGTTCGGTGCCTCGCTGGTGGGCGTGGCCGAAGACTATGGCATCCATTGGTTCGCCTCGCGCCAGGCAGCGCCGCGGCAGAGTCGCTGGTCCCTGCTGCGCCATCTGCTGCCCGGCCTGTGGCTGGCGCTGCTGACCAGCGCCCTGGCCTATCTGGCGCTGGCGGTCACCCCGTTCCCCGGGCTGCGCCAGATGGCACTGTTCTCGGTGGTCGGGCTGGCGGCTGCGTTCGTCACGGTGATCCTGTGGTTCCCGTGGCTGGATGGTGGAACGGTACGCCAGACGCGCTTCTCGCATTGGCTGGGCAACACGCTGCAGCGCTGGCCGCGGCTGCGCGGCCGGTCGCTGGGCGGTGTGATCGCCACGCTGTTGCTGTTCTCCGCCGGCGGCATGCTGTTCCTGCACGTGGATGATGACCTGCGCAGCCTGCAGTCTTCGCCGCCGGCGCTGATGGAACAGCAGATCCGCATTTCGCGCCTGCTCGGCATGCCCAGCCCGGCGCAGTTCTTCCTGGTGCAGGGCGCCGATGCCGGCCAGCTGCTGCAGCGCGAAGAAGCCTTGACCGTGCGCCTGCGCGCACTGGAAGGGCAAGGCCGCATCGGCAGCCACCGCGCGCTGAGTGACTGGTTGCCGTCTCCGTCGCAGCAGGATGCCGATGCCCGGCTGGCCGCGCAGGCCGAGTCGGCCGTGCTGCAGGCGGTTGGCGCGGTCAGTGGCGAGGCGCTGCAGCGACCGACATTCGCCCGCACCCCGATCGACCTGCAGGCCTTCCTCGCTTCGCCGGCCTCGGCCCCGTTCCGTTCGTTGTGGATCGGCGCACTGGGCGAGGGCGTGGCCAGCGTGGTGCTGGTCGATGACCTGTCGCAGCCGCGTGCGTTGGCCGACCTCGACCAGGCCGGCGCCGGCCTGCCCGGCGTGCGCTGGGTCGACCGCACCGCCGATTTCTCGCGCCTGCTGGGGCATTACCGCAAGCTGATGAGCGGCATGCTGCTGGCGGGTATCGCGCTGGTGTTCGCCGCGTTGTGGTGGCGCTATCGCCGTCATGCCTGGCGGGTGATCGTGCCCACCCTGCTCGCCGGCAGCCTGACGCTTGCCGTGCTGGCCCTGCTTGGTCATCCGCTGCAGTTGTTCAACGTGCTGGCATTGATGCTGCTGCTGGGCATGGGCATCGACTACGGCATCTTCCTGCTGGAACACCGTGGCGATCCCAGCGCCTGGGTCGCGGTGTGCGTGGGTGCGGCCAGTACCTGGCTTTCGTTCGGCCTGCTCGGGCTTTCCAACACCCCGGCGCTGCGCGCCTTCGGCATGACCCTGCTGCTCGGCATCGGCCTGGTATGGCTGCTGTCGCCGCTGTTCCGCCCCGCACCGCCTACAACGACAGGAACCCCGTGACATGAGCCGCCTGCTGCCTGCGATCCTGCTCACCCTGTTGCTCGCCGCCTGCGCCGGCCCGCCGGTGCGTACCGATGCGGCGCTGCCGCCGCTGCGCCTGTCACCGGCCAGCCTGCAGGGAACCCTCGCTTTGCAGCAACAGCTGCATTTCCGCTTCGGTCGCGCCGAACGCGACCTGGATGCGCTGCTTGAAGCCGATGCCGACCAGGTGCAGCTGCTGGTGCAGGCGATGGGCCAGACCGGCTTCCGCGTGCAGTGGGATGGACAGAACCTGCAGGAACAGCGCGCTGCCTGGTTGCCCAGGCAGGTACGTGCCGACCGCGTGCTGGACGACCTGCAGTTCGCGCTGTGGCCGACCACGGCGATTGCCGCAGTGCTGACCGACGGCTGGCAGGTGGTCGACGATGGCCGCGTGCGCCGGCTGCAGCGTGGCGGGGTCGAGGCCCTGCGGCTGCAGCGCAACGACGATGGCAGCCTGCAGCTGGACAACCGCATCGAAGGCTATTCGTTGACCATCCGTTCGGTGCCTACCGGCGAGCAAGCCCCATGAGCGCGTCGATTTTCCTCAACGACATGGGCATCGTCTGCGCGCTCGGCGCCGGCCGCGCACCGGTCGCCGCCGGCCTGTTCGCCGACCACCCCGGTGGGCTGAGCGACTGCGACGACGTGCTGCCCGGACGCACCCTGGCGCTGGGCCGGGTGCAGGCCACGCTGTCGGATCTGTCGGCGCTGCCCACCGCGCTGCGCGGCCGCAACAATGCCTTGTTGGACCTTGCGCTGGAACAGATCGCCCCCGCCGTACAGGCCGCCATCGAGCGTTACGGTGCCGGGCGGGTCGCGGTGGTCATCGGTACCAGCACCTCCGGCATCGGCGAAACCGAGCCGGCCCTGCGTGCGCGCGAGGAGAGCGGTCGCTGGCCGGACAGCTTCGCCTATGGCCAGCAGGAGATGGGCAGCGCGGCGGCATTCGTGCGCCATCGCAGCGGTGCAACGGGACCGGCGTGGACGCTGTCCACTGCCTGCTCTTCAGGTGCCAAGGCGATGGCTTCGGCGGCGCGCCTGCTGCGCGCGGGCATCGTCGAGGCGGTGATCGCCGGCGGTGCCGATTCGCTCTGCCGCTTCACCGTGGCCGGTTTCAATGCGCTGGAATCGATCTCCGCCACCCGCTGCCTGCCGTTCTCGGCAACGCGGGCGGGCATCAACATCGGCGAAGGGGCCGCGCTGTTCCTGCTGACCCGCGAGCCGGGCCCGGTACAGCTTGCCGGCTGGGGCGAAAGCTCGGACGCCCACCACATGTCCGCCCCTGAACCGAGTGGTGCCGGTGCCATCGCGGCGATGCGCGAGGCGCTGGAGCGCGCCGGCTGGGCACCGACGGACGTGGACTACATCAACCTGCATGGCACGGCCACCCGCCACAACGATGCGATGGAATCGCGTGCGGTACATGCAGTGCTGGGCGGGCAGGTCGCGGCCAGTTCCACCAAGCCGCTGACCGGCCACGCACTGGGCGCGTCCGGGGCGATCGAAGCGGCGTTGTGCTGGATCGCGCTGGCGGACAACCCCGCCCACCGCCTGCCACCGCACTGGTGGGATGGCCAGCCTGATCCGCAGCTGCCCGCGCTGGCCCTGGTGGCGCCGGGCACCGTGGCGGCCGGCCCCCTGCAGCGCCTCCTCAGCAGTTCGTTCGCCTTTGGTGGCAGCAATGCCGTGCTGGCCCTGCAGCGGACGCCCGGCGCATGAGGATCCATCCGATCCAGGACGTGGTACCGCACCGTGGCAGCGCCCTGCTGCTGGAGCAGGTGCTGCGCTGGGACGAGGACAGCATCGAGGTGGCGCTGGTGGTCCCGGCCTCGGGCCTGTTCAACCAGGCCGACGGCGTGCCCGCCTGGATCGGCATCGAGTACATGGCACAGGCCATCGCGGCGTGGGCGGGCTGCCGCGCGCGGCGTGACGGTCGCCCGCCGCGGATCGGTTTCCTGCTTGGCAGTCGCCGCTACAGCAGCCAGGTTTCCGTGTTCCCGGCCGGTACCGCGCTGGTGGTCCACGCGCGGCGCGAACTGATGGGTGACAATGGGCTGGGAATGTTCGCCTGCCGTATCAGTGCGGGCACCGAGACATGGGTGGACGCCAACGTATCGGTGTTCGAACCGGCCGATGCGCAGGCTTACCTGGAGAGTGGAAACGCATGACAGCCCATCTTGCCGTGCTGGTGACCGGTGCAAGCCGCGGCATCGGCCGCGCGATCGCCCTGCGCGCTGCCCGCGATGGCTTCGATGTGGCGGTGCACTGCCGGAGCCGCATCGACGAAGCGCAGGTCGTGGTCGCGGAGATCATCGCGATGGGCCGGCAGGCGCGCGTACTTGCCTTCGACATCAGTGACCGCGCCGCCGCGCGCACCGCGCTGGAAGCCGACGTGGCCGCCCATGGCGCGTACTACGGCGTGGTATGCAATGCCGGCATCGCCCGCGACGGAGCCTTCCCCGCGCTCAGCGAAGCGGATTGGGACCAGGTGCTGCATACCAACCTGGATGGGTTCTACAACGTGCTGCATCCGCTGGTGATGCCGATGGTGCGGCGCCGCCAGCCCGGCCGCATCGTCACCCTGGCCTCCGTGTCCGGGCTGATCGGCAACCGCGGCCAGGTCAACTACAGCGCCGCCAAGGCCGGCATCATCGGTGCCACCAAGGCGCTGGCGCTGGAACTGGCCAGTCGCCGGATCACCGTCAACTGCGTGGCACCCGGGCTGGTCGATACCGAGATGCTGGACGCCGAAGTGGTCGAGCACGCGCTCAAGCTGGTTCCCGCCGGCCGTGTCGGCACGCCGGACGAAGTAGCCGCGGCGGTATCGTTCCTGCTGTCGGCCGATGCCGGTTACATCACCCGCCAGGTGATCTCGGTCAACGGAGGCCTGGCCTGATGCAGCGCGAAGGACGCCGCGTGGTGGTTACCGGCGCAGCGGCGATCAGCCCGCTGGGGCAGGACTGGCCGAGCATCCACGCGCGCCTGCGTTCGCTGCGCAACGCCGTGCGCGCGATGCCGGAGTGGGATGTCTACGAAGGGCTGAACACCCGGCTGGCCGCACCGGCCGAGGCGTTCGAGCTGCCACCGCACTACAACCGCAAGACCACCCGTTCGATGGGGCGCGTGGCGCTGATGGCCGTGCGCGCCAGCGAACTGGCGCTGCAGCAGGCCGGCCTGATCGATCATCCGGTGCTGCATGGCGGGCGCACCGGCGTGTCCTATGGGTCCTCCGCAGGCAGCCATGAGGCGATCAGTGAGTTCGGCCGCATGCTCAACAGCTTCACCACCGCCGGCATCACCGCCACCACCTACCTGAAGATGATGAGCCATACCGCACCGGTGAACATCGGGGTGTTCTTCGGCCTGAGCGGGCGCATCCACACGACGTCCAGCGCGTGCACGTCCGGCAGCCAGGGCATCGGCGAAGCCTACGAAACGATCCGCGCCGGTCGCCAGACGGTGATGCTGGCCGGTGGCGCCGAGCAGCTGGACGCCACGGCGGCCGCGGTGTTCGACACCCTGTATGCCACCAGCGTGCGCAATGACGCGCCGCAGACCACGCCGCGCCCGTTCGATGCCGGCCGCGATGGGCTGGTGCTGGGCGAAGGTGCCTGCACCCTGGTGCTGGAGGAGCGCCAGCATGCGCTGCAGCGCGGAGCGCCGATCCTGGCCGAAGTACGCGGCTACGGCAGCAACAGCGACGGCCAGCACGTGACCCAGCCGAGCAGCCCGACCATGGCGCGCGCCATGCAGCTGGCGCTGGACGACGCCGGTCTGGCGCCGTCGCAGATCGGTTACATCAACGCCCATGGCACGGCCACCGACCATGGTGACATTGCTGAAAGCCAGGCCACGGCCGCCGTGTTCGGGGCGGGCGTGCCGATCAGCTCGCTGAAGGGCTACGTCGGCCACATGCTGGGTGCCTGCGGCGCGTTCGAAGCCTGGCTGAGCATCGAGATGATGCGCGCGGGCTGGTTCGCCCCCACCTTGAACCTGGATCAGGTGGACCCGCGCTGCGCTCCGTTGGACCATGTTCGCGGACAAGGTCGCACGCTGCAGGTCGACCATGTGATGAGCAACAATTTCGCCTTCGGCGGGATCAACACCTCGCTGGTGTTCGCCCGTCATCCACTGGCCGAAGACTGAACCGCGTCCTGACATTGATGAACTTCGTGTCGGGAAACAACGCGTGGCGGGGATGTGCCTGGCCTGACGCCTTCCGCCGGTGACGGGTTTCCGACACAATCATGCCTTAAAGGGTAAACCTGAAAGCATGCACGCCTACGTCTACAAGAGCCAACGCAAAGACGATACCTACGTCTACCTCGCCGAACGGGATGGCTTCGGCGTGCTGCCCGGGCCGTTGGCCGAATCCCTGGGCCGGCTGCAGCTGGTGCTGGAAGTGGAACTGACCGAGGGCCGTCGGCTGGCGCGCGCGGACGCCGCGCAGGTGCGCGACGAGCTGGCCAGCCGCGGCTTCTACCTGCAGGTGCCCCCGAGCATCACCAGCATGATGCCGCGCCACAATGACTGAGCCGCGGCCGCGCATGGTGCCTGCCGCGCTGGCCCTGGGCGCGCTGCTCGCTGCGGCTTCGGCGATCGGCGGCCTGCCGGGTGCGCTGCTGGCAGCGCTGGCGCAGCCGGCCTTCGCGCTGGGCGTGTCCTGGCTGCGTCGAAGCCGTGTCCTGCGTCCGCTGCCGCAGGTGGTGCGCGAAGAACTGCCTGCGCTGCTGGCCTTGTGGCTGGCCGGTCCAGCGGTGCTTGCGCTGCTGATGGCCTGGCCGCTCGCCGCCCTGCGCGAAAGCGGCAGCCTGGCTGCCGCGCTGGGCCTGGCGGTATTGCTGGGCGTCGGTCTGCTGGCGGTATGGCGTACATGGCCGCTGTGGAGTGACGTGGAACGCCTGGCCGGTGGGCTGCAGCGCCACGCTGCGGGCCTGGCCGGGCGCGAACTGGGCGCTTGGCGTGGCTTGGCCGTCGCTGCGCTGGTATTGGCGCTGTGCGCGCTGGTGGTGATGCCGGCCTGGCCGGAGCTGCTGCCGGCAGGCCTGCGTTGGCCAGCGGTGGGCGCCACCGTGCTGCTGTCGCCGCTGCTGCACCTGCTGCTGCAGCGGGTAGCCCCGGCGGGCACCACGCATCCTGCGCCTGTGCACGTCATGCAGGAGCTGCGCAGTGCCTGGCAGGCGCGCGAGCAACCCGATGCCGATACGACACCGGCCGCACTTGAAGCCATGCCGGCCGACGCGCTGGCGCCGGCGCTGTATGAAGCGGCGCGACACGGCCGGATCGACCGCGCGCTGCAGCTGTTGCAGGCCGGTGCCGACCCGCACGCCATGCCGGATCCGCAGTGGCGCGACCAGCGCAACCTGCCGGTGCTGGCCGCGGTACTGCCGGACCTGCGCCTGCTGCGCGAACTGATCGCCCGCGGCGTCGATGTGAACGCCCCGCACAAGGGCATGACGCCGCTGCTGGCGGCCACCCGCGACAGCTGGCATGGGCGCCCGGAAGCGGTGATGACCCTGCTCGCCAACGGTGCCGATTCGCGTGCCACCGATGCCGACGGCAATACGCCGCTGCACCACGCAGCGCGCAGTTCCGACCCCGGCGTCGCCGCGCTGCTGCGCGATGCCGCCGCCGAGATCGATGCGCTGAACCAGGACGGCTGGTCGCCGCTGGCGGTGGCCTGCCAGGTCGGCAACTGGCGCCTGGCGCGGTTCCTGCTGGAGCGCGGCGCCCGTACCGAACCGGCCGAAGGCATCCCGGTGCTGTTGGCCGCCGCAGCAACCGAAGATGATGATCCGGCCGGCGTGCAGCTGCTGCTGAAGCACAAGGCGCGTGCCGATGCGCGTGATCGCCAGCGCCGCAGTGCCCTGCACGAAGCCGCCCTGGCCGGGCACACCGCGATCCTGGACGCCCTGCTTGCCGCCGGTGCCAACCTGGAAGCGCGCGATGCACTCGGCCGGACGCCGCTGCTGGAGGCCGCCGCCGGTGGGCGCGCGGCGGTCATCGAGCACCTTCTGCGCCACAATCCCGATGTAGCAGCGGTCGACACCGACGGCCGCAACGCCCTGCTGCTGGCCGCCATGGCGACCAATGTGCCGCCGCTGGTGGTGAAGCGGCTGCTGGAGCTGGGGCTGGTTGCCGACCTGGACGATCCACTGGCGCGGCGCGCAGTGGACAGCGCGGCCGAAGCCGGCCGCTGGGCCATCGTGGCCATGCTCGATCCGGCCTATCCGCTGCCTGCCGCAGTCAGCGACGGCCTGGTGGCGGACAGCGAAGGCCACGACGTGGCGACCTCGTTGTTGCCGGACCGGCCACCGCTCGAGCTGCTGCGCGAATCGCTGCGCTTTGGCAACCTGGACGGAATGGAATCGATGGCGCGCCTGTGCCGTGCCGAAGAACTGGGCAGCCTGTTGCACGAACCGGACCTGGCGCTGGAGCCGCGCGCCATCGGCTGGCTGCTGCAGCAGGGCGCGTCGCACGACGTACTGGATGCCTGCACCGATACGCCGATGTTCGCGCTGCTGGCGCGCGGCGTGGATGCGGTGCCGGCGCTGCAGGTGATGCTGGAGCAGGGCGTTTCGCCTGCCGGCAGTGGTGGCCTGGCGCGCTTCCTCGCCGCCTGCGCGCAGCATGACCAGGCCAGTCGCGGGCTGGAGCAGCTGGCACTGGAACTGCTGGAACGTGGCGCCGACCCATTCGCTGCATCGCCCGCCGGCGATCCGCCGCTGGCCCTGGCCGTGCGCTTGGGCTGGCTGCGCCTGCAGCAGTCGCTGCTGGGCCTGGGGGTGGATCGCGAGGCACGCGACAGCCATGGCATGACCGCCCTGCACCTGGCCACTGCGCTGGGACGCGAAGCCGCGCTCAAGCTGCTGGTGCGCCACGGCGCCTCGCCGGAAGCGCGTGCGGCTGATGGGCAGACACCGCTGGGTGTGGCGCTGTCCAGCGGCCGCCGTGACCTGGCGGACTGGCTGGACTGGCGGGTCTGGTCGTTGCCACGAAGGACGTTGCGCGAATCCGACCTGGCCGCCGCGGCCACCGCCGGCGACGTGGATGCCGTACGCCGGCTGATCGATCTTGGCTTCGCCGTGGACAGCGTCGACGCGCAGGGCTGCACCGCCCTGTTGCGAGCGGCCGGTGGTGGGCACCTTGCCGTGGTGGACCTGCTGCTGGCGCGCAGTGCCGATCCGCAGCATGCCTCGGCCAGTGGCGCCACACCGCTGTCGGCGGCGGTCAGCATGCGCCAGATGGATATCGTGTCCGCGTTGTTGGATGCCGGTGCGCAGCTGGAACACCGCCTGCCCGGCGGGGTCACGGTGCTGATGCTGGCCTCGGCGCTGGGCCTTCCGGATATCGTGGCGCGGCTGTTGACCGCCAGTGCGGACGTCCATGCAAGCGACGCGCAGCAGCTGGCCGCGCTGCATTGCGCTGCGCTGTACGGTTTCTCCGCTCGTGACCGCTCGCGCCTGCTGGCCCTGCTGGACACCCTGCTGCTGGCCGGCGCGGAGCCGGACAAGGCCGCCGCTGGCGAGGTGACCCCATTGCTGCTGTTGCTGGGCGCACGTGCCGAACCGGGGACCGCCTGCGACGAACAGGTGGTACTGGCCGGTGTGGAACGCCTACTGGATGAAGACGTTTCGCTGGAGGTGCGTGATCCGCGCGGCTTCGGCCCGCTGCACCTGGCCGCGCTGCACGGACTGCCGCTGCTGGTGCAGCGCCTGCTGCGTGCCGGTGCCGATCCAGAGGCACGCGACACGCTCAACCGCAGCCCCCGCGAAATCGCGGTGATGCGCGGCTTCATCGACGTGGCCGCCGAGTTCCAGCCGCGCGTGCCCGGCGTGTCCTCGATGGCGCGGTTCCTGCGCGAATGAATCACCGGTAATGACGGCCGCTGGCCGTCATGCTCCTGCCCTGGTGGGTGACGACAGCTGGTCGTCACGCCTTCGGCGCTACCGGTCGGGTGGCGCGTCCTTCCCGCTTCCCGCATCCGCTTCAAACAGATGCATCAGGTCAGTGCGCGCATCGCGCGAAGTCTGGATCACCGCCGCCTCGTCGTCGTACACCAGGTACTGATCGCGCAGCAGCTTCTCATCATGTTCGCGGAATCGCTGCACATGCCGGCGGGCCGTCTCCTCGGACACCCCCAGCAGCTTCAGCACCTGTTCGCTGAGTTCCAGGCTGGTGCCGAACACCTCGCGGAACGGCTCGGCCCCCATGTCCATCAGCCGCCACGCATGCTGGCGGTTGCGTGCCCGTGCCAGCACCCGCGCGTCCGGATACAACCGCCGGATCATCCGCGTCGCGCGCAGGTTGGTTTCCGGATCATCCATGGTCACCACGAACACCGCGATCTCCGCCCCGCCGGCCGCGCGCAGCATCTCCGGCCGGGTCGGATCGCCGTAGTACAGCTGGTTGCCGAAGCGGCGCAGGTCGGCCACGGTATCCGGATTGACCTCCAGCGCGACGAAGGGCACTTTCTGCGCGGTCAGCAGTCGCGCCACCACCTGCCCGAAGCGCCCCATCCCGGCGATCAGCACCTTCGGACGGTGGTCCGGATTGACCTCATCGGCCGGCGCGGCGTCGGGCTTTGCCACGGTCTCGCGGCCGATCAGGCGCAGCAGTGCGATCAGCAACAGCGGGGTCAGTCCCATCGACAGGCCGACGATGGCCACCAGCCGGTCATGGTTGGCACTGCCCAGCAGCAGCGCGCGCTGCGCTTCGTTGAACACCACGAAGGCGAACTCGCCGCCCAGCCACAGCACGCTGCCCAGCATCATCGCCTGGCGTGACGCCAACCCGGCGATCCGTCCGATCGCATACAACAAGCCGAACTTCACCACCAGCAGCACGCCCACGCCGGCGGCGATCATGCCCGGTTCGGCGGCGATGCGATCCAGGTCGATGCCCATGCCCACGGCGATGAAGAACAGGCCCAGGAACAAGCCCTTGAAGGGTTCGATCTGCGCTTCCAGTTCATGCCGGAACTCGGAATCGGACAACAGCACACCGGCCAGGAACGCGCCCAGGCTGGGACTCAGGCCGGCCTCCTGCAGGAACCAGGCAGTGCCCAGCACCACCAGAAGGGCAGTGGCGGTGAACATTTCCGGGCTGCGCGTGCGCGCAACCATGCCGAACACGCGGCGCAGCAGCGGCCGCCCGCACAGGATCACCACCGCCAGTGCGCCGATGGCCACCGCCACGTCCTGCCAATGCAGGGTCTGGTTGCGCGCACCCCCCAGCAGTGGAATGGCGGCCAGCAGCGGGATGGCGATCAGGTCCTGGAACAACAGGATCGCGAACGCCAGCCGCCCATGATCGCTGTTGAGCGCCTTGTGTTCGGACAGCAGCTGCAGGCCCACTGCGGTGGAGGACAGCGCCAGCGCCACGCCGACCACCAGCGCGCTCTTCCAGTGGAAATGGTCCAGCATCAGCAGGCCGCCCAGCACCAGCGCGCAGGTCGCCACCTGCAGCGCCCCGGCACCGAACACCGAACGCCGCATCACCTTCAAGCGCGATGGCGACAGCTCCAGCCCGATCACGAACAGCAGCATCACCACGCCGATTTCGGCCGCGCCCAGGATCCGGTCCGTATCCTGCACGAAGCCCAGCCCATCCGGACCCAGCACCACCCCGGCGGCGAGATAGCCAAGCACCGCGCCAAAGCCCAGCCGGCGGAACACCGGCACCGCGATGACGGCCGCAAGCAGCAGGACCAGGGCAAGTTCGAGCACGCCGCTATGCATGGGAAGTCGAGGTCATGGCCGCAGGAGGAAGGGCACGCCGGGTGGCAGCCGGCCCTTGCGCGACATTATGCGCCGCCCGTCGCCGCTCGCACGGGGGTGCAGCTGAGCCGGGCCAAACCCGGCCGCCACACCGGGGTTGACCCATGCTGCCCACGGGTCCATCCTGCCCCCCGCCACGGCCTGCCCGCTGGCACCACCCTTCCGGAATCCAACCCCCCATGTCCAGCGACAGTAGAAGTCGACCTCGTTCGACGCCAGCGACGGCGACCGCCTGACAGGGACGGTTCGCCTGCGTTGGCGTTGCAGCGGCAACGACGAAAGGCGAACCACGATGAACCAGAAGCAGATGCTGCGTCCCGCCACCGACGCCGCCACCACGGCCGCACCGCTGGCCAACTTCAACACCGCTGACGCGGTGGAATACCTCAACACCCTGCCCATCGCGGCGGCGGTCGACCTGCTTGCCGCACTGCCGCTGCCGCGTGCGGTGAAGCTGCTTGAAGCGCCCGAACTGCAGCGTGCCGGCGAGCTGGTGGCGACCCTGCCGCCGGCCCGGGCGGCCGCGCTGCTGGGGCTGATGGCCGACGACCGCGCCACCGACATCGTCCACGAACTGGACCAGGACGAGCGCGCGCGGCTGGTGCCGCTGATCGGCGCCGAGGCGCGCCAGGTCATCCAGACCCTGCTCAGCTACCCGCCGGATACCGCCGGCGCCCTGATGACCACCGAGTTCGTCAGCGTGCCGGCCAACTGGACGGTGGGCCAGACCCTGCAGCACATCCGCGAAGTGGAGCGCACCCGCGAAACCGTCTATGCCATCTACGTGCTCGACCCCGCCAGCGGCCAGTTGCGCCAGGTGGTGACCATGCGCCGGCTGATCACCGGCCTGCCGGACGAATCGATCCTGGACGTGGCGCAGGTCAATGCACCGGTGACGGTGGACGTGGCGATGGACCAGGAAGAAGTGGCGCAGCTGATCCGCCGCCACGACCTGCTGGCGATCCCGGTGGTGGATGCCGGCATGCAGATGCTCGGCATCGTCACCGTGGATGACATCCTGGACGCGTTGATCGAGGAATCCACCGAAGACGCGCACAAGTTCGGCGGCATGGAAGCGCTGGAAAAGCCCTACATGCAGATCGGCTTCCTGGAAATGCTGCGCAAGCGCGGCGGCTGGCTCAGCGTGCTGTTCCTCGGTGAGATGCTCACCGCCAGTGCGATGCAGCATTACGAAGACGAGCTGGCCCGCGCGGTGGTGCTGACCCTGTTCATTCCGCTGATCATGAGCTCCGGTGGCAACTCCGGTTCGCAGGCCACCTCGCTGCTGATCCGCAGCCTGGCACTGCGCGAACTGCGGCTGCGTGACTGGTGGAAGGTTGCCCTGCGCGAACTGCCGACCGGCATCGTGCTGGGCACGATCCTGGGCAGCCTGGCGATGGTCCGCATCGTGATCTGGCAGCTGGGCGGCCTGCACGACTACGGCGAACACTGGCTGCTGCTGGCGCTCACCGTGGCCGCTGCGCTGGTGGGCATCGTCACCTTCGGGTCGCTGTCCGGATCGATGCTGCCGTTCGCGCTCAAGCGCCTCGGCTTCGACCCGGCCAGTGCCTCGGCCCCGTTCGTGGCCACTCTGGTCGATGTGACCGGCCTGGTGATCTACTTCAGCATCGCCGCCAGCATCCTCCACGGCACCCTGCTGTAACCCCTTTTTTGCTCTACTAGCGGCATGAGCACTTACAACCTGCAGTCCGTGTTCCGCCCGCAGTCGGTCGCCGTGATCGGCGGCAGTCCGCGTGATCGCTCGGCCGGTCGGGCGGTGATGCGCAACCTGCGCGGGGCGGGATTCGCCGGCAAGGTCGCCTGGGTCAATCCGCGCCACGCGGAGATCGATGGCATCCGCACCACCAAGCGGCTCAAGGACCTGGACTGGGTACCGGAGCTGGTGGTGGTGACCGCCCCGGCCAGCATCGTGCCGCAGGTGATCGCCGATGCCGCCGCGCTGGGCGTGGCCGCGGCGATCATCCTCACCGCGCACCTGGGCGAAGGGCCCGGTTCGCTGGCCGCACAGGTGGAAGCCAGCGCCCGCGCCAAGGGCCTGCGCATCCTCGGGCCGCATTGCCTGGGGGTCATCGCCCCGCACGCGCGCTTGAATGCCAGCATCGCCGCCCACGTTCCCCAGGCAGGCGACCTGGCGCTGATTTCCGAATCCAGCGCGATCGCCGCCGCGCTGGTGGAATGGGGCGTCGCGCGTTCGGTGGGATTTTCGGCGGTGGTGTCGCTGGGCGATACGATGGACGTGGACTTCGGCGACCTGCTGGACTACTTCGCCACCGACTACCGCACGCGCGCCATCCTGCTGTACGTGGAGCAGATCAAGGATGCGCGCAAGTTCATGTCGGCCGCACGTGCCGCCGCGCGCTCCAAGCCGGTGATGGTGGTCAAGTCTGGCCGTGCCGAGCGCATCATGCCGGGCAACGATACCCACGTGCAGGCACTGGCGCGCGCCGATGATGTCTACGGCGCGGCGTTCAACCGCGCCGGCCTGCTGCGCGTCAGCGCGCTGGACGAACTGTTCACCGCCGCGGAGACACTGGGACGGCTGGGCTCTTTCCCGGGGCGCAGGCTGGCCATCCTCAGCAACGGCGGCGGCGTCGGGCGGCTGGCGGTGGACCAGCTGGCGGCGCTGCGCGGCACGCTTGCCACGCTGTCGGAGAGCACCGTGCAGCAGCTCGACGCGGTACTGCCGCAGGGCTGGTCACGTTCCAATCCAGTGGACATCGTGGTCGACGCCGATGGCGAGCGCTATGCCGCTGCCATCGAAGCGCTGCTGGCTGACAACGAAAACGATGCCCTGCTGGTGGTCAACGTGCCGACCGCGTTCACCTCCTCCGCAGATGCCGCGCAGGCGCTCACCCGCACCCTGGGCCTGCGTCCGCGGCACCAGCGTGACAAGCCGGTGTTCGCGGTGTGGCTGGGCAACGACGAGCGCGCAACGGCAACCCTCAACGCTGCGCGCGTGCCGACCTACCCCACCGAAGCCGAAGCAGTGCGTGGCTTCCAGCATCTGGTCCGCTACCGCGATGCGCAGAGCGCACTGATGGAGACCCCGCCGAGCCTGCCACAGGATTTCGTGGTCGATGCAGGTGCCGCGCGTGCGATCGTCGAGGCAGCCCTGGCGGCCGGCCAGCGTTGGCTGGACCCGCTGGCCACGCATGCGCTGCTGAAGGCGTACGGCATTCCTTCGGCGCCGGTGCTGCATGCCCGCGACGCGCATGAAGCCATGGACCTGGCCCAGCCGCTGCTGGAGCAGGGCGCCAGCGTGGCGCTGAAGATCCTCTCGCCGGACATCCCGCACAAATCCGAAGTGGACGGCGTGCGCCTCAACCTTTCCACCCTGGCCGCCGTGCAGGTGGCGGCCACCAGCATCCTGGCGCGCGCGCGCGAACTGCGCCCCGATGCGCGCATCGATGGCCTGCTGGTGCAGCCGACCATCGTGCGGCCCAAGTCGCGTGAGTTGATCGCCGGCATCGCCGATGACGCGACGTTCGGCCCGGTGATCGTGTTCGGTCGTGGCGGCACCGCAGTGGAAGTGATCAATGACAAGGCGCTGGCGCTGCCGCCGCTCGACCTGCGGCTGGCGCATGAGCTGATCGGTCGTACCCGGGTCTCGCGCATCCTCAAGCCGTACAGTGATTTCCCCGCTGCCGATGAGCGCGCCGTCGCGCTGGTGCTGGTCAAGCTGGCGCAGCTGGCGGCCGACATACCCGAAGTGCGCACACTGGAGATCAATCCGCTGCTGGCCGACCGCGAAGGCATCCTGGCACTGGACGCGCGGGTCGCCATCGCGCCCTCGCGCATCCTGCACAAAGGCCGTGGCCATCCGCGTTTCGCGGTATTTCCGTATCCGAAGGAGTGGGAGCGTACGTTGCAGCTGTCCGATGGCAGCAACGCCTTCGTGCGGCCGGTGCGGCCGGAAGACGACGCGTTGTTCCGCGCGTTCTTCGCCCGCGTCAGTGATGACGACCTGCGCCTGCGCTTCTTCCAGTCGGTCAAGCATTTCAGCCACGAGTTCATCGCCCGCCTGACCCAGCTGGACTACGCGCGCTCCATCGCGCTGGTGGCGATCGATCCGCGCAGCGGTGACATGCTCGGTGCCGTCCGCCTGCATGCAGATGCCGACTACCATCGCGGCGAGTACGGCATCCTGATCCGTTCGGACCTGAAGGGCCACGGCATCGGCTGGCGTCTGATGACGATCATGATCGAGTACGCCAAATGGCTGGGACTGGACGTGGTGGAAGGGCAGGTACTGCGCGAGAACAGCACGATGATCGCGATGTGCCAGAGCCTGGGCTTCACCACCCGGTTGGATCCGGATGATTCGACGGTGATGATGGTGAGCCTGCCGGTGCAGCAGGTGGCCGCGCAGTTGCTGGAATGATCCCGCCGGCGCCTGGTAGTGACGGCCGCTGGCCGTCAGGCGTTTGCTCTGGTGGGTGACGGCTGTGGTCGTCAGGCCCCCGCCTGCCGCTGCGCTCGCCGGGCATGGCTCGGCGCTACCCGTCGCCCTCTTACAATGTGAGCATGAAAGAACGCATTCCCTTGCTGCTGCTTCCCGGCCTGCTCAACGACGCCGAGTTGTGGCGCGACCAACTGTCCGACCTGGCGGACATCGCCGATCCGACCGTCGGCGACCTTACCGCTGGCGACACGATGCAGGCGGTGGCCGATGCCGTGCTGGCGCAGGCGCCGCCACGCTTCGCGCTGGCCGGGTTTTCACTGGGCGGCTTCGTGGCCCAGCAGATCCTGCGCAGCGCACCGCAGCGCGTGCTGCGGCTGGCCCTGATCGATACCTCCATCCACGCCGATTCGCCGCAGCGTGCCGCACAGCGCGCCACGCAGATCGCCAGCGTCCGGCTGCCCGGCCGGTTCCACGGCTTCGGCGACACGCTGATGCGCAGTTACATCGACGCCTCGCGGTTGGACGACCACGTGCTGGTACAGCGCGTACGCGATATGACCGCACGGCTCGGTGCCGAGGTGTTCCTGCGGCAAAGTGGACTGGACCGCGAGGATGGCCATGCGCTGCTTGCCGCTTACCGCGACCCGATGCTGATCGTCTGCGGTGAGAACGATCGCATCACGCCGCTGCCGATAAGCCAGGAGATGCAGGCGCTGGCGCCGCACGCCACGCTGGTGGTGGTGCCCGATTGCGGGCACCTGTCACCGATGGAAAAGCCTGCCGAGGTCAGTGCCGCGATGCGCCGGTGGTTGCTGAGGGATTGATCCTGCAGCGGCAACCCGCCGAGCCTGGCTCGGCGCTACCCGGGTCCGTCAATCCCAGGCGGGGGCGATGCCGTCCGGGTTGGCCAGCCGATGGCCGCGATCGAGCGTGGCGATCTGGGCGAGGTCTTCGTCGGTCAGATGCAGGCGGGCCGCTTCCAGGTTGCTGGCCAGGTTCTCGCGCCGGGTGGAAGAGGGAATGACCGCCAAGCCCTGCTGCAGTGCCCACGCCAGCGCGACCTGCGCCGGGGTAGCCTGGTGGCGGCCGGCGATCGCCTGGATCACCGGATCCTTGATCACCTCGCCGTAGGCCAGGCTCATGTACGCGGTGACGTGGATGCCCTGTTCCTGCAGGAACGGCACCAGCAGGCGGTTCTGCAGGTACGGATGGATCTCCACTTGGTTGGTGGCTATCTCAGCGGCGCCCAGGATGCCGATCGCACGACGGGTCTGGGCGATGGTGAAGTTGGAGATGCCGATTTCACGGGTCAGGCCCTGCGCCTTGGCCTCGGCCAAGGCCGGCAGGTACTCCTCCATCGGCACGGCATCATCGGGCGACGGCCAGTGGATCAGGGTCAGCTCGACGCGGTCGGTGCGCAGTTTTTTCAGGCTTCCCTGCAGGCTGGCCAGCAGCGCATCGCGCTTGAATTCGCTGATCCAGATCTTGGTGGTGAGATGGATGTCATCGCGTGGTACGCCGGATTCGGCGATCGCCCGGCCGACCTCGGCTTCGTTGCCGTAGATCTGCGCGGTATCGATGGCGCGGTAGCCGACGTCGAGCGCGTTGCGTACCGAATCGATCACCGCTTGGTCTTTCAGGCGGAACGTACCAAGGCCAAAAGCAGGAACGGTCATGGGGATACTCCAGTGGGGGATGGACAGAGGGTAGGGCAGGGAAGGTATGCGTGCGGGCAACGCGGTGTGGCGACCCCGTGCGCCAGCGGAGGCATCAATGCGCCGCCACGTGGATGCCTTCGGCGCGGTCGTCGATGCCATCGCGGCGGTCCAGCCGGCCACTCAGCGCGGTAAGGGCGAAGGCACCCAGGACCACCAGCGCGCCGAGCCATGGGGTGTGCATCAGGCCGATATGCTCCACCACCAGCCCACCCAGCGAGGCGCCGAGGGCGATGCCGATGTTGAACGCAGCAATGTTCAGTCCCGATGCCACCTCCGTTGCCTGCGGCGCATGGCGCTGTGCCTGCTTGACCACATAGACCTGCAGGCCGGGTACGTTGCCGAAGGCCACCGCGCCCAGCGCCAGCACCGTCAACAGCACCAGCCAGGTGTTGTGGGCGGTGAAGGTCAGCACCAGCAGCACCAGCGCCAGCAGCGCGAAGATCCGCTTCAGTGCGGGGATCGGCCCGAGCCGGTCGGCCAGGCGGCCGCCCCACACGTTGCCGAACGCCACCGAGATGCCATATACCAGCAGCACGCCGCTGACCGCATTGGTGGAAAAACCGGTGACCTCCTGCAGGATCGGCGCCAGGTAGGTGAAGGACAGGAAGGTGCCGCCGTAGCCCAGCGCGGTCATCGCATACACCATCAACAGCCGCGGCTGCGCCAGCACGCCGAGCTGCTGGCGGAAGGTCGCCGGCGTGCTCTGCGCCAGGTTGCGCGGCACGAACGCCAGGCTGCCCAGCAGCGCCACCACGCCCAGCCCGGAGACCGCCAGGAAGGTCGCGCGCCAGCCCAGGTGCTGGCCGATGAAGGTGCCCAACGGCACGCCGGTCACCAACGCGACGGTCAGGCCGGTGAACATGATGGCGATCGCGCTGGCGGCCTTTTCCTTCGGCACCACCGAGGTGGCGATGATCGAACCAATGGAGAAGAACACGCCATGGGCCAGGCCGGTCAGGATCCGGGCGACGATCAGCGCGTTGTAGCCGGGGGCCAGGAAGGCGACCAGGTTGCCGAGGGTGAACACCAGCATCAGCGCCACCAGCAGGGTCTTGCGCGGCACGCGCCCGGTCAGCGCGGTCAGCACCGGGGCGCCGATCGCCACGCCAAGCGCGTACAGGGACACCAGCAGGCCAGCCGAGGGCAGGCTGACCTGCAGGTCAGCGGCGATGGTCGGAAGCAGCCCGACGATGACGAACTCGGTGGTGCCGATGGCGAAGGCACCGAGGGTCAACGCCAACAGGGCGAGGGGAATGCCACGGGTCATGACAGGGTCCGGCAGGAAAGGAAGGAGCGCAGTCTGCGCCGCTGACCTTTGCTGAAAAACACGTCTTCACGCCAATCACTCTTGCGTGATGGTCAATAATGCGGCCATGAAGATCACCTTGGACGAAATGCAGGCGCTGCTGGCCGTCATCGACAGCGGCACCATCAGCGCGGCGGCCGAACAGCTGGGCCAGACCCCCTCAGGGGTCAGCCGGGCCCTGGGCCGGCTCGAAGAAAAGCTGGGCACCACGCTGCTGACCCGCACCACCCGCCGATTGCACCTGACCGCCGAAGGCGAGGCGTTCGTCCGCCAGGCACGCCAGATCGTGGAGGCGGTGGAGACGGCGGAAGAGCAGATGGCGCTGCGTCGTCAACGCCCGGCCGGTCGCCTGCGCGTGGATGCGGCGATGCCGTTCGTGCTGCATGTGATCGCCCCGCTGGTGGCCCGCTATCGCCAGCAGTTCCCGGAGGTGGCGCTGGAAGTGAACAGCTCCGAGCGCTACATCGACCTGCTGGAGCGGCGCACCGACCTGGCCATCCGCATCGGTCCGCTGGCCGATTCCACCCTGCATGCGCGCCTGCTCGGCCGCTGCCGCCTGCAGCTGGTGGCCAGCCCTGCCTACCTGCGCCAGCACGGCACGCCGGACAGCGTGGCCGCCTTGTCCGCGCATACGCTGCTGGGCTTCAACGAACCCGAATCGCTGAACCGCTGGCCGCTGCCCGGCGACGACGAGGGCCAGCTGCGGGTACGCCCGGACATCGCCGCCTCCAGTGGTGAGACCCTGCGCCGGCTGGCGGTGGAAGGGGCGGGAATCACCTGCCTGTCTGATTTCCTGACCCACGCCGACCGCGCGAGCGGTGCGCTGGTGCCGCTGCTGGTCGTGCAGACGCTGGATGTCTACCAGCCGATCCACGCGGTGTACTACCGCAACACGGCCGTGTCGGCGCGCGTGCGCTCGTTCGTGGATGTGCTGGCAGAAGGCATGCAGCGCGAGCCGTTCGTGGTGTAGGCCGGATCGTGACGACCAACGGTCGTCACCCACCAACAGCAGTGGTCCTCACCCACCACGGGCCAGGCCTTCAGGCCAGGGTGAACACGCCCACCGATTCGACCAGGCGCGCGGCCTGCTGTTCCATGCTGCGCGCGGCAGCAGAGGCTTCTTCCACCAGCGCGGCATTCTGCTGGGTCGCGCCGTCCATCTGCACCACGGTCTGGTTGACCTGTTCGATCCCTGCGCTCTGTTCCTGCGAAGCGGCGGAGATCTCGGCCATGATGTCGGTCACGCGCTGCACCGAGGCGACGATCTCGCCCATCGTGCTGCCCGCCTGGCGTACCAGCGCGGAGCCATCGGCCACCTTCTCCACCGATTCATCGATCAGCCCCTTTATCTCCTTTGCCGCCGCCGCCGAACGCTGTGCGAGCGTGCGCACTTCACTGGCCACCACGGCGAAGCCGCGGCCCTGGTCGCCTGCGCGCGCGGCTTCCACGGCCGCGTTCAAGGCCAGGATGTTGGTCTGGAAGGCGATGCCGTCGATCACCGAAATGATCTCGGCGATGCGCCGCGAAGACGTTTCGATACCGCCCATCGTCGCCACCACCTGGCCCACCACCTCCCCGCCCTGCGATGCCACGCTCGCCGCGCTGTGGGCCAGGTCGTTGGCGGTGCGTGCATGTTCTGCGTTCTGGCGCACGGTGGAGGTGAGCTCCTCCATCGAAGCGGCGGTTTCTTCCAGGTTGGCGGCCTGCTGTTCGGTGCGCTGGGACAGGTCGCTGTTGCCACTGGCGATCTCCATCGCCGCTTCGCGGACACCGCCGGCCACCTGCTGGATGTCGGCGACGATCGTCGCCAGTTGCGCCGCCGTGGTATTGGCATCGCCGGCGATACGCGCGAACACACCATGGAATTCACCTTCCATGCGCGCACGCAGGTCACCGTCGGCGATCGCGCGCAGCATGCTCGATACCTGGGCGAGGTTGCCGTCGGTGGCCTGCATCAGCTGGTTGAGGCCGGCCACCATGTCGGCGAAATCGTGCTCGAAGCGGGACACGTTGCCGCGTTGGCTGAAGTCGCCGGCGGCAGCGGCGCCTGCCAGCTGCTTGATCTCGGCATTGATCGCGCCGAGGTTCGCCTTGGCGGCATCCAGTGCATCGGTGATGACGCGCTTCTCGCCCGGCAGGCGGTCCATGTCTTCGGAAAGATCACCGACTGCGTAACGGCCCATGACGGCGATGGCACGCATCTTCACCTGGATGTGCGCTGCGACCAAGGCATTGCAGTCGGCCACCATGCGGCCGTAGGCGCCGGGGAATGCAGCGGCGTCCATGCGATGACTGATCCGACCCGCTTCGTGGGTGCGGGCCATCTCTGCCTGCGCTGCCAGCACACCGCGCAGCGTGCCCTGCACGTCCTGCATGGTCGTGGCCAGTCGGCCGATCTCATCGCGCCCCTGCACCTGCACGCGGTAGTCCAGGTCGCCGGCGGCCACGGCGCGCGCAGCGGCTTCCACCGCCACCACCGGCCGCACGACAGCGCGGCGCAGCCACCATGACAGCGCAAGCAACAGCAGCACGGCGGTGATGACCGTCACCACGGCACTGGTCACCAGCAGTTCGCGTGCGTGGCTCGCGCGGCGCGCGATGGCCGCATCCGCGACCTTCGCGGTATGCGCGGCCAGGCCGTCCAGCGCCTGTGCCAGCGGGCGGTCGCGGCCGCGCACCGGCGCATCACCGGCGGCCGGGTCGTAACCCGATGCGATGTAAGCCTGCAGCGCAGCCTGGTAGTCACGCTGCAGCGTGGCCTGGTCGGTCATGAACGCCGCGACCAGCTCACGCGTCCGGCCATCCTCGGCACGGCCGACCCTGGCAGCCAGTTCCGCTACCTTGCGTCCCTCTTCGGTCAAGGCGGCTGCGTGCTTTTCGCGCAGCGCATCATCGGCACCCCGCAGCAGCACGTTCTTCCACTCCTGCACCTGCAGGCGGAACTCCCGTTGCAGCTGTTCGGCATCGCGGCTGACCGCATAGGACGCCGGCATCGCCGCCCCCAGGTCGAACCAGGCCGACGCCAGGCCGGCCAGGGCGCTGGCCACCAGCAACAGCACGCCGAGCGAGGTGGCGCCGATGAGTTTGAACTGGATGCCACGAGCAGGTGGGGGAGAAGCGGGCGAGGCGTTCCGCATGAGCGCATGGGTCCGGGAAGGGGAGACCTCCTTATCGGGTGCGTCCCTCAATGCTTAAGTGCGAAGTGCGTCACGGTTATCGTTCCATTCAACGACGTGAAAGATATGTGATCTTCATCGTGGCTCATCAATGGAACAGTGCCGAGCATGACGCACCGGCCGATGCGGTTGCAACGGCGGAACGGCCGGGGGCAGGTCTGCGCGCGGCTAGGCGCTGGCTTCGTCCAGCTCGGCAATGTCCTGCGCCGACAGCGCCAACGTCGCCGCTGCCAGGATCTCGCGCAGCTGCTCGACGCTTGTGGCGCTGACGATCGGCGCGGTGATCGAAGCACGCGCGATCAGCCAGGCCAGCGCAACCTGGGAGGCGGTCGCGGCATGCTTGCCGGCGATGTCATCCAGCGCCCCCAGGATGCGGTTGCCGCGCGGGTTGAGGTACTTCGCCACCACGGCCTGGCCGCGTGCGGGGCTCCGGGCCGCGTCTTGACTGCGGCGGTATTTACCGCTCAGGAAACCACTGGCCAGCGAGTAATAACTGATCACCCCGAGCTGCTCGCGCTGCACCAGGGCTTCCAGGCCGGCCTCATAACCGGAACGGTCGTAGAGGTTGTATTCCGGCTGCAGCGTTTCATACCGCGGCAGCCGGTAGTCGGCCGATATTTTCAGCGCGTCAGCCAGCCGCTCGGCACTGTAATTGGAGGCCCCGATGGCGCGGACCTTGCCCTGTTCGATCAGCCGCGCGAAGGCCCCAAGCGTCGTCTCCAGCGGCGTGGATTCGTCATCCTCATGCGCCTGGTAGAGATCGATGACATCGGTCTGCAGGCGACGCAGCGAGCCTTCCACCGCCGCGGTGATGTTGTCTGCCGACAGGCCGGGCTGTTCGGACCACTTCGCCACCTTGGTGGCCAGAACCACCTTGTCGCGCTTGCCGCTGCGTGCGAACCACCTGCCGATCAGGGACTCCGATTCACCGCCCTGGTTGCCCGGCACCCACGCCGAATAGGCGTCGGCGGTATCGACCAGGTTGAAGCCGGCATCGACAAAGGCGTCGAGCAGGGCGAAGGTCGTTTTCTCGTCCGCACTCCAGCCGAACACGTTGCCACCGAAGGCGATGGGATGCACCTGCAGGCCCGAACGGCCGAGTTCGCGGGTTGCCGTCATGCGGAGTCTCCTTGTATAGCCATGCCAGCAGCATAAGGGGAGGGAGATGACGCTGCTGCGGCACCGGCCGCAAAACTGTGTTCCGGTGCGCCGCGCGGCGCTAACGCTTTGTGAACACCGAAGCGGTGCGGACTGCTAGTCTGCGCCCATCATCCAAGCGAGCCCCGCCATGAAGAACCTGATCACCGTGTCTGCCTGTTGCCTCGCCGTGGCAGCGGCGCTGTCGGCATCACCGCTGTATGCCCGCTCGCCGGTGGCCGCCAGCGCGGCGTCGCAGGTACAGGTCAGCCCGGCGATCGAGGCGGCGGTCAAGTCCACCATGCGCGATCCGGCCAATGTCACCCGCGATGGTTTCCGCCATCCGGCGCAGACGCTGTCGTTCTTCAAGCTGACCCCGGCCAGTACGGTCATCGAGATCACCCCCGGCAACGGCTGGTACTCGGAAATCCTGGCACCGCTGGTGCGCCAGCAGGGCCAGTACATTGCCGCGGTGGTGGATCCGGCATCGGTGCCGGAAGGACGTGGCCGCGATTACCAGCAGCGCAGCCGCGATGGCCTGCAGAAGAAGTTCACCGCCTCGCCTGCACAGTTCGACAAGGCCACCGAAGTGGCCTATGACCCGGCCGCGCCGGTGTTCGGCAAGCCCGCTTCGGCTGACGTAGTGCTGACCTTCCGCAATGTGCACAACTGGCGCAAGTCCGGCCAGGCGCCGGGCATGTTCAAGGGTTTCTACGACGTGCTGAAGCCGGGCGGCGTGCTGGGCGTGGTCGAACATCGCGCCAAGGCCGATGTCGGCGACGACGACGGGTCCGGCTATGTCGGCCAGCAGCAGGTGATCGCGATGGCCGAAGCGGCAGGTTTCACCCTCGATGGCAGCAGCGAGATCAACGCCAACCCGCGCGATACCAAGGATCATCCCAATGGCGTGTGGACGCTGCCGCCGTCCAACAACCACGACGCTGCCGATGCGGCCAAGTACAAGGCGATCGGTGAAAGTGACCGGATGACGCTGCGCTTCATCAAGGCGGCGCGCTGATCACTTTCGCACGCGGGTCTGCTGTGGTCAGCGGGGGCGCCCCGGCGTCTTCCGCTGGCTGGTTAGGGGCCTGGGACAGTGCGCTCCGCAGTAAGGCGACCGGATGCGTGTCTGAGTTGCCCGGGTCCGGAAGAACGGTGTTGAACAACACGGTGACATAGCCGGTAGCAGCCAGCTTGGCGGGATCGCCCGTCATCGGCAGCTGGGCCATCAATTCGCGCGCTGCACTGGTGGGGGCAAGCCCTGCCAGGGCGGGACGGCCGAGCGCGACGGCATGCTTGATTACCCACTGGTCGAAGGCCAGCAGACGTGCCTGCGCAGAGGGCATTGCCGCATGCACGCAGGCGACCATGGGCTGCATTGCCGTTGCCCGCATCAGGTCGGTGAAGTGCGCATCCCTCGCCTCGGCGACAGCGCCCGCTGCGCCAGCGGACGTGGCACGGCCCGGGACCGGGTCAGGCACTGGCTGCAGATGCAGGGGGCGGTTCTCGATTCGCGCTGGTGGCGAGCCGGTCGATGCAGGGGTGGAAGCTGCCAGCGTCGCTGGTGGCGTCCGGGCGCGGGGTGCTGGAGGATTTCCGGCGGCGGGCAAGTGCATGGGGTGCTCCTGGGTTGCGGGGATGCCATGACGAAGGCCACGGCATGCGTCAGACTTGACACACTCACATTCCCACCCAGCCTGCTCGGCTGACGCACGCCCCACCAGGGCCATCTGCGCCGCATCGCCGAACAAGGCAGAAAACTGCAACCATGTCCTTGATCCTGTTCAACAAGCCGTTCCACGTGCTGTGCCAGTTCACCGACCGCAGTGTGCCGCCGCGGCCGACGCTGGCGGGCTTCGGCCTCCCGCCGCAGGTCTATGCGGCGGGGCGGCTGGACCACGACAGCGAAGGGCTGCTGCTGCTCACCGACGACGGTGGCCTGGCCCACCGGCTGACCGACCCACGGCACAAGGCGGACAAAACCTACTGGGTACAGGTGGAGGGCGAACCGACGCCGGAAAGGCTGGCGCAGCTGCGCCGTGGCGTGCTGCTCAACGACGGGCCCACCCTGCCTGCCGGGGTCGAGCAGATCGATCCGCCTTCGCTGTGGGTGCGCGATCCGCCGGTGCGTTTCCGTAAGACGGTGCCCGATGCGTGGCTGGCCGTGACGTTGCGCGAAGGGCGAAACCGCCAGGTGAGGAGAATGACGGCAGCGGTAGGCCTGCCGACGCTGCGACTGGTACGCGCATCGATCGGCCCCTATCAGCTGGGCGGGCTCCAGCCGGGGCAGTGGCGGCAAGCGGAATAAGGGCGGCTGCGGGGGTGTGGCCGGCGAGCACCTGCGCACTCTCTGCAGCGTGAAAACGACGAAGGGCGTGGCATCCGCCACGCCCTTCATGCCGCCTAAGCGGCCAGGACAGCTGCGGGACATCAACCCGCGTTACGCACTCAGGCGTCGCTGCCGATATCGCTGTGTTCGTCCTGGATCGTGCTGGCACGACGATCGCGCGCCGCGACGCGCTGCGCCTGTCCGTTGACGACATGACCACCGGCCAGCTTCTTCTTCTGCTGCTTGCGATACAGCGCATAGCCCAGCAGGCCCACGCCAACGGCAGCAGCGGCGATGGTCACCGCCGGATTGCGGCGCGCGGCCTTGGTCGCGATCCGGCCACCGGTCTTGACCGCGCCCAGTGCTGCGCCGGTCTTCAGCCAGTCGGCGGCGGTGGGGCCGAAGTGGCGCAGGCTGCCGCCCAGGTTACCGCCAGCGTGCTTGATGCCATCGCCTGCGCTATGGGCCAGGTCCAGCGCGCGTTCCAGTGCACGATCGGTGATTACGGTCAGTCTGCTCATGTGGGGTCCTTTGCCTCGGGTCGAAGTCCAGTGTCGCGCGGTCGCTGTAAACGGCATGTCAGGCAAGCAGGCGCGCGGCGTGACTCTACCGCAGCCGTTCAGGATAGGGCTGGCCAAGGCACGCTGCCTAGGTCCCGCGCGGCTTGGCGCGGTGGGTCGCGGTGGCTGTCCATGGATCATCCGGCCAGGGATGGCGCGGGTAACGGCCCTTCATTTCTTTTTTGACTTCGGCATAGGTACTGGCCCAGAAATTGCGCAGGTCCTGGGTGACCTGCAGTGGACGACCGCCCGGCGAGAGCAGGTGCAGGGTAAGTGCGACACGGTTGTCGGCAATCCGCGGCGTGTCCGCCAGCCCGAACAGTTCCTGCAGCTTCACCGCCAGCACCGGCGGAAGCGGCTCGCCGGTATCGCTGTCCAGTGCGTAGCTGATCGTGCGCTCCAGCCCGGATGGCACGCTGATGCGGGTGGGTGCATGGCGGTCCAGCAGCTGCCGCTGCGACCATTCCAACGGGGTCTTCAGTGCCTCGCCGAAGCTGGCTTCGTCCAGCGCATCCAGCCGGGTCCTGCCGGTGAAGGCAGGCTGCAGCCACGCGGTGCGCGTGGCCAGCAGGGCCGCATCGCTGACATCCGGCAGGCCGAGCTCGGGCATCCAGCGGCGCAGCGCTTCCACCCGCGCCTGCCATTGCCGCAGGCCCTCTGTCCATGGCAGGGCCTGCAGGCCGAGTTCGGCCACCGCTTCGGTAAGCGCGGCGGCGGCATGCGCCGGGTCGACGCGTCCGGCCGAGCGGCTGTCGAGGACGATGCGCTCGAAGCGGCTTTCGCGCAGCGCCACCAGCGCCCGGCGCTCGGCGTCCCAGCGCACGATGTCCTCGCTGACGAAGCGCGAAGCGAACACGCCGCGCAGGTACTGCTCATCCACCGGCGCGGCGCGCAGCAACAGCCCATCGCGTGCCTCCAGGCGCAGTTCGCTGGCCACCAGCCACGGCTCGCCGCGCAGGTCGCTCAGCTCGTGCAGGCGCGCGCTGCGGCCGTTGGCCAGCAGGTAGCGCTGCGGATCGTTCGGATGGCGGAAGGCAATGCGGTCCGGGAACGCATGCGCCAACAGGTCACCCACCTGGTGCGCTTCGATGCTCGAGGGCGGCGCGGCGTCGCAGCGCAGGCGTCGCCGCCACTGCCTGGCCGCTGCATCGATGGCGGCCAGCCCGCTGCGGCTCGCCTCATGCGGTGCACGGCCATTGCGGAATGCGGCCAGTGCGCGCCAGCGGGGTGCCAGTGCGTCGCCGCCCTGGCGCAGTGGGTCCCGCGCCTCCAGCAAAGCGGCGATATCGGCCGCCAGCGCCTGTTCGGTCCTGGTGCCTGCGGCAAGCAGCATCGCCGCAAGCCGGGGATGGGTGCCGACCGCCAGCATCCGGCGGCCCTGTGCGGTGATCGCATGGGCGGGCGACAACGCACCCAACCGCTGCAGCAGCTCGCGCGCGGCGGCCAGCGGCCCGGCCGGTGGCGCGTCGACGAAGCGCAGGTCACTGCTGCCCCACGCCGCCAGTTCCAGGGCCAGCCCGGTCAGTTCGACCTGTTCGATTTCCGCCCGGCGTTGCGGTTCCAGCCGCTGCGACTGCGGCCACAAGCGCCACGCCCAGCCTGCTGCCACGCGGCCGGCACGCCCGGCACGCTGGTCGGCCGATGCCTGGGCCACGTTCACCACGTCCAGCCGGGTGAAGCCACTGTTGGGGTCGTACTGCGGCTCACGCGCCAGCCCGCTGTCGATCACCACGCGCACGCCGGGCAGGGTGACCGATGATTCGGCCACGTTGGTGGCCAGCACCACGCGGCGGCGTCCATCGGCCGCCGGTTGCAGCACCCGGCCCTGCTGTTCCACGGGGAGCTCGCCATGCAGCGGCAGCACCTCGGTGGCTGCGTCCACGGTGTCGTGCAGGCCGGCCAGCACGCGCTGGATTTCGCGTTGTCCGGGCAGGAACACCAGCACGTCGCCGGGATGGGTGGCCAGCGCCTGCTGCACGGCGCGGCGCACCTGCAGCTCGAGGGGTTCGTCGCGGCGGGCGGGGAAGTGCGAGACCTCCACCGGAAAACTGCGGCCCTGGCTGGACAGGCGCGGCGCATCCAGGAAGCGCGCCAGCCGCTCACCGTCCAGCGTGGCCGACATCACCACCAGGCGCAGGTCGTCGCGCAGCTGCGCCTGCACGTCCAGCGCCAGCGCCAGGCCGAGATCGCCGCTGAGGTGCCGCTCGTGGAACTCATCGAACACGAGCGCACCGATGCCTTCAAGCATCGGATCATCCTGCAGCATGCGCGTCAGGATGCCCTCGGTGACCACCTCCACGCGGGTGCGTGCGGACACCTTGTTTTCGAAGCGGATGCGGTAGCCGACGGTTTCGCCGACTTCCTCGCCCAGCTGCCGTGCCATGAACTGGGCAGCACTGCGCGCGGCGACCCGGCGCGGTTCCAGCAGGATGATCTTCTGCCCGCCCAGCCACCGCGCGTGCAGCAGCGCCAGCGGCACCTGGGTGGTCTTGCCGGCGCCGGGCGGGGCTTCCAGGACCAGCCGCGGGTGCAGGTCGAGGCTGTCCTGGACCTGCGGCAGCAGCGCGGAAATCGGGAAGTGCGGGGTACTCATCGCACAAGGATAAGGGGCCATGGGGCTGGCAGGTACAATGAGCCGGCGTTCCCCACTGCGATGACCATGCAACTGATCGATATCGGCGCCAACCTCACCCACGACTCCTTCGACCGCGACCGCGATGCCGTGCTGGCGCGTGCGCGCGAGGCCGGCGTGGCGCAGATGGTGATCACCGGCGCCAGCCGCGAACATTCACCGTTGGCGCTGCAGCTGGCGCGCCAGCACCCCGGCCTGCTGTATGCCACCGCCGGCGTCCACCCGCACCATGCGGTGGAATACACCGACGAATGCGATGCGGAAATGCGCGCGCTGCATGCGCATCCGGAAGTGGTGGCGGTGGGCGAGTGCGGGCTGGATTATTTCCGCGACTTCTCCCCGCGTCCGGCGCAGCACCGTGCGTTCGAGCGGCAGCTGCAGCTCGCTTCTGAAGTCACCGCGGCCGACGGTGCGCGCAAGCCGCTGTTCCTGCACCAGCGCGATGCGCATGCCGATTTCATGGCGCAGATGAAGAATTTCGAGGGCCGCATCGGCGCGGCGGTGGTGCATTGCTTTACCGGTGAACGCCAGGAAATGTTCGATTACCTGGACCAGGACTGGTACATCGGCATCACCGGGTGGCTGTGCGACGAGCGCCGCGGCGCGCACCTGCGCGAGCTGGTCAAGCACATCCCGGCCAACCGCCTGATGATTGAAACCGATGCGCCGTACCTGCTGCCACGCTCGCTGAAGCCGATGCCCAAAGACCGCCGCAACGAGCCGATGTATCTGGCGCATATCGTGGAAGAGCTGGCCCGCGACCGCGGCGAAGCGACCGATATCGTAGCGGCCACTACCACTGCGGCTGCGCGCGCGTTCTTCCGCCTGCCTGGCTGACCAACGACCGTTGGTCGTGGTGGGTGACGACCGTTGGTCGTCACTTCCTGCGCGGCGCTACCGCCTGCCATCCCCCTGCTCCCACGCATCCTGCAGCCCCTCGCGGTAGCTCGGAAAGCGCGGCTGCCACTGCAGCATCGCGCGCGTGCGGCGGCTGTCGATGCGCTTGTTGCCTTCGTAGAACCGCCGCAGCGACGGGCTGACCGCCGGATCGTCCCACTGCTGCTGCGCGGGCAGCGCATACCCACCCAGCTGCGCGGCGTACGCCAACACCTCCTGCGGCGGGGCCGGTTCGTCATCGGCCGGCAGGTACAGCCCAGCAGGCTGCGGATGCTGCAGGGCCGCCATCACCACATCGGCCAGGTCCTCCACGTGCAGGCGGTTGAAGACCAGCCCGGCGCGCACCACGTGGCGGGCACGCCCGGCGGCCAACTGCACCAGCGCGTTGCGACCGCGCCCGTACAGACCCGGCAGCCGGAACACCGCCGAGTCGATACCCCGTTCGCTGGCCAGCGCCTGCCACTGCCGTTCGGCGTGAAGCCGCTGCAGTGCCGACGGCGTGGTGCCGTCGGCCAGCGAGGCCTCGTCGATCCAGCCGCCATCACGGCTCGCGTAAACCGCCGTGGAGGACAGATACCCGGCCCAGCGCAGTGACGTGCTGCTGGCCAGTGCATCGCGCAGCTGGCGCAGCGCTGGGTCACCGTCGGCATCGGGCGGGATCGTGCACAGCACGGCCTCGGCACGCGCCACCATGTCCAGCAGCGGCGGGTCGAGCGGATGATCGGCGGCAAGGCGGTGCCGGAGCAGGGCGTCACCACGGTGCGCGGCTGGATCGCGCACGGTGCCGGCCACCTCCACGCCCTGCGCGAGCAGGCGGCGTGCCACGGCCTGGCCACTGTAGCCAAGCCCGAGGACCAACACGCTCTTGGGAAGGTCTACCACCTCGTTCAGCCCGCGCGCTGCGCCTGGTAAGCCTGCAGGGAACCGAAGGCCTGCGCCAGCAGCGGAGCGTCCTGGCCGAAGCCGCGCGCACGCGCCAGCATGTCACCGACGATGTGGTCCGCTTCGACCTGCTGCCCCGCTTCCAGGTCACGCAGCATCGAGGCCTTCAGCGCGGAGCCCGGCTGGGTCAATGCGGCCAGCGCGGTTTCCTGTGCGCTGGCCGGTATCGGCTCGCCGGATGCCTCGGCGACGGCCACGCATTCGGCGTACAGCGCCCGCAGGAAGTCCTCGCCGCCCTCGCTGCCCATGATCGTGCCGATGTCGGCACGGCGCAGGCAGGTAGCGGCCGCCAGTGCGGTCAGGAAGGTGTACTTGACCCACTGTTCCTGGCGGATGTCTTCGCTGGCGAGGTGGTCCACGCCGCCCTGCACGCAGGCAGCAGCGAAGGCCAGCACACGGGCGCTGAGGCCGACGTCATCGCGCTCGCCGAAGGTCAGTCTGGCCGGCTTGGCCAGGTGCAGCACCGCGCCATCGGCATCCTTGGCCGCGCTGATGAAGCACAGTCCGCCCATCACCGCATCGCGGCCGAAGCGTGCATCCAGCGCGGCGTAGTGGCGCAGCCCATTGAGGATCGGCAGCACGCTGGTGCGCGGTCCAACCGCCGGCGCGATGGCCTCGATGGAACTGTCCAGGTCATAGGCCTTGCAGCTCAGTACCACCAGGTCGAACGGGTGCCCGGCGACCAGCGCCGGCAGCGCATCGGCGGTGACATGCTGCACCGGGAAGGCGGCATCGCCGAGCGGGCTGCGGATGACCAGGCCATCGCGCTGCAGCTGGTCCGCGCGTGCCGGGCGCACCAGGAAGGTCACGTCCACCCCGGCTTGGGCCAGGCGTCCGCCGAAGTAGCCACCGGTACCGCCGGCGCCAAGGATCAGGATGCGCATGTGATTCACACTCCAGGTTCAGGATAAACTGAATGCGTTGAACGGGTTACGGGGCGTCCCCGGGGCAGCTCTGGTATGCTGTCGACTGGATCGGGGATTCCCGGTCGGCATTGGGCCTCGGCGGATTCGCCGGGGCCTTTTGTTTTTACGGGAAGCACTTCAGACCGTATCCGATGTAGCGGCCCAATGGGTCGCGGTCCAACTTCCGCTCGATGACATCCCATGCACGATTGGACTGACTGGGGCGCAACTGCTTCAGTCCAATCGGACGGGCGACCAGGTCGGCAAGCTGCAGGCCGATGGAATTGTTTTTCTTGTCCGTCAGCACGGGTTCGAACGGCAGATGGATATTGCCGAAGTTGTCTCCACCGCAGATGCGGCGAAAAGCCAGTTCCAGGTCAGCGTCTTCATTGCGGCCGCGCGATTCGCACAGAACATGCGTCAGTACGGGTCCCTCTGCATCAGAGGTCTGCCCCAGTCTTCGTAGCGAATAGAAAATTCTTTCCAGGCAGAAGCGCAGCGACAGCTCGTAGGGGTTCTCTTCGCGTCGTCGATGCTCCGCTAGCTGGCGCTTGTCTATCACTGCGGAGAACACGGTCATAGGCGTCCGATCGAGCACATCGGTCAACGCCTGAATGAAGGCCTGTTTCCTGTTGGGTTCACGAAGCACCGAAAACGGCCCCAGGTCCTTGCGGATCTCGCGCTCATGCAGGATGACCGCATCGTGGCCGAACGTTGAGAACTTCAACTGCTGCATCGCCGGAACCACGGTGCTCATGTAGTCCCTCTTGCTGATGAGGCAGCAGGACAGCACGAACAACGGATAGCCGTCGTCGATGCTGTCCATGCCATGGTCGCCACTTTCATCGACAAATACGATGTAGTCGCTGAACCGCATCACGTCAGCTGCGCAGGCCGACGCCACGGCGCAGCAGCCACAGTGCCACGAAGGTCAGTGCCACCACGAAGCCCAGCATCAGCGCATAGGCCACCCACAGCGGTACGTCGCTGGTGCCGAGCAGGCCGTAGCGGAAGGCGTTGACCATGTAGAAGATCGGGTTGGCGTGGGTTGCCGCTTCAGCCCAGCCCGGCAGCAGCTTCACCGAATAGAACACGCCGCCCAGGTAGGTCAGCGGGGTCAGGATGAAGGTCGGCACGATCGCCACGTCATCGAACTTCTTCGCGTAGACCGCGTTGATGAAGCCGGCCAGCGAGAAGATCGTCGCGCCCAGCAGCACCGTGGTCAGCGTCACCAGCGGGTGCGGGATGCGCACCGGGGTGAAGAACATGGCGATGATCAGCACGATCACCCCGACCATCAGGCCGCGCAGCACCGCGCCGGCCACGTAGCCCCACAGGATCACCCAGTTCGGCATCGGGCTGACCAGCAGTTCTTCCACGTGGCGACCGAATTTCGCACCGAAGAAGGAGGAACTGATGTTGCCGTAGCTGTTCTGGATCACGCTCATCATCACCAGGCCCGGCACGATGAACTGCATGTAGCTGTAGCCGCCCATCTCGCCGACGCGCGAGCCGATCAGCCCGCCGAAGATCAGGAAATACAGGGTCATGGTGATCGCCGGCGGGACCAGGGTCTGGCCCCAGATGCGCAGGATGCGCGCCACTTCGCGGCGCACCACGGTGGCCAGTGCGATGCGGTTGCGCTGGCCATCGGTCAGGATGGGGGTCGGGGTGCTGCTCATGCCACGTTCTCCGGGTTGCCGGTGAGGCGCACGAACAGCTCCTCCAGGCGGTTGCTCTTGGTCCGCATCGAACGCACGCGGATACCCGAGGCGTTGAGTGCGGCAAATACACGGTTGAGGTCCATCGCGCGCGGCATGTCCACGTCCAGCGTGTGCCCGTCGGTGGCGATCAGCGTGGCGCCTTCGATCTGTGGCAGCTCGGCCGGCAGGCTGCCGTCGATGTCGAACAGGAAGCCCTCCACGTCGAGCTTGGCCAGCAGCTCGCGCATCGGCCCCTGGGTGACGATCTGGCCATGGTTGATGATGGCCAGGTTGCGGCACAGGTGTTCGGCCTCTTCCAGGTAATGCGTGGTGAGGATGATGGTGGTGCCGGCGGTGTTGATCTCCTTCAGCACCCGCCACATGTCGCGGCGGATCTCGATGTCCACGCCGGCGGTCGGTTCATCCAGGATCAGCAGGCGCGGCCGGGTCATCATCGCCCGGGCGATCATCAGCCGGCGCTTCATGCCGCCGGACAGCGTGCGGCTCATCACCTGCGCCTTCTCCCACAGGTGGGCGCGCTTGAGCTCTTCCTCGGCGCGCTTTTCCGCTTCGGCGCGGTCCACGCCGTAGAAGCCGGCGTAGTTGACCAGGATGTCGAAGGGTTTCTCGAACAGGTTGAAGTTGATCTCCTGCGGCACCAGGCCGATCAGCCGCATGGAGGCGCTGCGTTCACCCACCAGGTCGGTGCCGAACACCTCCACCTGGCCCTCACTGAGGTTCACCAGCGAGCTGACGATGCCGATCAGGGTCGACTTGCCGGCGCCGTTGGGGCCCAGCAGGGCGAAGAAATCGCCCGGGGCGACTTCCAGCGAGACGCCCTTGAGGGCAACGGTGCCGTTGTCGTAGGTCTTGCGCAGGTCGCGCACGCGCAGGGCGGGCGCACTGTTGTTCAGGGAAGCCAAGCGGAAAGCCTTTGCGCCTGCGGGTGGCGCATGGAGGAGTGCAGGGAGGGCTATTATAGATCCCCCCACGGGCTTGCCCCGGCTACACACTGTTCCCACTGCCGTGCCAGTCCAATTTCCCATGAAGCTGGTCGACCGCCGCATGCTGGCGCCGACCGTAGGCCATTACCAGTTCCTCCGCGATGACGGCCAGCCGCTGGATTTCCAGCCCGGCCAGTTCATCCAGGTCCATTTCCAGTACGCCGATGGCACGCAGACCAAGCGCAGCTACTCGCTGGCGACCCTCCACGACCACGCGCTGGGGCCAGGCGAGGCGGTGGATATCGCGGTCAGTTTCGTCCCCGGCGGCGCCGCCACGGCGCTGTTCGAAGGCCTGGACATCGGCGGTCAGCTGAGCGCCAGCGGGCCGTACGGCCGGTTCTGCCTGCAGCCGGGCGACCTCAATGGCCGCTACCTGCTGATCGCCACCGGCACCGGGGTCACCCCGTATCGCTCGATGCTGCCCCTGCTGGCCACCGCGATGGCCGAGCGTGGGCTCCAGGTGGTGCTGCTGCAGGGCGCCCGGAGCCCGGCCGAGCTGTTGTACAGCGAGGATTTCGAAGCGTTTGCCGCGGCCCAGCCGAACTTCCGCTACATCCCGTGCCTGTCCCGCGAGCTGCCGGCCGACCCCGGTCCGGACGTGCGCCATGGGTACGTGCAGCAGCACCTGGCTGATCTTGCGCCGGATGCCGCTACGGACATCGCCTACCTGTGCGGCAACCCGGACATGGTGGATGCCTGCGTGGACGCGCTGAAGTTGGCGGGTCTGGGCAACTCGCAGATCCGGCGCGAGAAGTACGTTTCCAGCAAGTAGTCTGGTCGAACGGGTGAAACCCCCTCGCGGGTAGCGCGAGAGCCGCAGCTTTGGGTGGGCCGGGCGCTGGGGCTGGTCGGGGGACGGCAAAAACCGCCCCTCCGGGGTCCGGCCCAGCCGCTGGGCGGCTGTGCGTTCGGGCGCTTGCGAAGCGGTGCTTCGCAAGCAAAGC